>CAYYPK010000005.1:0-306858 GCA_964473525.1 uncultured bacterium
AAGATGACGCCGAGGAAGACGACGCCGACGATGCTGAGGACGACGACGCCGAGGACACGGACGACGTCGATGCCGACGTCGAGGACGATGACGCCGAGGACACGGACGACGTCGAAGAAGACGACGGCGACGCTACCGATGACGCCGACGCCGAGGACACGGACGACGATGAGGCAGACGACGACGACAGCGACGGTAACGACGACGATCTCGACGGCGACACCATCGACCCGGGTGACGGGATAGGCGATGGCGCCGACGGGCCGCCTGGACGCCCCGACGACCCGGGCGCGCCAGGTCCCGATGATGACGGCCGCCCACACGACCCGGACGGCCCGCGTCCAGACGGCGACGATGACGACGGCGAGGCGCCGGGTGGCGGCCCGATTGGTCCCGACGGTCCGTTCCCGGTCGACCCGCGTCCAGACGGCGAGGAGCCGGGCGACTTGCCGACGGATCCCGACGACACACCGCCTGTCGAGCCAGACCTGCCCGAACCGGACGGTGGCGACGACGATGGACGGCCTGACGACGCCACCCCGGAACCCGGTGACCCAGAACCCGACATCGATCCCGATGATGGCGACGAGGACCAGGACGACGGCGAGACGCCCGGGCACACGGGCGTAGCCGCAGGCCACGCCGCGCGTGTCGCGCGCGCGTTGGAAGGCGCCGCGGATCGTCTGGACTTCCTGACGACGGAGATGGACGAGCTAGGCTTCCCGGTGGAAGCTGACCGCGTCGACGCGATCCTGGCGACTCTGACCGACGCGGACGACGCACTCGCGAGCGACGACGTCGACGCGGCTGAAGACCTGCTCGAGCATGCTCAGGAGTCTATCGACGGCCTGCGAAGCGAATTCGGAGCGACGCTCGAACTCGCCCAGGCCTCGGAGCAGTTGGCGGACATCGGCGCGACGGCCGCGGACGCAGGCATTGAGGTGCCGGCCGAGGTGTTGGCGCAGGTCGCTGCCCTCATCGCGGACGCCGAGGCCGCGCTGGCGGAAGGCGACGTGGAGGGGTCCGCGGAGCTTGCTCACGACGCCCAAGAGGCCATGCACGAGTTGCGCGAGGGGTCGGACGACTTCGACGAGGACGCCGACGACCTTGCCCGCGAGTTGGCGAAGTCGACGGAACGCGTGACGCGGCTAGCCGCAACGGCGCCTGACGACGCCCCAGACTTCGTGACAGACCTGCTCGCGGAGATGAACGCGCTGATTGCCGCTGCCGACGCCGCCCTGACCGCCGACGAGGTGGCAGCCGCCGAAGAGGCGTTGGACGCGCTAGACGACCTCATGGACGACTTCCACGCGAGCACGGACGTTCGCACGGACGTTGTTGACAGCATGGACGCGCTGGATGACATCCGCGACGGCGCGGGCGCAGTCGGGACGGACATCCCCGACGAGGTGCTCGTCCTTGTCGACGAGTTGCTCGCGCAAGCCGCCGCGGCCGCGGAGGAAGGTGACCTCGAAGAGGCGGAGGCCCTCACGGACGACGCCGAGGCCCTGCTCGAAGACCTGCGCGACGATGTCCAGCACGACGAGAACCGCGACGAGAGAATCGCCCGAGGGATCGAGCGCACACGCGCCCACCTCGAGCGTCTCGCGGGCGATCCTTCCGACGCGGCCGCTGACCTCGTCGCCGAGGCAGAGGCGGACATATCCGCGCTGCTGGACGAGGCGGCGGCAGCCCTGGAAGCAGGCGACCTGGACAACGCGGCGACGCTGGTCGAGAAGGCCAACGAGTCCCTCGACATGGCGTTCGGCGAGTTGGACGCGCGCGACGACATCAACGACGTCGTGCGCGAGCTAGAGGATGTCGTCGGCGAAGCCACCGACCTGGGCGTCGCGTTGCCGCCGGACGTCCTGGCGGAGATCGACGCTCTCATCGCAGACGCCGAGGCCGCAGGCGAAGCCGGCGACTTCGAGCTCGCCGAGGAACTCGCCGAGGCTGCCGAGGAGACCATCGAGAACCTGGTAGAGGATACCGACGAGTTGGAAGAAGACATCGACTCCATCGTCGAGGACATCACCCAAGCCGCGGAGGACGCCCAGCGCGCCATCGACGACGTGACGGCGACCATCGACGCTCTGGGCGACCTCTCCGACGACGAGGAGCTCGAAGCTCTCGATGAGGCGCTTCGGGCAGCGCATGAAGCGGCGCGGGAAGCCAATCGCGCGGCGGAACGCGCCGCCAACGGACGCTCACGCGCCGACGGCGGAGACGACGAGGCCGAGGACGCCGCCGCAGATGGTGGCGACGACGCAGCCGACGCGGCCGTCTTCGCTGCTCTCCAAGCCGCTGAGCGCGTTTTGGAGGCCGCCGACCGGGTCGCCGAGGAGGCGGAGAACGTCGCCGAGGCGCTCGAAGCCGCCTTCGAGTCCCGCGACGTGGGTCGACGTCGCGCGGCGGAGCTTGATCTGGACGCCGCGGAACGCGCCGCCGAACAGGCTGCCGAGGCGGCTGAACTCGTGGCGGAGAACGCGTCCAGGGCAGCGGAGCGCAAGCTAGAGGCCGCGGAGAGAGCGGCGGAACGCGCCGCGGAATCCGGCGACGCAGCCGACCGGGAGGCGGCAGACGCCGCCCTGGCGGAAGCTGAGCAAGCAGCAGCGGACGCCGAGGCCGCCATCGACGCCGCGCTCGACGAGGCGTTGGAGGCCATTGACGCCGCGTTGGACGCCGCCGTGTTGGGCGCCGAGACCGACACCGTCGAAGCGGAGGAGGCCGCGGAAGAAGCCGCCGCGCTGCCGCCACAGGGCGCGCAGGACGAGGCGCGTAACGCCGCTGCGTCCGCCCGCCAGGCCGCTGCCCGCGCCGAGCGGGCCGCGGAGAGGGCAGCCGAAGCCGCCGCGAAAGCCGCCGACGGCGACGCCGACGCCCTAGCTGCCGCCGAGGCCGCGGAGGCCGCCGCAGCGCGCGCCGCGCAAGCCGCCTCCGACGCCGAGGCCGCCGCCCGCCGGGCGGGCAAGGAGGCGACGGACCTGAACGACGATGGTGAGAACGGCATCGTCGACCTCGTGCTGCTCGCCACGGCGTTTGGCACGACGCTGGAGGTCGATGCGTCCATCGCGGTCAACGACATCAACGAGGATGGCGTCATCGACCTGCTGGACCTCATCTTCGTCGCGCAGGGGCTTGCGGACGGGCCGCTACTGCCTGACCTGATTGGAGCCGTTGCCGCCGCGCCCGCTCAGCCGATGCCGGTCGTCGGCCTTCGGACGGCGCTACGTCCAGGCGACGCGGACGGCGTGTTCCACCTCGACATCCTCTCCGACGGGGTCAGCGAGATGCAGGGCTACCACCTGCGGCTCGCATACGACGACGCCGGGGCAGATGTCGTGGATCTCACCGACGGCGCGCTGCTTACCGACGACGCGTCGGTCTACACGTTCGCGCCGGAGACCTACGGCGGCAGCGTCGAGCGCGTGAGCGCCGACATGTCGGCCGACGGCGTGTCCGGCTCAGGCGTGCTGACGACGGTCACGTTCCGTCGCAGAGGCGCGTCGTGGCAGACGCACAACCCGCTGACGTCGGCGCGCGTGACGCTCGTCGATCGTCAGGGACGCGCCACGGAGGCCGTGTTGCCGCTGCGCGACCTGGACTTCGGCCGCGTCGTGACGCCCAACGTGTCGCGTCTGTTGCCAGCGTATCCGAACCCGTTCAACCCCGAGACGTGGATCCCCTTCGAGCTAGCCGAAGCGTCCGCCGTGACCGTGCAGGTGTACGACACCCACGGCGGCCTCGTGCGCACGTTCGACCTGGGCTACCGCGAGCCGGGAGCCTACGCCAGCAGGGACGACGCGGTGTACTGGGACGGCCGCAACGAACTGGGCGAGACGTCCGCCAGCGGAGTGTACTACTACCGCATCCAGGCGGGAGAGTTCTCGGACACGCGCCGGTTCCTGCTGCTGAAGTAGGCGCCCAGCCATCTCGCGACGTCTCTCGGAACCGCAACGACCGGCCCTCGGGCCGGTCGTTGTGTGCCCTGCGGTGTGCCCAGCGTGTGCCCCGGCGCGTGCACAGCTTCCGTCTGGCGGCCCTCAGCGAGTAGGATCGTGCCCACGTGACCATCAGCAGGAGACCGGAATGCCCCCATCGTCGCCCGTCCGCATCGTCGCGCCCGGAGATCACCCGGCCCTCATCGCCAACAGCGAGCACCTCGGCCGCTTGGACGCCTACGGGGAAGTCGTCCTACACGCGGACATCCCTGACACGGACGACGTCAAGGTGGCGCGGTGTGCGGACGCCGACGTCATCATCAACTCGTGGGGCATCACGAAGTGGCCCAGCGATGTCATCCGTCGCCTTCCCAAGCTGAGACTCATCGCCAGCTGCTCCATCGGCACGGACATGGTGGACCTCGACGCCGCGCGCGAGTGTGGCGTTGTCGTGTGCAACCAGCCGGGTGACACCGCGCCGGTCGTCGCTGAGCACATGTTCGGGCTCATGTTCGCGGTGGCGAAGCGCGCCGCGTTCTACACGTCGGAGCTGCGCGCAGGCCGCTGGACGAAGATCGACAACGTCATGCTGCAAGGGAAGACGCTCGGCGTCATCGGCACCGGAGCCACCGGCGCGGAGATGGCGAGACTCGCCCGCGCCGTCGGGATGCGCGTCGTCGCGTGGACGTTCAACCCATCGCCAGCGCGCGCGAAGGCGTTGGGCGTCGAGTACGTCGAGCTAGACGAACTCCTCCGCATGTCTGACGTCGTCAGCGCGCACGTGAAACTCACCGACGACAGCTTCCACATGCTCGGAGAGCGGGAGTTCGCGCTGATGCAGCCGGGGTCGCTGTTCCTGAACGGCGCGCGAGGCGCCGTTGCGGACACGTCGGCGCTGGTGTCGGCGCTGCATTCCGGGCATCTAGGCGGCGCTGGGGTCGACGTCTACGAGGAGGAGCCGCTCCCGGAGGACGACCCGTTGCTGGCGTGCCAGCAGGTCGTCCTCACGACGCACTGCGCGGACCTCACGCCGGAAGGCGCGGCGTACCTCGGCAAGGGAGCCGTTGAGAACGTCATCGCCTTCCTCGAGGGGCGGCCGCGCAACGTCGTCACCTGACGCCGGCCGACTGCTTCACGGCGGACCACGTTGTCGCGGTCGCGCCCGCCTCCTCGACCGGGAGCGTCGTCGTCACACGGAAGTCATCGAAGTGGATCTCGAAATCCCGCGCCTCGTCCTGCATGAAGTAGAGGATCCCCACGTCTCCCGGCTCTGGCAGCAGCGGGCTGTCGTCGTAACCGTCCAGGCCCGCCCAGGAGAAGTGTGGTTCTGCGCTGTCGTCGTAGTACACCGCCTGACGACGGCCGGAGATGCGCAGGAACGGTTGAGGATCCCCCTCGACAGCGATCGAGATGCTATGGTCGTTCCCGGCTACCTCAACGCGTACCGCGTGCCACCCGTCGAACGCGGCCCCGTCCCAGAAGGGCAGCGGACGGACAAAACTCAGGCCCTGCGGGGGGCTCCCGTTCAGGTGGTTCCAGTGGATGCCGCCGTCCGGCGCTCCGATCCAGGGCGTGAGGTGGTACAGGTAGTATCCGGGCGACTTCTCCAAGGGGTTCTCGTCCAAGAAGTTTGGGTCTCGCGGTGGCCTCCGCATGCGGTAGACGACCCCTGACTCCGCCAGGACGGGCGTTGGCCCCACCCACCGCATGCGGTACTCGATGACGCCGTGGTGAAACTCGAGGTTCTTTACGCGACCTACCGCATTGGCCGACCCATCGCTGATCTTCAGGACGCCGTCCTCGATCCGCCAACTGTCCCTGAGGTCCACCAACTCGCCAGAGGCCGACTCCCAGTTACGCAACTCCTCCGGGTCGTCAAACGGGAAGAACACCGTGTCGGCGCGCGCGACCCACGCGACGCAGAGGCAGGTCAGTATCGGCGCCCAGACGGCGAGCGACTTCGTCACGTGGTCGCTCCTTCGGTGAGAACGACTGAGGAGCGGGCGATCCTGGCCTCAACGCCAGGGCGCCACAGCAGACGTGCCAACGCCGCAACCGTGCTAGCAACGCGTCGCCCCATTTTCCTGCTTCTCCTCCTCGCTCATCGAGCGGGCACGTCTGGCGTGGTCTTGAGCGTGCCTAGATAGCCGGGCGCTTTCGCATCGGGGCCTCGCGGGTCGCTCTCCGCAGACATGTGCACGAGACCGCGCCCCGACACGCTGATGGCGTAGGCGATGAGATTCACCCACAGCTTGGCCTGCTGCGCAGTAAGTCGCCTGGCGTCTGGCCCGGGTCGCGGAACCGGGTAGTCGCCGCGAACAGACGCGATGTACTCGTCTGCCGTGGGACGCGCGCTGCGCCGGGCTGCGCTTGCGCGCGGTCGGGCATCTCGCTGCTTGATCGTGATGAGAAACGGCGTAGTCAGCAACGGGTGATCGTCCGCCACTGCGCCACCGCTGCCGTCGTCGCGTGGGTCGGGCGCGGTCGTCGGGTGACCTCGCACCAGGATGCGGCCGGACCCGCTCGTCGTCAGCAGCGCCTGACCGCCGACCTCCGCGCTCTTGATGTCGATGTCGAGCTCGGTGCCGAGTGTAGCGTTGATCATCTTCGCGAGCAGACGGGGGCCGACGCCGCCACCGGGCATCGCCATTGTCACACGACCGCGGACGACACCGTCGGAGCCGCGCTGCAAGTAGCAGTCGTCGTCGCCCAGCGAATACGCCAGGCCAGGGGCATTCGACGTGTCCGTAGGCGGCGTGTCCGGGATGTTCGCGAGCGACGCGCTGCCCGGAGAGACCGCGCTGCGTTGGGCGTTCGCCGCAGGCGCCGGGGCGGCGTGCAACGCGGGCGCCTGGGGTATGGGCGAGACATCAGCGACGCCAGACGACCACGCCTGCTGGCGCGGCGCCGCAGCGCAGCCCGCAACGGCGACGATCAGGGCCGCCAGCGGTAAAATGCGTCGGGTCATCTCCTCACCTTCCATAGACAGCGCGGCCGATACCGAACGAGTATAGGATACGAGGCGCTGTCCGGCAACGCGCACGAAATGTGTCGACCCAGAGATGCGCGCCGCGCCTTCCGTCGGCGTTGTATCGCGCGTAAGCTAGCGACGCGCGCCGGTAAGACGTGTCAGCCCATAGGAGTCGCCGCCATGCCACGGGAGCCGTACCGAGTAGGGATCGTAGGCGCGGGAGGAATCGCACGGGCGCACGGCGGAGCGTGTCGACAGGTGGAGGACGCGAGTCTCGTCGCCGTCTGTGACGTCTCGCGGGAGGCCGCGGATCGGTTCGCGGACGAGTTCGACGTCCAGGCCCGGTACACGGACCTCGCCAAGATGCTGGCCGCGGAGGCGCTCGACATCGCTGTCATCTGCACGTGGGGCGTGTACCACGCCGAAGTGGGCATCGCCATCGCGGAGTCGCAGCAGGTCCGCGCGATCCTGTGCGAGAAGCCGTTCACGTCGACGGGCGACGAGGCGGCCGCGTTCGTGGCGGCCGCTGGCGACAACGGCGTGCTTGTCGCCGAGGCGTACAAGTTCAGACACCACCCGATGCACCTGAAGGCGAAGGAGCTCGTCGACGAGGGCGTCGTCGGTGAGGTGACGAACGTGCGCAGCACCTTCTGCATGGCTGGCGACCCGGCGCACCGCCAACCCGGCACGAACTGGCGATGGGACAAGGCGAAGGGCGGGGGCAGCATCTACGACCTCGCCTGCTACAACATCCATCACGCGCGGTGGATCTTCGACGCCGACCCTGTGAACGTCTTCAGCTCAGGCACGTTCGGGCCAGAGGTGGACGACGCGACGTTCACGCAGCTTGTATTCCCTGGCGGCGGCGTGGCACAGATCAGCGTCGGCTGGACGTCGTGGGACGCGCACTACGCCGACATCTGCGGGACGACGGGCATGATCCACATCGACCGCGTGTGGAACAACGAGAACTCAGCGACCGCGCTGGAGGTCCACACACGCGCTGGCGTGGAGCGCATCGAATTCGACCCGGTGTTCCAGTTCGAGAACCAGTTGCAGCACCTGTGCGACTGTCTCACGACCGGCCAGCAGCACCGCATCTCGCCCGAGAACAGCGTCGGGCAGATGCGCACCATCGACGCGGCGTTTGAGTCCATCCGATCGGGCCGGGCCGTCGCGTTGGCGGGCGACTGACGGCCGCGACGCAATCGACACTCACCTACTGAAAGGCGCCGACACGTGACCTCCCCTTACCAGGCTCTTCTCACATCCATCGTCTCGGCGCCCGGTGGCGCGCAGGAAGCGCGCGTCTTTCAGGGCGAGGTGACGAAGACGGTACGACTCGACTACCTGTTGCATCTCCCGACCGACTACGACCCGGAGGGCGCGGGACACCCACTCATCCTGTTCCTGCACGGCGCCGGCGAACGTGGTGACGACATCAACGACGTGAAGAAGCACGGCATCCCCAAGGTAGCGGAGGCGCTCGGGGATTTCCCGTTCATCGCGGTGTCGCCGCAGTGCGCCGAGCGTTCCTGGTGGACGAATGAACTGGAAGCGGTCGAGGCGTTGCTCGCGGATGTGGTCAGGACACACAACGTCGACGAGAGTCGTGTGTACCTCACCGGGCTGAGCATGGGCGGCTACGGGTCGTGGGCGCTCGCCATCCGCAGCCCTGGGCTCTTCGCGGCGGTGGCGCCGATCTGCGGAGGCGGCGATCCCGGCGAGGTTGGCGCGCTCAGGGACGTGCCGGTGTGGAACTTCCACGGCGCGAAGGACAGCGTCGTGGCGCCGGAACAGTCTCAGGCGATGGTAGACGCGCTACGGGCCGCCGGCGGGGACGTGAAATACACCGTGTACCCGGAAGCCGAGCACGACTCGTGGACTGCCACCTACAACAATCCAGAGCTGTACGCGTGGTTCCTGAGCCACCGCACAGGCGACTGACGCGCTACGCGGGCGGCAGCTGCGCTATCTCTGCCCAGAACTCAACGACGCGGCGCACCGCCTGCGTGAATTCGTCGAGGTCGATGGGCTTCACGACGTACGCGTTCGCGTGGGCGTCGTAAGCCGCCGCCACGTCGCGCAGTTCGTCGGACGTCGTTAACACGACCACGGGAATCCGCTTCAGGTCGGGGTCTGCCTTGATCTCGTCGAGCACTTGGAAGCCGTTCTTGCGCGGCAGGTTGAGGTCCAGCAGGATCAGGCCCGGCGCGCCTTCCCCGGGGCGTCCACCAGCGGGCCTCAGCTTCTCGAGCGCCTCGACGCCGTCTTCGGCGACCGTCAGCTCCGTCTCGATGTCGGCTTCCTCCAACGCTTCTTGCGTCAGGTCGACATCGTCTGGGTTGTCCTCGACCAATAGCACCTGGAATGCGCTCATGAGCCTCTGCCTCTTCTCGTGGACGTCCGTGTAGTCCTGCTAGCCCTGCGCGCTTGCGCGAGGGATGGTGAAGCGGAACGTGGCGCCCTCGCCGGGCAGCGAGTCCACCCAGATGCGCCCGCCGTGCCTCTGTACGATCTTACGACAGACCGCCAGGCCGATGCCCGTTCCGTCATAGCTTCCGCGACCGTGCAGCCGCTGGAATATCTCGAATATCTGCTCTGCGTATTCTGGCTCGAATCCGATCCCATTGTCCGCCACTGAGAACTCCCACGCGTGGTCCGTCTGCTCCGCCGCCACGTGCACCTCTGGGATCGCCTCACCGTGGAACTTGAGCGCGTTGCCGATCAGGTTCTGCAAGAGCTGTGTGAGCTGCTGCTCGTCACCCAGCACGGTCGGCAGTGTATCCATCGTTATCTCCGCGCGTGTCTCGGCAACCTGCGCTGATAGGTCGGACACGACGCGATTCACGACGGCGCCCGCGTCCACGGGCATGAACATCTCGCCGCGCGAGCCTACCCGCGCGTAATCGAGCAACGCCAGGATGAGCGCCTGCATGCGCTTCGTGCCCTCGACGGCGCGGCCGATGTACCGAGTCGCTGTCTCATCAAGCGCCTCCGAATACTTCTTGTCCAACATCTGGACGTACCGCGTCACGGATCGCAGCGGCTCTTGCAGGTCGTGCGACGCCACGAACGCGAACCGTTCGAGGTCCGCGTTCGACTCGGCAAGCTGCTCGTTAAGCGCCCGCGTCTGGTCGTACAGCAGTCGCACCTCGATGAGGTTCCGCACGCGCAGGAGCGTTTCCACGAGGTCGAACGGTTTCGTGAGGAAGTCCTTCGCCCCCGCGCGCAACGCTCGGTAGCGGATCTCGCGGTCCTGATACGCGGTCAGCACGATGACGGGTAGGTATCCGTCCGGCCCGTCGATCTCACGCAACTGGTCGAGCACCTGGAACCCGTCCAGGTGCGGCATGTTCAGGTCCAGCGCCACGAGGTCCGGTCGCCACTCCCGGTAGGTCTCCCCGACGGAGCGAGGGTCGGTCAGGCTGCGGACGTTCTGGTAGCCCTCGCCCTCGAGGAGCTCCTCTAGCAGCTCGACGTTCGCCGGTTCGTCATCGACGATCAGCAGCTTCGCGGCTAGTATCTGTTCTTCGCCGACCACGGCGTCCCCCTGTGCGCTCCCCTGTTCACACCGAAATCATACCCGCCTTGACGGGGTCAAAGCCCTCCGGGAAGACGGTCTTCGCGTCGTACCGCGCGCGACGGAACCAGGCCCCCTCGGCCTTGGAGCCGCCGAGGTTGGCATGGCACAGGTTCGCCTCGGTAAAGTCCGCCCAACCGAGGTCGGCTCCGCTCAGGTCCGCGTCCATGAGGCTGGCGCTGTCCAGCACCGCCCCGGTCAGCGTGGCGCCGGCGAGTTTCGCGGCGTTCAGCACCGCGAAGCGCAACTGCGCGGCGCGTAGGGTCGCCTCACGCATGTCCGCGCCGTCGAGATAGGCGTCGCCGAAGTCCGCGCCCGTGAGATCCGCCTTGTGGAACTGAGCGTTGGCGAGCGACACCCCACGCATGTCTATCCAGCGAAGTTCTCGCCCGGCGAACGAGAATCTGGGATCGACCGCGAAGACGCCAGCCGCCTTCAGATCGAAGCCCTTGGGGAACCTGGTGCGAGCGTTCACGATAGCTCCGTGGAGTCGCGCTCCGTCGAGTTTCGCGCCCCGCAGGTTGGCGTTCTGTAGATAGGCTCCTCGCAGGTCCGCCTTGGTCAGATCCGCGTCGTGTAGGTCTCGTTCGTTGAGGTCCAGCCCACGCAGGTCCGCGGACACGAGGCTCGCGGACGGCCCGATGTCCTTCGCGCCGGCCTCCAGCGGGTCGACTCTCCTGGGGAAGTGCGTATCCGCGTCGAATAGCGCGCCGTCGAGGTCCGCGCCTTGCAGATCGACCTGGCGCAGGTCGACGCCGCACAGGTCGGCGCCGCGCAGATCCGCCTGAAGGAACACGGCTCCGTGCAACGTAGCGTCGCGCAGGCGCGCGCCCGCAAGCGTCGCCATCCGCATTGCGGCGTTCTCGAGGTTCGCCCCTGTCATCCTGGCGCCTGTCAGGTCGGCGTCGCGCAGTAGGGCTCCGCCGAGGCGCGCGCCGTCGAGGTGGGAGTGCGCCAGGTTCGCTCCCGTCAGGTTGCCGTCTCGCAAGTCTGTCAGTTGTAGATCGGCTTCCCTCAGATCGGCGCGTTGGAGCGAAGCGTGACGCAGGATGGCCCCTCGGACGAGGGCGGCGCGGGCGACGACATCGCTCGCGTCCGCGCGCTGTAGATTGGCGCCGTGCAGGCACGCCTCGGTCAGATCGCCCGCCCGCATGGACGCGCCCGTAAGGTTGCAGCGCGAGAGATCCGTCCCGACCATCGCGGCGCCGTCGAGGGTAGCGCCAGCTAGATTCGCTCCGCCGAGGCGGGCCCCCGTGAGGGCACCGTTGTGGAAGTTCGCGCCGCCAAGATCGCGTTGCGAGAGCTCCATGCCCGACAGGTCACGATTGGCCAGGGACGCCCCGGGGCCGATGTCCGCGTTCTGCATCAGTTCACCGTTCTACGGCTTTGTGCCGGTGGCGCCGGGCCCGAGGTAGGCGTTGATCGCCTCGACGAAGGCTGGCACGTCGATGGGTTTGGTTAGGTAGCGGGCGAATCCGGCGGCCAGACCTCGTTCCACCTCGCGTGGCATCGCGTCGGCGGTAAGCGCAAGCACGGGAATGCTCGAGGTGGCGTCCCACGATTGC
Source organism: uncultured bacterium (assembly GCA_964473525.1). Classification (GTDB taxonomy): domain Bacteria; phylum Poribacteria; class WGA-4E. The sequence goes on from CAYYPK010000005.1 coordinate 12,061, forward strand.
AGCGTCCTGAGCGCCTCGTAGCCATCCATGCCGGGGAGGTGGATGTCGAGCAGTATCAGGTCCGGCTTGTGTGCGTGCGCGAGCTCCAGGCCGAGACGAGCGTGTGGAGCGCTCATGAGCGTGATGTCCGGGCGTTCCGACAGGATCTCTCCGACGAGCTGCAGGTTGGCCGGGTTGTCCTCGACGTACAGCACGACGTAGCTGGCGGTCTCGTCCTCGGCAGTCGCGATGCGCTCCGTGGCTCCGTCGGCGTCTGCGCGCGCCGTGTCCGACTCCTGCTCGGTCAGCGGCAGGTCAATGTAGAAGCAGCTGCCCTCTGGCGACGTGGTCTCGAGACCCACCGCCCCGTGCATCGCCTCCATGAACCCCTTCACCAGAGCAAGACCAACGCCTGTGCCTTCGACCTCTGTCGTTTCCGCTCCCAGTCGCGAGAACGGCTCGAACAGCTCGTCGAGACGCTCGGATGGAATGCCAGAACCCGTGTCCGCGACGCGCAGGCGTAGGCGGGAGTCCGAGACGTCCTCCCACGTTATCGACACGCTGCCACTCTCGCGGTTGTATTTGACCGCGTTGGACAGGAGGTTCAGCAGCACCTGCCGCAGCCGCGTCCGGTCGGCTAGCACGTCGCGCGGGTTGCCCTCGTCCATCCCCGTGATGCTGATGTGCCGGTCGTCGGCGAGCGGTCGGATCGTGTCCGCGGTCTCCTGTACGAGCGCCTGCAGCGCGACCGGCTCCGTCGACAGCGAGAGCCTTCCGGTCTCCACGCGCGCCAGGTCCAGCACCTCGTTGATGAGTTCGAGGAGGTGATTGCCGCCTCGGAGGATGCGGCTCACGCGGTTCCTCTGGGGGTCGTTCAGAGAGCTGTCCATGTCGAGTAGCTGCGCGAAGCCCAGGATGGAGTTCATCGGCGTGCGGAGCTCGTGGCTCATGCGGGAGAGGAACTCTGACTTCGCCTGATTGGCTCGCTCCGCCTCCTCTTTCGCAGTCTGGAACTGCTCCGTGCGCTCCGCGACCTGCTCTTCCAGAATCTCGGCGTGCGCCTGCACCTGCGCGTACAGTTCCCGTCTCTGAGTGTCTAGCGCCGCCAGGTCCGTCACCATGCGAGCCAGCGCGTGACCCACGACATCGTCGTCGGATCGAGGCTCGACGCGGGCGGTGAGATCGCCTTGCGCGATCTTCCCGGCTACCTCGGCCGTACCCCGCAACGACTGCACCATCACGGCGAAGCTCTGCGCCAGGGCGCCGATCTCGTCCTTGCGGCCGACGAGCGGGACGTCCACCGTCAGGTCGCCCGCGGCGATTCTCCGCGTGCCGTCGGACATCTGCCGCAGCGGCCCCGAGATCGATCGCGTGAGCAGCACCGTCATGCTCCCGAGCAGTACGAGCGCCCCGATGGCGCTGAGACCAATGACGTTCTGCGTTCTGCGCGCGGCGCCTTGGGACATCGCCTCGCGGGCGATGAGCCGGTCCTGCTCCGTAGCAACCATCTCGTGGATCGCCGACCTCGCGGCGTTCATAGCCTCCATGCCGTCCCGCCCGGCGAGTAGCGTGGAGGCGACGTCTAGCCCCTGCGCGTCCCTCACATCGTGCGTGCGCTCTAGCGACGTGAAGACCGCCGTGAGCGTTGGAATGAACGACTCCAGCCGCCGAGGCAGCGTTGCGTCGTCTCCTGTTAGCCCGATGAGACGGCTGAGGGTCTCATGGCTCTCACGCCGGTTTGCTTGGTACTCCTTGACGTAGTACGTGTCGCCGGCGATCAGATAGCCGCGGCTCGCCGTCTCCGCGAAATGCAGCTGGTACAGAAGGTGATTCAGCTCGTGCAACACCTTGCGACTGTGGAGCGTGCGTTCCGACGACTCAATGAGCGTGCTCGTGCCACGGTAGGCCGACAGGGCGATCAGGAGCAGAGCCAGGAGACCCAGGCCGTAACCTGCCGCGATCCTTGTACCGACAGACCTCATGCGGGCCTCCACACGTCGCCTTAGTGCGACGGGCTCATACGACGGGAGACGGAGCGGCCTGCGAGGGCGACAGGTCACCGCAACCTAGTATAGTCATGCGTCAGGTGACCGCAACAGCCGGGCGCCGGACGCGCGAAGGCGGTCGCGCCCGTCCCGCCACGTCCCTTTGGTAACGCGGCGGGTTAGGGGTATGCTCTGCCGGGCGGGACTTAACAGCGCGACCGCTTGACCGTGGCCATCAGGCCACTCTCAATGCCCCCGATCAGGAGACCATGCCGTGTGTATGCGACGCGCGACGGTCGCGGCGACGTTGTTCGCGGGCATGTGCCTCGCGATGCCGTTCACGCACGGGTGTGGGGCGGATGGCGACGCCGAGGTCATCCGAGTGGGCGTCGGACTGCCCCTCACCGGTAGCGCGTCGGTGTTGGGTGAGCAGATGCGCATGGGCGCGGGTCTCGCGATGGTGCAGCGCAACGCCCGCGGCGGCATCGGCGGTCGGCCCATAGAACTGGTGTACGGGGATGACCGCGGCCGGGCGTCCGAGGCCAGCGCAGTCGCGCACAGGTTCGCCGACGATCCCACGGTCGTCGCGGTCATCGGGCACTTCAACTCGGCATGTTCGCTTGTCGGCAAGCCCATCTACCGCGATGCCGGCATCCTGCAGTTCTCTCCCGGATCGACCAACGTCGACGTGTGCCGTGGGTCCGACTGGACGTTCCGCAACCTCTACAGCGACGACTACCAGGGTAGGTCTATCGCTCGCTACGTGTCCGCGACTCTGGGCCTACAGCGGGCCGCGGTGCTGTACGATGACGACGACTACGGCGTCGGTCTCAAGGACGCCTTCGTGGAGGAGGCGGCGTCTCTGGGCCTGGAGGTCGTAGGCGCCTACCCCTACGAGCGAGAGATCACGCTCGACTTCGGCGCGACCATCGACGAGGCGCACGCCCTCGAGGCCGAGATCATCTTCGTGTCCGGCCTGTATAACGAGGCGGCCCTAATCGCTCGCGCGACGCGTGAGAGAGGGATCGCGACGCCGTTTATCGGCGGCGACGCGGTCCTATCCGAGGCCCTGCTCGGTGTGGGCGGCGACGCCGTCGAGGGCTTCCTCATGACGACGCCGTTCATAGTGCATCCAGACATTGGCGGCCCGTCGGCGCAGGAGTTTGCGCGGGCGTTTGGGGAGGCGTATGACCGCACGGCGGACACGTGGGCGGCGCTCTCGTACGACGCCCTCAACCAGCTCTTCGAGGCCATCGAGGAGGAAGGCCCCGATCGCGCGCGCATACGCGACCACTTTGGGCGCACGACAACGCTCGAGCGCGCGTACCACGGCGTCACGGGCCCGACGTACTTCGACGAGCACGGCGATTGCCTCAAGCCTGCGTACGTCGCCGTCGTACGGGGTGGCGAGTTCGTGCCCGCCGCTCGGCAGCTCGTCGGTCCCTGACGTCGCCGGGCGATGCCCGCAGCCGTCCGTGGCGTGCCTCTGACGCTAGACGCGGCGGCGTGGCAGGAGCATGCCCGCGGCTTTCGCGTCGAAGCAGTCAGGTAGCTGGGTAGTCTCGTCGTAGCGGGCGCGTCGGAACCGCGTGTCGTCCAGATGCGCGCCGGTCAGAACGGCTCCCCGCAAGTCCGCTTCGGTGAGGTCCGTCCAGGCCAGGCTCGCGTCCGTGAGGTCCGCCCCTCTCAGGTTGGCCCCGTGAAGTATGGCGCCGCGCAGCGACGCGTCGCGGAGGGATGCTCCATCCAGCGACGCGGTGCGGAGACTGCACATGTCGAGGGTGGCGTTGTCCAGGCAAGTCTTCGAGAACTGCCCGCCGTTCATGTCTGCTCCGGTCAGGTCGCACGCGCGCAGGTCGGCGTCGCAGACGTCCACCTGCTCGAGATCCCGCCATCGGAGGGCGACCCCCGGCAACGACGCGCCACGGCCCACTAGACGCGCTCCCGCGTCCTGCAAGTCTACGCCTTCGCTCAGGATCGTCGACGCATCGTAGACGGCGTCGGTCATCCGGCACCCTTCGAGGTCCGCGTCGAACAGGTTTGCTCCCCGCAGGTCCGCGCGTGTGAGGTCCGCGTCGCGCAGCAGGGCGTGGGACAGGTCCGCGCCCAGGAGGCTAACGCCTGGGAGCTGTTGGCCGGCCAGATCGGAATCCGCCCCGACGAGAACCATCCCAGAGGACACAGGATCCCTCTGAGCCGGAAAGACGGTGGTCGTGTCGTACAGCGCCCCCAGCAGCGTCACTTGCCGCAACGCCGCTCCCTTGAGATCTGTTCCGCGCAGGTCCGCGTTGTCCAGGTCCGCTCCGCGCAGATTCGAGCCCCGCAGGTCAACGCCGCGCAGGTGCGCCCCGCGAAGCACGGCGTCACGCATTGTCACCCCAAGCAGGCCGGCGTGGGCGGCCTGGGCTCCAGACATGTCGACCCGGTCGAGCGTGGCGTTTGCCAGTCGCGCGTGCGCCATGTGTGCGCCGGTGAGGTCAACGCGTGTTAGATCGACGCCTCGCATATCGGTCCACTGGAGGTCGGCGCCCGCCAGGACGGCCGACGTCAGCTCCGCGTTTTGCAGTACTGATCCCTGCAACACGGCGTTGTCCATGCGGCATTCCGCTAGCTGGGAGCGAGACAAGTTCACGCCGTACAGGTACGCGCTGGTAAGGTCGGCGCCTGTCAGGTCCAGGGCGGCGAGGTTCAGCCGCGAGAGATTCTCACCCGCCATGGACGCGCCGCGCGCGTCGATGTCCCGCGACCGTCGCACCGCGCGCAGGGCCTCCACCACATCGCTGTCGGTGGGCGTGGCCGTTGGCGGCGGATGTTGCTCCGGCGTGGACATTCGGCAGCTGTTCCCTTGCGAGCAGACGGATTGCCCCCGCAGGGGAGGCTGAGCGCGCTCGGTACCATACCACACCGGAGGAGGTCGGCCCACTCGGGGCGCCGACGTGGCAGCGTCCCTGGGATGCCTCGCCGCTACGGCGCCTTCACGCCGAAGAGCGGCGTCAGCCCGCTGGGCACGGTGGCGGGAACTGTTAGCAGCATCGGGTCCAGGAGCGTGCCGGGGTCGGTCAGCGCCTCCATGAAGGCCACGACATCGTCCATCTCGGCGCCCGTCAGCTCGAGGGGAGCCTTCAGATCTGCGTCGAGCATGGCGTCGGTCACTCCCGGGTGGCGTGGCTGGGCCCCTTCGTTGTAGAAATCCACCACCTCGCGGAGCGTGTCGAACACGCCGTCGTGCATGTAGGGCGCCGTGAGTCCGATGTTGCGTAGCGTCGGCGTACGGAAGGCGTACCGGTCGGCTGGATCCAGCGTGTGCTCCTCTCGCCCGAGATCGTCTCCCAGTACGATGTCCTTGCCCTCGCCCTCCTGCGGCACGCCCTGCACGACGAACTCGAAGTCGCTGAACATCGCGCCGCTGTGACAGACGCCACACTTCGCCTTCGTGTAGAACAGCTCCAGCCCGCGCAGTTGGCTGTCCGTCAGCGCGTTGTCATCGCCCTCGACGTAACGGTCATAGGCGGAGTTTCGCGTCACCAACTCACGCTCGTACGCGGCGATGGCGCGGCCGTACGTCGATGGGTTGACGATGGTGATGCCCGGATATGCCTCGGCGTTGTCCGCGAACGCTTCGGTGAAGAGCGTCCTGTATTCAGGGATGCCGCGAAGCCGGCCGAGCACGTTGCTCAGGCTCTGGTCAGTCGCGAACTCTTCGTCCTCGCCGTAGGCATCGCCACGCATCTCTACGCGTGAGGCGATCGGACCCTTGGCCTGGTCCTCCAACCCGCGCACGCGACCGTCCGCGAACATGAAGCCCATCCACGAAGGGTCGCCGAACTCGTCCTCGTTGAAGGCGGTGTTGAACACCGTGGGCGAGTTGCGCGGCTCCAGCTCTATCTCGCGGCCGCTTACCGAGGAGTGTGATACGACCCGGTCGGCGCCCAACCCGACGCCGCTCGTGCCGGCGCCGAACTGGCGGTTGTCTGCGAACGCGAGATCCGGGTGGTGACACGTTCCGCACGCGGTGTCCTTCTCGCCGCTGAGGATGGGATCAAAGAAGAGGAGGCGGCCCAGCTCGACCCGCTTCTCGTTGTAGCCGTTGTCGAACGGGTAGGGAATCGGCCCCAGCGTCTCAAGCGCAAACCGCACGCGCGGGTCGGTGTCGTCACCGACGACGGGGTCGTCGGCGTCCTCGCCGCAGGCGACCAACGCCAGCGCGATGGCAAGGACGCACGGCCAAAGCCACCGGCTGTCGTGTCTGGCGTAGTAAGTGGCGGGCGGGGTCATGCGGCGTGTCTCACGGGTCTTGCGTTGGGAAGCTGCGGGGAATATAGCACGAACGGCGTGACGGCGCTGGCCCGCCAACACCACGCGTCGGGCGCAGGTTGACCGTTGGGCCGCGCGGACCGACACTGCGGCCACTCCCTCGCCTCTTCCGCCCGACGAAGGCCGTGCCGTGCCACCCGCCGCCACACATGCCGTCAACTCGAAGCGCGCGGGCTATGGCGCGCCCGCCACATCCCAAGCCCCGGCGTTCGCTACGCCGCGCGCCTTGCTGGTTGGGTGCCTCCTGGTGCTCGTCAACGCGCACTGGCAGACGCCGCTGAGCAGCATCCTCGACATTGAGCTGAGCGACCTGGCGCTGTTCTGCAACGTCATCACCATCCTCTTCGTGCTGGCTTTGCTGAACGGCGCCTTCGTTCGACACGCGCCGCGCTTCGCCCTCGAGCGCCGCGAAGTCCTCATCATCTACACGATGCTCGCGACGGCCACCGCGCTGAACGGCACGGACATGATAAAGTGTCTCGTGTCGCTGCTCGGCAACGGCACGTGGCACGCAACGCCGGAGAACGACTGGGCGAATCTGTTCGGGCTCCACCTGCCGCGATGGATCACGGTCCAGGACCGGCAGGTGCTGCGGGGATACTACGAGGGCGACTCGTCGCTCTACACGGACGCTCACATCCGCGCCTGGGCGCCGCGCGCCGTCGCGTGGACGGGCTTCACGGTCGCGCTCATCTTCGTGATGTTCAGCCTCGTTCGCATCGTCCGAAGGCAGTGGATTACGCACGAGCGGCTCGCCTACCCGATCGCCGAACTGCCCTACCAGATGGCGGCCCTCGACGCCGGTCGCGGGGCGCCCCTGTTCCGCGGCCGGGTACTCTGGATCGGCTTCGGTTTGGCCGCGCTCATCAGCGTGGTGAACCAGGCGCACGTGTGGTATCCGTCCGTCCCGGTTGTGCCGGTGCAACCACTGAACCTGCTGCGCTTCTTCCCCGCGCGTCCGTGGAATGCCATGGGTTACATGTACCGCACGTTCTACCCCTTCGCGGTGGGGATGGCGTATCTCATGCCGCTGGACCTCATCCTGTCCACGTGGGTGTTCCACGTCATCTGGCAGTTGGAGCGCGTCGCCGGGAGCGCGTACGGCTTCGGCGCAATGCCCGGATTCCCGTACGCGGAAGCCCAGGTGCGGGGCGGCTGGGTCGCCCTCCTCTGCTTCGCGGTGTGGAAGGGGCGACGACACTTTGCGGGCGTCTTCAGGACCGAACACAACGCCGACACGCGCGAGGTGCGAGTCCCTGCGGTGGCCGCCCTCGTCGGCATGGTTGGCCTCGTCGTGTTCTGCCACTACCTGGGGATGTCCCTATGGGCGCTCGTCCCCTTCTTCCTGCTGTACTTCGCGCTCGCGACCACCATCACGCGGATTCGCGCGGAGCTCGGGCCCGCTGTCCACACGCTCCGCGGGGCGACGCCCGACTACACGCTCATTGACGCCGTGGGAACGCGGCGCCTCGGCCCTCGCAACCTGGTCGGCTTCACGCTGCTGCACTGGATACTCGGGTCCGCGGGACGAGAGAATCCCATGCCGATACAGCTTGAGGCGTTCAAGATGGCGGAGCGAATGCGCATCTCGTCCCGAGGGCTGATGGCGGCCGTGTTGCTTGCGGCGGCGTTCGGTTCGCTTGGGGGATGGTGGGCGTATCTACATGACGCATACAAGCTCGGGATGGAGGCGTACCCGGAAGAGACGTGGGCGGCGAGCGTCGGCTTCAATCTGCTCAGCGCGCGCCTACAGGCTCCGACCGGCTGGCAGCCGATGGAGCTCGTGTTCACAGGCGTTGGCTTCCTTCTGACAACCGTCCTCGCCGCCATCCGCACGCAGTTCCTCTGGTGGCCGTTCCATCCCGTAGGCTACGTGATCTCCGGTCGCTGGGGCATTGGGCGCATCCTCTTCCCGCTCATCATCGCGTCGGTGGCGAAGTGGAGCGTGTTGCGGTTCTCAGGCGTCACTGGCTATCGTCGATCCGTGCCGTTCTTCCTCGGTCTCATCGTCGGCGACTTCGTACTCGGCATGCTGTGGGCGTCGATTGGTCTCGTCTTCCGCGTGCCGGTCTACGTGTTCTGGACCGGATAGGCCGAGTCTCGTCGGAACGTGTCCGAAGCTGCCGTGTGCGGCGGCGCCCACGCCGCTCGTTGGGCCAACCAAGCAAACGGAGCATCCCATGCCTGGCACTCAGGAGTTCGCCGACCATCCTCGTCTCTACGTCGGCGAGCCCGAACTCGCCCGGCTGCGCGCGGAGCCCGACACGCCCTTCCTCGAGCTGGCGGCGCGGCAGGTCGCTGAGGATGCCGAACGGTTCGTGGACATGCCGCCCCTCACGTACGCCAGGAACGTGCACAACGAGCATCTGATACGCGCGCGTGAGACTCAGGGACGCGTCCTCGCCCTGCTCGCTCGTTGGGCGCAGACGGACGCCGACATGTACCGTGACGCCGTGGTTGCCCACGTAGACATGATGGATTCGTGGGAGTGTTGGTCGTGGATCGCATGGCGCAAGGGCGACTACGAGCCGAACGCCATCTTCGACCTGAGCTATGGCGAGAACAGCGTCACTATCGCTCTGGCGTACGACGTGCTTCACGGGGCGCTGTCCGACGATGAGCGCGAACGAATGGTGGACGTCGCCCGGCGCCGCGCCCTCGGCCCATTCTTGCACCATGTCGACGGTGGGAGCTCACCGTCGTGGTTTGGCGGCACGAACAACTGGAACGCGGTGTGCGCCGGCGGAGCGGGCGTGCTCGCCTTGGCGATGCTGGACGCAGCGCCCGAGGCGCAGCGAGCCCTCGAGCTCGCCGAGGAGTCCATGCCAGCGTTCGTAGACGAGGCGAAACGCTCCGACGGCGGATGGAACGAGGGGGTCGGCTACTGGAACTACGGTATGAAGTACCTGTTCCGGTACCTGATGAGCCATGAGGCCGCCACGGGACGCGCCCACCCTCTCATGCGCCAGCGCTGCCTGCGCGACACGCTCCGCTTCCCGCTGGACTTCAGCCCGGCGGGCATCGCGTGCGGCTTCGGCGACAGCAACAGCTGGCGACCCGCGCCGTTCCACTACGCAGCCGCCGGCCGCTTCGGGGCGGCCGACGTGATGGAGGCCCTGGACGGGCATCTCGACCGCTTAACACGACGTGCCGGCCGCGGCGCCTCCGACGCCGCTGAGTGGCTGGCGCTCCATCCCGGACGCCCCCACGAGGCCGGCGAGGCGCCCACACGACGCGTGAAGCTCTACCGGGGCCTGGACTGGGCGAGGCTTGAGGATGTGACGGCGGAGCCCGCCCTCTACATGACGCTACGGGGCGGCACGTCGAGGGTGCCGCACGGCCACCGAGATCTGCTGAGCTTCCACTGCGTCGTCGGCGAGGAGCGTCTCATCGAGAACGTCGGCGTTGGCGAGTACCTCGACACCACGTTTTCGGGCCGCCGTGAGGAGCTCTTTGAGGTCACTCCAGCGTCCAAGAATACCGTCCTCGTGAACGGCGTCGGGATCGCGCTGGGTTCGTCGTTGGATTCCACAAGCCGTGTGACCGTCGACGGCGCTGAGGGCATCCGGTTGGTCGCGACCTCGGCAATGGGCGAGATGCGGGACGGCGCTGCGGCCGACTTCTGCGGTCGCGTCGTGCTGCTATTGCCGGAGCGCGCGTTGCTCATCGTTGATCACGCCGTCTTGCCCCACGCCGGACGGGTCGAGTCGCGCATGTTTTCGCCAGCCGAGGTCGATGCTTACCAGACGACGGCGCTCATCAAGGGCCGCCGGGAACGCATGCGGGTGGCTTACGCGTCCAGCGTTCCCGGCCTGCTAGCGACGGCGACCACTGCCCCGACGTCACCCACGCAGCCGCGCCACACGATGCTGCGGTGGTGTACGCGCTCTCAGCACACGTCCATGACACTGGTGACCCTCCTCGTGCCTGGGAGGGGAGCCGCGAGCGTAGCGGTTGCCCCCGACGGTGACGGAATGTTGGTTGACGCCACTGGCAAGGGATGGGGGCGGCGCGTCCGTCTGACGGGCCAACTCAACGCGCGCCGCTCGTAGCGTAGCCTCAAGCGAAACGCGCCCCGCATGGGCGAGGCGCGTCCGCACGTTCGTAGGGTTGTTCGTGACGAGCTACTTCATGATGACCATGCGGCGCATCGCGCGGTAGTCACCGGCCTGCAACTCATAGAGGTACACGCCGCTGGCGACCTGCTCGCCCGACTCGTTGCGTCCGTCCCAGTACGCCGCGTCCCCGCCCGTGGTGTAGTAGCCCTCGGCGCGGTACCCGAGATCCAGCGTGCGGATGACGGAGCCGTCCTGGCCGTAGACGCGCACGGTGACTTCCGCCGCGTCGCTCAGCTCGAACGGGATCCACGTTTCTGGGTTGAACGGGTTCGGGTAGTTGGGCATGAGCCGCGTCGCCGTCGGGGCGACCCACGACATCAGGACGCGCAACTCGTGCGTGCCGCCGCCGACTCGCACGGATCGACGCTCTGACATGTCGACGACCTCGGAGCCGGTGTCCATGACAAGGCGCCAGTGCGCAGGCACGTTGGGCTTCTGCCACTCGACAACGCCCGACGCGTCGACGCGCGCGGAGATCGTCCACTCCGTGCCACGCCGGTCCATCTGCTGCACGCTGCGGCTCAACTGACCCACGGCGTCATCGACGTCAACGGACAGGCGGGCGTAGGCGCCAACCGGCGGCGTCGGGGGCATGGCGATGTCCAGGCGGTCATAGCCAGCCGTGGCGTCGTCGCTGAGACCCAGTTGGACGGTGCGCATGGCGCCGTCGTCCGTGGACAGGCTGAGCGGCATGCTCCAGTCCAGCGAGGCAAGCGACGGAGCGAAGACCATAGCTGCATCGCCGTGGAATAGCGACGAACCGTCGCCGCTCAGGTGACGTGGCTGCGTTAGCTGCGTCTCCACCTGGAAGCCGGTGTCGTTGTAGACCCAGTAGCCGCTTCCAGAGATCAGCTCGGCGGCCAGCTCGTAGCTGCCGGTCCACTGGTCGAACCCGAAGACGGCTGCCTGATTCCCGAAGAGCGACGTGATGTTGCTGACCGGGAAGCCCCTCTCGGCGTTCACGTCGGAAGGCGCGCCGATGAGGTTCCAGCCCGGCTCGATGTACAGCGTCACGTCCCGCACGTCGGGGCTGTCAACGTCCGCGTCCAGGTAGTAGTCACCACCGTTGGAGTTCACGAAGACGCCCGTCGTGACGGCGGGGACCTCGTCCTGCGTGAGGAAGCCGACACCGGTGTACCCGCTGTAGGGATCCCACACGAACGCGCCGTTTGAGAGGTCGTCGATGGGGCTCAGGTCGGCATGGCCAGGCACGGAGATGAGGTTCCAGCCCGAATTCATCGACCCGTAGAGCGAAGTCGTTCCGGCGGCTGGGGTGAAGGCGATGTCGAAGTAGTACGACTGGTTGTCGTCTAGCTCGATGCTTCCGTAACCCTCGCCTGCTAGGTTCCAGGTCTCGCCCGTCGCGGAGTTCGCGATCGTGGCGGAGTGCACGACGCCTGTGTAGATTTCGAACTGCGTCAGCAACTCGTTGACTTCCGCCCCGTCCCACTCGAGCCAGTTGCCAAACCCGCTGGATCCCGTGCGGGCGTAGAGGCTCCACGAGTATTCGAAGGCGCTGGAGCTGATCTCCCAGATGTCCCGCAGCAGGGCCTGCTCGCCGCCGACCCATGCCTGGAAGGACGATCCCGGCGCTTCCGGCGGGGAGAGTTCAGTCGTGAGCTCTGAGATGCTGCCTGTCGTCGTGGCGCTTGTCTCGATGAAGCCCTCCGGCCCAAGGCCCACGCGTAGATCGCGCCAGAAGCTCTCGTCGCCGGCGTAGACGGTGAACGTCATGTCGGCGACTGGTTGAATCTTCACGGAGATGTCCGCGCTGACGGGGTCAGACCCGAGCCAGCTATCGTCGTAAACCTCGAACGTGATGGTGTCCGTCAGCGGGCCGCTGGCGTTGGCGACGTCGCTATAGATCGGCGCTTCGTACTGAAGCGCCCCACCCACGACCCAGACTTCCCCACCCAACGCGGAGACCGGGTTCGAGAACACCAGGTTGTCGCCGTCCGTGTCGTAGATGCTCGGATCGTCGATGCCGTCGAAGTCGATGTCCTCGAAGTCCACGGCAGCGATGTTCGCCGTGCTGCCAGACGCGACGTAGGTCAGCCCCTCACGGTCGACCACTACAGGCTGGTTTACGTCCTCGATGGTGAGTTCGACGATGACCGACCCGGAGGTCAGGGAGCCGTCACCATCGTCCATCACGCTGACGATGAACGCGTCCGAAGATTCGAAGCTCGTAGAGTTCTGCGGAGTGCCGATGAACTCGACATCGACCGGGGTCCCTGCCGTGATGCTCAAGGTCGATCCCGCGTACAGCTCAGTGGCCATGGTGGCGTCGACCAGGACGCCCAGCGCCGGCGCGCTCACGATGTTGACGGTGAACGTCGGGCCAACGCCACCGGTGACGTCCAGCGTCAGCACGGAGGCGGGGTCGTTGTATTCACGCACCAGATAGGGAGACACGGTTGAGTCAACGAACCCGTCTGCCTCGAGGTCGGACGTGATGATGAGCTCAAGAAGATCGTCGTTCTCAATCCACACCGAAGCGGTCGTCGTGAATCCGGTGGCTCCGACGATGTTACTGACGACCACGTCGAAGTACTCGTCGGGTTCCGCGATGGAGTCCGCGAGGACATCGATGTCGATGTCGACGGAGGTGTCTCCCGCCGGGATGGTGTACATCCAGGTGACTGCCTCTGTGTAGTCGCCCTCCGCCGCAACTGCTGAACCGTCTGCCGTATCCACGTCGAACGTGATGTCAACTGTCGTCGCTTCGGACAGCGACACGGTGACAGCGGCGGTCGTGGGTGTGAATTCGTCGTCGCCTTCCACAACCGTTACGCCTGTGATGTCGAGGCTCGGGACGATGGCGGGTTCGTCGTCGTCCAGAATGGTGGCGACGCCTGTTGCCACGCCGAGCGTCCCGGCGGACGGCGTCCCCAGGTTCACGTCAAACGTCTCGTCGTCCTCGTCGTCGGCGTCATCGAATATGTCGACGCTCAGCTCGTAGAACGTCTCGCCAGCAAAGATCGTGATGGAGCCGACCTCCACGGAGGCGTAATCGACACCGTCGGTCGCCGTGCCTCCGACAGAAACCACCGGGATCGTGATGTCTGTTCCGTACGCCATGTCCATGGTGATGGAGAAATCGACGAAGCCGTCCGCTTCTGAAGCGGTTGGCGAGTCGATGTCGATCACCGGCACTGCCCCCGCGGCGGAGGTCACGGCCAGGCTGTAGCCGCCAGGCACGTCCGCTATGTCGTAGACCACAAAGTAGAGCGTGTCGGTAGACGCGGCGGTCCAGACGATCTCGGAGGCGAGACTCTCGTCGACGTCATCGTTGGACGCCAACAGGGTGAATCCGTCGCTGTCATAGAGGTCTAGCCAGGTATCCGGGCCTTCTAACAGGCTCGTCGTGATGGTGTAGACATCGCCAGCGGTCGCGCCGAAGCTCCACCAGTCGAGATCACCAATCGAATTGATCGCGGCGCTGTACAGGGCGCCGTCCGTGGTGATGGCGTCCGCACTGGCCGGGTCGTCGTTAGACTCAACTTCAGATTGCGCGCGTGCAACGCTCGTCACCGCGACAAACGCCACCACCACGAGCGCCGTCCACAGCTGCCGATACGGACGAGACGGGAACCTATCCATGGAGCCTTCTCCGGTCTGTGCTGGGCATGTCCGCCCGCGCAAGCTGTCTGCGTGTAACCTGGGACATCACGTTAAGTCGTTAAAAGTCGTGCGGACATCGCCCGCCCGTAGACGGGAGCGCGTCTAGTCGACACGCCACTAACCCTCCCGAACATACCGATACGATTATACCAAACGCGCCCGGCCGCTCAAGGTTCAGGGTTCTCGCCACATGTCAGGGTTTTACGGGAGGACGCGTGGCGCCATATAGTATCGGTTCGGACGCCGACGCCCTGGAGTATCGTGGCGTTCACGGGTGAGGACAGGTTGACGTCAAACGTCTCGTCGCCCTCCACGTCCATATCGTCCAGGATCGGCACGTCAAACGTCGTGAAGCTCGCACCAGGCTCGATCGAGACGGTCGTGAAGACCGACGTGTAATCCACTTCGGCGGTGGCCGTGAAGTCGCTCGTCATCACGTCTACCGATATCGCCGAGTCGCTGATGGCGCTCGTCGACACGGTGAATGACACGAAGCCGTCGGCTTCGCCCACGCTCTGGTCGTCGATGCTTAGCTGCTGCGCCATGACCACAGGTCCGACGAGCGCCATAGCTAACCACACCCACATCCGGGCTGACTTCGATATCCTGTGCATGAACCTTCTCCGGCTATGTGCGGACGGGATCAGTGTCCCACGAAAGATGAGCTGGCGTAAGCTATCGCGTTGCGCCCGGTCGTTCACTAAAGTGTGCGGGAACCAATGGGCCGTAGGGTCTCGCAACCACGAGCGTCGTGCCACATGGCCGCCCGGCCCAGAACACACCATCACAATTGTATCAGGTGATTCTCACGCAATCAACTTCATCTACAACACGCTGCTGAGCGAGAAGCAGACGAAGGACCGACTTCGTGGCTTCGACACCCCCGAGGCGTCCCGACACCTGGGCAACGAGGTGGATCCCGCGGTGGTCGAGGCCATGGTGGAGACGTGCGTCGAGAACTACGGCGTCGTGTCGGAGTATTACGACCTGAAGAGGCGCCTGCTGGGCGTGGACGAACTGACCCACTACGATCGGTACGCGCCCATTACCGGCGACACGTCCGACGTGCCGTTCGACGAGGCGAAGGGGTTGGTACTCGACTCCTTCGACGGTTTCGCGGGGGAACTCCGCGACGCGGCGGAGCCGTTCTTCACGAAGCGGTGGATAGACGCCGCGTTGGCCGAACACAAGCAGGGCGGGGCCTATTGCGCTGGCGTCACGCCGGGTCTGCACCCGTACGTCTTCATGAACTACATGGGCAAGCCGCGCGACGTCATGACGCTCGCGCACGAGCTTGGTCACGGGGTGCACGACGTGTTGGCGGGCAAGCAGTCGCTCCTCAACTACCACCCAGTGCTGCCGCTGGCGGAGACGGCGAGCACGTTCGCGGAAATGCTCGTGTTCGACAAGCTACGAAGCACGTTGGATTCGCCCGAGGAGCGCCTGGCGCTGCTCTGCGGCAAGGTCGAAGACACCTTCGCGACCGTGTTCCGCCAGATCGCGATGTACCGCTTCGAGTTGCGCGCGCACCGGCTTCGACGCGAGGAGGGCGAGCAGACCGTCGAGGATTACTCGGCGGCGTGGCAGGAGACACAGCAGGAAATGTACGGCGACTCCCTCACGTTGGGCGAGGAGCACGCCGCGTGGTGGCTCTACATCCCGCATATCTTTCGCGTGCCGTTCTACGTCTACGCGTACGCCTTCGGAGAGCTGCTGGTGCTGTCCCTCTACGGGCAGTACAAGCGTACGGGGGAGGCGTTCGTGCCCAGGTACTTCGATCTGCTGAGCGCGGGCGGGTCCGAGGCGCCGGCTGAGTTGGTGACCCGGATGGGCTTCGACATCGCCTCGCGCGATTTCTGGCAGGCAGGCTGCGATCTGATCGGAGACGCCGTGGAGGAAGCGAAGGCGCTCGCAAGCGAGACAGGCCGCGTCTGACGCTCCGGCAGGCCACGAAGGGACTACATGGAAGCGCCAAGCTTCGACAAGTACTACCGCTACGCCGAGATGGTCGCCTTCCTGGAGGACTGCGTGGCGGCGCATCCCACGTTGGCGACGCTCGAGGTCATCGGCCAGAGCTACGAGGGCAGGGACATCCCGGCGCTTACGGTCACCAACGCCGACACCGGGGGCGCGCTCAGCAAACCCGCCCTCTACATCGACGCGAATATCCACGGCTCCGAGGTCACGGCGTGCTCATCGTGCCTGTACATCGCCTGGCGGCTCCTCGACGGATACGCCGCCGACGACGCCATCCGCGACATGCTCGACTCAACGACGTTCTACCTCATTCCGATGGTGAGCCCCGACGGCGTCGAACACTGCCTATCGACACCCGGAGTCGTCCGCAGCGGCACCCGGCAGTATCCGCACGAAGAGGAGATGGACGGCCTCTACCCAGACGACGTGGATGGCGACGGACGCATCCTTCAGATGCGCATTGAGGATCCGTCCGGCGGCTGGAAGGTGTCCGAGCACGACGACCGTCTGCTGATCCCGCGGCAGTTCAGCGACACGAGCGCCGACAACGGCGGGCCGTTCTATCGCGTCTACCAGGAAGGCTCCATACGCAACTTCGACGGCGTCGAGGTGAAAGGGGCGCCCTCAAAGCACGGGTTGGACTTCAATCGCAACTTCCCGTCGAACTGGCGCATCCAGTCGCAACAGGGCGGCGCTGGCGATTGGCCGTTCTCCGAGCCCGAGACGCGCGCCGTTGGCGAGTTCGTGAAAGCGCATCCGAACATCGGCGGCATGCACAGTTTCCACACGGGCTTCGAGGCGATCATCCGCGTGCCGTGCACCGAGGGCGACGCGGACATCCCGCAGGAGGACGTCGCGCGTCTGTTGGACATCGGGAACCACGGCAAGGCGTGCACGGGGTACGCGATGTTCTCATACAACGAGCTGTACAAGAACATCTACGAGGCCGCGGGCGACTTCGCAACGTGGGCGTACCACCACCTCGGTCTGATCTACTACTGCGACGAGCTATGGGAGATGCGCGCGCGAGGCAATCCAGACCCGATGGACGTGAACCGAATGTCCAAAGAGCGCGACCACGAAGGCTTGGAGCAGATGGAGCTCGCGATGCTCCGCTGGGCCGATGAGACGCTCGAGGAGGACGGCTTCATCCGATGGACGCCGTTCGACCACCCGCAACTAGGCCCTGTCGAGTTGGGGGGATGGCGTCCGCTACTCAGGAACAACGCTCCGTTCGAATGCCTCGAGGAGACGTGCCGGAACATCCACGACTTCACGTTCGCCCACGCTGCCGCGTTGCCGCGCGTCTCGGCGAGTGTGCATGAGACGCAGCACGTGAGTGACGGCGTATGGCGCGTATCCGTCGCCGTGGTGAACAGCGGCTATCTGCCGACGAACATCACGCGCCGCGCGGTCGACCTGGGCGTCGCCAAGGGAGTCTCGGCCACGCTTGCTCTTCCCGAAGGAGCGGAGATCGTCGCGGGCGCGGAGAAGCAGGAGCTCGGTCACCTCGCCGGATACGGAGGGCGCAGGAAAGCGGAGTGGCTCGTCCAGTTGGGTGAGGCGGGAGCCTGCGAAGTTGAGATCCAGAGCGAGAAGGGCGGGTCCAGCGTCGTACGCCTCGAATGCGCCCCATGACCGCCGACGAATGGGACGGGTCGCTGCCCCAGCTGCGGATGGTGTGGCCGACTGCCCGCCTGTCCACGCCGCCAGCCGTTCAGCCGCCACCGGGCTACTCCGTGCGGCTCTGCACTCCCGACGATGAGAGTCGCCACGTCGAGATCATGGAACTCGCCGGCTGGGACGGTTGGGCTGACGCCTATGGTGACATGGCGCTCCAGACCGTGCTGCCGCGTAGCTGGTTCCTCGCGGTACATGACGCGTCCAAGACTCCCGTCGCGTCGGCGATGTGCTGCCACAACTACAAGCGGACGACCCCGTGTTGGGGCAGCGTCGGGTGGGTCGGCTGCGACCCGGAACACACCGGTCACGGGCTGGGTGGCGTCCTGACGTCAGCCGTCGTGGCGCGGTTCCTCGACATTGGCTACGAGAAGATCGACCTCTACTCCGAGGACTTCCGGCTGCCCGCGCTCAAGACCTATCTCAGCGTGGGCTTCCTGCCGCTGCTCTACACCGATGATATGGAGGCCCGCTGGCGCGTCGTCTGCGACGCCGTGCGTTGGCCGTTCGAGCCCGACGGGTGGCTTACCTGCTCAGCCAACCACTAGAGGCCCGGGCCGTGTAGCGCAAGCCCCGGCCGCCGACGTAGTGTAGGGGGAACGTCAGCGCAGCCTGGTGGGGTTTCCATGCCTACAGCACGACCAGCCGACATCGACGAGCAGTTCTACGTCACCGGGGGCACCCTCCCGGTGGACGCCGGGTCGTATGTGCCGCGCGAGGCGGACGACGAACTCTATGAGACGCTCCTCAGCCGCCAGTTCTGCTACATTCTGACGTCGCGCCAGGTAGGTAAGTCGTCGCTCATGGTGCGCGCCGCCGTGCGGCTTCGTGAAGCCGGCGTCGGTGTCGCCGTCACGGACCTGACGGCGTTCGGGCAGAACCTTGACCCCGAGCAGTGGTACGGAGGCCTGCTGTCCCGCATCGGGCAGCAACTCGACCTGGAAGACGAACTCGAGGACTTCTGGGACGACCACGAGAGCATGGGCCCGCTCCTTCGGTGGGTGGAGGCGATCCGCGCGGTCGTCCTGGCGGAACGCGAGTCTCCGGTCGTCATCTTCGTAGACGAGATCGACGTCGTACGCAGCCTCGGGTTCTCTACTGACGAGTTCTTCGCAGCTATCCGCGAGTGCCACAATCGCAGAGCGGCGGAGCCGGAGATGGCGCGTCTCACGTTCTGTCTCATCGGCGTCGCAACGCCCACCGACTTGATTGAGGACACGCGCCTCACGCCGTTCAACATCGGAACGCGCATCGAACTGGCAGACCTCACGGAAGAGGACGCCGCGCCGCTCGCCGAGGGAATGGGTGGTGGCGGCGACGTCGGGCGGCGTCTTCTCAAGCGGGTGTTCCACTGGACGAACGGGCACCCCTACCTCACGCAGAAGCTGTGCGCCGCAGTCGCGGCAGCCGGTGGCGTCACGACCAACGCCGACGTGGACCGCGTCTGCGAGGATCGGTTCCTGTCCGACAGAGCGCGCGACATGGACGACAATCTCGTCTACGTCCGGGAGCGGATGCTGCGCTCCGAGGTTGACCGCGCCGCGCTGCTGGACACGTACGCGAAGCTGTACGCCGGCAAGCACGTGCGATTCGACGACGGGGATCGCATAGTCACCGTGCTGTTCCTCTCGGGCATCACGTCCGGGCGGAACGGGCAGCTGCACATGCGCAACCGGATCTACGACCGGGTGTTCGACCGCGCGTGGATTCGCGAGAACATGCCGGATGCCGAAGTGCGGCGCCAGACGTCGGCCTACCGCAAGGGTCTGCTCCGGGGCATCGGCATCGGGGTGGCCGTGGGCGCGGCGATTGCCGCCGTCTGCCTGCGGCATTCCTGACATCGCGGACGGGGCGCGGTACGGCCAACTGACGGGATGCGTTCGCCCGCCGACCTGACGCCGACGGGTGCCTGGACGCGCCGTGTCCCAACCTGCCTCTGACCAAGCTTCGGCACTGCGGCTCGCGAGCGGGCTGTCGCCGTCACGCGCCGGGCGACGAGCGACCACCATCCTACGGCCACAACCGGTGCCTGCGGTATACTATTACATAATGCTAACTAGATGGGTCGCTACGCTAGTGTCGCGGCTGCGGCGCCGGGCCAGGTCGGGAGACCGTGTGGGCAAGCAATGGACCGTGAACGAGTGGCTCGAAGATGAGGTGACCTACACAGGGCCTGCGAAGGCCCACTTCTCAAATCCTGCGGGCGTGCTGAATGGGCCGGCAACGGCCCGGTTCGGCGCCGACGGGCGTGGCGAGGTCACTTTCACAGTCGGAACCGGCCCATCCTCCGTGGAGGGTGTCAGTGGGACTGTCGGCTTTCTGTCCGGCCAGCCTGCTCCCGACGGCCGCGCCGCGGGTTCCTACACGGTCGATAGCAAGAACCCTTGCACAGAGGTGCGCATCGACACCGGCGACGGGGAGTGGGTATCTGCCACCGATCACGTCCCCTTCGACCTCCACATGGCGGTGGGCACCGCGAATACAGTCCGGCTCTCATTCCACCCATCGCGCTCTGTGTACACACCGGCGGACGCAGAGCCCGCTACGCACTGGACGCTGCCGTTGGTGAACTTTCTGACGCGATTTCCGCCGCGTTTCGGCGGCTATCCTGTAGACGTACTCACTTCTCCACTTCTGTTTCGACTGCCGCCCACGTGTCTGGTGGGTGTGCCGTTTGACGACTGGCCGACTACCGACCAGGCATCAGCGTGCGGCGTGGCGGCAATCCCGTTTGACCACGATGGCAAGTGCGCGTTCATCCAGCCGCTCCCAGATTACAGCGCGCTGCGGGCTCGGCTGGAGAGTGGCGATGGGACGGGCCTGGTGACTGCGGCCATGGTAGGCCCCACTTCTGATCGGCCGACGGCCGGCGTTTCGGCCCTCGACTGGGTTCCGACTGAGCTCCTCACCGTGCTGGGTATGGCAACCGGCGTCGCCGCGGGCATTCCTTGGCTGGAACTGCGGGGCGGCAGAGGCGAGCTGTGCAGCCGTGTCCACGCGCGCTATGGGTCCAGCACATACAGCAGGAGCCGAGAGCTCATTTCGTCCGGCGCCGGCTCACTCAGCCTGCTGCTCAGTAAGGCCCCGAACAGCGGATATTGGGCAGAGACGTGGCTTGACGCTGCCATGGTCCGCCTCAACCGCAGCGGCCGCAACGGGGAATATCGAGAGATGGGGCTCGTGAGCATCTTCCTGGCCTTGGACAGTATCCTGGTTGGACTCGGGCTCAAGAAGGCTCAGAAGGCGGGCATGTGCACGGAACCTACGCGACTGGAGGTGAAACGCATTATCCGGGCGGCACGGAAAGAACTCGATGCGTTGAGCCTCACCACCCAGCAGGATGACCAGTATCGTCGCATCGTAGCAGGACATGTCTCCGGCGCCGGCACCATACGACCGAGCTACGGCAACTGCATAGAGCGACTGCTGAAACGGTTCGATCTGCCAGACGCCGCGATAGTTGCGGGCTACCTGGCGAGCCATTCGAAGCCCTATGGAAAGTCCTGGCCCAAAGCGCTCGAGAACCTTCGCGGTGCTGCTGTGCACGATGGCTACGTAGACTTTGGCGACGACACGTGGCCGCGCGACGATGTAGAGGACATGTACGAGCACCTTCACGACATCACCGCACGCGTCCTGCTGAAACTCCTCGGCTACGACGGGGAATATCAGCCTACCGTGGCCGAGTGGCGTGGCGGCAAGCCGCTCGATTGGGTCACACCCTCAACGACGGCGGAGGAGCTAGGCTACGGTCGCGCGCGGTAGCGCGGCCAATATGCCACTCAGCGCGACGGGCCGCCCGAGTCCCTTCCCCCTTCCATGAAGGGGGAAGGTTAGGATGGGGGTTGGCACGCGACGCCTCGCCGACGAGCGTCGCCTAGCTATCGAGGTTCCCCTGAGCCGGGCTCGGTGAAGTTCCCCGCCCGCACGTAACCAGCCTCCTCGGCCTCAGCCACGGATCCCAGCTGCACACGGTTCGACTCCTTCACGAGCTCCGCCGTAGGCGATCCCGGGAAGTGGTACTTCCGGCTCTGCCGGTTCCCAACGACGGGTCCGTCGTAGCCCTCGACGGCGTCGCCAGCGCCGCCGGGATCGCGCGGCGCGGTCGTCACGGTCATGTGCCGCGCGTCCTCGGAGTCGCCGTAACGGGTGAACGCGACGAAGCCGCCTGTCACCGTATCGTGCCGGGCGAGGCCGCGCTGCGTGCCGACCCACAGCAACGCGCCATCCACCGCGAGCGACAGGACGTTGTCGTGCGGCAGCCCGTCAGCGACGCTCAGGCGGGACCATTCGCGCGTTGCCTTGTCGATACGGAGGACGCCAAGGTTGAACGTGCCAAACCAGACCGCGTCATCGCCGACAACGGCCGACGTGACGCGCGCGCCGTCCAGCGGCCCGCCCGCTCCGTTCGAGTACGAATCCCAGGCGTCCGCCGTCGCGTGGTACACGGACACGCCCGCGTCGTGAGCGAAATAGACCTCGTCGTCATCGACGCAGACGGCGCTGATCTGGTTGTCGGCGAGGCCATGCGCCGTCGTGAAGGTGCGCCACAGGTCGCGTCGGTCGTGGTATTGGCTCGCGCCCATCCGCGTGCCGATCCACACCTCGTCGCCGTGCACGTCGATGGCCCACACGTCGTTGTAGACAAGCGTCTCGGAGTACTCCCGGTCGAGTTCGTCCGCGGTCAGCTCCATCGCCGACGTGTACGACACCCACGCGTTGCGGTCGTCGGAGAGCCGCGTGAACTTACCCACGCCGCGCGTCGTGCCCATCCACACGTCCGTCTCGTCGACGGCTATGGCGCTGACGGTGTCGCTAGGCAGCCCGTTCCAGACGCGGAAGTTCCACCAACGATCCGTGACCTTGTCGTAGCGATACGCTCCCTCGCCCGTGCCGACCCACAGGTAACGCGGATCGACCGTCAGGGCGCGCACATGGCTGATGGGGCGGAACCACTCCACGGGCTCCCACGTGCCGTACCGCTTGTCGTAGCGCGAGATGCCCTCGCTAGTTCCCGTCCACACGTATCGGTCGTCCGCGGCGACAGCGCGCACCGCCTCGCCGGTCATCTGTTCGCGGCTTCGGAATATCGTCCATACCCAGGTCGCGATCTCGTACCGGGCGATGCCGGCGGGCGTCGCGATCCAGGCGTAGCGGTCGTCGCCGTTGAGGCCACGCTCGCCCACGACGTTGATGGGCAGGCCGTTCCGCTGACTAAAATGCGCCCATGTTCCCGACGCCAGGTGGTACCGGAAGACGCCGCCCTGCGCCGCCGCGAGCCACAGGAACGAGCCCGCCTCCCACGCCTCGGTAATCTGCGCGCCCCACTCCTGCCGAGGACGGATCGTCAGCCACTCGCCCGTAGCGCGGTTGTAGCCCGTGACGCTGCCTTCCTGCCACGCGTCGTAGATGACCCACACGTACTGCTCGCCGACGACGACCTTCGAGACGAAGTCCTTCTCGAGCACGTCGCCGTCCGAGAAGACCGTCCAGGCCTCCGTCGCCTTGTCGTACAGGGAGAGGGCTCCGTTCCCTCGCCCGTTCCAGTGCGCGACCCAGACGCGGTCGCCCTCGACCTCGACCCAGCGGGCGCCCGTTTGCGCGAGGCCGTCCTCCTTCATGTAGACCGTCTCGGAGCCGTCCTCGCCCAGTCTGCGCACGCCGGACGAACTCAGCGTGAGCCAGACGCTGCTGTCGTCCGCTGACATGTCGTAGATGTAGTTCCGAGGGTGGATGAGCCGCGAGGGGCGCATCTGTGACCACGCGTCCGTCGCGATGTCGAGACGCGCGACACGCGTCGAGAACTCTGACGCGACCCACACGGACCCGACGGACGCCGCCAACGTGCGGACGTTGTTCGAGCGCAGACCATCGGCGGTCGTGTAGTGGCGCCACGCGTCGGAGGCGTAGTCGTAGCGCAGCACGCCGTGGTCGGTGGCGAACCAGACGCGCCCATCACGCGGCACGATCCGCTTCACCTCGGTGGGCGCTTTGGCGCGCGTAGAGCCGAGGATCGTCTCGCGCGTGAAGCGACGCCAAGTGCCGTCCCGCCGGTCGTGCCGGACGATCGCGCCGTTGACCGACTTCGACCAGTTCGAGAACCAGATATAGTCGCCGTCGTACGTGACGTGCGCCGCGCTGTCTTCGACAAGAGGGTCGCGGACGACGAATGCCTGATGTCGCGAGGCGACGGCGGATGCGTCGACGCGCGTGAGACCATTCGCGCCGCCGACCCACAGACCGCCGTCGGGGCGTTGGGCGATGGCGCGCGCCGCGTGGGGAGCCAGCGGAGCGCCCGCGATTTCACCGGCAACGGCGTCGAGCGACAGCACACCGGCTGGCGACCCCACCCAGATCGTGGAGCCGTCCGCTGAGAGGGCGAGACTCGTGGGCCTGATCGGGCTCCCGTCCACCAGAGACGTGGCGCCCGACGCCAGGTCGTGCCGCATCACACCCGCGTCCGTGGCGAACCAGACGCGGCCGACCGCCTCCACGCTGTCGTACACGGAGCTTTGCGCCCACACCGTCTCCAGCTTCGCGCCGTCCGCCAGGAGGGCGCTCAGGCCACCGGCGGCCCCGATCCACAGGCCGCCGGGGCCATGCGTGAGTGACAACACGCGACCGATGCCGCCGTCGCCCACGGCGTGGTACAGGCCGTCAGCATCGCGGGCCGTCAAGCCGTCCGCTGTACCCACGTAGAGTCGATCCGCCGCGAGCGCGAGCGCGGTGACGTACACGTCGCTAGGGCCAGCGACGCGCGCGGTCAGGCCGCCGTCGCGCAACCGCGCGGACACGAGCCCTCTTGATGTGCCGACCCACAGCGTTTCGCCCTGCGCTTGCAGCGCGGTGATGTACTCCGTCGGGAGGCCATCCTTTTTGCCGTAGCGCGTCCACGCGTCCGTCGACGGGTTGTGGTGGTACAACCCCCGTGGCGTCGCCGACCACACCGCGCCGTCGGCGTCCTCGACGATGTCAACGATGTCTTCCTCGGGAGGTGAGTCCGTCATCGCGTAGTGCGTCCAGCGGTTGCGCACTTTGTCGTAGACGCTGACGCCGTTGTCGTGGGTGCCCATCCACACCTCGTCGGCGTGGATCGCGATGGCGCTCACGTGGTTGCTCGCGAGGCCGTCGGCGGTCGTGTACTGGATCCACGAGTCGACGGCGCGGATGTACCGCTGCGCGCCGCCGTTGCCCGCGCCGATCCATATGCTGGACCCGTCGCTCACGATCGCCGTGATGTCGTCGCTATTGAGCAGGTCTGATTTCGTGTAGGTCTGCACGAACGAGCGGTTCACCTCGTCGTAGACGCTGATGCCGCTCTCCTCGGAACCTAGCCATACGAGGTTGTCGGCGATCCCGATGGCGCTCGTGGCGCCCTCGACGAGCCCGTCCTGCCGCTGGTACACGTTCCACGAGTCGGTTGCGGCGTCGTAGCGGTTGGCCCCGCGATACGTGCCGACCCACACGGAGTCCGGCCCCACGGCGAGAGCGGTCACGCCGTCCTGTGAGAGGCCGTCACCCCTGTTCCGCACCGCCCAGCTTTCTGTCCGCAGGTCGTAACGGCTGACGCCGTTGTATTCCGTGCCGACCCAGACGTACTGCCCGTCCAGCGCGATCTTCTCGACGACGTTGGCGCCGAGCCCTTCGCGCTCCTGCATCGTGCGCCACGTCTCAGCCTGCAAGTCGTAGATGTTCAGTCCCGCTCGCGTGCCTATCCAGACGGTGTCACCGTCCGCGACGACGTCGTTGACGTAGTCGGACGCCAGTCCGTCCTCGTGCGTGTAGTGCGTCCACGTGTTCGCCGCGCGATGCAACCTGGACACCCCACGGTTGGTGGCGATCCAGGCGTTCTCGTTGTCCACCGAGATGGCGTGCACGCGGTTGCTGATGAGCGTCCTGAGCGTGGCGGCCTTCGTCCCGACGGTTTCTGGCACGGCGCCCGAAGGCGTGGGCGCGGCGTCTTGTGACGCGCGCGCTGGACCGTTTCGTCGTCCAGGATGTGACGAGCATCCGGCCAGCACGGCCAATACGAGCAGCGGAGTCAGCGCACGGAACACGGCGCGTCGCATGTTGGCGCGTCTCCATGTAGCGGGGCGAGAAATAAGGGGGGCCGAGGCGGGCTAAAACCACTCTTATACTCGGCGAATGCGCGCCGAGTATAGATGACGACAGCGCGACTCAGCCCCCAAGGCGCCCTGACTGGCAGGAGCCCCGGGTATTACCCCCTTGGTCGTGAAACTGTTAGTCCCGTTGGGATCGCGGCGGGCCAACCCCAGCGACGGTCGTGGAACACGCCAGCGCCTGGCCCCGTCGGCCAGAACGCGCGGGCGTAGAACTCCCAGGACGTCTTCTCCGACACGATCGGACAGCGGCAGCGCGGGTGCGGGCGGCCCGTGTCGGCCGCGGCTTCGGAGACGAACACGACGTTCGCCGCGTGGTCTCGGCAGGCGCGGCACGCCTTCCGGCCTCTGACGCTAGCGCGGTATATCAGGCACTCCTCTGGCCGCAACAGCATGGCTGGCGCCTCGGCTCGGAATCCAGACCCCTCGACGACTACACTCGTCAGGCCCGCCACAGGATTTGACGTGCGCGGCACGATTCCGGCGAACTCGTACGCCGCCACGCCACGCGCCATCGCCACGCCGTCGATGCCCATGCACGATGCTCTGTCGGGCGCATTGGCGAGTCCTGACACGTGGGCGCGGAAGACGTTCGGCCGGCCGAGCAGCAGCACGTTGGGCGATAGGTGGCAGCGGGCGGATCCGTGCGCAATCACGCCCTCGGAGCCAGACCCCGGCGTTTCGCCCAGAGCCAATGCCACGCCAGACACACCCAGGAGTCGTAGGAACTCCGAGCGGCTGATAGCTCCGCTATGTCGCGCGCGTCTCACGCGTCTCATACGCTGGACTCACATCCTCGTTAGAACTTCGCGAACACGCGCACGAAGGTCTCCATGAAGTTCTCGTCGTTCAGGTCGCCTCGCGCGCGTTGGTCAATATAGCGCGCGCCGATGTGCATGAACATGTCGCGACCGTACGCCTGGAAGCTCTTCTCCATCTCCGCGAGCGCTGCCTGCCGGACGAAGTCGTTGTCGTCTTCGAGGAGGTCGTCGAACAGGAGCACCTGCACGCCACCGGTCAAGCGGATGGTCGGCGTGAACTGATTCTCGACGCGGAATATCACTGCGGCCGCTGTGTCGCGCACGTCGGATTCCTCAATGCGACGGAGCCTAACGCGCTCTACGCCCGTGGGCGTCTCGGTTCCCTCGTCCCCGATCACGAATTCGGCGACGTCGACGTCCTCGAGGCGCGCTTCGTCCCTTCGGAAGCCGTTGCGGACGGTGACCTTCAGCATGGGACTCAGTTCGAGCTTCTTCGATGGCCGGAACGTGTAGCGTCCTTTGAGGATGCCGACCTCGTAGTGCTCGTTCTCGTCGTCGATGTCCAGGTCGTACTGCAGCTTGACCCGCGCCGTGCTGACGAACTGACGGATGCCCGAGTACTCCCATGTCAACTTGGCGGTGTTGATGACGTCGTTCTGCATCGACACGGGATCGCGGCGACGGCGCTCCACCTCGGTCGAGTCGGCGAACTCGAGGAAGCCGATCTCGCCAGCCGCTTCCGCCTTCTGGGTGCTGGGCAACGCGCGGTACGCAAGCGTTTCCGCGCGGTTGAGCCTGCCAGCGAAGTGCCACGTCTCGTCCGGGATCGCGTCGTGGACGTACTTCAGCTCGTTGTCGATCTGCACGACGGAGTCCTTCCCGACGCTCCGGCGGTGTTCGACGTTGGCGAAGAGCTTGGACGCGGTCGGCAGATTGCGCGCGCGCTTGTCGCCTAACGCCTCCTCGTACCGCAGGCCCAGGTCGATGTCCGTGGCGGTGTCCCTCGTGGACTTGCGCCGCGTCAGCCAGAGACGCGCGCCGCGGCGTGCCGCGTCGAACTCGTAGTTCGGATCCTTGTCGTTCTCTTCCTGGTCGCGGATGCCGTTGTTGTTCTCATCGCCTTCGTCGAGGAAGTCCTCGTCTACGTCGAAGAGAAGGACGTCGTCCTCGTAGTCGAACACGCCGTTGTCGTTCTTGTCGAGGTCGCCCGGGATGATCTTGGACGGCGGGTCCAGCGGCGTGTTGTCGGAGTAGCGATCCTGGTCGTCGTTGTCGCCCACGGAGCGGGAGGCGTCGAAACGCGGCCCGATGCGGAACGCCTCGAACTGCACGATCGTGTCGCCGACGGTGTGGAACTCCTTGTAGACGACGGCGGCGGCGGCGGCGCGGCCACGCAGGTCCGTCTTCACCGCGCCCTTGGGCGTGATCGCGACCTCCGCCTTGCGGCCGACGTTCGTGAAGTTCGCCTCCACGTCGAGGGACAGCACGGGCGTCTCCCGGTAATACCACGCCGCTCCGTACTTCGCCCGCGCGGTCTTCGTCACCTGCCGCAGACCGACGCCCGAACCGGTCACGTGCTCCTGTCCTACGACCGGGTTCAGCGTTCCTGGAACCATGATCGCGGTCCAGTCGGTGCGCTTGCCGCGCACATCCCAACGTACACCTGTCATGTCGATCTGGTCGAAGCTGAGCCGTGTGAACGTCGTCGGCGCCTCGCCCAGGCTGAGGATATTCTTCGTCGCGCCCGACTGCTCCTCGATGATCATGACGCTGTGGAAGCCGCGACGGAAGATGCGGTCGAAGTCGAAGTCGTTCCGCACGACCCGGTGGTCCTCGACGTCCGTCAGGAAGTCCCGCCGTTGCGTGAAGTCGTACTCGACGCGACCCGATAGGAACAGCTTCCCGAAGAGGCTGTACACCTCTTCGCCATGTACCTGCTGCGCGGCGCTTGCCACGGCGACGCATGTGGCAAGGAGCAGCGCGCGTCTCACGAGGGTCATGCAATCACCTTGGTTTGGTCCGACGCGGCGCATCGCGGGCAGTGTCGGGCCTTACGCGCGTGCACAACAAGCCCAAGCATACCTACGCGCGGATGCACGTTCCCCGGCCGGCTCCGTCAACTTCATAGCCGGGCGTCCCTACTTGTAGTAGGGCAGACTCGGCGCCGCTGGGCACGGGTGGACGCTCAGCGCACACGGGTATAGTGGGCGCCGCCCGAGCGTTGGTGCACGCGATTTCGCTCGCAGAGCGCGGCTAGTCGGGCGCGAAGGTCGTCGCATCGTGCCTTCGTCGGCGTCGCGTGAGATAGTGGGTGGCACAGGAGGACCAACCATGCTGCTCGTCGACGCGCACCTTGACCTATCCATGAACGCCCTCGGGTGGGACCGCAACCTTGACCTGGACGTCCACGAGATACGCGAACACGAACGCGACATGCCCGCCAAGGGACGGGCGCGGGGCACGACGACGCTGCCCGAGATGCGCAAGGGCGAGGTAGGCCTGTCGGTGGTCACGGTGATCGCGCGCACGGCGCGTCCCGAGAGCAACGCGACAGGGGCCGCCTGCCAGGAGATCTCCTACGCGCAGGCCCAGGGACAGCTGGCGTACTACCGCGTGCTGGAGTCCCAGGGCAAGATCCGCATGGTCACCGACGCCGCCGGCCTTGACGCCCAGATCGCGGACTGGAACGCGCGACCTGCGGAGGCGCCACTCGGTATGATCCTGAGCATGGAGGGCGCCGACCCCATCGTGTCGCCAGACCAGGTGGGTTTGTGGTGGGACGACGGCCTGCGCGTCGTCGGTCTGTCGCACTACGGCGTCAGCGCCTACGCCCACGGCACCGGCACGGAAGGTGGCCTCACCGACCTGGGCCGTCCTCTGCTGGACGCCATGGCGGACGCGGGCATGATCCTCGATCTGACGCACCTCGCGGACCAGGCGTTCTGGGAAGCCGTCGAGGCGTTCGACGGCCCAGTCCTCGCGAGTCACAACAACTGCCGCGCGCTTGTTTCGGGCGGCAGGCAGTTCACGGACGATCAGCTCAAGACCGTCATCGAGCGCGACGGCGTCATCGGCGCGGCGCTGGACGCGTGGATGCTCTACGAAGGCTGGGTGAAGGAACGCACGCAACCGGACGTGGTCACGCTGGAGGCCGTCGCGGACCACATCGACCACGTCTGCCAACTCGCCGGCAACACCCGACACGCTGGGATAGGCAGCGACCTGGACGGCGGCTACGGCACGGAACAGACGCCCTGCGACCTCGACACCATCGCCGACCTCCAGGAGGTCGCGGATCTGCTCCGAAAGAGGGGATACAGCGAGGACGACGTCGAGGGCATCATGCATGGCAACTGGATCCGCCTGTTTGGCGACGCGTGGAGCTAGCCGCACGGGCGGCGTGGCGGCCATGCCTGCTCCCGCAGTCGTCTACCGAGGTAGACTACGTCGCCAATCGCCCAAACGGGCGCGGCGAGCGAAATGCCTCGCGAGCGGCTAAACCAAAGCCGGCGCGTCGCGTCGAACCTAGCAGTAATATCTGAAACCTCCTTACTTTATGTGTGCTGTGACGCCTTCCCTCCCGGGAGGGCGTTGCCCTTTCCGGCCCCCATGCGGCCGTGTCACCCTTTCACCACGCTCGCCGTTCAACATCTGGTCGTCGCGCCCGAGTCTGTCTACCGTCGGAAGGTGTCGCCATGCGTGTCCGTGGGCTGCTAAGTCGACTGTCCCTCGCGTGTCTCGTCCTCGTAGCGGCTGCTCCACTCCGGCAAGCGATGGCCGAGCCTGTGAGCCCGGAGTTGGCGTTCACGCTGGGCGAGGCGCTGCCGAATCCTACCGACCACCGACCACCGACAGTCCCGATGCGTCTCGCAGTCAGTGAGGACGACGCGAAGCTGTACGTGCTGCGCGCCGGCGGATCGCTCGAGACGTGGGACGTAGCGGCCCGCGAGCGCGTGGATGAACTCAACACCAACGGGCTCTTTGCCTTCGCCAGCGACGCAGGGACGTTCGCAGCCCGGACAAGCAGCGGCGACGTGGTCGTGACGGACAAGGCCGGCGGGACGAATGACCTGTTCGCGAGTACGAGCGCGTTGGCCGCGTTGTCGGGCGCCGGGGACGTGCTCGCTGTTGTCGGCGAGTTCGGGCGCGTGGACGTGTGGTCCCTCGGCGACGAGGCGACAGCGCAGACGTTCCAGACCGCCATCCCCGCAAGGAACGGCCTGGCGGTGTCACGGGACGGCTCCCTCATTGCCGCAGCGGAGGGCACCTACTCGGACGACGAGGGGCACAGGACGGTCATCGAGGTGTGGCGCCGTGGCGAGGACAAGGCCTTCCTCCGGCTAGACGAGCAGGACGCCGGCGCTGCGCTGGGCGTGTGGAACGTGCTGTTCTCCCCGGACGGCTCGTTGCTTGCCGCCGACTCGCAGAAGGACGGGCGGTCGGGCATCCGTGTATGGGAACTGCCGGGAGGCAAAGTGCGCGTCGGCGCCGGCGGATTCAACGCGTACTGGGCGCGCGCGCTGGCGTTCTCCGAGGACAGCCGATACGTCGCATCGGGCGACGAGACCGGGAACGTCTGGATCCGCGACCTGAGGGGAGGCCCCCCACGCCACTTTTCGCGCGCGGGCGTGGTGCAGTCGGTGGCGTTCTCGGCTGACGGCGCGTATCTCGCGGTGGGCCGCTGGAACTCTACCGTCGAGTTCTGGCGCGTCGGCGCGGAGGACTAGCTGGCGACCGACCGGCTGGCCCACCCCGTGGCTGGTTCCGTCGGCGCCTGCCGATGGGCTATCCATCCACGTAGCGGCGACACCACGCAATTGGAGGATCCGACCCATGCGGCGTCTGTTTAGCCTGGCTCTGTGCGTATGCGTCGTAGGGATCGGCAGCGGATGCGCCGAGCCGTTTGGCGACGGCGACACGTTGCGTGGCTCTGGCCACGTCATCACGATCGACGAAACGCGCGACGGCTT
The DNA here is from genome assembly GCA_964473525.1 of uncultured bacterium. Classification (GTDB taxonomy): domain Bacteria; phylum Poribacteria; class WGA-4E. The sequence continues at coordinate 43,589 of CAYYPK010000005.1, forward strand.
CTCGGCAGTCGAAATCGGCCATGCGTTCGTCGCGGAGATATCACGAGGCGACACGTACGGCGTCTCCATCACCGTCGATGACAACGTAGCCGACCACGTGCGTGTGTCTCGTAGCAACGACACCCTCCGCATACGCCTGGAAGACGACCACTACTACCGTGACGTGACCCTGGAAGCCACCATCACACTCCCAGCGATCGACCGGCTTGCCCTCTCGGGAGCGACATCGGCAACTGTCTCTGGCTTCCACTCTGACGACGACTTCAAGGCCGAGCTCTCAGGGGCGAGTTCTGCCTTTGGCTCCATGACGACCGGCGATCTCACGTGCGAGCTGTCCGGCGCCAGCAAGCTGACCCTGGAGGGTGACGGCGGCGCGGCGGAGATACACGCGAGCGGCGCCAGCTCGGCAGACCTTGGGCGGTTCCACGCGACGGACGTCGACGTCGACCTGAGTGGGGCGAGCTCTGCGGAGGTCAACGCGAGCGGCGAGATCAGCGCCACGCTAAGCGGAGCCTCTCGACTGGAATACCGTGGCGCCGCGACGCTGGCCGATGTCAGCGTCAACGGGGGTTCGACGCTGCGCCGTCGCGACTGAGCGCCACCTACGTAGCCGCGACGTCCACGATCTCCTCCGCGTGCGCGCGCGATGCCGCGCCCATGTTGATGAGGAAGGAGTTCAGACGGCCGCCGAATTCGCGCTTCAACGCGCGCAGGTTCTCCACGCTCGCGCAGCTAATCAGCACGCGTTTTCCAGTGTCGAACGTCTTGTGGTAGTAGGGCCACCAGCGCGGATGGTCCGTTGGCTCCGCGCCGGCTCCGGGCGTCCACTGGAGCATGGTGAGACGATCCAGAGACAGCAGATGGTCGTGGTGCTCCAGCGCGCCGGGGCCGTCCCAGTGGTACATGCTGTACGACACGCGCTCCGTCATCTCGCGCAGCACGGGAACCATGAACTCGCCGAACATCTCCGGTGAAATCATCGCCGAGAAGTCGCACTGTAGCTTCGTCATGCGGCCGGGCGCCCACGCCCAGAATACGCTGCCACCTACCTCGTCCCGGAACATGTCGTACAGGACATCGTAGTAGCGGAAGTACCGGTCGGTGATCTGGCGCAGCGAGCCGCGCACCCATTCCGGTCTGCGTAGCAGATCCTCCAACAGCTCCTCGGTGCCTCGCATCGCGGCGAGGGTGTCGAAGCCTTCGATCAGGTCTGGGAAAGCCATGAGGAACTTGCCTGCCCCCAGGTCAAGGCACTCGCGCGCGAGTCTTAGAGTGAACTGCCAATAAGGGTTCTCCTCGTCGTAGTCGAAGCGCGCCGCCTCTGGCGTGTCGATGCACGGCTTGCACCAGACCGTGCCGGGCATCTCGACGCCCTGACACCCGAGGTACAACGCCAGGCAGTTGGGAGCCAGATCGGGCGACACGTTGGGAGTCGCTTCGGCGTAGTATTCCGTCTGGTTGCAGGCCCGCAGCGTGAGATGGACTCGATACGCGTAGTCGCTTGTAGAGTAGTGCGTCACCCACCCGGGCGGCCCAGCTACCGTCGTGATCGGCTCCCTTGGCTCGTCGCGTCGGGCGGTGATCTGCATGGCGGGTCGGCCGATGTCTCCTCCGTTCCACCACGTCGTTAGACGTTGGCGGGCGCTGTCCATATCCTCGCGATGAAGCAGTGCGGGCATGCGGCTCTCCTCGTGTCCGCTGGGTTCGGAAAGCGTCCGACGCTGCCCCAAGGGATAGCCACGAATCGTCGGCGCCGTGGCGCGGCTCCGCGCGCGGCATGTGTCGATAGGGCCGTTCCGCTGGAATGCGCGCGGCGTCGGGCGCGTATGTCTTGTGTGAACGTGTTGAGCTCTGCCCGCCGCGAGTCGACGGGCGCACACAGGACAGGGAACCCGCGTGAAACCCCGCGTGACACCCCGCATGACACCTAACGTGGCGCTATGCGCCCTGCTGTCGCTGGCGACAACGGTCGCCGTCGCGGTAGACATTGCCGAGGAAGACAGCCACCGACGCCAGATGACCGCAGTGCGTGTGGCATCGCCCCCAGAGATCGACGGCGTGCTCGATGACGACGCCTGGAAGCTGGCCGAGCCGTCCGAAGGCTTCATCCGCAACCACCCCGACCGCGGCGAGCCGAGCAGTCAGTCTACCGTGGTATACGTCGCGTACGACGATGAGAATCTGTACGTCGCAGCGGACTGCCTAGACGACGACCCCGACGGCGTCATCGGCACCGAACTGCGCCGGGACTACGAGGTCTGGGAGGTCAACGACTACCTGCGCCTGGTGCTGGACACGTTCCACGACAAGCGGACGGCGTACTACTTCGGCACCAGCCCAGTCGGCGTCTACGTGGACGCGCGCGTCGGCGACAACGGTCAGGCGTTCCACAAGAGCTGGGACGCCGTGTGGCGGTGCGCAGCCGTCAAGCACTCGGTAGGTTGGTCCGCGGAGTTCGCCATCCCCTTTCGCCAGCTCAGGTATCCGGGCGACGAAGAGCAGGTGTGGGGGTTCAACATAGGCCGTCGCATCCGTCGGTTTGGTGAGGACTCGGCGTGGTCGTCCATCGTCTCGGACAACGTATCCACTCTCTCCGACGCGGGTCTGTTGCTGGGGCTGCGCGACCTGCCAACAAGCCGCCGCGTGGAACTGCGTCCGTCCTTCGGCGCCGGCGTCGACGCCACATATGCCGACGAGACAGAATACGGCGGGCTGGCGAAGCCCAGCCTGGACGCCAAGGTCGGCGTCACGTCCGGTCTCACGCTCGACGCCACCGTCAACACGGACTTCGCGCAGATCGAGGCGGACGACGAGAACGTGAATCTCAGCCGCTTCGACCTGTGGTTCGAGGAGAAGCGCCCGTTCTTCCTCGAGGGCATAGGCATCTTCGACACGCCGATGCCGCTGCTCTACAGCCGGCGCATAGGTAGCGCGGACGGTCGGGAGACGCCGATCCTCGGAGGCGTCAAACTGACTGGGAAGGCGGGCGGCCAGTCGGTCGGGTTGCTGAGCGTGCAGACGGACGACGTGGATGAGGTTCCCGAGACGAACTTCTCGGCCCTGCGCGTGAAGCGCGACGTGCTCGGGTCATCGTCGGCGGGGCTGATACTGCTCGCGAAGAGCCCGAGGGACGGGCTAAGCAACCACACGGCAGGCGCCGACTTCCGCTACAACCCCACGCGCGAGCTGAAGATCGGCAGCGCCCTCGCCCAGACGTTCACGGAAGGCGACGGCGGCGACGGCACGGCCGTGAATATAGACGCGCTGTGGACCGGGGAGTACTCGTGGGCGGGCGGCTACTACGGCGATGTAGAGGACGACTTCAACGCCGAGATGGGATTCATCTCGCGGACAGGCGTGCGGGATCAGGGAGCGTTCGCCGGCCACCGCGTACGGCTGCACGATCCGACGTTCCGCTCCGTCGCGCTCTACACGGACTATGGAATGACGGGCGACCGGGGAGACCAGGTGTTGGAACGCGACTCAAGCGCGCGCCTGGAGCTGGAGTTGGAGTCAGGCGACTCGGCCAACGTGTGGTACGGACGCACGTGGAGCTACCTTGATGCGCCGTGGGACATCCGCGAGGGCATCACCATTCCTGCTGGCATGCACCGTTGGCACAAGTACGGGTTCCACTTCGGCACGGACGAACGACGAATGGTCCGACTCCGCACAATCAACGAACTGACTGGCTTCTACGGCGGCACGCGGCTGTGGATCAGCGCCGCTGGCCACGTGCGCCCCACGGCGCGTCTATTGTTCACCGCCGACTATAGCTACAACTCCATCGACCTCCCGGCCGGTGAGTTCCAGACGAACGCCGTGAACGGCCGCGCGATCTACAACTTCTCGGCTGACATGTTCGCGAAGCTGTTCGTACAGTGGAACGACGACAGCGACCGCGTCAGAGCCAACGCGCTGCTGCGCTACACGTATAGACCCGGCAGCGACTTCTACATCGTCTACAAGGAGCTGTGGCAGGGAGGCGATGTGCAAGACCGGGCGGTCATTGGCAAGCTGGTGTACTTTCTCAACCTCTAGATGCGCTACCCGGGTTGCCGCAGTTCCAGGCCCGACATCGACCGCGTAGTCGCAGTACCCCCCGACCCAACCGCCCGCCGAGGACAGCCATATCGCTGACTGCCGGTGATGCAGCTGACTTACTGCGCGAAGGAACCCGAGCCGCGTGCGATTCAGGATCTGTCGGGTCTGCTGGCGTGGGCCGACGTAACGTCCGCCAGCATGACGTGACGTAATGCCCGCATGCGAGCTGATCCCCATGTCTTGCTAGCGCTCGCCACGCTGCTCTGCGCCTGCGGCGGCGGCTCCGGTGACACAGGCGCCCGCTGGCCGAAATCGACGACGTCGTCTTCGTCGCGCGGGGCCGTCCACCGTTCAGCGGTAGAGAGAAGCGGCCACGTAGGCGGCTACCTGAGCAGCGCGCGCGGGCACGTCATTCGTGGGCTCGGATCTGCGCAGCGAATTCCGCCGCCATCCAGCCACCGAGATGCTGCGCCAACCGCCGTGCCTCGGCCAGACTGTCCGTTGGGTTGATTGCCCACTCGAGCACTTGGCGCATTTCGTGTTCTCGACCCGGGTAGTGCCGCGAGAACGCTTCGTAGCAGTAGTAGAGATCCCGAGTGAACGCGCGGTCACGTTCGGCCACGAGCATCATGCCGTAGCGCAGCAGATCCTTCGCCATCCATCGGCAGTAGCTCTCGACGGACTGCGGGTGGCGCGCAATCCACTCTCGCAGGAGTTGGAGCCGATCGCCCAGAAGCGCGCCTCGCGCCAGCACGACCCTACCGAGATGTCCGACCGTGACGGGGGCTATCGAGTCGCCGAGATCCTCACCGTGGACGCATACCGCGCTGATCTTTAGCAGGAAGCGCCGCCACTCTCGCTTGGGACTGCGCACGTCATCCAGCCAGTCGAGGACGCGTTCCCAGCCCGACGCAAACGGGAAGCGCGCGAGGAAGTCGGACGTCTCCTGTTCGCGGTGTGCGGCAAACCGCGTTCTCTCGTCGTCGTCGCGGCTTCCGTCCAGCACAGCAAAGGTGTCTACGTCAGAGACGCCTTCGATGGCGAAGCCACGGGGTACGGAACCCCGCACGTAGATGCTGTGCACTCGGTCGCCGAAGTGCCGCACATACGTACCCACCGTGTGGTCGACCGTCGCGCGCCAAGGGGGCATGATCTTCCGTGTGCTCGCGTCGGACACCAGGCAACCGTCGGCGTCAGCACGCAGTAGCGTCCCCTGCTTCCGAACGACAGGCATACCATCGCCTCCTCAGTCTGGCTCGCCACTCCATCTCCCGGGCGAGCGGCCCGACACGCGGACGTTGAGAACAGGCCTGAGCCCTTCCCCCTTCGACCCAAGATCAGCTCTTGGTAGCCGCCGATTGCACCCCACCGTCCGAGCGGCGCCATGCTCAACGCCGCCGCGAGTCGCTCAACAGGCGGAGCCCAGTCAGACTCGCGGCACATCCCGGGTGCGACAGCTCACCAGCGTGGTCGCCACGATGACCGGATGGCGGTCATCGGGCCGCCGTACGTTCGCCATGGGCGCCACGGGTCGTTGGCTCTCAGAATTCAAAGTGACTGTCGGACACGTGGCTGTCCAGTCTGTGCTCTACGGGGTACTGACTCTCCTCGGCCCACTGCTCGGCGTAGTCTGCCGGCACACGCGGTAGCAGCGTCCGCACGCGGTATCTCATGTCGCGGTAGAGCGCCTTCCCGCCCTCGGCGCCCAGGCCGACCCGTCCACGCAAGCACCCGAAGTCCGTAACCTGGTTCACCAACACCCCGTCGATGTAGCTCGTGATGGAGTTCTCCACGGCGACGATCGTCACGGCGTATTCCCGCCCGTACTCTATGGGGTGGTGGACCACGCTCAACCATGTGGCCGCTCCGCGTACGTTGCGTATGATGGCGACGGTGTGGTCGCTCGGGTGCATCAGGAACACGTACCACGGCCCACCCCACTGTCCGGCAGTGTCATCGTACCGGAAGTTGATGCCTTGCTGTTCCCCAGAGATGGGCGTGACCAGCATGGACAGCTCCATGCTACGCCATTCCACACTGCCGGTGCGAATGACCGTGGGTTCGGCGCCATCAAGCGTCAACCCGTCCTCGCGCACCTCAATGCCACTTGGCGTCTCGCCAGGTTCCACTGGCCTGAACCGCCAGCCTGCTGGCGAGGGGTCGAGCACGTCCCAGCCCGTCAGATCGCCGGTGAACAGGGGCTGCCAGACCCCCGCGTAGGACGTTGGTCGGAAGCCGTCTAGCCCGTTCGTCCGCGCCGCATGGTGTTCGGTGGACTTCCTGGTCATCTTCGTGATCTCCCTTCGTAGTGTGTGGCGCGCGCGATACAGGCGCCCTTTGACGGTCCCAGCCGGAACGGCGAGAAGCGTGCTGATGTCCCGTATCGACATCCCGGTGAAATAGTGGAGGTTGACTAACAGCCGCTCGTCAGCAGTAAGGGCGCCGCGGGCGGTTTCAAGTAGAGGAACGCACGCCTCCACCCACGACTCTCCCTCGGCGCCCGCACTCACGCGGTATTCACCGGACGCCTTGTGACGGGACACTCGCTGGCGACGGTGCTGCAGCGCGACATTGGTGGCGATCCTATGGAACCAGGCGCCGAACCGATCCCGGTCGCGCAGCGAATCCAGCCGCTGCCAGGCGACCAGACACGCCTCCTGGATGGCGTCGTGGGCATCTGGCGCGCTATCCAGGATCCTGGACGCGGCGCGGAACGCCGTATCTCGGTGCCGCGCGAGCAACACAGCGAATGCCTGCTCGTCTCCGGCGAGAGCTTCGTCCACGAGGCGCCGAACGTCCATGCTCAACCGCTGCCTTCGTCTAGGGTTACCCACCTTCACCTAGTATGATGCAACGGAGGCCGTGCGGTTCGCCGAAAGTGCCCTTTAGGCGCACGAAGCAGACGCACGGGATGCCCCGGGACCGGCGGCCCTGCCACGGCTCTTCCCACGGCCGACTTCGGGCGGGAATCGCGACATCCGCGAACATCGTCCGTCTGTTGAGCATCCAGGCCGCCCGGCGCCGTTCCGAGGGTGCGGCCTATCGCGGCCTTGCACGTGCGCGCCCGGCTGGCTACATATAGAGCGAGCGGAGGGATCGGCTGCGGAACCCTCCCTCGGCGTGAGAAGACGCGCGAGACGCACTGCCGGGAACCGGCTGACTCACAAAAGGCGCTGATCGATCCCCGACGGACGACGCGCAACCAGACAGGCACTGTCAGCAAAACCAACGGCATGAGTTTCCGACTCGGGACGGTGAGACACGGGATCGGCGAAGCGACCGGATAGTTTCCGCGGCCTCGGCCCCGGAACTCAGGTCGACGGCAATGCGACGAACGCCCGTGGGTCTCAGGCAACTGGCACGGCGACGGCGGGCCGCCCGAGAATGCAGGCGACGCGCGAAGGGAGTCCAGGGAGCGACGGCAGCACAGGAAGGGACAACATGGAACCGGACAGCTGAAGGGAAGCCACAAGAGATGAGTGGCTTCCCTTCACCACGTACGCCGTTGGATGCTCTCTGCGGCGCGCCGGCCTACCCTGATCCCCGGATTGTTCCATCCCACGTCGGAGCGAGGCCGCCCGGCCGCGCGTTGGATACGTCCGTCACCGGCGTTGTCATCTCGACGCCATGCTCGATGAGGACATCGAAGTACGGCTCGCGGGTCTCGCGCAGCAGCTCCAGCAGGCGAGCGCGCATCCGGTCGCGCGTTTCCGTGTCTGACTCCGCGAGATTCGTCGCCTCGTCGGGGTCCGCGGCGAGATCGAAGAGCAACTCGTGGCCCGTCTCGAAGTAGGCGTACTTCCACCTGTCGGTGACGAGCCCACGCCAATCGAGGAAGTCCAGGCTCCACCTTGGGTTGCCAGACATCTCCAGGAGGACGGCGTCCGGCGCCGTGAACTCCTCGTCCCGAAGCGCGGGCGAGAAGTCCTGCCCCTGGACATGCGATGGAGCCGCCTCCCCTATCAGACCGAGCGTCGTCGGCGCCATGTCCACCAGGCTGAACATCTCGTCTCGGCTGCCTTGCGCCGGGATCACCCCCGGCCAGTGGAAGATCGCCGGTATGCGCACGGACTCCTGGTGCGGATACTCCTTGCGGTTAATGGCGCCATGATGCCCCATGAAGTCGCCGTGGTCCGAGAAGTACACCGTGGCCGTGTTGTCGGCGAAGCGGCCCGACTCGCCGATCTTCGCCATGACACGACCGATGTTGTGGTCCAGGTTCTCCACCATCGCGTAGTACGTCGCGAGCTGTTCGCGCATGCGCGGGGTGTCGGCGAACGTCGAGCGCGTCTCTAGTTCCGCCGGATCCCACCGCTCGTACTCCTCGGGCGCCTCCAGGGGGAAGTGCGGTGGTTCGACGGACAGCACAAGGAAGAGCGGCTCGTCGCGCTCGTAGGAGTCAAGGTACTCGAGGGCGAGGTCGGTGAGCTCGTCCGTCTGGTACTTCGTCATCCGTCGCGGATTCTCTTCGTCCTCGTGATAGTAGTGGCCCTGGAACGGCGCGTTGTTGATCTCGAACCCGTACCAGTCCTGAAACCCGCCGCGGTGGTACTCGGGGGTGCGATGCGGCCACTGACCGTAGTAGTCGCGGTTCTCTCGGACCTCGGGAGGAAGCTGGTTGTTCACCACGCCGCAGTGCCACTTGCCGAAGTAGGCAGTGCGGTAGCCCTGCTCGCGGAGCATGGTCGCAGTGCTCGGCGCCGTGGGCGGGAACACGTCAAAGAAGAACTGCACCGGCCCCGCGTGCGCGTGGCGGCCGGAGAAGATCGTGCCCCGTGACGGCGTGCAGATGGGGCAGTTCGAGTAGGCGTTCGTGAAGCTCACGCCCTCGGCGGCGAGCCGGTCCATGTTGGGCGTGCGGACGTTCGGGTCGCCCGTGTGGCTCATCGCCGAGCCGTTATGCTCGTCTGACAGGATGTAGATGATGTGCGGCCGGCTGCTCATGATCGACCTCGGTGTGTGGTGACGGGGGTAGATGCCATTGTCCGGGCCGCTAGGCGGTCAGACAAGATGCGCGGGTACGCGTGTAGGCGTGCGAGGGCAAATCGGACATATTCGCGCGGGATATAGGGCAAACCCTTACCTAATCCTGCACATACCCCTCTGCATTCCCCCAACCTGTAGTGTTCTGTCTGACGGCGAGGGCGCCTCGCGACCGCCATAATCTCATCACAGGACGAAGACGCGCCGGAAGCGCCGCGAAGGCGGCCGGCGGCCTGTAACGGACCGGTCGGCGGGAACGCGCGCCGAGCCGAGTCCATGCTCAACAACACCTCGAACGGGCGCACGGCCCGGGAGTCCTATCGATGCTATTTGAACTGACTGTTCTGCCGTTCGTAGCCGCAGCTACCGTGACCTCCGTGTTCTTCCTTGCCCTTATCCGCGACACGAATCGCCGTTACCTGGCCCGCGCCCGCGCCGAGCAGAGCGCGTCCTCGGAATAGCGCGTAGCACTCAGGCTAGCATCGTGTGCCGCGGACCTCGGAGCAGCGCCGGCGCTGGCCCGGCGGGCTACCCTCCGGGTCGCCGGAGGTTACGGCGCCGCTCTCCCAACGCCTCGGTCGCGCGCCGGTCACGCCTAGTCGGCGCGCAGCAGGCTCTTGGCTTCAGCTACGCTCATGCCCCCAACCGGTAGCGGGTATCCCAGGCTGTCGCCGTTCGGGGTGAACCCGCCGCCGTCGACGTCCACGTAGATCGGGTTGGTGTACGCGCACGGACGCATTCCGGCCTGCGAGCTGCTGCCGTAGCCTGTCCTTAGGTTGTACCCCTCGCCATACGCCACGACGATCAGGTGGCTGTCCTCGCTGAGCGCCACGTCGATCTCCTGTTCGAAGCTCACGACGCCCTCCACGAACATGTCCGGGTTCTTCGCGCGCGTGAAGTTCACGTCCTCGCGTTTCCGCCCGTTGACGAGAACCTGCACGCGGTCGATGTCGACCCAATCCGTGGTCTGCACCTTGACGCGCAGGCTGACGCCCTTGCTCGCCCTGGTCGCGCCGCCTGAGATTGCCCCGTCAGCGGTCTCGACCTCGAGGAACGGCCCGTTTGTGACGACCATGCGCCCCGCCTTCGCGTTCTCGACGATCTCACGCCAATCGACCTCGGCAGGAGCATCCGTGGAACTCGGCACGTAGGTCCGCCAGCCGCCGACGCCGTTGCCATGCACGGAGTGCGCGTCCGACACGGCGACGCACCAGTAGCGATGACCCCGGTTCAGCATCTGCAGCCAGATCACCTCGCGTCGGTGTCGGACCCTCTCGACGCCCTCGTTGTTGGTCGAGATGTAGATGGGCGCGTCGGCGAGGATGCCCAGCCCCCACGTCTCGGCGGCGTCGATGAGCTGGTGGAGGCCCCAGAAGCCGCCGTCCGCGCGTCCATCGCCGTCTCGGTCGATGAAGTCGGCGCTCATGTTGGGATGGTTGATCTGCACCCAGCGTTCCGGCATGACGCCCTGGAAGTCTCGCAGCACGATCGCGTTGAGGCGTGGATCCTTCTGCCACTCGGGAGCGCCGCCGTCCTGCTCGTGCGGATGCGGCGTGTACGGGAAGGCGTTGAAGTGCGCGCCAGAACCCGTCAGCTCCAGACCTGGGACGGTCGCCACGTGGGCTGTTAGACCCAGCCGCTCTATGTGCGGCTGCCAGTCGTACAGACGGTTGTGCTCAGTCGTCGGGGCGAACTCGATGTGCTCGGCGGCGAGGTTGATAATGCGGTCGTCTGTGCCACACGTGTTGTCGCCGCTTGGCGTCGAGTGGTTGTGGAAGTCCGTGCTGACCCAGCCTGTCGTGTCCACGACCCGTGTCAGCGCGCCCGCGACGTCCACCTTCTCGCCTGCCGCGACTTCGACGTCGACGCTCAGGTGCGTGTATTCGATCCCGTGCGTGACGACCACGCGGTAGGAGCCAGGCGGAACCTGCACGCTGAACTCACCCGTCTCGGAGTGGTACTGGTCGCGACATCCGTGCGCGCGGTTGGCGGGGCCCAGGTTGGGCGACTCCGTGCCGTCGACGCCGATGACCTGCGCCTTGCACGGGATCGACCTGCCCTCGGCGTCCGTGATGGCGAACCGGATCGCGGAAGCGGGAGGCATCCTGAAGTGCGCTTCGCTGACGGCGTCCTTCGTTACCGCGACATCCCTCTGCTGTGTCGGCCGCCCAATGTCGACGACCTGCGTCCCGTAGGATCCGGCCGGCAGGTCGAGCTCGAACAGTCCCTCGTCGTCGGGGTAGATGCGCACCGTCTTCTCGTCGACAGTCACGTCGATGTGGGCGCTGGTGATCGGCGCTTGCGCGCCGTCGACGATGGAGCCAACCACCGTGCCGGTGGCGTCGCCTCGGAACGCCGCGACGACGCCAAACGCTGCGGCGGGAGACGCCCCAACGGCAAGGAATCGGGCGTACCGCACACCCTCGCCGGGCTGCAGCGTTAGCTCGCCAGGAGGCGCGATCCACGGCCCGTCCTCGATCCACCCGTACGCGTAGCCGCTACGATCCGCCGGGTCCACAGGCCCGCCGAACGTGACCCCCCGCGCCGAGCCGACGCGCGCGACTGCCTCCCAGACGTCTCCGGTTCTGACAGTCCTCGGCTCGCCCGAGTCGTTCTCGATGGCGGTCGCGATGAGCAGTCCGTGCCAGCCGTCGCGCAGGCGATACTCGTGTCGCGTGTAGAGTCCACCGTTGCTCTCGGCGGACACCGCCGTCTCAATGGCGGCGAGGCCGTCGTGACCGTGGCTGGTGATGCGTACGTGTGAGACATCTCCCCGCTGGTGGGACGGGGAGAAGACCGTGATCTGATCGTTGTCCGCGCCGCGCAACGTTAGGTCGTAAAGGCACCCGGGCGAGATCTGACCCCAGAAAGTGCCCATATTCGCCTTCCGGCGCGGGGCGTCGGACGAGATAACCGCCTCGATGGCGTCGTTTCGCAGGACGAAATCGCCAGCGATGGAGTCCGCCTCCTTGCCGCCGGGTCGCTCCTCCATGTTCGCGGCGCCGAGCTCGAACGCCTCGGGGAGAGCCGTCGCGAGCCTCGCGAACGCGGTGATCGCAACGAGAGCCGTGACGATGTGTCGACGCATGCTTGACCTCTCCAGGTCAGTGGTGTGTCCGTGTGGGTCAGGTAGCCGTGCGCTTCTGCCATTGCTTGGCGCGGTCTATTGTCGTTTGGTTGTGCTCTACCGTGATCGTCGCGTCCGCCGGCGCAGCGGCCGGCGGGTAGTACGAGGCGGCGTACACCGGGTACGCCTCCGACCGCAGGTGCGCCAGCATTTGGTGTCCCTGACGCGTTTCCCGCTCGTGTCTCAGGGCGGAGATGTCGATGGGCGCGACGACGACCTTCTCCCCAGGGCCGGGGTCGGCCTGCGCGAGTATGCGCCCGTCGTAGTCGAGAACCATGCTGCCGCCCGGCCACGAATACGGCGGGAAGTTCGCCAGCGACGCTCCCTGGTTCGACGCAACGACGTACGCGGTGTTCTCCAGCGCGCGGCAACGGTTGACGACCGTCCACCAGTCCATCGGTGCGGTTGCGCCCCACGGGTCCATGTAGGCGGACACGCGGACAAGCACCTCCGCGCCGTTCGCCGTTAGCTGTCGCAAAGCTTCGGGGAACAGCCAGTCGTAGCAGATGGCGCAGCCGATGTCCCCGATGGGTGTCTCCGCGACGGGGAACAGCGGCTCGTCGTAGCCCTCGATGTCATGCGGGCTGGCGTGGACTTCGAGGGGAATCCACGGATTCACCTTGCGGTACTTCGTGAGAATCCCGTCGGGCCCGATGAGACACGTCGTGTTGAAGACGGCTCCAGGCCAGCGGGCGTCGCTCTCAAGGAACGTCGCGGTCTGTATATAGATGTCGTGCTCGGCAGCCTTCGCGACGTACTTCTCGGTATGCTCGTTGGGGATCGGAACGGCTAGCTTCTCGAGAAGCTCCCCGACGGTTCTGTACCGAGGCGTCGCGTGTCCGAACTCCGGGAACGCGAACAGACGCACGGGCAGGAACGGCGAATGCGCATCCACCGTCATGTCGATCATCTCGACCATGCGGTCGGTGTTGCGCTTGATGTCGGCGCGCGTCTCGGGAGACGGGTTGTCAGTCTGGCAAGCGGCGGCGGCGTAACGGATCGGTTCCATGCCTACTCTCTGGTCTCCGGGCAAGGGAGTACAGGGGCGTGCGACTGTCGGCGGAGTATATGCGCGGCTTCGATGCGCCGACAACGCGTCCTGACGCCGCTACTCGGTGGCCTTTGCACGTGATGGCATTGAGACGTCGGGCCGTCCGAGGATCGTCATCCTGAGAAGCGAAGCGCCGAAGGATCTCCGTGTCGTCATTCGCCCAGGAGATTCTTGTATCTCTGGTCGCTGCGCTTAGAATGACAGGTCGTGGGAGCGCGGCGACCCTATGCCATCACCTACAGAGAACACCCGCTACGCGCTAGCCTTTACGCGACGCTCTCGCGGGAGTACCTTACCGCGCGGCGTGGCAAGCGCCGCAGCGCCGGGCGACGTTACACCTGCACGGGCCGCGACATGGGTCGGTGAGTCGGCAGGTTCGGTACGGTACAGAGTCTGGATGCCTCATGCGCATCGCGTTCATTTCGGACATACACGCGCGCCTGGACCGTCTCAACGCAGTCCTTCGGGACATCGACCGCGTGGGTGTAGACGAGCTTGTATGCCTGGGCGATGTCGCGACGATGGGCCCCGAGCCGGTCGGCGTCATTGAGCGGCTGCGCGATCTGGCGTGTCCGTGCGTGCTAGGCAACCACGACGAGTTCCTACTCAGCCCTGGTCTCGCGCGGGAGGTGTACGGCCGCCTCCCGGCGGTGTGTGACAACGTCGAGACGTGCTGCGCGGCGATCCCCGACGACGAGCTCGACTTCCTCCGCTCGTTCGTCCCGTCGCTGACGTTGGCTCTGCCGGGCGGCGCCACGCTCCTGGCGTTCCACGGCACGCCGGACTCCAACATGGGCATGATCCTCGCCACCACGCCGGACGAGGAACTGGACGACGTCTTCGACGCCCACGACGCTACGGTGATGATCGGCGGGCACACGCACGAGCAGATGCTGCGCCGTCACCGCGACAAGCTCATCGTGAATGCAGGTAGCGTGGGCATGCCCTGGGCGCTGCCGTTCGAAGGCTGGGACCACGGCGTGCCCGCCATCGCGCCATGGACTGAGTACGCGATTGTCCACGCCGACGAATCCAGCGACGGCCCTACGGTCGGTGTCGAGCTACGACGCGTCGCACTGCCCTGAGAAGCGTGAGACCCACACGCCGAGCTGCCAACAACGTCCCTTCGCCCTTTCGTAAACGAAGTCCCTACAACGTCCCTTCCCCCTTTCGTAAAGGGGGAAGGCTAGGATGGGGGTTGCCCAACACAACGCCAGAGAGCCGGGAAGGGCCGCTAGTTGAGCTCCGTAGCGGCGAGCTTACCGTATATCTCCGCCATGTCGACGAAGGCGCGACGGTATCCCTCCTCGTCGGAGCCAATGGCGCCGCGCGCCAGCTTCACGGCGTCGTCCACCGTGGCATCACCGGACGCGTCGGAGTCGCGTAGGAGCATCCCGAAGAGCGCCACCGCCGCCGAGAAGCGGAAGCCGTCCGACAGGTCGCCGGCCGGCGCTGCGGCATCGACGGCCTGCGCTATGAGTTGGCTGACGTCGCCGTCGGGCTGCTTGTAGCGCAGCTTCACGGTCAGCAACTCGCCGCTTTCCTCCGCGGCGTCGCTCAGACCCTGGTCCTGGTACTTGAGCGGGATGTCGAGTCCCTCTAGCTCGGGCGACTTCGCGCCACGCGGAATCACCTCGTAGAGCGCGGTGACGGTGTGACCCGCTCCCAACTCACCCGCGTCCTTCTTGTCGTCGGCGAAGTCCTCCGCCGCGAGCAGGCGCGTCTCGTATCCTACGAGCCGATAGGCGGCGACGTGCACGGGGTTGAACTCGACCTGTACCTTCACGTCCTTCGCGATGGTCTGGAGCGTCGCGCCCATCTCATCGATGAGCACCTTCTTCGCCTCGAAGATGGAGTCGATGTAGTGGTAAGCGCCGTTCCCCTTGTCGGCGAGCTTGTGCATCTTCTGGTCTTGCAGGTTGCCCTCGCCGAAGCCCAGGACTGTCAGGAAGACGCCGCTCTCGCGCTTCTCCTCGATCATGCGGACCAGCGCCCCGTCGTCGGAGATGCCGACGTTGAAGTCGCCGTCGGTCGCGAGGATGACGCGGTTGATGCCGTCGGGGATGAAGCTCTTACGCGCCAGGTCGTAGGCGGTCTTGATGCCCTGCGCGCCTGCGGTGGACCCGCCCGCGCCGAGCCCCGCGACCACCTCGAGTATCGCCTGCTTCTCGTCGCCTGACGTCGGCTCCAGGGCGACGCCCGCGTGTCCTGCGTACGTCACGATGGCCACGCGGTCGCGTTCGTCGAGCTCGCCCACGAGCAGCCGGAACGCCTGCTTCAGAAGCGGCAGTTTGTTCGGTGGCCGCATCGACCCGGACACGTCCATGAGGAAGACGAGGTTGCTGGCGGGACGGTCGTCGCGTTCGATGCGCCGTCCTTGCAGGCCGATGTGTACGAGACGGTGGTCGGGTCGCCAGGGAGCGTCGCCCAGTTCCGTGTACACCGCGAACGGCTCGTCGCCGTCCGGTTGCGGGTAGTCGTAGCGGAAGTAGTTAATCATCTCCTCGACGCGCACGGAGTCCACCGGCGGCGCCTGGCCTGCCGTGATGAAGCGGCGCACGTTGCTGTAAGACGCCGTGCCGACGTCGATCGAGAACGTCGAGAGCGGGTGGTCGGTGGGCGACCGGAACGCGTTGTCCTCGATGAGTTCGTACGACTCGCGGGACTCGGCGGCCGGCGCCGGGATCAGTTCCACCCCGAACAGGTCGTAACTGAATTGCGGGACGGACGACGGTTGGCCGCCATACGACGATCTAGAAGCGCTAAAACCCGCATAGCCTGAAGTCGACAGCGACTCCTTCCGGGCTCTTCCACGCGCCGATTGCGGCGCGCCTCGCGCGTCGAGCGATAGAGGGGACGCGGCGTCAGGGGCCGCGCCTCGGCCGCGTTCCTCTAGCGCCTCTTCGGCCTCCGAGGTGGGCGCCGTGGCAACCCCGGCCGTGGGTTCGACATTGCGCTCCTGCTTCCGTCCAGCGGCTGTCTCAGGGGGCGCTGGCGTTGGACGCGTCTTGGCGATAGCGGGTGTGTCCGTCGGCTTGGCGGCCTCCGCCGTGTCGGCATCGCGCGGAGTCGACGTGCCAGAACATCCGAGGAAGACGCCGCCCAACAAGGCAAGGGCTACGAATACGGTTGCGAATCGCATGGTTGGCTCCACATGGACTTTCTGGCCGCCGAGGCCGGAGACGATGAGTTCTGCCATGCCTAACGTCCGTACGCGCTCTCGCGTTGGCGCGTCGCATGGTTTTCTAGTCAGCGCCGGTCGGTCTGCCGTCCACGAGGAGGCGGTCGACGTCGAACCGCAAGATGCGGATGCGTGCAGACGGCAGCACGCCCTTCGTGGCGAGTAGCGGCAGCGTCGGGTGAAAGGCGCGATCGTCTGGCGGCTGCCACGGAAGGCCGATGCCCCCTTCGTACGTCGTGGCGATGCAGCTCCACGTGTCCGTGTCCCACAGGAGCAGGTCGCCGTCGTGGCACTTCGTGGCCAGAAGACGGTCGTTGGAGGACCAGACGGCGCCCGACCCTCGGGTAGGACCCTCGTTTTGGCGCTGGACTTCCTGGCCGGCGTCTGCGTCCCACACTCGGACGCACCCGCGCCCCACGACGCGAAGCAGACGTCCGTCCCCGGACCATGAGATGGCTCCCAGCTTGCCCTCGAGGTGACCCCGCTCACGAGCGGTAGCCGCGTCCCAGAGACGCACGCCGTCCCACGCGCGCGACGCAATCGTGCGCCCGTCCGGAGACCAGCAAGCGCGGACGACCCAGCCGATGTGCCCTTCGAGTCTGCGGCGCTCCTTGCCCGTATGCGTGTCCCATATGCGCACGACGCCGAGAGCGTCACCAGCGACGACGGACTCGCCGTCGGAGGACCATGCCAGGCTCGTGACCCAGCCTCTGCGATACTGCGACGCGACCAGGTGCGCCTGCGTCTCCGCATCCCAGATATGGACGCGCAGATCCTCGCCGCCAGTCGCGATGCGCCGCCCTTCCGGCGACCAGCGCACGTCGTTGACGGTAGCGGTGTGACCTACAAGCGCGCCCGCCTGCTCCCCGGTCTCGACGTCCCACAGACGGACAACGTGATCGAACCCGTAGGACGCGAGCATCTTCCCGTCGGGCGACCAGGCGACGCCGTTTGCCCAGCCTGTATGGCCGTCGTATGTGATGACGCGCTCGCCCTCTCCGGGCGTCCAGAGCCCTGCCGCGCCTACACCGCCACCACGTACGAGATGCCGACCGTCCGGCGACCACTCGACAGCGCAGCAGTCTCCCGTGCGCTGGTGGGTCTCCTCGCCGGTCGCGGCGTCCCAGACCCGAGTCACCGCCCCACCGTGCGACACGAGGCGCGCGCCGTCCGGCGACCACGAGACAGCGTCAACGCCGTCCGCGTGTCCCGCGAGCCTCGCCTTCTCTTCGCCAGTCTGGACGTCCCATATCCGCACGAAACTGTCCGTCCCGCCGGACGCGACGCGCACGCCATCGGGCGACCAGGATACAGCGCTGGCGCTACCTCGGTACTCCGCCGACGAGCCGTCGTGGCCGTCGAATGTCGCCGCAAGTTGTCCGGCCGCCACGTCCCAGACGCGGACGGTTCCGTAGTCGCCTCCCTCCGCGACGCGCCGACCGTCTGGGGACCACGCCACGGACCAGACTGTTTGGACGGGCGCCTCGAGGTGGCCGCTCAGCGCGCCCGTGCGCGCGTCCCAGATGCGTACAGCCGTGGAGGCGTCCGGTTCGTCTGAGTCGTCCTCGCCCGCCGCGGCGATGGATTGGCTGTCCGGCGACCAGGCGAGCGTTAACAACGCCCAGACACGTGGATCCATCCCCTGAGTTAGCGTGCCGGTCGTCGCGTCCCACACACAGACGCAGCCGTCATAGCCGCACGACGCGATGCGCGACCCGTCCGGCGACCACGCGACGCACTCAATGTCCTTCGTGTGCCCGGCGAGTTCGTAGACGCTGGCGCCCGTCGCGGCCTCCCAGACGCGCACGACGTTGTCGCTGCCGCCGCATGTGGCGAAGCGGTCGGATTGGGGCGACCACGAGATGTCGCGCGTTGCCCCGACGTGGCCTCGGAAGGTCTGGCTGACAGCCACGCCGCGGGGCACGTTCGCGGGGCAAGAATATGCGCGCACGGCGATACCGACTCCTTCGGCCATTGGGCGGGGGCCCTGTGCAGGTCAGGCGAGCAGCCTCGCCCTCGATACTCGGTCAGTGGATGCACGCCCTTCCAATGGTTGGCAGCAGCCTCCCATGGCAGTATGTGATACCTATGTCCGTCACGCCCGCCACCCGTGGCGGCAACGAGATGTCGAGGGTCGTCCCGCCGCGTCCGCGGAAGGGCTGGCCGACCGTCGGGCCTTCGGGGACGCCGTCGCCCGCTGCGCAACGGGTGCAACTGCGACACATGGAACACGCTCCATGGCCAAGACCTCCAAGTGAGGCGGTTTACGTACTCACGTGACGGCCCAATCTACCGAGTGTGATGTGACTGTCGACTGAGGATGTCCGCAGGCTAGGAGACCCCGTGGACGATAAGGCATTCTTCGCTGGCAAGAGGCCCTGGTCTAGGCTGAAGGATCGGATCCTAGCGGCATACCTCCCGGCGTATCTAACCAAGGTGGCGAAACGGAACCGGCGAATAGTCCTCGTGGATGCCTTCGCCGGGGCGGGCAAGTTCGATGACGGAACGGCAGGTTCGCCGCTGATCATCTGCAACGCGGCGGAGAAGTACGCGAAGGGGAAGTACCACGCCGTGTTCATGAACACGGATGAGGCGTCCCATGCGCATCTCACCCATCTGTTGCAGACGTGGATTCAGGCGGGCACGGCGGTGGCGCTCCATGGGTCGGCGACAGCTCAGCTCGCCGACGTCGGAGCACAACTGGGGAGCGACACGGCGTTCATCTACCTGGATCCCTTCGGCATCAAAGGGTGCGAATTCTCAACGATCGCGCCGCTTCTGAAGAGGGACAGCCGCCACAGCACAGAGATACTCATCAGCTTGGACGCCAGCATTATCCACCGGCTTGCGGCGAGGAGGGCTGTGAACGAGGGCCGCGGCGGCGAGCCCCGCATCAAGACATTCCACAACACCCTGACGGACGTCCTCGGTGGAGATGACTGGCGGGCCTCCATGCTGGATCCACACGCCACTGCCGATGAGCAAATCATGGGTGTGATGCGTGCATATCAGCGTCGGATAGAGGCCCTCGGCATGACGTACACGGGTTCGTGCCCAATAAGGCAAGGGGCCGGTGGGAAGATCCTCCGCACCGTCACGTTCTGCTCGAGACATCCCCACGCGCTTGAGCTCATGAACGAAAACATGCACCGTGCGTACGCTGAGGCGATGGCTGACTCAGAGTCGCAACCGGCTATGCCCGGGTTCGCCGAATGGGAATCGGAGAGCCGCCGGCAGCGCCTACGGGCCGTGATTCTTGCGACCGTGCGTCGGCGACCCGGACGCTCACGCCGCGACGTGTGGCAGGATGTTGCGCAGCAGCACTTCATGGAGTACACGCATAGTGACCACATCGCGGTTGTGTCCGGCCTTGTGCGCGATGGAGTGGTCCACGCGGAGGATGTGAGGGGCACGGGCAGACTCAACGACGACAGTCGGCTGTCGCTGTTGTAACTCCCTGGCGGCGGGCTCGCCGCGCGCGCTGGCCCATGTTCCCGCAGGTAAGGAGACCATGGCCGAGCAGTCCAACATCGAGTGGACGGAGGCAACGTGGAACCCCGTCACCGGCTGCACGAAGATCAGCCCGGGGTGTAAGCACTGCTACGCCGAGCTCCTGTCGATGCGCTTGCAGGCCATGGGACAGCGCAAGTACGCCAACGGCTTCGACGTGACGCTCCACGAGCGCACGTTGGGCGACCCGCTCCGGTGGAAGCGCCCGCAGATGATCTTCGTGAACTCCATGAGCGACCTGTTCCACGACGACGTGCCTGACGAGTACATCCTGCGCGTGTTCGAGGCGATGCATCGCGCGGGGCATCACACGTATCAGGTGCTGACGAAGCGGTCGGAGCGGCTGGCGCGGGTCGGCGACATGCTGCCGTGGGCGCCGCACATCTGGATGGGCGTCAGCGTTGAGGACGCCGACTACGCGTTCCGCATCGACGACCTGCGACGCACATCGGCGCACCTGAAGTTCCTGTCCGTCGAACCCCTGCTAGGCCCGCTACCTGACCTCGACCTGGCCGACATAGACTGGGTGATCGTCGGCGGCGAGTCCGGTCCCGGCGCGCGGCCCATGGAGGAAGCGTGGGTCACGGACATCCGCGACCAGTGCCACGCCCAGAACACGCGCTTCTTCTTCAAACAGTGGGGCGGCGTGAACAAGAAGAAGGCGGGGCGGAAGTTGGAGGGCGTGACATGGGACGACATGCCGCCGCCACCCGAGCGCGCGCAGACGAGCATACCGCAGTTGCGGCTACGGGGCGTCTGACGGCCGGCGCTCCCGCTCTATGGACGCCTTGACCGAACGAACCCCGCCCTGCCCCGCGAGGGGAGGGAACAGGAGGCGCTGGCCCTCACCACCAGGCGTCGAGATCCATCGCGAGACGCCCGCCGCCGACGAGCGGCTTCCTGTGCGAGCCAGCGCGCGCGGAGATCCGCTCGCAGCACCGGATACCGAACGTGTTGTTCTCCCAGCACCCGCCGCGGATGGCTCTGTACACTTCGGGGCCGGCCGCCAGATGGTCGTCCTTGGTCCACTGGACGTGCGGAGCGTCGGTTCCCTGCTCGTCCAGCGTTGGCCCCTTGGGGTTCCGGGCGGGCGCCTCGGTGTAGTAGTCCGACGCGTAGGCGTCCGAGCACCACTCCCACACGTTCCCGCTCATGTCGTACAGACCGTAGCCGTTGGGCGGGTAGGAACCTACGGGTGTGACGCCCCACCCGGCGCCGTTCAGGTCGGAGACGTCGGGCTTGACGGTCGCGCCGCGCCAGTTGCACCGATCCTCGGGCGGGTCGTCGCCCCACGGATAGTCTGCGCGTTCGAGGCCGCCGCGCGCCGCCTTCTCCCACTCCGCCTCGGTGGGCATACGGCATCTCGCCCACGCGGCGAACCCGGCGACATCGACCCAGTTCACGCAGATTACCGGATGGCGCTCTCGTCCAGGCTGCGCGTGCTGATGCCAGTACGGCGGTCCACCTCCCGGCTGCTCACGCGTCGTCATGTAGCCAGTGGCGCTCACATACCAGGCGAACTGCTCGTTCGTGATGGGATGCGCGGCGATGTGATAGGCGTCGAGCCACACTTCGTGAACCGGGCGCGTGTCCGCTTCGGGGCTCCTGCCCATGACGTCGCCCATGAGGAACGCGCCCTCGGGGATCGTCGCGAATTCGACGTCAGGTCCGCCGCCGGGCAGTGGGATGCTGAGCGTTCCGTCGCCCATCGTCGCCTCTCCGCGTCTACAGCTCGACGCGCCCGCCTTCCTCCATCGCCCTTTCGGCGGACAGGCTGACCCGGATCGCGTCCAACGCCACGCGCCCGTCCGCGAGGGCGCGGTCGTTGTCGCCGGAGAGCGCCTCGCCGACCCACAGGTCGTGCTTGCTGGGCATCGCGGCGTCCGAGGCCGGAATGTCCTCGGTAGCCTCGCGCGTGGATCGCCGCCATCGGCCGCCGTCGCGGGTTAGCGTCGCTCCCGTGAGGACGATGCGTTCCGACTGGTCGGCGTCCTCGGTTTCAACGCCGCCAGCCCACGACCATACGCCCAGTCCGCCGCGTGCGAACTGTACGGTCATCGCGTTGATGAAGCTGTCGTACACGCCGTCGTCGCCGAGGCCTTCGTAGTGCGCCGACGCCTCGACCCACGCCGCCGGCCCGAAGAGGTCGACAGCGGCGTAAATGTGGTAGATGAAGAAGTGCGTGGGGGGCCCAGACACGGGCAGGTTGAGCAGCACGTCGGGGCGGCCGCCACGACCGGGCGTCAGACGGTGAAAGGCGTAGAGCATGAGGTCGCCCGAGCTTGCGACGGCGTCGCGCAACGCCACGTGTCCCGCCGACGTCACCTCGGAGTGCGTCACGCGTACGACGAGGCCCTCGGATTCCGCCGCGCGCAGGACACTCTCGCCGTCCTGGATGGACCGCGCGAGTGGGTATTCTGTCAGCACGTGCTTACCGTGGGTGAGCGCGTCGATGGCGATTTCGCCGTGCGAGTCGTTGTGCGTGCATATGACGACGCCGTCGATGTCGTCGCGCCGCATGGCGTCTCGCCAGTCAGACAGGAAGATGCCCCCGCACTCGTCCGCGAGACTGCCGCCGGTCTCGACGTTCCGGGACGCCACGGCGACCACGCGCGCGTCGACGGTGTTCTCGAGCGCGTTGGCGTGCGCTCGCGCCATGCCACCTGATCCAATGATCGCAACGCGCAACGCGCTCATGCGGCGCCTCTCGGTGTGTCTCTGAGGGATGTCTGTGACGGGTCGGAAGGTATTGTAGGGCATGGCTCGCGCGGCCGCACGGGGATGCGGCGTACCTTGGCCCACTCGCACAGCGTATGGCCATACAGCGAGAGGCAAGGAGGAGGCGAGCCGTGAAGTTGTGCTCGGGCTGCAACACGGAGAAGCCCCTTGGGCATTTCAACAAGAGCAGCAAGACCGCCGACGGCAAGGCAGCCAAGTGCCGCGCATGCGTGAACCGACGCCGCCGCGCCGCGACACGTCGCGCGAGTACCCGCGCAAAGGCGCCGCCGTCGCCGCAGGCCGCCGCCAAGAGCGGCAATCTTGATGCCCTGCGCGCGGCCCTGGAGCGAGACGCCTCGCCGGACGTGAACCGTCTCCTCGGAACGGCCCTGGCCTGGGCGACAGAGAGCAAGGCGCCCCAATACGTGGCCGTCGCGGCCTACCTCATGGACGCCGGGGCCGACCCCAACGCGCGGGGAGCCCTCGGCATGCCGATGGTGTGCCTCGCCGCGCGATCGGGCGTGGCCGCCCTGGTCGACGTAATCCGCCGTCGCGGCTTCGACCCGACCCTCTATACGGCAGTTTCGCTCGCGGAGCTGGAGCCCGTACGAGCGGAGCTGGCGGGCAGACCACAGGCGGCGACCACGCCCGACGAGAACGACATGACGCCCCTGCTATACTGCGCGCAGTCAGCGCTCGGAAGGGCCGACGAGGGTGTCGAACGGCGCCTCGCTGCCATGGCCGGCCTGCTACTCGACAACGGCGCGGACATCGACGCGGCGCCCGAGTCTTACTTGCGCCCACTGAGCGTCGCCGCCGGCCACAGCGGCAACCTGCCCCTGGTAGAGTTGCTGATCGAACGCGCGACCTCCCCACCGGACGAGGGGCCGCTGTACGAAGCCCTGCGCACGATGCGTCGGCAGGGCGACCGCTACTCGCGGATATGCGACCTCCTGCACGCGCGGGGCGAATACGACCTGGGCCCTATCCTCCTAGGGAACGCCCGCCATGAGGACGTGCAGGCGACGGCGTGGCTGCTGGCGCGCGGCGCCGACCCCTCTCTGCGACTGGACGACGGACGTACTACGCTGCACCTCGCGGCCGACCGCAACTCCGGCGTCCGCGTCATTCAGATGCTCCTGGACCACGGCGCGGACATGGACGCAGTCGACGATCTCGGCCACACCCCGCTCTACTACGCCAAGTTGAACGACAAGGCGCGGATCGTTGAGTTCCTTCGTTCGCGTGGCGCGCGCGAGTAGACGCACACTCGTGCGCTGCCCGCCGGCGGGCTAAGAATAGGTGCGTCGG
This sequence comes from uncultured bacterium, assembly GCA_964473525.1. Classification (GTDB taxonomy): domain Bacteria; phylum Poribacteria; class WGA-4E. The sequence goes on from CAYYPK010000005.1 coordinate 67,514, forward strand.
GCGTCGACCCCTGACGACGCCGTGCCCACAGGGATGCGCCATGTTGCTACTCACGCCACTGCTGCCGATCATCGCCTCCGCCGCTCCGTTCGTCGCGCCCGAACCGCCGGGGCCGCACATCGCCCTGACCCGGGATGACCTGCGCCCCGCCACCGCGTGGCTGGACGACGCGCCCATCGTCGGAACCTACTTCTTCTACTGGTACGACGAAGAGTCGGGGGCGCACTTCGTCAACGGCGACGGCTCCGACGCCCTCGTCGATCATCCGACGAATCCCCACGGCTATTCGTGGAAGAGCGCCGACTGGTGGGAGCGCGAGCTGCGCGACGTACGGGACGCCGGAATCGACTTCATCGCGCCGGTCTACTGGGGGGTGCCGGGCCAATACGAAGCGGGCCACTTCCACTGGAGCTTCGAGGGGCTGCCGCCACTGGTAGAGGCATGGGAACGGCTGCGGGCCGCGGGAGAGACGCCGCCGCAGGTCGCGCTCTTCTACGACACGAGCACGCTACGGCACAACGGCGAGGGCAGGCACGTTGACCTTACCACCCCGGAGGGCAAGGACTGGTTCTACACGACGATCCGGGACTTCTTCAGCCTCGTGCCGCCCAAGATGTGGGCGATGCGCGATGGCGGGCCCATCGTGTTCCTGTACGCGGCGGCGTTCGCCAAGGCCCACGACGCCACGCTCTTCGCGGATCTCGACGCGCGATTCGCGGCGGATTTCGCCTGCGAGCCCTATCTCGTGCGCGAGGTGTCCTGGCAGGTGGAGAGCGACGCCGTCTACGCCTGGGGAGGCGCCCTCGGGCTCAAGCCATACTCCGTCGCCGCGCTGGGACCAGGATACGATCACCACGCCGTGCCCGGCCGTGAACCCCTCGTCGTCGAGCGACGTGACGGCGCCTTCTATCGAGAGAGCTGGGACGCGCTCTTGGGCTTCCACCCCGAGCGTCGCGCGAGCATCGCCATGGTCGAGACGTGGAACGAGCTCCACGAGGGCACGGACATCTGCGATACCGTCGAGTTCGGACGGCAGTACATCGACCTCACGGCCGAATACGCGGCGCGCTTTCGCGCGGGCGAGCATCTCCCGCACGCCGGCGGCTACTCCGAGGCAGACGCTGTCGCTGTGTCGCTCACCCCAGAACCCGACGAGGATGGACTGCGCCTGCGGAGCGGAGGGGACGGGCTCATGCAGCCCGCCGCCGCCGACGGCGTCGAGTACTGGGAGACCCGGCCGAACGCCCACGGACCCGCGCGGTACGCGTACTTCGACGTGGACGAGAGCTTCATGTTCGATGAGGCCGGCGCCCGCGTGAGCGTCGAGGTGACGCTAAGAGACGACGGTTGCGACGCCGTCGAGTTGCACTACGACTCAACCGATACATCCGCGTCGGCGCGTGAAGGCGCGTTCGCCGCCAGCGGCCGGGAGATCCTGGCCGCGTCGGGGGAGTGGCGGACGGTCGTGTTCGAGCTCGAGCGATGTCGCTTCGCCAACAGGACGAACGGCGCGGATCTACGCATCGCCGCCTTCGGCTCTGATCCAACGCTCGCTATCTCGCGCGTGACGGTGCGGCGACGCAGCCCGTAGCGGGCGCTACACGTACAGCACGCCAAACCCAGCCGAGAGCTGCGCCCCCGGCGCCTGGACGATCTCCGCGTGTCTGTACCGGCCCCTGATCTCGCGCCACAGACGCCATACACCCATCTCCTGCTTCGCATCGGGCGGCGGCGGCTGGATGTCGTGAAAGAAGATGATCCCGCCTTCGGGCACGAGGTCGGCGTAGTTGGCGAAGTCGGCGCTTGCCCCTTCATAGGAGTGGTCGCCGTCGATGAACAGGAAGTCCACCGGCGCGCCGTCGAGAGCCGAACGCACACGCCCTATCGTCTCGGGACTCGTCGAGTCACCGAGGATGCAGTCCAGCCGCTGACCGTGCGCGCAGAAGTTGCGGAAGTGTGGCACGTGGTGCTCGTAGTAGCCGCCGCCACCAACGCCGCCCGGCAGATCGACGCTGATGAGATGCGCGTCTGGATGCGCGACCTGCGCCCAACCAAACAGCGTGCCCCCACCAGCGGTGCCTATCTCCAGGACCGTTTTGGGGGCGTGGTCCCTGACGACATCCAGCGCGCCGACGAACTCGTCGTGCACCTGGATGGCGATATACAGCCATGCCGCCACGGCAGCCACGACATCCGTATCGACCGGCTCCTCCTCGTCCACGGGCACGAGGAGGCCACGCGCGATGAGACCCATGAGCACGTCGGCCACCGCCGCCGCGCCGTACCGACGGCCCAGCTCGCCTTCGAGCGCGGACGCTAGCGCCGCTGGCTCTCGATAGCTGTCGAGAAGCTCGTGCAGCGCCTTGTTGTATTCCACGAGAGACCCCTCGCCGCCGCGCGCGTGGGCCATTACATGCAGCACGTGATAGAGGAAATGACGCGGGTAGCCCGTCGCGCGAGCCGCGTTGCTCCGTGGGTCCACCGCTGGAAATGGGAGCTTCTCCCAATCCCACTCGTACACTCGGAGCCAGCGCGACGCGCGCCACAGGCCATGGGGAAGCGAGTGCAAGTCACTGGACTCCTGCGGTCGTGGTCGGCGCCGCCTCAGCCGGCGACCTGCGGCTCGCGTGGGATCAGCCGCTGCGGCTGCACGACGCGTCGTCGCTCGGGCGTCAGTCGGGCCAGCAGCTCCGGCGACGCCTCGTACCCGTGGCGGAAGTTGCCCCAAGACGGGCCGTACCGGTAGATGATGACGCGTCGCGTTCCAGGATTCGCGCGCTTGCCCGAGCCGTGGGCCAGTGTGTCCACGAACACCGCGGCGTCGCCCTTCTTGAGGTGCACCTCTACGGCGCCCTCAATGCCGTCCACGGACGCGTTCTCGCGCATCGAGTGGTCGCGTTCGCGTGGATGTGGGAAGTTCTGCTTGTGGCTACCCGGGATCAGCATGGTGCCGCCGTCGCCCGGCCCAATGTCGGTGAGTGCGACGAGCACATTCACCTGGCCGCACATGAACCGGCCGTTGCGAACGCGGTACTGGTTGCGCTTGACGGTGTGATGCCCACCGGAGTGGATCCCGATCGCCTCTCCCGGCTCCCGGAAGTTCGCGAACGCCTCGTCGATGAACAGCGGCCCGTGGTGCGAATCGAACGTGCTCTGTCCGCCGACGAAGTGCTTCACGCGCTCGTACCACGAAGGGTGGTCAATGAGCTTCTCGAATGACTCGCCAGCCTCGTATATCTGCTGGTAGTTCACGCCGGACGTTACGTCGCCATACGAGTGGCCATTCACGTAGCCGTGCCACTCGCCAGGGCGAAGCTTGGGAATCGCGTCGAGACCAGCGTTGAGTTCGTCGACCTCCGCCGCTGTCAGCGCGTCCTCGACGACAATGTAACCGCGTAGATCGAATAGATAGGTGTCCAGGTCCGAGACCACGTCGCTCTCCAGGCGCTCAGGATAGGATGGGCTGCCCCTGCTAGCGGGCCGACGCTAGACTATCCGGCGTTCCCGTCCTCCTCAAGGGCGCGCAACGTCTCGGCGGCGTCGGCTCCGCCGGATCCGCCGCCACAACTCGGCGCTCGCGGAAAGGCTTTCCGGCCAGCGCCCGGTGGCCCGCGCCGACCCCTACACCAAGGCTTCATATACGAGCCGCACCCGGACGACCAGCCCTTCGGATATGTGTTCGTCGGTAGTCGCGCGCGTCTGCCAGTGCCAGCGGCCTTCCTCGCCAGCAGCGAGTTGCGCCGGATGGCGCGCGGAGGGAACGCTCGCGTCCGCCCGCTCGATCCACGCGCCGCGAGCGTGAGAAGGCGCCATCAGGACCTCAAAGAGGAGGATGTCCACGGGCACACCCGCGTGCAGGACGCCTGACGCCGATACGGTCGCGACGGACCGCCCGTCCGCTTCCTGACGCACTGTTACGGTGACATTTTCGACGACGACCGTGACGCCGCCGTCAGCGGCCGCGACGACCAACTCGGAGCGGGACACCAGGTTCTTGGGCAGCGTGTCGCTCGCGGTGACGAGCAGCGCCTGCGACTCGACCAGAACGTGCGTGGCCTCGCCACAGCCCACGTGCGCGAGCAGGGCCGCGATCAGAACCAACGGGATGTCGCGTAGTGTCATGCGCATCTGTCGCGCCCCATCGACGGCCTATGTGTGTCGCCGTCGAGGGGTAGACCTGCACGGAGCGTGCCACGCCGCGCCCAGCATGGGCCAAGCCGTTGCATCCAGCAGGTAGAGGGATACAGCCGCCGCGCGTGGAGCTGGCGTCCTCTTGAGATGTCGCGAAATGCGACGCCGAGGTCAACTGCGCCGGGCTGGTCAGTCGGTCCAAGCGAGCACGGACTCGACAAGCGCCGCGAGGCGCTGCGGCCCGTCCGGGCGCATGCGCAACTCCATACTCCTGTCTGCGTCGTCTGGCTGCCCGCCAAGCAACACCACCGGAGTATCCCTGACGGCATCCAGGAGACCCCACCGGTCCTCCGGTGGCAGGGCCATGTCGAGGAGCGTTACGTGCACGTCGTGATCCGCCATCAGCCGCAGCGCGCGCTGGATGTCCGAAGCGTGGGCCACCCCGCTGAACTGGGCCAGCGCGCGACCGGTAACACGCGCGAGCTCGGCGTCGGCTCCCACATGCAGGATGAGCGGAGCCGAGGCGTTGCGGCGCCTGGCCATGTCGCTCGTGACCGAGAGCAGACGCTCCGTGTCAACGGGCAGCGAGATGTAGTCCGCCAGGCAGAAGGCACCCGCGACCACGTCGCCGGACGCCTCGCTGCGAACCGCGGACACGATCATCGTCGCGTCGCGCAGGTCGGCGTCCTGGCGTAGGCGCGTCGCCAAGTCGCTGGGGTCGGCGACCCCTGCCCTGGCGTCGATTACCACCGCCCGCCCGCGTATGTCGGCCGCGGGCAGGCTGTCTACGTTCCCGACCCGCAGCACGTGGTGGCCGTTGGCAGCGATAGGATCGCCCAACGCGCGCGCAATGTCCGAGTCGTCCACACAGATGCACACCGTCGTGGTGGCCGACGCTGCCCGCTGTGCGGCGCGGGCGCGCAATTCAAAGAAGAACGTCGTGCCTACACCGACCTCGGATGTCAGCCCGATACGCCCGCGCAGCCGCTCGACGATGGCCTTGGCTATCGCCAGTCCGAGGCCCGTGCCGGGATGCTCGCGCGTCGAGGAGCCGTCCACCTGCGTGAATCGGTCGAAGAGGTGCGCGTGCGCGTCTTCGGGGATCCCGTCGCCGTTGTCCGATACGGACACCCGCGTCCAGCCGTCGGTCACGCCCATGGTAACCGTGACGCGATCGTCCGGCGGCGAGAATTTCGTAGCGTTCGACAGCAGGTTCGCCATAAGCTGCGCAAACCTGCCTGGGTCTACGTCGACCTGGACGCCATCTACGGAGCCCTCGAAGACAAGCTGCACATTGAGACTGTCCGCGAACGGGCGGTTGGCCTCGATCGCCGCGTCAAGGAGCGGCGCCAACTCCATGGTCTGCACGTCGAACTCGACGCGCCCGAACTCTATCTTGTCGATGTCGAGTATGTCGTTTACGAGCCTCGTCAGCCGGCGACTGTTGTCACGCGCGATGGTGAGTAGCGGCTGTGAGCGTTCCGGTAGCTCGCCTGCTGATCCACCGACCACGAGCTCGAGGGCCCCGAGAATGGACGTGAGCGGCGTGCGCAGCTCGTGACTCACCGTGGAGATGAACTCCTCCTTCATCTCGTCGACCTGCTTGCGTTCGGTCACGTCGGTGCACACGCCGATGAGGCGCCATCGGTCGGGTCCGGCCGACTCGATGTGGACGTCCTCCAGGAGCCACCGCGTCAGTCCGTTCCTGTCGACGCAACGGAACTCCTGCGTATACCCATCGCGCCCCTCGGCCAGCGCCGTCGCGGCGAGATCGTCCATCGGCTGCAGGTCTTCGTCCGCCTTGGCGGCAAACCACGCGCTCTCGTACGTCTGCCCGTGCGGCACATCCAGAGGCATGAAGCGCTGCGCGGCTGCTGAGTCGAACACGCGCGTGTCCCACTCGAAGTGAGTCGGGGCGCCGCCGTCCATCTCGCGGCGCTCCACGGTCGCGTGCCACAGGAGGCAGCGCGCGCCCGCCATGATCGCGCGCATTTCCTCGCGCGCCTCCTGCGTCTGGCGGTACAGCAAGGCGTGGTCGAGAGCAACGGCTACCTGCGCCAGCAGAGGCTCCATGTCCTCGATGCGCTGTAGCGTGGCCTCCTCCTCGTCGGCCTGGCTGCCCGTGGCGACCACGGCGAGGACGCGGTCGCCCTTCTTCACGGGTATGAAGTAGGAGACCCTGCGCTTGGAATACTCCGCAGGGGTCGAGACCCTGTCGTCATATCTGTCATCCCACCCACGGAGCACCTGCATCAGTCCCGTGCGGGCCACTTCGGCGGTGATGTTGTCGTCGTCTAGCCGGTAGACGATCCCCGTGGCCTCCCGCTGGCTGATGGACCCGTCGGGGTCGCGCGCCAAATCGCGCACCACTTCCACCTCGTCGACCCGTGGGTCGACGAGGGCGACCATGAGACTGCGGAACACTCCGGCTTCGACGACACGGTGCGAGAGAGCATCCAACACCTCGTCCAGGTCCAGAGTCGCGGCGAGCAGGCGACCTGTCTCCTCATACGTGCTCAGCGTCCGGGCCTGCTCGGCCAGCGCCAGCTCGGCGCGGTCGCGGTCGCGTGCGTTTACCAGTGAGGAGGCGACCGACTCGAGCGCGCGCATCGTCGCCGGGTGGATCCGCCTCGGGCGCGTGTCCGCGACGGAGATGGCGCCGAACAGTTCCTCACCCCGGATGACTGGTGTCGCTGCCGCTAGGCCCACCCGCGGCTCGGAGCGCGCGGACACGCCAACGACGCGCGCGCCCTCGACCAACGCGGCCTCGTGGACGTCAGGATCGCCGTACACCGTCTCGAGCGTCGCGCCGCGCAGGGTTGGATGTCGCAGGGACAGCCGAGCAGCCGGGTACTCCAGGCGCTCGGCGAGGATGGTCGCGACATCGTCACAGACATCCTGCAACGGCTGTTCCGCCTGGAGCGCGTGGGACACTTCCGCGATGGCCGCACTGGCGGCTACGAGCGCCCTACGCTCGGTCGCGTCCAACAACAGGAGCAGTGCCTCGTGGTCGCTCGTCGCGACGAAGCGACCCTCGACGATGTGCCGGTCTTCCTCCTCCCACACAACGTAATCCAGCGTCTGCATCTCGCCGGAGCGTAGCGCGCGCATGAGGCAGTTGGCCGTCGCCGTGGCCTGCTCGGCGGGGAGAGCCCGCTCGATGGGCTCGCCTTCGATGGGGTCCGCGAAGACGCCGAGTCGCCTGCCTTGCGTGGGGATGTGCTCGACGAAGATGCCGTCCTTCGACACGCGGAAGATCACGTCCGGCAGATGGCGGAGGAGAGGACGGGCCAATTCGCCGACCGCCACGGTCGATGTATCGAGGCTGTCGAGGCCCATGGTCCTTGCCCGCAATGGGTGGCGCCGAGAGGCGGGTGTGGCGCGGAGCAGCGCGTCTCCCTCCTATCGTACTACGTGGGTGGGGCAGAAGTCCCGCGACACCGCCGATCGCGCCGCGCGGTCTGCGGAAGGCGGCCGTGGCAATCAGCTTGGCCTGGGTTCCACCCCTGTGGGAATGGCGACACGACCGTGGGTGTGGGCTACGGATTCGTGCCGGCGGCGACCAGGATGTGGCCTGACACGTCGGTGGGTGGTCTCACCTGCACCGTCGCCGCGCCGCCACCCATACGCTCGTACGCGAGCGCGAGGCGACTTGCGACCGTGTGCAGGAAAGTCGAGCCGCGGTAATCCTCCGGTGGCAGCCTGACAGACCATATCACGCCCTGCGGGCCGTCGGTCTCGACATCCAGCCAAAGTGCCGTGACCGCGGCATGCTCGGTCGCCCAGGCGGCGAAAGCGGCGTGCAGCTTGTCGCGCGCACCTGGCGAGGCTGGAGGCGCGATGGCGTTGAGGGCATCTCGGAGACTCGCCACGCGCGCGTCGGACGCGCCTCGGAGCGCGAGCGCGGGAGCGACGATTTCAGCGTGGCGCTTCCTTGCGAGAGCCGTCAGTGGGTCGGTGGGGAACACGGCGGTGAGGTCCGCAAGGATGCTCTGGATGCCACCGAGGTTGCCCGTCTCGACGGCGCGAGTCAGGCCTGCTTCGAGGTCCGGCAGGTTGGGGGTGATGTTGCGCGCCGATGCCGATCCCGTTGAACCGGGAGGCGGGGTAACGCGTGTCGGGGCCGGGTCCACGACGACGGTCAGGTTGGAGATAGCTGTCAGCTTACCGGTCCCTGGCCATATGGCGTCGCCACTGCGCACGTGCAGACCCGTGACGGGCAGTCCCATGGACCAGCGGCGCTGCACTCCCTCGGCGACGAGCCTGTCGCCGATGTAGATGTCGTACTCGCCTTTCTCAGTGTCGTGGATAAGGCGGATGCGTGTCTTCTCTCCCGTGTAGGGCGCCAACTCTCTGAGCGGTTCGAACCTCGTCCGCGCGCTTCCCCGTGGCTCCGCGTCATCTTCCGCGCACGCCCACCGATTGTCGCGGGTCTTGACGATCTCTGGGTAGGACGTGTAGGAGCCGGTTTCGCCGTGATTGATGTCAAGGGAGATGACCACTTCGGCTGGCTGATGGAACGGCGGCCGCGCTTCCAGATCAAGTATCACCTTGCCACGCGCGGGCTCCATGGGGCGGTACGTGCCGGTGGCGTTGGTGACGTGGATGTCGCCCGGCCTGTCGGAGGCCGCGGAGGGAACTCCTGCGTCGTAGGAGGACAGGCCCGCGCTCCATCCGGCGCCGACCATGGTCTGGGTCAGACGCGCCTCGTAGGCCGGCCCGCGTGGCGCCGTCACGCCGGCCGATACCGGGGCTGGGGCGCCCTCCGCGACGGCCATGGTGATAGACCCGTCCGGAGCCGGCCAAGCGGCCGCTTCCGACACTGGCACGCCCGCAAACGCGCTGACGATGACACCAACGGTAGCGGCGGCGGCAGCTACGCACGACATCAATTCGCCGGGCGCGATTCCGGCGCGCTGGTCGGCGGGAGCCGGCGCGTTCCCGACGCGTTCCATCGTCCTCGCAACGAAGTCCGCGCCCACGATAAACCCAATGCCCCTCGTGCGAAGGAGGTCGAGGTAAGCGTCGGCCTTGCCGGTGTCGCGCAGGTGCTTTCTGACGATCCTGAGCGCCCGGCTGATGCTCTTCTGCACGGCGTTTTCGGTGGTGGACAGCGCCTCGGCGATCGCCCGGTGTTGCCCTCCGCCGACGTACCGCATAAGGAGAGGCGCGCGCAGCGACTCTGGCAGGATGCCGAGAATGTCGTCGAGGGCCGCCTGTATATCCGTGTCCCTCTCCCAGTCTTCGGCCTCCGTGGTCTCGGCGGAGCGAGCGTTGACTGGGTCGTGGACATCCATCTGGACGCGTTTCCTGGCGTCGGCGGAGCGCGCTCGGTCCCATGCCTCGGTGTGAGCTACTCTCGTGATCCACGGGCGGAAGCGGTGCTGGCTCCTCAATTGACGGATGCGGATGAAGCCCTTCACGAACGCTGCCTGCGCCACGTCCTCAACATCGTGATAGCCCCCAAGCTTGCCCAGGACGGCGGAGCACACGAACGGCCAGTGCCTGCGAGTAAGTTCGCCGTAGGCTTCCCGGTCATCGCGTTGCGCCCGGAGCACGAGCGCGCCATCGCTGAGCCGCTGCAGGTCGTCTGCCATATCTACCTACATAGACGAGTGGCGTGCTAGAAATCCGCCACGATTCTTACGCCAGACGCGCGGAGCCTACGCTGGACAGGCCGCGTGGGCGACCGACGGGGGCCTCAGGGGCGTCCTCTGCAACTGCTGACGGCGACTGTCGTGGCGCGGCCTCCCGGCCCTGCGGTGTCCTGCCACGGAGGCGAGCCATCTCCTCCGCGGCAAGGACACCAGCGTCAGCGCGCCCAATCGCCGCTACACACAGCACGGCCGCCCACGCGCCCAATGTGCCTCGTCGTGTTCGGCCCCTCAACATGACAGCCTGACGGGAACGCCTCGCGCGCCGTCGCCAGCATCCGCGCGCAGTACCGAGCGACGCGATCGTTGCGAGGAAACGAAACGTAGGCTACCGATCCGGTCAGGAAGGGGAGGCCGGACTACCACGCACGCGAGGGAGGCCTAGAGATGGCTACCCACAAGAAGCCTGCTGGTGTCTGTGTCGTTCTTGCGATGTTCCTGATGGCGGTCGGCACGGCGGCTGCCGCGGACACCGCCTTCTACGTAGGAGCCTGGAACGTCGATGGCTGGTACGACGAGTCCCAGTACGACGACGTCGATTTCATCATCGAGAATGCGGGAGACCGGTTCCGCGAGATAGAGCAGTTCGACGACGGCCAATACACGGACTTCGAGTCGTGGGCGTCCACCCACATGGACGATGCCGAGGTCGATGTCATCTGGCTAAACGGGTGTATGCCGAGTGTGCTATACCCGTACCCCAATCTAGAACCCGACGGGTCACTCGCCGAGACGTGGCTCGACAACGGCAACATGCTCATCAACGTAGGCGACTGGTTCGGCTACGTGTCCTACGAATGCGGCGCGCGGTGCGCCGAGAACGGGCCCAGCGGCGCCGCGAACATCCTGAATCTGTCCTCAGCCATCATCGTGTCAGCGGACGGCACGCAGTTGGAGCGGACGGATGCGGGCGCGGAGCACATGCCCAGCCTGGACGACGACGTCGCCACGGATCGACCCATCTCGCTCTCGGCAATCGCCGAGCCGTGGGAGCTGGCGGAAGCGTTCGCCACGGACACCGGCGACGCGGACGGCGCACGCGCTGATCCCGTCGTCATTCACAACGTCGACACGGGCGGCTATGTCGCCTTCATCAACCAGAAGGCGGGCGGCTCCGGGGCGTGGATCGACCGCGGCGCGGCGGTGAGTGAGTTCCTGAATAACTGGGTTGCCCAGAACGTCGAGGGCTTCATGGAAGTGCGCGCCTACGGCAAGGCGGCGATGCTGTGGGGCGACGTCAAGACCAGGTAGGCTTGGAGCGCGTGGCGCCGGTCGCGGAATGCCGTGGCTGGCGCCTCCGCGTACGGACTGCCTCTACGCGCCGGCCATGCGCCGTATGCTGCGGCCGCCGTCCATCACGATGGTCTGCCCGGTGACGTTCGCGAACGGCGGGCCGCACAGGAGACACACCATCTCGGCGACTTCCGCCCGCGTGATGAGCCGTCCCATGGGCGTGGCGCCTACCGCGGTCGCCACCAGTTCGTCGGTCATGTCCTCGTTGTCGGCGATGAGGTCGGGCGCTACGGCGTTGACCGTCACCTCAGGCGCCAGATCGAGCGCCATCGCCTCGGTGATGTTCAGCACCGCCTGCTTCGCGAGACCGTAGATTGAGTGGCTCCGGTGGAAAGCGTCCGTCGCGGCGATGTTCACGATGGCGCCTCCGTCGGCAGCCTTCATACTGGCTCCGAGCATCTGGGACAGCGTGAACGTCGGGCGCAGGTTGCCCGACAGCACGCGGTGGAAGTCCGGCGTCGACAGGTCGACGAACGGCGTGTCCACGTAGGGACCGACGTTGTTCACGAGGATGTCTACAGGCCCCAACGCCTCCTGGGCTTCGCCAACAAGCCGCGGCAGGTCGGCGGGCTCCGTGACGTCAGCCTGTATCGGCGTGGCGCGGCCGCCCGCGGCGCCGATACGGTCGCACAGTTCGGTGGCGGCGGCCTCGGACTCGTTGTAGTTCACGGCGACAGCCGCGCCACGGCTTGCCAGCGCAGAGGCGATCGCCGCGCCGAGAGTGCGCGACGCGCCCGTGACAAGCGCGACGCGTCCCTCCAGATGACGCTCGGTCTTTGTCAACGCCGAGTCCTCCCCGTGCGCTCCCAGAGGTTCAACTAGACGCCTCGGCCCGGGCGGTCTTCTCCTGCCAGCGACGTAGCGCGTCCTGCTTCGTCTCCTGCCAGCCCGTCCACGACTTCTCACCCTCGTAGCGCACAATGTCGTGTATCGTCGCGCGCGGCTGGTACGTGATGTAGTTGCCCGTGTGCCACGCCAGGTTCCGGTAGATCATGAAGTCGCCCGGCCCGAGGTGCGCCTGCACGGCTCCGGGAAACTCCCGGCAGTGGGCAAGATATAGCCTCTCCGCCTCCGTGTTCGACAGCCCGTCCTCGGGCTTGCGCAGCCAAGACGGGTCCGTGGCCTGCTCCTCGCCCGGCATGTCCCACTGCCGCAGATGGCTGCCGGGGACATACCACGTGCACGATTCTGCGTAGATGGCGCAGTTCACCTGGTTGTAGTGCCGAAGGTCGTACCACGCCTCCGCGAGCTTCGCCTCCACGATCTCGTCCCGCGCCTCGGGTCGCACTTCCACGACCCCGTCGCGGTGCCACCCGATGTTCCAGGGATGGTCCGCCGGCTCCGTAAGCAACCCCATAATGTCGACGTGCCCGTGCGTGTAGTCAGGCCCCAACAGGGACGTGACGGCGTCGCGCAGGTCGGGTAGATCGCAGTAGTCGTGGAAGGGGCGCAGGTCGAGATCCTCTCCGTAGCGCGAGAGCGGTTGGATGCGCTGCGCCTGGGGCCCGTTGAGCTTGTGCGCCAGCGCGCGCGCCTTCTCCGCCTCGACGCGCAGGTCGCGCAGCAACGCTGGCGGCACGATCTCCCTCATAATGAGGAAGCCGCGTGACAGATACTCGTTGACCATCGACTCCTCGAACCGAAACGCCATGGCGCCTTCCTCCTTGGACGGCCATTTCGTCTAGAAGCGGTCGGACCACCACATGTAGGGCGTGTCCGGTGGGAACATGCCGCCCAACACGGCGGCGGCCTCTGCGGTCATGTCCACGTCGTCGTCCAACGCAATCGTGTCGGCGTCGCGGTACCCGACGAGCAGTTGCAGGAGTCGGTCTTGCGGCATCTCGACGCCCAGGTCGCCTGCCGCTCCTTCCTCGACGGTAGCTGTGCCGGCCTGCACGCGTAGCGTCACCGAGCCGATGTCGGTCGACAACGAAACGCTGCCCTCCCAACCGTCAAGAGCCCCATTGGCCACGCGCTCGCTGACGTAGCCCGCGAGCTTCCGCATCAGCGACGGAAGGTCTATGATGCGCGCCATGCCCCCGCCGCTAGGCGCGGTCGACTGCCTGTGTTCGCATCCAAAACGTCGCAGGTACATCGCGAGCGGGTGATCCGGCGGGCTCAGGAGCGTGACGTGGTCGTGCCCCGCCTCGGAGGCGCGCTGCGCCAGGTACGCGGTCACGATCGGCACGCCGCCCAAATCGGCGAAGCCCGACTCCGACACGCACGTGCGCTTCGGGTCGCCCGCCATGTTGACGTACGCGACGGGCGCGCCGTCCTGGCCCAGGAAGACCTTGCCGCCTGCGGGCTCACCCCAGTCCGTGCCCTTCTCGAACTCCGTCCAGTAGTGGGGCTGGCGAACGATGGAGCACGGCCGCGCCTCGTTGCCCGCCGCGTACATCGACAGCACGGCGTTTCGGTGAGACTCAGCCTGGTAGTCCACAATCTGCGCCGCAGGCGCGCCGTTCGGCAGGTGGTCTGTGGCGACGCTTATCCGGTGGGTCGCCATCGCGGTGATGTACCCCCACCGCTCGTAGAAGTTCCCTATCCCGAACAGCATACCGACGTCGAGGCCATGCTCCGCCATGTAGTCGACGGAGTCCACCATCAGCCTGGCGGCGTACCCTCGCTTGCGGTACTCGTCGTTGGTGCCGACCCCGCCGATGCCGCCCATCGTCACGGTGGCGGACCTCAGCCGCATGTCGTAGTGGAAGAGCCAAAGTCTGCTGACGTCTTCCTGGTCGGGCAGATTGAGTCTGATTTTCGTGAGCCGGTCGCTCTCGCGAACGCGCTCCAGAGCCGGTTCGTCCGCCATGCGCGATGGTTTCCTCTCAGGTGCTGCATATCGGAGCAGGCGCGGCGCCCTACTTGACGCGGCCTCGACCAGCGATGCGCCAGGTGTCCTCGACGTCCTCGCCACGGATGGCGACGAGCTCATCGTGCAGGTTCGACGTCATGCCCTGGTGCAGCGGGATGACCGACAGCCGTTCGCCTACCGTGAAGTGGTGGTCGCACTCCGACGTGTCCACATGCCCGTGCTCGACGGACATGCCTCGAATCTTGGCGTCCGGTTGCTCAATGATGCGCCCGTAGGGTGTCGGGGGATACGACGTGAACGACTTCTGTCCCGCGTCGATGATGACACGGTCGCTCGTGGGAACGCTGACAACCGTGACGATGAGTCGGAGCGCGCATCGGTCGGCGGTGAGATCCTCGGAGCGCCCGACGCGCTTCATGCCTTCGTAGGCGTACGACCCACTGCGCGTCTCCGTGCAGCCGATCTCCTTCGACGCGCGTTCGGACCCGGTGCCCCCGCCGCTGATGATGCGTGCCTGAAGACCCTCCGCCGCGAGACTCTCGATAGTCTCGTCGATGAACGCTCCCGCCGACGTCCTGCTCGGATACGTCATGACGCCGGCGAAGTGCACCCCTACCGTCGCGTCGATCTGCTCGGCCAGCATGGTTACGGCGGCGGGAGTCTGCACGCCGCAGCGCCGCGAGCCCGTGTCCATCTCCACGAGCGTGGGTATCGCCAATCCGGCCGCTTTCGCCGCGCCGGCTAGGCCGACAACAGTGTCCGCGGAGTCGGCGGCTACTGTGAGGCGCGCCCTCCGCGACAGAGCGACGAGCCGCTCCAGCTTCCGCGGCCCCACGATGTTGTACGGCACGAGTATGTCGTCGAGCCCCGCGTCCACCATCGCTTCCGCCTCGCCCAGCTTCTGACACGTGATGCCTTGCGACCCGGCGGCGACTTGCATGCGCGCGATCTCAGGCGTCTTGTGCGTCTTCGTGTGCACGCGCTGCGGGATCCCCAGCTCGTCACACAGCGTGGCCATGCCAGCGATATTGCGTTCCAGCACGTCCAGGTCGACGACTAGTGCGGGCGTGTCCAGCTCCGCAATCTGCATGCACGACTCCTCATCGGTAGGCTAAGCTCCGAGACGCTGCCGTTGTATCGCACAGAGGGGCCCTGCCCGCAAGGCGGCGCACATGGGTCAGTGGCGACCGATCAGTTCCTGAGGAGGCGGCCCCGACGGCGGCCACAGGCGAGAGGGGACGCAATGCGTCGATTCCTTGATGCCCGGCACGCGGGCTGTGTCGCGCTGCTGTCCCTGCTCATTCTCGCCGCCACCCCTCCCGACGCGGCGGGAGACACGGTGGACCCTCGCTGGGACACCGTGATCGCGAGGCTCGACGCGGTCCACGAAGCCTTCGCCACCTACGAGGGACCAGACGGGTTCCCCTATCCGAGACGCCTGTCGGCGCTCTACCCCGACTTCATCAGCGACCCGTCGCTCCTACTGGATCCCTTCAGGAGGCCGCCGAGTAGTGGCGGAGCGAGCGAGCACGCTCGGGCGAGTCTTGGCTACCGCATGGTGAATGACATCCTCTACTCTGACGCGGGCGGCATCGAGGCGCGTGGGGGCCACTACCCGCTCCTGTACGCGGGTCGACAGCGGGGTCTGGGCGTGCTGAACATGAGCCTAACCGGACACCTCTACTACTCGCCGGTGGACTGGGCGCCGCTGGCTGCGATCCTTGGCGAGGCCTCACAGGAAGTCGATGAGGAAGCCGTGGCGGCGGCTCTGGATGGGCCGGCGCCGCCCGAGGGCTACGCGCTGAGCGCGCGGATGATACATGATCTTGGCGCCCTGAGCGCGCTGCTGGCGCAGCGCTACGGCGACACCTCCGCGCGGTACCACGCGGAAGGCCTGCTCCGCGCGTGGGGTCACGACGACGAGGGCGCGGCGTCGGCCTTAACCAAGGCGGTCACGAAGGATCCGACCAACATCCGCGCCCTCTTCCACTACGCCCGAGTGCTCGACCACCACGTAGGGCGCAGGGCGAACGCCATCGACGCGTACGAACACGTGGTCGCGACTGGGCAGGTCGACGCTCCGCAGTGGCGCGACGCCCATCGCCGACTCTCGAAGCTCTACGCGCGCGTCGGGGCATCGCAGAAACACCGCGACCTCATCGAGACATTCGCCGATGCGTTGACGCCGGGCGCAGCCGCGCGACAGGCGCTGCTCGTCAGGATGTACGTCGACGCGAGCCAACACGCTCGGGCTGTCGAGACTGCCGAGGCGTTCCTCGACGCGGACGCGCGCACTGACAACCGCGCGCTTGCGGCCGCCCTTGCCGACGCTAGCGGCGCCCTGGGAGCCCTAGAAGCGGCGACGCGATACCGTACCCTAGCCCACCCGGCGCTCGGCTTGGTGGGCGAGAAGGCGCCTCGCTTCATCGCCGGGCGTGTCAGGACGGGCAAGACGCCGGTGCTGCTGAGCGTGAGTCGCGGGGATGGCGGCGAGGCGCGAGGCGCGCGCGAGGCGCTCTTCGACGCCATTCACCGTGACCACGGGGCTCAGGGCTTGCAGGTCGTCAGCGGCACGACAGATGGGGAGCGAGACGCCGACCCGTGGTGGCGCGACGTCGCCCAACGCTCTGGACACATCGTCCTGTTCGGCATGGCGGACACCTACGCGGCACACGGCATCGAGGGCTCTGCGACTGTGTTGGTCGACCACGATGGGTACGTTCGCTACGCGTCCACGATCCCAGAGGCCGACATCGACGGTCTGCGCGCGGCCGTACGGGCCTCAATGCGGGCCTACGAGGATCCAGGAACGCACGGCACGCTCCGAGTGACCGGCGATGCTCGCGACGAACGCGACGAGCCCGTCGCAAACGCGACAGTAGAGCTCTACTACTTCGACAACGTGCAGACAGAGATGCGGCTGATTACGTCGGTGAGCACTGACTCGGACGGCGCCTTCTCACTGGTCGCGCCGGCCGTGCCGTATGGCGAGGCGTCCGAGGGCAGGCGCTTCTACCACGTGATAGCGCAAGCGGAAGGACAGGCGGCGTGGACGCACAGGACTCCGCTGGCGCCGTCCCAGGCGGAGACCGTGCGGATCCGTTTCGAACGGCCACGAGTCGTGCGAGGCCGCGTCACGGATGGAGACGGGGCTCCCGCGGTCGGGGTTCGGGTAGCGGTGCGCAGCGTGACGAGCGCCCCGAGGGCGGGCGCGGGTAAGGGGCGTGCCCGTACTAAGCTCTTGCCGCGGGATCCGTCTGGGCCTCTCGTCCGCGTCACCGATGGGGCCGGGCGGTACACATTCGAGGCGCTCCCGGAGCGCGCCAAGATCCTCCTACACACACGCCACCCCGCCTACGCTGACGGATACGCGTGGTTCGCGACCCACGAACAAACGGAAGTCGACATTGTCCTGCACCACGGCGCAACGATCGAAGGCACGGTCTACTATGCCGATCTGCTCTCGGCCCCCCAGCGTGAGAGTGCTACGGCGCCGGGCGTTACGGTTAGTGTCCGCCAGGTCGTGCCTCCCGCGTTGGCGGCCGTGTACGGTGACGCCGAGTGGCAGACGTCGGTTCCTGTCGCCTACGGAGCGAGCGTCGAAACGGATGCGCGCGGCCGCTACCGGATCGAACGCGTGCCGCACGGGTACATGGACCTCTACACGGACGCGCCGGGGCACACGGCCATGGCGTGGAAGTCGTATCGCATATCGGAGGGCGAAAGCCACGCCGCCGACATGTATCTCATCGAGGGTGGCATCGTCGACGGGGTGGTTGTCGACGAGGACACTGGCGAGGTCGTGGGGTCGGACTTCCGCGCGGTCGTGAGGATGCTCGGCGCTGGGGGGATGCAGACTGCCGCCATCGCCGAGGGGCGTTTCCACTTCCGCGCCGCGCCCGGCGCCAACTACCTCACGATGTTTGACGCCACCAGGTGGGAAGTACTGGACACGCCCGACAGGCCCGCGCCGTCTATCGTCGGAGTTGTCGACGGCGAGACTACGGCGGTGATCTTCCGCGTGCGGCGTCTTGAGGAGCGGGGCATACCCGCCAGCGATACGGGCCGCTAGCCACCGTCGCGCGCCCGCGTTAGAGTTGATGCCTCCACGCACATCGGCGCCATCAACCACGGTGAAAGCGGCTTCATGGACACGATCAACTGGGGAATCCTCGGCACGGGCGGCATTGCCCACAAGTTCGCCAACGGGCTGAAGGCGCTGGACGACGCGCGCCTGCTAGCTGTGGGTTCGCGCAGTCAGGAAACCGCCGACAGATTTGGTGACGAGTTCGGGGCGACCAACCGACACGCCAGCTACGAGGCGCTCGCGTCAGACCCCGACGTGCACGCCATCTATGTGGCGACGCCGCACGACCTGCATTGCGAGAACGCCGTCCTGTGCCTTGAAGCGGGCAAGGCGGTCATATGCGAGAAGCCGTTCTCGATCACCGTCGCCGAGACGGATCGCATGATCGAAGCCGCGCGGCGGAACGGCGTGTTCCTGATGGAAGCCATGTGGACGCGGTTCCTCCCCGTGCTGGTAGAGATGCGCAAGCGCATAGCGAACGGCGACATCGGCGACCCGAGGATGCTGAGCGCGGACTTCGGCTTCCGCGTCGACACTCCCGACCCCAACGGCAGGCTCTTCAACCCGAAGCACGGCGGCGGCGCGCTGCTTGATGTCGGGGTGTACACCGTGTCGCTCGCGTCGATGGTGTTCGGCGCGCCCTCGCGCATTGCCTCGCTAGCCAACCTCGGCGACACGGGGGTCGACGAAGAAGCCGGCATCGTGCTGGGTCACGACGGCGGCGAGATGGCGGTGCTCTACACCGCGATACGCGCGACAACTCCGCAGGACGCCGTGCTGATGGGCACGCGTGGCTCCATCCGCATCCACTCGCCTTGGTGGGTTCCTACTGCCCTCACCGTGAACGCTGGCGGCTCGGAAACGACCGTTGATCTTCCCTTCGACGGCAACGGCTACAACTACGAAGCGGCCGAAGTCATGGCGTGTATACGCGCCGGTAAGACGGAGAGCGATGTGATGCCCCTCTCCGAGACCCGGAGGGTAATCCAGACGCTCTGCGACATCCGAGAGCAGTGGGGCCTCCGCTATCCGGCGGACGGCTAGCGCGTGTCGTACGACCTGCTCACATTCTCCACGCGGCTCGACGCCAACGTGACGCTCGCGGCGCTTCGCGCCCGCGACGCCGAGCCGCTCTTTGCGCTCATCGACGGCAACCGCGCGCACCTGCGCGAGTGGTTGCCGTTCGTGGACGACGCGCAGGACGCCACCGACACGCAGCGGTTCATCCTTGATGCATCGCGGCGCGCCGACGAGGGTCGCGGCATGGCGGCCGCTATCTGGGACGGTGGCGCCCTGGCGGGGGTCATCGGACTCATGGAAATCAACCAGCGCAACCGCAACGCGGAGATCGGCTACTGGCTGGGAGCGGAACACCAGGGACGCGGTCTGATGACCCGCGCCTGCGTCGCGCTGGTATCCTACGCCTTCGACACGATGGGCCTGCACCGTGTCGAGATATACTGCGCGCCTGACAACGCCCGCAGTCGACGGATCCCGGAACGCCTCGGGTTCGTGGTAGAAGGAACACTACGCGACGCGGAGTGGCTCTACGACCACTACGTGGACAACGTCCTGTACGCCATGCTGTCTACCGACTGGCGTCCACCGGCCTGACGCGGGCGTCTACCATCCGCGGCCGGCGTCGCTCGCGTGCGCCGCGCATACCGCTGCCGTATACTGGGGTGGCATACCTCCCTCAACTCGCGCGCGTGACGCCACGCACTCACGGAGGCCATTCGCATGTCGCGGCCGAAAGAGCCCACGTTGCATCGCGCCTGGTACGTGCTCGGCCCTGTCGCGCTCATCCTAACGGGCGTCGGGTGGCTGGCCCTTGGGCTCTCAATCGGGGCGGGCATGCGACCGCCTAGCCCTCCCGGAAGGGTTGTCCGCGCGACCGTAACACGCGGCGCGGGGAGAACTGTCAGCGTGAGCCGGCCGCTTGCGCTGACCTGGATTCAGAACAGCGCCACGGGATCGTCGTATGCCGTCATCCCCGCCCGAACATGGCTTGAAGGGCAGGCGTACGCCGCGGAGCTGGGAGGAAGCCTGGTGACAGTGGACAGCGCCGCCGAGCAAGCCTGGCTTGTCCGGAAGTTCGGTGGCGAAGAGAACTTCTGGATAGGGCTGACAGATGTAGACACGGAGGGCCGTTGGCGCTGGGCCGACGGCAAGCCTGTCGCCTATACGAACTGGGCGGTAGACGAGCCCAACAATGTGCACGATGGCGAGCACTACGGCGTGATGAACTGGCGCGTTCCCGGAGTGTGGAACGACATGAACGCGGCCAGCGCCAGCGCGTCGAACGTGCGGGCCGCGATCGTCGAGCGGCCCGCTGGCGGCGGCCTGTCTGAGGGCCGACCCTAGCTTCCCTGCGCGACCGCCCACAACGCATCGTACGAACGCAGGTAGATCGTGCCGTTCGAGATCACTGGCGACGATGAGACCGTCTCGCCGAGCTCGTTGCTGGCGATGACTTCGAACTCGCGCCCCGCCTTCACGACCGTGACCACACCGTCGCGAGCTGTCAGAAACACCTTGCCGTCGGCGTACACCGGCGACGCGCGATGTCTGTGCCGATGCGTCGGCTCGTCGTACAGTTCCTCACCCGACTGCGCGTCCATCACGATAAGGTTCCCGTTCTCGCGGCACAGATAGACCAGACCATCGTGTATGAGCGGCGATGGCACGTCCGGGGTTCCGCGCTCGCGCGACCACACGCGAGACTCGCCCGTCTCAGTGATGTCGCCGGAGGCGTCTGGGCTCAAACCTAGCACCGGGCCGTTCTTCGCGGAGGGCACGACGATCAGTCCAGGCACGGCGACCGGGGACGCAACGAAGCGGAGCGATGGGTTGTAGCTGTCCTGGGGGTTCAGGCCGCCACAGCGCCACACCTCGCTGCCATCTTCGAGGCTGTGACCGACGACATAGTCGGCGCCGTGTGAGATGAGGAATTCACGCTCTGCGTCGCGGTACAGGAAGGGCGACGCGTACGACTGCTCGGACTCACTCCGCGCGTCGCTCGAGCGCTTGTGGATCCAAAGCTCGTCGCCAGTATGCTTGTCGAGGGCGAGGACAAGCCAGCCGTTGCTGTGGATAAGTTGCATGTACAGCCGGTCACCGTCTAGCCAGGGGCTGGACGCCATGACGAAGTACATGTCGAACTTGCCGTAGCGATCCTCGATGTTGGTGGTCCATACCTGGTCGCCGTCGACAGTGTAAGACGCCAGATCGCCGTTGCTGGCGAACGCCCAGACGTGCTTACCGTCCGTCACCGGGCTCGGCGACGCGGCGTTGCCTTCGCCGCCGCGCACTTCCCAGTTTTCGTCCGCAAGCGGCTCGCTCCACAGTTGCTCGCCCGCCGCCGACAATGCAATCAGGGAGACCTTCTCGCCGTCCGCCGACGTAAGAAAGATGCGGTCGTCCCAGACAACGGGCGTCGATCCCGCTGCGCCCGGCAGAGCCACGCGCCATCTCAGATTCTCGTCCGCCGACCACGAGGCTGGCAGTCCTGTTTCAGAGCTGATGCCGTCGTTGTTCGGCCCGCGCCACTGCGGCCAGTTCTCTGCGGAAGCTGCGTTGGCGATCAGCAGAAGCGCGAAGGCGGCACACGCGCCGCGAAGCTGGTGTCTCATCGGCGAAACCTCCATGTGTATCCTGTCGGGACGCGCAATCTGGGCGGGCCGCCCCGGATAGTCAGACGCCTGGCGACGACGGCGGGTTGAGAACGCGATTCTTGGCCGGGGCGCCGTCAGAGCGTGAGGAACTGTACCCACATGGGGTTCTTGCCCACGTCGTAACGCGCGAGCGGATGTAGCGCCCCAGTGCCCGCGTCGATGCGATACGCGGCGACGTGCCCCGTCCCTTGACCGCACGCGTACAGGAACGACCCTGACGGGTCGATGCCGAACGTCCGCGGCGTCTCCTCGCTCGCGTAGTGTCCCACGGCCGTGAGGGAGCCAGTGTCCGCGTCTATCGCGAACGCGGCGATGGAGTCGTGACCTCTGTTCGTCACGTACACATGCCTGCCGTCGGGCGTCATGTGGATCTGCGCGCAACTGTTGCTTTCGCCAACGCCGTCCGGGAGCGTCGATAGGCAGTGGTCGCGCGTCAGCGTCCCGGACGCGCGGTCGAGGCGATAGGCGGCGATGCTGCACCCCTGCTCGTTGGAGAAGTAGAGCATGTCGAGCGTGGGATGAAAGCAGAAGTGGCGCGGTCCCTCGCCCTCGGGCGGGCTCACGGTGGGCGCCGCGTTGGGCGTCAGTTTGCCAGAGCCCTCGTCGAACGCGAACTGGAAGACGAGGTTGGGCCCCGCAGTGTGGGGAACGAACACAAGCGTATTCGTCGCGTCGGTCTGAATGCAGTGCGCACGCTCCGCCGTGGGGATGTCCTCGACCAGCGCCTGCTCGAGGGCGCCGTCCTCCCCCACCGCGTGAACGGTGACTTTCCCGGCGCCGTAGTAGGACGACAGCAGGTAGCCGTCCGTGTTGTCCAGGGCGATGTAGCACGGGTCGGCGTCCAGCGTCGCCGTGCCGAGGAGCGACATGCCGCCGGACGCAGCGTCGATGGCGTACGTCGCTATCTCGCGGGACGAACGCAGACCGGCGTACAGCAGCGTCTGGTCGGCGTTCGTGGTCAGAGGCCCTGGCGACCCGCTGACCTCGATATCGCCGTCGTGGCGAAGGTCGCCCGATTCCACGTCCAACTCGTAACGCGCCAACCGATTCTCGCCCGCGATCGACAGGTACACCCAGTGCGCCACGCTCATCCTCCGTGTTCGTCGGTAGCTTCTTCCTCGTCGTCGGTCGCCAGGTATCCGCCCAGAAGCACCGCTCCGTACGTGGCAGCCGTTGTCACCACCCCTATGACGAGCTGGGCGCCGACGCCGTTCTGCACCACGGTGCTGATGAGCCCGAGCGCCGACAGGATTACCAGGATAAGGGCGAGGCGGCCAACGTGTCGACCCGGATCGTGCGGAGCCGTCTTGTGCGTCACGAAGCCAGCCAGGATGGCAAAGAACAGACCCGCCATCGACAGCGCCACGGTCGTCATCGTGGACGCTTCCTTGGCGAAGTTCTGCATCTTGGCGAGGTCGCCACCCGTGGTGTACACGACGACGGCAATGCCCGTGACCATCCCGCCGAAGAAGGACACCAGGAACCCCAGCAGGATGGGCTTTACGCGCAGTCTTTCTTTCATCCGATAGGCCTTTCAGCGCAAGGGTACGCGACGTAAGCCTGCCGCCATAGAGCGACGCGGGGCGTCGCCAACCGGCCGGTTCGCGACACCGACAGCATAGCCGACGCTGGCGCGAGACGCACGACGCCGACTCACGGGCGCGGGCGGTTGTCGGCGCCGTGGGGGTCCGGTATCGTCGCGGCCGCACGACCGGTTCCACACGCACAGCGGAGGCGCACGCATGGCGACGCGATACCGCGCGGCACTGATAGGCTGCGGGCGGATGGGCGCGACGATAGACGACGAGGTGCAATCTCACCCAAATGTCCACCTGTGGCTGCCGTATTCCCACGCGGCCGCCTATGCGGCACACGAGCGGATCGACTTCGTCGCCGTTTCCGACGCGATCGAGAGCAAGGCGGAGGAGATACGCGCCCGCTACGGCGTGGCCAAGGCGTACACCGACTACCGGGACATGATTCTCACTGAGAAGCCGGACATCGTCAGCGTAGCGACGCGCCCGGCGACCCACCGCGATATGGTCGTCTTCGCCGCTGAGAACGGCGTGAAGGGGATCTACTGCGAGAAGTCGCTCTGCGGCTCCATGGACGACGCGGACGACATGCTCGCAGCGTGCGAGGCGCACGGCGTGAAGTTCAACTACGGCACGCAGAGGCGTTACACGCCTCTCTACAACAAGATGCGCGAGCTGATCGACGCGGGTGAGCTTGGAGGCATCCAGGTCGTCATCGGCCATTGCGGTGTCAGCGCCGCGCAGTGGGGTCACACGCACACGACCGACCTACTGCTCTACCTGGCAGGCGACCCAGACGTCGAGTACGTCCAGGGCGCCGCCAATCTCACGGATGAGGAGCGCGCGTCGCAGCGCATAGACTCCGACCCCGGGATACCGACGGGGTACATCAAGTTCGCCAACGGGGTGCACGGGCACATGGTCGCTGGAGGCGGCCACGAGTATGAGGTTAGCGGGTCGAAGGGCAAGCTGCGGTCTCACAACAACGGCGTGACTTGCCTGTGGCGGCAAGCGCAGGGGTCGCACGGTCAGCTTGAAGACGTGCCGTTCCCCGTGCCGCCACATGTTAGCGGCACGCTCGGCGCCGTAACGGACATCATCGAGGCCATCGAAGACGACCGCGAGACCCTGGGGAATATCCGCGTTGCCTGTCGCAGCCAGGAGATGATCCTGGGCCTCGTCGAGTCCGAGCGCCAGGGAGGCGCGCGTATCCCGCTGCCCATGGCGAACAGATCGCTTTACGTTGGCAAGAGCGACTGGTAGGCCTCACAGGCGCTTCTCAAAGACGAGACGCTGCCGGAACGCGCGATCAGTCCGTGTCGCACGGTAGCGCGCGCTGCGCCGCAACCTTCGTCTGTCGCCCAAGCGACTCCAGCTCGTATTGCTCATCCGAGATGAGATCGCGGTGATCCTCTAGCGGATAGCCGCCCTTGCCCGCCTCGTTGAAGTACACGCTCAGCTGGTACCGCTGGAAGATGTTGAGACGCGGCGTCTGCTCCGTCCACGCGCTGGCGTCGTGCAGCAGCGACGTGGCGAACACGATGACATCCCCCGCGTTGAGCGGGACGGTGATGCACGTTGGTGGCGCGTGCCTGACCGGCAGGTCGGCGGGCGCCCGGAAGTTGGACTTGTGGCTGCCCGGCACAAGACAGAACCCCGTGCCGTCTGGAACGTCCGCGAGCGCGACCCACGTGGCTATGTGGCTGCAATAGATGTCGTGGCCGTTCGCCTGGTAGTCGTTGTGCGGGTTGCGGAACCCCGGCGGGAACTTGTACCCGCTGTCGTCGCGGTGGAAGCTCCACGGCTCCTCGTCGCACCGCTCCATCATCGTGAAGTTGCAGTGGAACAGTCGCGGCGCGGCGAACATCAGACCGCAGACGACGCGCATGATCTCCGGGTCCGACGCCAGTTCGGCGAAGAGCGGGTTTCCGTACTGGATGTGGTCAATGTGCGTCTTGCACGGCTCCTGACAGTGGCGTATCAGCGGCTTCGGCACGTCGGCCGCGTCGATCGCCAGCCAGTGGCGTATCACGGTAAGCATCGCGTCGAGCCGCCTAGTGTCTATGACGCCTGGAAGCACGAGATAGCCGTGCAAATCGAACGTCCACTTCTCGTCGTCGGTCAGCAACGCGCTCGCATTCCCCATGCGTTCGCTCCTCTGGTTCCGGCTGTCTCACGTTCGTCTCACAGGGGCAGCAGCAGCTTGCCCTCAACGCGCGGAGTCAGCTTGTCCGCGTTGGGGTCGCCCAGGATCAGAAACGTCTCGAGCCCCGTCGCGCCCGCGCGTCGAAGCGACACGTACGGCGTCCAGCGGCTCTCGTCGTCTGAACGACGGAAGATGACGCGTCCAGAGACATCTATCGTCGGCGTGAAGTCGTAGTTGACGGTCAAGATGTGCTGGTGGCGCGGGTCGCGGTGATGCAGGAAGGAGCCGAAGACGCCGACAGCCACGGCGCCGCGGGTCAGGAAACCGCTGCCGCTGACGAAATGACGGGTCGCCTCGTCGGCGCGACCGTAGCTATAGCTGACCTTCATGCTCCGCGTGCGGTCGTCGCTGGAGGCGGACGCTCCAGAGTTGTACGCCCAGTCTCGGTCGGCCGTTGGCGAGTCCGTCTCGTGGAAACGACCGACCTGGTAGCCCTGCCAGACCGTCAGGTCGCCGCGCGTCGTCACCCGCGCGTTCACGCTGACCTGGTCGCGGAAGAACGCGGGCAGGTCGTCCCGCGCGGCGATGTCCGATACGCCCCGCTGGGCGATGCCGCCGAACCCCTCGAATCCCGAACCGTCGTCGAACCGCTCCTCGTAGCCGCCACCGAAGCCGACGCTGAACCGCTTCACCGGTCCCTCTCGCCATTCGTTCCGAAACCCACCTTCCAGGCTGACGACGCGGCGGCCGGGGAACTCAATGAAGCCGTTGCTAGCGCGGAAGTCGGGGCTCACGAATCCCGCGGAGAGAGCCGTGTACGAGAACGACGTGAGGAGTTCCGCCTGCGCGTACCCCAGATCCCCACGCCGGTACATGAGGGCGTCGCCCTCCTCCTCGACGCCACGCCAGGCCGAGGACGCGTAGTTGGCGATGAGGATCAGCCTGTTCCACGGGATGGCAAGCGCGTTGTATCCGACCACGGTGTTCTGCTCGCCGCGGTCATCCATATGCACGGCCGTGACGGACGCGCTCGTGTTCGACGTGAAGCCCTGGTTCACGCTCAGGACGTAGTCCTCGCGCTGCATGGACCTGTCGTCGCCGAGATCGAACGTCCCCAACACGCCCAGGTCCGTGCGGTTGGCGAGCTTGCCGTACACCTTGCCTCCGAAGTCCACGTGTCGCACGCGGCGCGTGTAGAAATACTGTCCCATGCGGGCGAACGTGCGGAACATGCCCCGTCCCTCTTCGAAGAACGGCCGCGTCTCGCCGACTGACCTTTCGCCGCGGGAGAAGTCGATGCCTTCGACCGCGCCCTGCACGTTGCGGAAGTCGGGGTTGATCGTGAGCAGCGTCGTGAGCTGGGACGACGGCCGGTACCGCACGTCGAGGCCGCCGCGGGCCGTTCCGTCCCACGCGTCTTCGGCGTCGTCCTCGGCGGCTCCGAGGGCGAGGAAGGAGAGGGCGAGCAGCTCGCGCCGAAACTCGCTGGCGGGAATCTCAACGCCAGTCCAGTTCCCGGCCCACTCCGGGTTCCCCGGTCGTCCGCGATTGGAATACCACGACAGGTACGCGTCGCGCGCGTGATGCCGGCCGACGTTGAAGCCGATCGTCGCGGGCTCGTCGGCGTCCGGCAGCGTGAGGATCGCCCACGGTATCGCCATCTCGACCGTCCAGCCGTCCTCGACGATGCTCGCCGCCTCGGACCAGTCGCCCTTCCACTCCGTCTTGTCGGAGCGGCCTCCGCCCATCCTCGACGCCTGCACCCCGCGCGCGTTCACCATGAAGCTGGAGTAGTCGCCACCCTTGTGCGTGTGGAACGGGTCGATGTCGAAGGCGACGTGGTCGTCCGCCCGCACGGATCCGTCGCGCTTCGTCTCGCGCATCACTACGTTGGATGGGTCGGCGTCGTAGCAGTAGGCTGCGAAGTAGATCGCCTCGTCGTCATACGCGAGCCAGAAGCGCGTGTCGTCCGGCACGGGCAGGGAAGTCTTCTCGTCGGTGAAGTCGGTCGCCGTTGCCGCGGACGCCCACTCGGCGCCAGAAAGGTCGCCATCGATGACGGGAGCCGTCGCGAGACGTTGGGCGGGCGCCGTTCTCGCCCCGGGTGTGGCGCTCGCAGTCGACGCCGTGGACGGGAGGAACGCCGCGACCATGGGCAGGAGGATCGACAGGCCGACGCGGAGCGGTCGAAGAGGCATGTATAGGGCGGCCCCGGGTGCTGGAAGTGACGCCGTGTGTGAAGAGCGGGCTCGCGGAACGCTCAATCGGGCGGAGGCATCATCTCCGCCAGCGCGGCTAGCGTCGCCGGGCCGATACCTCGCCCCACCGACATGGACGCCTCGTATTCGTACAGCTCCATGTCGAATTCGTCCTCGGCGAGGATGTAGCCCAGCTCGTCGTTGGCGAGACCGAGGATGAACGGCGACTCGCAGCCCAGCCGCTCCCGCATCGTGTCGCGCAGCCGGAAGCCCAGTGATGGCAGCATCTCACCTGGTATCGTCGCCAGGGCGACGCCGCCGAGACGGATGAGACTCACCTCCGTCTCCACGATGTCGGTGTTGGGGCCGACCGGGATGATGCCCGCGTCCACGGCTGCTCGGAATCCCGCATTGTCCATCGGCGTCGTGAACACGCGCCGGTCATGCGCTAGCGCCACGTCGGAGACGGGCATGGCGGAGTCGACAGCCGTCAGTGCGGTGTTCGCGACTGCCACGCCGATGCGTTCGCACTCCGCAAACGTATGCTCCGACGACGCCGGAGTCACCATGCCACCAAGCGCGCCGTTGACGAACACCGTGACGCCGCCTAACTGCTCGTCGAGGAGCCGATAGACGTGCTGAGGATAGTCCGCCGTGATCTTCGTGCTGTCGGACCACAGCACCTCGGGGTGCGACGTGAAGTTGACGAGCGTCGCGATGGTCGCGCCGTCACCGGTGTCTACGAAACGCAGGACGCGCAGTTCGTCGTCGTACTCCGGGACACGCGCATTCCTGGCGACGCCCTCTGGGACACGCGCCGCTCCGACGGATGCGTGGGCGGAACGGATATTCGTGTACGCCTCTTCCGCGGCCTCGACGATGCGCGCGGCGAGGAACTCCATGTACGCGTCGTCGACGCCGGTCTCCGTCTCGGATGGCCCCCACAGGCCGAGCGTGTCCGGGCCGGAATGCTGATGCGTCGAGCAGAGGATGAGGCCGTCGGTGGGAACGCCACGGCGCGCGAGTTCCTGCTTGACGCCCTCGACGCGGGCGCGGGCATAGCCGATGATGTCGAGACCCACGACAATCACCGTCGTGTCTCCCTCGACGAACGCGACGGCTCGCGCGTAGAGGTCGTCGTGGACTCCGTCACTGAGGCGCGGGCCGCTCAGCCCAGCCAGGTACACGGGCTGTTCCGGCGTGATGACGCGTGTTGCGGCGCCGGCTAGCAGTCCGTCCGGCGGCTGCGACGCGTACGCGCTCAGCACGAGCAGCATAGGGGCAATCAACATGACGTTCGTCCTCCGCGCGTATCATACGACGCCCCGTGAGATGGACCAACGTATCCGGCGGCGCATGGACGGCCGCTGCGCACGCGCCGTGTGGCTTGCATTCGTCGCTTTGGTAGTGGCTGTCGGGTGCGATTATGGTGACCCGGTGGACGTCCCGCCGGGCGCGGTCGCGCTGGACGGCGGCCAACCGGTGGCCCCGCAACTGGCGAGGCTAGTCGCACACGGCGCCATCCCCGAGGCGGACGTCAACCGCGACGGCGTCGTCGATATACGCGACCTCATCATAGTCGCCCAGAGTTTTGGCCAGCCGTTAGATCTGCCCGCCAACCCGGTAGACGTGCTCGACGTGCAGCTTCGCGTGACGCAGCAGAACGACCTGTGGTGGCGCGAAGCGTGGAGGGCAACACTGCGGAACAACACGCTGGACACTGTGGCTGTCGACGTCGACGTGGAACTGCAGGACGCCGACGGCTTCATCGTCGACACGGACTTCAAGTTCAATATCCCGCTGGGCCCGGGAGCTATCGACACCGTCACTGGGTCAGCGCTCTCCGACGCCGACTGGGCGGACGCCATCGTGCAGGCGGTCGCCAGCGTGCGCGTCGACGGCTGGACGCCCGCTGGCGACGACCCGTCGCCTGGCGATATTGGTGTAGATGAGCTGGCCACACGCGTGACGGAGCGAAACGACCTGTGGTGGCGATTCGCGTGGCAGCTGACCCTGACCAACACGACGGATCGCACGCTCGTCTTCGACGCGACCATCGACCTTCAGGACGCCGACGGCTTCACTGTCGACACGGATTTCGCCTTCGGTCTGGATCTGGAGCCCGGCGAGACACGCACCTTCGGAGGGTCTGCGCTTGTGTCGTCAGAGTCTGCTGAGCTCATCGCGCGCTACGCGGCTACCTTGCGCTGACCCGACACTTTCAACAGCCCGCGCCGCACGGGGCGCTCGCGCGCCCGCCACGACGAGGACACCCATGCTCTGCTATGCCACGGGCAACGACATAGACTTCGACGCCTTCGTAGATCTCTACCACGCGTCGACGCTCGGAGAGCGACGCCCCGCGGACGATCTCGACCGAATGCGGGCAATGCTGGAGAACG
This sequence comes from uncultured bacterium, assembly GCA_964473525.1. Taxonomy (GTDB): domain Bacteria; phylum Poribacteria; class WGA-4E. The sequence continues at coordinate 97,449 of CAYYPK010000005.1, forward strand.
CGAATCTCGTCATCGCCGCCTGGGACGGCGACGCGCTCGTAGGCATCGCGAGATCGCTGACCGACTTCGTGTACGCGACTTACCTGTCCGACCTCGCCGTACGCGTGTCGCATCAGCGTCTGGGCATCGGCAAGGAACTCATGCGTCGGACGCAAGCCGCCGCGCCTGACGCGACGCTCATCCTGCTCGCGGCGCCCGCTGCGGACGACTACTACCCACACGTTGGCTTCACGCGGCATCCCAGAGCGTGGACGCTGGCCTCGGGCGACTGCATCGACTAGGAGGAACGGCTCAGACAGCTCGGTGGGCAGGGCTCTCGCCGCGCAGCACGGCGGCAACGTCGCGACACAGGGAGGCGACGACCCGTTCTTGCGCCTCGTCCGTGAGAGCGGCGATGTGAGGCGTGAGAATCACGTTGTCCATAGTGTCCAGCGGCGAGGCAGTCGGCGGCTCCGTGACGCGAACGTCCAGGGCGGCCCCAGCGATGCGACCGTCCTGAAGCGCGCTGATGAGGGCGAGTTCGTCCACGACTCCGCCGCGCGCGGCGTTCACGAAGTACGCTGTCGGCTTCATCGCCGAGAACGCTGCCGCGTCGAAGAGGCCGCGTGTCTCGTCGGAGAGCGGCATGTGGCACGACACGAAATCCGACCGCGCTAGCGCGTCCTCGAAGCTCAGGATCTCGGCGCGCAACTCCGAGGCCACGACGCCGTCCGCGCGGACGAACGGATCGTGCGCGACGATCCCCATGCCGAAGGCTCGCGCCCGGATGCCGACGCGGTGTCCGATGCGTCCCAGCCCCATGATGCCAAGCGTCTTGCCGTATAACTCGACGCCCATGAAGCGGTGGCGATCCCACTCTCCCGCGCTCGCGCTGCGGGCGGCTGTAGGCACGTGGCGCGCCAGCGACAGCATCAGACCGAACACGAGCTCCGCGACCGAGATGGCGTTCTGTTCCGGTGTGTAGACGACCACCACACCGTGCTCGCGCGCCGCATTCAGGTCGATATTGTCCGTGCCGACTCCTGCTCGTCCTACGACTTCGAGCGTCGGCGCGGCCGCGAGCAGTTCGGCGTCCACGGACGTCTGGTTCCGTACCATCAACGCGCGATAGCCATCGAGGCGTTCCCGCAGTTCGGCTGGCGAGCTCCACAGGTCTGGCTCCCGGCAGACGGAGTATTCGCGCTCCAGCGCGGCCATGCCATCGCCTGAGATGTGCTCGCTGACGAGGATGTCACTCACGGTGCGCCGCCCATGTTGAGACGCGGACCCACGCGGCCCACGACGCTAGCTGTCGATGCGGATGGCTGCGAATTCGGATGGCAGCATGTCCCGCAGGATCGTGTCTATCTCCCGCGCGTGCGGGACGTAGACCTGCGGCCGCCGAGGGTGGATGCGGTCGTTGACCCACGCGCGACTCCAGCCGTGTGTGGTGGACACGAAGTCACGGGCGTATCCCGCGCAGCCATGTGGATCGCTGCGCTCGACGTCCATGCACCCGCTCATACACACGTCAACATACGACTGAATGATGGGGTATTCGGAGTCGGGCTCGCGCAGGTCTTCCGGGTCGCTCACATAGACCCACGTCTCGCCGTCGGGAGCGCTCGCGCGCAGCGAGAGAACCTCTACGGCGCCCGACGGGATCGCGACGCGGCGATAACCTCGCTCACGGATGTCCAGGTCCGCCAGCCGGTCTGGAGGCGCCTCGAACAGCACGCCGTTGAAGGCGGCATCCGGGTCTGCCACGGCCGTGAGGAACGTCGTCGCGCCGACATAGCCGACGGGGTCCATGCGGTGTCCCCACACGCGTCGGTACCCTGTCAGCCTGATGGGGGTCGCGTGCACGGCGTTAGGGACCGTGCGGCGTCTGGACGCTTCGTCGATGAGCGACCCGTAGCCGATCATGTACTGCGGCACGTCCTGCGGCGCCCCCTGCGGCCGGTCCTGCGGCACAACCTGCGGCACGACTACCCCTAGATGAGGTCGGGAGTCTTGAGGCCAGAGCCCGTGTTGAACAGCACGACCCGCTCGTCAGGGCCGAGGAACCCGCGTTCGAGGAGCTTGGAGTACGCAGCGTAGGTGGCTGCGCCCTCCGGCGCCGCGAACAGCCCTTCAACCCGCGCCAGCGCCCGGATCGCGTCCAGGATCTCGTCGTCGGACACGGTCAGCGCCGTTCCGCCGCTCTCGCGGATTGCGGCGAGTATCAGGTAGTCCGCGATGGCGGCCGGCACGCGTATGCCCGGGGCGACGGTGTGCGCGTCGTCCCACAGGTCGGCGTGGTCGGCGCCGTCTTCGAAAGCCTTCACGATAGGGGCGCAGCCCTCCGCCTGCACGGAGATCATCTTCGGCCGGTCGGAGCCGATCCACCCGAGCGCTTCGAGTTCGTCGAACGCCTTCCACATGCCGACGGTGCCCGTGCCGCCTCCGGTCGGGTAGAGCACGGCGTCCGGGAGGGACCACGCGAGCTGCTCCGCGAGTTCGAGGCCCATCGTCTTCTTGCCCTCGGCGCGATACGGCTCCTTGAGTGTCGAGACGTCGAACCATCCCTCGACGGCGGCCCGTTCGCGCACCTGCCGGCCCGCTTCGTTGATGAGCCCGTCCACCAACTTGACGTTCGCGCCGTAGGCGGCCGCCTCCTGCTTCATCATGTCCGGCGTGTCCGCTGGCATGTAGACGTGCACGCCCATGCCAGCGCGCGCGCCATACGCCGCGAGCGCGGACGCGGCGTTGCCCGCGGAGGGTATCGCCAGGTCGCTCAGCCCCAGCTCTTTCGCCTTCGACACCGCTGCCGACAGGCCGCGCGCCTTGAAGCTGCCGGTGGGGTTCAGTCCCTCTTCCTTGATGTACAGATGCGACGCGCCGTGCTGGCCGCCGAGCTCCTGAGCGTGGAGCAGCGGCGTGTCGCCTTCACCAAGGCTGACGATGTTGCGTGCGTCGAGTATCGGCATGAGTTCGCGCCAGCGCCACATCCCGCCCGTACGCCCGCGCAGATCGTCCCGGGAGAACGCGCCCCGGCACGCGTCTAGATCGTACCGCGCGTACAGCACTTTGCTGCATGAAGGACACGTCGTATGCGCCTCGCCAGCGTCGTACGTCTCGTGGCAAGCGGTGCACTCGAGGTGGGAAAGGAAGCTCTGCATGCGGTCTGGTGACTCCGGTTCGTGCTGTGCGGCGCGGCTGGCATTCTACTCCATCGCGCGGGTCGTACGCAGGCCTGCGCCCGGGACGGCAGCCACTTGCGAACACGGACGCGTCAGGCGACTATCGACCCGCGACACAGGAGCGACCAAACGTGGAGGATCGCATGCGACAGGCAGCGCGCCGACGGGCGGCCGCCGCGTGGGTGAGGCGGGCCGTCGTCACGGTCGTAGTCGCGCTCTGCGCCTCGCGTGTGTGCCACGCGCTCGAGCTGCGTCGCGCGCCCTACCTTCTGAACCAGCGACCGGATGGCATCACCGTCCGGTGGCGAACCAGTGACCTACGTCACACGTCCGTGCTGCGCTATGGCGACACGCCGAACGTGCTGGGCCAAGCCGTCGCGGCGACGGCTGTCCGGCAGCACTTCCCGGGCGCGCGGGACTGGGAAGCGACCGTTAACGGACTCGATCCCGACAGGCGCTACTACTACGCCATTGAGGGCGACCAGGCGATCATCGCGGGCGCGGACGATACGCACTACTTCCGCACCGCGCCAAGCCCCGACAGCGCGACGCGCCTCCGGTTCTGGGTGATCGGGGATTCCGGCGCCAACAGGCCGCGTGAAGGCGACATGGACACCGTGCTGACGATGTCAGGCCCGACCGGACCCGTGAAGGTGCGCAACGGCTTCCGAGCGTTCAACCAGGGCGGCCGCGTGGACGGCATACTCCTACTCGGGGACAACGCCTACCCGTGGGGCTCCGACGCGGAGTACCAGACAGCGTTCTTCGGCCTCTACGCGGACGAGCTCCGGCGCGTGCCGCTTTGGCCAGCCATCGGCAACCACGACATGGACGGGGCGTACCGTCACATCTTCTTCACGTCGCCGCGAGACGGCGACGCAGGCGGGCAAGCCGGGAGGTACTACTATTCGTTCGACGTTGGGAACGCGCACTTCGTAGTGCTGGACGCATGGAAGTCGTGGTGGGAGGTCACCACGGATCCGGCTCACGTTCCCTGGGTCCAGGAGCTCGCCTGGCTCGAGGCCGACCTCGCGGAGGCGGACAAGCTCTGGACGGTCGTCGCGTGCCACTTTCCCGTGTACTGCGATGGCAACTACGACTCCGACACGAACGAGCCGCTGGTCCTCCTGCGAGAGGCGCTCGTGCCGGTGCTCGACCGGTACGGCGTCGATCTGTATCTCGCCGGTCACGACCACACGTACCAGCGTTCCTACCTGATCCGCGGCCACACTGGCACGCGCGATACCTACCGCCCAGACGAGCATCTCGTGAGCGAGTCCACGGGCCGTAAGGAAGCGATCCCTAAGTCCCATGGGCCCCACACCGGAACCGTGTATGTCGTGTCCGGGACGGGGTCTGGCACGCGGCCGACCGGCGAGTTCCAGCACCCTGTGATGGTCCCTCTCGACACGGACTTGGGCCAGAAGCGTGGTCTGGCGCGGCCCGGCAGCTTTGTCCTGGACATTGAAGGCGACACGCTCGAAGCGTGGCAGATCGACGACAGCGGGAAGCCAGTGGACCACTTCCGCGTCAGCAAGGTCGCCCCCTAGCGGACCGCGTCGACGCCGCCAGCCCACGCCGTTGAGGAATCCCTCACGACTTCACGCCGGGTGTAAGGGAACACCCCTCACAGCCACGCCAACGGCCGTCTATGCTTGCTAGCGTGTGGCGAATGCCCCCGCGCGCCGCCGGCCGCTTGCCTCCGACGCCCGAGGGCGCCCGCTGGCGGGACTGTCGCGGGGTGGCTACTCTTGCTGCGAGGAAGGCGGAGCCTCGTGGACGACATGCGATCCCTGGCGCGCGGCCTGCTCCTCGGCCTGCTCGCGGCCGTGTGTCTCGCTTCCTGCTCCGACGATCCCACTCCGCAGCGCGTCCGACTCGAGATGGGCGCCGCCCGCAGGGGTCCACCTGCCGAGGGCGGCGGGGCGCGTGAGTCCCAGCCGCCGCTGCGCGTCGCCATCGCGGCGGTGATATCGCCCCGGGAGTCGTTCCGGTACTACGACGACCTCCTCGGGTACCTCTCCCAACGGCTGGGCAGGCCCGTCGAACGGCTACAGCGTCCGACGTATGCCGAGACAAACGACCTTATCCGCTACGGGGGAGCCGATGTCGCGTTCGTGTGCACGCTGGCATACGTTGTCGGGCACGACACGTTCGGCATGGAACTGCTCGCCGCGCCGATCGTCAACGGACGGCAGACGTACCGCTCGCTCATCATCGTGCCGTCGCGCAGCGATGCGCGGGATGTCGACGGTCTGCGAGGCCGGCGCTTCGCGTACTCGGACCCACTGTCGAATTCCGGCCGCCTCGCCCCGGTCGATATGCTCCTACAGCGCGGCGAGGATCCCGACACGTTCTTCCGCCGCGCCATCTTCACCTACAGCCACGACAAGTCGATCCGGGCGACCGCGGACGCGCTCGTAGATGGCGCGGCCGTTGATAGCCTGGTGTACGCCACGCTCGCGAGCGCCGATCCCGCCATTGAGGCACAGACCCGTGTGGTCTGGGCGTCCCCGGAATTCGGTACCCCGCCGGTCGTCGTCAACCCAAGCCTGGACAAGTCGCTGAAGGCGGACATCGCCCGCCTCCTACGAGACATGCACGTCGACAGCGAGGGCCGCGACATCCTGGACGTCCTCGCCATAGACCGATTCGCTCCGATATCGAACTCCGCCTACGACCCGATCCGGGAGGCGCTCCGGCGCGTTGGGAAACACGGTGACTTCGTCGCTCTCTCTCCATAGGCGCATGTCTGGCTGGGTCGTGCGACGAGCCCTCGCGGTAAACGTGCGCGTCAAGATCCTGGGCATCGCGCTGGGGATAGCGGCGTTCCTCGGTGGCGGCACCGTGATCTTCCTGCGCGGCTACCTGGTGCGCGTGTGGACGGATGATCTGCGCGAGCGCGCGGTCGAGATCGCGCGTGACAACGCGTCGCGATCCACCGACCTGCTGCTCACGAACAACCTCTACGAGCTGTACGCTCTGCTGAACGGGACCGTGGACGGCAATCCCGACGTCCGCTACGCGTTCGTGCTTGGCCCCGACGGCGCGGTGCTCGCGCACACCTTCGGCCCCGCGTTCCCAACGGATCTGCTCAGCGTGGAAGCCGAGACCTATGCCGATGACGCGTACATAGCCCTCTTGCAGTCCGGCGCCTCCCGGCTGCACGACGTCGGCATACCCATCTACGACGGGCGCGTAGGCACGCTTCGCCTCGCGGTGGCGGAGGACCGGATGCGGGCGCAGATCGGCGCGGTCGTCACGCACATCACTCTCATGACAGCCCTCGCCGCTGGCTTCGGGATCGTCGCGGCGTTCCTGCTGACCTACCTTCTTACGCAGCCCATCGCCGGGCTCCTACGCGCCACGGACGCAGTGGGTCGCGGCGACTTCCGACACCGCGTCGACGTGCAGACCACGGACGAGTTCGGCGCTCTCGGCAACGCGTTCAACGCCATGATCGGGCGACTTGGAGCGGTCGAACGGCAGCGTACCGAACTGCTAAAGCGGATTCTGACCGTCCAGGAGGAGGAGCGCAGTCGCATCGCCCACGAGCTGCACGACCACACGGGCCAGGAACTGAGCGCGCTGCTGTACCGTGTCTCCGTAGTCGCCGAGGCCCCCACGCTGGAGGAGGCGCGCGCGCAGCTGGACGACCTCGAGAAGGCGGCGGCGCGCGCGTTGAGGGAGGTGCGTCTCCTGGCGTTCGAGATGAGACCGGCGGCGCTTCGCGACCTCGGCCTCGCCGCCGCTCTCCAGCACGAGGCGCGCGCGTTCACGCAGCAGTACGGCTTCTCCGTGCGCTGCCATACGGGCGGACTGGACGGCGTCGACATCTCCCGCGACGTGGAGACGGCGGTCTACCGAATCGTGCGAGAGGGTCTGATGAACACCGCTCGGCACGCGAACGCCCAGAACGCCAGTGTGCTCGTGCAGGCTAGGGGGTCGACTCTCGTCGCGATCATCGAGGACGACGGCGTCGGCTACGACGCGGACGCTGTGCTCGCTGGGCCGCCGGAGACGCGCTTTGGCCTGCTGGGGATGGCGGAGCGCGCCCGCCTAGTCGGCGCCTCCATAACGTTCGAGTCATCGCCGGGCGCCGGAGCGACCGTCTACGTCGAGCTTCCGTTCGAGAACGCAGCGGACGCCTGCGAGGGAATTGGATATGCCGATTAGGGTTCTGATAGCGGACGACCACGCCGTCGTCCGGGCGGGTCTGTGGGCGCTCCTGGACGGCCAGCCAGACATGCAAGTAGTCGGGGAGGCGGAGGACGGCCAGGCAGCCGTGGAGCAAGTATGCGAGGTCGTGCCAGACGTGTTGCTACTGGACGTCACCATGCCCAACGTCGGCGGCCTTGATGCGCTGCAACAGATACATGCGCTGGACCTCCCTACCCGCGTGCTCATCCTGACCATGCACGACGACGCGGCGTACCTCCAGCAGTACGTTCAGGCGGGCGCCATGGGCTACATCACCAAGGGCGCCGGCGGGCCGGAGCTGCTGAAGGCCATCCGCGCGGTGCACCGGAACCGCAGGTACCTCGACCCCAGCCTTGCCGAGGAAGCCGTGTTTCAGCTACTCGGGCCGGCGCCGCCGCCCAGCATGGCGGCCGCGCGCGCCCCCCTGAGCGCACGGGAGGCCGAGGTGCTCACGTACGTTGCCAGGGGTCACACGAACCGTGAGACTGCCTCGCACCTCCGACTGTCCGTGAAGACCGTCGAGACGTACCGCCTGCGACTCATGCAGAAGCTCGGACTGCGCAGCCGCGCCGAGCTTGTCGACCACGCCATCCGCGAGGGCCTCCTCGAGGATTCGTAGGCCATCCCGGCTTCCTATCTGTAAGGGAAACAACCCACATCTTAGTGGTTTGGGGACGTGGTTTCCCCCTCCCACACCCGATCAGGAGCGGTCTACTGCTGTTCCCGGAGCGACCGTTTGCGCGATCGCCGCGAACAGGACCGGGAGCACATCTGATGAAGCGCGACAGCGGCAAAGAGCCGCGTGACAGTTCCAGGCGAGACTTCCTGCACGCGGGGGCAGCGTCCCTCGCCGCGATTGTGGGTGGGTTCGCTGGCAAGGCGGCGGCGATAGACCGCGACGAAGTCGGCCACATCCTCGACCACCCTGAGCCGTTCGTCGAGGGTGGGGCGCAGGAGCGTATGCGCGCGGACCTCGTGCGCGCGCTGGCCAAGCCGACATCTCAGCGTCGGTGGATCATGGTGATGGATCTGCAGAAGTGCATTGGCTGCAAGGCGTGCACGGTGGCGTGCGTCGCGGAGAACGCGCTGCCTCCGGGCGTGGCGTACAGGCCGGTCACGCAGACGGAGGTCGGCGAGTTCCCAACCGTGCGCCTACAGTTCCTCCCACGCCCGTGCATGCACTGCGACAACCCGCCATGCACCTCCGTGTGCCCCGTAGGCGCCACGTACAAACGCGACGACGGCATCGTCGCCGTCGACTACGACGACTGCATCGGGTGCCGCTACTGCATAACTGCATGTCCTTACGGCGCGCGGTACTTCGACTTCGGCGAGTACTACGAGGACGGCACGCCGGAGATCATGTCCTATGAAACGCGACCCTCACCCGAATACTCCGAAGACCGCGTCCGCCTAGTGAGCGACCACGGCGCGTCGCCCAAGGGCAACGTGCGCAAGTGCCAATTCTGCCTGCACCGCGTCGAGGACGGCTCGCTGCCCGCGTGCCTCGCGACCTGCCTGGGCGGCGCCACGTACTTCGGCGACTACGCGGATCGCGAGAGCCTCGTGCGCGAGCTCGTCGGCGAAGACCGCGTGATGAGACTCAAAGAAGAACTCGGCACGGAACCCAGCGTCTACTACCTCGTGTGACCTCGTGTGGTTTTGGGGGACGAGAACGATGTCGAAGAAGGACGCACGGAACGGCTCACGCCCCGCGTCCGCGATGAGTCGGCGTGACTGGATCAAGAGCTCAGCATTCGTGGGTGGGTGCGCGGCCGCGTCTACGTTGGTTCCTGGCGCGCGCGCGGCGACCGCGAAGCCGGGACGCTATGAGCTGAACAAGCCGGAGAACGTGATCTACTCGTCGTGCCTGCAGTGCCACGTCGCCTGCCAGATCAAGGCGAAGACGTGGGACGGCACGCTGGCGAAGGTTGACGGCAGCCCGTACAGCCCGCTGAACGCCCTGCCGCACATCCCGTTCGAGACATCGCCCGTGGACGCCGTCGGCGTCGACGCCAAGCTGTGCGCCAAGGGTCAGTCAGGAATACAGACCTACTACGACCCCTACCGCATACGCACGGTGCTGAAACGCGTCGGCGAGCGTGGCTCGGGTGAGTGGGAGAGCATCCCGTTCGATAAGTTCATCGACGAGGTGACGCAGGGCGGTAAGCTGTTCCAGGGCATAGGCGACAGCAGGCACTATCCCGGCTTCGACGAGGTGGTTGCGCTCCGCGACGCGGACCTGTCCAAGGCGATGGCGGCAGACGCCAAAGCGGTCGGGAAGGGCGACATGTCCGTCGCCGCCTTCCAGCAGAAGTACGCCGACCACATGGACAAGCTCATCGACCCCGCGCATCCGGACCTGGGCCCGAAGAACAACGGGTTCGTGTTCGACGCCGGCCGCATCGAGCACGGTCGCAAAGAGCTGATGAAGTGGTTCACCAAGCAGTCGGTCGGCTCGCCGAACGCCTTCGAGCACACGACCATCTGTGAACAGTCCCACCACATCGCTTATGACGAGATGACCGGTGGGAACAACCACCACATGAAACCCGACCTCCAGAACGCGGAGTTCGTGATCTTCTGGGGTACCGGAGCGTACACGGCGAACTTCGGTCTTACGCCGATGGCGGAGAAGGTCACCACCGGCAAGGTCGACCGCGGGCTCAAGACCGCCGTCATCGACCCTCGGCTGTCGAACGACGCGGGCAAGGCCGACTGGTGGCTGCCTGTGAAGCCCGGCGCCGACGGCGCGCTCGCGCTGGCGATGATCCGGTGGATGCTCGAAAACAACAGGTACGACGCCCAATACCTCGCCAACGCGAACAAGGCAGCCGCCGCCGAAGACGGCGAGCCCACGTGGACCAACGGCACGCACCTCGTGAAGTTCGAGGACGGTCGTGGCGCCGCGCGCGTGTCCGCCGCGGAAGTGGGCGTGGGTTCAGAGGACCAGTACGTCGTCTCAGTTGGCGGCGACCTGATCGCCGTGACCGAGGATGACGAAGACACCCCCGTGCATGGCGACCTGTTCGTCGACGCCGAGGTCGGCGGGTTGCGGCTGAAGTCCGCGCTGGATCTGCTGCGCGTAGAGGCGATGTCGAGGACGCAGGAGCAATATGAGGCGATCACCGGCGTGCCTGAACGTCAGGTGGCAGAAGTGGCGCGTGAGTTCACGTCGCACGGCAAGCGCGCCGTCGTCGAGCTGTACCGCGGCCCGGTACAGCATACCGATGGCTATTACGCTGGCTCGGCGATCATCGCGATGAACGTGCTGATCGGGAACGCCGACTGGAAGGGCGGCCTGCAGAAGGGCGGCGGCCACTGGCACGAATTCGGCGGGAAGTCTGGCAACGTGTACCAGTTCGCCGACATGCACCCGGGCGCGCTAAAGGCGTTTGGCCCGACGATGACGCGCGAGAAACACCGCTACGAGGACTACACGCTGTTCCGCGAGGAAGGCTACCCGGCGAAACGTCCGTGGTACCCGTTCTCCGGGAACATCTACCAGGAGATCATCCCCTCGTTCGCGCAGGGATACCCCTACCCGGGACAGATCCTCTTTCTGCACATGGGCACGCCTGCCCTCGCCAGCCCCGCTGGCGACAAGGTCATCGCGATGCTGCAGGACCCCGACAAGGTTCCGCTGTTCATCTCGTGCGACATCGTCATCGGCGAGACGACGATGTACGCGGACTACGTGCTGCCCGACCTGACGTACATGGAGCGCTGGGGAACGCCGCACGTCACGCCCGACGTTACGACGATGACCAGCAAGGTGCGCCAGCCGGTCGCCAAGCCGCTTACCGAAGACGTCACCATCGACGGCGAGACGATGCCGATTTCGTTGGAGGCGTTCCTGATAGCCGTTGCCAAACGGCTTGGCCTGTCGGGCTTCGGCGACGACGCCTTCGGGCCGGGGATGCACTTCAACCGACCCGAGGACTGGCACCTCAAGGCGATCGCGAACATCGCCCTGGGCGACAAGCCTGGCGAAGTCGTCCCGGACGCGTCGCCAGCGGAGCACGACCTGCTCGTCAAGTCGCGTCGCCATCTGCCACCGTCGGTGTTCGACCTGGCGGCCTGGAAGCGCGCGGTGCGTCCCGAGGAGTGGTCGAAGGTCGTCTACGTCCTGAACCGCGGTGGGCGGTACGCGCCGTTCGGCAGCGGATACAGCGGCGACTACATGAAGAGGAAGATGGGAACCATGTTCCACCTCTTCGTCGACGCCGTCGCCGCCCAGCGGAACAGCATGAGCGGCGAGTATTTCTCCGGCGTGCCGGAGTACCGCGGACAGTACGACGCCGCAGGCGCCACGCTGAATCGTGGAGGCGCCTACCCGTACCTGCTCATCACGTTCAAGGAGGCGTTCGGGGGGCACTCCCGGACCATCTCCAACTACTGGACGAACGTGGCGATGATGCCGGAAAACATGCTCTGGATCAGCGCGAAGGACGCCGCGCGACTCGGTCTGCGGCAGTTCCAAGAGGTACGGCTGACGTCGCCCGCACAGCCGAAGGGCACGCTCGACGTCGGTGACGGCCGCACGCTGGACTTCGTCGCCAAGGTGGACATCCGCGAGGGCATGCTCCCCGGCACGGTCGGGCTGTCCTGGCACTACGGACACTGGGCGTACGGCTCGAACGACGTCGTCGTCGATGGCTCCGTCATCAAGGGTGACGCGCGAAGGGCGGCGGGGCTCTGCCCGAATCCGCTGATGGACGTCGATCCGATCTTGAAGGACGTGTGCCTGACCGACCCGGTCGGCGCCAGCGCGTCGTTCTTCGACACTTACGTCAACGTGACGCCCGTATAGCGGCGCGAACGCCGATGCGCCGGACGCCGTCGCGCGTCCGGCGCCTCCAGGGAAGGTGAGCGAGATGGCGACGAATGGGCGTGGGCTGAAGCGAGTGTTCTGGCTTCTCGGGGTGGCGCTGCTCGCGGTGGGCACGATCGGGTGGTACGACCGGTTTGCCAACGGGCACCGTAACGCCAACTACGGGAGCTTCGTTACGTGGGGTCTCTCGGTGGCGGCGTACGTGTACTTCATGGGACTGTCCGCCGGGTCGTTCCTAATCTCATCACTGGTGTACGTGTTCCGCGTCAAGCGGTTTGAGAACGTGGCGCGTCTGGCGGTGTTCACGGCCGTCGTGACGCTGATACTGGGCTTGCTGTCCATCGTCGTGGATCTGGGGCACATGGGGCGCGCGTATCGCGTGCTGCTGCACCCCAACTTCTCGTCACCGATGGCATGGATGATCTGGGCGTACCTCGTGTACTTCATCCTGCTGATGACGCAGTTCTGGCTGCTGATCCGAGCTGACGTGGCGCGTGGTGCGACCAACTCGGGCTTCCGCGCGGCGGTGTGCCGTCTCGTCGCATTGGGCTCGAAGGACACGTCGGCCGAGAGCGCGGAGAGAGACCTACGCCGCGCGCGCGTGTTTGCCACGATCGGCCTTCCTGTCGCGCTGATGTTCCCGGCTGGCGTAGGCGCGCTCTTCGGCGTGGTCGCGGCGCGCCCGGCGTGGCACAGCGGCCTGTTCCCGGTGCTGTTCCTACTGTCGGCGGTGGCCAGTGGCGCCGCGCTGCTCACGGTTACGGCCGCGGTCTTCCAGGAGGGATGGCGGCGAAATCGGGAAACCGTCATCGCGCTCGGTCGTCTTACACTGATAGCGCTCGGGCTGGTCGTCGTGTGCGAGGTGTCGGAATTCCTGGTGGGCCTCTACGGCGGCGTGCCTGGACACGTGCACGCGCTAGGGCTCGTGCTGAGCGGGCAGTACTGGTGGGTGTTCTGGGTATGGCAGTTCGCTCTCGGCGCGGTGGTTCCGATCCTGCTGCTGTCGATGCCCACGCGCAACGACCCTCGGATAGTGTCGCTAGCAGGTCTGCTGGTCGCGCTGGGGTTCATCGGGGTGCGACTGAACATCGTCATCCCCAGTCTGGCGGGCGAGGAACTGAGCGGTCTCTCCGAGGCGTTCGTGTCCTCACGACTACAGACATCCTACTTCCCGAGTTCGACGGAATGGCTACTCGTCGCCGGCGTAGTCGGGCTTGGTCTCCTGCTGTTTGGCGTCGGCGAAACACTAATACCCAAGTCGCGCGACGACCTGTCGAGCGCGGCGGAGGCATAACACGCGGCACGGCCGCGAGGAGTGATTGTATGAGACGGTTGTCGTTTGGGTTGGCGGCTCTTCTGGCGCTCTCGGCCGCGCCGCAGATGGTCGTGGCGGGGGAAGACGCGCCGAAGCCGACGAGTAAGATCAGCGGGTACACGCTCTTCGACTACTCGTACGTCGTGGACTCAGCGGACGAGGGCGCCAAGGAGGTATTCGGCGCCAAGATCAGGCGCGTGTACCTCACGTACGACTACGCCGCGAAGCCCAACTACAAGGCCCGCGTGCGCATTGAGACCAACGACGGCGTGAACTTCCTCACCGCCCCCGAGAAGTCGAAGGTGGGCGTGTTGGTCAAGGACGCCTACATGCAGTGGGCCATCACCGCGGACTGGGCGAAGTCGCTCAAGCCGTCCCTGATCTTCGGGATTCAGTCGACGCCTTCATGGGGCCATGTAGAGGAAGCCGCCTGGAAGTACCGGTCGATCGAAAAGACCCAGTTGGACCTGCGCAAGATCGCATCGTCGCGCGACCTTGGCATAGGCGTGAAGGGAGCGCTGTCCGACTCGGGGGTGTCGTACCAGTTCCTCGTCGGCAACGACACGACCAAGGCGGAAACCAACAAGGAGAAGCGGTTCTACGGGTCCGTGGCCTACCGCAACAGCGACCTCGTTGGCGAAGTGTACGGACACCTGCGCCAGGGCTCCGGTGACGAGAGCGAAGTCACCGGCAAGGCGGTTGTAGGCTACGACAACGGCGAATACGCGGGGTACGTCTCCGCCTTCAGCCGGATGACGTCGGATGTCGGCGATGTCGCCGGCGCCGATCAGACCTCGACGGGCGTGTCAGCGTTCGGCCGTTACGCGCTTCTGGACGACGTCGAGCTCGTCTTTCGTGGCGACATCTACGACCCGGACTCAGACGTCGAGGACGACGCCAAGACGCTGGCCATCGTCGCGGCGGCTTACCGCCCCATCCCGCAGGTGGCGTTCATGCCGAACGTGTGGATCGAGATCCCCGAGAACTCAGATGACAACTCAGAGGTTCTCGGGCGCCTGACCGTCCACTACAAGTTCTAACGACCCTCTCGGCGCGGCGTCCTCGTGGGCGCCGCGCCACTACCTTCCTCTCTCGCGCGCTACTCCGCCTTCCGCAACTGCCCATCGCGCACGACGAAGCGTCGCCGACCGATGATGAGCACGGCGCCCTCACCGACCTCCATCGCGCGCGCGTAGTCCAGCAGCACGCGTTCCACCCACTGCCGCACGTCCTCCTCAATGCGCTTCTCCTCCGCCTTGCTGACTTCCCGCACGGCTGGCTACCCTCACCACTGCGTTGCCGATCCGCGGCCCTAGTAGTACATATAGACTACGGCCGTGTCAACGCGTCGTCTTCCGCGCCGGATGAGGACATGGGCGCGCACGCAACACAGCCCACGTGGCGTGGCGCCGCGCGGGCTGTGTCTTGGACAGTTCGTAGCGAGCTACCGCCTGAGGGCGGCCCAGGTCGTTGCCGCCTTGCCGGCGGGATCGACGGCCGTGCCTCCCGGCATGGCGCCGTCGGCCATGATGGCGTTCACCTCGGCGCTCGTGAGGCCGCGCTTCCAGATGCTCATGTCGTCCATGAGCCCGGTGAAGGGCCGCGCGTCGTCGATGTTCATACCGACGCGCGCGCCAAGGCCCCAGTCTGCGGCGATCTGGCTGCCTCCGTCGCCCTCGCCCACCAACTCGCCGTTGATGTACAGCGCCGCGCCCGAGCCGCTGTCATAGACCCCGCCGAAGTGAAGCCACTCGCCGGCTGTCGATACGCCTGCGCGTATGTCGAAGATGGTCGTGCCACCGTCGGTTCGCAGCAGCCAGCGGAAGTTGCCGCCGCTACGCACCTCGGGATGTATGAGCCACGTCTCGTCGCTCGCGCGAGCGTTGAATATGGCGTGGTCGTTGCCGAGTGAGTCCACGTTCACCCACGCCAGGACGCTCATGCCGTCGCGGGGGGTGTCGGTCCAGCTTGCGCCGTCGAGGTCGATGTAGCTTCCTGCGGCGAACCGCGCCGCCTTGCCGATCTTGCCGTCGTCGACGATGTCTATCTGGCCGTTCACCGTGCCATTCAGGCCGTTATCGGCCTTGTTCACGATGGCGTCGCCGTCGATGGCCTCGTAATCCAGATACAAGATGAGATCGGCGTCCTGTGCCGCGGCAGTGAACGCTACGAGCGCTCCTAGCGCTATCGCGAACGCGCCTGTACGCATCGCTCCAGTCCTCCAGGCATGTGTGGCCGCCGACGTGGCGTCCACGGAGTCGAGTCCGCGTAGGATACCACCCGCGCGGACTTGTCGCAAGGCGATGGGCGGAGTACGCGCGCGCCTAGCGTTCGCTGGGTCCGACGACGGGGTGCGGGCTCAGGTCGAGGTCGGCGTCGAGTCCGATCTCATCCACGCTCACCTCACGGCGTTCCATGGCGGAGCGATGCAAGGCGAAGAGGCATTGCAGGACGTGCAGGTTCCCGCGCCCGTCGGTCTTCGGCGTGGCCCCGCTTGCGATGCAGGCCAGGAAGTGTGACATAGAGCCGCCGAAGGCGTCCGGGAACCACGTGCCTTCGATCTCCGGGGAGATGACGCGCGGCTCCGGGCTCTCGACGTGGACCTCCATCTTCTCGCTGTGCCCGCAGATGGAGCCTCGGGAGCCCTGCACGCGTATCTCCTCGTGGGGATGCGGATGCGTGTGCCCCGCCGCGCCGAGGAAGCTCCAGTTGCACGACAGGAGCCCCGCGACGCCGCTCTCGAACCGCACCAGCGCGTGCGCCGCCACCTCGCGTTCAGCCGCCGGGACGTCGTGGCCATGGGCCTGGCAATAGACAGTCGCCATTGGCCCAAACCAGTTCGCCGCCAGGGCGACGTGGTGGACCATCATCGCCGGTATCAGCCGTCGCTCCGGGAAGTCCATGAACCGCCCATCGCAAGTGATGGACATGTGGTAGATGTCGCCCAGGGACTCGAGGTACGGCTCGACGGCGAGGAACCCCGGCACATAGCAGGAGTTCTGGTTCACCATGAGCATGACGCCGTGCTTCTCACACGCCTCGACCATGCCCACCGCCTGCCGCATGCTCATGGCGAACGGCTTCTGACAGAGCACGTGCTTGCCTGCGGCGGCGGCCGCCTCGACAACCGGCCAGCGTTGCCACGGCTGCAACGCGACATCGACTACGTGGACAGCGGGGTCGGCGATCATGTCGTAGACGTTCGCGTACGTCGACGATATCCCGAAGCTCTCGGCCGTGCGCGCCAGCAGCTCGTCGTTCAGGTCGCATATCGCCGCGACGCGCAGACCTCGCCGGCGGTACGCCTCCAGGTGCTGCTGCCCAATGCCCAAACCGACGAGACCAATGCCGTGCTCGGTCGCGGTCATTCCCCTGCTCCCTCGGTGGTCGCCCCGGCGTCTTCGATGTCGTATCCGGCGCTCGCGAACCAGTCGGCGTAGCGGTCGGTGATAGTCGCCAGCAGCGGCTTGGGGAGTTCGCGGCGCCACACGCCCGAGGCCCCTCCGAACCTGGATACGTGGTTCCAGTGGATATGCGTGTCTGGATCAGCGGCGGAGAACGACCCGTCGCGCATGCCGCGTCGGATCTGCCGCACCTCGCTGGGCGCCGCCTGCGCGATGCTGTGCTCCACCGCGCGACGCACGACATCCATGACTGCGCGCACTCGCTCGACCGAACAGTCCTCGACAATGACATCAAGAGCGTCGGGCGGCGCCGTCAGCCCCAGCAGGTCGGCGGCCTCCAACGTCGCCGTCCGAGGGTCCGCGATGACATCCTCGTACCGCTGCCACAGCACGTGCGGCGACTCGCGGAGCGGGACCAGCGTGTCGTACGCCGCCACGGCGCGGTCGAGCAGTCCGAACATCTCAGCGTCGTTCGGCCCGTGCTTTTCGCGAACCGACACCGCGACATCACGCAGGTCTCGGAAGATGTAGCACACGAACACGCCAGACTCGCCTCGCTCCAGCCAGGGCACGACGTGTGGAAGCACGTCGTGGGTCTTGTACACGAGCATGGTGTCCGTCGCCGCGACCGTGCGCAGATCCTCCGCCGTGCCGCCAGTGTCCTCGATGCCTCCTCCAGCCGTGCCAGCGCCCGCGGCATCGACAAGCCCGGCCACGACGTTGTATTGCAGCGTCGAGCCGGAACGCGGCATCCCGTTGCATAGCACGAGCATCTGGCGATCCTGTTGTGGGACTGGCTACAGAGCCTACGCCGATGCGCGTGGACTGGCAACCGCGTCGAGCCGTCCTCACGGCAGCCTGGACATGAAGCCCCGCGACGGTGCAAGCTCACAAGCGTTCACTCGCGATGGATGCGAAGGCCAACGGTTGGGAGGCCGACATGATCCCGCTCATCAGTAGCATCTGCTACGGCCCTTTGGAGGTGTGTCACCTGCCACGCTTCTGGTGGAAGGTGCTCCTGCGATCCCACGACCTGCTCGACCCCGAGTATCCAGACTGCAGCGGGGGGTTGGACTCGTACGTGCTGGATGTGCTTGGGCTCGACAGGGACGGAACCTTGGCGTGGCTTCGCGCGAACGCGCCTACATACCTGGAATTCGAGGACTGGGTCGTCGAGCAGTGCGGCGGCGCCATCGACCGCGAGGCGGCGGACGCGTGGAACGAACGGGTCCGCACACGCATCCACACGCGTCCGGAGAAGCTCGCCGAGACGTACGGTGACATCGGGTTGCCCGACGACGCGGGCATCGACTCCGCTGTCGTACTCAACTCGTTGCAGGACTGGCAGCTCTTCCACGCCCGCGACATCTCCACGCTCGCCGCGCCAGTGACGCCCCTGATCGCCACGATAGACTACGGCCCGCTCGGTGTGTGCCAGCTCCCGCGCACCTGGCTGAAATGCCTGTTGAAGGCGTGCGACGCGCTGCATCCTGAATACCCGCACATCCGACAGGGCTCCGGCCTCGACTGGGAAGTGCTGTCGCGCCTTGGCGTCGATCCCAACGCCGCGGCCGCGTACGTCGCGGAGCAGCTACCTGACTACCGCGAGTTCGAGGCGTGGGTCGCCGACACCGGGCAGGTCGAGAGCGATGTTGTCGACGAGTGGAACAACTTCGTGAGGACGCGCGTGCGGAACCAGGCGAAGATCGACGACATCAGCGCGACCGTCGGGCGCGCGCTGACGACGGACTCCGGCGTTACGCTCAACCACGTCGAGGACTGGCACTACGCCCACGCGGCGCTGATCGCGGCTGTCTAGTGGCAGATCCCTCTGCTCCTGCTCAGCGCGGGATGTCGGTCGCGTTGTCACGCAGCTTGCGTATCGCGCTGACGACGGCCTCAATGTTCTCTCGATACATCAGGAAGTCCTTGCCCAGGGCGACGACTTCCGTGCGGTATACGCGCTCCGCCTCGGGGCAGTCGACGGTTGCGTCCTGTCGCTCGGGCATGTCCTTGAAGGCGGCGTACTCGTACACCGGGTCGTTGTGAGCGGTGCCGCAGTGCAGACCTTCGGCGCGTAGGGCATCCATGAAACGGTCGCGGTGTAGGCCGCCCCACGCCTCGGCGTCGTAGCGGATGAAGTAGAAGTAGTAGCCGCGCTTCGTGACGCGCCGGTCACGTTTGAGAGCGGACACGCCGTCGATCTTGTCCAGCTCCTCGGCGAGGAACTCCCCGTTCGCCCACCGGGCATCCGTCTGCGCGCGGACGCGCGACATCTGAGACAGCAGGATGGCGCCGACGAATTCGGACATGCGGAAGTTGCCCATCGCGACGTGGTAGGTCTCCTTGCTTCCGTCGTCGCCAGCGCGCGTGCGTTCGTACTGGTACTGGCTGATGCTGTACGCATCGTCGTTGAACGTGATCGCCCCACCCTCGCCGGCGGTAAGGGGCTTGCCCATCTGGAAGCTGAACGCCCCGACCGAACCCAACGACCCGACCTTCGCGCCACGCCACTCGGACCCATGGGCCTCGGCGCAGTCCTCGACGACGAACAGCCCGCGGTCCTCCGCGAGCGCGTTGACCGCGTCCATGTCGGCTGGGTAGCCGCCGTAGTGCACGGGCATGATGCCCGTCGTCCTGTCCGTGACGGCTGCCGCTGCCGCGTCCGCCGATATCTGGTACGTCTCGGGGTCGATGTCCACGAACACCGGCACGCCGCCAGCCATGACGATCGCCGAGGCAGACGCGTAGAACGTGACCGCCGGCACGATGATCTCGTCGCCGTGCTGGATGTTGCACGCCCGCAGCGCAAGCTCGAGCGCGCTCGTGCCGGACGTGCAGGCGATGGCGCGCTTCACGCCGATCCACTCCCCGAACGCCTCCATCGCGGCGGCTACCTTGCTGCCTTCGTGCCCGACGCTGCACCACCGGCCGCTGTCGAGCACCTCAAGGACGTTCTGCCGTTCGATGTCGCCGCGCACGGGCCACTCTGTCCGCAGACCGGAGACAGCGGGTCTCCCGCCGTTGATCGCCAACAACGCCATATCGCGAGCCTCCCGGTTGGTCGCTACCACAGCGCGTACGTTACCCCGTCGTCACACGTCGCCAGCAGTCCGTCGCGGTCGTCCACGCGGATGGGCGTCAAGTATCGCACGGTCGCGGCGATGTCCGCTTGCCACACGTCCACTCCGTCGCGCGCCGCAACGATGGTGGCTCCCTCGGCCCACACGAACTCGTAGCGTCCGTCGCCGTCCACATCCAGCGCCAGGGCGTTCGACACGGGAGAGGACGAGCCGCCGCGTCGCCATAGCAGTTCGCCGGTAGCGGCGGCGTAGCACCGGAAGCCGTCGCTGAACCCAGCGGCGCCGATCGCCATCTCGCCCGTTCCTTCGGCATCCGCGAGCGCGGCGCCACCGTTGGCGCCGTCCTCCGGCTCCGTGCGCCACAGGACGCGCGGGCGGTCACCGTGCGCCATCGCTATGAGGATGCCTGGACTGCGCCACAGCACGCCCACTAGTGGTTCACCGGGCAGTGGGAACGCCATCGGCTCCCCGGAAGGCGCCCAGTAGCCGTCCGTGCCGGCCAGTGGACCGGCGTCCAACACGTGCATCTGGTCGCCGGTCGCTCCGTCCACGACGGAGTATTCCGCTGGATAGCACATGGCGATGTCGTCCAGGCCGTCGGCACCGAGGTCCGCGAACGCCATGGGGCCGCCGCCGTACCCGCGCGTGTGGCGCCAGTCGCTGTCCGACCACGGCGGCCGGACTTCCAGGATGTCGCGTTGCCAGACGGTCTCGCGCGTGTCCGCACGGATAAGCCACGTCTCGTCGCTGTGCATGATGGATCTGCGCACGGCGACGAGAACGTCCAGCCGCTCGGGGTCGAGGAAGTGGCCGACCGCCCAACGCGTCACTCCGCCCTCGTTCCAGACCGGCGCGCGGGCTCCGTACCCTTCGACGACGTGGCTCCATGCCTCGGAGCCGTCAGCGCGGTACGCGACAAGCTCCGCCTCGCCAGACGCTGCGGGCCGGATCGCGAGCGCCTCGGCCATGCCATCGCCGTCGATGTCGCCGCCGACGATTCCCAGCATCTGCGGCGCCTGTGTCGTCATCGCGCGGCCGGGGCGCGTCCACAACCGTTCCGGCGACTCGACGCCGACCCGCCAGCCCGACACGGTGTCGAGGGTGTCCGCGACTACGACGACCGCGCCGCGCTCCCCGGCGATGACGACGGGCGGCGACGCCCCGTTCGAGACAACGTTGGACTGCGCGACCGACAGCCGTCGTCCCTGCGCCTGTATCTCTCCGAGCTGATCGAGGGGACCACGCGCGCGCAGTAGCGCATCTCCCTCCGCCGCGCCGATGGCGTCCAACGCGATGCCGGTCGGGGCGGTGACGCTCCACAGGTCCCGCGCCGTCGCGTTCGGGCCGAGCGCGAGGCAGTGGACAGTGTCCGTGTCGCCGGCGACCGTGTAGGCGACCCCCGGGCCCACATCAACCGTGGTCTCGCGTCCTCGCGTGGCGCCGGTGTCGTGCGTCGCGGGCAGGTCCACGATGGCGCGCAGCGACCACCGAGCGGACGTCGCCGACCAGACCACGGAATCCCACCGGCGCGCCAGGATGCGGCCTGTCGTTGGGACGGCGCGACCCTCGGAGGCCTGCGTCAGCAGCTCTGGGATCCCGTCGCCGTCGATGTCGTGGCTCCCACGCAGGAACTCGTCGGCGAGGTCCAGTTTCCTACGCCCCGTCTCCATGTCGTAACCGAGTAGATGCCACCGATCGTCACCCGTCTCGTTGTAGACGTTCATCAGCGCCTCGGGGCGTCCGTCACCGTCGAAATCGGCCACGGGATCCGGCCCGACCCGGTTCGCCGTGAAGCGCCTGTCGATGCCCTGCTCGGACTGCGGGTCGAACTTCTCATACCACAGGACGGTCAACTCGCCATCGCGCGCCGCGAGCGACGCGATGTGGCCCGCGAAGTCGCCGACGACCAGGAGGTACACGCGTCCAGATGCGTCCGCGTGCAGCGTCAGGGAGCCGTAGTGCCTCCCGTGGGTCTCGCGGTACTTGACGGCGTACTTCTCCTCGCCTGTCGCGATGTCGTACACGAGCACGCCGTGCCACGTGGACACCACGACCTCGTCGCCGCCGTCCGCGTCAATGTCGCCTACAACGGTCAGGGGTGAGTAGACCGCTCCGTCGTGCGGGGCGTCCCATACGAGGCGCGGCTGGTCAACGCCACGCTCGAACGAGTGCATCTGGAGCGAGCCGCTCGGACCCCAACCGGTCGTCCAGCTCAGCCGCTGAAGGCCGGGAACGTCCGGGAGGAATTTGCCCCAGCGCGCGGCGGGCGCCGACGGCGGGTCGCGGAGGACACCGTCGCCCGCGATGTCGCGTAGCGGCGCGCGAAGTCCGAAGGCCACCTGGCGATCCTGCGACAGGGAGCCCGAGCCGTCGCCGTGCGTCACCGTTTCGGCGCCCGTCTCGGACGAGACGACCAGCAGGCTTTCCCGCGCTCCGGTGGGGATTCCGTGACGCACCCGTGGGCGCGACAGCGATGTTGGGGAGACCGCGCGACGGGTACGGGCAAGACCGCCGCCTGTCGATAGCCATTCGCTAGCCACTGTCGGCTCCGGGCAGCAGAGGGCAAGGACGAGGACAAGGGCGCCGGACCAACCCAGGGACGACGCCACGATCCGCCGCGCGGCCATTCAGCGTGGGTCTGTGGGAGGCGGCAGCTCGCCGCGCTGGATGTCATCGAGCGCGAGCGTGATGTCAGCCAGCCGGGCCTCCACGTTCTCGCGCATCTCCCGCATCTCATCGCGCAACTCGCGTATCTCCTCGGCGCTCTCGAACGCCGCCTGCCGGCGTCGGCTAGCGCCCAGAATGGCCACGACGAGCACCACGCCGCCTCCCGCGAGTAGCGCCGTCAGCATCGCCAGGATCGCGAAAGCGGCGAGTCGGGGTTCCATCACGGTCTCCATCTTTCAGTGACGCCCGGGGGCGTGGTGAGAGGCGCCGTGGGCAGCATAGCGGCGACGCATGCCCCGTGCAACGCGGCCTGACGAGATCTGGCCGGAGCGCGTGCGCGCGACAGACTACCCACGTACAATGCGACTCACCTCACCAACGCTGGAGCCCCCGCATGGAATACCGCACCCTCACTGGAACCGGCGCGACCGTATCGCGCGTCTGCCTTGGGACGATGACGTTTGGGCAGCAAGTCGACGAGCCGACCTCCGCCCGGATGATCGACACCGCGATGGACGCCGGGGTGAACTTCATCGACACCGCCGACGCGTACGTGGGCGGTCTATCGGAGGAGATCATCGGGCGGGCGCTTCAGGGCAAGCGGGACCGCGTGCTGCTGGCGAGCAAGGTCGCCAACGACGTCGGCCCCGACCCGCATCTGGACGGCGGGCTGCACCGTCGACACGTCGTGAAGGGCGTCGAGGACAGCCTCCGGCGGCTGCAGACGGATTATCTCGACATCTACTACCTGCACCGGCCCGACTACAACACACCGCTCCAGGAGACGCTCGCGGCGTTCGACCAGCTCGTCAGCCAGGGCAAGGTGAACTACGTTGGCATGTCCAACTACGCCTCGTGGCAGGTGTGCCAGGCGCGGTGGAAGTGCGACGTGAACCGGTGGGCGCCGCCGGTCGTCACGCAAGTCCCGTACAGCCTCATCACCCGCGGCATCGACGAGGAGTACGTCGCGTTCGTCAAGGAGATGGGCATCGGCGTCACCGCGTACAACCCGCTGGGCGCCGGGATGCTTACCGGCAAGCACAAGCGGGATTCCGGCCCCGCCGAGGGCAGCCGGCTGTCGTTCAACGACGACTATCGTGGCAGGTTCTGGCACGACGCCAACTTCGCCGCAGTGGATGAGATCGCGCGCATCGCGAGCGGCGCCGGTCTCACGATGGTCGAACTCGCGCTACGGTGGCTTGCCTCGCAGGACCACGTCGACTCCGTGATACTCGGCGCCAGCAGGATGGAGCACCTCGAAGCCAACCTCGCGGCGATAGACGGCAGGCTGGACGACGCCACGCTCGAAGCGTGCGACGACGTGTGGCAGACGTTGCGCGGCCCGCATTTCCGATACAACAGGTGAGGGGCGATGGCATTGGCCGGCGGCCTCGGCGTACGGTAGGACGCCCGGTGTCCATCTGCCTCGCGCTGACGGTCGCGCTGGCGGTCGTGGGAGCGACGAGTGTGGCTACGACCCCGCGACGAGCGACGCAGTGGGAGCCGACGGAGTGGGCCGTTCCCGACGTCGCGCACGACGGCAACCCGTTCGACGTAGTGGCGTCGGTGACGTTCGAGCACGCCGAGACCGGCGAGACGCGCGTCACCGAGATGTTCGCCTTGGGTGGCGGCGAGTGGCGCTTCCGGTTCACCGGGACGAGACCCGGCCGTTGGACCTATCGGTCGGAGTCCGTGGTCGCTGCCCTGGATGGCCTGTCGGGGGTCGTCGACGTGGCGCCGAACGCCGACGGCGTCGGGTTCGTGACGCACGTCGGCTCAAAGTGGGCGCGTCAGGTTGGCGCCGACGCCCGCCTCGAAGCGTTGGCGCCGCAGTACGTCATGTACGACACCCCCGACCTCTACCACGACGACCCAGGCAAGATCGACGACGACATAGCGACGTTCATGGTGGGGCACGGGTTCACGGGGTTCCACACGTACGTCTTCGCGCGTTGGTTCGACATCCACAACGAGCGCACGCAGGACATGCCCGACGACGTCAACCCCGACCCGCGCACGTTCGACGCGCTGGAACTTCTGATCGCCAAAACCCACGCGGCGGGAGGCGTCACGCATCTTTGGGCGTGGGGCGACGAGTCACGCAGGCAGACGCCCATCCGCTGGGGCATCAACGGCGCCGTTGACAAGCGATTGCAGCGGTACATCGCGGCGCGCCTCGGCCCACTGCCGGGGTGGACGATGGGTTACGGCTACGACCTGTGGGAGTGGGTCGACGGCGACGAGTTGGCTGAGTGGCACGCCTACATGCAGAGCCACATGGGATGGCGCCACCTCCTCGGCGCCAGGGCGACAAAGCACACCCTTGGTCAGATCACGGAGGGGTTGAGCTACTCGGCATACGAGCAGCACCGGCCAGACTACGAGACGTACATCCGCACGATCGCGGCGCGGCCAGCCGTGCCGTCGTTCTCGGAGGACCGCTTTCGGATACGCCCGAACTCACGCTACCCGGACAAGGACTACGACGAAGCCCGATCCAGGCGCGGCTTGTGGCGATCGGCGATGGCGGGTGGCGTTGCGAACATCTGGGGGAACCTGGACGAGGACGGACGCTCAATGCCGTATCCGCATCCAGAGTGGTTCCGATGCTACGCGACGTTCTTCGGCGACCGCTTCACGCTGGACATGGAGCCCGCGCCGTCAGCGGCGGACGGCGGCGTAGCGATGCGATCCGCAGACGGCGCTCGGTACGTGTTCTACGTCGAGGAAGCAGATTCGCTAAGCGTGGATCTGTCCCTGATGACGGGTCGTGGCGCGGTAGTGGTCGTCGACGCGCTTGAGCGTTACACCGAGACGGGTCTCGGGTCGGTGACGGCCGGGAAACGCACGCTCCGATTCGGTCGTGTGTCAGACTGGGCAGTAGCCATAACGGCCGAGTGAGGTCGCCCTTGCCGCTCACCGAGGCGGCTGTGTCCGGATGCCTCCCCACGTGACGGCACGCCGCCCGCGCGCTTGGATAGCGCGGGGCTCGTCCGATGACGCTACGCGCGCCCAGGCGGGGCTCCACGCCTCGATGCCCTTCGGCGTCACTCGACGCACGTTGGAGCCGTCTACAGCGTCCATTGCGTAGACCGCGAGGCCGCCATCACGATCCGAGGCGAAAGCTATCTCCGTGCCGTCGGGCGACCACGTCGGCTCGTGCTCCCTCGCGGGATGGCTCGATACTGGGCGCGGCATGCCGCCGCGAATGCTCACGACGCAGATGTCGTACGCAGCGTCCAGAGCCCCGCGGAAGGCTATCCACTCGCCATCGGGCGACCACGCCGGATCCTCACACGCGTAAGGCGCGCCGCCGCCGAACCGCACCTCGCCTCCCTCTGGCGACACCATGTGCAGCGAGGATCTACCGGTCCGTTGGGATGTGAAGGCGATCCACTCGCCATCCGGTGACCACGTCGGACACCAATCCGTGTGCGGGTCGGTGGTGAGCTGTTGGACATTCTGTCCGTCGGCGGACATGACGTAGATGTCCCAATTGCCCCGCGGTCGGAGCTGAAGGCAATGCGCGAACCGTCCGGCGACCAGGCGGACTCCGCGTCTTGAGTTACCTCGTTCGTCAACCGACGGACGCGCGCGGCGTCGCGGGTCATCGTGTAGATGTCGATGGCGCCCGCCAGGCGAGCGGTGTAAGTAAGGGACGTCGCGTCGGGCGACCACGACGGCGCTCCAGATCCCTCGGGCGCTGCCAGAATGATGCGGTACGCCGCCCCTGGCCCCTTGGTGACGGCGATCTCCGTCGGCCCCCGCGCGTTCGTCACGAAAGCGATCTGACCGACCGCGCGGCCGGACGCGCAGACCCCGAGAGCAAGGCAGACTACGATTGTCGAGCGCATATCCACTCCCCAGAGAAAGCCGTTCACGCCGACCATAGCCAAGCGCCGATGGCGGCCCAAGCCAGAAAGACCGAGACGCGCGCGGGTGACACGGACGGCGATACGGGAAGAGCCCTTCCATTCTGACGCCGCCGCGCTACACTATGCAGTAACCCCTCCGGGGGGATAGGATACGCTACCGTGGAAAGGAAGCCGTGATGCCAGATGCTCCCCAGGGGGATACCACACACACGCATGGGGATGGACACGGCCACACGCACGCGCGTCGCGACCAGGTCGTCGCGCGGCTGGCGCGGATCGAGGGACACGTACGCAGTATCCGCGAGATGGTGCTGGCGGACAGGAACTGCCCCGAGGTGCTAACCCAGATAGCCGCCGTGCGTGGAGCGTTGCAGGCGGCGGGGAAGGTGATCCTCGAGGACCACTTCGAGTCGTGCATCGTCTCGGCGGTCGAGCGGGGCGACCACGGGGCCGCTATCGAGGAATTCAAGCAGGCGTTCTCGAAACTCGCGCACTAAGCGTGACACACGCGGGAGATCCGTTGACATGGCAGCCATCGGCGCGGCGATCGTCTACCACGAGGGCGGGCACGGGATACTGGAAGACCACGACGACCATCACCACCACGACCACGACAAGGGCAAGGGGCGCGGCCCTAAGTTCATCGCCATTGCCGTCGTGGCGGCGGCCGTCGCCGCGTTCGTCGTGTTGCGCATGGTGTAGACCACGAAGAACCCGTCTGGAGGAGTTCGATGTCAACTGCTGGCGCCGTGAACGGACGTGTGGGGGTGTCCCATGTCTGGGTGACATGGGCGCGCAAGGCGGCATTCCCGGCGTCGTTGCTGGCGCTCATCGTGGCGTCGCTGATCCCGTCGCTGAAGGACGCTCTGGCGCCGCGCGACCCAGCGATGCTCCCCATGCTCATCGGCGGGGCGGTCATCACGTACCGCACGATCGTGGCGACCATCGAGAATCGGCGGCTGACCGCCGGGTCGCTCGTCGTGCTCGCCCTCATCGGCACGGCGTACGTGGGCGAATACATCGCCGGAGCCGTCGTGGCGTTCATGATGATCGGCGGTGAGTGGCTGGAGGACCTGACGCTCGAGAAGACGCGCAACGCCGTGCGCGCGCTGGTCAAGCTCGCGCCCGACGAAGCCACCGTATGGGAGGACGGCGAGTGGCGGCTCCGTCCTGTCTCGGCCATCGAGGTCGGCGACCGTGTGCTCATCCGCCCCGGCGATTCCGTTCCCGTCGATGGCACGATCGTCGAGGGCGCGGCCGTGCTGAACGAGTCGACCCTGACGGGTGAGTCCATGCCCGTCGAGAAGGCTGTAGGCGACACCGTGTTTGCCGGAACTGTGAACACCTCCGGCGCCATTGAGGCGACGGCGGACAAGCTGGGCGCCGACACGACGCTAGGGACGATCATCCGCGTCGTCCACGAGGCGCAGGAGCGGAAGGGCTCCACGCAGCGCGCCGCGGACAGGTTCGCAACGTATTTCACCCCCGCGATTCTGCTTATCTGTGTAGGCGTCTGGTTCGCCACGGGCGACCTGATGCGCGTCATGGCCGTTCTCGTCATCGCCTGCCCGTGCGCGCTTGTCCTCGCGACTCCAACCGCTGTCGTCGCCGCCGTCGGCAACGCGGCGAAGCGCGGCGCGCTCATCAAGGGCGGGGCCATCTTGGAGCAGCTAGGGCGGGTCAGCGCCGTGTGCTTCGACAAGACCGGGACGCTGACGCAGGGGCGCGTCGAGGTTGTCGACGCGACCGCGTTCGGCGACGACGACGTAGAGAGCGTGCTCCGCCTGGCGGCGGCCGCCGAGAGCCGGTCGGAACACCCGCTCGCGCGCGCGATCATGCAAGCCGCCGGCAGCGCGCGACTGGACAGCGCGGACTTCGAGCAGGAGTTCGGCGTAGGTATCCGCGCGCGGGTCGAAGGCCGCGACGTGTGGGTCGGCAATCGGCGCCTACTGGACCACGTGGCCATCGTGAGCGGCCACGACACCGCAGATCGCTATCTGGCGGAACAGGAACGCAAGGGCCGCACCGCGCTCGTCGTGGTCAGCGACGGCGAATGCGTCGGCGGCATCGCGGCGGCCGATGCTCTCCGCCCCGACTCGTCCGACGCCGTTGAAGCCTTACGTTCCGCAGGCGTGGGGCGCGTCGCGATGCTGACCGGGGACCACGCGACGACGGCGGGCGCCATCGCGGCGCAGGTCGGTATCGACGACGTGCGCGCCGGGCTGCTGCCGACGGAGAAGCTGGGTGTCGTCGAACGCATGAAGGCGGACGGACAGATCGTCGCGATGGTCGGCGATGGCGTCAACGACGCCCCCGCGCTAGTGGCGGCGGACGTTGGGGTCGCCATGGGCGCCGCTGGCACGGACGTCGCCATCGAATCCGCCGGCATGGCTCTCATGGGCGAGGATCTGCGTCTGCTGGCGGACATGTTCATCCTGGGTCGACGCACGCTGCGGATCATCCAGCAGAACATATGGGTGTTCGCGGTCGGTGTGAACATCGCCGGTATCGCCTTCGCGAGCGCGGGTGTTCTCAGCCCCGTGATGGCGGCGGTCGTGCACAACATCGCCTCGGTATTCGTCGTACTCAACTCGGCGCGCCTCCTGGCTTTCCGCCCCCGCTAACGCGCGTCATCAACTGCACGGAGACACCTTGTCGCACGTACACGGTGAGTTGCGCGCGCACGACGGGCCGCACGCACACACTGAACCACACGCAGACGAAGAGCCGCTACGGAGCTGCGCCCACGACCACCGGCCCCTCGTGGACAACCACGCGCGCGACCACCACCACGGCGGAGGCCACGACCACCACCATCACCATCAGGTTGACCTGCACCGGCCGAGGCAGCGTCGCGCGTTCCTGGTGTGCGTGATCCTAACGCTGGTGATGATGGTGGTGGAGTTCGCGGCGGGCGTCCTCACGGGCAGCCTAATGCTCATCAGCGACGCCGTGCACATGCTGTCGCACGCCGCCGCGTTAGGGATCAGCTTCCTCGCGTTGGTCATCGCGCGGCGCGACGCCGGGCTGTCGTTCTCGTACGGGTTGTATCGCGTCGAGATCCTCGCGGCGCTCGCGAACGGGCTCACGTTGGCAGGCTTCACGGTGTGGATCGTGTACGAAGGCGTGCAGCGTCTGCTCGACCCTGTTGCCGTATCGGGCAAGGAAGTCACCGTCGTCGCGATCATCGGTCTGGCCGTGAACGTCACGACGGCGCTCGTGCTCCAGCGCGCAGGCCTCGACGACCTTAACACCAAGAGCGCCTTCCTCCACATGATCGGAGACACGCTGTCTTCCGTCGCGATCGTGCTCGGCGGCGTGCTGATCTACTTCACGGGGTGGCGCTTCGTTGACCCCGTACTGAGCGTCGTCGTCGCGTTCGTCATTGGGCGGTGGTCGTGGGGGCTCATCCGCGACTCTACGCTCATCCTCATGGAGCGCAAGCCCTCGCATATCGACCCGGCAGAGGTCGCGTCTCACCTTGTCGACAGTGTCCCGCAGGTCGTAGACGCGCACGACTTGCACGTCTGGGAAATCACGTCGCAATTCGTGTGCCTGTCCGCCCACGTTGTGCTTGAGGATGTTCCCCTCTCCGCGACTCAAGCCGTTGTCGCCGCCGTTCGCGAGGCGCTCGAGCGTGACTTCGCAATAGCGCATGCGGTCATTGAGATCGAACCCTCCGTGTGACGGCACGCCACCGTTGCGGGTATGCTTGACGACGTCAGCCGGTGAAACTCGCCATCTCCCGCGGCCGTCGGAGCGCCATCAGGTGAATCCCGGGTTTGTCGTCCTGTTCATGCTGTTCGCCATGGGGCTCATCATGGGCATCGGCGGGATGATCCACGACCTGTACTCGAAGAAGCACGGGCTGGTGAAGGGGGCGACGGAGAGCCAGCTTGCCGAGATCCGTGCGCTGCTGGAATCGCTCAACGAGCGCGTCGCGCGCATCGAGGAGAACCAGGCGGAGCAGCTCCTCGAGAGCTACGACCCAACGCGCGACCGTATCACCGGCGACTAGGCGGCCTGCGACCCCGGACCCAAGCCACGCGAGCGAGCGATGCGACGTTTTCCAGATCCAACATCACCTGACGCCGCGCGCGAGTTGCTCGACAGCCTCTCCGTGATTGTGTACCGCCTTGACGCGCGGGCGGGCTACCGTCTGTGCGAAGTCCGCGGCGCTGTCGAGAGTCTCACAGGGTACACGGCCGCCGAACTCCTGGCCGACGACGAGTTCACGACCGCCAGAATCCACCCCGACGACAGGGCGACGGTCTCTCGACGCATGGCTCAGTTGGTCGCGTCCGGGCGGGCCACCGCGGAGTACCGCTTCCAGCGCGCCGACGGCCGCTACGTGTGGTTCCGCGACGAATCGCGGTCGATCCCCGGGGAGGACGGGACGCCGGACTACGCCATAGGGACGACATCGGACATCACCGACGTGGTGGAGGAGCGCGTTCAGGCCGAAGCCGACGCGGCGAAACTTCAGGGCATCGTCGCCGCGGCGGCGAGCGCTGTCGTCATCACCAGCGACCGAGGGCTCATAGAGTCCTTCAACCGGGCGGCCGAGCAGATGTTCGGCTACGCCGAGAGCGACGTCATTGGGAAGAACGTCGCGCTTCTCATGCCCGAGTCCGAGGCGCGCGATCACGACGGCCACGTCGGCCGGTACAACGTCAACGGGCAGCGACGCGTGATTGGCGCCACCAGAGACGTCCTTGGTCAGCGCAGCGATGGCTCGACTTTCCCACTGCATCTGGCGCTCAGCGAAGCGCGGTACCAGGGCGCCCTTCACTTCTGCGGAATACTGACCGACGTCACGGAGGCCCGAGAGATGGAGCGCGAGTTGCGCGCCCTGAACGTAGGCCTCGAGGAGCGTGTGAAGGAACGCACGGAGCACCTACAGTTAGAAATCGCCGAGCGGCGCGAGGCTCAGGACGCGCTCGCGGTCGCCGAACGCGAGCGTCGCCTCTTCCTGGCGCGCATGCTTGATTTGCAGGACGCCGAGAGGGCGCACATATCCTACGAGTTGCACGATGAGGTAGGGCAGCAGCTGACGTCGCTCATGATCGGGCTCCGTGTGTTGGCGCTTGCCGACACCCCCGAGGGCATGCACGAACACGCGGACGCGTTGCGGGTGACGGTATCCGACACGCTCGAGCAGGTCCGGTCGCTCGCCATGGAGACGCGGTCCAGTTCACTCGATGACCTTGGTATTGCGGCGACGCTGCGTACCGAGTTGACGGCCATCCAGGACAGGGCTGGGATACGCGTGACGCTGGACGCGAGCGGCGGCGAGAACCCAAGGTTACCTAGGCAGACGGAGGTCACGCTGTACCGCGTCATCCACAGCGCGCTGGCCAATGTCGTGCGGCACTCCGGCGCGAACAGCCTGGCAGTGTACATCCGACAGACCGACGACGGCGTGTCGGGCATCGTCGAGGACGACGGCGTGGGGTTCGATGTCGGGCAAGCCATGTCCGAGCCGGTCGATGCCCGCTTCGGTCTCCTCGCGATGCAGGAGCGCGCGCGGGCAATCGGCGGAGACGTCACCGTGGACTCCACTCCCGGCGAGGGATGTAGCGTGCTGGTTACCCTCCCGGTTGTCCACGCGGCGGACGCGGCGAGCGACTGATAGGGCAGGTCGGCGGAGCCGAGACATGAGCAGCGCGAGCAGTGGCGGCGGGACGACCGCCCCAGAGCAACAGGACAACGGTGCAGGTTCCTGGATCCGGCCCGCCGGACCTCACGCGCCTCTCGTGTGGGGCAGAACCGATGGCGTAGTATTCGGCCTGCCGTGCGAGGGCGGTCTACCAGGACCGCGGGGTCTGGTGCGCGTGGGTGTCTGGAACGCCGACGCCGGAGCCCCGGAGCTCGTGAACTTCATCGCGGTAGAACCCGTGGTCGAAGGCGACGCGCCCCGACGCGAGCGAATGGCGTACAGCGAGCTCGAACCCAGCGTCCTGGACGCGCCCGAACGCGGGAAGCGGCTGTGGGCGACGACTTCGCCCGCTGGCGACCTGACGACGCTCTCGTCGGGCATCGAACGGCTGAGCGTAGCCATTGACGTCGAGGCTTTCACGGCGAACGGCGCCCATGTGCATCTCGTCGCCAGCATGCGAAGTGACCGGCCCGAGGAGGTCGCGTTCACTGTCCACCACCACGACGACAGCGCGCCTATCGCCGAACACACGCTCACTGCGACGATGGGGAACTACGAGCGTCTGCGCCTTCTCTGGCTGAACGACGGCGTAGTCGACAGCCGCGACCTGTACGCGGGGTACTCCGACGTCCACTTCGTGGAACGGGACGCCTACCCGCTGCAACAGCTGATGCGACTGGACGACGGCTCCGTTCTGGCGATGTGTAGCACGGACGAGGAAGACCCGTCGAGCGCGCGGGTGGCGAGTCCGTGGTGGTCGTACGACTCTCGGAAGCTCACGCAGTATTGGCGAGTCGCCAGCGAGCACGTTCGCCCGGATCTGCGCGTGCGCGTCAACGGGCGGCGTGTCTATTGGGCGGGCGAGCTGGAGATCCCAGGCGGCATTTCGTTCGAGAACTTCGAGATGCGGCAGAGCTACGCGCCGGGCCAGGAGTTCGTGTTCGGGCTGACCGATCGGGCGCCGGAGAACCTTGTCCCGGGCGCTCCTCGACCGGATGCGTAGACCACCGGGGGGCGGCAGCGCGCGAAACCCGCGCCACGCGCGTCCGTATTCAAGGGCACTGTCATCGCCCACGATCAACGCCGGTGGTTACTGCTATGGCCGTAGGAATCTCGCTCCCCATCTTCTCGTCGATGCTGCGCGCGTCCACCGAGACACTGTCATCGTGGTTTCGGCCGAGCCCGGCAGCGACGCCGCCGGCAGCCGCTGTCCCGGCTGTCCCTGTCACGCCGTCGGAACCTGAGCCGCCCTCGACGCCCGAACTCGTCATGGGCATCTCCGGGTTCGTGCTGACGGACGCCGCGAGCGAGTCCGCGCCCGAAGCAGCGCGCGAGACGCTCGACATTGAGAACGACGCGCTTCGACACAGGTTGGAGGACGCGGAGATTGCGCACACCGCGACGCGCTACCGCCTCCACGCGACCCTCGAGGTGCTGGAGGTCGTGTCGGCGAAGCTGGCGAGGGCGCAGTCCGAGGCCCTCGAACAGGCAGAGACCATCAGGGCGCTCACGGCGCGACGCCCGGGCCGGGGCGTACTCACCGCCCTTTGGCGAGTGGTCGGCGCGCCTGCCCGCTCCTGGACTTGTCGCCTCTAGACGCCATCGTGTTCCGCCGAGCGCGGCATGGACACATCGCTCGAGCCGGGGATCGCCGACGACCCATGGGAGGAACCACGTGTCACTCAGCACGCGACGCCAGTGGCTCAAGAGCGTTGCTGGCCTCGCCGCAATGGCGGCGGCAGGCAAGTCCATAGGAGCTTCCGTCGTGGAAGGCGATGTCCTGACGTTTGGCGTCATCACGGACGCGCATTACGCGAACCGCGACACGGCGGGTACCCGGCACTACCGCGACTCGCAGGCGAAGGTGCGGCAGGCCGTGGACGCGTTCATCGAGGCTGATCCCGCGTTCTGCGTGCATCTTGGGGACTTCGTGGACAAGGGCGAGAGCGTCGAAGCGGAGCTGTCGTACCTGGCCACCATCGAGCAGGAATACGCTCGCTTCCCCGGGCCGAGGCACTACGTCTTCGGGAACCACGACGTGGCGACGCTGACGAAGGCTGAGTTCCTCGACAACTGCGCCGCGCGCGAGCGGTACTACTCCTTCGACGGTGGTGGGTACCACTTCGTCGTGTTGGACGCCTGCTACAACCAGGACGAGTCGGACTACGAACCCGACAACTTCACCTGGACCGAAACGTACATCCCGGCGCGCGAACGCGAATGGCTGCGCGACGATCTCGCCGAGACCGAGCTGCCGACGATCGTGCTGGCGCATCAACGGCTAGACGCCGACGACGATCCGCACGGCGTCCGCAACGCGGAACTCACGCGTGCGATCCTCGAGGCGTCAGGGCGCGTGCGAGCCGTCTTCCAGGGGCACGACCATCGCGGCGCCTACAACGAGATTCACGGCATCCACTACGTTACGATGAAGGCGGTCGTTGAGGGCTCCGGTCTTGGAAACAACGCGTACGCCCTCGTGCGCCTGACCCCGGACACCGTCGAGGTCGAGGGCGCCGGGCGACAGGAGTCGCTCCGCGTCGCCATCGGCTAGTCGACTCTGATTGCATCAGTCGGCCGCGCCGCCGCCGGCTGCGCCAGCGCCAGCGCCGGGGCCGCGATCCCAACACGCTGCCTCTGGCTGAACACCCGCACCGCCAACGCACTCGGCGCGAGACAGTCCGACACGTCGGGCGCCCCGGCGGCGACTGCCTGACTCTTGCGGGCCACTCCCCGCGCGGTCACAATGCCGCGACCCGTCGCACCGAGCGGACCCGCCACGCCAAGGAATGCGCCGCCCCCATGACTGACGACGAGAAATACCTGTTCGACCTCAATGGCTACATTGTCGTCAAGGGCCTGCTGACTGGCGACGAACTCGCCGCGGCTAACGCCGCTATCGATATCCGCGCCGACACTATCCAACTCACGCCACCGGAGCACAGCCTAAGCCGTGGCTCACCCGCCTTGGTTGGAACCCACGGACGCGGCGATCTGGGTGGGATGCTCGACTGGCCGGAACCTGAGTGCCTGCCGTTTCGCAGGGCGTTGGCGCATCCCAGGCTCGTCACGTATCTCAACGAAATCCTTGGTAAGGGTTTTCGGGTGGACCACCAGATGGGTCTGGTGTCCATGGACAAGGGCGCGGAGGGGCACACCTTCCATGGCTCGTCGGGCCCCGGGTTTGACCCGAACCAGTACTACATCTTCAAGAACGGGCGGTTCCACAACGGCCTCACCGTCGTAGCCGTGCAACTGACCGACGTGAACCCGGCCGACGGCGGCCTCGTCGTGATTCCCGGCAGCCACAAGTCGAACTTCCCATGTCCGCTGGACACGACAAGATACCTCGCGCATCAGGAGAACGTGCGCCAGATAGTGTGCAAGGCGGGAGACGCGGTCGTCTTCACCGAAGCCGTCACGCATGGGACGATTCCGTGGACGTCCGACGAGCCGCGAAGGACGCTGCTGACGAGGTACACCGCGGGCAACATGGCGTACGTTCCGGCGCCCGCCATGCCGAACTGGGAGGACGAACGGCTGCGAAAGGTCATGGAGCGTCCTTACCATACGCGCCTCAATCGACCCGTCCTCGAGGACGGAGAGTGACGCCGGGCTCCAACCCGCGCTCCGTCCACCAATCCCGTGTGCAGGGACCAGACGAATGACCGACGCCGAGAAGTACCTGTTCGACCTGAACGGCTACGTCGTCATTGAGGGGCTGCTCTCCCCTGACGAGGTCGCCGCCGCGAACGCCGTGATCGACGCGCGCGCCGACACGATACGCGTCCGCACGCGTGACGAGACCCTGAGCGGCGGGTCGTCAGCGCTGGAAGGGACGCACGGCCGCGGCGAGCTAGGCGGCCTGCCCGCCGGCCCTGAGCCGGACTGCCTACCGTTCCGCCGCGCGCTGGCGCACCCGAGGCTGGCGCTGTACCTGAACGAGATACTCGGCAAGGGCTTCCGCGTTGACCACCACATGACGCTGATTTCCATGGAGAAGGGGGCGGAGGGACACACGTTCCACGGCTCCTCGGGCCCGGGGTTCGACCCCAACCAGTACTACATCTTCAAGAACGGGCGCTTCCACAATGGGCTGACGGTCGTTGGCGTCCAACTCACGGACGTGAACCCGGGCGACGGCGGACTCATCGTGATCCCCGGTAGCCACAAGTCGAACTTCCCGTGCCCGCAAGACATCCGGCTGTACCTCGCGCATCAGGAAAACGTCCGCCAGATAGTGTGCAAAGCGGGAGACGCCGTCATCTTCACGGAAGCCGTCACGCACGGGACGATTCCGTGGACCTCCGATACGCCACGACGGACGCTGCTGACCCGCTACACCGCAGGCAATATGGCGTACGTGCCAGCGCACGGCGTGCCTGAGTGGGCGGACGAGCGCGTGAGCAAAGTGATGGAACCCCCGTACCACACGCGGCTCAACAGACCCGTTCTCGAAGACGGCGAGTAGCCCTCATTCCAGTTAGGCGTCGGATCGACGCATCGTACCGGACGCGCCGCCAGCGTTGCGGTCGCGCGTCGGCGCCCAGTCCCTTCCCCCTTCGTAGGGGGAAGGCTAGGATGGGGGTCGGCGTCGCGGCAGAGACAGTACCCGCCAGCCGGCCGGGCAACCAGGAACACACGCATGACCGACGCCGAGAAGTACCTATTCGACCTGAACGGTTATATCGTCATCGAGGGCTTGCTCTCACCGGACGAAGTCGCCGCGGCGAATGCAGCGATCGACGAGCGTATCGACACGATGCGGATACGCCCGCGGGAGCAGGCGCTCAACGGCGACTCACCCGCGCTTGAGGGCTCTCACGGCCGCGGAGAGCTGGGTGGGATGCTCGGTTGGCCTGAGCCCGACTGCTTGCCCTTCCGCGACGCGCTGGCGCACCCGAAGCTCGTGCCTTACCTGAACGAGATCCTCGGCAGGGGCTTCCGGGTCGACCATCAGATGTTCCTGCTCTCGATGGATAAGGGCGCGGAGGGGTTCATCTTCCACGGCTCGTCCGGGCCAGGCTTCGACCCGAACCAGTATTACATTTTCCAGAACGGCCGCTTCCACAACGGACTGACCGTGGTCGGCGTGCAACTCACGGACGTCAACCCAGGCGATGGCGGGCTCATCGTCATCCCTGGCAGCCACAAGTCGAACTTCCCCTGTCCACCGGACATGCGCAAGTACCTGGCGCACCAGGAGAACGTGCGGCAGATCGTGTGCAAGGCGGGAGACGCCGTCATCTTCACGGAAGCCACCACACACGGCACGCTCCCGTGGACTTCCGACGAGCCGCGCAGGACGCTCCTCACCCGCTATACGGCGGGCAACATGGCGTACGTGCCGGCGTACGACATGCCCGAGTGGGCGGATGAACGGGAGCAGAAGGTTCTGGAGCGTCCCTACCACACGCGGCTGAACCGGCCCGTCATTGAGGATGGGGAGTGATGGCGTCGCCATGCTGATTCTGATTACCGGAGTCACCGGACGCATAGGCGCCAACCTCGCGGCGTCGCTTGTCCAACAGGGACACGACGTGCGTGGGTTCGTCTGGCCGGGCGATCCGCGCGTCGAGAAGCTCGAGCCGCTCTCCCTCGATCTGCGCACGGGTAGCGTCACCGATCTGGACGCCGTGCGGGACGCCATGGAGGGAGTCGATGCGGTGTACCACCTGGGCGCCGCCTTCCAGGGAGGAGGCCCGTTCTCGGACGAGGAGTACTTCGAGACGAACGTCCGTGGCACGTTCAACGCTCTCCAAGCCGCGCGAGAGCAGGACGGACTGCGCCGCTTCGTCTTCGCCAGCACGGACGCCCTGTACGACAAATACGTCCCTGGCGGCGTGTCAGAGCCCATACGCGAGGATGACGCAGTGAGACGGCCGAGAGGCTGGTACGCGCTCTCGAAGGCGATGGGTGAGGACATGTGCGTGTCCTACCACGGAACCTATGGGCTGCCCACCGTGGCGCTGCGGTTCAGTATGGTCCTGGGCGCGGGCGAGATCCTGGATTGGCCGCAGTTCCGCCTCAGCAGCCTGCGCAAGCGACCGGAGCTCGCCGACCTGTGGGACGGCGAGGAGCGGCTCGTCGTACTGCGCGACGAGAACGGCCGGCCGTACAAGAAGCACATTGCCGACGTGCGCGACATTGTCCACGGGTGTCTGTGCGCGTTGGACACGGACGCGGCCGACGGACAGGCTGTCCAGTTGGGCGCGCCTTGCGCGTTCACGTGGGCCGAAGCGGCGCCGCATCTATCGGACAAGCTCGATACACCGTACATAGACGTCCAGGTTGGTGGGACACCCACCTACTACGAGTACGACCTCAGCAAGGCACGGCGCCTGCTGGGGTTCCAGCCTCAGTTCGACGTGCGGCGGATGATAGACGACGCGGTGGCTTTCCGCGACGGCGAGGACATCGGCGTGCTGGCCACCGGCTGAGACTCGGCGCCAGACCCTTGGCGCTCGCTCGGCCAGGGCTGTCCTTCGCTACTGCGCGGCGTAGCGAAGAGCCGAGATGGAGCCCATCTGAGGCGCCACCCGAACGTCGAGACGTCTGGCGCCGACCATGACGTCACGCTTGCGCATCGCGGCGTGGCTCGCCGGAGACAAGCGTGCGTGACAGCCCTGGGATGGCGAGACGCCTCGACGCCTCCATTACCAGCGCGTGTAGAGGCCACCGAAACATCCGCCGGCATCACCTCGGCGTCGACGCCACGCGCTTGACCTCCACAGAATTCGCGCCGAAGGACGAGCGATCGTCCGAAATCACGGCAAAAGCCTCTCAAGAACCGCGAAAAGGCCTTTCGCCCGGCGTTCGGGTGGGGTATAATGGTCATGTCAAAATCGCAATCAAACGGGACGGACCTTTACGAGTCGCGTCCCTTTTTTGTGCCCGCCTGCCGCTACGCTGCCCTCCCGTTGCCGCTTCACGGTGTTCTCAACACGCCATGGTATTGCGTACGGCTCGTGCCGCCAGCTGTCATTCTGAGGAGCGTAGACGAGCGATGCCGTTAGGCATCAACAAGCGAGCGGAAGAATCTCCGCGTCGCAGCTAGCCGACGAGATTCTTCGCTGCGCTCAGAATGACAGAGGCGCGGCGTGCCGACGACCATTGCCATCCCAGACAACACCAATTCACCGCGTCGTTGCACTCCCGGTCTGGCTCCGGTACGATGCTGCGATTCCCAGCGCCACGCTACGCGTGTGTTGTGTATGTCGCTCGGGGCAAGGCATGTCCGACCGCATCGACGATCTCACCGTCGACTTCTTCCAGAGCCTGTTCGCGCGGGTGTTCTCCGAGCCGTTCACCGAGGGCGCGTCCGCGCGCGATCGGCGGCGAATCGAGCGCCGGGTTGAGGAGACCGCCGACGCCGCGTCGCAAGCTCTGAGCCGCTTCCTGACGAACCGCGATGTCACCACGAGCGAGGCGGAAGCCTTGCTCGACGGACTGGCGTTTCTCGGCGACGCGCTCACCGTTGCCGACGTGTCCAACCCGAACGAGATACCGGAGGTGGTCGCGGAAGCCGCGCTGGCAGGCGTTCCGCTTCCGGACGGGCTCAATGAGGACGCGCACGGCGCCCTGTTCCGTGTGTCCGCTTTCTCCACGGTGCAGGTTCTGATGCGCGTTGGAGCCGTGATGCGCGAGTGGCAGCAGATGGCGTTCATCGACGACTTCGGACTGGACCGCCAGGTCGTCGCGCAGCTCGACGCCATCAGCGCGGAGGCGGACGCGCTTGGCGTAGGCGGCGGCCCGGTCGCCGATGAGCGGTTTGAGCTAGCTTACCGAGACCGCCTGCTCCAGCGTTCCCACCTCGTAGACGCCGGCACGCTACGCATGGCCGCCGGACTCACGGTAGGCCTGCGCGAGCTGTTTGTCATGCCGCGCGTGCGCCCCCGACCACGGATGGCGCCGGCGGACGCCGAGGAGGCGGCCGAGTTGATGGGTCTGGGCGACGCGAGGAGGCTGCTCGGACAGCTTTCGGGAGACGCGGCAGACAACGCCGATGCGCCGACAGCTCTCGACCACCTGAGCGGCCCTGCCCGTAGCGTCGTCGTCGGCCTGCCGGGCAGCGGGAAGTCGACGCTGCTCGAGTGGCTGCAGCTACAGGTTGCCGGGGCTCGCGTGACTCTTGTCGCGGCTGACAGACAGGCGATCCCCGTGCTTCTACGCGTCCGCGAACTGGACATGGCGGCGTTGCCCGGCGTCGATGCGCTCGT
This sequence comes from uncultured bacterium, assembly GCA_964473525.1. Classification (GTDB taxonomy): domain Bacteria; phylum Poribacteria; class WGA-4E. Next base: position 137,866 of record CAYYPK010000005.1, read on the forward strand.
CGAAGCGGCGACCGGCAGCCGAGACTTCGCCAGTTTCGCGCCAGCGGGCTGGACGCGTCGGCAGTTCGAGGCGGGCCGCGTCCTCCTGCTGTTGGACGGCGTCGACGAGGTCCACCCCGACGAACGGGAAGCGCGCCTCCTGCCGTGGCTCCATGGCTTGGTGGCCGAGTTCCCACACGGGCGATACGTCGTGTCGTCTCGCCCGACTGGCTATGCAGCGGGCACGCTCGCCGACGACTCCTTCGACGAGTGCGACCTGCTGCACTTCGACGCGGAGCAGATGCAGGAGTACGCGCGGCACTGGTGCACGTCCGTCCGACTGTCGCGTCGGGAACCAGAGGCCGAGGCGCGCGAGCAGGGCGCGGAGGACGGCGACGCGATTGTGGCGGGCTTCGAGGACACGCCGCACATAGCCGACCTGGCGCAGACGCCGCTGATGCTGTCGGCGATCTGCCTGGTTTACTACTACGAGCGCGGGGAGTTGCCCGACGACCGCGTCAAGCTCTACCGCATGTGTGTGGAGGGCCTGCTGCACAATTGGGACGACCGGCGTGGGTTACGTTCGGACTTCTCTCTTGAAGAGCAGTTGCGCGCGTGCCGCGATCTCGCCCTCGTGATGCAGATCGATGGCAGGGCGGAGTCTGACGAGGCCGAAGTTCTGGACGTTTTCACCGAGGCCTTGGGCGACGCAGGTCGCGCGAGGGAGCTGTTGGCGCACGCGCGTCAACGCGCGGGCCTGCTTGTCGAACGACGCGCGGGCGTGTTTGCTTTCGCGCACCTCACATTTCAGGAATACCTTGCCGCACTGGCCGTCTATGAGGGCAACGACCGTGGCGTTAGTATCGAGGGGGTCGTGGGCGAGTGCCGAGATGGACGCTGGGCGGAGGTGATCCCTCTCCTGTGTGGCATCGTCCGCACGCCGAGAGCAAGGCAGATACTGGACGCGCTCATCGACGTTGATGGAGATCCGGCTGGCGCGCTAATCCTGGAGGCTTTCCTAGCCGCCGGGCAGGAAGTGCGCGACGACCCCGTCTCTGGCGGCATGGCTGTAGCCGCTGCCCTGCGAACCGTTCGCCATGGCGGAGCACTGCGCGTGCCTGCGCTGCTTGAACGGGTGGCGCCAGAAGTCGTCGGCCCGATTGCCAACGCGGCCGTCATGCATGATCGGCTGATCCCCCGAGCCGTTAGATCATGGCTGCAGGCGCACCCGGGCCGACTTGTGGAGGCACCCTTGCTCGCGCGGCTTGCACAGTGCGCGGCAGAGGACTCGCTCGACTCCGGGTGGGCGCACGACGCGATCGAGATCCTGTGTCGCGCGGGATCTGATGACAGTCTACGCAAGCTGTCGCCGTTCGCGATGGATGGGGGCGACTATGCGGCAGACCTTATCGTCGCCCTCGCAACGCGGGGGCGGCTGAAACGGTTCTCAGGGCCGGGCGCTCCCGGGTATGACGCATTCCTTGGTGCCTGGGCGCGCTGGGCGGCCCCCGTCGGATGGGGTGCTATGGCCGCCTCCCACCTGGCTGCGCTCCTATTCGTCCGGATGGACCTGAGGTCGGGCTGCGCAGCCAGCCCGCATGTGTACGCCGCGCTCGCGGTGCGGTTCAGGAAGTTGGTCAGCACGCTGGACCCGCTCAGGGCGCCCCACGCACGCTGGAGCAGAGCGGCCGATGCGATTGAGGCAGCGCTCCGTAAGGCCAGCGAACCGACCAACTGACCGACTGACCAACCACCACCAACGGAGCAACCACGTGCCCGCTGATGCCCCACGGACGAAACTCTCAGCAAACTTCAGCGCGCTCTGGACGGCTGACCCAGACGAGCTGCACGACGCCATCGTCGTGCTCCGCCCGCCCTCGACGCTGGAGGCGTCGCTGCCGCCACGCCTGCGCGACCTGAAGGCGCGGCTGGACGCGATCAAGGCGATGGCGTCTAAGCAGCACGAGCAGGCGATGAGCCTCGCGGACGAATACCACCGGGACACCGACGGCTCGTTCGCGGCGGCTCCCATAGGTGGTGGCGGCCTGCCGGTGATGGCGGCGCAGGTCACGCAGCACACCCTCCAAGGGTTGGCCGAGCGCGACGATGTTGTGGCGATCATGCCGAATCAGCGCGTGCACGCTGTCCGACCTCACGCAATCCACCGCGACGACCCGTTTCAGGAAGAGGTGGATAGCGGCATGACGTGGGGACTGCAAGAGCTCAATATCCCGGACATCTGGGCGACCACGAGGGGCGACGGCGCGCGGGTAGCCGTGCTGGATACGGGAGTCGACGCCGCGCACCCGTCCCTCGGCGGCCGCGTCGAAGAGTTCACCGTTGTGGATCCCATCGGACGACGGATCGACGCTTCCCCGGCGTTCGACGCTGAGGAGCACGGCACGCATGTCTGCGGCACTATCGCGGGCGGCGAAGGAGCCGACGGCGTCAAGATAGGCGTCGCGCCGGAGTGCAGGCTGCTCGTAGGGGCGATCCTACTGGGTGGGTCCACGACCCACACGCTGATCGAGGGCATCTCCTGGGCGATCGAAAACGACGCGAACGTCGTCAGCATGTCTCTAGGGTTCCCGTCCTACGAGGAGAAGTTCGACGCGATCCTCGACCGGGCAATCCGGTCGGACCTGGTACCCGTTGCCTCCGTGGGGAACGACTGCCACGGGAGCATGGGATCACCGGGCAGTTCACCACTCGCGTTGTCCGTGGGCGCGGCGTGGAGGCCCGAAGGCTGGCCATCGGAGGTCGCGGACTTCAGCGGCGGCGCCAGCCTCGTCTTCCCTGGGGCGCGGCCGACGTCCGTGACCAAACCGGACATTGTCGCCCCAGGCAAGTATGTGTACTCCTGCATCCCTCGCCGGAAGGACCGGGCCCGCGGTCTTGTGCCCGATTACGCGCGGATGGAGGGGACGTCGATGGCGGCGCCGCACGTTGCGGGCGTTGCAGCCCTGCTCATGGCAGCGAAGCCCGAGGCGCGCGCCGAGCGTATAATCGAGGTACTGAAGGAGACCGCCGATCACCCTACCGGGTACCGCCCGGACAACCGCTGGGGTTACGGGATGCTGGACCCAGTCGCGGCGCTGGCAATGCTCTCGGACGATGAGGACCACGATGGCGCGTAGCGCAGCACGCCCGCGCGACCCCCTCAGCGATCACCTGAGGAGCCGCCTCGCGTCGCTATCCCCTACGGATAGTGTCGTCGTGATTCTGGCCCTGGCGTGGCTGGACCCGGCGGAGCCTCGGACGAAGCGTCTCACGAGCGAGCAGCGCCAGGCAATGATCGCAGCTACTCGGGAGCGCGCGAGAACCGGACAGTTCCCGGCCATCGACGCCATCCTGCGAGACAACGGCGGCCGCCGCCTCGGGGACGAACCCACCGCCCTCGGCACGATCGCGGTCGAGACCACCGCGAACGGCGTGCGCGCGCTGGCGGAGAGCGAACACGTAGCCGCCATCCTCGACGACCAGCCGGTCCACGGCATCCAGTAGTCGAGCGCTCTCCTCTGCCATCTCGCCTTCGCCTCCAACACGCGGCGCTTCCGGCCGGCCGACCCACGCGAGCGCTTTACGCAGCCGCGCGCCTGGTGCATAAGAGGGGCGACAGAACGACGAGCAACGCGGCGTATCAGGCCCACACGCAGGGAGCGGCGACATGGCGAAGATTCCAATCGGACTCCAGATGTACACGGTGCGCGAGCAGATGGCGGAGGATCCCGTCGGGACGCTCGAGGCCGTCGCGGACATAGGCTATGCAGGCGTCGAGGGCGGCACGCCTCAGGGGCTGGCGACCAAGGACTTCCTGCGCGTCCTTGCCGACAACGGCATGCAAGTCATCGGCGGCGGGGCGTCGGCGTCGGACCTGCAGAACGACATTCAGAAGGTCGTAGACAACTGCGGCGCGCTCGGTATCAACAGCGTTATGATGGGCTTCGGCAGCAACCTCAGCACAGACGAATGGAAGGCCGCAGTCGCCGGTCTCGCCGAGGGAGCCGCCAACGCCGCCGTGAACGGCATTCGCGTGCTGTACCACAACCACGCCCACGAGCTAGAGCAGACCGTCGGCGACGAGACCTGCCTGGACTACCTGCTGCGCACGATCCCGGCGAGCGACATAGGCGCCGAGCTGGACGTGTACTGGGTGCAGACCGGTGGCAAGGATCCAGGCGAGTACATCCGCAAGTACGCCGGCCGCACGCCGTTCCTGCACATCAAGGACCGCGCGCCGTCGCCCGCCGACGAGGAGTGCCCCTTCGCCGAGGTGGGGCACGGCATCCTCGATTGGGACGACGTGTTCACGTCCGCCGAGGCGCAGCCGGGCGTCGAGTGGTACATCGTCGAGCAGGACCGCTGGACGCGTCCTCCCATCGAGTGCGCGCGTATGAGCTTCGACTACCTCGCCTCGCGCGGCATGGCGTAGGCGCTGGACGCGGAGGGGCGCGATGTCCATGAGACACGCTGAGATCGCGGGCCGCCACACGCTGGAGTTCGGCATCGTGGGCGGCCACGGCGAACATGCGTCTCGCGCCGTAGACGTGATGGCCTCCGAGGACGAAATCGATCAACTCGCGACGCAAGGCTACCTCGTGCGGGAGCGGCTGTTCCCGCGCGAGGAGCTCCAGCGGCTGCGCGACGCGCTGGACGCCGTCGAGGCGGCGGAAGTCCGACCGGAGAACATCGGCCGCGGCGAGAACTTCGGCGGCTGGTTCCCGCGCTACCTCATGGACAAGCATCCGACCTTCCTGGAACTCGTGCGGTTCCAGCCGACGCTCTCCGTCGCGCGCGCGGTGCTTGGGCCTTACGTCCGTGTCCGTCAGTTGGGAGGACGCGTCAGCTACCCAGGCGAGCCGAACCAGCAGACGCACTGGCACATACACCGCAGACACGCCGCCCCGCCGCGGCCGGCGTTCTACGCATACCCGCACACGATAGACTGCCTCATCTACCTCGACGACACCGACGACGCCAACGGCCCGCTCGCCATCCTGCCCGGCTCCCACCTCGGAACGCACGACGGCATCCAGGGCGGCGACCTGACCGAGAAGCCAGACCAACTCACGCTGCGTCTGCCCGCCGCTAGCTGCGTCATCATGCACAGCAACATCTGGCACCGGGCGTATCCGACAACGCCTGAGGGCGAGAAGCGGCGCCTTCTCATCCTGTGCTACGGGCCGACCTGGATGCGCGCGTCGCCCTTCGGGACGAAGCCCAAGGACGGGCTCTTGGAGAAGTTTCTGGCCGAAACCGACGATCCTGAGCTCCAAGAACTCCTCGGCGTCGGCGGCTACCAATAGTCCGACGTGTGATGCCCGTGACGCCCTCCATCCTCCTCGTAGCTCCCTCTGGTCGTACACATACAGCGTGTAGGCGCGTGGTGCATCCAGACGAAGGGGTAAGGGATGGCGAAGACATACACGTACGGCAGCGTCAGTCCGATCGGTGACACGGACCCGACGGACATGCCAGTGGCGGACGTTGAGACGGCTATCGCGTGGTACGAGTCGAAGATGGGCTTCCGGCTGGTGTCGCACATCGATGGCCCGGCGCCATCCGCGGTGCTCGAGCGAGATGGTATCCAGCTCGGTTTCGCCGTGAACGGCGGCGACCCGGAGCAGGCTAGCTGCTACATCAGCGTCAGCGACATCAAGGCCGCGATGGAAGACCTCCAGTCCAGAGGGGTGCGCGTTGGGAATCACCGCATTGACGAGCATGGCGGCGAGAAACACGAGGTGTTCTTCGTCAGGGATGACGACGGCATCTGTTACTGCATTGGGCAGCGGGTCTAGGCCGCTGTGGCCAGGGGCGAGCCGCCGTGTCTGAGTCGAACAAGGCCCTCGACGACGCCCCGTGGCTGGACCTGTGCCGCGCGGCCTGCGAGCACGCTGGCGTCGGCTTCGATGCCGCGCGTGTCATAGCCACGTGGGATCGCGGGTACAGCTGGAATGCAGTCTACGCACTGGACGGGCGCCGCTTCCTGAAGCTGTACGGGCCACGCTCCATGGGGCTCTACCGCGTCGAGCGCGCGCTGCTGGAGATGATCGAACGCGACCCAAACGTCACGGCGCCTAGCATCCTCGCCGCAGGCCAGGAGGAAGGCGCGCGACCTTATCTGGTCGTGACGGCGATGGATGGTGAGACCGCGGAACACACCTGGGACGGTATCACCCGCGACGAGCAGCTAGGGATCGCGCGCGAACTCGGCGAGATGGTCCGCGCGCTCCACGCCATGGACGTCGGCGCCCTGGGAGACACGACGCAGCTTCCCGGCTCGCGGCGGGAGACATCGCCGCACAACGTCGCCGAGAACTGCGCGCACATCGAGGCGACGCCCGGCATCTCAGCCGCCACGGCAGACGAGTTCACGTCGTTCATCCGGGACGAAGGAGGCGCGATCCTCGCGGAGACGACGTGCGTCGTCCACTGCGAGCTCACCAACAACCACATCTACCTGCGGCGGGACGGCGGCCGATGGCGACTGTCAGGGCTCATCGACTTCGCCGACGCCATGGTCAGCGCGCCTGAGTTCGACATTGCGTGGCTCTGGCCCTGGACGTTCTCCCGCGATCACGAAGCGATGCGCGTCTGCCTCGACGCCCTCTACGACGGCCGCCCCTTCTCCGACGACTTCGCGCGCCGGTGCCTTGCCGCGACGCTGTCAAGCTACACGGCGGAAGGGCTGTGGGGCGAATACGTCGCGGCGCGCCCGTCCGCGTCCGCCCGTTCGGTGGACGACATGACGGCGTGGCTCTTCCCCGCGTCCGTCTTCGCGGGCCGCGCCTGACCCCAGGCGCGCCGCCGCCGGACGCACATCACCACGTTGCGTATTCCTAAGTAACGCCTGAACATAGACAACCGAGGAGGCGCCAGCGCGACACCGTCGGCTGGAATAGGGGCGCCATAGGCTTATCCCCGCGACAAGGAGGCGCGCGTGACCCAAACAGACAGAGGCGGCGACGTGGGAGGCGGGACCGCCTCGCCGAACGGCGACCAGGCTAGCGACGCGCGGGGCATGGACGCGCGCCAGCGTCGAGTCGCCGCCGTGAGCGCGGCGGCAGGCTTCTCGCTGTTGCTCGTCGTCCTGTTCCAGGATCCTCCGACGTCGTGGAAGCTCCTGACGGCGGTCGGGCTCGTGGCCACCGGATGCTTCGGCATCGCTGGCGTAGCCGCGCGCAGGACGCTACGTCAATGGCCGGAAGTGTTCGTGGCGGTAGGAGGCTTCGTCGCCGTCCTGGGTGTGGGCATCAACCTGCGGACGGAGCACGCGACGGCGATATGGGATCGCTCCCTCGAGACAGAGCGCCTCCTGAGCGAATTCAACAGCCAGTTGAGGCCGACGCACCACCGGGTGCAGCAGGCGCTCTTCGAGACGTTCGAGCTGCCCTACGGCGGCTACCTGCCCGAGGACGCCGCGCACGTTATCTACGAGGCGCGCGACGCGCACTGCCAGGACATCCGGTACGATATCACGTCGATCCTCAACGACTTGGAGCGCGGCGCCATCGCTGCCGAGGGCGACCTGTTCGACGAGGAGACACAGAAGGAGAGCATGTACGGCGCCACCTTGAGGCTCTACATGGCGTACGAGGCGTACGCGAAGGCGGTCGAGGACGCGCATGGAGGTGACCCGTGGCCTCCTCTCACGCGTTACGTCGCCATGATCCGGGGCGAGGCCGGCAGGATGTATGACATGTTCCGCCAGGAGCGGATCGAGCAGTTTGAGCGCGAGTCGTCGACCGAGAGGACGATCCTGCACGGCCCGGGTCGGCGGGTGGCCGCGGAGGCGACATCGCCCTAGTTGGTGCGCTCCCAGTCTATGTTGCGTTGCGCCACCACCACCGCCGGACAGGCGTCATCCTGAGCGACCGAAGGGAGTCGAAGGATCTCGGGCGCCCACGGGCCGACGGAACACAACATGGGCCGTCTGGCTCTGCGCCAGATCTCGGCGAGAGGCGTGGCGCTCAGGGGCCGCGAGGGCACGTACAGCGCGAGCTGCCTACTGCCGCCAACCTGCTCGCAGCCGCTGCGAACGAGCGGCCGGAATGCCCTACTCCTAATACAATCCGAAAATACATGGCGGCTTTGGGCCCGCCGACCCGTCTACATACCAGGCGGGCGCATCGGGCTCCGCCCCCAACCACGCTGGAGGTATGACGCATGGCATCGCGACGGGCTGCACTCGATACCAAGCTCGCGGACATGAGCCTCTCGCAGGTCGTCGACGCGTTGGAGGACAGGCGCCGTATGAAGCCGCGCGACCGCACAGTTGCCTGGGCGTGTGGGACGGCCTGCTTGGCGCTGATACTAGCTATCCTCTTCCAGCCGGAAATGGTGCAATGGAGCATCCTTGCAGGCGTGGGATGCGCGGCGACCCTCATGTTCGCGCTCGCGGCTGTCGCTGCCAGACAGCACCTGCGACACTGGCCAGAAGTTGCGTTGGTCATAGCCGGATTCGTGGCGCTCATCGGCGTGGGCATCACAGCGCGCACCGCACACTCGAACGCGACGTGGGAGCGTGCGGTCGAAACCCAAAAGTCCCTTAGGTACTTCAACACAGAGATGAAGCCCATGCACTACCGCGTCCGCCAGAATCTCGCCGAGACATTCGGCGTGGAGTACGGCGCATACCTGCCTGCTGACGCCGCCGCGCTAATCGCGGCGCCGAAGGATCGGCACTGTGAGGATCTCCGCCACGCCATCAGCACAATCCTGAACGACCTGGAGCGTGGGGCGGTGGCGGTCGAGCATCGGCTGTTCGACGAAGCCACACAGACGGGGAGCATGGATGGAGCGATCCTCAACACGTACATGACGTACCGAGAATACGCGCGCGCGGCACGAAGCGACCGGGAGAGATCTGTGGCCGCCACTGACCAAGTTCGTGGAGGCCATCGCGCGCCGGAAGCCTGACCTATACGCGAAGGCCCTTGCGAAGGCCGACAACCTGGCGGCTGCCAATGACCCCGACGGTACGGCCCGCGCGCACGACGAGACCATTCGACTGTTTGGCCACGGAGGAGGGGACTATGCCCATACAGCAACGGCGGGATGTCCTGATCGCAGCTCTGCTCACGTGGGTCGTGGCGGCCTGCACACTGACCTACATCGGTGCGCACCATCACCGTAAGGAGATGCTGAAGACCGTAGATGGGGTGGCCAGGGCTGCGGAGAGTAGGGCCGACGCTGTCACAGCACCGGCTGAGAAGGAGCTCAACGCGCCCGCGGCGCCAGCTGGCCAGACCGCACACGAGGCAGCGAAGGCCGTAGCCAAGGCTGCGAGGGATGCCGCAGCAGAGGAGGCGGGCGCAGGCGAATTGCACCTCTCCACCGTCGCGTGGTCGACTGCGGGAGCGCTACTCGCCATCGGCATCGGCATGGGTGTCAGTTTCGCGCATCTGTGGCAGGCGCTGTGGCGCGACGCCGCCCTCCCGGCCGCTCACTTCGGCGTGTTGCGGCTGATCGTATGTGAGGAGTGCGAGCCACGCCTTCACAAGGCTGCCCTAGCCCTGGACGCATACCAGGAAGCGTGCGACGTGGGGTCGGCCGCTACTGATCCCGAGGCGTGTCGCCATGCATCGCACAGATCCGGCGTAGATGGCGACAGAGCAACCACGCGTAGTCGACAGTGCTGACCCCTGGCGCATCGGGTTCGACGCTCGCTGCGACAGCGGGGCGAAGATGCCGCGCCCTGATGGCGTGTCCGCGCGCGAGCGGCGACTCAGTGCGTGCGCGCCTACGCGTCTGTCTTGGGACGAGCCCGCGTCGCGTGCGGGAACACCCAATACAGAGCGACAGCCGCGTAGCACGCAAACGCGAACGCCTCGTGTACAAAGCCCAGCGCGATGCCGACCGTGTAAGCCGCTGGCCCAAGCACGACGGAGTACACCGTGCCGGTCCTGAACATCGCGGCGTCCACGTCGTCCCGCAGTAGTTCGGGCCGCCTCTGGAGCCGCACGCGGATAAGGATGAACCCAATCCCGACCAATAGCATGGATACGCCGTAGACCGTGACGGCCAGACGATTGGTGGGGTAATCGCCCATGAGCGCGGTGGGGAAGGGCAGGAAGGAAGTCCACAGAAGCATATTCGCGTTCAGCCAGAACAGCCGGTCATCGATCTCGTCGATGAGATCCAGCAGCCGGCAGTGATTGAGCCAGATGACGCACACCGTCACGAAGCTAATGACCCAGCTGACGAAGCTGGGAGCCAACGCCCCGAGTCGGTACGCGAGCTCCCACGCCGACTCGCCGTCCTCGAGGGTGGGAGGCTTGATCTCGAACACAAGTAGCGTGACGACGATGGCGAACACGCCGTCGCTGAACGCCTCCACGCGGGAACGCGCGACGTTGTCACCTGTCGCGGCGCGACGCAGGGCCCTCATGCCGATCTCTCCCTGTGTGAAGGCGGCGAGCCGCTACACCCGGTCAGTCGACCAGTCGAACTCCTCGTCCACCGGCCAGATGGGCCGCCGCAGGTAGCGGTACGGCAGGCGCGCGTAGTCCACGGTGCTGACCCCCGGCGTATCGAGCTCAATTGTCGCGGCAACGACGGGGTCAAACGAAGCGCGGTGCGCCTGGTTCGACTTCACGACGACGATCTTCTTGTCCTCGAGCTGCACGCCCGCGCTGCGGAAGAAGTCACGGTCCTTGCCCGTGCTGTGCTGCGAGAAGATGACGTCTATGTTCTTGCTCATCCGCATGACGACGCGCGGGCCGACGTTCACGCGCTGCCACGCGTCGCGCGTTACCTCGCGTCCCCAGCCGCCGTGCGATGGTCCGCAGATCGTGTACGACCCATCGTCGATGGATTTCACGGTGGCGGTGATGAACACCGGGCTATAGAAGCGCTGGTCGATGCCGGCGCCCATCGGCATGCTCAACGTGGCGCCGACGCCTGCCTGCATCCCCGCCGCCACGACGTTCGGGTCACGGATCGTGAGCGCGCAGTCGGCTGCGTCGTGCCGTATGAGGCTGTGCAGGATGTCCGTGCCGTCGGCGGGCGTGGCGCTCCCGGGATCGTCGCCAAGGTCTACGAGCAGCACGGGCTGCACGTCCATCTCCATGGCCATGCGCACGCCCGGGTCGATGAGGTAGATGGGACGCACCGTGCGCAGTTCTTCGCGCCGCTCCCACAGCTCCTCGGCGAGCTCGGACGCGAGCCGACGCGCCAACGCGCGATCTCCGTCCGTCGTCGCGAGGATACACATGCCCGCGTCCGGGGAGTCGCCGTACCCGTAGCCGCCGAGGATCGTGATGTTGACCACGCCCTCGGTCTCCTCCAACTCGGCCCGCCGCAGGTTCAGCTGGTAGAGGAGCAGGCGCTGTTCCTCTTCTGGGTCGTGCGCCCACGTGCTCTGCCCGATGTTGGGGCCGAGGATGGGCACGAACACGCGCTCGGTGACGGGGTCGACTTCGCCGGCCAGCCACGAGCGGAGGCAGCGCGCCGCTTCCTCGCCGCGTTCGTAGCCGTCGATGTGCGGGTTCGTGTTGTTTGGGAACGGCACGAGCTGCTGTGTCTCGTAGTCGCTCATGATCGCGTGGAAATCGTACGTGCCGACCATCGGCGTGTCTGGGTACGCCTCGCGGATCGCGCGGACGAGTTCACCCTCCGCGTCGTTGTACGGATCCTCCCCGACCATGGCGCCGTGCAGATCAAGGTAGATGGCGTCCAGCGGGGCGGCGGCGCGCAGGCCGTCCACGATCATGTCGCGCGCCTGCTCGAACGCGAGGCGTTGGACCGTGCCCCCGTTCACGAATCTGATGTACGCCACCGGCACGAGTGTGGCGGCGCCTTCCATCCCGTCGACGAACCCTCCGATGAAGCTCTTCGGATGCGCCTCGGTCAGGACGTTCCGGCCACGTGTCACCGCAGCTGTCTCTAGCGAGTCGTTCGTCTCGACCGCGAACGTGTTCGTCTCGTGCCACAGTCCAGCGACGCCGATGCGCATGGTGCCTGCCCGCCCCTTCTAGCCTGCCCGCCCCTTCCAGGATGTGTCGCAGGATGCCACAGGCGCCGCCGCGGAACACGCCGCGCCAGCGCGCGAACGCGGGCCACGCCCGGCCGCGACGCAAAGAGGCACGACCTGGCCCCACGAAGCGTGGTATGATGCGCCTGGAAAGCATCGCGTAGAGCTACACTACCCAGCCGCCTCGCTTGGAGCAGGGCCCGCATGGAACTAACGGTCTCATCGACTCGTGAGCACGGACGAAGCCTCGTGTCGGCGGAGGCCGATCTGACAGACGCGCCGACGACGCTCCGCTCCGCCGACGGAGCCGTCGTGCCATGCCAATACGACGCCGAGAGCGCGACGCTGCACTGGATACTCGAATCGCCGCTGTCGGCGGGTGAGGAACGCGTCTACGAGATCGGCGCGGGCGACGACGCCGGGAGTCTCTGGCGCGTCGAGGAGAAGCCCGATCACCTGAACATCTACGCGGATGACGAGCTCATCACGCGGTACACGTTCCTTGGGATGCGCCGCCCCTACTTCTGGCCGGTGAACACGTCCCAGGGTAGCATCGCGCGCGGCTCCGGCACCGACGACCACCCACATCACTACGGCCTGGGCATGGCCTACGGCGGCCACGGTGAGGGCGGCAGCGCGAACATCTGGTCGGACTGGGACGAGGAGCCGTACGGCCCCTGCGGCAAGGTCATCCATCGGTCGTTCGAGAGCATCACGGGCGGCCCCGTGTACGCCGAGATATGCGAGACCCTGTGGTACCTCAAGGCCGACGGCGACACGATCACCGAGGAGAAGCGCCGCGTCCGCATCTGGCGTATCGACCGAGACGACTTCTACTTCGACTGGGACTGCGAGTTCTCCGCCCCGGACGACGACGGCACCAAGCCGTTCCTGCTCGCAGTACGCCTGCCCAACTCCATCACCGGCGAGACGGGCGACGTCCAGAACTCCGACGGCGAGGAGGGGCGAGAGGCGGCTCGTATGCACGCCAGTTGGTGCGACTTCTCCGGCCCGTTAGGCGACGGCTGGAGCGGCATCGCCTTCTTCGACCACCCGGACAACCCGGAGTACCCTGGCAAGTTCGGTGAGTACGCCGTGAACCCGCAGATGACGCTAACGCACCACTCCCCCGACTACCTCGACGGCGACCCGTTGGAGTTGCGGTTCCGGTGCTACGTCCACGCGTCCAAAGCGGAGGACTCCGGCGCTGGTTCGCGGTACCAGGACTTCCTCAACCCGCCGCTTGTTGAGGTGGGTTGATCGTCGCACCGTTGCGCTGCAAACAAGCGATGGCGTCGCGCCAGGGCCACGCCGTCCGGTAGTCATCCTGAGCGAAGCGAAGGATCTCCCGAGCCAGTGGCCCGCCGAGATCCTTCCGCTCGCTTGTTGATGCCTAAGGGCATCACTCGTCTTCGCTCGTCAGGATGACAGAGCGGGCCGTCGTCGCCGAAGGTATGCTCGTACCGGGTCGGGAACGCCCGTATGGCGCCAGCCTAGCATCTCTCCGCTCGGGTGTCGGTGGGGGCCTCCTCGCCAGCGTGAATCGCGCATAGCCCACGATGCGTCTCCCGCATGGCGTCGATGAGCTCCTCGTACGGGCGATCCGTCACGTCGACGAGGCCGATGTTGTAGTTCTCCCCGTCGAAGCGCCCTGTCGCGGGCTGATCCGCCCACGCGAACCAGTGTGTGCCGATGAGCGCGGGATGCGCCGCGCCGTTCTCGACGTAGTAGCGATACGCCGCGCCGCGCTCGCGCTGGTCACGGGTTTGGCGCAACGTCGCCGCCAGGCCGCCCTCTGGCGCGCCGAAGTGAAACTCGCCGATGACGGTCGGCAGCCCTGTCAGATCGTGCAGGTGGTCCAGGTCTTCAGCGGCGGGAACTTCGCGGTAGATGTTCTGACTGTAGACGTCGAACGAGCGGCTGAGCTGGATGATCTCCGCCGGCGGGCGCCCGCCGAAGCGGATGCCGAGGTTCAGGTGGTTCGGATCGTGACGGCGGATGGCGTCGTTGACGACCTCGAGGAACCGCTCGAACGCGCCGTACAGGAACGCGCGACGGCGGCCCGGCGTGTCGTCGTCCGAGAGATGCGCTTGGAGCTCCCGGCGCATGGGCGTGCCGTCGCCGTTCAGGATCATCTCCGCGAGCTGCGCTTCGCGGCCTGGCCAGGGCGGCTCGTTGCCGACGAAGTACCCCAGCATCCAGGGGTCGTCCTTGCGCGGCGCGCACTGACGTTCCGCCGCCGCGTCCACGGACGCCTCGAAATCGTCGGCGTACACGTCCACGAAGCCCATCGGCGCCTGCCCGATGCCCCACCCCGAAGTCGTCACGACGTACGCCTTGCGACCCAGGTCGAACAGGTCGCTGTCGGACCAGTTGGCGATGGTGTTGAGGCCCCAGGCGTCCATGCGCCGGATCGCCATGTCCATCCACGCCGACTTCCACTCGTCGCCGTGCCTACGTTCCACGTTCCACGCGTAGTGGGAGGCGCCCGCCGACTCACCAGTCCAGCGACGTGGCGGACGCGCGTCGTCCGGCGGCAGCGCGGCGAACACCTGCTCACGCCCTGTCACGCGCGTGCTCATCCACGGCGTCACGCAGTCGACGCCCGTGGAGAAGAACAGGCAGCCGTCTGGGTCCACGAACCACCAGCGACCGTCGACCTGCTCGACGCGGAAGAACCCCGTAGCCTCGCTCTGTCGACTGAGGCAGCCGCCGTACCGCGACACGGTGAAGTCGTCGGGTTGGAGGGTGGCGTCCTCGCGATGCCACTTCGCCCGCAACTCGTCGATGCTTGTGATGTGGCGGTCGCACCTCGACGGTGTCCACTGCCCGTACTCGCCCACGAACGGGCCGGCGTCCAGCGGCGCGTCACCCGGATCCTCGATGGCAAGCGCGATGGAACGGATCTCCAGCGTCGGGGCGCCGATCGGCTCGGGGATGCTCACGCTCACGCGATCCACGACGCCAATGGGGCCGTGGCCGCCGATATGGCCGTACCAGTACGTGTCGCGCGAACGGTTCCCCATGGAGGCCATATCGTGCCCAGACCTCGCGGGATGGCGCAGCGCGTCCAGCGGCACGGCGGCGCGAACCCACACGCCCTGCCAGGGGTGGAACCGCAGTCTGCGTGTCTCGTCGGCGACGTGCACGCGCAACTCAAACCACTGCGAGAACGAGGCGCGCAGCTCGAGCACTAGGTAGCCGTACTCCGACCAGTCCGCGGGCAGGCCGAGGTCGGACGGAGTGGCGGCGCGCTCGAGCGTCCCTTCGTCGAAGGAGATCTGGCCGGACCAGGATGCCAGGGACGTGGCGGACATCCGTGCGACTTCCGCGCCTAGCGTCAGCATCTGCCCTCTTCCTCTCCGCCGGGGTCTACGGGATGTCGATCCACCGCCCCTCGACGTCGGACTGTCTCACCGCGTCGATGACCTGCTGCCCCTTCATGCCGTCCCAGAAGGACGCGATCTCCGCGTCGCCGCCGTCGATGCGGTCGACGAAGTCGGCGATGAGTTCGCTCCACAGCCGGTTCAGGACGTTGTCCTCGCCGCTGAGCGATTTCCCGTGGCGCTCGGGTATCTCGACCTGCTTGAACTCGCGCTTGCCGTACGGCGAGTGCTCCAACCCGCCGTCGGACAGGATGAGCGTGCCCTCCGTGCCATACAGCTCTACTACTCGCCCGATGCCGTTTCCCTGCCCCGCGCCAGCGCGGAACACGCCCGTGACCTCGTCGGGGAACTCGACGATAAATGAGTAGCCCGTGTCCGCGGTGACGTCGACGGTCTCGTAGTTCTCGAGGGGTTCCTCTGGCCGCCAACCCATCTGTTCGCGGAAGTACAGGGGCTCGTCCAGCACGACGGCGCGCTTCGTCGTGAACTTCGGCTTGCCGCACACGCGGGTGATCTCCCGACCCAGGAGCGTGCGCACGCGGTCGATCTCGTGCGACGCCGCCTGATACAGCACGCCGCCGCCGTGCTCCAGACGCGACATCCAGCCGTCCACCGTCACGGGGCGTGACGCCCACATCGTGTGCTGGTTGATCTCGCGGACATGGCCTATGTGCCCCGTGTCGATGAGTTCCCGCGCGTGGCGGAACGTCGGCGGGTACCGCCACGTGAAGGCGATGGCTCCGATGAGTCCCTTCTCGTCGGCAAGGCGGGTCATGTCCTGCGCCTCTCGGGCGTTCATTGCCATCGGCTTCTCGCACAGGACGTGCGCGCCAGCGTCGAGCGCCGCCATCGTCATCTCGTGATGCGTGTGGCCTGGCGTCGTGACGCCGATGATGTCCACGCCGAGGTCTAGCACCGCTTGGTAGTCGTCCACCACGTTTGGGATGTCGAACCGCTCGGCCAGCTTCTCCGCGGTGGCTCTCGTACGGTTGGCGACGGCAACGATCTCCGTCCGCGGGCACGCGCGGAACCCGAAGGCGTGCCCCTCGCCTGCCCATCCGGCGCCCAAGATGCCGACACGAAGTTTGGGTGTGTCCGCCACGGTATTCCTCCCATGCTTGCCGTGCGTAGGCGACTGCCAACGGGAACATAGCACGAGAGGCCGCGCGCGTTCATCGACGGTTCTCACGCCACATGTCGCGCGAAGCCGTCTCGAGCGACGAACCGATGGTATACTGGCGGCCGTTGCGCGCCAGCCCAGGGGGAAACTGACCGTATGAAGAAGATCGCCGTGCACACCGCCGCCGGCCCGGACGCCGGGATGCCCATCGAGCGCACTGTCCTCGATGTGGACGACGTGGAGTTCCGCCTCGCGGGGAAATGCCGCACGCCCGATGCTGTCGCCGAAGCCGTCCGCGACGCCGACGTCGCGCTGTGTGGGAGTGAGCCGTTCACCGACGCGGTCTTCGCCGCCGCCCCGCAGCTGAAGATGGTGATCCGCTACGGCGTCGGCGTCGACACCGTCGACCTGGACGCCGCGACCAAGCACGGCGTCATGGTGGGACACTTCCCCGACTTCTGCATCGAGGAGGTCGCCAACCACGCCCTAACGCACATGCTCGCCGGAGCCAAGAAGTTCACACGGCAGGACCGCGCCGTGAAGGAGGGGCGGTGGGGAGACACGCGCTCGTTCCTTGCCCCCATGGGCGCCATCAACGGCGAGACGCTCGGACTCGTCGCGTTCGGCAACATCGCTCAGGCGATGGCGGTTCGCGGCAAGGCGTTGGGCATGCGCGTCATCGCCTACGACCCCTTCGCCGACTCGGCGGCGTTCGAGGCGGCGGGCGTCGAGTCGGTCTCGCTCGACAGCCTGACCGCGGAATCCGACTACATCTCGTGCCACCTGCCGCTGAACGACGCGACGCGTGGGATGCTGGACGCGGCGTTCTTCGCCGCGATGAAGCCGACGGCCTACTTTGTCAACACTGGCCGCGGGCCTGTCGTCAACGAACCCGACCTCATCGCGGCGTTGGGGGCCGGGGAGATCGCCGGGGCCGGGCTAGATGTCTTTGAAGCAGAGCCCATCCGCGCGGACCATCCGTTGTGCGGAATGGACAACGTAACGCTCACGCCGCACACGGCGGCGTATTCGGACGCTACCCGCGCATCCCTGTCCAAGAGACTCGCCACGGACGTGCTCGCCGTGTGTCGCGGCGGGACGCCCGAGTTCGTCGCCAATCCGGCGGTGATGGACCGCCGACGCACGTAGCCAGCGCGGCCGCGTGCCCGACAGCGCCTAGGTGACACGCGCCCCAAGTGAGCCGCCAGGGTGGTACTTGCCGAAGTCGTCCGCTGTAAAGCCGCGCGCGTTGGCGAGCATGACGGCGAGCGCGTCACCCACGGCCAGTTGGCACGTGGTGCTGGATGTGGGCGCTAGACCCAAGGGGTCCGCCTCACCTTCGACGGGAACGTGTAACAGGACGTCGCTCAGGCGCGCCAATTCCGAGTCGCGCCCGCCCGTGACGCCGATGACCTTGGCGCCGTTGCGCTTGACCGTGGCCAGCGTGTCCAGCAGCTCGCGCGTGCCGCCGGAGTTCGAGATGCCGATCACGACATCGCCAGCGCACACCTGCCCAGAGTCGCCGTGCGTGGCGTCCAGCGGGTCGAGGAAGTACGCGACGGTCCCGGTGCTCCGGAGGGTGGCGGCGATCTTGTGTCCAATGTGGCGACACTTGCCGACGCCGGACACGTGCGTGCGCCCGCCAGCGTCCTGGGCCTCTGCGATGAGCGCCGCGGCGGCGTCCATCGCGTGCGGATCAAGGAGTTCCGCGACGACCTGCAACGCGGCGATTTCCTGACGGATGACCTGCATGCCCACGTGCCGCGATGTGTCCACTGGCGGCGCGGGCTCGGCGGGCATGTCGAACGGGAACTCGCCGCCGAACAGACGCAGCGCGTCGTCGCGGCTCTGGCCCAGGACGGGGAACGCCCCGACAATCGTGCAGCACGCCGCCGCGCATGCGTTCGCGACCTTCACGGTCTGTTCGAGGCCGCAGTCGTGGTAGACGCCCGCTATGAGACCCCCGAGGAAGGCGTCGCCCGCGCCGGTCGTGTCCACGACATCAATGCTATGCGCTGGGGCGCGTAGCGTGTCGCGTCCGTCCGTCGCGACGCTGCCCGCGCCGCCGTCGGTGATGGCGACGAGGCGCGCCCCGTAACGCTGCATGAGCGCCTCCGCCTGCGCTTCCGGGGTCGCGGCGTCCGTCAGTTGAGACGCGGCGGACTTCGCGGGCTTGATGATGTCGGCCAGCGCGAGGGCATCGTCGAGTCGCTGGCGCGTGCCCAGCTTGGCGATGTCGACGCAGAAGTCCGGCGGCACATCCACGTCGAGTACCGTTGGGACGCCAGCCTTCCTAGCCGTGTCCAATACCTCGCACACCGTGTCCAACTCCAGCTGCGATATCTCCGTGGAGACGATGGCGGCAGCGCGTATCGCTTCGGCGAAGTCGTCCCGGACATGGGCGGCGGTGGTTGTGGCGGACGGCCCGCGGGACATGTAGATAGCGCGCTCGCCCTGCGGGTCTACGTCGATCACGGAGAACCCAGTCGCCGTGTTGTCTAGCGCGATCACATGCTGGCGGCTGATGCCGTGCCTATCCATCGTCGCGCGGATCATGATGCCGTACCGGTCGTCGCCCTGGTACCCAAACAGCCCGGTCGGCACGCCGAGAAGCTGCGCCCACGACAGGTGGTTCAGCGTGACACCGCCGATGACTTCCTTGACGACGCTGCCCGTCTCGTCCGGCACGATGTAGGTCTTCGACTCAGGGCCGGCGATCTGGTTCACGCGATGGATGACGTCGACAACATTGCTGCCCACGCCCATGACGCGCTTGCTGGACGCTGACTGTTCCGCTGACATTGCGAGCGACTCCCTTTCCGCGACCTTCGCGGCGTGTTGGGCGGTGTGGTTGCCGCCATGTTACGCGATTCACACGAGGCGCCCAAGACCACCGCAGCGCGCTTGCGGTTTGCGTCCCACGCGCACGCCATTACAATGCGCGTGGACTGGATCACGGGGGACGGCGCCTGGACGCCGCGGCGAGCAATCGGCGAGCAAAAGGAGAAGGCATGTCCGCGACCATCGATCTGGTCGTCAACGGCCGTGAAGAAACCGTGCGGACGGAGCCGGATCGCCCGCTGCTGGACGTCCTGCGCGAGGATCTCGGACTCACTGGACCCAAGTATGGCTGTGGCGAGGGGGCGTGCCGCGCCTGCACGGTACTCGTGGATGGCCGGTCGGCGATGTCCTGCATGACCCGCGTAGACGCCGTGGCCGGCAAGGAAATCACGACGATCGAGGGTCTCGCGCAGGGCGACGCGCTAACGCCCGTGCAGCAAGCATTCGTCGACGAGCAGGCGATACAGTGCGGATACTGCACACCAGGCATGATACTGACCGCCACGTCACTGCTAGCGCGGAACCCCGACCCAACGGACGCGGAAATCACCCTCGCGATGAACGGCAACATCTGCCGGTGCGGGGGCTATCCGAAGATCATCGACGCCATTCACCGCGCCGCGAGGGGAGGCGGCGCATGAGCAACGCTCTCTCAACGCAAGACGACCTGGCTGCCGTTCGCGATGCCGGGAACGGAATGAGTAGGCGTTCGTTCCTGCAACTACTGGGCGCCGGGTTGCTCGTGACGACCTACGCCGAAGCCGCCGACGGAGCGCCAACGGACGCCACGGCGCCAGAGGGCTCGGTGGCCGCCCGCCTGCATATCGCCGAGGACGGCCGCATCACGGTGATGACCGGCAAGGTCGAGGTCGGGCAGGGAGCCCGCAAGCAGTTCACGATGGCGGCGGCAGAGGAACTCCGCGCGCCAATGGACAGCGTGCGCGTCATCATGGGCGACACCGCGCTGACCCCCGACGACGGCGGGACGTTCGGCAGCCGCACGACCCCGAGCAACATCCCGGATGTCCGCCGCGCTTGCGCGACGGCGCGACGCCTGCTGCGGGAGGGCGCCGCGCGCCGCTGGGAGGTCGAGGCCAGCGACGTCTCCCTGGCAGATGGCCACGCGACGCACGCGGCCAGCGGAAGGCGAGCGTCGTACGGCGAACTGGCGTCCGATGAGAGCATTGCCGCCGCGTTCCGCGCGCGACCGGATGACGGCGGAGCCGTGACGTCGGTCGAGCAATGGGAAGTCCTCGGCAGAACCGGGCCCCGACCGGCTATCCGCGATCTGGTCACGGGCGCCCATAGGTACCCGAGCGACATCTCCCGACCCAACATGCTGTACGGGGCCGTCCTGCGCGCCCCTCGTTACGAGTCGCGTCTAGAGCAATTCGATCCGGCGGGCGCGGACGCGATCAACGGCGTGCGCGTTGTCACCGACGGTGACTTCGTCGGGTGCGTCGCGCCGACGTCGCATGCCGCGCGCAAGGGTGTTGAGGCGCTCGCGGAGTCGGCGACATGGACGAGTGAGCCCCACGTGGGCAGCGCCGACCTGTTCGCCCACCTCAGGGACACGGCGCGCGCCTCCGAGGGTCGCAGGTCGCGCGGCTCGTCGGAGGGCTCGGTCGACCGGGCGCTAGCAGACGCGTCGCATGTCGTCGAGGCGGACTACGAAGTCGCATACATCCAGCACGTGCCGATGGAGCCTCGCGCTGCCGTTGCCGAATGGGCTGATGGTGGGGTCACTGTCTGGACTGGATCGCAAGTGCCGACGCGCGTCCAGAGCCACCTGATGGAGGCGTTCGACCTGCCAGGCGAGCGGGCGCGCGTGGTCGTCCCCGACACCGGCGGCGGCTTCGGCGGCAAGCACTCGGGGGAAACGGCGGTCGAGGCGGCACGTCTGGCGAAGGCGGCTGGCGCGCCCGTGTCGCTTAGGTGGACGCGCCAGGAGGAGTTCACGTGGGCGTACTTCCGGCCCGCCGCGGCCATCAGGGGCAAGGGTGGCCTCGACGCGGAAGGCGTTCTGACCGCCTGGGACTTCGCTACGATCAACGCGGGCGGCTCCGCGCTCGACACGCCCTACGACGTTCCGAACATCACGACGCGCAGCCTCGACGCGGACGGCCCGCTACGTGAAGGCTCCTACCGAGCGCTGGGGTCCACGGCTAACGTCTTCGCGCGCGAGTCGCTCATGGACGAACTCGCGCACGCCGCGGGCGCAGATCCATTGGCGTTCAGGCTCGCGCGACTAACGAACCCGCGCCTGCGGGCCGTCCTGGAAGACGCCGCCGCGCGCGCGGGCTTCGCGGACAGGCCACGCACGCCGGGCGTTGGCATGGGCATCGCCTGTGGCACGGAGAAGGCATCGTACGCCGCCGCGTGCGTGGAAGTAGCCGTCGACGTTGCGCGCGGCTCCATCGACGTGCGGCACATTTGGCAGACGTTCGAGTGCGGGGCGATTCAGGATCCAGAGAACCTGGACGCGCAGGTGCGCGGCTGCATCATCATGGGCCTGGGCGGCGCGTTGACCGAGGCGATGGCGTTCGAGGGCGGCCGCATTCTCAACGCGTCGCTGCACCAGTACCGCGTGCCGCGATTCGCGGACGTCCCGCCGATGTCCATCAGCCTGCTGAATCGGCCTGACTTGCCATCGGCTGGCGCAGGCGAAACGCCTATCGTCGCGGTCGCCCCGGCTATAGCCAACGCGGTGTTCGACGCAGTGGGCGTGCGGGTCCGGTCTATGCCCATCCGACTCGCGTGACGTCGACTGTAGACAACGGGCATGCCATGCGCACGCCCCGCCGAACGTAGTGTTGCGGCCGCATGGCGCCTGGTTCCGTTGGGCGCCCCGCGTGCTATCTTATCTATGGAGACATGACCGAGCCCGCCATCGGAGCGGGAGAGAGAATAGGAGCGTAGGACATGAAAGAACGGGGTCATCGACTGCCCGCGTGGCTAGGCTACGGAGCCCTATGCCTAGCGGCCGCGTATCTGAGCGGGTGCGCGTCCGTCGGCGGGAACAAGGAGTTCCTGAACTATGCCCTGTACGACTATGGGGCGGACATAACATCGTCCGGGCAGGACGGCGAGAGGTCTGCCGACAGCCTCATCAACGGCATCAGCGATGGCGCTGCGTGGGAAGAGGGTGAGGGGTGGGAATACAGCTTCACGCGCACCGAGCGGCGGGAACGGGGCGGCCAGCGCACTGGCGGCGTCGAGAATCGCATCGCGCAGGGCAGCGCCTGGGTAAACGTGAAATTCGCTGAGCCGTCGGTGATAAACCGCGTCGTGGTTACGGCCCTGCACACGGAAGACCAGCCGTTTGGCGGATACAAGGGAGCGGAACTGCAAGCGTACGATGCGCGCGACGACTTCTCGCCATGGAAGACGGTCGCTCGTATAGATCAGGGGAAGGTTGTTGTGCCGGGTAGGCAGTCGGCGCCCGCTGGACCCGTGACGACGTTCCGCTTCAACCCGGTTGAGGCAGACCAGATTCGCTTCATCATCTACACCATGCTCGACAGCAAGGGGCTGCCGCCAGAGAGCAACTACCAGCCGGAGCAGCGCGCGACGGCTGACCAGCCGCGCCGCAACAACTACTACACGATCATTCGCGGGCAGGAAACCACGGTGCGCCTGCTCGAGATTGAGGCGACCGGCACGGAGGCCATCGCGCTCAACTTGGACGAGCACACCGGTCCCTCTGACGCCGAGAACATCCTCTTGCAGGATCTCACCGGCGCCGCTCCTGCCGCCACCGACTCAGAGACACCCTAACCGTTCCCGCGGCCCACGCCCGCGCGTGGGCCGCGCCTCGCCGAGGCGCCGTTGACCACCTACCGACTCGTCGTGTTCGATATGGCTGGCACGACCGTGCGCGACGACGGCGCGGTCGAGGCGGCCTTTCTGACGGCGGCGGGCGCCACGGGTCTGGGCGTCGACCCGGACGCCATCCACGCGCGACGCGGCCTCAGCAAGAAGCGCGTGTTCCGCGAGCTGTGGCGTCTCCACGGCGTCAGCGACAGCGCCGAGGTCGCGCGCCTCGCCGATGCGTCGCACGATGCGTTCCGCGCGGCCCTTGTCGCGACGTTCGAGACGCATCCCGTCGCCCCGACAGAGGGCTGTGTCGATTGCCTCGCCCGGCTGCGCGAAGCGGGCGTAGCCATCGCGCTCACGACGGGGTTCCATCGCGCCGTCACGGACACGATTCTGGCGCGTCTCGGGTGGGACGAAGGCCTGGACGACCACCGTGTGGGGCCGCCCGAAGGCGTCGTCCAAGCGTCGGTGTGCAGCGAGGATGTGCCACGCGGCAGACCCGCGCCCGACATGATCCTCCGCGCGATGCGCCTCCTCGACGTCGGCGATGCGCGCCACGCGGTGAAGGTCGGCGACACCCCAGCCGACCTCGAAGCGGGACGCAACGCCGCATGCGGGCTCACCCTCGGCGTCACGAACGGATCGCACACCGAAGGACAACTCGCACGCCACCCCAGCGACGGCCTTCTCCCGTCGTTGAGCGACCTGCCGGGCGCGCTCGGCCTGTAACAGGGCGGCCTGCCGCCCGGCCCGTCAGATTTCCCTATCCCTCGCCGCCGACCAGCCCACTAGGTAGGCAAGGAGCGACCACGTGTACGCATCGGAGTTCCAGGGGCTGACCGACGCCGCCGTCGCGCGACGCGCGATGGACGGGGACGGCGACGCCTTCGAGGAGCTCGCCGAACGGTTTGGTCCCGTCGCGCGAGCCATCGCGGCCGCGACGGTGGGTTACCCGCTGGCGGACGATGTCGCGCAGGATGTGCTTCTCATGGCGCGTCTGGGCGTCCGCACGCTCAGGCGGCCGGAGCACTTCGCGGCGTGGCTGCGCACGGTCACCCGGCGCCGCGCCCTCGACTTGGCGAAGCGCGACCGGCGGGCGTCGGCGGCAGCGGACGAGCTCCGCTACCACACCAACCTCACCGTAGTGCGGACGCCAGACGAGGTTCTGGCGAGAAGCGAGGACCACGCCGCCTTGCACGACGCGATGCGACGTCTCCCCGCGGAGCTGGCCGAACCGCTGCGGATGCAGTATTGGCACGGCGTGCCTCAGCGACGGATCGCAACCGCGCTGGGTGTGTCGCTGCCGACGGTGAAGTGGCGTGTTCGCGAAGCCAAGTTGCGCCTGCACACAATGCTCACGCGATGGAAGGAGAACGACGATGGATAGCGATGCCCGGGACCGTGAGATCGCCAGTCACTACCGGATGCTGAAGGAGACCGCGCGACGGCCGGAGTTGCCCGCGAACCGGCTGGGCGAGGAACCCGACGCGAAAGGGGAGGCCGGCCCCAGGATCGTGCAGCAGTTCAATAGGACGGTGCGCCGCCTCGAGGAACTCGAAGCAATCCCAGCTGGCATGTTTGCCGAACTACCGGACGGCTCCTCATGGGCGGGGATGTCCATCGCCCATGAGCAGCTCGCCGCGTTCATAGAGCCCAGCACGGACCGAGTGCGTCCCGACGAGGAAGAGGAGGAGGAAAGGACGTCAAGCTCGAACCCCTTCGTGCTGAACTTCCGCCCGAACCTGGGGCCGGAGGCGGACCCAGCCGACGTCGGGATGCTAGCGCGCGAGGTGATGCCCAAGGAGATGCGCGCGGCGTGGAAGACCGTGCACACGGTGAAGAGCGACGGAGAACCCGAACAAGGGGCCGACCGCCTGGCGGAGCTCGCCGCCCAGTTGGCGAGTTCGGAGACGACGCCGGAAGACATCGGCAAGGTCGCCGCCGAACTCCAGAAGCTCGCGGGACGACGCCGGCAGGTCACGCTCCACGTGGAGACCGACGTCTGCGAGTCTGACGACGTCGACGCGAACGGCGACGAGAAGGACTGATGCTGTCTACCCGTCGTCAGGTTCGTATGCGCCACGGAACGCGCGCGGCATCCCCAGCGCGTCCGTCGAGTCGGCGAACTGATCCACCGCGCCAAGGTGGTCGGGGAGGGCGATGACCGCGGGGTCGGAGATAGCGTCCCGGAGAGCGTCCGCGAACCTGTCGGCCGAAATCACGAGGAAGGGGCGGCCGTGGTAGGGCATCACCCCTTCGGGCAGCGGGTCGGTGACGCCGAGACCGTTGTGCATGCCCGCCGCGACTTCGTACGCGGCGCATAGGGCGCTCTCGCGGCCGGCGTACGTGTCCGCCGCGAGAGCGTTCTCCAGCAGAGGGCGCATCTGAGCGGCGCACGCCAACTCGCCAAACGCCGTCCCGAGCCACTTGATATAGGGTGGATATACGCGTTCCATCAGCAAGCAGAGGCGCATGACGTCGCGCACGAGCCGGCCAGTCACTAGGCGCGACCCGAGGTCGTCGCCCACCTGGGCGCAGCGGCCCACGAACGCCTCCTCCTGCGCGATCCGTCGCCATTGGGCTGCGAGGACGTAGAGCCAGATGTCGTGTGGGTAATGGGCCAAAGCGGCGCGGATTCGTGTGAGTTCTCCAACGCCATCGTGGAACACCGCCCCCGCCGTCAGCGCGCGCAAGTTCTGCTCGGAGCACGTGAGCCAGTCCATGACGCCCAACCGATTGCGCGGATCCACGCCGAGGACCGACGCGAAGTAGTCGCCGGCGTTCTGGAGCGTCACACAGGCGTAGTCGTTGTTCTCAGACGCGTTCGCGCGCGCCATGTCCGTCGCGTACCCCATGACGGCATGAGGGAGGGCTGCCCGGACAGCATCGAGAACACTCGGCCCCACCGTCATCACGTCGTCGTCGGCGAGGAACAGCTGAAGGCGTGGACCCCAATCGTGGTCGGTGGACTGCTCGGTGTCGTAACCAAGCGTCTCGGAGCCAGGCCCGATGAGAGCGGCTGCGTACGACAGTCGCGGGAAGTCTGCCGCCAACACGGGGCGGACGGCGTCCTCGTACAACGCTTGACTGAGGCGCAGGCCAGGTACGAACGGGGAGTTGCTCACCGGCGCACCCGGGCAGACGTCACTGCTTGACCCACGACAGCTTCTCCTCGATCCACGACTCGTTCTCAGGCGGAAACGCCTCTGGATCGTCGAGGCTGGCGGTTGTGACCTCGATGCTCTCGTGATGGCCGCTGCCTGCATCGTACGTCAACCGTGATCCGCACTGTCCGCAGAAGGCGCGCGCAACCGTCCTGGCCTCCTCGCGCTCGTAGATGTACCGCGCCGGCTCCTCGGCCGTGAAGTCCACCGCGCCGCGACTCACAGATATCCACGCGACCGAGGGAGCCCTCCCGCGCGTCGACAGTTCTCGGAATAGCACGTTCCCTGGCTGCGAGGCGCTTCCCGCACCGCGTACCGCACTCGGCCGCAAAGGCGCCCGCCCTCAATCGCTTCCGTGCCCATGTCATCTCCTCTGCCGTGGGCCTGAGTGTGGCGACGCGCGCCGGTCGCGTCAACCGCGCGATTGACTCACGGCGACACGCCGGGATAGTGTCGGCGGGACGTTGACGCGCCGAGATCGTCCCCCTGCCGCTGGTCAGGACTCAACCCCGTGACAGACGCCTCGAGACGGATTGTCGGGCTTGTAGGGGTGGGGCTCGTGGGGATCGTCCTCGCCGAGAGGATGGCGGCCGCAGGCTACGTCGTCGTCGGGTACGACATCGAGCCTGCGCGGTGCGACGCTCTGCGGGAGCTCGGTGGCTCTGTCGCGTCGTCGGCCGCCGACGTGGGTTCGCGCGCGCCCGTCGTCGTGCTCTCACTCTTCGACAGCGACTCGGTGCGCGATGTCGTCGAGGGAGACGCTGGCATCCTGTCCGCGCGCGTGCCGCCCGCGCACATCATCGACACGACCACCGGATCGCCTGCCGAGACAGAGGCCCTCGCGGAGCGTCTGGCGGCGTGTGGCGTTCATCTCATCGACGCGACCATTTCGGGCTCCAGTCAGCAACTGAGGGACGACGCCGCGGTTCTGATGGTGGGCGGCGACGCCGGGGCCGTTGCTGCCTGCTGCGATCTTCTACGGACGCTTTCCTCCGCCATCGCACACGTCGGTCCACCGGGCAGCGGGGCCAAGGCGAAGCTTGCGACGAACGTCCTCATCGGACTCAACCGCGCCGTGCTGGCGGAGGCGATGGCGTTTGCCGAGAGCGTTGGTCTTGACCTCGCCGCTTTCCTCGAGCTCGCCCGCGTGACGCCGGGCTACTCCGGCGCGATGGACAGCAAGGGCGACCGCATGGTCCGGGGCGACTTCGCGCCCGATTCCCGCGTGAGACTGCACCGGAAGGACGTGCGTCTGATCCTCGATTCGGCGAGGGCGTCGGGTCAGCGCATGCCTCTTTCGGAGACGCACGCGGCACTCCTGGACGGCCTCATCGAGGCGGGCGACGGCGACCTCGACAACGCCGCGATCATCCGCGCGCTACGACGCTTACGCGACTAGGTTCGCTCGTCAGTCGGGCGCCGACCCGCGGCAGTGACGTGGGCTCGGCACGGAACTCCCATTCGTGTGGGATGAGCGAGTCGCCTCGCACGCTAGTCCGACCTGATTTGCGCGGCGTTCCCGCCCACGTTAGCCTCATCGTGGCGAACGAAATCTGCCACACCCACTATGTAGGAGCGGCTCCCTTGGCCAACTGGGCGCGCGCGGCGCTGTGTCTGGCGATGGCGTGCGTGGGCGTGGCGTGGCCCGGCGACGATCTGTCGCCACCCATTGGCGCGCCACCCAACTCCGAGCAGGCCCCGGCAGGCGTTCCCGGGTCGGACCCTCCCGCCCGCCTCGGTATCGGCTTCGTGCCGGGGCAGCCGCTTGAAGGGCCTGGGATCGCGTACGCAATCGCGGAACGCGACGGTACGACGGACATTGCCACGATACGCGTCGACGGCTCCAATCGCTTCATCGTCGTCGACCACCCGGCAACCGACACCGAGCCGGTCTGGTCGCCGGGAGGCACGGTAATCGCGTTCGTGTCCGACAGGTCCGGCACGCCTGAGATATACCTCGTTGATCCCGACGGGTCGAATCTTCGGCAGGTGACATTTGGCGAGTCGGTCTGGCGCCCTCGCTGGAATCCGCGAGGTCAGGGAATCCTCTATCGCGCACACGGCGAGGCGTTGCGCGTCGTGGACGTCGCCACAGGCGGCGTGCGCCAATTGGCCGTGAGCGCCCGTGGATTCGCGTGGTCACCAGACGGTACCCGGGTGGCGTACACGGTCGACGTGTCCAGCGGCCGCGAATTCAGCGCTGGCGCCATACGGATCGTCGATGAGGGCGGGGCGCACACAGCCGAGCTGCTGCGCACGAAGGAGCTGGGCTATCCCGAGTCCAGGTCCCTGACTACTCCAGTCTGGGAGCCAGACATGCGGGTCATCCTCCATGGTGAGCTGCTTGGTTTCGCCGATCCGGGCCATGTAGGTCGTGGATACAGGATGTCTGTCCAGGGCGCCGACCTTCAACAGAACCTGTCGAACGCCGTGCCACTGTCGATGGCTCCAGACGGCTCCCGCCTGATCTACGCGATTCCCTCGTTCGCGCCAGGCTTTCAGAGCGTGGTGCGCCTGCTCGACATGGCGACTGGCGAAGCCACGCCATTCGGCATCTGGGGCAGCAGTCGTTACGACTGGACTGCGGATGGCGCCGCCGTGGTCTACTCGGAGAGGGGCGGGATCTTCGTCCTCGACGGCGCCTCCGGCGCGACGTCGGAAGTCGTTCGCAGAGATGGATCCCACCCCTCGTGGCGGCCGCCGCCTTCCCTGCTGCCCGAGCCGCTGCCCGTGCTCGCCATTGAGAGCCCTGACGTTGGCGAGGATCTCTCGTCTGACACGACGACCGTCGAACTGCGCATTCGCGCCAAGTATTACGACGGCCCTTGGCAGTGGTCGCTAGACGCGGCGTTCGGCTCTGGGGGTCAAGGAGGCGGCCATCAAGTGGCAGGCGGCACGGTGGCGCGGATCGGTGGGCTACGTCCCGGTGCCTGGTACACGGCGCACATCGCGCCCGTTGACGGTACAGGAGCGCTGCTCGAACCCGTCTTCCCGGTGTCTCGGACGTTCCGCGTTGCGGCGTCCGAACCCACCAGCGCGTTGGCGAATACCCTCATCGCCTACGTCGACGCCGAGGACGGCGAGATATACGTGACCGCTCCCGACGATCCGGTTCGACGCCGCGTCACGACGGACGGCGCAGAGAAGCGCGGGGTCAGTTGGTCGCCGGATGGAACGCGACTCGCCTACGCGTCCAGCATGAGTGGCACGTTCGATCTGTGGACTATCGACAGCGACGGCGGAGGACGCGCGCGCGTCACGCGGCATCCCTCCAATGAGGTCGATCCTGCGTGGTCGCCAGATGGCACGCGCCTCGCGTTCACGTTGGAGGACGATTACAGGAGGAATGTCTACGTCGTGGCCTTGGACGGCTCGGCCATGGCCGCGTTAACGACGACCTGGGACATGGGCTACACCCCGTCGTGGTCACCGGACGGATCTCGAGTAGCGTTCGCCCTTGCGGACGGCACAGGCGTCGGGATCGTGGCGCCAGGCAGCCTAGAGCTGACGACCCTCCCTGACGTGCGGTCGAGACTTGTGCGCTGGTCGCCGTTGGGCGGCCCGCTGCTCATAGTGCGCAACGTGAGCCCGCGTCCCTACGACTTCCCCAGGTACGCTCTCCACACGGTCGACCTCGACGGCAGACACGCGCTCCCACTGCCCACGCAGATCGACGCAACCGGACTTGCCTGGTCGCCGGACGGATCCATGATCGCCATCGAGGATCCTCGGGGCGGCATCTACTGGCGCTCGCCGACGGCACGGACAGGCGGCCGCTTCGGGGCGCCGCCGAGGGCGCCCGCCAACCTGCGTGGTCGCCCGTGCCATCCCCACAAGTTGACATCCAGGAGCCGCCGTCAGCGACGCGGGCGCTCCCGAACTACCCTAACCCGTTCGCGGGCGCTACCACCCTCCCTTACGAACTCCACGAAGCAGCCGACGTGTCCATCGCCATCTTCGCGACAGATGGGGCGCTCGTGCGGACCATGGTCGTGGGCCGCCGTGAGCCAGGCCGATACGCTGAAGCGTGGGATGGGCGCAACGCCGCCGGCGAACCCGTGGCAAGTGGCGTGTACGTGTGGCGACTTCTGGCGGGTTCGCGCCAACGCGCCCGTAGAATGACCGTCGCGCGACGTTGACGCGGCTGCCCAACCCAACGCCACCCGTTCTGTGCGGTCGGTGTGGCCAGGTGCGCAACACCAGCATTCTGCTGAGAAGCGCGCCCGACCCACGGCGGCACGGCGGCACGGCGCGCGTCGGACAATCCCATATGATTTGCGCCGCGTGTCGTACGGCGCTAGCCTCACGGTGGTGACCGGTCTCCGCCATATCCATCACGCCATGTAGGGGCGCCGCTTGAGGCATCACGCGCGTGCAGCGTTCGGCCTATTGCTGCTGATGGCAACCATCGGCGCCGCTTGGGTCAAGGCGTCAGAGGGGCCCGGCGCCGCCTCCGTAGCCGCGCCCCCGCTCCTGGGCGTTGGCGTCATCGAAGCTCCGGGGTTGCCGCTGGAAGGGCCTGGCATCGCGTACGCCATCACACTCCCCGACGGCACGTCCGACGTAGCCACGATGCACGCCGACGGCTCCAACCGCTTCGTCGTTGTCGACCACCCGGCGAACGACACCGAGCCCGTCTGGTCGCCAGGAGGACAGGTGATCACGTTCGTGTCGGACAGGTCTGGCACGGCGGACATCTACCTCGTGGACCCCGACGGGTCCAACCTTCAGCAGGTGACGTTCGGCGAATCCGCGGCTCACCCGCGCTGGAACCCACGCGGCGTCAGTATTGCCTATATTGGAAGGGGCGGGTCGCTACGGGTTGCCGATCCGGGCGCGGGCGCGATCACCCCGCTGCCGCCCGTGGGTGTGTCCGGGTTCGACTGGTCGCCGGACGGCACGCGGATCGCCTACCACACCGGGCCGCGCCGCAGCTACCCGACGAGCGCGCACGGCATACACGTGGTGGATGAGGACGGGGCGAACGATTTCCTTCTCGCCCACGTGCCACCCGCTCATTTCCCCGAGCGCCTCGCTGTCTCCTCGCCCCTGTGGGAGCCAGACGCGCGGTTCATCCGGTACGCCCTCCTTACGGGCTTTGGTGACGGGGGGATCGAAACGTCACGGCAGCAGCGCGTGTCGGTCCAGGGGTTCGTGCCTCCGTCCCCCTGGGTCGGTAGGGTTCCGCTGGCAATGTCGCCGGACGGATCTCGCACGGTGGCCGGCTCACCGACACTGGATCCCAGCTTCCCACCGCAGCTGTACATCATGGACGCGGACGGGGGGTCGCTACGGCTAGGCGGGACCTCCCTCGACACGATCATGTTCTCTCGCTTCGCCTGGTCTCCGGACGGGTCGCACGTCGTCTATGATGATCAGGGCCGCATTCTTGTGGTAGACGCCGACGCCGGGTCGGTCGCTGAGATCGGGCCGCCGCGCGCCGCGCACCCGTCGTGGCGGCCGCCCCCTTCCTTACCGCCTCGCCCTCTGCCATCAATCGTCGTGGAGGAGCCAGCCGTTGGAGCGATCCTGCCTGCGGACAGCACGCATGTGGACATCCGCGTCCAGTCGAAGCACTACGACGGCCCTTGGCAGTGGTCCCTCAACAGGCCGTTCCCCGCCCAGGGGATGGGTGGCGGCGTACACGTGGCACGTGGAGCGTCGGCTCGCGTCGAGGGGTTGCGCGCCGGAGCGTGGCACACGGTGTACGTTGCGCCCGTCGACGCTGACGGGACCCTCATCGAGCCCGTGTTCCGCATGTTCCGCCGGTTCCGTCTCGCGCCGCCCGGTCCATCGCCCAGCCTGAGCGACACGCTGATTGCCTTCATCAACTCCGTGGACGGAGAGATTCGAGTTGCGCCTCCGACCGGGGGTACGCGTCAGGTGACGGACGACGGCGGGCAGAAGCGGGGCATCTGCTGGTCTCCCGACGGGCTGCGGATCGCGTATTCATCCAACGCGGGTGGGACGTTCGACATCTGGACGACGGGCCGCGACGGCGCGCCGGAACAGGTGACCGACTACCGAGGAGATGAGACCTACCCGTCGTGGTCCCCGGATGGGACGGCTATCGCCTACGGGTCGCGGGTGGGCGATGTCCGGCGGGTGTACACCGTGGACCTCGCCACCTCGACCGCGGTCGCGCTGACGAGCGAAGGCGCCATCGCCGCCGCCCCGTCGTGGTCCCCGGACGGGTCACGCATGGCTGTGTCCCTCAGCGATTGGTCCCGCAATAACTGGAATGACCTGGGCATACTCACCCTCAACACGGGCGAGCTGCTGGCCTTTCCTGGCGTGGGCGCACGGCAGGCTCAGTGGTCTCCTATCGGCGGCCCGCTCCTCGTGCAGCGGGATGTTGACACGCACCCCTATGGCGACCCGGTCTTCGTCCTGCACACGGTGGATCCTGACGGCGAGCATGCCTTGCCGCTGCCAACGCACATCCGGGCCAACGGTCATAGCTGGTCGCCAGACGGGTCGATGATCGCGTTCCAGGGGCCGGGAAGAGGGATATCGTTGGCGTTGGCGGACGGCACGGATATACGCCCGCTGCCGAAGGCATCGCCGAACGCGTACTCACCGGCTTGGTCGCCCGTGCCATCTCCAGGGGGCATCGCGGAGGACGTGGAGGAGGAAGCGGAGGAAGACGTGGCACAGGAAGGCGGAACAGACGACCACGAACCAGAGGAGCCGCCGCCGCCAGCGACACGCGCGCTCCCCAACTACCCCAATCCGTTCCTGACGCGGACCAATCTCCCGTACGAACTCCACGAGGCAGCGGACGTGTCTATACGCATCTTTGCCATGGACGGCTCGCCAGTGCGGGCGATCCGCGTGGGACAACGCGAGCCAGGGCGATACATCGAGCGATGGGACGGCCGCAACGCCGCGGGAGAACCCGTGTCCAGCGGCGTGTACATATGGCGACTTCGCGTCGGGAACAGGCATACCGGCCGCCGCCTGATCGTGGGGAGGCGTTAGAGCGACATGCACACCGGCCTCGCGACCCGTATCGCCATCGGAGCCGCAGTCCTTCTCCTCGCCACACGCGCGCACGCCCTCGTGTGGGAGGCCATCCCCACGCCCGCCTCGCTGGGCGAGCGGCGCGCCGTGGCGGCGATGACAGCCACAAGCCGGTCGATCGTGGTCTCCGTCAGAGGGGAGGGTGTCTA
Organism: uncultured bacterium; assembly: GCA_964473525.1. GTDB lineage: Bacteria > Poribacteria > WGA-4E. The sequence continues at coordinate 171,318 of CAYYPK010000005.1, forward strand.
TCGCTCTGCCGACGACGGAGCGACCTGGATCCAGGCTGACCCCGTCGTCACCGGTGACTCTGTCATCTCACTCCTGGCGGCCGATGGGGTCATCCTTGCTGGCCGCGACGAAGGCGAGGTGCTGCGATCTGCTGACGGCGGAGCGACGTGGCAGCCGCTAGCCGGCAGTCCCACGGGGATACCTCGGCTCCGCCAGATCGGGCGTGCGATATACGCCGTCGGCGGTCACGTGTGGTCGACGCGCGATCTCGGCGACAGTTGGCGCGTGGAGTACGTCCCAACGCATTACATGACGGCCCGTGACGTGGACATCCACGCCGGCTCCCTGGTCGTCGGGTCGGACTCCGGCGTGAGTCGAGAGGGGGTCGCCGGAGGCAACTGGACACGGTCGGCGGCGGCGATGGGTTTGGGCGAACTGGCTCGGGTGCGCACCGTGCTGTACGCTGGGCCGGGGTGGAACCTGCAAACCCAGACCTACGGGCTGCACCGTTCGACCGACGGTGGTATGTCTTGGTCTAGCGCCGGCGCCGACAGCGTCGGCCTCGCTTTCGATGCGCTTATGGCGCACGGTTCGGCGCTATATGTGGCGTCCAGGGAGGGCCGCGGTGAGACGTCAGGCGGCGTGAGGGTATCGCGAGACGGCGGCGAGACGTGGACCCGCGAGAAGGGGCCGGGGGCGCCCGCCGAGGCGGACCGGCTGTATCTCATCGGCGAAGATCTGTACGCGCACAGCTCCACCGGTCTCGCGCAAGACAACAGCCTGTTCAGGGCGCATCTGGGCCCTCCCGCGTTCGCGCCGCAACTCACTGTCGTGCAGCCTGTGGCAGGAGCGCGGCTCCGTGGCGACGGGTCCGACACGGTCGTCGTGCGGATGCACAACCACTCGGGAGGCTGGCGTTGGCGGCTCCACAGCGCGGTCGCAGCGCCAGGCGAGAGCTGGAAACCTGGCTCGGAGGACGGAACGGCTCGGTTGGGGCCGCTGCCGCCTGGCGCGGATTACGCGTTCGAGGTCGAGCTCGTGGACCGCGTTGGAGACCCGCTGAGTCCACCGGTGGCGCGGCGTGTGGAGACACGTGTGGCGCTCGGCGGCGCGATAGCTGCGACGGACACCCGCATCGCCTTTGTGTCCGACAGATCTGGTGACCGCGACATCTACACGGTCGCCCCTGACGGCACACGGCTAATGAACCTGACCCAGCACCGAGCCGAAGACCACGAGCCCGCTTGGTCGCCCGACGGCCTGAGGATCGCGTTCGTGTCGGACCGTGACGGGACGGAAGCCCTCTACGCGATGGACGCGGACGGGTCGAACATTGAGCGTCTGACCGCTGGCGGCTCGAACCTGACGCACGTGCGGTGGTCCCCGTCGGGATCGCAGATCGCGTTCCTGTCTCGCGCCCAGGCATATGACCCCACCAGGATCTCGCTGCTGGATGTGGTGACGGGAACGCGCAGCGAGCTGGGTTCCGGCTTCGGCTTCGCCTGGTCCCCGGACGCGACGCGGATCGCCCTGGCGTATTCGCGGCGACCGGACGGCCTGCGTGGCTCCGGCGTGGCCGTTGCTCGGTTGGATGGGAGCCGGCCCGCTGTCATATGGGAACAGGGGATCGGTCCCGCGGCGAGCCCGTACATCTTCACGCCGCCAGTGTGGTTGCGCGACGGCTCGCGAGTCCTCTTCGTTAGCTACAGCCTCACTTTCCACGGCAAAGTGATCTATGCGAAGGGGTTTGCTGTCAGTCCTGACGGACTACGCATCGCCGAGTGGGCAGGTGGCGCGCCGGTGGCCGTCTCACCGGATGGCGCGCTGGTCATTACCAGGTCACGTTCTCGGGAGCGGCTCTTCGATACCTTCAATACCACTTCCGCAGACGGGATGTGGCACGCGTCCCTCGGCTTCACGCATGGGACTCGGATCCCATCGTGGGCGCCTGACAGTTCGGCGATTGCGCGCGAGGACATTCGCGACATCTACATCCTCACGCCCGACGGACGTATGCGGACGCGGCTGACGTGGGAGGGAGGAGGGCAACCCGCGTGGCAGCCCTTCCCGGATCGATCCGTGGTCACAGACGTCACGACCCGGCAGACGCCGGAGGACGGGCTCGCGCTGCCCCAGGGCATCAGCCTGCTCCGCGTGAACGCTCCACTCGACTCCCTTTCCGCCGGCGGCTGGGAGGCGGCAGCGAACGAGGAAAGCATCACCGCTGCCAGTTTGATCGCGCTGGGCGCCACGCTGTGTCTCCCCCATCCCAACGAAGGCGCAGCGGGCGTGGTTGGGGAACGGGGCGTCGTGCTCCACGGTCAGGACTTCCCGCTGGCGGCCCCGGGCGAGTACATCGTGAACTTCCCACAGGCGGTCACGCTCAACGCGCCCAATGCCGGGCTGTCCGCCCCCGCGCTGGGCGCCGGCCCGCGTCTATCGGACGGGGCCCCCGCGCCGTGGGCGTTCGTTGTGGTACCTAAGCGACGTGGCGATGCACATCTCCCAGAGGGAGCTCGATTCACGATAGTCAGTTCGGCCAGTGGCGCGCAGGCGCGCGTCGATGCGGCGGCCCAGCCGACGCCAGTGTCGCTCGTTGACGCTCGACAACGGCCTGTCGTGCGTCTGGGTTCATCCGTACGCGTGGCCGTCTCGACCGCGGACGGCTACGGCCTGGGTCCGGTCACCGAGTACGCGGTCACCGAGGCGGATATCGCGCGCGCGTTCGCCGTTGTCGAGGTGACTCCGAGTACCACAGGCACGCGGCCCCTGCCGAACTACCCGAACCCCTTCAATCCTGAGACGTGGCTGCCCTTCGAGCTATTCGACGCCGCGGACGTGGCGATCACGATCTACGACGCGCGCGGACGAGTGGTCCGCACGCTGAGCCTCGGGCGCCGTCCCGCTGGATTCCACGTGACGCGACGCGACGCCGCGCATTGGGACGGTCGAAACGAACGGGGAGAGGCGGTGTCGAGCGGCGTCTACTACTACGAGTGGGTCGCCGGAGAGACGCGCCGCGTGCGACGGATGGTCGTTGCGCGCTAGCAGGAGACGGTTCAGGCTCCACCCATCGCTGGACGGCGCCCGTCGTGGTGGAGCAGCGCGGTCGTTCTCTAGCGCTGTGTCCAGCTGCGCAACGCCATGGCGACTGGCGTCGCTTGCGCGACAACACTGCGGCCTTGGCCCGCCGCCCAACCGGGGCTGTCCCTCGTCGCGCGGTCCTGCGACGCTACGCCGAGCCGTCCTGCTGAATGGGGATGCGACACGCCACCGTAGTGCCGGTGTCGACATCCGACGTGATCGACAGATCCCCGCCCACCGCGTCCACGCGCTCCTGCATCTCGAGTAGACCGGCGCGCCCTGGCGCGGGCCAGTCGTGGACCCGCGCCGCATCGAAGCCAACGCCGTCGTCCCGCACGATCACCCGCGCGGTGTCATCGCTCAGGTCCAGATCGACAGTAACCCGTTGCGCCCCGGCGTGCCGGGCGACGCTCGCCAGCGCGGCTACGGTGACTCGATAGAGGCACGCCTCCACCTCCTCGGGGAGCCGGGCGCCCTCGTGTCCACTCACGCGTAGCGTCGTATGGATCCCCGTATCCTCGCGGAAGTCTCGCAGCCGCTTCTCCATCGTTCGTACGATCCCGACCTCTGCCAGCGACGCGGGATACAGCTCGAATGCCAGCCGCCGCACCGCCTCGACAGCCTCCGACGCATGTGTCCGCAGGTCGCGGGCCTGCTGGCGGGCGTCATCGACGGTGTCGGCGGACTCAAGCGCCCGTAACCCCATCAGCACGGTCGTCAGATCCTGGCCAACGTGCTCGTGCAAATGCCTCGACAGCCGCGCTTGCTCGTCGTCCCTGACCGCGAAGGCGCGGTTGAGCAGCTCCCGACGGCGCGCCTCGCTGTGCCGCAACGCGATCTCGGTCTCTACCTGGGTCGTGATGTCACGATCAACGCCCACCAGCCCCCGCACGGCGTCGTCACGAGTCCGAGCCACCGCCTTCGTCACGGATGTCCACCGCTCGGAACCGTCTTGTCCCGTGTCTCGGACCAGCCGATCCGAGACGCGCCCGTCCGTCACCAGGAGTTCCCGCTCCAGTTCGTCGGTGGGAGTCTTGATCGGAAGACCGAGCGCGTCCGACTCGGTCATACCGACAGCGTCGTCGGGGTCACGCAAGCCCAGGCGATTCGCGCCGGCGGGATTCACGCGCACGAAGCGCGAATGGCGGTCCTTGATGTACGCATAGTCCGGCAGTTCATCCATCAGCGCTTGGAGCAATTCCAGCTCGGATGTTAGCTCATCCGCCTTGGCCCGCAGCGCGATGAAGTTCACGGAGCTGGCCGCGGATCCGTGCGTGTCGGCGGGGCCGAGCATGCTCCCAATGGCCTGCGTGAGTCGATGGCAATTCGTGCGGCCGAGCTCGAGCAGATCGCGCACGTGGGGCGTAGCCTGCCCGCCCACCTGGCCGTCCAGAAGGTCCAGCGCGCCTTGCACGGACGTGAGCGGCGTGCGCAGCTCGTGGTTGACGTTCGCCAGGAACAGGTCGGTCACCTCGCGAACCGCCATGCGATCGGTGGTGTCCTCGAGCAGCAGGAGGACAGCGAGGAATCGTCCGCTCGCGCTTCGCGCCGTAGTCGCGCGCACGCGGACCCAGCCACGACCATCGCCCATGCGAGGGATCTCGGTTTCCCCCTCTGCTAACTCCAGCGTGCCAGCCACCAGCTCGTCCCAGGCGCCAAAGACTTTCGTCAGGTTGTGCGCGAGCGGCGAGTGGTGTATTTGCCGGTTGACGTCAATGCCCATCCCCTCGGCCAGGTGAACGAACGTCCGGTTGGTACGTATGGCGACGCCGTCCGCGCCGAACATCGCTACGCCCAGCGGCAGCGCATCGATCGCTAGGCGCATGGGGATGTCCGTCTCACCCAGGTTCTCGGCGAGCGAGGCGACCGGGACGGTCGCGGTTGGGTCCACGCGCATCAGCGCGCCGGCCGCGGCGACTCGAACCGTCTTGCTGGGGTCCGCGATCGCGCGTAACAGAGCATCAGTCGCCGGCTGGGCGGCCGCGCCCATTCTGCCCAGCGCCTCCGCAGCCCCGGCGCGGACCATCTTGCTCTCTTCCGTCAGCTTCCCAACCAGCGCTGGGATTGCCTCCACGGCGCCAGCGCCGAGCGCCCCGATGGCGGCCAGACCTGCTAGCCGCGTCCGCTTGCCCTCCTCGTCCAGGAGGGATACCAGTGCGTTAACGACTTCGGTACTAGCATCGCCGGACGCCCCTAGAAGCGCGGCCGCATGGCGACGGACGCCGCCCTCGTTCCCGGTATCTCGGACGGTGGCAATGAGGGCCGACACGGCGCCAGAGCGCGCCCGGCCCGGCCCATGGCCCGCGACGCGCTCATTGATGAGAAGCTCCGCGAGCGCCGTGGAAGCCATCGCCGAAGCAGCCGCCGTGGCGTCGGGCGGGACCGTCGTGACGCGATCGCGCGGCCCTGCTGTCGGCGGCCCCGAACATTCGGGGCACCTGCCGGTCGCCGCGGGGATCGGTTCGTTGCATCGGTTGCAGAGCATCGCTCAGTTGCCTCCCAGAGGGCCAATGGCGAGCGGCCCTGTAGGCGCATTGTACGCAATGCGTCGGGCGCGTGCAGGGCGATTCGCCTGTCTGTAGGAGCAGGCAGGTAGCCGTGCCTGTCAACGCATGGGCAATACCACGCGTCGACGTCGGCCGATCGCGCGCGCGACGAGGCGTCCAGGCCCCCAGGGGCGGGAGCCACGACGGCGGGAAGGCACAGTGTCGAGCGGCGTGGATCGCTACAAGCTCGGGGCGGGAGAGACGCGCCGTATGCGGCGCATGGTGGTTGCGCGCTAAGGACGAGACGGAACAGGCGCCGCCCATCGCTGAGCGGCGCCTGACGCGCGGAAGCAATCGCGCTGCGAGACGGCTACGCCATACGGCCGAACGCCATCGACGTGGCCGCGAACGTTGCGAGCCCGGCGCCCATCTCCCGCGACAGCCGTTGGATCACGGCATCCGCATACGTCCCGTCCTGTGATGGGGCGGGCAAGCTCAGCGGGCCGACCTGGGAGTCGGTGGCGCCACCGATATGACGGCGGAGCTTCTGGCGGGCGGCGCGCAGACGGTGCTTGACCACGTGCGTCGTCGTGCCGAGGAATTCGGCGATCTCGCGCTGCCGATACCCTCCGGTATAGTAGAGCAGCGCGGTCGTTCTTTCGTGCTGTGTCAGACTGCGCAGCGCCGTAGCGATCTGGCGTCGCGTTTCCGACAGGACGGCAGCATCGTCCGGCTGCTGGTCGGGGGACGCCACGTCGCGGGCGGCGTCGAGCGTGTCCGTATTCGGCTTGCGCCCGGCGCGCGTCCTCAGGCATTGCCTGTGCACGATCCGCCGTAACCAGCCCGGCCACGCTCCCGGCTCGCGTATGGCCGCGACGCTACGGAACCCCTCGATGAACGCTTCCTGGCTGGCGTCCTCTGCCTGGTGGAAGTCGCCCAGCAGGCTATAGGCGTAGCCGAATGCCATGTCCTGATACGCCTTCACCAGTTCGCCGTAGGCATCCATGTCGCCGGCGCGGGAACGAACCACGAGCTCTACGTATTCCATCACACGTTCCTCCTATCTTCAGGTAGTGCGCGGAAGGGAGCGTTCGGTGCACGAAGTTTCGCCTCAGCCGAGCCCGGTGTCGTGGACGTGTCTGTAAAGGGAACGGGTCACGGGGCGGAAGCCCTTGGCCAGCCAGAAGCCGGACCCAGACACGTTTGCGGTCTCGAAGTCGACCGCGCAGCGCGTATAGCCCGCCTTTCTCGCCCACGCCAAGCCAACGTTGAGCAGCGACGCCCCGACGCCGGCGCCTCGCAACTCGGGCATGGTGTACGCTCCGATGATGGAGATGATGTCGTCCGCCTGAGTAGGCAACACCTGCCCGTGGGAGCCTGCCATGCACAGGAACGCGCCTGCCTCCCCGGCGTGCATGGCGAGCCAAAGCGCGCCCCACTCGGCGTCGAGCCACTCCTCCGTGAAGTTCAGCGGCTCCTCCAGGTCACGCGGCAGGAACGTCGGCGCGGACGCGAGATGGTCCCGCAGCGCGCTCTCAAGCGGCGCGACGAGGTCCGCATCGGCTGGCGTCGCGCGGCGGATCTCCACCGGCGACTCCGCGGGCAGGGGGTCCATGCCCCGCAGCGTGTCCATCCCCACCGCGCCGTACCCCAGCGACACGCAGGCGTCGAAGGCAGGTGTGTCGGACGCGAACACCGTGACGAGGTGCTGGCGTCGCCCGTCCTCGACCCATCGCCGCGAGAGATCGGCGTACATGCCGCGGTATAGCGCGTAGGCGCCGGCGGGATCGGCGCCATGACCGAACTCAGGCACGTACACCGTAGGCCACCCTCGCCAATCGATTGCCATGCCGACGAGAAACGCCACCAACTCCCCATCGCGCGTGGCCGCCACGCCACGGTTACTCGCGAGGAGGTCGCGCAGTCGTGGTTCGATGGCCGCGCCGTCGCTATATGCGTCCGATACGAGTGGGTGTGCGGCGCGTTCCTCGCGGTAGCGGGAGGCAACGAGGCTCGCCGCGTCCTCGGCGTGCGCGGCCTCGAGCGGAACGATGCGGGGCTGCATGCTTGCGGTTCCATCGCGTGTACGTGTTAGCGTCGCCTTCTTACCCTCGGCGCGGATGCATTCACGCGCGCCGGGCCGTCCGAAAGGCTTGGAGCAGGGCCTCCTTTCGTGTAGGCTGCGCGGCATCCATTCGCACGGCGAGACGACAGAGGGAGTGACACGCATGCCGAACGCTAAGCAGGTCGGACTCATCGGATGCGGCGGAATCGCGAACGCTCACGCCAACGGCGTGGCGGATCTGCCGCACGTGTCGCTCGTAGCCTGCTGCGATGTCACGATGGAGCGCGCGCAGGCGTACGCGGATCGGTACGACGTTCCGGCGAGCTTCACCGATCCGTCCGCCATGCTCGACGAGACAGACCTGGACTTGCTCATCATCTCGACGTGGCCAGGCGCATATGTGGACATCGTCCCGGAGGTCGTGGAGCGTGTGCCAGCGATCCTGTGTCAGAAGCCGCTGGGTAGGAACGGCGAGGACGCGCTGAAGATCCGCGAGTGGGTAGCCGGCGCGCCGAATCCGCCGACCTTCATGGAAGCGTTCATGTACCGTCACCACCCTCTGACGCTGCACGCCATCGACCTGGCGAAGGGTGGCTCGATTGGGGACGTCTACCACATCCGGGGCGTATTCACGCAGGGGCGCGGTTCGCTACAGAACTGGCGACGCCGGCCGGAGCTCGGCGGCGGCTCCATGCAGGACATCGGCTGCTACGCGCTCAACGGGGCGCTAGCCGTGACCGATTCGCGTCCTGTCACCGCGTCCGCGGTGGGATGGATCAACCCTGAGAGCGGTGTCGAAGAGCGCATCTCCGGCCTCATTGAGTTCGAGGACGGCACGTCCGCGCATCTCGAGAGCAGCTTCGAGACGCCGCGATGGCGCCAGGTACTGGAGGTCGTCGGGACGACCGGGACGATCGAGGTCGTCAACCCGTGGACTCCCGACATGGCGGGCAGCGGCATACGCGTCTTCCAGGAGCAGGGGCGGCAGGAGTCGTGGTTGACCTTCGGAGCGGTCAACCGATATTCGCCCGAGATCGCGCACCTGCTGGAGTGCGCCGAGACCGGAGCCGCGCCACGCGTGAGCCTGGACCGGACGGTCGAAGCCATGCTGACCATCGACGCCCTCATCACATCGCTCAAGGAACGCACGACCGTTGACATCGTGCCCCTACCGTAGCCACGGTAGCTTCAAGGCTCGCGCATCACGAAGCGGGGCCGGCGTCGCCAGCGGCGGCCGGCCTCGGCAGGGATGCCGCGACCACCATGCCCAGGAACAGGACGACCGCCACGGCGTTGCTGATTCCGCCGTACTTCCATCCCGGCATCCACGCGACCAGGTCGCCACCGATGCGTAGCGCCAGCGTGGCGTGGAGCAGGACCACGGGCGCGTAGAACCCACGATTGAATCGCATCGTGATCCCGAGGACCGTGGGGAAGACCACGGGAGCGTGACCCAGGACCATCGACACGACGAAGCCGAGGAAGAAGGAGTGGAGGACCGCGTCGTAACGCAGCACGCCGACCCACCCGCCGTAAACGACCCACAGCGTTCCAGACACCCCGAGCCACGCGTAGCCGACGAGCAAGCACGCCGCTGAGAACAGCGGCACGCCACCGGCGCGCCCGTCAGCTCGTCGCCATGCGACGAGAACGCGGCGCGCCATGTCGTATCTGAGCAGCCACGCCGCCGCCAACGCGAAACCGACGCCGACCAGACGAGCGCCAGCGTCGTAGGCTTCCAGCCCGAGGACCGCGCCTAGGGCGATCAGCACCACGACCACGCTAAACGCGCGTCGTATGCGTGCGGAGGCGACGACCATGCGCGACAGCTGCAGCCGCTCGCCGAGGATCGTCAGCGCGAGGAAGCACATCCACGCTGGCACGAGTCGGTACGTCGGCGCGCCCGCTAGCCACGCGACGTTGGATCCGACCCAGCAGGCGGCGCCGAGGCCCATCGTGGTCAGCGGCCAGGACGGCAGCTTCAGCAGCAGCAACACGAAGGTAAGGGCAGCGATGGCGCTGCCTGCAAGGACGAGCGCGGCCGACAGTCGCCAGGGGGCGCCGGCGACGAGCGACAGAGCCCCCGCGCCCACGAACGCAGGCGCGAGATACGCCCATGGACGAGACACGGCGATGGCTCGCTCAAGGGAGATCACCGTGCCGAGGAAGCCAGACACCATGAGCGCCGCGTGCCATTGCGTGAAATTCTGCCCGAGGTCTAGCCAACCCATGCGGGCGAGTCCGCCGCCCAGGCCCGCCGCGAGCGACAGCACTCCCAACGCCAGCAGCGGCATGCGTCGCATGTGATTCCCCGGTGAGCCGTTCGCGTGACGGTACGAATATGGCACGCCGACGGCGTGCCGGCAATGGCGTTCGCGACGTCGGCGGGACTTACATCGGCGCGCGCCGTGGGCTAGTTCTTCCTGTGACCAGCCCACCCGCCCGGCCGAACGAGGAGACCCCCGTGCAGGACGACAGACAGAAGGCCATCGCGTTCGCCAACCCCGAGTACATCCCGGTGTCCGTGAACTTCCTCCCCGCCACGTGGGCGGAGCACCGCGAAGGCTTAGAGGAAGTCGTCGCGGCGCATCCGGTCATCTTCGGGGAACAGTCGGCGGGCGATCGTGACTTCGACGCTGCTGGGGGCACGTACGTCGTTGGTGAGCACATCGACCGGTGGGGCTGTGTGTGGAGCAACATCCAACACGGGTCCGAGGCGATCGTCACGGGGCACCCAGTTCCCACGCGCGCGGACATTCCACGTCTCAGGCCGCCGGAGACCGTGGACGGCTCGTTCCCCCACGGGTTCATGTACCTGCGGTTGCAGGATCTGCGCGGCTTCGAGGAACTCATGCTCGATTTCGCCGAGGAGCCGCCCGAGCTGCAGCAGCTCGTAGACATCGTGTTCGACTACAACATGCGGAATCTCGACGTGCGTCTCGCCAACGCCACCGGTGACTACATCGGCTTCGGCGACGACCTCGGCATGCAGACCGCGCTGCCCATGAGTCCCGAGAAGTGGCGCAAGTACCTCAAGCCGTGTTTCGCCGCTCTTTACGGCCGATGCCGCGACGCTGGCTTCGGCGTGTACATGCACTCGGACGGCCACATGCTCGAGATCATCGGCGATCTCATCGAGTGCGGCGTGACGATCATCAACCCGCAGATACGCGCCAACGGCCTCGATGGACTCGTACGCGAGTGCAAGGGCAAAGTCTGCGTCGACCTGGACCTCGACCGGCAGCTCTTCCCCTTCACAACGCCTGACGAGGTCGACGAACACATCCGCACGTCGATCGAGGCCCTTGGGTCACCCGAGGGGGGCCTGCTGCTCAAGGCGGAGTGTGGCCCCTGCGTGTCGCTAGAGATCATCGACGCCATCTGCGTGTCGATGGAGAAGCACCGCGGCTACTTCCGCGCCGCCTGAACCGCACGACCGACGCCCCGACCGACGAGGACACGACCGCGATGCCACACACACGACAGAACTGCGTCACCGAGTGGACCTTGGAGTCTGGCCGTTCGTACGCGGATCCGTTCAGCGAAGTGACCGTGGACATCGTCGTGACTGCCCCGGACGGCGGCGAGCAGGTCGTTCCCACGTTCTGGCGTGGCGACAGCTCCTGGACGGCGCGCTACGCGGCCGCGGCCACGGGCGAGTATCGATGGCGCTCCGTGTGCTCCGACGCCGGCAACGCGGACCTGCACGGGCGCGACGGCGTCATCACCGTCGCCGAATACGACGGCCCCAATCCGCTGCTGCGCCACGGCCCAGTACGCCCGAGCGAAGATCGACGGTACCTCGAACACGCTGACGGGACGCCGTTCCTGTGGCTTGGCGACACGTGGTGGATGGGCTTGTGCGACCGGCTGGAGTGGCCGGGTGACTTCCAGACGCTCGCCGCCGACCGCGTGGTGAAGGGCTTCAACGTCGTACAGATCGTCGCCGGCTTGTACCCGGACATGGACGGCTTCGAACGGCGTGGCGCCAACGAGGCCGGACACCCGTGGGACGACGACTTCACATCGATCAACCCCGCGTACTTCGACAACGTCGACCACCGGATACACCACCTGGTCTCTCGCGGCATTGTCCCGTGCATCGTCGCGTGCTGGGGGTACTACCTCGGGCGCATGGGCGCGGATCGGATGAAGCAGCACTGGCGGCATCTGGTCGCGCGGTACGGCGCGTATCCGGTCGTGTGGTGCGCGGCCGGCGAGGCCGGCATGGCCTACTACCTCACCACGGATCGGGCCGGAGACACAGCCGCGCAGATCGCTGGGTGGACCGACCTCGCCCGCTATATCCGCGAGTGCGATCCGTACGGTCGTCTTCTGACAGTCCACCCGCGACAGACGTCGCGCAACGAAGTGGACGATGCCGCCGTGCTGGACATGGACATGCTCCAGACGGGGCACGGTGACCGGGACAGCATCCGTAGCACGTACGAACTGGCGCACGCGGCGCATGTCGCGGAGCCACGGATGCCTTGGTTCAACAGCGAGGTGTGCTACGAGGGCATCGGCGAAGCGTGCCGGCAGGAAGTGCAGCGGTTCATGTACTGGTCGTGCATGCTGTCCGGCGCGTGCGGTCACACCTACGGCGCGAACGGCATATGGCAGGTGAACAGGCGCGGCGAGCCGTTCGGGCCATCGCCGCACGGCATGTCGTGGGGTGACACGCCGTGGGACGAGGCGATGCGGCTGCCGGGGTCCGCGCAGCTCGGCCTTGGCAAGGCGCTGCTCGAGCGATTCGAGTGGTGGCGCTTCGAGCCCCGACCGGATTGGGTCGAGCCGCACGCGACCCACGACTCGCCGGTGGCTCCCTACGCGGCGGGCATCCCGGGCGTCACCCGCGTCGTCTATCTGCCTCGCGGAGTCTGGGGCGTGACGTTCGCAGGCATCGAGCCTGACGCGCGCTACTCCGCATGCCTGTTCAGTCCCGCCGACGGCTCGGAGTTGGCGCTGGGAGACGTGATCCCCGACGCGCAGGGACGATGGAGGATACCGCGACGTGGCGCGCCGCTTCTCCAGGACTGGGTCGTCGTGCTGGACGCGTCCTGAGCCCTCGCCTTCCAAGTTGCGCGTCCACCGTCCCCGTGCCATAGTGCCGCAGTGCTTCTGCTGACCGGCGACTCAGCCGCTGGCGAGGGATGGCGCTGAGCTGTCCTACCCCCACGCCGGTTCGTCGCACGCGTCCTAATTCTGGAGCCTGGACGGAGCGCATGCGCCCCTCAATGTCGCCACCCCGACGCGTCTGGGTCTGCTCGCGCTGGCAGTTGCGCGTGATCGCCGTAGCGGCCATCGCGCTGCTCTCGCCCTACCGCACGGCGGCCGCGTCGAACGGCCTCCGGTTCACGGACGTCACTGCCGCGTCTGGCGTGGACTTCCGCCATACGGACGGTCGAGCAGGCGACCTCTACTTCATCGAAACCATCGGCTCTGGCTGTGCGCTGTTCGACTTCGACAACGACGGCTGGCTGGACATCTACTTCGTGAACGCGGGGGAGACGCCCTGGCGTGCCGATCGCGACGAGAGCGCCGGGGCAAACCGCCTCTACCGAAACAACGGCGACGGCACGTTCACGGACAGCACCCAGGAGGCTGGAGTCGGTGACACGGGCTATGGCGTGGGAGTCTGCGTCGGCGACTACGACAACGACGGCTGGCCCGACATGTACATCACGGGCTACGGCGGTACGACGCTCTACCGGAACCTGGGCGATGGCACGTTCGAGGACGCGACACAGGCCGCCGGAGCGCACGTCGACCGGTGGACGACCGCCGCGACGTTCGCGGACATCGACGCCGACGGCTACCTCGACCTCTACGTCACGCGCTACTGCAAGTGGGCGCCCGACGACCACCACGTCTGCCACGAATACGGTAACGACGTGTACTGCGGCCCCGAGGAGTTCCAGGGCGACGCGGACGCGCTGCTGATGAACCGGGGCGACGGCACGTTCGAGGACGTCACCGAACGCGCGGGCATCGCTGGCGACGCGGGGAAAGGCCTCGGCGTCCTTGTCCTGGACTACGACGGCGACGGCGACCGGGACATCTACGTCGCCAACGACGGCACGCCCAATCTGCTCTACTCGAACCTGGGCGACGGCGCGTTCGAGGAGGTCGCGTGGCTGGCAGGCGTGGACGGCGACGACGCAGGCGCGCCGCAGGGAAGCATGGGCGTCGACTTCGGCGATTACGACGGGGATGGCCTGCGGGATCTCGTCGTGACGAACTTCCAGCGGCAGTACAACACTCTATACCGCAACGACGCAGAAGGCTTCTTCGCGGACGTGTCGTTCATCGCGGGCCTCGGACGAAGCCTGCCGGACGTGAGTTGGGGCACGGCGTTCTTCGATGCGGACAACGACGGGTGGCAGGATCTCTTCGTGGCCAACGGGCACATCCACGCCAACATCGCAGATTACGATCCGACGACATCGTACGCTCAGCGCAACCGGCTGTACAGAAACACCGGCGGCGCGGGGTTCAAGGACGTCACGGCGTCCGCTGGAGACGGACTGGCGATCCGCAAGGTGAGTCGTGGCGCCGCCTTCGGAGACATAGACAACGACGGCGATCTTGACATCGTCGTAAGCAACGCGGACGACACTCCAGACATCCTGCGGAACGACGCGTCCGAGAGGGCCAGCCTCACCGTCCAGCTTGTTGGGACGACGAGCAACGTCAGCGCCATCGGCGCCGAGGTGCGCGCGACCGTGGGCGACGTGCGCATTATCAAGGAGACGCGCAGCGGAGGAAGTTACGTGTCGCAGAACGACGCCCGCGTCCACATCGGCGCCGGCGTGTCTGACGTCGTGCATCGTGTGGAGGTGCGATGGCCGTCCGGCGTTGTAGACGTGCTGGTGGACGTTCCCACACGGCAGCAGATCCGCATTGTGGAGGGGCTTGGCATCAGTGAGTCTCAACCGTAGCGCACACGGACGCGCCCGGGAGGCATATCGCGGCATGAGGAGCAGCTCATTCGCGGCGGCTGTGCTGCTCCTCGCCCTCGCGGGAGCCGGGCGCGCGCAGAACGCCACCCCTGACGCCCTCGCCGACGGATGGCGCGCCCTACGCGCGGGACATCTCGTCACCGCGGAGCGGGCATTCACGAAGGCGGCGGCCGACTCACCTGACGCGTCTGGCCCTCACGAAGGGCTCGCCCGAGTCGCCGCGCAGCAGAAGGACGCGCCGCGCGCGGTGGGTCACTACGAAGCTGCTCTTGCTCGCTCGCCGAACGTCGCGCGACTGCACGTCGGGGCGGGGAAGCTGCTCTCCGACATGCGGGAGCACCCCAGGGCGGTGGCGCACCTGCGGCAGGCCTCCGATCTCGCGCCCGATGACGCCGCGACATGGTCGACTTACGCGCAGGTACTGTGGCGCGTCGAGTGGTACCCCCAGGCGGAGGAGGCGTACCAGCGGGCGATTGCGCTGCGACCTGGCGATCCGTGGTCGCACGTTGGTCTGGGTGACACACGGCTGCGGATGGGCATGCTCGACGAGGCCATCGCCGCCTATGACCAGGCCATCGTGGTCGACCCAGACGCGTACGCAGCCCACTGCGGCAGGGGCGCGGCGCTCTCGAAGCAGGGCGCCTTCGACGCTGCCCTCGCCAGCCTCCAGAAGGCGGTGGCTCTGCGCGACACGTACGCCCCCGGGTTCTACGAGATCGGCGTGGCGCTCCAGCACAAGAAGGAGTATGAGGACGCCCTGCGCGCGTTCGCGCGGGCGGTCCAGTTGAACGGGTGGGACGCCTCGTCGGTGAAGAACATGGCGCGCTGCTACGCGCGACTGGGCAGACGCGATCTGGCGAGGAAGGCGAACGACCACGCCGCGAAGCTACAGGAGGCGCAGACCGGCCTGGCGACGGCGCGGGCGTACATCGGCAAATACCCCGGCAGGCCGGACGGCTACGTCGGGCTCGGCGTGGTCTACGGCGGCATGGGTCAGCAGGACGCGGCGATCGCCGCCTACAAGCAGGCGCTCGACCGCGACGCCAACAGCGTTCCCGCCGCGAGCGGCCTCGCCGACGCGTACCTGGCAGCCGGGCAGCTCCCCGAGGCGGCCGAGGCGCACCGGTCCCTCATCTCTATGCGGCCGGACGACATTGAGGCTCGCGTCATGTTCGGCATGCTCCTCCGTGAGCTTGGCGAGGACGGCGAGAGCACCGACATCCTGAGCGAGGCGCACGCGATGGCGAGCGAGAAAGTGCGGGAGCGCGGCGCCGGCGACGACTGGAACGTCCTCGCGTACGCTCTGTTCGCCCAATCGCACTACGCCGACGCCGAGGACGCCATGCAGCAGGCGATCCGTCTTAACCCCATGGAGCCGTCCTACGCGGCGCGTCTGGCGAGTATCCGAGCCGCCGGAGCCGCGGAACGCTAGAGTAGGCGTCCTCTCCACGGCGCGGCGGGTGCGGCGCCCTTGCGAACGCGGCGCCCAGGCACTACTGTTCGTGCAGCGTCGATGTCCGGGGGCCCTCGGATGTCGTCTCGCGAACCCGGAGAAACCGAGAGACATCGAAAGGTACTCATGCTTCGACTAGCAATGGCAACTGCCCTGTCGGCCAGCCTCGCGGCTGCCGCCACGGCAGCCGAACAGGTCATCCTGAACGAGAACGTCGACGAGGTCATCGCCTGGGCGACCAGCGGTGAAGGTACACCCGAGAACTCCGCCGACGCGTACAGAGGGTCCGAGTCCCTTTACATAGGCGCCACTGGCGGCGACGCGCAGAACTACAACGGCGCGGTGCCGGACTGGGCGTGGCAGATCGTCGAGAACCCCAGCGCGGCGGACGAGTTCCGCTACATTCACTTCGCCTGGAAGAAGGATGGTGGCACGAGCATCATGCTGCAGCTTTCCGGCGATCCTGACGGCTGGTCCCATCGCTACCACAGCGGCGACAACGTCAAGGGCTGGAATCCGTCCCTCGAAGTGCAGCCGAACATCCCGGTGGACTGGGAAGTCCAGACCAAGGATCTGTTCGACGACTGGGGCGCCTTCGCGCTGGTAGGTATGGCGTTCTCCGCCGGTGATGGCGTGGGCGCTTACTTCGACGACATCCGTCTCGGCCAGACCGAGGTCTTCGCGGCCGTCGAGGCGAAGGACAAGGTCGCCACGACGTGGGCGGACCTACGCGCCGACATCCGATAGCATCGTCGAACATCCCCGGCCCGCTAGCGCAGGCCGGGGATGTTCGCGTTTCCCCGCCGCGCGCGCTCGCGCAGACACATTGAGCGCGTAAGCAGCTCGCAACGACGACCACCCCGGATGGTCAACGGCTCCGAGCGGCACGGCAGCGGGCTACATGTTGACACGCGGCGCTCATATCGCGCGCCGCCAGTACACGTATTGAGGAGAGACTATGCGTGCTTCCACGATCCGATCAGGGCTTGTGTGCGCCGCCCTCATCGGCGGGTTCGCGATGGCTGCCGGCCCGGCGCGGGCCCAGGATAAAGTGTTCATCGTCATTGACGACGAGGCCAGCATCGACGATCTCATCCCCACGCTAACAAGCGGGGATGCCACTGTCGAAGTGGATACGAACGACCCGTACCCGGACGACGCTGACCATGATGCCGCCCTGCGTGTGGATTCACCCGCGGGCGACAACCAGAAGTTCAACGCGAACATCCCCGGCTGGGCTTTCCAGATTGTAGAAGGCGCGACCGCGGCTGACGAATTCCAGTACATCACCTTCGCGTGGCGCAAAGAGGGAGCCGCGGGGATACAACTCCAATTGAGCGCGCAACCCGACGGGTGGTCCCATCGGTACCACGCTGCGGCGAACCTGAAGGGCTGGAACCCGTCTATCGAGGTGACGACCGACGATCCATCCGAGTGGCAGGTCTTCACCCGCGACATGGTCGACGACTGGGGCGAGATGGTCCTCAACGGCATGGCGTTCACCCCCGGCAGTGGCGACTTCGGCTTGTTCGACCACATCGTCCTGCACCAGTCGGAGGAGGATCCCCTCGCATCCCAAGCTGTGGATGCCAAGGGCAAGTCCGCCGCCGTCTGGGGCGACATCAAGCAAGACATCCGCTAGGTCTCTCAGCTATTTCACGCACTCTGTGCCGGGGGTCAACAGCTCCCGGCACGTCGTCTGTACAGCGCCGAACACCACGCGCCTGAGCCGCCGGGCGGCGCCCTCGCCGCCGCGTTGACCTTCGGATACAGGGCTGCTAGCATGGCGGCCTCCCAACGGAGGAGGTCCGTTGGGCGCGTCCGAACACACCAGTACAAGGGAGGTACTTGTGGTAAGAGCGCTACTAGCTCTCTCGCTCGTCCTGGCGCTGAGCGCGTCAGCGTCCACGTTCACCATTCTCGATGAGAACGTCGACGACGTCCTCGCCGTAATCACAAGTGGCGAAGGCACGCCGTCGAAGTCCAACGACGCATTCTCCGGTTCTGAATCCCTCTTCGTCGGCTCGACCGGCGGAGACGGTCAGAACTTCAACCCCAACATACCCGACTGGTCCTTCGGGATCACTGAGAATCCAGCCGGCGACAACGAGTACAGGTACATCTCGTTCGCCTGGAAGAAGAGCGGCGGCGATGGCCTTCAGATACAACTTCACGGCGACCCAGGAGGCTGGGGACACCGCTATCACGGCGGAGACAACGTGAAGGGCTGGAACCCGTCCATCCAAGCGCAGGAGACGGTCCCCACGGCATGGACGCGCCACGTGCGCGACCTGTTCGAGGACTGGGGCGAGTTCACGCTCACCGGCATCGCGTACTCCTCGTGGGACGGTGACGGCGGGTTCTACGATGACATCGCGCTGCACCAGACCCTGTCGACGACAGCGGTCGAGGCGAGGGACAAGGCTACAACCACCTGGGCGGCGCTGAAGACCCGCTAAGCGCGGTACATGGGAAGGGGCCGGGCGACGACGGTCCCTTCCCGCAAGCAAGGCAGGAGACACCATGCGAGCATCGCGACTACGTTCACTGTTCATCGCAGGCGCTGTGACCGGCGGACTGCTCATCGGCGCGGGCGCGACCGTCGCGCAGGAGTCGTTCATCATCGTCGATGACGAGGCCAGCATCGACGACCTCATTCCGCTGTTGACCAACGGCCAGGGCGTGCCGTCGGTGGAGAACGACGACGTGTGGGTCGAGGACGCCGACGCCAAAGCCGCTCTCAGGATTGACTCCAGCGGCGGCGACTTCCAGAAGTTCAACCCCAACATCCCAGAATGGCAGTTCCAGATTGTCGACGGCCCGTCCGCGGACGATGAGTTCCAGTACATCACGTTCGCCTGGAAGAAGTCCGGCGGGACCGGGATGCAGCTGCAGCTGCACGGCAACCCCGGCGGTTGGGGCCACCGGTACCACGCCGGCGCCAACATGCAGGGCTGGAACCCCTCCATCGAGGTCTCACCAGACATGCCCGAGGACTGGCAGATCCACACACGCGACCTGTTCGACGACTGGGGTGAGTTCGTACTGACGGGCGTCGCGTTCTCGCCGTCGAGCCTCGACTTCGCTATCTACGACCACGTGGTGCTGCACCAGGTGGAGGAGGACCCGCTCTTCCTCGCCGTGGACGCGAAGGGCAAGGCCGCGGCCGTCTGGGCAGACATCAAGCAGGACGCGCGCTAGCCCAACGGAACGGTTCTGCATGCAGACGCGCCGGCATTCTCACGTAGGATGCCGGCGCGTTGCACGTACGCGGAGGCCTCCCGGCATCCGCCGCGGGCCGGGGCCGCCCAGCACGGCGGCGAACGACTCGGAACCATTGCGGCCCGCCAAAGCGCGACGCTATCCTAGCTCTGCATGGCCCGGGATCACACAACCCTTGGAATGGACCCCGCCAATGCTCAAACACTGCTTCGCGCTCGTTGTGGGCGCTGTATCTGCTCTGGCGCTTACCGCCCTGCCGGTCCCGGCAGCCGCCGTACAGGTCGACCTGCCAATTGTGGCGGACACGCTCCTGGCAGGTCACAGCTCCGAGAAGGATCTCAACTGCGGCGGCCGTGAGCGCCTGCGCGTGAAGGGGTGGCAGGGCGTTGTCGTCTTCCGCTTCGACATGTCTCTTGTCGAGGGTCACAAGGGCCTCGGAGGCGTTCTCTCCGTCTACACGGTGGGTATCAACGGCGACGAGGTGGGCAAGACGCACAGCCATGGCATCTCCACGATATCCCACGACTGGATTGAGGGAGTCGGCGACTACGAGTTCGATGAGGCGTCCGCGACGTTCGTGTGGCCGGGCGAGGAGATCGCGGAGACCTGGGGCGACGACAACGAGGAACTCAGCGACCGATACGGCGAGACGGACGCGCTGGATGTCACGGGCGGCTTCGGCGGCAGCATCGCCAACGACGAGGGCATGTGGGAGTTCGTCGAGGGCGAGTGGACCGACATCGAGCTCGACGCGGACCTCGTCGACGCCCTGATGAACGGCGGCCACTACGGCATCGCCGTCATGCGTGATTCGGTCGGAGTCAACCTGGACCTCGCCTCGCGCGAGTTCGCCGCGGGCGAGAACGAAGCGCGCCTCGTCGTCGACTCCAGCGGGCTTGCGGTCGACGCGAGTGACAGGGCGGCATCCCTGTGGGGCGCCATCAAGGCAGCGTACTAAGCCCGCGCGCTGCCGCAACCGGCCGCCCGTGTCGGGGACGTTCCCCGCGCGCCGAAGGGACCCCATGCGACATCCGTCGACCGACCGCCTCATACGGCTCCTTGACGATCACGGGTGCGTCTACGAGACATTCGAGCACGCCCCTGTGCGTACGAGCGAGGAGGCGGCGCGTGTGCGGGACGGCTATACGTTGCGCCAGGGCGCGAAGGCGCTCATCGTCCGCGCGAAGGACGCGAGCGGCGGCCGCCGCTTCATGATGCTCGTCATGCCCGCGGACAGACGCTTCGACAAGCGCAAGCTGCGCGACAACGCCAACGTGCGGAACGCGCGCTTTGCCACCGTCGAGGAGGTCGCCGAGATTACCGACGGGGTGGAGCCGGGAGGCGTGCCACCGTTCGGTGGTCTGTACGGCCTCGACGTCATCTGCGACGCCGCCCTCTTCGAGAACAAGAGGATCGTCTTCAACGCGGGCGACCGGTCGTTCTCGGTCGGCATGGGGGCCGAAGACTATCGGCGTCTTGCGGAGCCCTGCGTCGTCGACATCACCTGCTCGCGCGCCGTCCGCGCCTGACTTCGCCTCCGCGCCCGTGTGGCTCGACTCCACCGCGCGCCGACCGGAAGGACGTGTAGATGAAGATCGTAGACCTCCAGGTGATCCCGTTCCGTGTGCCGCGCATCCCCTTCAACGCGGGAAGGCTGCTACCCGAGACGAGCGTCGTGCAGACGCTCACGAAGGTCGTGACGGACGAAGGCGCCGAGGGCTACTACCTTGGGGGAGCCGGCCACGGCGATCAGGACGGCCTGTCGCCGGAGCAGAGGGGCGCTCTGGAGGGCCGCATCAAGAGCATGGTCGTAGGTCACGACCCGTTCGACCGGGAGAAGTTCTGGCACTGGATGTGGGTCGCCAACGTCGACGAGAACATCCTGAGCGTGCTGGACCTCGCGCTGTGGGACCTGCAAGCGCGCGCCTTCGGCGTGCCTGTCCACAAGCTGCTGGGCGGGTGCCGTGAACGGGTGAAGGCGTATGGCAGTACATATCCCAACATGGGATCGCCGGAGGAGTACGGCGCGCACGCGCTAGCCTGCAAGGAACAGGGCTACACGCACTACAAGATACACCCGTACTACTTCTGGGATCCGGTCACGCAGCAACCGGACAGGGGCCGGCCGTCGCACATAGAGCAGGATATCGAGGCGTGCGAGGCGGTGCGAGAGGCGGTAGGCCCGGACATGACGCTCAGTTACGACCCGTGGGGCACGTACCGCACGTACGAGGACGCGGTGCGCGTAGGTCGCGCGCTAGAGCGGCTCGACTTCTACTGGTACGAGCACCCGATGTCGGAATACCGTGTCGCCGCCTACGAGAAGCTGACCCGCGCGTTGGACATCCCCATCCTGTCGCCGGAGATCGCTGCGGGCAGCGTCTACACCCGCGCGGACTGGATACGCAGGGAAGCGTCGGACATGAGCCGCATAGACGTCCTGCGCGGCGGGATCACCGGCGTGAGAAAGCTGACCGGCCTGTGCGAGGCGTACGGCGTGCGGTGCGAGATTCACATGAGCGGCTTCGCGAACCTGCAAATACTCGGCGCGACGAGCGAGGATACGAGCGAATACTATGAGCGCGGCCTGCTCGCGCCCGGGGTCGACTACGAGACGCCTCCACCGTATCTGAACGCGCTCTGCGACCCCATGGACGCCGAGGGATACGTCCGCGTGCCGACGGAGCCCGGCATGGGCTACGACATCAACTGGGATTACATCGAAGAGAACCGGGTGTAGACCCGGGCGGCCGCGGGACGACTACCGCACGGCAGGCGCGTCCTCGGCTGGCCGCGTCGACGCCAGTCCGGCGTGGCGCGTGGCTTCGCCTCGGAATGCCCGTAGCGATGGCCGCTCGTGGGTCAGCTGCGCGGCGTGGTGCTGCGGGAACTCCGCTAGCACCTGCAAGGCGAGGCTGACCGTGCCTCCCACGGCGGCGGTAATCTCCGTGGCTGTCGGCACGACGCCGCCTCCCGCGATCTCGCGGCGGACGTAGACCCGCATGCACGACGCGCGATGTTCTGTCGATGGACGTGTGCGTGGTTCCATCGTGCGACCTCCCGCCTGGTGAACGAGCCAAGACGCCTGGGCCGGGTACCTCCGTCGGTTCTATCGACAGGGCCGCGAGCGGCCTTAACCGGGAACGGAGGGAGCGCGTGCTCCATAGGTTAGCGTCAGGGCCGCCCAAACGCCAGGACGGGGCCGAGTCGGGGGTCTCACGCGCCCCACCGCGCGTGTATGGCGAGGCAAACGGCCCGCGCTGCGTGGAGCGCCGCGGCGCCTAGCGCGAGCGCGACGAAGCGGCGCGGAGTCTTCTCGACCCATGACGGGTCTGGCGCCGGCGCCGGCGGCGTCGGGAGGGGTTCCAGATGGGACGCCCGCGAGATGGCCTGCATGACGCGAGGAACGCAGACCGATGCGGGTGGGACGGTGAGGTACTCGTCCAACGCCGCGTCTCCGTCCAGGACAGAGATTCCCGCGCGGATGAAGGCGGCCTGGAGGCGCCGTTCAGCCTGACGGGCCCGACGTGAGACGAGAGGACGCAGCAGTCCGAGGGCGTCCGAGATGTCAGCATCGGTTGCGTGCGACATACGGCGCATGACATAGGGCGTGCGCAGGCGTGCGGGGAGATCCACCAGCGCCTGCCTGGCGACTGCTCCGGCCGTGGCGGCCGGGTGGGGATGGCTCGTCATGCTCGCCATGCCTTCTGGAGTGGGCGTAGCCCTGTGCAACGCTCTCACACTATAGATACGCGGTCGCGTACGTTTCCGCCATACATATTTGCGGGCGGCCGCGGGATTTCAGCGCCCGAGCGCAAGAACGCGCTGGCGAGCGGAGACCAAGGCCGTCGTGGAACGGTGGGAGTCGCCGGCGATCTGCCGGCTAACGGAGGGCGAGGAGACGCGCGAGCGTGTCGCCCTTGACGAGCGCGCGCTCAGGAGTCGAATACTCCCGCAGGTGGTGGTCCACGATGCGCGGGTCGCCGCTACCCCACACGACACGCTCTGGCCCGAAGGCGTCCACCACTCGCCGTGTGAAGACGCTCGCAGACTCGTACAGGGGTGGGTCGTGGGCAAAGTGACCGAGCCCAGAGAGCTTCATGTAGACGCCGTCGTACCGCGCCAGGTCAAGGACGTCAGCGTACTGCACTGCGTCGCCCATATGCGGTTCCGCCAGGTGGTCGATGAGCGCGGTCGTCTCTGGCATCGTGTCCAGGACATCCCTGACCTGCGCCGCGTAGTCGGGCCCAATGTGGAGCTCCACGACGAGACCAAGGTGGACGGCGGCGCGCCACAGCCGCTGCACGCCCTCGTCCGCGAAGCTGTCGAGATACATCTCCTTGCCCCGATGCGCGTGGAAGCGCGTCGCGACGATGCGCGGCTGCTTCTCAACGAGATGTCCAAGCTTGTCCGCGGCCCCTGGGTCGCTTGGGTAGAAGAGGCTGGTGCCGTGCACGCGCTTGGGGTCACGTTCCAGGCAGTCCAGCACGAGGCGATGGTCGTCGCCGTACGGCTCTGGATGGACGAGCACCGCGTGGTCGATGCCGAAGTCGTCCATCCGGCGCAGGTACGTCGCCAACGGGTCGGCGTCGCAGCGCGAGGGGTCGGGCGTGTACGCTGCCCGTGGGTGGAACGGGTAGCGGCCCGTGTCCGAACTGAACATGTGCGCGTTCCACTCGACTATCACGCGACGACTCCTATCCCTACACGTTGGAACCCAACGCCGCTGGCGCGCCGTGGTTGCGCTGCCCGCAGGCCATCTGTCGCTAGTGCGGCTCCGGCGCCGTGCTGGCGCCGACTCCCTCGGCAGGGCTGCCCTCGACCAGCCCGAGGTCGCCGCTGGTCGGGTCGACGAGTCCGGGGTCCGCGCCGTACACCCCATCGGTCTCGTCCGTCGGGAGCGTCGGCCGGCTGGCGGCGGGATCGTCGAGGCAGTACCACCAGTTGCGCGCGAACGAAAACGACTCGGGATCAGTACCCGGCCCGATGTTAACGCCGCCGGAGCTCCACTCGTCGGAGTGGAAGACGATCAGGTTGTCCGTGAAGACACCCCGCCGCGATGGCACGAACGTCTCGTCCCGAGTTTCCTGCAAGATGCGCAGCGCCCACCGGCCCGGTCGGTACATGGTGTTGTGGCGCACGGTCGCGCCATCGACACCCACGAACGCCACTGGAGCCATCGAGCCGATGAACTCGTTCCCCTCGACGACAATGTCGCGCGCCTCGGCGTTGACAGCCTGATCGCCATCGACGGACACGGGCGGGCGGAAGTACGGGAATCCCGTGCTGCCGCCGATGTTGACGGCGCGCGACCCCGCGTGGTCGAACCGGTTGCCTCGCACCGTGACGTCAGCCGTCCCGCCCTTCATCTGCACGGCGTTGGCAGCCACGTCGTCGGTGTAGCGGAACACGTTGCCCTCGATCAGTCCCTTATGGCAGCCGACCATGTCGATGCCTGACCCGCCGCTGCCCCACCGCTCGATGTGGCAGCCCTCTACGCGGAAGTCGTCCAAACCGGAGAGCTTGATGCCGTCGCGGTTGCCGTCCGGGCCGACGTCCATCACGGTCAGACCGCGTAACACGACATGGTGCGAGGGCGTGTCGTAGGAGCCGCCGTCGTCGATGTTCAACCCGTTCGTCGGCGATCCGCGGAACACCAGATCCTCGACCACGAGATGCGCCACATCCGAGAACTGCATAGAGCGGAAGACGGGCGGCTGGTCCGCGTAGGCCGCGGCGATCGTGATCGGCGCGCCAGCGGCGCCCCGCACGTTGGCGAAGCGCGCGCTGTCCGGGTACTCCCCAGGCATCACGGAGACCGTCGTATTGGGGCCTGCCGACGCCAGCGCCTCGCGTAGGCCCGCCATGTCGCTCACTGACCGCACGGAGAAGGCGTGCGCTTCCGCGATTGCGCCTATGGCCCTGACAGGCGGCGCGCCTTCCTGCGCGCGCGCCGCCGAGCCCGCGAGAAGGACCAAGCAAACCGACAGGGCGATCGCGCCGCGGGTCGTCTGGTACATACACTGCCCTCTGAGCGTCGGGTGGAACCCTGTGTCTACCACCAACCTGTGTGGTCCGACAAGCGCCGGGGAGCCCGCCGCAGGCCCACATCGTTGCGACCCAGGGCACGCCGCAAGGGTAGGGTGCATCTCTTCTCGCGTCTTCTCGCGCGCGGACCCCTTGACGGACGCGCGTAGCGTGACAGCCTGAGCATGGGACGGGGCGGTTCGCGCCACACTCATCGAACCGTCTCGTCGCCAAGCGGCGTTTCCATAGCAGAGAACGCACCGCAGACGCGACTAGGGCCGCCTGTCGCGGACGCGTCGCACACGCTCCTAGCCCGGAGACGAACCCATGCCGACCGCAAACACCGCGTACCCCTCTCGCGTTGTGCTGGACGACGTGCCTAGCGTCGGTTTCTACCCGTACATGCAGAAGCGAGACCCCGACCGCGGGCCAGAAGACGTCCCGTTGGCGTCCACGCTGAGAGCCTGCGTGCAGTACCTGACGCGAGGCGAACGGGCAGGCGACCGCGGCCCCGAACGGTCATACGCCTGCTTCATGGGCACGACCGGGGCGGCGTTCCGTCTCAGCTGGCGGGAAGGCTGGCACGGCGACAACAGCGCCGCGTGGCTGGCCTCCAACGACATCCTCGCGGTGTTCCGCAGGGGATTCGCCGCAGCGGGATACAATGTGGACATCGTCTGCGGCGCCGAGGACGGCAAGGACTCGTTCCGCGACCGCGTCGTCGAGGCAATCGCGGAGCACGGCCGCCCCGTCATCGCGCACGGCGTGGTCGGGCCCCCGGAGGAGGCGATCATCGCCGGCTACGATGAAGACGGCGATGTCGTCATCGGGTGGAGCCATTTCCAGGACCACGAGCCGTACGCAAGCGACGGCGAGTTCGAGCCCAACGGCATGTACCGCAAGCCGGACTGGATCCCCGACACGTGGGACTTGATGCTCTTCGGCGAGCCGACGGAGCGTCCGCCTGCCGCACGCATCTACCGCGACGCCTTGGAGTGGGCGCTGGAGATCATGCGCACGCCCATCACGTACGGAGACCGTCACAACGGCATCGCCGCGTTCGACGCCTGGGCAAACCAACTGCTGCGCGACGAGGACTTCGACACGGACGATATGGCCGTCCTGGAACACCAGTTCTCGGCGCATGACGACAGCGTCCTCGTCGTCGCCGAAGGGCGGTGGTACGGATCCCAGTTCCTCGAAGCGGCTGCCGAGGCGCTGCCAGGCGCCGCCGAGGAGATCGGAAGGGCCGCGACGGCCTGCGTGGCTCAACACGACCTCATGTGGAAGGTCTGGGGATGCCTGGGCGGCAACGGGCGCTCCGAGGCACACGTGCGGAGGCTCGCGGACACCGACGCCCGTCGTGAGATCGTCGCTCTGCTGACGCAAGCGCGCCAGGACGACGAACGCATCGCCGCTGACATTGAGGCCGCGCTTGCGCGCGTCGACTGAGTCACGCCTGAGTCACACTGGCGAGAGGCGAGAGGCGAGAGGCGCGGGCCGGGAGATCGTGTCCAGCGCCCGCGCACCTGCTATCATGCGCGCGCCGTCGGTCACACGCGTCCGCTCTCTGCCGGGAGTCTCAACATGCGCGGGATCGTCTTCCTAGGCGACAGAAGGCTACGGATTCAGGACTTCGCCGACCCAGAGCCAGGGCACGGCGAGGTCGTCGTCAGGATGAAGGCGACGGGTATATGTGGCAGCGACCTGCACGTCTACCGGCGCGACGCCGACAGCTTCCGCGGCGCGGATCCCACGATTGTCGGGCACGAACCCAGTGGCGTCGTTGAGAGCGTGGGCGATGGCGTCGAGCGCATCAAGCCTGGCGACCGGGTCTGCGTGAATCACTACCGCAGTTGCGGTTACTGCCCGCACTGCGCGGGCGGGTACCTCCAGTGGTGCTCCGACGCGCGGGGGTACGGCGGGCCGATACACGGCTCGCACGGGGAGCTGCTCCTCACCGACGAGCGCAACTGTGTCGTCATGCCCGACGAGGTGAGCTTCGTGGACGGCGCCTTTGTCGCCTGCGCGGGCGGCACGGCGTATTCCGGCCTGCGGAAGCTGGACGTGTCGGGACAGGACACGCTGGTCGTCATGGGCCTCGGGCCCGTGGGTCTCAGCGCTGTCCTGCTTGGCAAGGCGTTCGGCGCGCGCGTCGTCGGAGTGGACGTGATCGAGGAGCGCGTCGAGCTGGCGCGGCGCCTCGGGGCCGACGAGGCCATCAACGGCGTCACGCACGATCCCGTGGAAGCCGTCCGCGCGATGACGGGCGGCGAGGGCGCTGATGCGCTTTACGAGGCCTCCGGCAGCGCCCCCGGGCGGCGAGAGGGCATCAAGGCGCTGAGACGTGGTGGCGCTGGCGTCTTCTGCGGCGTGGGCACCGACCAGGAGACGCTGAATCTCACGGAGATCATCGGTCGCGAGCTGACGCTGATGGGCAGTTTCGTGCTGTCCCTGCGCCTCACACACGACCTGGTTGGCTTCCTGGCGTCGCGCGAGCTCAGCTTCGAACCGATTCTCACCCACTCCTTCCCGCTGGACGAGGCGGAGGAGGCGTACGGTGAAGCTGACGACTCCCGAACCGGCAAGGTGGCGTTTACGTGGGCATAGTCTCGCGCGTTGGCGCTTGACCCACGCCGCGGAGCGGCGAGGCCAGATGTGAGTAGGGCACGTCCAACACGACTGCACACGCGGGATCCGCAATGCCAAGCCAGGCCATCGTCATCAAGATAGGCGGCAGCGCGCTAGACGCTGAACACGAACACCCCGAGCCCAGGTACCTCGAGGCGATAAAGCCCGTCCTTTACGATCTGTTGGACGACCATCAGCTTGTTGTCACGACGGGTGGCGGGCCAGCGTGGGATCCTCGGAAGAACTGGCGCGTGAAGTACGGTACACCACTGCCACTGTTCCAGCAGCTTGCCGTCGAAACTCTACGGGCCAATGCGCTCGAGATCCGGGAAGTCCTCGGCGATAGGGCGGTCCTGATGCACCCGTCCGACCTCGTGTCCGCGGTGGAGGAGCCGCGGCTTGGTGAGATGGTCGTCACATATAGCTGCCCGGAGAGTTGGGCGCTCGAGCGTGGCTGCCCGCCAGAATACTCGGATTCACAGACACTCGCCATTGCTGACGAATTCGGCGCGGACCTGTGCGTGTTCCTGAAGCGTGCTAAGGGCATGTACGAGTGGGATCCGTCGCTGTGTGTCCCCCGCGTAGACACGCTCCTGGGTTGGGAACTTGCGCCAGGGGTCGCCGACCAACTTCGCGAAATTCGGGCCCGACTGGCAGATCGCAAGCCGAGACACATCGACCGCGTGACGACATCCCGCCTCAGAGCGCCAGAGTCGGGCATATACAGAGTCGGGGCCGATGGACACGATGACCACCTCATCGAGACGCACGCCATCGGCTTCTTTGCAGAGAACTGCGCTGCCGTGAAGCAGATCGCTGTGTGTGACGTTCGTGAGCCAGACGTGCTGGCTGATGCATTCCGTGCGGTGTCGTCTGGGCATGCACTACCGAACGGGGCGTCGTACACGGTGATAGACAGATAGCGACCTTGTAACGCCGGAGTCAGGTACTCGCGTGGACGGAGGTCTCGTCATCGAGAAGGTGTCTCCCGGAGGGTGGCTTGATGGCGGGAGCGGCTGCGACATCGGCAGCTGAGGGCGTCCTCGCCTACGGGAGTCAGACACCGTGCACACGATCGGGCTCATAGGCGGTCTCAGTTGGGAGTCCACCGCCGTCTACTACGAACTCATCAACTGCGGGGTCCGCGACAGGCTGGGCGGTCTGCACGCCGCTCCCATCGTCCTGTGGTCGTTCGACTTCGCGGAGATAGAGCGCCTGCAAGCCGACGACGCGTGGGATGAGGCGGGACGCCTGCTCGCCTCCGCGGCCCGGAAGCTGGAGCAGGTCGGGGCGGACTGCCTCGCCATATGTAGCAACACGATGCACCGTTGCGCGGACATCGTGCAGGACGCCGCCGGCATACCGCTCCTCCACCTCGCCGATGCCACCGCGGACGCCGTTCGATCGAGCGGCGCGTCGACGGCTGCCCTCTTCGGCACGCGATACACGATGGAGGAGGACTTCTACCGAGGTAGGCTGGCAAGCAGACACGGGTTGGACGTGCGAACACCCGACGACGCCGGTCGCGACCTGGTGCACCGCGTCATCTACGACGAACTGTGCCAGGGCGTGGTCCGCGACGAGTCCAAGCAGGCGTTTGCGGCGCTCGCTGAGCGCATGGCGGACGACGGCGCCGAAGGCGTCATTCTGGGATGCACGGAAGTAGGCTTGCTACTACAGCAAGCCGACGTCAGCGTCCCGCTGTTCGACACCACCGAGATTCACGCCCGCGCCGCAGTGGACTTCTGCCTGTCGTAGGGCCGGAGCCGCCGCGCTAGCCCAGGACCGGCGTCGGCTCACGCGCCACTTCGAGCAGCGCCTGGATGTTCGCGACGGGCACGTCGCCCTGCAACGCCTGCGACGGCGACAGAATGTAGCCACCTGCTTCTGCCATGAGATCCCGCGTAGCCCTGCCCTCGGCGCGCACCTGGTCGGGTGTCCCGTACGGCAGGATATTCTGCGTGCCGATGCCTCCCCAGAAGGCGAGGTCGTCGCCGAAGTCCTTCTTGAGCGTCGCGAGATCCATGCACTCCGGCTGAACCGGGTTCAGGACGTCCAGTCCCATCTCAACGAGGCGGGGAATGAGGGCGTCGACGCGGCCGCAGGAGTGCACCCAGACGTGCTTGCCATACGCGTGAACCAGGTCGTATTCGCGCTGCTCCCCCGGCCGGATGAGGTCGTCCCACACGTCCGGCGCCATGAGCGACCCACGCTGCGATCCCCAGTCGCTGCCGAGGAGCACGCCGTCGATCTCGTCGATGTTGAGGAAGTTCTCCAGCATGACCATGTTGCGATCAACGATGGACGTACACAGTCGCTTCGCAAACGCGTAGTCCGCGGCGATGTCGCACAGGAAGTTCTCTATGCCGCGCGCGGCGTTCGCCTTCTCGAAGTGGCTGCCCCAGATCATGACGAGGAAGTACTTGTCGCTGTCCTCCCGAAGCGCGCGGACGTTGTCCCGCAGGCTGCCGTAAGAGCCGGAACCGATGACGGTGGCGGGAGTCACGGGCGTGGCGGGTCCGCGCCAGTCGGCGGCAAGACCGTCCCAACCCCACCATGGGACGCCGATGGACTGGATGTCGTTGTCCAGCCACGCGTTGACGTCTTCTACGCCCAGCTCGTCGCGGATCTGGTCGTTCGTCTCGCCCGTGGTGAGGAAGCTGTACGGCACGCGAGGCGTGTCGCGGTGTTCGATCGCGGCGTACACGAGCTCGCGTGACGTCATAGCGGCGCCTCTCCTGACCACGAGGGCGCATGCTGTTAGTCGGGCGGATCGCCCGGTTCAGCGCGCCGCACAATAGGTAGGCGACGGAACGGCGCTGCGCAATGGCCTGGCCGCGTCGTTGGCGTGTCGGCTAGGCGCTGCGGTCGATGGGGGCTTCGACGAGGACGACGGCGCCTTGGCCGGGCTCTGAATGCACACTGACGTCACCACCGAGCAGACGCATGTGCTCCTCCATGGCGAGGAAGCCGAAGCGAGATTCGGCGGGGCCGGACATGACCGCGTCCGCGTCGAACCCAACGCCGTCGTCCTCCACCATCAGACTCACGCGATCGCCGTGGAATCGCACTGTCGTGGTGATATTCGCCGCCTCCGAGTGCGCCACGGCGTTGGCCAGCGCGTGATGGGCGACACGGTAGAGCCCAGTCTCGACGTCGCGCGCCAGGCGGACATCGGTCGTGTCGTAGGCGTTCAGCGTGACGCTGGCCGGCGTGTCGTCGGACATGCTCTCGACGTCTCGGCGCAGAGTTGTCAACAGCCCAAGGTCGTCCAGGGAGGACGGGCGCATGGACGCGGAGAGCTCGCGCAGATCCTCGAGGACCGTCGCTGCCAGGGCGCGCATGTCGGAGACCTGTCCGCGCGCTTCCTCGAGCGTGGGGACGAGTTCAGCGGCGCGCAGTCCGAACATCAGGGACGCGACCGCCTGCGCGGCCTGGTCGTGCAGCTCGTACGCGATCTGCGCTCGCTCCTCCTCGTGGGTGGTCATGAGGCGCTGCAAGAGCTGGCTTCGCTGCTCTTCGCTCTCCCGAAGCGCCGCCTGGATCCTCGTCGCCTCCGTAACGTCCCGCACCAACGCGAGCGCCTCGCGGTCGTCAATGCGCGTGTACCGGGCTTCGTAGTAGCGCGGCCCGTCAGCCTGCTCGACGACGTAGCTCCGAACCTGGATGGCCTTTCTGCCCAGCGTCGCGCCGACCGCGCTACGCACCGCGTCAGGCGCGTCCAGCGGGTACGCGTCGTCGGGCGCGACCGATGCGGTCGCATCGCTGGTGTGCACCGCCGGCCGGACGCGTCCCGTCGCCGTCACTCGGAACATGTGATCTGGGACGGCTTCGAGCAAGGCCATCTGCACCGCCTCGCGCTCGTGCAGCCGTTCCTGAGCTCGCACGAAGTCGGTGATGTCACGGCCGATGCCCACCATCCCCATCACCTCGCCAGCGACGTCGAGCACGGGCAGCTTGTTGAACATGAACCAACCGTTGGCGCCGTCTGCCCTGCGGGCGGGCCGGACAGCGCCGATGAGCGCCTCACGGCTGCGGATGATCTCGCGGTCCTCCGCGGCTCGCCGTTCGCCCTCTTCCGTGGGGAGCAGCTCAATCGCCGTCTTCCCCACCGCGTCACCCGGCGTCGGTACTCGTAGGTATGCCGCGGCAACGTCGTTCACTCGCACGTACCTGGCGTCCGCGTCCTGGATGAAGAGCGCGTCGGGACTGGCGGTCATCAGTGTCTCGTGGACCCGCTCTTCGTAGGCCAGGTGGCGCAACGCGTCTTCGGCGTGCTCTGTCGTCAGTTGCAGCTCCCGATTGCGTTGCTCAATCGTCTCCTCGAGACCGGCAATGAGTTGATCGCGCGGGTCGAGCGTGATCTCCAGCTCGACTAATGCAGGCTCGGCCGAGCGGCACAGGTCTCTGTCGAACGCCTCCACTCGGAACGTGTAGACGCCTTTCGCCAGGTCGACATAGCGAGCCACGTCATCCCACGTGTGCACCCAGTCCTCGTCGTGGCCGTCCATCCGATAGCGGTAGCGCACCCGCGACGTGCGCGGACTAACTGCCCGGAATCTGATCGATACGCCCGTCGCCGTCTGAGGCGTAGTCACCCGCTGGGGTCGATCGTGGACGGAGCCATCGTCCACGCTCATGATCGCGACGGTTGGGCCGGCGCCCGTCCGAGGCGTGTACCGACAGATGCCTTTGTAGGTCGCGAACACCAGGCTGCCGTCATCGTCTTCGAGGACGGCGGTCACGTGATTGCTGGGCAGTCCATCTTCCGTGGTGAGGACCTGCACGTCGCGTCCGCGCATGACGTGCACTCCCGCGCCCAGAGTCGGCATCCACGTACGCCCACGGCTGTCCTCGATCGCCCGCTTCACGGAAGTGGACATTAGCCCGTCGGCCCTCGTCGTGTTGACGAACGCCGTTCCGTCGTAGCGGCTCATCCCTCCATGCGTCGCGACCAGGAGACCACCGCGACCGTCTTCCGATAGCCCAACGATTTCGTCGTGCGGGAGGCCGTCCGAAGTCGAGAACGTCGTGAAGGTCGATCCGTCGTACCGGGTCAGCCCACCGGCCGCGTTGCTGCCAAACCACATGGCCCCGTCGGAGCCCTCGAGGATCGCGGAGACGTGGTCGTCCGCCATGCCATCGGCGGAGCCGTAACGCACACACACGTCGTCCCAGCAGCAGTGCGCGCCCGCGTCTGTCCCGATCCATATCCTGCCGTCGCTGTCCTCGCAGAGCGCGAGCGCCTCGGCGCCTTCCGCGCACGGCGCGCGCGTCAGGAGCTCATTCGACCACGCGCCCGGTGGATGCCGCCACACCCCGCGATAGCACGTCGCGATCCACAGTCCGCCTTTCCGGTCCACGAGCACGTCGTGGACCCGGTCGGACGCGGCGAGGCGCTCGACCCCAGCGTCGGACGCCCCGTACACCGTCGCGCCGGAGGCCCAGAGAAGGCGTCCATCGGCGTCGCGTTTCATCGTCTCCTGAACCGAGTCATCGGTCACGAGGGTGGTGTCATCGCGGTAGCGTGACAGACCCCCATGCCAACACGCGAACCACAGGCTGCCCTCGTGGTCCTCGGCGATGTCGTGCACGTAGTTGTGAGCCAGCCCGTCCCTGGTGGTGATCGCCGCAAAGGCATCGCCGTCGTACTGGAAGAGCCCCCTGTGACGCGCGCCGATCCACAGAGCTCCCGACGAGGCGACCCGGAGGCAGGAGATGTCGTCCACGGGCGGCCCGTCTCCTACGTGTACCCTCGCCCATGCGCCGTCAGCGCGCCGGAAGATGCCCGCGTGCCGCGTGCCTACCCACAGGTGACCGCCATGGTCTTGCGCGAGGCACAGGGCTTCCCCGGCCCCGAGCTCATCGCTGTTTGGGTCCGCGACGGCCTGGCCGTCGCGGTAGCTGTAGAGACCGCTGCCGCCAGCCGCTATCCACAGGCCGCCGTCAGCGTCCAGTAGCAAGCCGCGTATGTTGCCTCCGCGGGGAGCGTCTGGCAAGGCAATGGAGTGGAAGGTCTCGCCGTCGAATCGGAAGAGACCGCGGCGTGTGCCGACCCACACGGCCCCATCCCCGCCAGGGACGATACAGCGGACACGTCCGTCGGGGAGCCCGTGGGGTTCATTGAAGGTCGCGAAGGAGCCTTGTCGATGCCGTACGAGGCCCCCGCCTTCGGTTCCCATCCACAGCGTGCCGTCGCCCTCCGGCGCGACGCATCGCACGTGTGCGTGCGGCAGC
Organism: uncultured bacterium; assembly: GCA_964473525.1. Taxonomy (GTDB): domain Bacteria; phylum Poribacteria; class WGA-4E. Next base: position 205,465 of record CAYYPK010000005.1, read on the forward strand.
CCGTCGGCCACGCCAAACGTCTCGAACCGTGAGCCGTCGAACCGCGACACGCCATGCCGGCGCGATCCCACCCACACATAGCCATGGCCGTCGGCGACGACGCACCGGCAGTCGTGATCGAGACCGTCAAGACCGTCGTAAGACCTCCAGTGACCGGTTTTCAACGCGAGCGCACTCCTATCTACGGCCTCCGCGCGGACGTGAGCCACCCATCTCCGGCGCCCTCGGCTGACGCGACTGGCTCGGTCGCGCGCCTGTCGGTCCCTGCTGCGTGACGGGAGCCCGGCTGACGCGGTCGCGGTCGCATCTCCTGCCGTTCCCGCGCTGCCCGTGACTGGTGGGCTACCACTAGTGGGCTACCAAGTGAATAGTCACTTATTGTAGGCGATTCCGCAGGCGCGCGCCGACCTTGTGCGCAGGCGTCAGTGGCCGGTGCTACTGCCCTCTAAACGCGCGGCCGACAGCGCAGGTTCATGCCACATGTCGTGACGCGTGCGGGCGCCCCGGTGGCGCCAACCGGTCGGCCGACGCGATGGCGTTGAGGCGGGAGACCACCGGTAGCCACCATCGCACATTGCCCGCGAGCGACCGAACGCCTGTTGAACGGAGACGCGTGCTCATCATGCGCGCGGGGATCGTCAGCATCATCGTCCGCGAGCGCGACCGCTGCGCCCTGAGACTCGCGGACATCGTGCCCACGCGGCGTCAAGGCGCTTGAGGACTAGCAGACGATTGAGGCGGCGTGAGCGCCCGTGCGAGGACGGGAACTCTTGCGTTCGCGCCCTGCGGTGGGCCGTCTAGGGGCGCGCTTTCAGCGCTCCCCACGTCATGGTTCGCTTCCCACGCGGGGAGACGGACGTCTCGACGGCGTACTGGAGCAGGTCATCCTCCGCCTGTGAGGTATACCCCGGGACGGCCGGACAGAAAATAGAGTTGGCCAGCGCGGTCGCCGATCTTGGTCCACTGCGTACCGCCGTTGGTTGAGACGATGACCGCCTCGTCGAATTCGCCGGACGCCACGCGCGTCGTCCCTGAGAGGTAGAACGCGCCCGTGGCCATGTCGATACCAACGGATGTCGGACGCTCCACAAGCGGACGCACATCGGTGAAGCGGTGTAGGACATCGCCGCCTGCGTCTTCGACCACCACGGGGCCAGCGGACAGCCCGGTCGATACATCGAGCAGCGCCGTTGGGTCATTCGACGAGAAGCCCGTGCCGCCGTACCGGTCGTGCCACCCACCAAGCGGCCCGAATGCCATCTCCACGAAGCCTACCACCCCGTAGATGGGCGCCCCTCCGTGGTAGGCGCGCCAGTAGACGATTCCTGTCTCTGGATGAGCCCACACCGAGGATCCGCCTGGCTGTCGTCGCGCATCCCCTGTGGCCAGATCGCGAGCAACCGCGCCGCCAACCCCCATGGTGGCATGGGTCACATACGCGATCCGGTCGGGGTCCGTGGGCGAGACCGCGATGTAGTTATCGCTGTCCTCGAAGCCAAACCGCACCGCATCGTCTCCGACCGGATCGAATGACGGTCGGCTCCACGTCACGCCTCGGTCGTTACTCCGCTCGATGCCGTAACCCGTGCGGTACAGCACGCTGGCGTCCGCTCGGTGGACCGCATAGCCCCATCCACGGAACAGATACGGCCTGTCCAGGCGTTCGCGGCCGAACGGCGCTCCGATCGTCTCCCACGTGGCGCCATCGTCAGTGGTGCGCAGCAGAGCGAGACCCTCTCCCTTCACGATGGAAGTGACCCACCATGTGCTTGGCGCGTCATACCACACGACGGCCCGGACGTCGGGAAGGCTGGGGAAGGCCCTTTGCCAGTGAGCGTTCCGTGCGAACCCAGTCAGGGCGACGAGGGTCATGTATCCGACGACGAGGGCACGGCGCATGGCTTGGCCCTGTGCCTTGGGTGGTCGCGACACTACGATGGAGTATGCCGTCGTCAGAGAGCAGGGGCAAATCAGCTGGCGCAACGACCGCCTGCCGAGACACCGACCGTTGACGCGACCATGTCCCGGCGGGAGACTACGCGCAGCGACCGAACGCGTGCCACTGGTAGGAACCTACGCCATGACCGACAGACGCCGCGTCCTCATCACCGGAGCCGCCGGGCTCGTCAGCTGCATCCTCCGCGAGCATTGGGGCGATAGGTACGCCCTGAGACTCGCGGACATCGTGCCCACGCCGGACCCCGGCGACCACGAGACGCTCGACATGGACATCACCGACCTCGACGCCTTTCGCGACGCGTGCGAGGGCATCGACACGGTCATCCACCTGGCGGCCGATCGCAGCCCCAGCGCGGACTTCTACGAGACGCTCCTCGACCTGAACATCAAGGGGACGTACAACGCGTTCCAGGCGGCAGCCGACACGGGGTGCCGCCGTGTGATCTTCGCCAGCAGCGTCAACGCCATCCTCGGGTACACGGAGAACGGCGAGGGCCGCGTCCTGGAGGATGACGTCATGTATCCGCCCAACGTCTACGGCGCCACGAAGTGCTGGGGTGAGGCGCTGGGTCGCGTGTTCTCTCACAAGCACGGCGTCTCGTCCATCGCCGTGAGACTCGGGAGCCCGCGCTTCGATCAGTCGCGCGACTGGGATCCCGACCGCCGCAACGGCTCCATAAGCCCGCGCGACACCGCGCAACTGTTCGGCTGCTGTGTGGACGTAGAGGACGTTCCGTTCGCCATCGTTCACGGGTCGTCGCGTCACGTGAAGTCGGAGATGGACATCGCCGAGACGTGCCGGATTCTGGGGTACGAACCGCAGGATGGGACGGCGTTCCCCCGCGCGTAGCCCGCTTGTGACCGCGCCGCTGGCTTGCCACAATGCCTGTGTACTAGCTATTCGACGGTCGGAAGAGGAGACGGACATATGGCGGTGAGAATCGGGATTCTGGGTCTGGGCGTCGGATCATCGCGCGCGAAGATGGCGGCGGAGTCGGAGAACGCCGAGCTCGTTTGCATCTGCGACTTGCAGGAGGACAAGGCGAAGCAGCGCGCCGACGAGTTGGGCTGCGAGTGGACGACGGACCTCGACGCGATGCTCGCGCGCGACGACATCGACGCGGTTGGCGTCTTCACGTCGAGTGGCACGCACGCCCGCTTCGCCATGCAGGCGATCGACGCGGGCAAGCACGCCTTCACGACCAAGCCGATGGACATCAGCATCGACCAGTGCGATGCCCTCATCGCCAAGGCCGACGAGGCGGGCGTCGTGCTGGGCGTCGACTTTGGGCAGCGGTACTCTCCCGGCGCCCACAAGGTGCGCAACGCGCTGCAAAGTGGCGCCATTGGTCGCATCGTCCTGGGCGATCTGCGGATGAAGTGGTACCGCGCGCAGTCGTACTACGACGGCGGCTGGCCTCCCGGCTGGCGCAGCCGCACGGACACCGAGGGTGGCTCCGCCGCCAACCAGGGCGTGCACTCCATCGATCTCTTGCAATGGCTGCTTGGGCCCGTGCTGACCGTCCAGGGACGGAGCGGCACGTTCAATCACGACATCGACACGGAGGATTGCAGCGTCGCGATTCTCAGCTTCGAGAGCGGCGCGTTCGGGGTCATACAGACGACTACGTGCAGCTACCCGAACCTCGGCACGACGATTGAGGTCAGTGGGAACTCGGGCACGCTCACGCTGGATGGCACGAAGGTCGCCCGGTACGAGCGGGAAGGCGAGGAGAATCCTTCGCTGGACGAGTTCGCCCCGCCCGGGGATCTGCCTGCGAACATCATTGAGGACATGGCCGGCGCCATCGAACACGGGCGCCCCGTGCAGGTCGATGGCCGGGAGGGGCGGAAGGCGGTCGCGATATTCAGCGCGATCTACGAGTCTTCGAAGACTGGGGAAATCGTGACACTGTAGCGCGGAGCCCGCAGGTGTCCATCAAAGAGCTGCTCGCGCGTGTCGAAGCTCTCGTCGGTGCCAGGGTCGAGTCTCACCGCGTCGCGGAGGGCGGGTACACTCCCGCGACGCGTCTCGTATGCGAGACCGCGAAGGGCTCGTTCTTCGCCAAGGCCGGCTCGACGCCGCTAACCGCCGGCTTCGTGCGCCGCGAGGCGAGGGCGTACGACGTCCTCGAGGGCCCCTTCGTTCCGCATCGCGTGGCATGGCAGGACGACGAGGACGCGCCGCTTCTCATCATCGAGGATCTGTCCCACGCACACTGGCCGCCGCCTTGGGACACGAAGCATGTCGACAGGACGCTCGCCCAGGTCGACGCCATGCACGCGATGACAACGCCGCTGGACGGCTTCGGGCAGGTGATCGGCCTCGTCGATGGCGGTTGGCGGATGGTCGCGGACGACCCTGAGCCGTTTCTGTCTCTGCGGTTCGTGGACGCCGAATGGCTGGATGCCGCGCTTCCCACCCTCATCGAATACGACGACACCTGCCCGACCGAGGGCGAGTCCCTCACGCACTTCGATCTGCGCAGCGACAACATGTGCCTCACGCAGGACCGCACGCTGTTCATCGACTGGAACCTGGCCTGCAAGGGCAGCGCCGAGTTGGACCTTGGGTTCTGGGCGCCTAGCCTCGCGTATGAGGGCGGGCCTCAGCCGGATGTGATCTTGCCCGCCGCGCCGCACGTAGCTGCGAAGGTCTCCGGCTACTTCGCCTCGCGCGCGGGGATGCCAGGCATACCCGACGCGCCCCGCGTCCGCGTCGTCCAGCGTGAGCAGTTGGTTACTGCCCTGCCGTGGGTCGTGCGGGCGCTGGAGCTCCCTCCCCTCGATGACCTGCTGCGGGACTGACGGCAGGCCCCACCGCATTTCCCTGCAAAAGCCGGCCCGGTGACACGTCTCTATGTGCGAAGGCGGACACGAGACGGCAATATGACGACACCGGACACACACGACGAGTTCGAGGCCAGGCTCTTGGCGCAGGTGGAGACGATCTCCGCCATCGGCCGCGCGATGCTCCCTCACGGTCGTTGCGACGTCGACGACCTGGTGCAGGAGGTGCTCCTGCGCGCGTGGGCCAGCAAGGACAAGCTGCGAGACCTCGACCGCCTCCCTCAATGGGTCGCCATCATCGCCCGCAACACCGCGCGGAGTTGGGGCAGATGCGCCACGCCGGTGTACAAGGACTCGCTGCCGGACGCGCCCGCGTCGACCCCGACAGCGCTTGAACGCGTCGAGTCGCAGGAGCGCTGGGAGGCCCTGTTGCGCGCCCTCGGAAGTCTCCACGAGGCGGATCGGAGATTGCTGCTCGCGCGCTACGAAGACGACGCGTCCTACGCCGACCTGGGAGCCGACGAGGCGCTCTCTTACTCGGCGGTGACGACGCGCGTGCATCGGGCTCGGGAACGCGTCCGCCGGCTGCTCGTGGGGTTCGCTGGAGCGGCCGCGGCGGCGTTCGTGGGGCAGGAGCAGCGCGCCTTCGGGCAGGTGGCGCGGCGCACGGGAGGTGACCCGGCGCTGGTGACCGTCATCGTCGTGGTGAGCGCGGCGGTGTTGGGCGCGGTGGGTCTGGGTCTCAACGCTCGCGGCGATGGCGCGCCGCCTGCTGCTGAGACAACTGTGGCGATCCGTGTGGTGGAGCCGGACGCTACTCCCGGGCTGGCGGAACTCATTGACGACATCCGGCGCTACGATGGCGCCGTCGGCGCCTATGTCGCCACGTTCAGTCGGCGATCCCAATCGTGGCCGACGGAGGGCGGTCGCTACTACGTGAACCACGAGATCCTCCGCGAGGGGACCGTGACATGGCGAGGCGACCACGTGGCAGCGAAGGTAGCGACCAAGGAGTGGGACATCGACGAGGGCGGCTCGCGGGTGGCACGCGATGGCGCCCAGTCCGAGATAACGACGGACGGCGAACTGATGGCTCACAAGCGCTACTACGGGAGTGGTGAGGCGTCGACCCACATTCGCCAGGCGGGTCCGTCGCAGATGTCCGAGTACAACATGCTGGCGGCGTGGCAGCCGGCGGGTATGAGCCTAGCGGACTATCTCGTCGACCGGGCAGGAGACGTGTCGAAGGACATGGCGGTCAGCCGCGTCTTCGTCGACGGGACCGGGTACTACCGGGTCAGCGTGTCCGCCCCGGACAGGGACGCCGCGTCCGAGTTCCTGATCGACCCTGAACGAGGCTACCGAATCGTGCGCGCGTCGTCGTCCTGGGGCGCCTCCCGATGGGAGACGGAGGTAGAACCGCGCCACGCTGGCGGCGACATCTGGTATCCCGTGCGCGTGACGCGAACCCGATACGCCGTCGCGGACACCGCAGTGGTCGAGAGCGACACTCTGGAGATCACGTCCTTCATCGGCGCTGCGGACATCCCGGACGAGACCTTCGCTGCTGTACCTGCAAGGGGCAACCCCTTCTACGACGAACTGCGCGAGTACCAACACCCGGAGCCACGATGATGACGGGACTCCGACGCTATCTCACCGTTGCATTGGTCCTGTGCTCGGCGGTAACGGCCCGCGCGCCCGCGGCAGTAGAATCGGCGCCCGGGGAAGAGGGGCTCTTCCGTCGGATACTGGCTGAATCGAACGCGTATGACGAGAAGTGGTACAGATCGTATTCCGTGAGGTATTCGTCGCGGTCGGAGATGCGGGACGAGTCTGGCGAAACCGTGTCGGTAACGACGCGTGAGGGCGTCGTGCTCACCGACGGCAAGTACGCCTCCGCGCGAGGTGTGAGGGCCGACGACGGCCGCGTCATGCACGAGCATCGCGTCACCGACGGCGCGCTGGTCGCGGTGAACTTCACCACCGAAGTAGAGGGCGTCGGCCTGATGCCACCCGAGATCCGGCTCGGCCCGGGCCGTGGGATCGCGGATGACCTGGAAATGCCGATGCAGTGGATCAGTGTGGGGGAGTACTGGCGGGCGCTGTTTCCCGACTTCCCGCTTGACGCGCTGCTCACGGGCGAGCTGGTCAAGGGGCGGGTGCAGGCGATGGACGGCGAGCAGGTACAGCTCACACAGCAGCTCACGCGGATTTCGGCGCGTGAAGAATCGGCGGACGGCGGTAGCCAATGCCTTCTATCCATGACGGTGACGATCGCCGCTGGGGCCATGTCGTACTCCGTCACGATCGAGTGGTCGGTCGACCCAGATAGAGCGTACCGACTGTCGCGCGTCGCCATGAGCGCGGACGTAGGGGCTAGCGCGCTGCCCGTGGACACCATCGCCATCGTTCAGAATGCCGACGGGGTGTGGTACCCAAGCCGGGTGCACCGAGAGCACGCACACACACGCCGCGCGCAACGCCCGGACATGCCCGCGATCGAAGGCACGCTCACCCGCGTGACCGAGTTCACCGAATTCACGACGGTTCCAGAGATACCAGAAGACGCGTTCGCGGCGATCCCGCCGGAAGGAAGCGTGGCGCGACGGGATGCCCTTCGCAGAGACGCTGGCGGAGCAGCCGGTGGCCCAACGCCACGATGAAGGAGAGACCAAGCATGACGACTGCCCGTGCGGGGCGGATGGCGATCGTAGTGGGGATGCTTGCCGTCTGCGCCAGCGCGCATGCGGGGATCGACGCCGATGCCGCGGACCTCGCACTGTTCAGGCGCATTCTGCGAGAGTCCAACGCGTACGACGCCAAGTGGCTTGGCTCGTACTCCGTTCGCTACTCGTCGCGTTCGACTCTCACGCACTCGTCCGGGAAGCTAGACGTAACCGCGCGTGAGGGCTTCGTGCTTGTCGACGGCCGGTATACGTCCGTCGAGGACGAGCGGGTGGAGTCCAATAGGCCTGATAGCGTGTCCCGCATGGACACGGCCACGGACGGGCAGGTGTCCGTGACGAAGTCGTACCACATGGTGTCCGGGCGAGAAGTGGCGCCGGCCCACGTCACGATTCGGCGCGACGAGGGCAGGCTGACCCAGGATCTCTCCACGCCGATGCAGTGGTTGAGCATCGCGAACTACTGGCGCGCCGCCCACACGGACACTCCGCTCGAGCGTCTTCTCACCGGCGATGCCGTTGAGGAACAGTCGGCGCTCATGGGTGACACGGGAACTCGGGAGCCCCTCACTGGGCGCGCCGTCCGTCTACGAACGGCAGCGGACACCCTCGGCGGGAAGGCGATGTGTCGAGTCGAACTCGCGGTCGCGACGACGTTCCGTGGGAAGCGGCGCGAGACCACGGTGACCTGGCTTCTAGATCCCGCGGCCGCGTACCGGATGGCGCGAGTGAGTCTCACGGACGGCGATGACACCGAGCCGTTCTTCGTGGACAACATCACGCTGGCGCGGAATACGGAGGGCGTGTGGTACCCCGCCGGGGTGCACAGAGAGCCACAGGCCTACTCGCGGCAGGAGGCGCTGGTCGGGGACATCAGCCTGCCGGCCGTGAACGGCACGCTCGAGTCAAGCGGCGCGTTCATGGAATTCACCACCAACCCAGAGATTCCAGAGGACGCGTTCGCCGCAATCCCACCCGAAGGCAGCGCCGCGCGGGCCGAGGCGCTGCGGGCCGAAGGACCGAGTCGACGGCGCTAACGCTGGCCAGACAGTCGGAGCTATCCGTCGTCCCGTTCAGCCATCACCGCCTTCAGCGGCACATCGGCCTCCTGCGGCAGGTAGAAGCTCAGAGCGTCGTCCACCACGCCCAAGAGCTGGCGCTGGATGGGATTGCCGCGCGCGACGAGGTCGTCCGGCATGGCGATGTAGTCCATCGGCTTCACCCACCGGTACGCGTATCCGACGAAGATCGTCTTGCGTGCGATGTCCGAGTAGTTGTGTCCCACCCCGTGGTACGTACGCTGCTCGAACAGGAAGGCCGCGCCGGGCTTGTAGTTCATGGCTATCGCGCCGCGAGCTCCGCCCGTGTCAGGATCGGTCGGCGGCTTGCCCAGGTAGCGGTTGCTGCCAGGCACAACGACCGTTGCGCCGCACGCCGGGTCGGACTGATCGCTGATGACGTACCCGATCTTGAAGAGAATGCGCGGGTGCGGCTCCGCCATCTCCTGCGCGGACGTGCCGCCGTCGCGGTGGAGCCCGACGCGCAGTGGCTGCTCAGGCTTCGCGCCGGGCGGCAGCACGAGCAGGTGCGACGTGATGAGATGGATGTTCCAGTTGAGAATGCCCATCGCTTTGGGGAACGTCGTCGGATAGTCGATGAGCTGTAGGAACGCGTCGTGCTGTGTGACGCAGTTCCGCATGTTCAGCTTGCCGTCCTCTGGCAGCCTGCCAGCCGCTTGCTCGCGCGCGTACACCTCGTCTATTGCCGCGTCGAGCTCCGCGACGACATCCGGCGGCAGCGCGTTCTCAACGACGAAGCACCCGTCCTGGTCCATCGCGCGGCGCTGCTCGGGCGTCATGAACTCGTATGCGGATACGTCGGGCGCGGCTACTTGCTGTGTCGGCGCTGCCATCCTGGTCTCCTGCTACTCCCCGTCTCATCGGCTCGGGTGATGCTTACCAACGGATGCCGTGCCCTGTCAACCGCTTCGCGGTTGGTGGCGCCGCGTGCATCCACGCGCGGGGATTGGGTGGCAGTAGGAGTGACAGGAGGGGACACCGTGCCCGAAGCAGATATCGTGGACCGAACCGCAGCCCCGCTCACAGTCGAATCGCTGGTGGACCAGTTGCGAGCCTGTGGCGTCGAAGCGGGCCAGACGCTCATCGCGCACGTAGCCATGAGCAAGCTCGGATGGGTCATTGGGGGCGCGGAGGCCGTGATTCTCGCGCTGATCGAGGCCGTAGGAGAATCGGGCACGCTGGTGATGGTTACAAACAGCACCAACAACACAGACCCGGCTGAGTGGCGGCATCCGCCTGTTCCCAAAGAGTGGTGGCAGCCCATACGGGACCACACGCCGGTGTACGATCCGCTAACCACGCCAGCGCGCGGAATGGGTGTCATCCCAGAGCTGTTCCGCACCTGGCCTGGGACGTTCCGCAGCGCCCATCCGGCCTTCTCCTTGGCGGCAAGAGGACGCCATGCCGCGTACATCGTCGAGGAACACCTGCCGGACGAGGAGCTCGGCGACCGCTCACCGGTAGGCAAGGTGTATGCGCTCGACGGCCATGTGTTGCTCTTGGGCGTCGATCACTCAAGCGACACGTCCATCCATTTGGCGGAGGCGCGCGCGGCCTTCCCGGGAATGCGGCGAGTGCGCTCCGGTAGCGCGATGCTCGTGAACGGCCGCCGCGAGTGGGTTACGTGGGACGGGTGGGAAGGCGATTGGGAGGACTTCGCCGCCGCGGGCGCCGCCTTCGACGCGGAGCACGGCGTCACGGTGCACAAGGTCGGCGATGCCGAGGCGCGCCACTTTCGGCAACGCGCAGTCGTGGACTTCGCGGCGGGTTGGCTGCCTGAGCATCGCGCGCAGTCGACCTAGTCGACGCTGCGGCGCGCGCCCCGTCGACCGGCTACAGCCGTATGCCCAGCGTAGGCACGCCGAACAGGAAGAACGCCAGCGTCACGACGGCGATGCCCAGCAGGTTGAACCAGATCCCCGCCCGCGCCATCTGGCGGATGTTCACGTAGCCTGACCCGAAGACGATCGCCTGCGTCGGCGATGCGACCGGCATCATGAACGCGCAGCTCGCCGACAGCGTCGCCGGAATCATGAGCAGCCGCGGGTCGATGGCCAGGGCGCCGGCCGCCTGGGCGAGGATGGGCATCATCAGCGTCGCCATCGCCGTGTTGCTCGTTAGCTCCGTCAGGAATGTCAGCACGACGCACACTACTACGACGAGCACGACCACCGGCAAGCCGCTGAGCCCCGCAAGCGCCGACCCGATCAGCGACGACAGGCCGGACGACTGGAATCCCGACGCCAGCGCGAATCCGCCGCCGAAAAGCAGCAGCATCCCCCACGGTAAGTCGCGCGTGGTCTGCCAGTCCATGAGCGTCTCGCCGGGCCGACTGCGCGAGGGGACGAGAAACAGCGAGATGCCGCCCGCGACGGCGACAGCCGCGTCGCCTACTTCCTTCAGGCCCAGCGCGGAACGCCACCCGGGAATCCGCAACGACGCGCCAAGCTGCAAGTCCGACCCGGTGATCCACAGCAGCGCCACGATCCCGAACACCGCGCCACAGAGGCGCTCGTCCCGGGTCACTGGTCCCAACTCGCGGCGAGCGCGTGTCACGGCGTCGCTGCTCTCCATGACGGAGTCGGCCGGCAGGCGGAAGATCCAGCGCGCTAGCAAGTACCACCCCACCAGCAGGAACACGACCGACAGAGGCACACCCATCACCATCCACTGAGCGAACGTCGGCGTGGGGATGTTGGGGAACAGATCGCCGAGCACGGACATGAAGACGAGGTTGGGCGGGGTGCCGACGGGTGTCGCCATGCCTCCGATGTCGGCGGCGTAGGCGATTCCTAGCATGAGAGGCGCGCCGAGTCTGCGCGCGTGCTCCTCGCCGCGTTCCCGCACATCGCTCAGCACGGACAGGGCGATGGGCAGCATCACCATCACGGACGCCGTGTTGGAGATCCACATGCTGAGGACGTAGCACGCGACCATGAAGCCGAGCACGAGCCGTCGCGGCTGGCTGCCGATGAGACTCAATATGCCCAGGGCGATCCGTCGGTGCAGTCCAGAGCGCTGCAAGCCCAGCGCCAGCAGGAACCCGCCCAGGAACAGGAAGATGATCGGCTTGCCGTAGTTCGCCGAGACCGTCTTCAGGTCGGCGATGCCGAGCAGGGGCAGGAGGACCAGCGGCAGGAGCGACGTGACGGGGATCGGGACGACCTCAAACACCCACCAAAGCGCCATCAGGAGCGCGACGGCAGTCATTCTAGGGGCCAGCGGGTGCGCCGCTCCCGGCGTTAGGAACGCCCCCACCGTCGAGATGGCTATCGCCAACCCGGCGAGTGTGAGGACGCGCCTGTGCCTTTCGTTGCTGGCTGGCAAACTGCGTGCCTCCTCGGTCAGTGAGTGGCGCAAACAATAGCCGAGGTCCGGTATGCGCGCCGATTTGGTTAGACGGTACGGACGAACGGCGCGCGGTGGCAGTCCCGCGCGCCGCGCCGTCTCACCCTGTCAGCGGGCCTACTGTGTGGGTAGGTCCAGCGTCACCCGCGCGCCGTCGCGCAGTACCGTCACGGGAATCACCTTGCCTGCGGTGGTTTCCTGCATCGTATACGCGAGTAGTTGGCTACGCGTCATTGCGTGCGTCTGACCATCGAAGGCGACGATGATGTCCTCCTTGAGGAATCCTGCCTTCTTCGCGTAGTTGTGCGGTGGCCACTGTCCCAGCCCATCGACACGCAACCCAAGCGCCTCCGTGTCTAACTCGGCGGCCGCCCGCTGCTCGTCGGAGAGTGGTCGCAGAACCAGCCCGCCGGTGCCCATCCGGCGCACGTCCCAACTCGAAACGCGCCAGGCGATGTTGGTGTTCTTGCGCCATCCGGGAGGCAGCGTGACGGTCGCGTCGCGCGCGGCGCCGTCGCCCTTCACGCGGAACCGGATGTGATCGCCGTCGTCCGCGTGGTGCAGCACCCACTGGATGTCGGCGAACGCCACGATCGGTTGCCCGTCGACGCTCTCCAGGACGTCGCCAGCGCGTATGCCAGCGTCGTCAGCCGGGGAGCCCTGAGCCACCTCGGTCACGGTTGCCTGCTGAAGCCTGTCGAGGGCGAGCCCGATGATCCTTGGCGAAGGCCACGGGAACATCACCTTGTCCGGCACGGGTTCCTTGGCGTCGCGGTAGAGCATGCGCTCGGCTTCGTTGATCTGGTGGCAGTGCATGCAGCTCTTCACCACCTCGCCCTCGTACTCCAACTCCTCGCCGTAGCTGGCGAGCATTGGGTACTGCTCTGGACGCTCGTAGCGCGGCGTCACGGGCTGCTTTCCGGCGAGCGCGGCGCTGTTCGACGGGTAGTCGTCGTGGATGTCCAGCGCGCCTTGCAGCGCGTGCGCGAAGCCGTCCATGGACATCGTCTCCATGGCGTCCTGGCTGGCGCGGCTACCGAACCTGCCGTAGATCGTGCCGTCGGCGTTCATGAAGAAGGCGGCGAATGTGAGGTCGTAGTCGAACTGGAAGCGGGTCAGGTCCATGGCGTTCGCCTGCACCATACGCACGCGGACGAACTGCTCCATCAGATCCTTGACTGCCGGGTCGTGACGCACAACCTGTGCGTCGAAGCCATTGCAGGCGTGTCAGATAATTCACCGAAAGACGACGAGAATGGGCATCCCATTGCTCTTCGCCTCGGCGATTCCCTTGTCCAGGTCGTTGTAGATCCAGAGACCGGCGTCTTCGACGTCCGCCTTGTCTCCTAGAACCTGCTCGGCGCGCGTCATCGTCGGCTCTTCCGCGCGTAGCGATAGCGTCAGCGAACCCAGGATCGCCAGCGCCAGTACGAACTGCCGCATGTTCTCTCTCCGTTGCGCGCCAACGGCATGCCGGCGCGTGAGTCTCGCTGAGCTTAGCACTCAGGACGCGTGGGAGGAACCCTGGGTCTGTGCCGGTGAGGGCCGTTCCATGGATGCCGGGGCCGGGCCTTGGCGAGATGCTGCGCACGTAGCTCGCCCACGGCGTGTTATCCCGAGCCGAGGGCGACATGATTGCCCATATCAGAACTTCCAATAGTCCGTGCAAGGGCGCAAGGCCTTACGCGCGGACATGCGGCGCGTTCGAGCGGACGGCGTGTCGGGCTGTCGTTGGCGCTGTCCGCACACTGACGCCTCAGCGCCGCCATACCCGCGGGAACAACCTAGGCACATCGTCGCAATACTGCCGATACTCGTCGCCGAACTTCCGACGCAGCGTCGGCTCCTCGTACACGAGGATGCCCACGTACACCACGACAGCGACAGCGGCAGCGTACACCAGCAGACCCCACGACCAGAACAGCGCCGCCTCCCCATGCAAGACGAGTAAACAGCCCACGTACATCGGGTTCCGAACCCAACGGTACAGCCCAACACGAACGTGCGTCCGTGGCGCATCGAACGGGAGGGGCGTACCTCTACCGGTGTTGGTAAAGTCCCAGATGCATCGAGCGCTGGCAACCGCTCCCAAGGCAATAAGAACCAGCCCCACGAGCGCTGCCCAGCCTTCAGGCCGAGGGATGTCCCGATCCCGCGCGGAGAGGATGGAATGCGGCACGTAGAGGAAAACGAGCCCGGTGAAGACCGTCGCAACGCCGCTGGCTCTTAGCCCCACCATAGGGAGCCCTCCCAAGGTGCGTACATATGCGGTCACGTTCCGCTCCACACCAGGTTTCTGGTAGGAGCTGGGGAGCAACATAGGACCATCGATCGGAAGGAGGAGACCTTAACGTCACCGCGCCATCAGGCACAGTGTGACGCGTCAGATCACTTTCTGCCAGGCTATATTGGTGTCAGTGGGGCGGCGCGCAGCACGCCTGGCTACCCCATGTCAGCGCGGGACGACTCTGGATACGCGATGCACACTGGCGGGTTCAATATGGCGTGGCTAAGAGGTGGTATCGGGGCAACGGTCTTCGCTGGACTCGTTCTGGGGCTCGTACCGTATGCCATCCGCTCGGTGGGGAACAGCGATACACCTCGGACGGAGGGTTGGCCGGCGGTCGCGGCGCTGGCAATGATCGGTCTGGGCCTGGCTGTCTGCGCTCGATGCGTTTGGGACTTCGCCAGAACTGGTAGAGGTACGCCCGTCCCGTTCGATCCGCCAAGGCGGCACGTTCGTGTCGGGCTGTACGGCTGGGTCCGCAACCCTATGTACCTAGGCTGTCTGCTCGTCTTGCTCGGGCAGGCGGCGCTGTTCTGGTCCCGTGGTCTGTTAGCGTATACCTGTTCGTCCTGGTATATGAAGAGCCGACGCTGCGCCGGAAGTTCGGCGACGCATACGGGCAATACTGCGACGATGTGCCTAGGTGGCTCCCGCGGTTTCGACGGCTCTGAAGACAGGACTGCCACCTGCACCCGGAGTCTTCACGGTTCGCCCACGTGTCGTCGCCATCGCCAGTACGAACTGCCGCATGTTCTCTCTCCGTTGCGCGCCAACGGCATGCCCGCGCGTGAGTCTTGCTGAGCCTAGCACCTGAGAGCGTGCACGGCACACTAATTCTAAGCTGATCAAGGTCTTCCATGAGCGCGAGAACCACCCGAGCCGCGTCATCTCGCGCCGAACATGCGGGATGTCAACGCACCGACGTCGCTGCCCGCGGCGGCCTAAGGAACGGCACACTCCACGGCTGCGTAGGTCGCTCAGACCACGCGCGGTGAAATCGCGTCCCCTCGGCCGCCTTTCAGCTGGGGAGCAGTCGCGCGCGAAACGCACGCACGATCGCATTGGCCGCGCCTCCCAGTTCCGTCCCTCATAGATCAGAAGGCGCTCTACCAAGTCGTATTGGTGGGTCGTTCGGGTGAAATGAGCCCTTCTATCAGAACTTGCGGTAGGGGAGGCTATGGCGCGGCATGGTCGCAGACCTGCGCTGGCACTGCGCTTGCGTGGTCTCCGCACGCCTGACGTGGATGGCCCATCTTGCCTGGAGTTGCCGCACCTGCCAGAATGCCACCCACGGAGAACACACTCCCAAGTCGGGGATACGTGGGTAACCGTGGCGCAGCACGCGTGCCAACAGAAGAAGTCGGGGACCGAACGCTGTTCCTCCAGGATCGCGCCCTTCACACCATCTGCCACCCCAGGCGAGTATAGATCGGTGGGTGTGGCTTGCAGCGTACAGTACGGCTATAACGAGCGAGGACGCATGAGCAGCCGAGCACGACAAGGCCGACGTTCTGGGCGGGCCGCGACGTTCGCGATACGGACTGCCCTCGAGAGCGATTACGACGCGATCCATCAGCTATTTGAGCTTGCGGAGCGCCGGAACCATCGACTTCTGCCGCACGTCTACAAGGATCCGACGCGTCCGGTACGCACGCTCGAGTATCTGCAGAAGGCGATCTCGACGGACGGATCGACGTTGCTGGTTGCCGAAGCGGCGGGGCAGCTCGTAGGCATGGTGCGCGCTGCCGCGTTTTCCGGACCATCCCTTCCACCCACCGGGGTCGGTCAGGTCGGGTACCTATATGTAATAGAGCCGCTCCGCCGTTTGGGCATCGGCACATCCCTCCTGAACCGTGCCCATCGCTGGATACTCGAACGCGAGGTTACGCGGGTCGACGCGGAGGCGCTGAGGGCGGATGACGCCGCGTACAACTTCTTCGTGGGCCACGGGTATCACGAGATCACGCAGGTGCGAAGCCATGTCGTCGGCGACAGCCCGCCGAGGGTCAGTCCGTCCATCCGAGACGCGGTCGCAAGCGACTATGCCGCCGTATCGGACTTACTCTTCGACACGCTCCTCTATCACTCGGAGATCGCCCCGGACGAATACGGTCCACCTGAACCGCCCGGCATCTCGCGCGACGCGTACGATGCCATTCTGGATGACGAGAACCAGAGCTGTGTGGTTGCGGACGTCGACGGCGTAGTCGGCGTGGCGCGAACGAGGAAGACGGCTTCAGCGGCGTACGTCGGCGGCCTTGTGGCGATGACATCGCACGTGCATGTTCCTGAAGAACACCGAGGAAAAGGCGTCGGCAGAGCACTGATGGAGGCAATCGAGCGGTGGGCAGCCGACCACGATGTGCCACGCGTGCAGTTGAGAGTTTCCCAGGCAAACAAGGACGCGATTGCTTTCTACGACCGCATCGACTACGAGCTGATGTCCGCGATGATGACCACTCGGCTCGAGGCGTAGTACCCCGCCAACCCAGCTTCGAGATCCAGCCTGATGATGACATCGAGTATGTGACTGCAATCCGCTCTACGACACGCTAGGCAACCCACGCAGGCAGGGCTGCGCGTTCCACGATCGGCCACGCCATCGGTAGGCATTCCTCATGGACACAAGCAAATCCAACCGGGCCGCGCAGAACAGGAAGACTCGCGAATCCAGGCCCGACATCGCCATGCTGTACATCCAGAAGCAGGTCGAAGCACAGACCCCCATGGTGTTCGTAACACGGGATGCCGAGATCCACGCGACTGTCCTTGAGTTCGGGAAGTACGAGCATCTGCTCAACGTCGATGGGGAGCCCACGCCGGTCAAGAAGGCCACGCTGCAATACCACTACAAAGCGATAGACGCCGACACCGTTGCCGAGAAGATCGGCGCAGAAGACGCGGCCCTCACCAATAACGACCACCGTTCGCGCGTATCCAATCGCTTGCTGTGGGCGTCGCGGAGTATGGAGATCCCAGCACGCTTCACACTTCGCGGCGGCGACACCTTCACCGGGTTGGTCGAGTGGTTCACGCCGTATGCCGTCAAGCTCAACATCGGCATGCGCGGCGCAGACGACACCGCCTCGGTCGTCCTGCACCGACGTGCGGCGCTGTGGGCTGAATTGCTTGAGGAGTACCCCGCTAACCAGGACACGTGAGGTCGTCTGTGACGCCCGGCGCGCCGCCGCGAGAGCCCACCAACGCGCCGTCCAATGCCTACCCTCCGCGCCCGCGCGGGCGCCGTCCCTTCCCCCTTTCGTAAAAGGGGGAAGGCTAGGATGGGGGTCAGGGCCACCCAAGCACGCCCAAGCTCAGCGAGTGCGGCCCACCAACTCGTGCTACAATCGGCGACCGCGCGACCCAGACACGAAAACCCGACAACGGATAGGTAGCGCACGCCATGGCGGACATCCCGGCAGACGCCAACCTGACGCAGACCCAGCTGTGGAAGGCGTTCGCGGAGAACGCTAACGACGAGCAGCGCCTCATGGTAGGCAAGCTCGCGGACAGAGCGGGCGTACGCCTGGACCTCATCTTCGAGACGTTCCCGACGTACACGCTGCACAGTCGGGTGCACGCTGTGAACGTCGTGCGGCTGATGGGCGACCTCCTCGGCCCCAGCATCAAGGAGATCACGGCGTTGGAGGGCGCGGTACTGATCCTGAGCGCGTACCTGCACGACATTGGCATGGTCTTCACCGAGGTCGAGCGGGCAGGCCTGGCGGACGACGACCAATTCGAGGCGTTCCTGAACGCGCACGCGGAGGCGCGGCTGAGGGTGCAGGAAGACGGCGAGGTGTCGACACACACCGCCGAGTGGTACTGCCGGTGGGCGCATCCTACGCGCGTCCGTGGGTTCCTGCAGACGCTTGGCCCGGACGAACTGAGTTGGGGTGTCGTGTCGCTCACTCAGCAAGTACGCCTTGTGTGCGAGAGCCACGGGTCGGACGCAGGCGACATCAAGAGCGAGGACGGCCTGGACAAGGAGTTCCTCGGGGAAGCGGACCTCAAGTTCTGCGCGATCCTCCTGCGTCTCGCGGACATACTGGACTTCGACAATTCGCGTTCGCCGGAGGAGGTGTACAAGCACCTGGGCCTCGCCGAACGAACCGACAGGCGCAAACAAGAAAGCGACGTTGAGTGGCGCAAGCACATGGTGTCAGGCGGCTTCCGGTTCCCCGGCGGCGAGCGTCCGCATCCATACACACTCAGATTCATCTCCGGCCCGGACGACCCCGGCGTGGAATACGACCTGCGGGCGTTCCTCGACACCATCGACGACGAGGTGCGTAAGTGCCGCAGCCTGCTGGACTTCTGCTCCGACCGATGGCGCAAGTTCATCCTGCCGGACACGATCAACCGCGATGGGATCGTCAGCAAGGGGTACAAGTACGGAGAGCACCGCTTCACGCTGGACAAGGACCAGGTGCTCGACCTGCTCATGGGCGAGAGCTTGTATTCCAATCGCTACGTGTTCGTCCGAGAGCTACTGCAGAACGCCCTGGACGCCTCACGGCACCGCGAGTTCTACGAGCACAGCATCGGCAACGCCGACTTCAAGGCCGAGCCGATCAACGTCACGACGTGGACAGACGACGAGGGGTGTCAGTGGGTCCGGTTCGACGACTACGGCATGGGGATGGACGAAGAGATCATCGAGAAGTTCCTGCTGAAGGTCGGAAAGTCCTACTACCAGTCGCCGGAGTTCGAGGCAGATGTGCTGGGGTACGAAAAACGAGATCAGGGCAAGTTAGTGCCCATCAGTCGGTTCGGCATCGGCATCCTGTCCTGCTTCATCGCGGGGGACCGCGTCGAAGTGAACACGCGGCGGGTGTCGGGCGACCCCCAGTCCTCGCCGGGGATACGGCTGAGCATGTCCAGCGCGCGGCAGTTCTACACAATGTGCACCGACGGCGAGCTCTACGAGCCGGCGGCAATGCCATGTGAAGCGGGGGAAGACAAGGGGTACAGACCAGGGCAGGAGTGCGGCACGTCTATTGCCGTGCGGATCGATCCGGCGAGGAACGACGGGTCGCTGGACGTGCGCGAGGAGCTGGAGCGGCACGTCGCATATCCCGAGGTGCCCGTGCGCCTGGAAGGAGTGAGGATCGGCGGAGATTACGCGGCGGCCACGCGCACGCCGTGGTGCGCTGCGATGGCAGACACACTCAATGAGGAGCAGATGGCGGAAGTCTCCAAACTCCTCCTTTGCGACGTTGCCACGCCGATAACCATACGCGCCATCCCGTTAGATCTGACGGCGCATTCAGCCCACCCTCAGCTCGCAGGGCAAGCCGTACTGGTCCACGTGGAGATCGCCGAGGGGGACCGCGAAGAGGTCCGCAAAGCCGCGGACAGTGGGACCACGATCGCGGTCGACATCGGCCCGCGAGGCCGCGTGGCATTGGAGCTGTCCCACGCGTGGAGTGGGCGTCCCGGCCCGTCTGATCGCCGGACGCGAATCCCCGTGCTGCCTGCGCTCTCGGCGATATTGGCCGCCCGGGGCGACGATCCCTGGCACAGCTGGCTGACGCACAACGGACTGCGCGTCCCGCACAAGCTGCCTGAAGGGCTTAGTTGGAGCGTCGGCTCCAGTCACCTCCGTCTACGCGATGTCGTACCTTGGCGCGATGACGTGACACGCCACGCGGTTGTGGGATCGGTAGCGCTCGCGGACTCCCTACGACCGGACGTGTCGCTGTCGCGGGCGGAGTTGCGCAGGCTGCCGTGGGAGCTGTGTTCGGCACTGACCCTCACAGCGGCCAAAGCGTTAAGCAGTGCTGGGGTGGCCGGTGCCCACACATGCAGCATGACAAACCGACTTCTCGTCGGACGCACTCTGGCGGACCTTCTTGGCAGCACCCCCAACCCGTCGCTGTGGGCCAGTTGGGAGTCGGCGGCAGTGGTAGAGACCGACGCTGGGCTCCGCAGTGTGGAGGAGATACGTGCCGCGCTGACAGCTGCGGAGACCGTTAATCTGAAGGGGTGGGAGCCGTGGTCGACCCACGTTGGCGGTGTATCGACACGACACCGCGGCAGCTTCCTGTCGTCCTGTGTACCGGCCCTGCTGCAGCTTGCCTTCACGCTGGAGCTTGACGTCCGCGGCGATGGAGTGGGATGCCCGCGGCTCGTCGTCCACCCGAAAGACCGGGGGGCCGTAGAGACCCAGGGTCTGCTGCACTTTCCGCCGTTGACGTTCGTCCGCTACGAGGGGTCGTCGGCCTTCAGAGTGGGGCGGTACCCTGCAAACATCACACATCCGTTTGTGGAATGGCTGCTACGGGCGACAGCGGCGCTCGCCCAGAAACACGCAGGTCGACTCAGCGTCCTCGCCCGTGGTGTTGCGACATGGCGCGGCCCGGACCCCTTCAACAACGCGCTTGCCGAGCTACGGGCTCATCTCGACAGCGAACACCGGCCGCCGGCCGCGCTTGTCCTGACGGACGACGACTTCGTGGAGTAACGCGCGGTTACACACGCTCTCCAGACTGCGAGCCGAACCCAAGCAGCCGCCGCATCACAGGCGTCGCGCGCTCCAGCACCCCAGGCGACGCCAGCCGCATCTGATCCTGCTGCGGCTTCATCACGGCCCGGGTGAAGAAGCCCAGCAGGCACACCCGGTGTCGGTCTGTGGTGTTGGCTCCGCTCCCATGCCAGATGGACCCGTGGATGATCGTGACCGAACCCGCGCGGCCGGTGACCTGCACGGGTTCCACGGTGTCGTCCTCAGCGGGCAGGCGCCCAAGCTTCTGACTGCCCGGCACGACGAACGTCGCGCCGTTCTCCTCGGTGAAGTCGTCGAGGAGCCACACGCTGTTCGCGACGAGGGCGTATTGGGGCAGCGGCGTGGGTAGCGCGGTGAGCGGCGAGTCGAGGTGCAGACCGCCGGCTGGCGACCCCGGGCCAATGACGTTGGCCGTGAAGCTACTGAGCGTGCAGTCGTCGCCGAGCATCCCTTCGTGAGCGCCCAGCGTCCGCGGATGCTGCACAAGGCGCTCGAACGCCTCGTCCTTGTTCACCAGGTTCCAGACTCGCTGGCTCTTGCCGTCGAGGTACACGTTGTCTGGCTTGGTAGCCCGTTCCTCCTCGGCGAGCGCCATGACGCGTGCGCGCACGTCCGCGGCTTCGTCGGGCGTCAAGACATTAGGGAGCGTCACATAGCCGTGTTCGTCGAGGAAGGCGCGCTCGTCGTCGCTCAGGGGCACGGACGTCGATGCGGATGCGCACATCTGTGTAGAACCTTGCGTGCTGGAGGGTGTGGATGGCGAGGCCTGTTCTGCATCCCGAGCGCGTCGCGAAGTCTCCCTGCAAGGAGAGGGCCGCTGGATGTTCTCAGCACGCGATGGCACAGCCCCAGAGCTCGCCTCCTATACGTCATTCTGAGGAGCGGAGCGAGGAAGAATCTCTGCATCGTCACTCGCCTGGGAGATTCTTCCTCTCGCCTGTTGATGCCGTGTGGCATCGCTCGTCGCTCAGAATGACAGACACTGGCGTGAATGGAACACCCATGGCGTCACCCGACTAGAGAACACCGAGCCCTAGGTCACATGTGGTTAGCTGCGGCGACCGCCCTCAATTGCCGTGGCCCAGGCATCGCGCGCCTTGACCACTTCGGAGTCGTCGCGCGGCGCAGATGCCGCCTTCGGATAGGCTTGGACCACGGGCGGATGCTCGCACTCGACGAGCGGCTCAATGCGCGCTTCGGCGCGCGCCGTCGCGTCCGCGAGCGCCTCCTGCTTGGCGGCCACAAGCCCGGGGTGACGGTCCTGGAACTCGGGCATCACATCCGTCGCGAACAGCTCCAACGACTCGCAGATGTGCTCGTGCTTGTTGCGCCCGCCCTGTTGCAGGAACACGACCTGGTCAACGCCCGCGTCTTCGAGCTGCCGCAGATGCTCCGCGATCTGCTCCGGCGTGCCGATCCCCGCACGCGACCTCGGCGGCGCGTGTGGCGCCTTCTGCCACTCGTCCCACAGGTCCGTGCGTCCCGGCGTGTGCGAGCCGTCGAAGTAGTAGTGCGAAAGCGCGTAGTGGAAGAACCGGAGACCGTCCAGGCCCCGTTCGGCGGCGACGTCGGGGTCGCGATGGCAGGAGAATCCAGCGACCATGGCGATGGACGGGTTCACGGCGCGACCGATCGGGGAGCACTCCGTGGCGAACGCGCGGTGGTATTCGTCCACCCACTGCTTCGCTTCCGACGGATCCATGAACGCCAGCGTCAACGCGCCCATGCCCAGGCGAGCCGCGGTGCGGATCGTATGCCGGTTCGAGCACGCCACCCAGAGAGGCGGGTGCGGCTTCTGCACCGGCTTGGGCAGCACATTCCGCGCGGGCATGGAGAAGTGCTCGCCGTCGTACCCTGGGTACGGCGACTGGGTCATCATCTTCGCCGTCTCCCGCACGGACTCGACCCACATCTCCTTCTTAAGGGCCGGGTCGACGCCAAAGCCCTCCAACTCGACACGAGACGCCGACTCACCCGTGCCCCAGTCGACGCGACCGTTCGAGACAAGGTCCAACGTCGCGATTCGCTCGGCGATGCGCGCGGGATGGTTGTACGCCGGCGGGTGCAGGACGATTCCGTGTCCAAGCCGGATGCGCCGGGATCGTTGGCTACACGCCGCCAGGAACACCTCGGGAGCCGACGAGTGCGAATACTCCTCGAGGAAGTGGTGCTCGACCTCCCAGACGTAGTCGAACCCTAGACTGTCCGCCAACTCGACCTGGTCCAGCGCATCCTGGAACAGCCTTAGCTCGTCGTCCTCCGCCCACGGGCGCGGCAACTGATGTTCGTAGAACAGGCCGAACTGCATCGACCGACGTCCCTCCATGTGTCCTCAGCGCAGGCCCCGGGCGTGATGGCCACGTGAGACCCGTGTGCGGGGTTCCCGCGACAGCCATCCTAACAGACCCGGTTGGTGAGCGCACGCAGGCACGTGCAATACACGCGTGAACCCCAATGGCCACAGGCATGGCGCGCTCACGCGGTAGGATGTGACCGGGACGGTATTGCTGCAATGCCCTCCAAAGAGTAGGGGTTTACCTCCCTGTGGCGTCAGGGAGAGCGAGGGCAAACCCTTACACTATCCGAGAAATACTCGTGGTATTGCCCCCACCTTGAGTGTTCTGTCTGACGGCGTGTCGCCCGTCCCGCTGCCATAATCCCATCACACGGCAAGGGAGCCGTGGGACGGATTGAACGAAGCGCGACGATGACGAGCAGCCTTAACGCTTACGCCTCGATGCTCAGCTCGCAGCTCTAAGGCAGCCGGATGAGTCGCCCAGCACTTTAAGGAGTCTCGGCATGGTCTTCATGATGATGATGTATGGAAAGCGCCGCAAGAAGTAGCGACGACGGTCTCGGCGGGAAAGCGGAGGGCGCCCGTGCAGTCTGTGGTGGTCAGCACGAACGCCCGATAGCTCCCGAATCAACAAACGCCCCAAGCCATTGAAGCGCATTAGCGTCACCGAAAGCCAGTCCCATTATTCTACACCGTGCAACGCCTCTGCGAAAGGCCCGGAGCATCCGTCCGCCTTGGACGTACAGCGATGCGACGCCGGGTAGCGCCGCGAATGAGGGCGCAGCGTCGGCGGGCGACACTGCCGCGGCGCGCGTTTCAGGGGCTCTCACGGTTGAGGAAGCAAGCCGGCAAGAGGATCGCCAGATCCTTGACTCCCTTATCGACTCCTTCTCGCACGCAATGCACCACGGAACAGGGCTAGAGGCGGACGACGGTGGCGTGTCGATGACGCAGCCCGACGACGACGCCCGTTACGCTCAGGCAGCCGAGGATGCGCGCGACGAGCGCGAGTCTCTGGACGCGATGATCGACACGTTGTCAGACGCCATGCACCACGGCGCCAGCCTGGATGCCGGGCTGTCGATGACCGCGCAAGCCGCTGACGACGCGCTCTTCGTCGAAGCCGCCGAGGCGATGGCGGAGGAAGTAACGGACGAGCGCGAATGGCTGGACGCCCTGATCGACGGGCTGACGGGCGCCATGCGCGACGCGTCGTCGGTTGCTGACTCCGAGAACCGCGACCAGCAGGACACGCCTCCCGCGGACACCGAGCGCAGCCACTCCATCCTCGACCGCATGGTCGACAGCCTTGTCGCCGCCAGCGAGCGGCACGATTCCCCTGCAGACGAGTGTCCGCACGCTCCCGAGCTGACCGCCGAGGGCGGTATTGCGGCGGACGCGGCCGACTTCATCGCCGCCGCGGCGAAGCAAGCCGACCAGGACATGCTCGACGGCATGGTTGACAGCCTCATGGCTTCCGTCGGAACTCCGACGACCGACGACGAGGAAACGACCGAGTCGCAGTCGTTCGACCCGCTCGAACTGAACGTGTTGGAATAGGAACGCACCTTCCGCCACCTGGCGCGGTTTTCCCTACGAGCCTCCCGACCCCCTATCACACGCCCAATGTCCTCTGAAAGCCCGCTTTCGCGTGTGGCCCGCCGCGCCCGGCAGCGGCGCGCGCCGTCGTTCTCTCCCCGACCGACGCCAGGTGTCTGCCGCTCGCGGCCTACGGATTCCCTACAGTCCTGCGGGGAATTCCTGACATCCGCCTTCGAAACCCTTTCGCGACTTCCCTGAACTCAAGCGTTCTGTCTGACGGCGGCCCCTGCGGAACCCAGCGATAATATCCATGGTTACGCGAGACGGCGGACGTCATCGTGTGCCGTCCACCGGTCTCGCGGGACGCTCGAACGATTGAGAGGGAAACATGTCCATCAAAGTCGCAGTAGCAGGCATCGTCGACGACGCGCTGGATAGCCTGCGGCAGGTCATCGACTCGAACCCCAGCCTCGCGCTCGTCGGCGACATCGACGGCGTGGGCATCGCGAAGCAGACGTCGGGTCAGACCCCAGACGTCGTCGTGCTTCCTCTAGAGGACATCTCCCTCGATGACGACTTCGTGAGCGACGCGCTCACCGCGGCGCCCCGCGCGCTGGGTCTTGTCGCCGACGGCAGCGTCAGCGGTCTGCGGGAACTCTTCGGGATGGGCGTCAACGGGTGCATCCTCCACAGCGCGGCGCAGGACGAACTGGTCTCTGCTATCCACGAACTTCACGAGGGGCGGCGGTTCGTCGGACCCTCGCTTGCGAGCGCGGTGGTCACGGACTTCGTCGTGTCCATCGCCCGCGCTTCCGAGGATACGACGCCGGACGTGGACATCTCCCTCGTCCAGGCTTCCGAGCAGGCGGCGACTACCGCACATGCTTAAGTACTTTGGGAACGACACGGACATGCGCAGGCATCCGCAGCTCACTATCGGCGTGACGACTGATGCCACGATGCTCACAACACCTGCCCTGAACCTCGTCAGGGCGCTTCGGAAACGCGGAGGCTCGTTCATGAAACGCCTACTAGCAGCAGGCGCGATAGCGTCGATGATAGCTGGCACAGCGCTGGCGGTGGATACGATCACGGTGGCGGACGCCGCCTTCCAGGAAGGCAGCACGAACAACACCGTTGCCATCACCTATAGCGGCACGACGTCGGCGACGGCGTTCGACCTCATACTGACATACCCAACTGCCAGTGCGACCTTCGTCAGCGCGGCCGCAGGCACGGCGACGTCCGGCTGGACGATCGACTCCAACGTAGCCGTCGCTGGCACCCTCGACATTGGTATCGCGGTAGCGTCGGGTGGCACCGCCATCACGACCGGCCAAATCGCGGTCGTGACCTTCAGCGGCGCCGCGGTCACCGGCTGGGCGGACGTGTCGTATGACACCAGCACCGCTGGCGCGCTGGCGCTTACCGAGGCGAACGTGAACGACACCGCAGCCACTGCCGTAGACGGCGCGCTGACGATCCAGCCCATCGTTCACGGCGACGTCACGGGTAACGACAGCATCACCGCCTACGACGCGTCCTTCGGGTTGCAGTCCGTTGTGGACGAGACCGTTGCGGGTTGGCCTCTGGACATCCCGGCGACGCTCCCCGCCTACAATACGACGCCCACGTGGACGACCCTCGGCGCTGGCTTCACCTACTCCGTCGGACAGGCGCTCAACGACTACAGCGCGTTTGCTCTGCTGGACGTTGACGAGAACGACCTCGTGCAGGCAGCGGACGTCGCCGAAATCCTGCAGTATGCCGTTGGCTCCATCACGAGCTTCACCGGCGCGGCAGCTACCCCGTCCGTGCCGCCAGCTCCGAGTGGCGCCACGACTTACATGAGCGAGCGCATCCACACGTCCTCTCCGTCCACGCGTCCTGGCTCCTCCATCACCGTATCGCTCGACCTGCGCGAACTGGCTGACCTCTACGCCGGTGAGTTCCAGCTGGCTTACGACCCGACGCTGCTCCGTCCGATCTCCGCGACCATGGACACGGTCGACGGCGTTGAGGATGGCAGCGGCCCCATGGTGGCGTTCCGCGACCACGGTGGCATGGTGAAGGCAGCCTTCGCCTCCGGTGACCAGATCCAGGGCCGCACGCTGAACGTCGTCTTCGAGACGACCCAGTATGTCAACGCGCGTCGGATCAGCGCCATCCGCGACGCCGGTCTCGTCCTGAACAAGACCCACGTGGACACGGGCTTCGAGTTCAACTACGAGCTGACGCCCTACAACAACCGCCTCATGGCGAACTTCCCCAACCCCTTCAACCCGGAAACGTGGATTCCCTTCGAACTCGAACAGGCTTCCGACGTCTCCATCCGCATCTACGGCATGGACGGTCGCCCGGTTCGCCAGCTCGAACTCGGTCAGAAGGCGGTCGGCATCTACGCTGACACCAACAGCGCAGCCTACTGGGACGGTCGCAACGAGAACGGCGAGACGGTTGCGAGCGGCGCTTACATCTACGAGATCACCGCTGGCGACTACCACGCGATGCGCCGCATGGTCGTCTTGAAGTAGCAATGCCACACTGCGGAAGCCCGACATTCCGCGCTTCGGAAACGCGCCCGGGTGGACGTCAAGTCCACCCGGGTCGTTTCCATGTATGTCCCGCGACGCCGCGAGGTGTACCATGGTGCTGGTTGCGCGCCCCCGCGCGCAGGAACATGGACATGGGTGAGGACATGGGCATCACCGGGCGCCACACACACGTCGTCTTGGCAATGCTGGCAACGGCATGGGCCGCAGTCGCGATGTCAGCGCGAGCCATCGAGATGAGCATCCCCGACGTCCCAACCATCGCGGGGCGCGAGGTACTGGTCCCCATTGAGGTCACTGACCTTACCGACGCAAACGTGACCGCAGCGGAGTTCATCCTGCACTACGACGTAGAGGAGCTCGAGATCCTCGGCGTTAGCCAGGCAGGCACGCTGACGGACGGATGGCTCGCGGCTTCGCGTGACTTCGGAGGCAGGTTCAAAGTAGCCATGGCGAGCGCGACCCCGGCCACGGGCGCTGGCGTGCTCATTCACGTCCGAGTGTTGGCGCGCCCCGAAGCTACGGGCGAGATACCCCTGTCACTTACGAACACGGCCCTCAACACCGATCCCGCGACCACCGTGACAAACGGCGCGCTCATCATCGACGGGTCCATCGACCGGAACACGGTTCCAGTGGCTGTCGCGGGGGACGACATCACGATTCCAGTGGGCGAGATACTCACCCTGGACGGTGGGGCGTCTACGGACGAGGACGGCTCCATCGTGTCGTACGAGTGGGAGATGGGCGACGGCGCAACTCTCACGGGCGCCCAGGCGCAGCACGCGTACAACTGGGTCGGGCAGTACGAGGTCGTGTTGACGGTAGGCGACGATCTCGGAGGCCTCGCGACAGACGCGCTCATAGTCGAGGTAACGCCTCCCGAGCCGACCGACCCGCCGCCGACGGGCGAGAGCGCTACCTTGCGCGGCGGCGGTGGGGTGGTCGCCATTGTGCCAAGTGTGGTGTTCGACGGTCGTCCGCTCGCCCTTGGCGTCGCCCCAGTGGACGCTAACCCGACGCTTGGAGCTGTCGGCCCGGTTGGCTTCGCAGCCCCATCAGCGCGTCTGATCCGTGAGATAGAGATCCTCCGCGAACAGAGCGCCGTCCACGTCCTCGAGGAGCCGGCAGAGATGACGTTCTTCTTCACCGAGGAAGACCTGCTGCTCCCGGACGGCGGAGCTATCAACGCCGAGCATCTCGTGCCGTTCACCATCGCGGCTGACGGGTCGATCGAGATCCTGCGCGTGTTGGCGCGCGACCTCGGCTCGACGACCTTCGCCGTGCGACACCTCTCCGTGATCGGCCTGGGCATGTCGGACTTCAACGACGCGCCGACCGTCAATCGCGTACCCGAGCCCGTACACATCGAGACGCGCCCGACGGAATACGCCGTGCCGTTCTCGCCGACGGTAGGCGAGGCGATCTTCTGGGACGACGAAACCGCCATTGGCTCACTCGTCTACACCGCCGAGAGCAGCGATCCCGGCGTCGCCGTCGCATCTGTCACGGACGGACCCTCAGGCGCGGAGGTGACGCTGACCGTCGGCGCCGCGTCCGAGGGCGACACGGTGGTAACAGTCGTGGCCACCGACGGCGGAGGCCTGCTCGCAACGACGGCGTTCGACGTCACCGTTACGTTCCCACTCAGCATGACCGCAACGGCCAACGGACGCGTAGGAGCTGCATTCTCGACCGACGAAGGCGAGGCGCTGACGATCGTCGTCGATGCGACGCACGACGATCCTACCGAGGTCGTGACGATTGCGGCCGCCGACGGCTCCCTGCCGGAGAACATGGCGTTCACGCCGGTCACTTCGTCCGTGCCGGCACGGGCGGTGATGCAGTTCACACCGAGCGTGGACCAGGGCCGCGACGAGCCGTACCTCGTACTGCTGACCGCGACCGACAAGGTCGGGCGCGAAGCCCGGCTCGAACTCGCGCTCACGGTCGTGAACGTGAACGACGCGCCTGAGTTCGGAGCGACTCCCGACGCCACGGTCGACGAGGGCGCCGCGTTGGAATTCGTCGTGACCGCGACGGACCCGGACGGCGACGACCCGCTCACGTTCTTCGCCCTGGGATTGCCGCCCGGTAGCGCGTTTGACGCTGACACGGCGACGTTCTCGTGGACCCCGAATTTCACGCAGGAGGGCGCCTACGTCGCCATATTTGGGGTGCGCGATCCATCCGGCGCGCAGGCGACGACCGAGGTGACGATCGCCGTCGTCGAAGCGAACGAGTCGCCCGTGTTCGCTGCCCTCGGGCCGCAGACGGTCGCCGAGGGCGTGCCCCTGACCTTCCGGCTGAGCGCGACGGACGCCGAGGACTCGACGTTGACTTACGGTACCGAGACGCCGCTGCCCCCCGGGGCAACTCTGGACGCGGAGACCGGCGACTTCGCGTGGGAGCCTGGGTTCGATCAGTCGGGCGTATACACGCTGGCTTTTGTCGCGCGCGATGAGCCGGGGGCCGAGGGCTCGCTCGACGTTGTCGTCACGGTGACGGACATCAACCGCGCTCCTGAGTTCTCGGACCTCCTCGCAGCCCCGAAGACGGCGTTCGTGGGGTCCGAATTCGTCCTCAACGTGGACGTTGAGGACGCCGACGGAGATCCTCTAACCGTGACCACGACGTCTGAGGCCTCGGGATTCGAGTACGACCCCGCCGCTGGCGTGGCGCGGTGGACTCCCGACGCGACGCACGAGGGCCTTCACGAAGTCGAGTTCTCTGCGGACGACGGTCGCGGCGGATCCGCCGACGCGCGGGTCTTGGTCACAGTTTCGGTGGTATCACCCGTCTGGCAGCCCATCACGGTTGGCGAGGCCCGCGAGGGAGACCCGTTCGCGCTTCGCGCCGAGGCGTCGCACCCGCAGGGCAAGCCGATGGCGCTCTCACTGGTGAGCGCACCTGCCGTGCCCAGCGACGCCGTCTCACAGGATGGCGCCGCGTTGCTTATTCAGTGGACCCCCGATTTCCTCGCGGCGGGCGACTACCTGCTAACCTTCGTCGCCACGGCCGAGGGCGATCCCGCAGCGAGCATCGCGCGGTCGCTCACCGTCGAGAACACGAACCGTCCGCCGACGCTCGTCCCTGTGGCGGAACAGGCGCTGACGGAGAACGTCCAGTTCCAGATGACTCTCGCCGCAACGGACCCCGACGTGGACGACACGTTGGCGTTCGCTGCCACGGCGCTGCCGGCTGGCGCCACACTCGACGCCGCCTCGGGCCTCCTCCAGTGGACGCCAGGCTACGACCAGGCCGGGTCGCACGCTGTCGAGGTTTCCGTGTCGGACGGACAGGGCGCGGAACACACATCGTCGCTCATCCTCACGGTCGGAGATGCAAACCGAAACCCCACGCTGCTGCCTGAGCCTGCGGCGGTCGCCGCTGTCGAGGGAAACCTCCTCCGCGTGACGTTCGCGGCCACCGACGCCGATTCGGCGGACGAGCTGCGGTATGACATCGCCCCGGTCCCCGATGGCGGGTCGATGGACGCGACCACGGGGTCGTTCCTGTGGGCGCCGCGTCGCGAGGACGTGGGCGTCCATACGTTCATCGTCACCGTCGAGGACGGGCGAGGCGGCAGCGCGTCGCGGCCGCTGACGGTCACTGTGACAGCTCTGGACGGCGAGCCGCCGACGGCAACGGTGGCCCTCGCTAGCGACCACGCGGTCGTGGACGACAATTACTACGCCACCGGCAGCGACGTGTCCCTCCGTCTGACCGCATCTGACAACCGCACCTCGGTCGAGGACTTGCTGGTCCTGCTCAGGAACGAAGGTGAGGAGTGGTCGTCTCCACGCGCCTTCCGGAGTCCCATGCCCTGGACGCTGATGTCAGGCGACGGAGAGCGCTACTTCGATGTCCGCTTCGTCGACGAGGCGGGGAATGAAGCCACCGAACGCGGGCGCGTGGTCGTCGACACGGCGCCGCCGAAGGTCACCCATCAGCCCGTCACGTTGGCGGATCAACATGCCGCCATCTCCATCACCGCCGACGTTACCGACACGGCGCCGGTGACGGTCCGACTGCACTACCGACCCGGCGGCCGCGCCGCGTACATCCCAGCGGACATGTCAGGCGACGGCGCGTATCACGCGAGCATCTCCGCGTTCGACGCGTCTCTCGGCGTGGCCTACTACGTGGAGGCGGAGGACGCTCTCGGTTCCGTCACGACGTTCCCCGCCGAAGGCGAGGACGCGCCCATCGGTGTCGCCGTGCGCGGACGGTTCACCCAAGACGCCGCGCTCCAACCGTACGCGTGGCACATGTTCTCGGTCCCGTTCTCGCCTATATCAACCAACCTCACCGCCGAATTCGACCGCCTACTTGGCAAGGACCACTGGCAGGCAGACAGATGGGCGGCCCCGCGGGCCGCGAACGAACGCGCGACGCCGGTGGCGCAACTGAGCGAAGCGTTCTGGCTCGTCGCCAGCTCTCCCATCCTGGTCGATCTCGATGGCGTCCTGTCCGGGCCGGCGGACCCGCGCGAGATCAGGTTGCAGGCGGGATGGAACTCCGTCGCGAACCCGTTCAGCTTCCCCGTGGCGTTCGGCGCCATCGAAGTGCGCACACCCGACGGCCCCGCGCGCTTGGGCTCCGTCGAAGCAGGCGTGTACGTGCGGCCCCGTTTCTGGGTCTGGCAGGACGCGACCAGCAACAACGTCACCGACGGCGCGTACACTATGGTGACGAGCCTCGCATCCTCCTGGGAGCCATGGGCGGGATACTGGGTCTTCGCGGAAGAGCCGGCGACTATCCTCGTCCATCCGGCGCCGCAGTCGTCGCCGCCTCTCCCGGCGCCAACCGCCCCGCCGCCAGCCTGGTCCGCAACGGCATCGCTGCTGACGGAGCGGTCAGAGTCGCGCGTAGTGCTTGCGCTCGCCGAGGGCGCGCGGTGGGGGCACGACGGGATGGACGCCGAACAGCCGCCCGCGCCCACTCTGACGACGCTCGCCCTCATCCAGGCGGACGCTCGATACCAGCGCCTCACGCTGCCCGCTAGCGCCGACGAGTGGTCGTGGGACTTGCAGGCGCGCGCGGCGGAACCCGCGGCCCTGCGCCTGGGAGACCCTCCGCCCGCGGGATACAGACTCTACGTGGAGAACTACGGCGCCGCCGCCCGCAGTCAGGTGCGGCCAGGCGACAGCCTGCCTCTCGAACGCGGGCAGCACCGGCTGCGTGTGCGGGTAACGCGGCAGAAGCTGGGCCAGGACATCGCGGGGGTCGCGCCCCGGGTGACGGCCCTTCACGCGAGCTACCCAAACCCGTTCAATCCCGATACGTGGATTCCGTTCAGCCTGTCCGAGGATGCTGACGTAGCCGTCGCCATCTTCGACATGCGCGGCCAGGTCGTGAACAGCGTCGCCATGGGCGTTCTCCCAGCCGGACGCTACTCCGACCGCAGTCGCGCGATCCAGTGGGACGGACGCGACAACAACGGCGAACCCGCGGCCAGCGGCGTCTACATCGTCGAACTTAGAGCGGGCGCCGAACGCATGCGCCAGAAACTCACCCTCGCGCGGTAACGCGGGCCTCAGGATGGAGCGCGGTGATATGGGACGCACGCGAGCGACAGTGACGGCATCCACGGCGCGGGTTCCTCGGCTGAGTCTGCGCGTGGGACTGCTCCTACTCATAGGTGCGAGCGCCGCGAGCGCTCAAGAGCCGCAGCCCCTACACGACACGGCGACAGCGGCGAATTCCCTCATGGCCCGCGCGAGGCTCCTGGAGTCGGAGCGGCGTTGGAACGAAGCGGCGGCGACGCTTCGCGAGGCCTTGTCGATGGAATTGGCGCCGTCGGATCGTGAGGACGCGTACCGCCACCTCGCCGCCATCGCTTACGCGCAGTACCACGTTCAGCGCCTGCAGAACTCTCTTGGAGCGGCGCTGTCGCCGCAGCCGCTGCCGAACGCGCCCACACTCTCGGATCACTCGCTGTCGTCGCTGTTCGACACGGGACGTGGCTTCGGCCAAGTAGACGGGCTCATGGCGCCTGCGGCGTTGAGCATCGACGAGCCGCCTCTGTATTCGCGCGCCGCTCCCGACGGCGACGGGCCGCAGATACTGATAGTCGTCGTGGGCGAGTCCGAGGTCGGCGAGGCGCCTAAGATCATCGCCGAGGTTCTCGACGCCTCCCCCGTCGAACGGGTCGAGCTGTCCTACGCCAGCGCCGGCGCCGACGCCGCCACGATCCTCATGCGCAATGAGAGCGGCGCGCGGTGGACCGCCAGCATCCCGGCCGACGCCACGGACGCCGAGGGCACATTGCACTTCTGGGTCGCGGCGACCGACGCATGGGGCAACGCCGCCATTGAGCGGTCCAGCGTGTCCGTCCGGAAGTCGGGCCGCGGCACATTCAGGTACTTGCTGGGCGCCGCGGGCGTGGGAGTCGCCGCGCTGGCGGTCGGCCTGCTGCGGGGCGCCACCGACGGCGGAGACACGGACGGTTTGCCGGTATTCGCCCCCGCGCCCCTGCCACCCCAATAGCGTTGAGGAGCGCGAACCGAGATGGCCGCCAGGAAGCCGCGCTATCCGCTGAACGCGTTCACATCGCCGGGTGATCTTCGCCCGGAGGACTGGGCGTTACACGAGCGCATCGGAGCGCCGGATCGCACACCGTCGGCGCCGGCGGGCCGCTCGGTTCGTGGCATTGTACGGCTGGCTCCCGTCGTGGCTCTGCTTCTCGTCGTCTGGCAGGTCGGCGTGATACACACCGATCGCGCGGAGGCGAAGCTCTGGGCAGCGTGCAGGACGGCGTACGAGACGGGATCCCCAAGAGCGGTCGCGCTGCTCAATGAGTTTCTGGCGGTGCACCCCGCGAGCGAGCGAGCCGTGGATGCGCGCCGAAGCCTCGAGACGCTGGCTGCCCTCGGTATGAACATGCCTACAGCGGCCTCGACAGACGCGGCGTCGCCGATGGCAGCGTCAGCCCTCGGTTCCCGGCGGGCGCCGGGAGGACGCGCGCAGGGCGCCGCATCGCATGGCTCCGAGGCGTGGCTCGCCCCGTGCGAGGGACGGGTCACCGCCGCGTATGGCGTGGACTCGCACCCGGTCACCGCGCGCGTGCGATTCCACGAGGGCGTGGACTTCCAGGCGTCCAACGCGCTCGTCGCCGCCTCCCGATCCGGCGTAGTCGTCCACGCGGGGAGCGACGAGGAGTATCCGGGATACGGCCGCTTCGTAGTAATCGACCACGGCGGCGACGATCTCTCGCTGTACGCCAACGCTTCTCACCTCCTCGTCGAGGTCGGAGACCGCGTGACGCAGGGCGTGGAGATAGCGGTGGGCGGCCCGGTCGCCGGCTCCGCTGATCGTCGGTGCCACTTCGAAATTCTGTATGGCGCTGAAGGCGGTTGGCGCCAGGCGCAGCGTCTGGACCCCGCCCCATTTCTGGGTATTGAGTAACGAAGGCGGCAGACCCACGTGATGCGGCGCCCACTCACAAGGCGGAACGGACGCGGAGGCAGCCACGCGGCGCCCTTCGCGCTCATCGCGTTCGTGCTGACCCTCGGAATGGGCTGCGGCGAGGCGCAGCTTGTCGTACAGGAGTCGCTGCCGGTGGCTACGCCGATCGGAACGCAGCTCCCGAAGAACCTGCTACAGACGGTCGAGTATTACGGCTCGCCGGAGTCGGATCACGTGGTCGTTCTCATGGACCGCTTCGACGCCACGGAGCGCATGGGGCCAGACGGGGCGATCCTCACCATGTCGGCAAGCGGAGTTGTACGTGCGGCGGCGCCCGTGGACATACAGTCGTTGTCGGTCGTCGTCCGTCCGCGTGTCGCGGGAGCGACCTGGCGGGAGAACACGGCGGTGGGCGCCCGCACGACCACCTACCCCACGCAGATGTCCGCGGGCGATGAGGCCGCCTGGTTTTGGACGGACTCCGTCGTGATAGGCGCGGAGCCCGGCGCACTCGCGGCGGTGGACGTGCGAACTCGGATCGTCTTCGAGGTGCTGCAATGACGGCCTGCGCCGTCCTGACGGCGAGATAATAAGCGTACGTAAAGCAAGGCGAAGGGCGCTGACCTGACCTCGAGAGATCAGGGGCAGACGCCGCTCCGCCTCGATGCTCAACAACACCTTAAGTGATCCTATGGTCGCCGGGTACAGCGTGCCAGGCAAGGGGTCAGGACCGCCGGTCAGCGGCCGCTGACGTGGTGCCTGGTGGCAAACCACCCTGTGACTCGCGACGCGATGCCGCCCAGCACACCGTGTTCCCTCGGCCGTCGCGCGGCTGCCCGGGTTCCGCGACGCCGCCGGTGGCCCCAAGCGTCAGGCGGTAGAGCGCGGGTCCGCGCCGGGCGTTGGGGAGTCAGGCTCCACGTCCAGGATGCGCTCCTGGATTGCGTAGTGCACCAGTTCCGCCCGCGAGCGGAGTCCCAGACGGTCCATGATTCTGCGCCGATGGCTCTCGACGGTCTTCACGGCGATGGACAGCCCCTCTGCGGTCTCCTTGTTGGAATACCCGCGCACGACAAACTCGACGACCTGCTTCTCGCGGGCGGTCAGCTTGGCGTCGCCGGCGCCTGATCGCGAGTCCTCGGGCGACAGCTCGGAGACAAACTTGGTCGCGAGAGTGCTGTCGAGGTACACGCGGCCTGCCGTCACCTCGCGAATCGCGGCGACGATCTCTCGGTCCGCGGAGCTCTTCAGCACGAACCCGCGCGCGCCACGCTGCATCGCCTGCTTCACAAGGAACGTGTTCTCGTGCATCGTCAAGAGGACAATGGCGGCGTTGGGGCAGCGCTCAACCAGTCCGGCGATGGCGTCGATGCCGGTGATTCCCGGCAGCGTGATGTCGAGCACGATCACCTGCGGCGCCGCCGCCGAGACGTGTGCCAGCGCGGACTCGGCGTCCTCGGCCTCGCCCACGATGGAGATGTCGGGCTCCTCTTCCAGGAGCATCCGCAGACCAGCTCGAAGGACCGTGTGGTCATCGACGAGGAACACGCGTGTTGGCATGGGTATGTCCGCCGGATCCCGAGGGGCGTCGCACGGATGGTTACATCATCGTCAGTCACGCTGCCCCGGTCAACCCAATCTCTTGTGTGTCGGCGCCTCGCACCGCACAATTCGGGATGGCGCCAATCGCGACAGGCTTAGGGAGCGAGGCCGCATGCGTATCACGGACGTAACGATCACCGGCGTCAGCTTCGGCGCGCTGGACACGCCGTTTTGGAACTCAATCGTCAAGACGAGCGCCTCCGGGGGCGGCCGAGTCGAGGTGCATACGGACGAGGGGATCGTGGGCATGGCGCCGAGTGGCGCATCCGCCGTTCGCCGCGCGCACGTGCTTGGCCCCATCAAGAACAAGCTCGTGGGCGCCGACCCCTTCCGCATCGGAGAGCTGTGGGACCGCATGTACATGGGCCGGACGAGGAAGCCCGTGGCCAAGGGCGAGTACATCACCAGCATGAGCGCTGTGGACAACGCGCTCTGGGATCTGATGGGCAAGGCCCTGCGGCAACCTGTATGGAAGCTCGCCGGAGGCGTCCAGAGCCGGGTCGCCGCGTACGCCGCGGGCGGATACTACGAAGAGGGCAAAGGCATCCCGGAGCTGTGCGATGAGCTAGCAGGCTACGCCGAGACCGGGTTCACCGCCGTGAAGATGAAGGTAGGATGGTCCGGGGTGACACTGCGACACGACGCCGAGAGGGTGCGCGCGGTTCGCGACGCCATCGGGCCAGACGTCGAGCTGATGGTGGATGCGAACAACGCATGGGACGCTCAGACCGCGCTCCGGTTCGGGCGCATGATCGAGCAGTACGACCCGTACTGGTTCGAGGAGCCCGTGCGGGCGGACGACTTCCGGGGCGGGGCGCTCCTCGTCGAGAAGCTCGACACGCCCATCGCCAGCGGCGAGAACGAATTCACGCGATGGGGGGCGCGCGATCTCATCGACGCGCGGGCAGCGGACATCATCCAGTTGGACCCGAACATGTGCGGTGGCATCAGCGAATGGCTGAAGGTCGCCGCGCTGGCCAGCGCCTACCACCTCAAGATATCCCCGCATGGCGCCCCGCACATTGGATCCTGCTGCGTGGCCGCCGTGGACAACGGACTCATCACCGAGAACTACCCGACCGCGTTCAAGGACCATCTGATGAAGCCCGTCGACTTCCGCGCCGACGGCTACATCTATATGTCCGACGCGCCTGGCCTCGGCATCGAGTGGGACGAGGACGTCATCCGACGCCACCGCGTTGACTGACGCCCGCGCTATGGCCGTCCGAAACGCACGACGTTCCACGACGCGGGGGCAAGGGCGACCTGCGCTCTGCCGCTCACCACGCGTGGCACGGCGGCTCGGCCTGGAGTGACGGTGTCCGGCAGGTCCAGAGTGTTGCGCGCATCCAGGTCGTCGTGCGCGAGCGTCGTGTGATCGCTACCCACGTGGTCGGGGAAGTCGCGCATGTCAACGTCTACGGCGAGCGTCTCCGTGAGACTCCGATTCACCGCGAACACGGCGATTCCGTCGTCCTCTGGGTTCCATACGCCGACAGCCTCCAGGCAAGGGACCGCGTCGAACTCCTCGTCCTCGTAGGTTGGCGATGCGACCTTGACGTCCAGTGAGACGCCACGACCGAAGCGCGACGCGTCCCTGTACGGATAGAAGATCGTCTGCCGGCACACCCCGCCACCGGTCGCGGTGAGTATGGGAGCGATCACGTTCACCAACTGCGCCTGGCACGCGATCCGAACGCGGTCGGCGTGCTTCAGGAGACTGATGAGCATCGTCCCTACGACGAGCGCGTCGGCGAACGTGTAGCTGTCTTCCAGCTTCGGCGGGGCCTCCGACCAGTCGGGGATCTCCCGATCTGCCAGCCCGGAGTGGTACCAGACGTTCCACTCATCGAACGACAGCATCATGGTCTTCTTGGATCGCTTGCGCGCCTTCGCGTAGTCGCATGTGGCGATCACCTCCTGGATGAACGCGTCCATACCGATAGACTTCGCCAGGTACCCGGGCGTGTCGCCCGACCGGTTGCCGTAGTACGTATGCAGTGAGATGTAGTCGACGAGGTCGTACGTATGGTCGAGAACGGTCGCCTCCCACGCCGGGAACGTGGGCATGCCACGATGCGAGCTGCCGCAGGCGACCAACTCAATGGACCCGTCCACGAGTCGCATGAGACGCGCCGTCTCGGCGGCAAGGCGGCCGTATTCGTCGGCCGTCTTGTGACCCATCTGCCACGGGCCGTCCATCTCGTTGCCCAGGCACCACACCTTGATGCCGTGCGGATCGTGATAGCCATGCTGTACGCGCAGATCGCTGAGTTCCGTGCCAGACGGGTGGTTGCAGTACTCCACCAGCCTTCGCGCGTCGTCCATGCCTCGCGTGCCCAGGTTCACGGCCATCATCGGCTCGGTGTCGACCTTGCGGCACCAGTCCACGAATTCGTCCGTGCCGACCTCGTTCGTCTCGGTGGCTTTCCAGGCCAGATCCAGCCGGCGGGGTCTAGCGTGCTTGGGCCCGACACCGTCCTCCCAGTTGTAGCCACTGACGAAGTTGCCCCCGGGGTAACGCACGATGGGCGCGTCGAGCTCGCGGACGAGCTCGGCCACGTCGCCCCGGAAGCCGTTGGCGTCGGCGGTCGGGTGTCCTGGCTCGTAGATGCCACCGTACACGGCGCGCCCGAGGTGCTCGATGAACGAACCGTAGAGACGTGGGTCGACGTCGCCGACGCGCATGTCACGATTCAGCGTGATGCTCGCGGACTGCATGAGGTCTCCTGACATTCCGAGGAGGCGCTGCCATGCCGCGTTACGTGTCGAGCGCGTCCTTCGGGCGTTCGCTGGGGATGGACGCGTACACGGTCACGCCGCCGCGTGGCGTGGACTCGAAGGACACCTCGCCCCCGAAGGGCCGTAGTCGCTCTTCCATCGCGAGCAGGCCGAACCGCCCTTCGATTGGACCCGCGAGCGTCTTGACGACATCGAAACCCACGCCGTCGTCTTCGATCACCGCGGCGATACCGTCGGCGCGCCGGCGCAGGAGTATGCTAACGGCGGTGGCCTCCGCGTGCCGCCCGATGTTCGTCAGCGCCGAGTGTATGACCCGGTAGAGTGCTGCTTCGGCGTGCATGTCCAGCACTCCGTCGACGCCCTCATCGGCGTGCACCACCACGGAGACGCCAATCTGGGATCCGAGGGCGCCGGCGTCGCGTTCGACGCCAGCCGAGAGGCCCAGGTTGTCCAGCGAACTGGGCCGCAGGTCGAAGGCGAGCGTGCGCACGCTGTCGAGCGCGCTCGACGTCACCTCTCGCAGTTGACGGCCCCTCGCCCTCACCGCGTCAAGCGACGATGCGCTCTCGACTACTCTCAGACCGATGAGGAGCGAGCTCAAGGCCTGACCCGTCTGGTCGTGCAGTTCCCGCGCGATGCGCGTCCGTTCCTCCTCCTGGACCGTCAGCACTTGCCGCATGAGTCTCGACCGCTCGCGCATCGTCTTGCGCAACTCGCCTACGGTCTCGATGCGTTCCGCCAACTGGTCCTCGAGTTCGCTCGTGCGCTCGTCTATGCGTCGTTCAAGTTCCTCGCGCACATCGCCGGCCCTGCCTTCGGCGTGCTTGTCGCTGGTGATGTCCTCGACGACGTTCAAACCGCGCGCCGGCGCTCCCCGCGCGCCCCCTATGACTGTCGCGGTTAGCCTGCCCCACATGAACTCTCCGCCATGCCGGGCGTAGCGCTTCTCGACTGCGTACCGCGGTATCTCGCCCGCGAAGAGCTGACGCGCCATCTCGACGTCCGTGGCGATGTCGTCCGGGTGCGTGAAGTCCGCGAACCGGGCGCCGCGCAGGGCGTCCCTGGACGTTCCGAGCATCTCACAGAGCCTGCTGTTGGCGTCGACGATGCGGAAATCCGATCCGACGACCGCCATGCCAACTGGGCTCTGTCCGAAAACGCCTCGGTAGAGGCGCTCGTCCGCGCGTAGCGCCAGTTCGGAGGCCTTGGCTTCCGTGATGTCCACGCAGACGCCAACACAATGCCACACACGGCCGGAGACCTGCGTGACCGAGACGCGTTCCCGCAGCCATCGTTGGGAGCCGGCGGCATCGACGCAACTGAATTCGGTCTCATAGGTGGGATCCCCGCCGAGTATGGCCTCCTCCGCCACGCCCTCCAGTCGAGCCATCTCGAGGGGCCCAATGGCCGCCTCCCACGCCGCCGAGTACGGGTGATCCGCGGATGCGCCGAGGGGAAGGAGCCCCTCGGCGGCGTCCTCGTCGCACATCGCCCTGTCCCAGGTCAGCCGGCGCCCTTGTGCGGGCGGAGTGGCTGCTAGCTGGACACGAGCTTCCCACAGCAGGCAGGGGGCTCCGCGGGCCGACATGTGGGCCTCCGTCGCGGCCACCGACGGGGCGGCCACCCCGGCCAGTGGCGCCAACCGCTCCAGCGTGGCGGCCAGGGTGGACAGGGCAGCCATGTCCTCGGGATCCCACGTGCGTGGGTGCGGATCGCAGAGCGCGAGGATGCACACACCGGAGCGCGTGTCTCCCACCGACGTAGCGAGGATCGCACGCACGCTCGCGGCGTGGAGCGCCAGGGCGACGGCGGAAGTGCGTGGGTCCGTGGCGGCGTCGGCCACGGCAACGATGTCGCCACTACGTAGGGCGTCGGTGTAGGAACGCGCCGGCGCGAACGAAATGCTCGCTAGGTGGGAGTGGCTCGGATCCGCCATTCCGGACGAGAAGACCGACCCCAGGCGTCCGTCGGACGCCACGACGCCGTACACTGCGCCAACGGCAGGATGGCGGGCAGCCAGCGACGCGACCGCAGCCTCAATGACACTGTCGACGCCTGCGCGCGGGTGGGCGCCCACGTCGCGTTCATCTAGCGACTCGGGCGCGTCCACGGGTGTCGCCTCGTCAACGGCGTGCCGCGCCATGGCTTACCTCATGTCGGCTGTGGCCCCGCCCATCGGCCCAAAGCCGCCACCCGGCGGCAGGCTAGAAGGTGAGGCGGCAGGGGAAGCAGGTGGCCCGCCGCCTGTGCGCGGTCGGGGTAAGGAACGGGGAGGCGGGCTAGTTGGCGGGCCTCTCCCATTTCGGGAGGTCGATGAAGAAGGTCGTACCACCGCGCGCGCCGCATTCGAAGTCCACGGACCCGTTGTGCTTCTCCACGATGGATCTCGTGATCGCGAGACCGAGGCCCAGGCCGCTGGCTTCGCGGCTGTCGGCCCCGTCGAGCTGGACGAACTTGCGGAAGATCGTCTCGCGCGCGTCCTCTGGGATGCCAGGCCCCTGATCCTCCACGAGGATGCGCGCCATGTCGTCCTGCTCGGCCACGCACACGGCCACCGTGGCTCCCGGCGGGGAGAACTTCACAGCGTTTGCCACGACATGGCCGATGGCATCGCGAAGGCGCGCCTCGTCACCCCAGACACGTACCGTAGGCGAGAGGGCCACCGACCGAAGGCGCACGCCAGCCTCGTCGGCGTCAGCCTTGCACGACGACACCGCGCTGGACGCCACGTCTTCTACGAGTACGGCCGTCCTGTTAAGCGTGCTTGATCCGGCCTCAATGCGCTCTATGTCGAGGATGTTCGCGATCGTGCGTTCGAGGCGTCGACCGTTGCCGTGCATGGTCTCGAGGAGCGAGCGAAGGGCGGGAGGAACGTCGCCCGCGATGCCCGCCAGCACTAGATCCAAGACTCCCTGGATGGCGGTCAGGGGGGTGAGGAGTTCGTGCCCGAGCACCGAAACGACCGCCACTGTCCGCGTGTCCTCGCTGGCGCGACGCTCGGTCTCGGTCGCCGTTACATGCGGCGCTGCCTCGTCGTCATTTGTGACATCTGCTTCGTCGGTGGTCGGCACGACTGGTTGCGTCATTCGGATGGCTCACAGCGTCTGTGGAGCGTGGCGCTAGCTGACACATGCCACGCATCCGCCGGCCCGTCCCGGTCAAGGGTGGACCTCCCCCTAAACGTCTAACTCTCTAAGGATACTGTACCGTGGCGCCATGCGCATGTAAATGGCCGCTTTCGGCCGGCGCCTTCCCCGCTCGCGCTCGCTACCGACATTGCTGATGCTCCGCGCCTGGCTCGCGCGTGGTGTATTCCTGGGCTCCCTGCCCGCGGCCTGGCATCATGGACGCGTGCGCTCGATGCATCGCCTCGGCATCGTGCCGCTGAGCTAGGAACCCATCCCACTTGGCGAGCTGCGCGTCGGTCAACGCCTCGCGGGCCTCGCGCGAAGTGCGGAACGGAAGCATCTGTTCGCCTATCCGCGCCTTGGCCACTGCCATGAACGCCGCTTCCAGCGCGTCCATGTTGGGCTGCGCGACATCCGCTGCGGCTTCGAGGTCGATCTCGGCCAACTGAATCTCCGCGGATGCCCTTACATGCATCTTACGCATGGCCACCCGCAGGCTTTTCAGGGCGACAACCTGGTCGTCGGTGAGCTCGAGCTGCCGAGAGTGGCGAATGAGCATGTCCGGCGTCGACAGCGCCCCGGCGGGGCCGCCCAAGGCCGCCTGCACTTCAGCGCTGTGGCTACCTGCCCCGGGAGCCCCTGACACACCACCCCCGCCTGGTCGCGCGATGATGATGTCGTGCTCCCCAGCCGGGAACGGAGCGACGTGGGGGAGGGCTGTCTCCG
Organism: uncultured bacterium; assembly: GCA_964473525.1. GTDB lineage: Bacteria > Poribacteria > WGA-4E. Next base: position 248,121 of record CAYYPK010000005.1, read on the forward strand.
CGGCCATCGCGCCTGGGCCGCCACGCCTGATGATCTCAACGCGGTGCTCTGTCTGCTCCTGCGCGAGCGCGGCCATGGCGATGGTGAACGCTAGTCCACAGCCAGCGACCAGGGCCGTCATAGTCCGTGTAGCGCGGCTCATGGGTTCTCCCTATCGGTGTCGACATGTACCGCCCGCGTCCGTTGCCGGGAGTGGCATCGGTATGCCCCGTACGGCCATTCTAGCCCTGCCAGCGTGTCTACGCACGCGGAATCGTCGGCCCACGACTACGGTCGCAGGATCACCTTGCCGGCCTGCCCGCTGGCGAACAGACCGAACGCGTCCGCTGCCTCGGAGAGCGGGAACGTGTGAGTGGTCATCGCGCCGATGTCTAGACCCCGTTCGTAGAGGCGCAGCATTGCTGGGTAGTCGGCATAGTGGTAGTAGAGGCTGCCCATGAGCGTGACATCGCGGTGAATCAGGTCGCGACTCGGTCCCAACTCGACGGAGGGCTGCTCGCCAACGACCATGACCGACCCGGCTTTCCTCACGGCGCCGAGCGCCACGCGGAACGTGGCCGGCTTGCCGGCTGCCTCGATGCACTTGTCAGCGCCGATCCCCGATGTCAGCTCCTGGACGGCCTCGACTGGGTCGGCCTCGGTGGAGTTGACGGTGTGGCCCGCGCCGCAGGCGCGGGCCAGCTCCAGCCGGTACGGGTTGACGTCGACCGCGATGACTTCCGCGCCGAGGAACGACTGCACGATGACGTTTCCAAGCCCCACCGGCCCGGCGCCTACCACGCAGACGACCTCGCCTCCGACGGTTCCGAGGCGTTGGCTGACTCGGTACGGCACACCCATGCCGTCGCCTGTCACGAGAACGCCATCGTCCCAGGGCACGTCCGGCGGGAGACGCAGGCATACGTGCTCCGGGGCGCTGACGAACTCCGCGTGCGCGCCGCCGGAGTGCCTGAGGTCCGGGCAGTAGGTGTACTGGCCCACGTCGCACCAACGGCAGGCGCCGCACCCCCACACCGCGTGGACGCCAACGTGGTCGCCCGCCTTCACGCGTGTCGCCGCGCCCGCGTCGACGACGACGCCCACGACCTCGTGCCCGACGTTGGACGCGTGTTCACCCTCGCCCCGGTACACGCCCATCTCGCTTCCGCAGATGCCCGACGCCTTCACCTGGATGAGCACGCGGTCGGGCCGGTGCTCTGGAGCGGGGAACTCGCGCACGTCGAGGCGTTCGCCGCCGAGCATCTTCACGGCTAGCATGTGTGTCCCTGTCGAGTCGGGTTCGGGCGGCCGGTTACGCGGCGATGCGGAAGCCCGTGACGGGCTCGTCGATGCCCTTCAGCGTCAATTCCTCGGGCTCGATGCCTGGATGGTTGGCGGCCACATGGTCGTATGCGTCGGCGCTCAGAAGCACTTCGCCGGGCGCTGCCGCGGTCTGTAGCCTTGCTGCGAGGTTCACGGCCGGGCCGATCGCCGTGAAGTCCCGGCAGAAGTCCCCGATCTCACCGATGGAGACCTCTCCGGTGTGGATGCCCACGCCCACGCCGATGTCCTCATCACCGTCCGAGGTGGCGGCGCGCAGGCCGACGCACCGCTTCTGTAGCTGGATCGCCGAGCGGGCCGCGCTTTCCACGTGGTCCTCTTGCGCGATGGGGAAGTTGTACACCGCCAGGATGGCGTCGCCGATGAGCTTGTTGATGATCCCGTCCGCGGCCCACACCTCTTGCGCGCAGTGCTCGTAGAACTCCCCGAGCATCTGCGTTACGGCGACGGATTCCAACGTCTCCGACAGGCTCGTGTAGCCTCTCACGTCGGCGAACAGCACCGTCGCGCGCGTGACGATCTGCTTCGCCTTCTTCACCGTCGAGAAGTGGCGCTCACACACCGTACAGACGTTGGGGTTCATCCGGCTGGAGCGGATACCGGCGACCCGGAACGGAACCGAAAGCGGGCCGCGCAGAGCGATGGGCATCCGCATCTGCGACCAACAGCCTTTGCATAGTATCGAGCGATCCACCGCGTTTCCCCGGGCCTGGGTCTGCGCGGATTATGGCTGCGTGGCCGTAGGCGGTCAAGCCGCCACCACGGGCGCCGTGTGTTGCGCGTGTCCGAGCGCGTCGTCTGCCCGCCGTACCCCGCGCTGCCTTAGTACCGTGTCCGCCATCGCGGACATGGTATGCTACCGACGAGCGCGACACCACGTGGGGCCGGTTCGCGAAGTCTGGAAGGGCGAGGATGGCGGTTTCCCGTGACGAGCGGCACATACACGCGGTCGCTAGCGATGTGGGTCGCAGACCTGGTCAGGTGGTGGCGGCCGTCGCGCTCCTCGACGACGGCGCGACCGTCCCGTTCATCGCGCGATACCGCAAGGAGGCCACCGGAGGCCTCACGGACGCGGAACTCGAAGAGATCGCGAAGCGCCACGCCTACCACGCCGACCTGGCACAACGGCGCGACGCGATTCTCACGAGTCTCACGGAGCAGGGCGCGCTGACGGACGAACTCGCCGCCGCCGTGGACGCCGCCACCAGCAAGCAAGAGCTCGAGGATCTGTACCTGCCATACCGACCGCGCCGGCGCACCCGTGCGCAGGCAGCGCGTGAGAGAGGCCTGGAGCCGCTCGCCGACGCTCTGTTTGTGTCGATGAGGTCATCCAAACGGCCGGCAGAGCTGGCGCGACCATACGTGTCGGACGCGAAGGACGTAAAAGATGCCGACGAGGCGCTTGCTGGCGCTCGCGACATCCTGGCGGAGCGCGTGTCGGAGTCGCCGGACAACCGCGCCAAGCTGCGCGACCTAATGCGGCGGGAGGGCGTCGTCACCGTTCGCGTCGTGCGGAGCAAGGAGGACGACGCCCGCGTCTATGCGGACTACTTCGACTATCGTGAGCGCGCCTCGCGAGCGGCGTCGCACTGCCTGCTCGCGATCTACCGCGGGGAGCGTGAAGGGCTCCTTGCCACATCTCTCGATGTGGACGACGACCGCGTCCTCAGCGGCCTCGCTCGTGGGTGGGACGTGCAGCCGCGAACGCCGTGCGGAGCCGAGGTGATGGCAGCGGTGGCCGACGGGTACAAGCGCCTCCTCCGCCCCTCGATCACCAACGAGATCCACGCGGACCTCCGGGATCGGGCGGAGACGGACGCCATCGCCGTTTTCCGCGCGAACCTCGAGGCGCTGCTCATGCAGGCGCCGTTTGGCCAACTCCCGGTCATGGGCATCGACCCGGGGTACAGGACAGGCTCCAAGGTGGCCGTCGTGGACGCGACCGGGCGCGTCGTCGAGACGGGGGTCGTCTACCCCGGCAGATCCGACCGTGACGACACAGCTGCGGCGGACATGCTGGCAAAGGCCGCGGCGCGACACGGGGTTCGCGCCGTCGCCGTCGGGAACGGCACGGGCAGCCGCGAGGCGGAGTCGTTTGCGCGGCAGGCGCTCGCGGGCGCCGACGACGCCATCGTCGCGGTGGTACCGGAGACCGGCGCGTCCGTGTACTCCGCGTCTGAGGTGGCTCGCGAGGAACTGCCAACGCTGGACGTATCCATACGCGGCGCCGTGTCGATCGCGAGGCGCATCCAGGATCCACTGGCGGAGCTCGTCAAGATAGACCCGAAGGCGTTGGGCGTCGGGCAGTACCAACACGATGTAGATCAGAAGCGCCTACAAGGCGAGCTGGACGCCGCCGTCGTGAAGGTCACTAATCAGGTAGGCGTCGAACTGAACACCGCGTCCGCGCCGCTGCTGAGACGGGTGTCCGGTCTGTCCAGCCGTGTCGCCACGGAGATCGTGCGTCAGCGGGACGCCACGGGGCCGTTCAAGGCGCGGAAGGAGTTGCTGGGCGTCGCTCGCTTGGGCGCCAAGGCCTACGAGCAGGCGGCCGGATTTCTGCGGATTCGCGATGCCGCCAACCCCCTGGATGACACCGCCGTGCATCCAGAGCGGTACGGCGTCGTCGAGGACATGGCGCGCGCGGTGGGCGTGAAGACGAGGGAGCTTCTCGGAGCCCCGCAACTGGCGGCGGACCTGGATCTGTCCCGGTTCGTCGACGAAGGAAAGCAGCTTGGCCTCTTCACCCTAGAGGACATCCGCGAGGAGCTCTCGCGTCCTGGGCGGGATCCACGACCGGAGTTCCAGACGCCCGAGACACGCGAGGACGTCGCCTCCATCGACGACGTGATGGAGGGTATGACCCGCCAAGGCCGCGTCACGAACGTCACGAACTTCGGCGCCTTCGTCGACATCGGCGTGAAGCGCGACGGCCTCGTCCACCTCTCCGAGCTGTCCAATGACTGGGTGGACGACCCTCGTCAGGTGGTCCAGGTGGGGCAGATCGTGACCGCGGTCGTCGTGGACGTCGACCGGGAACGCGAGCGGATTGGGTTGTCCATGAAAGCCGTAGGCGCTACGGGCTGATCCTGGAAGCGCGCCGTTGAGGAGATGAGACATGACCGCAACCCGCCGTCCAAACATCGTCTTCATCATGGCGGACGACATGGGGTACGGCGACGTTGGCTGCTACAACGCCGACAGCAAGATACCTACGCCTAACATGGACCGTCTCGCCGACGAGGGAATGCGTCTCACCGACGCGCACTCGCCCTCCGCCGTGTGCACGCCGACGCGCTACGGCGTGTTGACAGGGCGCTACTGCTGGCGCGGCGCGCTGAAGCACGGCGTGCTCTACGGCTACGAACCTCCTCTCATCGAGCCAGAGCGGCTCACCGTGGCGGGGATGCTTCAGCGCGCTGGCTATCACACGGCGGCGGTTGGCAAGTGGCATCTCGGGCTTGGGTACACCGCCAAGCCTGGCGAGACCGTGGACTTCGATCGCCCGCTGCCGTGGGGCAACGCCACGCGTGAGTTCGAGGAGAAGATCGACTTCGAGGCGCGCATCGAGGGCGGGCCCACAGACCTGGGATTCGACGCGTTCTTCGGCGCGTCCGGGTGCCCCACGTGTCAACCGCCGTACGGCTTCATAGAGAACGACCGCTTCATAGACCCGCCGTGCGAATACCACGACGACCCTGTCTACACGAGCCGCCCCGGTATGATGTCGCCCGGGTGGGACCACGCTGACGCCGACCCAATCATCGCGGCGAGGGCGGTCGAGTACATCGAGCGCCGCGCCGAGGAGGACGCGCCGTTCTTCCTCTACCTGACGTCCGACGCGCCGCACGAGCCATGCACCGACGAGTGCAACCCGGAGTTCGCTCGAGGGCAGAGCGACGCGGGTCCACGTGGCGACCAGGTCTGGCTGTTCGACTGGATGGTCGGCGAGGTCATGGACGCGTTGGAGCGGACGGGTCAGGCGGATGACACGCTGATTGTCGTGACGAGCGATAACGGCGCGTTGCCCGGCGACCGTCTCCCGGGCAAGCAGGGCATGGACGCCTACGAGCTGTACGACCACAAGTCGTCAGGCGACTGGCGAGGGTACAAGTCGCACATTTGGGAGGGCGGGCACCGCGAGCCGTTCATCGCCCGCTGGCCGGGCCAGGTCGAGGCGGGAGCTGTCTCTGACGCCCTCGTGTGTCTGTCCGACTTCATGGCGACCTGCGCGGCCATCGTGGGCGAGGATCTGCCCAACGACTCGGCCGAAGACAGCTACAACATGCTGCCCGTCCTCCTCGGGACCGACCGAGGCTCCGAGGCGCGACCCGACCTGATCCACCACTCGGCCACGGGAGCCTTCTCTATACGCCGGGGTGACTGGAAGCTCGTGCTTGGCACTCAGGGGTCTGGAGGATGGCCGCCGCCGTCGGACAGAGGGACGGACTTCGACGCGCCCGGCCAGCTCTACGACATCGCCAGCGACCCGGCCGAGCGCGAGAACTTGTGGGACGCGCGCCCAGAGGTCGTCGAGGAGCTGACCTCGCTCCTCGACGGGTATCGGGACGCAGGACGGAGCGCGCCCAGGCGCTGACTACATTCGCGGCAGATTCGCGGTCACGCCGACGAGGATCAACCTGGGGAACTGATGCACCGGCGCGAACGCTCCCGTTGAGGCGTCGAAGCGACGAGAGAGCACGTTCGCGCGGTTCAGAGCGTTCCGCGCCTCGACGAACAGGCCAACCTCGTGATCCGCCCAACGCACGCGACGGACGAGTTGCGCGTCCAGCCTGCGATAGCTCGGATAGCGTTCGCCGTTCCTCGCGGACACGCCAGGCACCGCCTCGAACCCACCGACCAGGGTGTCGCGCACTTCGTACGCCGTGTAGGGACGTCCGCCGATGAACTGCCACTTCGCTCCTAGCGTCCAGGCGCGGCCGACCTGCCTGGATCCGCTGAGGGTGACGAGGCGGCGATAGTCGAAGTCGCTAGGGTACGACGCTTCGCCGGGAGCCGATCGCGCGACGGCGCGAGACAGCGCGGCGACGACGGCGACGTGGCCGCGCGTGCGGCGCAGTCGGGCTTCCAGCTCGAGCCCGCGTGTCTCGCGTTCGGCCGAAGCGCGCAGTTCGCCCGACGGGCGCTTCGAGTCAGCGTCTAAGAGGACGCGCAGATGTCGGTACTCCTTGGCGTACACCTCGGCGCTGACGACGACGCCGCCGGCAGCACGGTGCGTCAGACGCGTGGCAATGTGGGTGGCGGTCGAGTCTGGTAGCGACGCGTTCGCTTCGTCGAGGGCTAGTTCAAAGTAGGACGGCGACTGTCGCGTGACGCCCGCCGCAAGCCGCAGCTCGGCGCCATCGCTGAGACGCGCGACCGCCGCCACCCTTGGCGTCAGCCCGCCACTGTCCGTTAGCGTCAGGCGCATGACGCGAAGGCCCAGACTGAGTCTCAGCCACCGCGCGGGTGAGTGGGACGCGTCGGCGTACGCCGCGAGCCTGTGTCCAACCCGCTCGACATCGACCCGCTGTCGGCCCAGCCACACGTCCTGCCCGACGTTCTCGCTGAACCCCCGCCACGGCCTCGACGCGATGTCGTGCGCGACGCTGACGCGACGCCAATGGACGCCGAGGGTTGCAGCAACAGCCGGCGAGCCCAAGTCCACGGCGGCCTCAACGCCCGAGTGGGTTTCCATCGAGTCATCGGTGTAGGCGGCTTCCAGGATGGGCGGCTCCCAGGCCTGGGCGTCGTACGTGGCCCGCACGTCGTAGAGTGTCACCCGCGTGCGCGCGCCGCCCCCGTGCCGCTGCGTCCACGTCGCGCCGACGGCGCGCTTCGTGGACGCGAATTCGTCGGTCGGCGCCGCGGCGCCCCGTCCGACGGCGACATTCGACGAGCCGAGGAGCGCGAAGGCGCTGACGTGTGCGTTCGATGACACGTCGTAGCTCAGCTTGGCGTGACCATCGCGGTAGGACGGCGTCGCCGTCAGGGCGGCAGGTCGCCGCACGGAATCGAGTAGTCCCGCGCGGTACGAGGCGATCCACGAACCACGGGCGCGGCGGAAACCACCCTCGAGCGACGCAGCGGCGCCGACGGGTGACGCTTCCCCGGATGCCTGAAGCCCTCCTCGGCGCCCCTCGCGCAGGCGGACGTCAAGCACTGACGACATGCGACCACCGTACCGCGTTGGGAAGGCGCCCACGTGGAACTCCGCCTCTCGCACGGCGGATGGAGACAGGATGGTGACGATCCCACCGGTTTCTCCCTGCCATGCCATGTGGCCAATGCTTGGGATGTCTACGCCATCGACGCGGACAGCGTTCTCCGTCGGGTCGCCGCCGCGCACTGACAGGCTAGCCGTCCGGTCAGACACGCTCGCCGCGCTGGGTAGAGACGCGAAGGCTCTGGTGACGTCCCACAGGGCGCCGATCTCGTACCGGAGCTCCTCTCCAATGCGCACGGCGCCTGCGTCAGCGGCAGCGGGGCGTGTCACCACGATCGGCTCCAGTGACCCCTGCGCGAAGGCTGACACGCAGAGCGTCGCGAACGCCAGACAGGCTGTCTGGCATGTCGCGAGCAGCGTACTGAGCCTGCCGATGGCGTGAGACCACATGCGCGGATTCTTCCGCACGCGTCGAAGCCCCGCAAGCAACTGGCCCGCGGCTCCGCGTTCTGCGAGGCGCGCGCCACACCGCTAGCTTTGACAACTCCACGAAGCCGTGGTCTCCTGAGGAGCAAGCTCTGACCATGGCGACCGCGCATCACGACGGAGGAGAGAGATGATCCGACCTAGACGCAGAACCCTCGCCATCGCCTGCGGGATCATGATGGGCGTGGCGGCGCTCGGAGGCGCCCAGCTATCCAACCTACAACTGGAGCTGGAGGACGTCGAGATCGGTGGCGGTTGGATCTACGGCGACCTCGACGAGGGGTTCGCCCAGGCGAAGGAGACAGGACAGCCGCTATTCGTCCTGTTCCGCTGAGTGCCCTGACAGTCCTGCAAAGGCTTTGACGGGCAGGTTGTCCGTCAGGATTCCGAGGTCCAGGCGCTGCTGGACCAGTTCGTCAAGGTGCGCGTCGTGCATATGGCGAACGTCGATCTCGCGCAGTTCCAGTTCGACTACGATCTCACCTGGGCGGCGATCTTCATGAACGCCGACGGCACGGTCTACGGCCGCTTCGGGTCCAGGTCCATCGAGGGAGCGACCGCGCACATCTCCGTGCCGGCTCTCCAGAACGCCATGGCGCGCGCGCTGGGTCTACACGCCGGCTATCCCGCGAACCGCGCGCAGCTGGTAGACAAGCGAGGCCCGGAGCCCAGGTGGACGCGCGCGCTCGACATCCCCGCGCTCCGTCGGCGTATGGGCGACCGCCCCGAGGAGCAGACCGAGCGTAAGGGTTGCATCCACTGCCACCACATCCACGACGGCTACAACGAGACGGCGCAGAACAGCGGCACGTTCGACCAGGAGACGATGTGGAAGTTCCCCATGCCGGACAACGTCGGCATGGCGATCGACGTCGACTCCGGCGCGGTCGTCGAGAGCGTCGCCGAGGGTTCGTTCGCTGCGGTCGCGGGCATTCGCGCTGGGGACCAGGTCGTGTCGATGAACGGGCAGCCGATCATCTCTCAGGCGGACATGCAGTGGGTGCTTCACCACATCGCTTCCGACTCGGAGCTTGAGGTCGTCGTCGCGCGGGACGGCGCCGAGGCGCGCAAGACGCTCGCGCTCTCCGGCGATTGGAAGCGTTCGAACATCGTGTGGCGCGCGTCGTTCCCGAGCATCCGCCCGCACCTGTGGATCCGCGCGCTGGACATGTCCGCGGAGGACAAGGCGGCGCTTGGGCTCGCTCCCGACGCCCGGGCGATGGACGTCACGACGATATGGGCGGGTGGAGTGCGGCGCGCAGGCCTCGAGATCGGCGACATCATCGTCGACGCCGACGGAGACACGTCGGCGATGGACGACGGCGAGTTCAAGATATGGCTGAAGCTGAACTACAAGGACGGCGACAAGCTGCCCATCGTCGTGCTGCGTGACGGCAAGCGGGTCTCGCTGTCGATCCCTATCGAGTAGGCGCGGGTCAGCGGGCTCGCGCTTGGCCCCTGACCCAATGCCGAACTACTGCGCCACGTGAACCGCATGTGCCCACGCCAGCGTGCAAGGTCTGTCGACACCGAGAAGCGGCCATTGAGCGGCGCGCGGGCGGGCCTCTGTCCGATAGTCAGCGCTATGTCACACCGAAAGGCGAGACGATGTGGGTGAAGCTTACCCCCGGCATCGTGGACGACCTGAGGCACCACGGGGTTGACGCTCTGATTGAGCGTGTCACGGACGGGCTACCGAACCGCTCCTATGGGGGAGACGCTGCGAAGAAGCGATGCGTAGCGCAGGCTGAGGCCGTCCGCGCGTTGCTGCGCCACATTGGGTTCGAGTCCTCGGGTCCGCCTGTGGAGCCGCACCACGTCTGTGGCGAGTGCGGTAACGACTACTACCCGGGCGAGGAGGGCAAGACGTTGGACCTAGCCAACGTCCGGTAGCCCGCGGTCCTGAGTTCCGTTAGCTCGGAGTTATGTCATACGGGAGGGCGACATGGTAGAGGGGCACGGAACAAACGAGGCTCAGAGGGCACCGCGCACGCATCTCCCGTGGTACACGCTCTTAGAAGACTGGGTGGAGATCATCCGTGCTGTATTCTGGGAGTTCTCCGGTGTGAGGGTGATCTCTGAGAAGATCGTCCCGCCTCCCCCTAACGATACGCGGCGACCAGCACCCACATTCCTGCTCTGGGTCGTCGGTATCTACGTGGCTCTTTTCGGTCTCGCGTCCAGCCGCTACGAGAACGCCGCCGATCGTGTCGAGTTGCGCGCCAACGCCGTCGTGGCGCTGCTGGCAAGCTCACACGGCCGAGAAGGCGCGTTCCCCCAGGTTGGCAAGGCTCAGAGGGAAGGGGTACCACTGCAACCAGAGTTCGCCCACCCATCGACGACGATCTCCTCCTTGTGGAGCAAATACCGGCCCTACGAAAAGACGGTCACTCTCCTGAGGGATGCCACCACGAGCACCTTACCGAAGAAGAACGCTTCCATTCAGAAGCCCATGATTCACATCGACCTGTCTGGCGCGAACCTGTCTGGCGGCGATCTGAGTCTCGCGAACTTGGATGCCGCGGTCCTGAGGGGCACTGATCTGTCTGGCGCTGATCTGTCTGGCGCTGATCTGTCTTTTGCGAACCTGACCAGCGCGGATCTGTCTGATGCGAACCTGTTTGACGCGGACCTGTCTGACACGAACCTGACCAGCGCGGACTTGTCTCGCGCGAACCTGACCAGCGCGGACTTGTCTCGCGCGATATTGATCAGCGCGGACTTGTCTGGTGCGGACCTGTCGTGGGCGAACCTGTCCAACATCAATTGGCGAGGGATTACAAATATCGAGAACGCGGCTCGTGTCGGCGACGAAGTGGGAGTGCCGGCGCGCTTTTCTGAATGGGCCACGGAGCATGGGGCACCCATCCTTAACGGCAATCAGTACGCCGAATGGAACGCGAACCGGGGTGCGGCGCGACGTCGCGGGGAGTAGCCAGATGCGGGGTTGGACCTACTACATGTTGGATTCACTCGTAGTCCTGCGGAGAGATCAGACTTGCCCTGAATATCCCCGAATCGGGCGGCTCGATCGCAAGATGTGGTATGGCGGGTCGGAAATCGGGCTGGGAAGTATGACAGAATGACGCTTATCGGAAAGCGAGGGCGTGATGGGCTGGGAATGGGAAGAAGAGCAGACACGATACCTGGACTCGAGATTCGCCGCGGTAGCTCAGCGGTTTGAAGCCACCACCCGTTACGTGGCTCTAGACCGCCGCAATGCGGAGGCATTCTCCTACGAATTTGCCAGCCTGTTGAGAGACGCGGGCGGAGTCTTCGGTTCCGTGATGGATGCGATCGTCCGCGGGGACGGGAATGAGCACTGGAGGAAGAAAGGCCATCCACAGTTCCCGGACTTTCGGAAGTACATCTGCGATCAGAGGGAGCTCGCCCATTACATCGTTGTGGATGTCGCAGGCCTAGGGCTGCTGTATCCGTTCGAGGAGTTCGACCCGGCCACCAATCCAACGGTCAAATGCCGCGAGCCTAGGTGGTGGGACGCCTACAACGCCGTCAAGCATCGAGAAGCCCTGGGGGTCACCCAGGGAAATATGGAGAATGCACTGACGGCTCTGGCAGCGGTAGCCGTGTTAGTGTCAGGATGGGTTGGCCCGTGGAATCTCCGGTCCCACGCGCTGAAGGGCACGCTGCTCTGGCGCGTCTTCGAGGTCGACGATGTGCAGCATCGTAGGGCGTTTGATGGGCCTGGCAGCGCCGCCGTGGTAGGCATGACAGAATAGACCTCGTCGGAAGTGCCACCGTGCGTAGTCGCCACGGACCCCCTTAGCATAGCACCGCGATCTACGGGTTCTGTGTCAGACGAGGAGGCCACGATGCTATTCCGTCAGAAGCTCGCGTTCTTCGTGTTCGGCTGCGTGTTCGTGATCGTCGGGCAGGTCGTCACCGTATTTGTCGTGCCATCTGCTAGGGCGCAGCGAGGCGCTCAACCCCCGAGGGTAGCAGAATTCGACATCGTCAAGACCCATGCCCTGGCGATAGTGGATCATCAGGGGTTGGCACGCGGAACCCTCGCGATCAAGGATGGTATCGTAAAGCTCAGTCTCGCGGGCAGAGACCAGGGGCACGGGGGAGCGCTGCTAATCGAAGTGAACGAGGCGGGGGATGCCGCACTGACCATGAAGGCTCCAGGTCTGAGCAATGGTCTCAAGCTGTCGCAGGATCATGCGGGGGTGTCAATGGTGCAGCTTCTCGGCGGAAAGGGCGACACAGTTGTTGGGCTGACTAGCTCTCCGCGTGCCTCCGCAAGACTCGTGGCGATGCGTAACGGCAAGGCATTCGTGGCGATCACGTCGGACGAGCATGGTGGGGTCATTGGCGTGCTAGACAGATCCGGCGAGTCTGAGGTGATGCTGGGTGTCGATGAGTCTGGAAACGGCTTCGTCGACCCTTAGCTGGTCTCACAGACCGAGGCGCATCTGCCGATGCTCACGGTCGTGTTGCTGTGGTCTAGCCGCAGCAAGCCAGTAGTGGGGCGGGATTCGACCACATAATGCCATTATCGGCGATCCCTTGGACGCATGCCGATAAGTGGATACGATCCTACGCGAGCAAACCGAATGGATAACGTAGGCGATCGGCCCAAGCAGGAATTCGAAGGTCACCAATGCGCTTCGTGGTCATCTTGTCTGTTGTGGTCGCCCTCTTTACGTGGGTGCCGGTCGCTACGGTCTGGCCCTCACTGTGGCGGTCGCTCGCGTCATCCGCCAAGAGTGCCGAGGCCGTTGTGTGGCTCCAGGCATCAACCGTCGTATTCTTCGCTCTCTCACTGCTGGCCGGGGGGATGGTAGGACTGGCGCTCGACGTCGTAGAGGCGGTGTTCGGTGCCCGCACGCCGAACATGGATCACCCGATCGTAGGGGTCTGGATCATGGTCGGGTTCTGGGTGGCCTACTCATGGATCATGGTCTGGCCCGCGGTTCTAGTTGGCGTGCTGGCAAGTCGTCCAGAGCCGCACCAAGCGGGGTCTACGATGCTATTCGGGCTCATTGTGGTGCCGGTGGCAGCGCTCTTTATCAGCTTCCCCGTGATGTTCGCTGCGGAGCTCTACTCGCAGCTACGGTGACCTGCCCGGCCCGAAACCTGGCGCGCAACCGCCGAAGCGTGCGTAGATTCAGTGACTAAGCTGGTTCCAATGGTATCGACTGCGCTGAACAGGAGAGAGAATGACTTGGTTCCATGTATGGCAACGTGGCGAGGTTTCCTACAAGGAGCACGCGGCGGTCGTCAAAGCCACGTTCGAGGAGGCGCGCGGCTATGCTAGGAGTAAGACGCCACCCGTGCGAGAGGGATCACTAGTAAGCCACCCCTCCATCTCTTCGAAGCCAATCTCGGCCTCTGAGTTCGACCCCGACACCCATGACGGCCCCGAGTGGGTCATCGTGGAGGTGGACGAGGATTGACCTCACCCGGCCGGCAGCGCATCCGCTGCGTCGTCGGCGAGGATACATAACACCGGTTAGCGGAAGGGCCGGCGGAATGCAGTCGGGGCCGCAACCGCACACGCGCGAAGTCCGATGGGAGATCGTGCGCGAGATCGCTGAGCGCGTCAGAGCTGCGCACGGCGACAGTCTGCTGGCCATCGGCGTGTACGGATCCATGGCGCGTGGGACAGATGCGCCGTACTCTGACGTCGAGATGCTGTGTGTGCTGCGAAGCGACGCGCCGCAGGAATCGCACGAATGGTCTGTCGGCCCGTGGAAGGCAGAGGTGGAAGTTCTGAGCCGCGCCGCGATCATCGGCGATGCCGGCACGCTGGACTTCGACTGGTCGCTGACCCAGGGAGCCTATCTCGACGTACATCCCGTCCATGATCCAGAGCGCTTCTTCCCCACCTTGCGCGAGCGCGTGTTTGGGCATTCGGCCGCGCAGTTCGATCAAGAGCTGCGCGCGACGCTCATCGGGGAGTTGTACGAAGTCGTCGGCAAGGTGCGAAACGCCCTCGAGACCGGGCGCCATGCCCATCTGCCGCTGCTTGTAGCCAAGACGGCGACCGTCGCCACGTTTGCCATCGGTCTGGCGAACCGTCACTGTTACACGGGCGCGGCGGTCATGCTGCAGGAGGCGCTAGCGCTGGACGATCGCCCCGATGGCTACGATGACCTGTGTCGGTTGGTGATGCGCGGCGATCTGTCAGACGCGCGGCGCATCCTCGAGCTGTGCGATGCTCTGTGGACGGGCGTTGAGCAGTGGGCGCGTGACAAGGGCATCACGCTCTACGAATCCCGGCGTGTGCCGTTCTGACACACAAAGCATGGCTGGAGCACGGCGCACGGCTGACAGGCCGCGGCTGAATTGGAGGCGCGCATGGTTCTTCTCGCTGCGACGACCTATCTCGTCGCGACGTCGTGGGCTCAGACCAAGCGAACGGAGGTCGAGGCGACCAGCTTGGCGGAGCTGCTAGCGTACGCCGGACAGAGCGGCCTTGAGATCACGATGAAGCCCGGTCACTACCGACTCACCGATTGGCTGCCGCTTGAGTCGATGGCGGCGCGGCGCGAGCGCGAGCAGTTCGAGTTCATGGACTTTAGCGGCAGCGGGAACCTGTTTCGGCTGCGCGGCGTCACGATCGAAGTGGACACCGCCCTCCGGTCCGAGCTTCGGCCGCCTGTCCACACGAGCGAGTTTGTCGTCACCGGGAACGACAACGTGATCGAAGGCTTGACGATCACGAACGTCGGCGACGGGCTGTCCCGCGGCGGGTCCGTCGTGTCTGTTAACGGCGACGGGAACACGCTCCGCGACGTGACGCTGCACGTCCGCGGCTCGTCTCCGTACGGCTATGGCGACCTGTTCGGGAAGAGCGGCGGGCACAAGCACAGCGGGCTGCTTGTCGTCGGGAACGACGCGCGGGTCGTCGGGTGCAAGCTGTATATGCGCTCGTTTGGACACGGCTACTACATCCAGAAGGAAGCGGAGAACGCGCGCTTCGAGGACTGCTACGTCGAGGGCGTCATGCGCTCGACCGACGAGATGCTGGCGGAGACGACCGGCTTCGGCGTGGACCGTGACTTCGAGTCTGTCTACAAGAACCGCGACGGCGTCGCGAGGGTCACGCCTGGGTACATGAAGTCGCTCGCCGAGGACGGGTACCGAACGTACGGCGACATCAAGAACATCTCGTTCACGAACTGCGTCGCCAAGCACATGCGCGGTGGCTTCGAACTGCGGACGGAAGGCGGGGCGCGCGTCGAGAATTGCCGCACGATCGGCACGGAACGGGGCTACTGGGTGTCCAGCAACGCCGTCGTGGTGGACAGCGTGGGCGATGCCCAGTACGGTCCGCTACTGTTCGTTGAGGGCGAGGGCGCTTCCGTGGAGTTGGCGCTGACGGGGGCCGAATCGGACATGAACGTGCATTCGCTGGCGACTATCCACGGGTCGGGGCACCACGTGACGATCCGTCGATTCAACGGTCAGCGGCGATCCAAGGCGCTGCCGATCCTCGTGGGCTACGCGCAGCCCGGCGCGGGCGAGGGCATGTCGCCGTATAGCGAGCGAGCAACGAACGACGTGACGCTCCGCAACGAGACAGCCATGTCCATCGTGGTCGGCCAAGAAGCGCGGGACGCCGTCATCCGGTCGGAAGGGCCTACAGTAGAGAACAACGGGAGCCACGTGTCGATTGAGCCTCTCTGACGCGGATAGGCCAGGGACACCCGGCGCGCTTCCCACCGTCGCGGGTCGTGGCGTGCGAACGTTGCAGTAGAAGGCAGTGAGAGCCCACGACTCGCAACAGACCGACGCGCAGTCCGAGCGGAGCCATGCGAGGGCCTACGGCGGGGCCCCGCGCGTGGGCGGCCGCGGGGTCATGGTCTATGAGGACCAGCGCCCCGAGGCTGCCACGCTTGAGGAGTTGCAGAGGCTTGCGGACAGTAGTCCTCAGGCGGTTGCGCAGCTCAGGCTCCAGGAACTGGCCAGCGGTCGGCAGAACCATCTGTCGCCGGTGGTGCAGCGATGGACGCCTAAAGACGACCTGCCCGGTCTCACGGAGACCACGGCCGCGATACGCGCGCTTGACGCCGAACGCCCACACGAATACCAGGAGGACCGGCACGAGCAGTTTACGCGCGCCGGGGCCCTCGTGAAGGAGGCGAAGGCGGTGGCGCTCAGCGCGGAGTGGAAGGACGCGCTAGACGCGCTGGTCAAGAAGTTCCGTGGGGGAAAGCTCACCACATGGAACGAGGATTACGTCAGCGGGGCCCGCGCGCTGGAAGCCGCGCAGAGCTCACTCCTCGCCCAGGCGGAAGCGATCCAAGGCACTCCGAAAGGGGTCAGGAATCTGGATCAGCAGCTCACGGCCGCGTCCACGGCCACGGCCACAACCACAACCACGACCCCGACCGTAGCGACGAAGAGCGTGCCTGTTGTGAGGTACGAGTCCATCAACGAGAACCACATCGGCCTGTGGCTAGGGTTGCTGAAGCAATTGCGGACACCCTCGACACGCATTGACACAATCCACGAAATCGTCTTCGCGGCGCCAGACAGGCCGATCACCGTGACGCTGTCACAGCACCGCCTCGTTGAGACACCGCCAGGTGGCAGTGAAAAGGAGAGTCCAGACTATATGGTCCATGACGCGCGCGCGGCGCTGTTCTATGACCACAAGGTTAGGCAAGGCGCCGACGCCGAAGGGAAGCATGAGGCGAAAGACCTATCCGTGAGCTATGCGGCGTTTGGGCGTCGGCTGCATGCCATGAAAGGGACGGTAGACGCCAGCGATTCTGACGTCGCCCGTTGGATGCTACTGATCATTGAAGAGCCGTTGACGGCGCCGGAGAAGATCGCAGGCGAGTGCCGCCTAGATTCCGACGGTTTGCAGCTGCTGTTCGAACTCGTCGCTACCTGGATGCTGGCGGAGCCGGTCCGGCACAAGTCGGCGATGCTGAGCGGGATTGTGGAACTGAGGCTGATAATGAGCGGGAGCCAGACATTCCAAGACTCCCTGGGCGCTCGCCACCCCATGCAACACCAGGGATCGGGGCAGCACGGACGCAAAGCGGAGAGGCACGAGGAGATCCTACGCGACAGCGAGGACCCCAACCCCGAGATGGGGGCCGAACGCCTCACCAAGGTTACACGCAAACAGGTGGCCGCGCTGGGACGTTTCGGGGGCGGCACGCCGAACGTGAGCTACGCGGCTGTGCTCGCGCCCCTCGTCGATGGGTATATCACCGCAATGAAGACGGCGCAGCAGGCCTCGCAACCGCAGGGCCAGTAGCGCGTTGCGCTTTGCTTCCCGGTGGCCTAAGCGATGCCACGCGCTCACTGCGCGGCGTGCGGGCCGGCGGAAGACGGCGTCGCGCGGAAGTGTCTCCGGGCCAAACACCTAATCCGGCCCGGTGACCCACCAGGGCAAGTCCTTGCGCATCTTCCTCGGCGCCCGGTGTCCGCAGCGTAGGCATTTCACAGCGGCGGGAAGCCTCTCGGGCAGTCCATCGTCGGGGCCAACGCGCGTCCAGTTCTCTTGCTCGTCGACGAAGGTCTTCGACCCGCATTTCGGGCACCGAGGGCTGAGTAGGACGACGCACGCGACCACGATGGCTACGACTACGAGGGTCGCCGCGCAGAACCACAGAAGAATGGCGTAATCGCCCACGGCCTGAACCCCCCAATCCGTGTGGCAGCTGGACTGCGCCAGAAACTGCCAACAGGACTATACCGCGCCGTGATAGGCGCAGCCAGCCGTCTCTGCGTCGGACGGGTGACTGTTGACGGCCGGGCGCCAAGTACCGACTTCATCTACGTCGCTGTCTGCGCCACCGTCGTGGCGTGGTTGCGACGCAGGAATCATCGGCTCGGCGCATGGAATACCACTTGCTGCTCTTCGCCCTGGCGTCGAGCAGGCGCGGCGCTTCGCGCAGGTCGCGTCTGACGCTATCGGTACGCCCGCGCGAGGGCGAGCAGTATCACGTCCGTATCGAGATCGGCGCGTTGGGTGGCGGCGACTCAACACGAGAGTCCAGCTATGGGACGATGCACGACGCGCTCGAGTACCTGCGTGACGTAGTCGCATCTCAGCTGGAGAACGGCTTCAGGCTCGTCACGATCGACCGGAGACATCCACTGCGTGAGTGGCTGGACTCAGAAACCGTCCGGGACACAGCTTCTGGATCGCGGCGGCGGAAGCCGGAGCAGCAGGCTGAGCAATTGAAGCTGTTCTGAAGTCGGTTCGTTGCTCCCGGCGCCCACGGCCTCCTCGGATAGGCGCCGATTATGCCTGCTGTCCTCACCTGGCCGCCATCACATCAGTAGAGCCGCGTGTAGTCCGCCCCGACGACGTTCCCGGCGACGTAACGGTCGCGGAACAGCGTGCGGCGCATGGCGGGCATCTGCTCCAGGGTCTTCTCATGCGGCTTCATCGTCGGCGCGAAGCCGCTGTCCACCGGATTGTAGAGGCCCTGTATCGCCATGCGGTCGTTCTCTTCGTTCGTCCACGCGTTGGCGCTGTGTGTCACTGCCTCAGCGAAGATCAGCAGCGACCCCGCCGGGCATTCGTATGTTGACCAGACGTCGGAGAGAGGATCCTGTATCTCCTCCGGCGCAGTGTAGACCGACTTGTGACTGCCGGTCACCAGCAACGTGCCTCCCTGGCGCATCTTGACCGGGTTCAGTTCCCATACGACGCGGTTGTGCGGGCTGTGGCCCTTGCCCGGAAACGCCTGATAGTAGTGCACGTCCCCTGGCAGACGGTACAGCCCGTTGCCGTTGTGCGGCACGAACGCCCGGTCCTCGCTCTTGCCTTCGTTCCGCCGGCTTGGCGCCGTGCGATACCAGAGCCCGCAGCCTCCCAGGCTGTACCCGTAGCATTCCTGGCTCGACAGCGATGGGTTCGCCATGAACTCGTTCAGCATGCCAACGACGATAGGGTGGTCGAACAGCCGCTGGAGCGGCCCGTAGAGAGGCGTGCGCTCGTGTTCCTCCAGCGAGTCGCGATCGAAGTGCAGCCGCAGGGCGGCCTCACGCATCTCCTCGAGTTCGTCGCCAGCGAGCACGCCGGGGAACAGAATCCACCCGTCCTTGTCGAAGCGGTACTTCTGTTCCGCCGTCGGTTCGATCACCGGGAGGCCGTCGGCGTTGTGGCTCGGAAGCTCATGGCCGTACGGCTCCATGGGTTCGCCGAGGTTCTTGTTGACCAGGTACGGCTCGTGGGTCGCCATGCGGCTAGCCTCCTGCCTTCGGGTGCGCGTATGGCGACGTCTTGGCCATGAAGTCGCCCGCGTTGTTCCCCGCGTACACGCCGCGGAAGAGCGACTGCCGAAGCGGCGGCATGGATTCGACGAGTTCCGCGTCTGGCAGCCAGTTCGTCCATCGGCTCGCGACGGTGTTGTAGAGACTGAATATGGCCAGACGGTCGTTGTTCTGGTTGGTCCACGGGCAGGCGCTGTGCGTCACCGCCTCGCTGAAGATCAGCAGAGAGCCGGGCGGGCACTCGTACGTGTCCCACAGCGGCGAGTCGGGTTGGCGCATCGAGTCTGGCGCCGGGTAGGCCGCCTTGTGACTGCCGGTCACGAGGAGCGTTCCGCCGCGCCCTTTCTCGACAGGGTTCAGTTCCCACACCACGCGTGTTAGCCCGCTCCACGCCTTGCCCGGTATGCAGCGGTACAGGTGCGAGTCGCCAGGGAGTCTGAACAGCCCGTTCCCGTTGTGCGGGGCAAACACGCCCGTCTGCCCGTCGTGGGATCGGTGAAAGATGTGTGCGGTCTCCATCCGGAAGCCGTAACGCTCGGGGCTGGCGGCCGGCGGATACGCCAGGAACTCGTTGAGGAAGCCGACGACTAGCGGGTGGTCCGCGAGGCGCTGTAGAGGGCCGCCCAAGCCGCATCGTTCGTGCTCGGGGACGCTGTCCGGGTCTTGTCGCAACCTCAGGCAGAACTCCCTCATTTCGTCGATGTCGTCATCCGCCAGAACACCGGGGAACAGGATCCAGCCGTTTCGGTCGAAGTCGTACTTCTGCCTTGCGGTGGGCGGGACGACCGCCTCGCCCGCGGCATTGACGCCAGGCTCGTCCTCCACAACAAGGGCGCTGCCCAGGTTCTTGTTGATGATGAAGGGGGCCGTCGTCTGCATCTCGTTGAACGGTGTCACGGCTACTCCATATCCTGTGTGGCGCCGTCTTGCGGAAGCTCCAGGGTCGGCGCGGTTCGTACCGTCGGAGCCATTGTCGAGTTGCGTGGCGGTCAGGACAAGCAGATGCAGGCTGGGTAGCGCCTGCCGGCGTGTTCTTGACCAGCTGGCCGCAGCGCTGCCGTCGGGGTGAGGGCGTGTCACGCTGACGCGGTTCGTGTACGGTGGGCGCTCACCGGGACTGGGCGAGGCACGGTTGCGAACGGATCTGCTACCCCGGCGGGTGAGATGCCTCCCTTCGGACAACGCATGGAGCCACGCATGAAAGCGAGCAGCCGCCTTGCGATCAGAGTGCGGCGCGCGTGGCCGCGGCTATGCGTTGTCGCACTGACCGGCGCGATGGTCATCCCGCAGTGTGCCGGCGCCGCGCCCGTTCTCCCGCGTCCTCACATCGCGCGGCAGGGCGGCAATCTCGTCCCGAACGCATCGGCGCGCACGGCTTCCACGTGGTCCCTCATCGGCGACGCCGTGTACGACGCGGCCGAGTCGCGCACGTCGGACGGCTCGGGGTCGATCCGGCTGATGACGCCGTACTACGACGCCGACGGCGGGTACGTCGAGGAGTCCGGTCGCGCGCATTCGGACTACATGCCCATCGCTGGCGGGGGAAGGCACACGCTGGCTTTCTACGCCAAGACCAACTCCGGGCCTACGTATGTCACCGCCATGGTGAGCATTCACGATGCCAACAGGGGGTTCCTTCGCAACTTGCCCGGCGGGCGGTATGGGACGACCAAAGACGGCGTGTGGCAGGAGTGCGTCCTGCCGGTGTTCATCCCAGAGGAGGCCGTCTACGTCCGGGTTGCCGCCGTCAAGATGGCGGACACGCGGCCTGGCGGCCAGGTGTGGGTAGACGACTTCTACTTCGGAACAGGCGTGGGCTTCGAGCGGCCACCCGCGGCGAAGCGAGCGTTCAACGGGTCGCACGTCCGCGTCGATGGGCTCGGCAACTTCGAGATCGTCAGGAGTGGCGAGTGGACGCCGTTCTTCCCCCTGTGCATCTACTCCGACAATCACCGCGATCCCTCCGTGTACTCGCGCCAGGGCTGGAACACCATCATCTGGACGTCCGCAGTCAGTCAGGTGCAGGCGGCCAAGGACGCGGTGTCGGACTTCAACCCTGACGGCATGCTCGCCGGGTTCCAGCTCGCGCAGTACACGTTCCCCGCAGGCTGGGCATATGGTGATGTGGACGACCTTCGGACGCAGCTGGACCGCATCTTCGCCGCGGGACTGGCGGAGAACCTGTTGCTCTACTACTGGGACAACGAGAACAGCTACGATCAGTGGGACGTTCCCGCGCGCGTGATTGCCGCTGTGGACAGCATTGATGCAGACGCCACCGGCGGGCGGCGACGCCCCGTGTACGCGCTGCAAGGGAACTACGGCATCGCTCGTGTCCATGCCTCACGAGGTATGGCGGACGTCTCCGGCACGTATGTCGGCGGGGGCGCGGACGCGACTGGTGGAGCCGGTTCGGGCGACTTTGACGGTCTGCTCGTCCTCGACCAGCTGGAGGGGCAGACTACTCCCGCCGCCTTCGCTCAGTTCAATGGCGTGACCGGCCCGGGCGACATGCGTCTCCGGCTCTACAGCGCGATCCTGCTCGGAGCGAAGGGAATGGGCTACTGGCGCGACTGCTACCAGGGCTGCGGCGATGGGTTCCAGGCATCCGTCGGTCCGGTGGACAGCAAGGAGTGGTGGCCAGACTTCCCGACGCTGCGTAGCGAAGTCGACGCGCTGCTGCCGCTCATTCGGCAGCCACACTGGACCGCGTGGAGCGTGGAAGCCGACCCGGCCAACGCCGTGCGGGTGGGCGGGCGAGACCTAGACGGTGACGGTCATCTGATCCTGGTCAATCAGACGAGCGAGGCCCAGACCGTGACGCTGACCGTTGCCGGAATGGCGTACGCAGCGGTCGCCGCCGTGGACTACTTCAGCGGCCGGGAGATTGCCAACGTTGTCGACGGCTCGTTCGTCGTGCATCTGCCCGCCATTGGGATCGGATCGGGTACACAGGTCATGCGCCTTGCTAGTTCGCGGCAGGAAGACGGAGTGTCCGGCGACTACCCCGGGCAGCAACGCGGGCGCTGACCGGAGCGCTCTGGCTTCCCAACGGGCATCGGCATCGCCATCTTTGCGTTCACCGGTAGACTGCCCCTCAGGAGCGTGACGTGGATGGTCTCACCGCAGCGTCATGCGCGGCTCTGACCCAATCTGAGCGTGCAGCGGAGGCCAATCGCGGTTCGCCATGGCCCGCTTGCGCTTGTCCTGGCCCCGTCGGACGGCTTACGGCGAGTCTTCCTTCACGGTGACGATCTGGATCAGGTTGCCGCACGTGTCGTCGAGGACAGCGATCACGGCGGCGCCGACGTCGACCGGGAGCTGGACGAAGCGCACGCCTAACCCACTGAGTCGCTCGTACTCGGCGCCCACATCATCGACAGCGAACGACGCGGCGGGGATGCCGTCTGCCACGAGCGCCTCCTTGAACGGCTTCACCGCCGCATGGCCGTCCGGCTCGAGCAACAGCTCCGGTCCATCGCGGTCGGCGGGAGACACTACGGTGAGCCAGAGATCGTCTCCCAGCGGAACCTCCGACTTCTTCTCGAACCCAAGCGTGTCCGTGTAGAACTGGAGCGCCTTCCGCTGGTCATCGACAAAGACGCTTGTCAGGTGGATCCGCATGGCACAATCTCCTCGCGCGGCCGTGCGCGATGCGCTCGACGGTGTGGGTCGGCTTCAGAGCGCCCGCCGGGGGCTCCATGGTGAATGTATAGGTCAAGGGCCGCGATGCGCAACAGCGCGCTCCCAGGCGGCATGACGCTGCCGCGACGAGCAGCTTCCCCGTGCCGGCACTGGACGGGCGGCGCAAGCATGTAGCGAGGCCAGCGCCGCCCTTCCGCGCGTTTGGTTGCGTCAGTTGACGCTGGTCGCCAACTGTCCCTCGTACAGCTCCACCATGTCCACGAACGCGCGACGGTAGCCCCTGACATCGTCGCCGAGAGAACCGCGCGCGAGCGCCAGCGCCTCGGCCACCGTCGCGTCGCCCACCTCGGGAGAGTCGCGCAGGAGCATGGCGAACAGCGCGACAGCCGCCGAGAACCGGTACGCTGCCGTGGAGTCGCCGTCGGTTGGCGCGGCGTCGACGGCGCGGCTGAGCAGCTTGCTAACGTCGCGGTCGGGCTGCTTGTAACGCAGCTTCACGGTGAGCAGCTCGCCGGAGCGCCCGGCCGCTCTCTTGAGATCGTTCCGCTGGTATCTGAGCGGGATGCCCAGCCCTTCGAGCTCGGGTGAGGCCACGCCACGTGGGACCACCTCGTAGAGCGCCGTCACGGTGTGTCCGGCTCCCAGCTCACCGGCGTCCTTGCGGTCGTTGGCGAAGTCCTCGGCGGCGAGTAGGCGAGTCTCATAGCCCACCAGCCGATAGGCGGCCACGTGCGCGGGGTTGAACTCGACCTGTATCTTCACGTCCTTCGCGATGGTCTGCAGCGTGGCGCCCATCTCGTCGACTAGCACCTTCTTCGCCTCGAAGATCGAGTCGATGTAGTGGTAGGCGCCGTTGCCCTTGTCCGCGAGCTTGTGCATCTTCGCGTCCTGGAGGTTGCCCTCTCCGAAGCCCAGGACGGTGAGGAACACGCCGCCTTCGCGCTTCTCCTCGATCATGCGCACGAGCTCGGAATCGCTGGACATGCCAACGTTGAAGTCACCGTCGGTGGCGAGGATGACGCGGTTGATGCCGCCAGGGATGTAGCTCTGCCTCGCCAGCTCGTACGCGGTGCGGATGCCCTCCGCGCCAGCGGTCGACCCGCCTGCGCCCAAGCTCTCGACCACCTCGAGTATCCTCTGCTTATTCGCGCCTGACGTCGGCGGCAGCGCGACGCCTGCGTAGCCGGCATAGGTGACGATCGCGACGCTGTCTCGCTCGTCCAGTTCGCCTGCTAGCAGTCTGAGGGCGCGCTTCAGGAGGGGCAGCTTGTTCGGCGGCTGCATGGACCCGGGCACGTCGAGCAGGAACACGAGGTTGCTCGCCGGGCGATCCGCGTGGTCGATGCGGCGCCCCTGTAGCCCAATGTGCACGAGACGATGCTCGGGCCGCCACGGCGCGTCGCCGACCTCCGTGTATACCGCGAACGGATCGTCGCCGTCGGGGTCGGGGTAGTCGTAGTGGAAGTAGTTGATCAGCTCCTCGACGCGGACGGCGTCGGGTGGCGGGCGATGTCCCTGGGTGATGAACCTACGCACGTTGCTGTAAGACGCCGTGTCCACGTCTATGGAGAAGGTCGACAGCGGCTCGTCGATGGGAGATAGGAAGCGGTTGTCGGTGATGGAATCGTACGACTCGCCGGACGCCGCGGTCATTATCCCGGGCGTTTGCCCCCGACCGACCCCAGGGGCAGGCACGGTGGACGCGGAGGGCACGTAGTCGGCGTATTGTCTGTTCCGGTTGCTGACCCGGCTCGCGCGCGGGCGCTGGCGCGGAGCCCGTCGAGAAACCGCTCGGCCGCCAGGCTGCCCAGCAGACTGCCGCCCGCTGCGCACGACGCGACCGCCGGGCTCGCCCGGTGGAAGCCGGGTCGGAGCCGGCGGCGGGGTCGGTCTGCCGGCCGCCACGCGGCCTGCCGACCCCGATGCGCCGCCAGCGGCGGGCATGGCGCGGGAAATCTCTGACGCTTCTGGATCGGCGATGGCCTGCTCGATACCCGCGCCGTAGTGGCGCGTCGTCGCGAGCGTGTGCATATCGCCCGCCATCACCACCCTTCGATCACCGCCCGGCAGGCGCGCGTCGGTGACCGTCCGACCTATGCGGGGTCCACCCGTGGCCGCCACGGCTCTGGGCGCCAACGCGATGGGTGTCTCGGTGGAGCGAGTAGACGGCTTGCGTACCGTCGGCCTAGGTGGAGGTGGCGGAAGGACGAACTCCGCGGCGTATGTGGCTGGCTCGGCGTCTGGCTCGGAAGTCGTCCAGACTCCTACAAGCAGAGCGACAGCGGCGTGGATCGTCACGGCGACGACGGTCGCCAGGCGCACGGGTGACGTGTGGCGAGACATGCGCAATCCCTCCGGCAGTTAACGTAGAAAGTTCTGTTTCCTGCTACTGCACGGGAGCAATGTACGTGCCACTCGCCTCGCGTTGGACGGCCGCCCACTCGTCACAGGCGTTCCGGGCGCGAGCCGCAGGCAACCCAGCGAGAGCGCGCCGCCACCATGCCCGAAAGCGTGCTTCCGCCGCACGCATCCGAACACTGGGTCGCACGGCAGCCCGGCGCTGTCGTGGCGGGGATAGGCGGGCCGCGCCGGCTATGTCCAGCGTCGCTGCGATGGCGTATGCGACGGACACCAGGCGCTCGCCGCCATCGTCGCGGCCCTACGCGCCTCGCACGTCGTCGGCGGGGTGGGCCGCACGCCTTCCTCCCAACCAAGGGCCTGAGGGTCGAGCAATGGGCTAGCTCTGGCGCCGTTCCACGTGGATACTTTAGGCAGAAGCGTGAGCTATGCATGCGACAACTGGATGACTGGAATCCGCGGCCCACGAGTTGGGTCGACGCCATGGGCTTGACGCGCCGACGCGCGCCGCGCAATCCGCGTCGTCATTGCATACGCCAGGTACTCGATGTCTGACGGGAGCAACGCGTCCGTTGATACCCTCACCGAGGCAGAGACGGTGACGCGCAAGCTGATGGCCTTTCCACGGGGCATCGTCCTTCGCTCCGCGTTGCTTGGGTGGTGCGTGTTCGGGGCAGCCGTCCTGCCCGCTCTCGCTAGCCCCAGCCCGAACGCGGTCGTGTCCAGCGCCCTGGGTCTGTACATCGCGCTGACGGCGGTCGGGCTGGCTGCATCGGCGTTCTACTCGGGGTTGGAGACGGCGTTCCTCTCCGCAAATCTGCCGCGAATCCGCGCGCTGGCGGAGACCGGACACCGGGCGGCCAGGATTGCCGTCGCGGTGTGCGAACCGCGCGAACGGACACAGGCGGCCATCCTGCTGGGAACGAACATCGCGAACGTGGTCGCTGCATCGTCGTCGCTTGTGTTGCTGCAGCGCGCGACGACCGGGCTGACGGCGCAGACGCGCGACGCGCTGAACATCCTCATCATGGCGCCTCTGATCCTCCTCCTCGCCGAGGTGTTGCCCAAGTCCATCGCGCGGGGGCGTCCCGACTCTGTCCTCCTGCACTCCTCCAGACTTCTCGCCGCGACCGACTGGATACTGCGGCCGATCGTCCTCGTCGTGCTGCGCGTCGCGCTTCTGTTCATGCGCCTGACCGGTCAGAAGGGCGAGGTACAGATCATCACCAGGGAAGACCTACGCCTGCTGGCGGAGTTGGGTGAGGAAGAAGGGACGATCAAGCAGGGGCAAAGGCGCATGATCCACGGCGTGCTGGAGACGTACGAGCAGCGTGTCGAGCAGGTCATGCAGCCCTTTAACGACATCGTGTCGGTGGAAGAGGGAACAGACCTGACAACCTGCATGGACCTGATGGCGGAATGTGGGTATTCGCGCATCCCCGTGTACCGTGACCGCGTGGACAACATCGTCGGCATGGTGTACGTCCTGGACGCCATCTATGCGGATGCGCCCCTCGACACGATCGACCCGATCATCCGCCGAGATCTACATTTCGTGCCAGAGACGAAACACGTGGCGACGTTGCTCGCCGAGCTGAGATTCAGGCACAACCCCATAGCGTTCGTCGTGGACGAGTACGGTGGCGTCGCGGGCATCGTGACGATGGAGGATCTGGTAGAGGAGATCGTAGGCGAGATCCGTGACGAGCGAGACGACGCCGAGGAGTACACGGTCGACGCGTTGACGCGCGCCATCGAATGCGATGGCAGGAGCGAGGTGGACCTGCTCAACGAGGAGTTGGACAAGGTAGGCGTGGCGATACCGACCGGTGACTATGAGACGATCGCCGGGTTCGTGATGCATCGTCTCGATCGCATCCCGTCCGTCAGCGATGTGGTCGAGACGGAGGATCTCATGGTCATCGTCCTCGATACAGACGACAGAAGCGTGCGGCGCGTGCGCATCATCGCGAAACGCACGGGTGAGCGTTCCACGAGTACGGGCGCGCGAGCGGCGCGTGGCCCAGGTCAGGCTCCCTAGGCGTGAGCTCCTGGGAGCTCACGGTTCCGTTCGCACGCGAGTGGCGCCGATGGTCGCATCGACCCGCGCCCGGCTTGTGCTGAGTCCAGTAGCGGTTTTCGCCCGCGCCTTCCCCGCCTGCCCTATTGCAGCACGACCATGCGCCGCGCGGCGGCGTAGCTCCCCGCCTCGATCAGATAGAAGTAGACACCGGATGTCACGCGCTCGCCCGCAGCGTTCCGGCCGTCCCAGTATGCCGCTCCTGACCTGTCTCGGTAGGCGCCGGGCGGCCGCATCCCGAGGTCGAGACGCCTCACGCGCGAACCGTCGGCCGCGTAGATCGTGACCGCGACGCTTGCGGGGTCGGCAAGGTCGAAGGGCAGCCATGTTTCCGGATTGAACGGGTTGGGGTAGTTCGGCAAGAGCGTCGTCGTCGAGGGGGCGACGGAAGCCAGTAGCGCGCGCAGGGCCGCGACGCCCTCCCGCATCTCGCGCGTGGTGGCGTGGAGACCTTCCGCCTCGCGTGTCCACCGATAGAGGCCGGCAGCGTGCTGACGGCTTGGCATGGATGGCGCCGCCGTTGGTATCCGTTCCAGGCGGGCTCCGAAGCGCGCGGCGGCCAGAACCAGGTCCGCTATCGTGACTGCGCCGTCCTCGTCCACGTCGGCGCGCGCGGCCTCCAGGCCTGGCTCGCCGCCGAACCGAGAGGCCACGAAGACCATGTCGGCGATGTCCACTACTCCGTCGGCGTTAGGATCCTCGCGCATGGCCACGCTGAAGCGCACGGCAACCACATCAAGCGGATGCGTGAGCCGACCGTCGTCGTCGACCGCCGTGACGCGCACCGTGTGCGTCGCCCCAGCGCGTAGGCGCGCGATAGTCGCTCCGTCGGGCGTCCCGAGGTTGTCGCCCACGATCCCCTCGGTGGGGAACAGGCGATCGAGAACCCACGCCCAATCGCCGTCGCTCTTCACGCTCAGGTGTGTGGTGGTGGTCCCTGACGGGAGGATGACCCCGTCGCGGGGCGCCTGCACCGTCAACCCTGACGCGCGGGCGGGAGGCGTGGCCGACCACGCTGCGTCGACGCCCATGCGGGACGCGTGAGAGAGAATGCGCCGTGCCCCGCTTGCGACGTCGATGACGTAGAGATAGGGCGCGTTATCGTCGTCGTCGGAGTAGACACCATGCTCGTCCTGGAACACCAGGGCGGAGCCGTCCGGCGCCCACGCCATGTCGCCCAGGACGTGCCCGTAGTTGGCGGGCACCAGGATCTCTGACTCGCCGGAGGCAATATTGGCGAGCGAGATGCCTCCTGTGTAATTGCTGTAGGCGATGCTGCCGCCTGTTGGCGACCACCGCGGGTCATAGCCGCCGGCAATGCGCTCGCGGCTCGCGCCGTCCGCGCTGACGACATAGAGACCGGATGGCGCGCGAACGGCTAGATCATGCGTGTTGGGCGACCATGAGAACGACTGCGCGGCGATGACAGGCGCGCTTACCTGGTCTGCGGCGCCCGCCGTAGGGTCGAAGAGATAAAGCGCGCCGTCGGCGATAGCGGCGACGAGACCGCCGTCGGGTGACCACCGCGGAGTGTGGTATGCCCGAGCGGCATGCGTGAGGGGCTTCGCCTCGCCGGTCGTAGCGTCCACGGTCAGCACCGCCGTGTCCGTCGCGACCAGAATCTCACTTCCGTTGGGCGACCAGGAGGGGTCACGCATGTTGGGCGTCGCGTGCAAGGTTCGCCTGCCCTCGCCAACTGGGCCGGCAACTACGAGGGCGGAATCGTCGCCCTGCGCCTCGACAAAGGCGAGCGAGGCGCCGTCTTGCGACCAGGCTCCGCCAGTCGCCGCCATGTCCGTGATGCGCCGCAGGTCCAGCCCGTCGGGGCGGATGGTGTAGAGCGTCTGTCCCACGCGGAACGCGACTCTGGTAGCGTTCAACCCGTGGGCGTCGGTCGCAGCGACGCGTACCTCCGCCACGGCGAGCGCCGGGGGCGTCAGCACATGCCCGGCGGCGTCTACGAGCGCAGCGTAGATCGTGTGCGTCCTTCCAGAGCGGAGCCCCGTGATCGTGGCTTCGGCGCCATCAACGTGTGTTCCCCCTGCGGGGCCTGCGAGCGGAAACGGCTCGTCGACGCGCCAATTCCAACCCTCCGCGTGGTTCCCTACCGTGACGCGCACGCGTGCGGCGTCTTCCGTGGCGCGCAAGAAGACCGCGCGACCCGGTTCGGGAGTGGCGAAGGATAGGGTCGGGGGAGGCCCGGTCGAGATGAATGGCGACCAACTCGGGAAGTCGCCATCCGGGAGTATGAACGCCAGGTCGGCGCCGTCAGCTCTCACGACGTAGAGGCCGCGCCCCTCGGCGCCGAACGCCTCAACGGCGATCCGGGAGGCGTCGGGGGCCCAGGAGCAACGACCCACATGTCCCACGAACTCGGTGAGTCGCGCCGGTTGTGTTCCGTCCAGATTGGCGACGTGGACTTGACCGCCCTGGACGATCGCCAGGCGCGCGCCATCAGGCGACCAGGCGACCCAGCTCGCCTGCGTTGGCTCCTCCGTGATGGCGTGGGCGTCGCTCCCGTCCGCGCGGATGATCCAGACCTTGTGGTCCCTGATATAGGCAATTCGGGAGCCGTCGGGCGACCAGGACGGGATGCGGGCCATGACCCCCTCGGCTATCAAGCGCGCCTGGCGCGTCGCCAGGTCTAGGACATACAAGCCCTGCCACGACCCGCCCGCGTGGGGAGGTCCGTGGGACACGTACGCTACGCGGGCTCCGTCGGGCGACCACGCGGGCCGGGTGCCGACGAGTTCATTGTGAGTCACGCGCGATGTCTCGCCCGACGCCAGGCGCACGCGGAGCAACTCCGGCTGGGCGTTCTTCGGCTCGGGAGGCGCGGACGATACCAGGAGTTCGCGTCCGTCCGGCGACCACGACATAGAGCGATCCGCACGGCCTGGCGACAGTGAGACGTCTACGGTCTGGATGTCGGAGCCGGTGGAATCGACGAGGACGATCTCGCCGTTCAATTGAGCTGCGAGCCTGGCGCCGGCTAGATCGCGTGAGGCGCCCCAGCCAACGGGCGGCGAATACACGGCGACGGCGCGCGCCACACCTGGGAATGCCACCTCGCCACTCGGGGTTGTGAGCGTGACGTGGATAGTGTGCATCCTGCCAGGGCGTAGACCGGTAACTGCGGCTCGCGGGCCGTACACCTGCGTCGCGCCCGCTAGACCCTTGGACGGGAACAGCGTATCCAACTGCCACTGCCACGGCCCTTCGTAGCCGTCCAGATCGAGACGCAACTCGAGGGATGTTGCACCGCTTTCCAGAACGGCCGCGGGCGATGGGGCGATGATCGCCGCGGCTGGCGCCTCCACCGGCGTCCAATCCGGGCGGATGCGATAGAGGCCCTCATGTGTACCGGCGTAGAGACGTCCGTCGAGTTCCGCGAGCGACACGACGCTGCGTACGCCGAGCGGCGGGCCGGCCACGCGCCATGTCCTCCCCACGTCTGTCGACCCATACACCTGGTCGCCCGTACTTGCGTAGATGCGGTCATCGGGCCCGGCAACTAGCAGGTCAACGCTTTGCAGTTGGGCGCTGGCTTGCTCCCAGGCGCCAAGGTCCGGCCTGTATGCCCGCAACCCCGAGCTGGTGGCGGCCAGCAAGCGGTCGCCACCAGCGACGACTGCCCGGACATGGCGGGAGTAGGACGTCGCGTAGGCAGGCGGCGCCTCGGGTAGTTCCACCCAGGTGTCCCCGCCGTCCGCCGACCGGAGGATCCGCCCCCGACTGAATCCCGCGTGCAACGCGCCCATCGAATACCCGAGGAAGGACGCGCCGGTTACTTTGTTTGGTTCGCGCGCCGCGCGCAGGGCTATGCCACCGTCGTCGGAAAGGAGCAAGCCTTCATCTGTGATCAACGCGTGCGCGTCGCCCGATACGGCAAGGCGGAGCAGCCGGTCCGCGTCGCCGGCTTGGGCTACCCGCTGCCACGTCAAACCGTCGTCCATAGACCTCCAGATGCCGCCGTCGTACTGGCGAGCCACGTAGTGGACAGACCCGTGTGAGAGGTGAGAGGCGACAGCCACGAAGGGCATTCGGATCAGCCCTTTGGCCCACGTGGCGCCTCCGTCATCCGACCGGAAGCCGCTGGCGTGTAGGGCTCCGTCGATCGCCTGGACACGGGCGCCAAGTGGCGTGAGGCCCTCGCTGGCGTGCTCCCAGGTGGCGCCGTCAAAGCTACGGAACACGCCGTCGCGACGCGTGGCGGCAAACAGCGCTCCTCGTGTCGCCACCAAATCGGTGATGAGAAGGTCGGTAAGACCGTCGTTGACCTCGTCCCACCCCGCGTCCCGCTGTCGGAGCACTCCTGCGGTCACTTGTCCGTGGTCGGGGCCTCGCGTTCCGACGTAGAGCGCGCCGTTGAATTGCGCCAGCGCTGACGGGTAGCGGAGCCTCGCGTCCTGGTCTACGCGATCCCAGCCGGCCGCTGGATCCTCGGAGCTCCTGACGCCCAGGCCCCACTCCCCGATGGTGATGGCGCCCGGGCCTGCAAGCACCGACGCTACCTCCCCGCCGGAGAGAGGCTCTGTCCATGTCTCGCCGAGGTCGGACGTGCGGAACAGACCTTCGCTCGAACCCAGGTAGGCGTGCTGTTCCTGGAACGCCATTGAGCCTAAGTAGGACCATTTGCGGAGGCTGAACACTCGTGTCCAGTTCTCGCCCCCATCCACGGATCGGTATAGGAAGCTGCCCCAATCCTGGATCATGCCGGAATACACGGCCTTGTCGTTGGCGGCGAGGAAGGCGCATCCGTCGGGCGGAAATAACTGTGTCCACGATTCTCCGCGGTCGCTGGACACCACCAACCCTCCGTGGCCTGCGTATAGGCGGCCGCGCCCGTACGCAAGCATGCGCGCGCCGTATTCCAGTTGGGGTATCGGTAGGTGGGCCCATGTCGCCCCGTCATCGTCCGAGCGGTAGACACCGTAGCTGTCGGACACGGCGGCGAAGAGGGTTCCGTCTGGCAGCGTGAGTAGATCGCGCACGGCCCCGCCGTATGGGCCGTTGGCTGCCTGCCATTCGGCGCCGGCAACGCGGGCCATCGCCAGAAGACACGCCAGTAGCATCAGTCGTCGGTGGAACAGGCCGAGAGATGACATCACGTCGTCCAGCGGAGGTCTTTACGCGAGTAGTTGCGGGTTGTGCCTTACAGGTTACTATCTGGGCGCCGCGCGCCCAAGCGCGACTCACTGGCAGAGACAGGCAGCGGCTGCGCGCGTAGAGGCGTTTGGCGTGGAGCGGGCGCGGGGCAGCGTTGGCGACGTGGGCGCGTAACCAAAGGCCGAGCCGCGCACACCAGTCGGGCGAATATGTGACGGACGACGAGTGCCTCGAAGCCCGTGGCCACGCGGGTCCGCGCTTGGCTGCTCTTGGATCTTCATGCCGCGATTCGCATTTCCCTTGCGCTAGTAGTAACTACAGACTACTATGCTAGGCATACTGAACTACCAGCCTCCGCGAACGGCGATGCGGCGGGTTGGAACGAATGGGATGATTCCAATGCCACTCACTTATGCCGAGCCCCCCGAAGTGCGCGTGACGATGCAGGCGGGTATCACGGGAAGTCTCCCGGCTACCGTTGCCACATTCCGCGATGGGCGCGGGCAGGAACACGGTCGCGCGTCCGTTCAGAACCCAGCCCAGCCCGGGCATGCTCATAGCGTGACGTGCAACAGCGCGTGGCGCGAGACGGGCGAGTGGTGGAAGGACGAGTCGGAGAAGGACTTCTATCGCGTCCACGGCGACGACGGGTTCGCCGCCATCATCGGACGCGACCTCGCCACGAAAGAGTGGCGCCTGTATCAACTGAACGACTGACGACCCGGCGTAGAGCCGGCCGTCCGCGAGCGGCTGTGAGACACATTAGTTTCGCGACGCCTAAAGCGTGGCGTCAGGCACGGGCCGCAGCAAGCAAGGAAGGTGATAGGGTCCCGGAAACGCCCTGGAAAGCAACTCCCGAGACCCCATCGTACACGACAATCGCTTGTCGTCTGGCTCCATTATGCCACCGGCGTCGAGCGACCAACAATCGACGCGACGAGGGCTTCGGCCTTCGCCGCTTCGCGCGGGGACGCCACATGAACCACGAACACACGGTGGAAGCCCAACTCGGGTGGCTGCGAGACCACCTGCAACGAGACCACGACATCCTCACGGCGATGAACGTGAAGGTGGACCAGTTGCTGAGCCAATACAAAGACCAGGACGACCGCATCGACGATATCGAGGAACGCGTGCGCGACCTCGAGTACGCGCGGTGGAAGCTGGTGGGTATCGTCGCCGCCGCGTCGGTCGTCGTCCCGGTCGTTGTCAGCAGCATCGCCCAGCGTCTTCTGAGATAGCGACGTGAGACGCGGCGCCGAGGGAAGGAAACCCTAGTGTCGAAGCAGAACACCGAGCGCGTCTCACAGCCGTCGGACCTGTCGCCGGACCAGATGGCGCGTCTCATCGACGGTCTGAGCCGCGGCAACGACCCATCCACGACGTGCTACGTGTGCGGCGTGTCGCCCGACATGTACGACCGCTGGATGCAGAAGGGCGCCGAGGCGACGCGGGGGCAGTACGCCGAGTTTCACCGCGACATGAAGGCCGCCGAAGCGGAGGCGGAACGCTTCGCTGTCGAGGCGTGGCGCGACCAGCTAGACGGGTCATGGACGGCTTGCCGCGACTTCCTCAAGCTGCGCTTCCCGGAACGCTGGGGATCGCGCGAGGCCAAGGCGGAGCCGCTCACACTCCAAGTCCTTCTGCCGGAACCGGACGATGCCCTCTGATGGACCACTTTGGGAGCCGCACGCAGGCCCGCAGAAGAAGTTCCTCAGAAGCACGGCGGACGAATGCCTTTACGGAGGCGCGGCGGGAGGCGGCAAGAGCTTCGCGTTGCTCCTGGAAGCGATCCGGTACCGGGATCATTCCGGGTACAGGGCACTGCTCCTTCGCCGCACGTATCCAGAGCTCGAGAAGTCGCTGATGGACCAGTCGCACCAGATTCTCACCGGATTCGCTTCGTACAACGTGAAGGCTCGCACGTGGACCTTCTCGAGTGGCGCGAAGCTGATGTTTGGCGCCATGCGGTCGGACCAGACGGTCCACAGCTATCAGTCCGCCGAGTCCGCGTATATCGGCTTCGACGAGCTGACCTCGTTCACCCAGCATCAGTACGAGTACATGCTAAGCCGGAACCGCAACACGGCTGGTCTCCCCAACCGCATCCGCGCGGCGTCGAACCCAGGCGGCATCGGTCACAAGTGGGTGAAGGCGCGCTTCATCGACAAGTGCCCGCCGTTCGAGAAGCGATGGTTCGTGCGAGACGGCGATGACGAGCTAGCCGTGGCGCCGGACACCCCGAGCGCCCGCAGCCGCAACTTCATCCCCGCGCGTGTCACCGACAATCCCACGCTCCTGGACGCCGACCCCGGCTACATCGCGCGGCTGGAGGCTCTGCCGGCGCGCGAGCGCTGCATGCTGCTCGACGGCCGGTGGGACGTCTCCTTCGACGGCCTCGTCTACGACAACTTCGATACCACGCTGCATGTAGTGGATCGGGTGGATCTGCCGTCCGAGTGGACGCGCATCCGGTCGGTCGACTTCGGGTACAACAACCCGCTCGTGGTGCAGTGGTGGGCGCTCTCCGGCGACGACGAGATGGTGCTCTATCGCGAGCTGTACGCCACGCGCCAGCTTGTGTCGGACATCGGACCGCTCGTGCGGGATCTCAGCGAGGGCGAACGCATAGCGGCTACCGTCGCGGACCACGACGCGGAGAATCGCGCGGAACTCGAGAAGCACGGCATTCGCACCGTTCCCGCGACGAAGACCATCAAAGACGGCATCCAGGCGTGTAGGCGTCGGCTGGAGCCGGATCGTGAGACGGGCCGGCCGCGCATCTACCTGTTCCGTGACTGCACGCTGCGCCGGGATCCACACCTGGCTTCCTCTGGCAGGCCAACCAGCACGCAGGACGAATTCGCGGTCTACCAGTATCCGACCGACGCTGGCGGCTCCCTGGGCGAAAAGCCTCTGGACATGGACAACCACGGCATGGACGCCATGCGGTACGCCGTGATGTACGCCGACCAGATTCGCGACCGTCGCGGAGCAGGCCCGGCGTACCGGTGGCGGAGCCTCGAGGGCATCTGATGGAGGGTACTTGATGGGACGACATCTATCCGCGGCAACGGCGACACAGCGCGCGTCGCAGGCTGTGGTGAACTCCCAAGCTAGCGGCGGACAGGCCACGGAGGCGGAGCTACGCGCGCTCGATGTCTCATGCCGTCGGTGGTTGGACTCACGAGAGGGCGCCGGCGAACGGTCTGCTTCGGGGGTCGCACACGCGGACGACTCATGGGTAGGCACCGGGAACCCCTGCGGGACGGCAGGCGCTCCCATGGGTCGGGGCACAGACGATGTTGGCCCCTGGTTCCCCACCCCATCCTAACCTTCCCCTTCAAAGGGGAAGGAACTCACGCGTCTCGGACTCCGCGCGAGGGTTCACACGGCCGCTGGGGCCGACCACTAGGAGCGGAACGTATGGAAAAGCCAGTCGGCCGGCAGGTGGATGGCGTGGGTTCGCAGATCCCGACCCCATCCTAACCTTCCCCTTCAAGGGGAAGGAACTTGCGCGTCTCGTACACCACACGACGGTTCACACGGCCTCTGGACCGGTCACAAGGGAGACGGATCAATGGAAGCTACGGCGATCAAGGCACGGCTCGAAGACGCGCACCCGGAACACATGGCGCTACGCGGTCACTACGACTTCATGCGGCAGGCGTACGAGGGCGGGTGGGACTACATTCGCGACAACATCTTCCGACACGGCCCGCGTGAGACGCACGCCGACTACGTGCGCCGTCTGGAACGCGCCGTGTATCCCAACTACTGCCGTCCGGTGATTCGCACGTATCGGAACCACGTGTTCCGCTTCGGCGACCGCATCGGTAGGAACATCGGCGACGACGCGTATCAGCGTTGGGCGCGTAGCAGCGTGGATCGGCGCGGCAGCGACGCCAACCACTTCTGGTCGTGCGTCGCCACGTTGGAGCTGCTCTACGGATGGGCGGGCGTCCTCGTAGACATGCCGAAGCCGTCCGATGGCGTCCGCAGCGCGGCGGATCAGCAGTCGCCGGATCAGATGCCGTACTTCATCCTCGTGGCGCCGACAGCCATCGTGGATTGGGGCATGGACGAGTTCGGCGCGCTGGAGTGGATCCGCATCGAGGAGGCGAGCCACGGCGCGGCGGACCCGTTCGCGACGCGCGGGGATCGCACTCGGTATCGCGTCTGGACGCGCTCGGAGTGGATGCTGCTTGACGGCGACGGCGACGTCCTGGATGGCGGCGAGCACTCGCTGGGCGTCGTGCCGTTCGTTCCCGTCCGGTTCGAGGAGTCCGTGCAGTACGAACTCGCGGGCGTGTCGTTCATGTCGGACTTCGCGCGCATCAACCGCATGATCGCCAACTCCGTAAGCCTGCGCGACGGCTTCCTCGCCAAGAACATGCTGCAGATTCTCACGATGCAGGTGAACTTCATGGCGGAGGCGGGGAACGACACGGACGTGTCGCAGTCGCTGCAGGACGGGTCGATGCTGGAATACCCGCCCGACGCTAAGGCGCCGTCGTTCATCGCGCCGGACGTCGCGGGCGTCGAGTGGGCGCTTGCTCACGCCGAGGAGCTGCGCTGGGAGCTGTACCGCATCGCCACGCAGAAGGACATCCGCTCGGAAGGGCAGATGCGCGGGCAGTCGGGTCTATCCAAGATGCTCGACTTCGAGGAGCAGAACGCCGCGCTCGCGCTCTTCGCGGACGGTCTCGAACGCGCTGAGACTCAGGCGACGAAGCTCTGGTTCGCGTGGCGCGGCGTGCCGTGGGACGACACGTGGAAGGTGGACTACCCGGACAACTTCCAGATTCGGTCGTTAGAAGCGGACCTCGCGTTGGCGTTGCAGGTGCGCGAGGCGTATGGGGACGCGTCGCCAACGTTCGTGTCGCGCTACCTCCGACAGCTCGGCGGACGCCTCGTAGACGACCTGGGCGAACGCGAGCGCCGCGTCTTTGCGGAGGAACTGGACCGCAACCTGACGCCCCATCCATCCGCTGACATCGCCACCCCAGACGAAACCGAAGACGTGAAAGGAGCGCGCGCATGAGCGTCGCCGTGTTCGGACTGCCTCACAGCGGCACATCGTTGCTGTGGGACGTGTTGTGCCACGACCCGGCGCACAAGCGCTGGCTGTACGAGCCGCTTCGTCAGAGCGTGATGGACGGTCACGGCGCGCTTTGGCGCTGCGAGCCGGCGGCGCGCGAGGAGGTAGAGCATCACTACCACCCGTCGATGGAGTTCGCGCCGCTGGTGTTGCGGCGGGGCGACGAGTGCGCGGCGTTGCGGCGCTATCTGCGGGGCGTCCTGGGTGATCCCACGGAGTCGACCTGCGTGAAGTTCATCCAGATGATGACGCGCATCGACTGGTTCCTGTGGGACTTCGAGGAGTACACGCCGGTGGTCGTCGTGCGCGATCCGCGTGGGTTCGCGTGGTCCATGAAGCCGAATCCCAACCGCTGGACCGATCCGGCGCGGTACGCGTGGTACGACCGCTTTCTGTGGGCGGCGATGACGCATCCCGAGACGCACGCGCGGTTCTTCCCCGTCCTCACGGAAAACGACTACGTGAAGCTGCTGGCTATCTGGGGTGTCGCCGTCACGGAGGCGCGTGAGTCGGGCGTGCCGATCATGCGGTTGGAGGATTTCGCCGTAAATCCGCGGTCGGCGCTCTCGAAGGCGCTCGGGACGCGGGGCGTGCCGTCGGGCGTAGGGGCGCGCATCGAGGGCGTCTCATGCAATCCGGGGGCTGAGAATCGCAAGTGGGCTGGACCTGTAAGCCCGGACTCCGTGCGCGGGTACGAGCTCGTGCCTTCGTCGCTGTGGAGTCGCTATATCGACACTGCTGGCATCAGAGGGGTGATGGGCGATGTTGGATACGCGTGAGACTGCCGCTTCGACGCAACTGCCGGCCGAGACGACGGCGGCCTATAGCTTCGCGATGTCCATGCCCGCGGACGCGCTGCTGACCGCCGTCCGCGCGCGCATCGGGCAGGACATTCTGCGCGTGCCGGACGTCGCTGACGATCTGTCGCGGACCAAGGATCGTGTCCTGCAGCTCATCGCCGGGAAGAAGACGCTGCTGCGGCCGATTCCGGCGATTCACATCTGTCTCAACGGGCGCGGGGCGCATCTGATTCCGCGTGGGTCGTACGAGGTTTGGCGGGCGGAGGAGTGGGAGGGGTGAGGGGCTGGATTCGTGTGAGCTACCTGAGGGCCGGCGTCCGCAGAACCACCCACTTGCAGTTGTCTGCGAGCTGGCGACGCACGGTTTTGCTAGGCTTGTCGCCCTTTATCAGGGCGTGCGCGTAATTGTCTGGTATGGGGTCGTGTAGGACTTCCTGTTGACATTCGTGCCGCGCGAAGCCTGCGCGAAGCTCGACCAAGTGGTGGGTAGGCCGATCCCGCAACGAGGCGTCGGGCGAACTGAGTCGGGCCACGTCGACAGACAGTTCGTAGTTCCTGAAGTTTATAGAAGTGACTCGCCATCCCTCGGGCGCGGCCGGATCGGGTTGGATCTGACTGGGCTTGGCCGCGATATGGCGATAGAGACCATCATCGTCGTCGATGGTCTCTACGCTTCGAGCGTCCAACGGAGTAGCTCCAAAGCCTGATCGCGAGCCTCCAGCTGGCCCTCTTCGTAGATGTAGAGCGATGGATTCGGTTGTCCGCTTACGGGATCTCGCGTCTTCGTCACCTTGAGATAGGCGACGGGTCCCGCATCATCCGCGGGAGCCTCAATCTCCAGCCCCCGATGGGCGGTGTCCCATTCGATCTGCAGACTACCGTCCGCGCCAGCGAATACCCCAGGTTCGACGTTCCAACCGTCGACCGCGCACAACACAAGAAGAACCTCGTTGATCGCGGCGCACGCCCACGCGCTAGGGGGTTTGGAGCCTCGACCGTCCCAGCCGGGAACTAGTCCACGGAGTTCGTCGACTCGCTCGATGGTCCTCGCTACCCAGTTCGGCATGAACTCGGGCACGGGCATGATGGCCGCCTGCCCGACTGGCGTGAGCATCCACTGGGTTCGGTCCACGGTCGTGGCGGGTGGGCCATGGGCGGTGAATCCAGACTTGGTCGCCAGACCAGGGTGGTCACTCATCATGGGCATCCCTTCTGAGCCACTCGTCACGCTGCAACTCTTCATGGGTCAGGTCCGCAAAGGATCGGACTATCCACTCATGAGCCCTATCGAACCATGCCTGCGGGCCGATATCGCTGTCGGACGGCGGCATGCCTCGAGCGGAAATGTCGAGTCTCAGGATGTCTTCCTTCGTTTCCAGGTGTCGGGCGCTGCCCAATGACACGTATAGTCGCATCGGATCCCCACCGGCCGCGAAGGAGGCGGCCCAGGAGGCGGCCTCAGGAGCATCCAGGAACCTATCCCCTCCTCGCCAAGCGAGGTCCGGGAACACATCACCTATGTGCCGTGGGCGATCCTTCACGGAGTGCGCCAAGTGGCTTACGTAGGTCAGCTCGTATTGCCTGTGCGCCATCTGCCCAAGCGCGTGCTGCTGAAGAAATCCGGCGAAGTCGCCCATCGCCTTCCAGAACTGCTCCCGTACCTCAACATAGCCCGGATAGCGCGCTTCTGGCCCTGCCCGACGCCAGTTGTACAGCAGTCGGTCTCGCTGCACCTGAATGACCGACGTATCTTCCGCGACGAACCACGTACGGCTAGCCCCCGTAGTTGCGGGCGTAGCAACGGCGGGCGTACCGGCCGAAAACGGGCCATCAGCGCCCTCCACCTGGGGTAGAAGGACGGGATGTTCCTCTGTCTGCCCGAATCGGTCTCGGAACTTCTCTTGCCATAGCAGGCCTACGTGAGCGGGGTCGAGTTTGCCGATGGGGGTAAACTGTACGCCGAACACCACCTCGACAACCGGCGGGTTGTCGTATTTCGGGAGTGGCTCTCTGTTCATCGCGCAGTCCTCACGACGGCTGGAACGTGGCATGTTCCATGTCGGGTGACGTGAAGACACCACACATCACGAGCACGCCATTCGCTCAGTATGGTACCACGTCTCCGTTCAGCGCGCGATGTGAGTATAGTGAACCCACACGCGCGCAGCGCGCGAGGCGCCGCTTGCCGCGCAACGAAGGGCGGACGCGTACCCCCGCAGCGACGCTCCTATCAGGAAGCGCCGCGCGTTCGCTGGGTCACGCGTCCACAGCCAGAACGCCGCCCTACCGCTCCCCATCGTAGTAAACCGTCTCTTGCGGCCGAAACACCGCGCCGGTGCGCGCCCACTTGCCCGAGTCTCGATAGTGGCAGTAGACGCCGCGCGGGCCCCGCAGTTCCGCTCGCGCTTCCCTCACCTGGCGCCAGGACGTACCATCTGGCCAGCCACGTCGAGGAGGAGACACGCCGATGGCAACGACACGCGAAGACCTGATGCGATTGGTCGAGGGTCTTCCCGATGCCTTCCTGGAGCAGGCGCGGGTGGCCTTGGAGAAGGTGACGACGATGCCGGAGCGCCACGACCTGGACGAGTTGGCGCGGGAGCAAGGTGTCGGGGTAGTGAAGAACTTCGAGGATCTCCTGGGCGACTTCTGGCCCGAGGACGAGTCGGTCGACGACTTCCTAGACGCTGTGCGCGAGTGGCGACGAGAAGGAACGACCGAGTCATCGGCATGACCGCTGATGTCGTTGTCGACACGGACGTTCTTTCGTTCCTGTTCAAAGAAGACTCACGCGCCGAGATGTACCGCCCTCACCTCATCGCCACCCGGCCGGTCATATCCCTCATGACGCACGCTGAGTTGTTGCGATGGCCGATGGGACGCGGTTGGGGCGAGGCGCGCCTGGCGCGTCTACACGCGTATCTCCGGCAATTCATCATGTATGGATGCGACGCCGACCTGTGCCGCGTATGGGCAGAGGTGACGCACGCCGCGCGTGACCGCGGTCGGCCCGTCCAGTGCGCGGACGCCTGGATCGCCGCGACCGCGCTACTGCACGGGATGCCTCTGCTAACGCACAACGGGCGCGACTATGCGGGCGTGCCGGGTCTGCGCGTGATCTGCGAGGCGGGCTAGCCGCCGCCCTCACTCCTCCCCGTCGTAGTAGACCGTCTCCTCCATCCGAAACACCTTACCGCTGCACGCCCACTTGCCTGAGTCCGGGTAGTTGCAGTAGTCGGCGGGCGGGTTGTCGGCGACGATCTGCACGACGAGGTCTCCCTCGCCCGTGTTGATGAGCTGGTGCGCCTCGCCGGGCGGACACATCATCGCATCGCCCTTCGTGATGGGCTTGGGACCGTCCTCGAGGCGCATCTCACCGGAGCCCTCAAGGACGTAGTAGAACTCCCACTGCGCGCCGTGCGAGTGGTACGGCCAAGGGCGCTGACCCGGCGCGATGCGCAGCAACATCATCTCAAACGGATGCCTGGATTCACGAGCCTCCATGGGTCTGCCGTAGTCCAGGGCGGCGGCGCCAAATCCGCCCTTGGGCGACTCGTAGGCGCGCCATTCGAGGTCTTTCTGCGACACGTGGT
Source organism: uncultured bacterium (assembly GCA_964473525.1). GTDB lineage: Bacteria > Poribacteria > WGA-4E. Next base: position 289,990 of record CAYYPK010000005.1, read on the forward strand.
TCATTACGACGTTCTCCTCACAGACAGGGCCGGGGCTGCGGAGTCTCCCGCAGGCTGAAGCGAGACGCGCCGCCAGTCTAGCAGACCGGAGGCGCGTAGGCAGTCGTCGTGGCTGTCGCTGCTACAGGGACGTGACCGTCAGCTTGATCGTCGCTTCGATCCCGTCGTAAGTTGCCGTCACCGTCGCGGAGCCCGCACTCACGAGCGTTGCCTGCACCGCCATCGTGGACTCCGCCACGACGAGCGTCGAGACGTCGACGACGCTTGGGTCCGACGACGCCCACGTCAAGCCTGACGTGAATTCCGCGAGGTCCGCGCCGCCAGCCGTGATGTCATTGCCCTCGTCGTCCAACGGCACGGCGGTCAGGACCACGGGGATGCCGACCAGATGTGGCGAGGGCGGCAGAGCTTCGATCCGCAGGCCGACGATTTCGGCGCCGCCGTCGCCGTCGGCAAGGTCGTCTAGTTCGTCGCCGATACCATCGTCGTCGTCACCGCACGCGAACAGAGCCGCCAACGAGGCGACCATCGCCAGCGTAAGACCGCGCCGCAGAACACGCATCGTTCGATTATGCCGTCCGAACATAGTCACTCCTATGAGGTCTCGCGAACGCCTTGCGTCCGTCTTTCCCGTCACGAGCGGCGGAGCTCACGGCTCGCCGCCGGAGTAAGGATAGCCGACGGCTTTCGCGCGCGGAGCGGGATCCGACGACACACGCGCGCGGCTAAGGAGTCGTCAGCAGCCGCGCACCCCTGACGGAGAAGTTGTCGTCGCCCGAGAACACCAGCCGGCACCGGCGTCCGTCGGCGTCCATCCACTTCGTTGGGAAGGAGGCGTGTTCGCCGGGGCCGACATCCCACACCGTCGTTCCGTAGGCGACGGTCCAAGGCCCCCAAGGCTCGGGCGCTTCACAGACGACCATGCCACCCTCGAAGCGCGTGTCCTCGCCGCCGTCGGGTATCTGCTGCCACCACAGGTATCGCGCGAGGCCGGCGTTGTACGAGATGCCCGACCTCAGGCAGCGGGAAGGCCTGCCGAGGACAGGGCTTCTCAGCGACGCGTCGCCCGTCCACAGCACCTTGCCGTCGTCGAGGCCTGCGTAGAACTCGTAGCTCGCTCGGTCCATGAGACGCCCGAGTGGCGCGCGCGCGAGGATGAAGCTGTCCGCCGGCTCGTACGCGCCCGGTCCGTCGTGCGACACGAAGTAGACGAAGCCGGCAAGGTGTTCCGGGACGCCAGCATAGTCGCGCCCGAAGTCGACGAACGTGGGGTAGCCGAACTCCTCGAACCGCCAGTCCGCCCACTCCCAGGTCTGGGCCCCGTCTGCCGATCGGGCGAGCTGACTGCCGTGGCCGTCGTCGTCGGCGTTCCTCGCGAGCATGTAGAGCGCGCCCTGCGCCGACACGAGGCCGCTGGCTTTGCGTCCGCGCCTCCCCATGCCCGTATTCTCGCCGTCGGAGCGGATGTTCTCAGCTGTCAGGTTCGGAGGATCGCCCTCTATCCGGGCGAAGCCCAAGCCTAGTTTGCTGGGAACGGGCGGATCGAAGCCGTATCCGTCGCCATACGCCGTGTAGAGCGAGTCGTCCTGACCCCAGGCGAGCGGCCAGTTGTCGCTGCCGTCCCGGTTGACACCCTTGGCGAGTCTCAGTATGTCGCCCTCGGGAGCCCAGTCGATGCCTACTACCTTGGGACCGTGGGAGATAGCTACGGGCTCGTCGCTCACGGCCGACATGACGGGATCGAACAGGAAGCGTTCAATGCCGCCCCAGAAGCCCAGGCCCTCCGCCTCAGAGCCGATCAAACCACCGTTGCGGACAACCACCAGGTCGAGACTCGGCACGACGAGCAGCACCTGGTTGCCAGCACCGGCGCCAGCATAGGCGTCTCGGGGCACGTTGGGCCAGACGCCGTCGCGGTTGGTCCACCAACCGAGCCCGGACGTTGGTTGTGGGTTGCCTGCAGGGCGGTCTGGCGTGGGCGTTCCAGCATACGCGACAGCCCGGTCCACCCACTCCGGAGCGACTAACTGGCGCCCATCGCGCTCTCCCCGCTGCAGCATCCACTGCCCGACGGCGGCCGTTGCGCGCGCGGTGTAGCCTCCGCCACCCCAGTTCCCCACGAGTGGCAGGCCGTCCACGTCGTCGGTACGCCCGTAGCCGACGCTCCAGGCCTCGTCCTCGACACCAAGCGGCTGCATGACGCGCTCGCGAAGGAGCGTGCGGATGTCCTGTCCCATCGCAGCCGTGACGCAGTAGGACAACATCGCCATGCCGGGGTTGCTGTATGCGTACCGCGACCCAGGCTCGAACACGACGGGCGCGTCGTCGCGAGAGAGGGTGAAGGGGTCTGGATCCTGTCGCCAGAAGGCTCCCTTCCACCCTGGTAGCTGGTCGTGGGGCAGGTCGTCCTGCTCCGCGTCTTCGACGCCTGACGAATGCGTCGCCAGATGGCGGATGGTGACGCGCGACTTCAGCGGGTCGTCCCGCCACGCTGGGACGTACAGGCGCGCTGGGTCGTCTATCTGTAGCTTGCCGTCGTTCAACGCCAGCATGAGCGAGACGCCACCTACGAGCGCCTTCGCCATGGACGCCGTGTAGTGACGGACGTCGGGTCCGTGGTCGTCGGCGTACCACTCGTAGGCGATCTTGCCGCGTCGGGCGACGAGCAAGGCCTTCGTGCCTTTCGTGGCAAGCGTCTCGCGCGCGGCGTCGAGCGTGGCGGCGTCCAGGCCGAGTTCGTGGGGTGCGGATGTCTGCCATCGCATGTTCTTGGTCCGGGACAGAGCGGCGGGTCCGAGCGTTGCGGCCGAGTCGGCGTCCTTGGGCAGCATGCCACCGCGTCGACGCGCAGTCACGCTTCGTAACGGGGTCACGCGCTTTCCGCGCGGACATGGGTACGCCACAATATGTGTCGGCGACGCCGCTCCGTGATCCCGTTCAGCGGCGCGTGGTGACGTCAGCCACCAGCATGTCGTCTGTCCTTCCAGACGCCAACAGGAGTCAGAAATGGTACGGAGCGTGAGAACGGCCCTCTTGTTGTCCATCGTGTCCGCGACGTTCGCGGCCGGCATGGCGCGCGCCTCGGCGGTCGGGGTGTCCATTGGCGTGACGGCGTACGTTGACCCCGACATCGTCGGAGTGCCCGCCGCCGCGGCCGACGCCAGGAGTGTCCAACTGGCGTTGGGATCGATGGGTGGTGCGGGCGGCATCACGCTGCTGGCCGGCAGTGCGGAGGACGACGCGGCTCCCGACCGACATGCCATATTGAGCGCGCTGGCGGCTGTTGGGCTGCACGAGGCCGACGCCGACCTGGCCGTCATCTACTTTGCGGGACAGGTGATGAGCGCGGAAGGGCAAGGCTACCTGCTGGGGGCGGACACGGACCTCGGCGATCTGCCCGGGACGGCGGCGCCACTCAGCGCGGTGGCGAACGCGCTGTCGACGGCGCGCGCAAAGAACAGACTCCTCGTGCTCGCCGCCGCTACGGGCGCCGCCTCGCCCGATGACGCCTTCTACGAGGCGCTCGTTCAGATGCGCGATGTAACGGTGATCGTAGGGTGCGGTCCGGGTGAAGGTCTCACGGCGACGGACGAAGGCGGCGACGCGTTCACGCACTTCCTCGTCGAGAGCCTGGCGGCGTCCAATGGCGCTCCGGCGCCCCGCAAGCTCGCCTACTCCGTCTGGGACACGACGCGCCGGTGGGCCGAGGGCAAGGGCGCCAAGCAGACCCCACAGTACATGCCCGCCGGGCGTGGGGCGCCGACGAGGGAAGCGACTCCCGACGAGATCGTCGTGATGGACACGACCAAGGGGCGGATCGTCATCAAGCTGTATCCAGAGGACGCGCCGGAGCACGTGGCGAACTTCAAGAAGCTGGTCCGCGAAGGCTTCTACGACGGCGAGGCGGGTTACTTCCACCGCTACGTGAAGAACTTCGTTATACAGGGAGGCGATCCACAGCGCACGGGCAGAGGTGGACCTGGGTACACCGTCCCGGCGGAGATCGGGCGCAAGCACCTGAAGGGATCCGTCGCAGCCGCTCGAACGGGGGACAACGTAAACCCCGACCGCCGGTCCAGCGGCAGCCAGTTCTATATCTGCCTCAAGCGGCTGTTTCAACTGGACCGCAAGTACTCCGTGTTCGGGCAGGTCATCGAAGGCATGGATGCTGTCAGCGAGCTCCGCATCGGTGACGAAATCGAGCAGGCTCGCGTCGTGCTCGCTTCGGAATATGGCGGCGGCGAGTAGGATCCATGGCCGGTTGGCTTGGGCGGGTGGCTCGAACCCCCATCCTAGCCTTCCCCCTTTACGAAAAGAGGGAAGGGACTGCGACGGTGTGGACGATCAAGCGGGCTCGCGACGGGCTTACGTCGGAATGTGACGGCGGCGAGTAGGATCCGTGACCGGGTGACTTGGGCGGGCGGGTCGCACCCCCCACCTAGCCTTCCCCCTTTACGAAAGGGGGAAGGGACTGTGCGATCCGCTGGCGAGCCGCCGTTGTTGCGCGGAAGTGGCGCGAGCTGCCTCCGAGTCTCGTTGACCGGGCCGCGCACGACGTGGACAATCGGGTAGCCGCCTGGGCATGCGCGTTCGGGCGCGTTCGGACACATCGCACACGAGAGAGTGTTTTCTATGCGCAAGTGGTTGCTTCTCGCCCTCGCCGTCGGCGTCCTGGCGCCGGTCGCGGCTGTTCGATCCGTCGCGGAGACAACCCGCGCGCACGCCATCGCGATGCACGGCGAGCCCAAGTACGGCGCCGACTACGCCCACTTCGACTACGTCAACCCCGAGGCTCCCAAGGGCGGGTCTATCGTGCTTGGCGCGTTCGGGAGCTACGACACGTTCCACCCGTTCGTGCTGAAAGGCCGTCCATCGCTGGGTCTGGGGCGCATGTACGAGACCCTGATGTCCGGCTCGGCCGACGAAGCGTTCACCGAGTACGGTCTGCTTGCCGAGGCCATCGAGTGGCCGGAGGACCGCTCGTGGGTGACGTTCACGCTGCGGGCGGAGGCGCGCTGGCACGACGGAGAGCCTGTAACGGTAGAGGACGTCATCTGGTCTCTCGACACGATCAAGACGCAGGGGCACCCGTTCTACCGCGCGTATTACGCCAATCTGGAATCCGCCGAAGAGGTGGCGGAGCGGCAGGTGAAGTTCACGTTCAGCGGCGACCCGAATCCGGAACTCCCGCTGATTACCGGACAGATGCCCATCCTCCCGAAGCACTACTGGGCGGACAAGGACTTTGAGGCGGCAACGCTGGACCCGCCGGTCGGGAGCGGGCCATACAAGATATCGAGCTACGACGCCGGCCGATCCGTGACCTACCAGCGCGACGCCGACTATTGGGGCAAGGATCTGCCCATGAATGTCGGGCAGTACAACTTCGACGAGATCCGGTACGACTACTACCTCGATCAGGCGATATGGCGAGAGGCGCTCAAGGCCGGGAACGTGGACTTCTACCGCGAGAACACGGCGAAGGATTGGGCGACGGGGTACGACATCCCCTCGGTGCAGGACGGCCGCCTCGTGAAGGAACTCATACCCAACGAAGTGCCACAGGGCATGCAGGCGTTCGCGTTCAACGCGCGCCGCGAGATCTTCTCGGACTCTCGCGTCCGCGAGGCGTTGGCGTACGCGTTCGACTTCGAGTCGACCAACGCGCAGATATTCTACGGGTCGTACACGCGGAACAAGAGCTACTTCGCCAACTCGGAGTTGGCCTCGTCAGGGCTCCCTAGCGGCGAAGAGCTTGAGATTCTGGAGAAGTACCGCGGCAGTGTCCCGGACGAGGTGTTCACGCAGGAGTTCGCGCCGCCCGTGACGGACGGCTCGGGGCGCATCCGCGCCAGCCTACGCACTGCATTCGCTCTCTTGAAGGAGGCGGGCTGGGAAGTCCAGGACGGGAAGCTGGCGCACGTCGAGACCGGGGCGCCGATGGAGTTCGAGATACTGCTGAGCAACCCTGGCTTCGAGCGCGTCGTGCTGCCGTTCAAGGAGAACCTCGATCAGCTGGGCGTCGTTGCCACGGTGCGCACCGTCGACACGGCGCAGTACCAGAGCCGCATGGACGAGTTCGACTTCGACATGACCGTCGCGTCGTGGGGGCAGTCGCTCTCACCCGGGAACGAGCAGCGTGACTTCTGGAGCTCCGAGGCCGCCGACACGCCCGGCTCACGCAACTACGTCGGCGTCAGCGATCCCGTGGTCGACGAGCTGATCGCCCTTATCATCTCGGCTCCGGGGAGGCAAAGCCTCATCGCGCGGACCCACGCCCTGGACCGCGTGCTCCTGTGGAGCCACTACGTCGTGCCGAACTGGTATCTGTCCGCGTATCGGGTCATCTACTGGAACAAGTTCGGAGCGCCCGAGGCGCGTCCGAAGTACGACCTCGGCTTCGAGACGTGGTGGATCGACGCGGAGAAGGCCGCGACGCTCAGCACGGACGGCTAGAACGCGCGAGGGCTTCGCACGGGTCGCCTGCGGGAGCGCGCGTCGCGACTCCCGCAGGCTCCAGACAGTACGTGGTGATGTGGCGCTGGACCCCATCCCAACCTTCTGCTGCGAGGGGAAGGGACGTTCGGCGCTGGCGGGCTAGCGTTCTACCTTAACGACCGCTTTCTTGGCGGGACGCTCGTGCAGGTGTCCCGTGCCTGGTAGCGTGATCGCCACGCGCACCGACGGCCCGTCGCCCTTCGGCACGATGGTGTGGAAGGTCAAGGCGGGCACGCACACGAAGGTTCCCGGCTTGGCTTGCACCGGTCTGTCCTCGCGCCCTTCGATGATCCAGTCGATCTCGCCTTCAAGCACGATCCACCACTCGTCGTAGTCGTGGCAGTGGCGGTCGTTTTCCTGCCCAGGGTTCTGGTAGATGACGACGCCGGTGACGTGGTCGGAGAGAACGACCGCGTGAGCCCACGGCGCCGGCCCCTTCTCGCGCTTGATCTCTTCGAGGTTGATGCCGTTGAGCGTGGCGTCGAGGATCGGGTTGTTCAGCGCCATGGGCGTCCTCTCTACTCGTGTACTCGTCTATGCGGAGCTTGGAGCGGGAACGTCGGGCCCGCGCGGTAGTGAATCGACCCCGTACAGGCGGCTCAGTTGCGGCGTCATGCGCTCGCGGACGTCTTCGTGCAGGTTGTTGGCGAAGTCGAACATGGGCTTCAGGAACGAACGGCAGCAGAAGCAGATGAGACAGCAGCGCGCCTCGTCCGTCTGGTTCGCGCCGGCGCCGTGCCACATGGCGCCGTTGAAGATGAACACGGAGCCTGCGGGAGCGGAGAGTCGCAGTTCCTCGGGGTCTGGCGAGCTGTCGCTCGTGGGCTTGCGGCGGCGTAGATGACTGCCCGGGACGTACCTTGTACCACCGTTCTCCGGGGTGAAGTCGTCTAGCAGCCACAGGCTGTTCGCGACCATGGGCTGCTCGGGCAGCGGCTCGGGCATGGATCCGACCACGCCGTCGACGTGGCTCCCGCCATCGGGCGCGCCGGGACTGATGATGTTCGACGTGAGTGTGCTGAGCGTGTAGTCAGAGCCGAGAAGATACTCGAAGACCGGCGTGACGGTGGGGTCCGTGAGTAGGCGTTCGAACTCCTCGCCCTTGTTCACGAGCCAGCGCACGTGCTGGCCGTTGTCGTCGGTGTGGCGCACCGCCGTGCCGTCCACGCGCTCGGCTTCGGCCAGCTCGAGAATGCGCTCACGATAGAACGCCACCTCGTCCCGGCTTAGCACCTCCGGCAGGACGAGGTAGCCGAGCTCGTCGAGCTGTTGCGTCTGTTCCTCGGAGAGTGAGATGGCGGCGTCTCCCTGTCGAGCGAATCTGGCGAGCGGTCATGGCGAGCGGTCCGGTCGCTTGTTCCAGGCGGCGGTACGTTACGGCAGCGCCAGCGCGCGCACAACGGCCGGCGGATTGTGCGCATTGGCCGCGCCTGCTACAAGCTACGGAGTCGCCAACACGGAGGGACGCCCGTGCAAGAGGACACGCAGGCTGATGCAGACCGCGAGGGTCGTCGCTTGCGATTCGGGTGGCTGATGTACGACTGGGCGAATTCCGCGTACTCGACGGCCTTCGCGACGGCGTTCATGCCGTTGCTGTGGGCAGGCTTCTTCATGCCTGAAGAGGGCATCCGCCTCGCCGGCAGGATGATCGAGCCGGACGCGGTGTGGAGCTTCCTGGTCGCCTTCGCCGCGCTGGTGGTGCTGCTGATCGCTCCCACGCTTGGCGCGGTGGCGGACATGGCAGGCGCTAAGAAGCGACTGCTGATGGTCTTCTGCTACGTGGGGGTCGCGGCCGCCGCGCCCATCGCGCTCTGCGGGGCGGGTTCGTACGCCGTCGTCGCGGGGCTGTTCGTCGTGGCGCACGTGGGCTTCATCGGGGCGAACGTATTCTACGACGCCTTCCTCCCCGACCTCGTCCCGGAGGAGGGCCAGGACCGCCTGTCAAGCAAGGGCTTCGCCTACGGGTATGTCGGCGGCGGGCTGCAGTTCGCGGTCGCCGCCGCGATTGTCATGATGCACGAGAAGCTTGGCATCTCGTCGGCGGCGAACGCTGCGCGCATCGGCATGTTCCTGGCGATCGTGTGGTGGGGCGGATTCGCGTTGGTTACGATGGCGCTCCTGAAGGAGAAGGACGGCCCCGCTACCTCGTCGCCGGGCGCTTTCGCTTACGTGGGAATCGGGTTTGCCCGGGTGTGGCGGACGACGCGCGCCGCCGGACAGCTCCGACAGCTGGCGCTCTTCCTCGTCGCGTTCCTGATGTACAACAACGGGATTCAGACGATCATCGCGCAGGTCGCCATCTATGCGGAGCGTCACATCCCGGGCGTCGAGATGCCGCACATCCTGGCGACGCTGCTCGCCATCCAGTTCGTCGCCAGCGTCGGGGCGATTGCGTTTGGGCGCATCGCCGGAGTGCTTGGGGCTAAGCGCGCGGTCATGCTCGCGCTGGTCGGTTGGATAGCCGTCGTGTCGTACGTCCTCACGCTGAACACCGCGACGGAGTTCTTCGTCGTGGGGTGCTCCGCCGGGCTGGTGCTGGGAGGCGTGCAGGCGCTCAGCCGGTCGCTCTACAGTGTGATGATCCCCGAGGGCGTGTCGGCGGAGTTCTTCGGCTTCTTCTCCGTGTTCAACAAGGCGTCGGCGATCTTCGGGCCGCTCGCTTACGGCCTGATTCGGTCGTTTGTGTCCGAGCCGCGGTGGGCGATCTTCTCGGTGATCGTGTTCTTCGGCGTTGGGCTGGCGCTGCTTGCGGCCGTCAATGTCGAGCGAGGCCGAAGGGACGCGGCGGCGTTCGAGGCGTGAGGACATCGGCCCGTGGGCTCGGTCCGCAAGGCGCTACGACGGAATCCACATCTTCTTGGCCTTGATGGCCTCGCACCTGTCGGGGACGCGCATCTCCATGTCGGTCTTCGTGTAGAACACGAACCCGCGATAGCTCGTCATGTACTCGTACTTGGTCTTGCGGCGTCCGGTCTCGGTATAGACGACAAGCGCCTCCTCCAAGCGGCCGAGCATCCGTTCGAAGTCCACGGGCTCGAGACGGACGATGGCGCCCGATGCCTTGATGGCCTCGGAGATGGCGGCCGCGATCGCAGCCCCCGCGCCGGCGCCGACTCCCGCTCCCGCTCCACCAGCGATGGCCATGCCCTGTCTCCTCGTGTATGGCGCCCCATGTCGATAACGCGATGGCTGTGGTTAGGATGCCGCGTGGAGGCGGCGTCGGCAACACGACCGGCTCGCGCCACCACGAACGGCCATGCTGCTGAAGCGAAAACGGGCAGGCCGTGAAGGCCTGCCCGTTCTCATGTCGTTTGCGCAGAGCGCGCGACGCTGTTTACCAGCGGTCGCCGCCGCTCCGGTAGCCGCCGCCACCACCACCGCCGCCGCGGTAGCCACCGCCGCCGCCACGTTCGGGGCGCGGGTTGGCAACGTCGACGCGAATCTCGCGGCCATCGAGCTCGACGCCGTTGAGCGTCTCGATCGCCTTGTTCGCTTCGTCGTCGGTTCCGAATTCGATGAACCCGAAGCCCTTGCCCTCGATCACGGTGACTTCGGTGACTTCGCCACACTCGCTGAAGAGGTCGGCGAGGCCGTCCTCGGTCGTGCGGTAGTTCAGGTTTCCAACGTACAGGCGCTTCGCCATCGTGCCGTATCTCCGTTCGCGTTCCTGATCTGTCGCCGTCGCGTCCGAGTATCGAACGCTCCGTGCGACTCATTCGATGGCCGCGCGTCCATCGCGCGGTTCGCTTGGACGATCACAGAAGTCCAGAACGGGCAAGCCGCGGAGCGGTGTGGGAGAGGGATTCAACGGAGGAGGAGGGCGGCGCCGAAGCCAGTGTAGGCCCCACGCCGATCACGTCGCTCAGATCGTCACCCTAACCGAAGCCGAAACCGAGACATGGAATCGTCGCTCAGACTTACTGTTCGTCCGTCGCGAAGGCATACCCCGAGCGCTCCCGACGAGCGGACGGGTCTCCCCATGTGAACGAACACTCGTTCAACGCTATATTGCCACCCCACGGAGGCGCTGTCCAGTCAAAAGCATCCCGCGGCGGCTCAGCGCGCCCCGCCGTGCGACGTGCGCGGCGCTCTACACTTGGGTATCATGTCCTTGTCGGGCGGTGAGGAAGATGGAGGACTCGCGATGCAGTTCAGAGCAGCAGCGTCGGTACTGGCCGCGTTCGGACTACTGGTGTGGGGATGCGCGAAGCCGGCGGCCGTGGCCCCGGAAGCCGGCCAGGCCGCGCCCCTCGGCGGCACATGGGACGGGGGCGCCGGAACACCGTCCGCGGCAGCCGCTCCCGCGCTCGCGACGATCACCGCGCCGCAGGTGGGCCTCGGCAGCTCCGCGGAGGAAACAGCCGAGACGCTGCCGCCCAGAGTGCAGCGCTTCATCGACTCCATGTACGGCAAGGGACGTGGGCAGCTCAACGGCGCGTGGATCAACGCTAAGGAGGCCGTTGCTCACCTAGAAGTGGTCGTGCCGGCGTTGGCGCACGCCCTGACGAGGCAGGAGACCATGGCGCAGGCGCGCCGGCTACTCACTGAGATCGGCCCCCGCGCCGCCCCGTACGTGCGGACGGAGTTGCAGCGCCTCAGGCGGGAAGCCGCGGCGGACCCCATACTCCAACGGGCTACTCGGTCACTGGAACAGTTGCTGGGCGGCTGGCGGTAATGAGGATTCGTAAGCCAGCCCAAAGGCGCGCAGGGAGCTAGCCTTGACGCACCCGCAAGGCATCGGGACACCCGCCACGTTCAGCGCGCCGAGCGTGATTGTGTCCGGCGTGGGCGTCGTCGACCAGGTGGGACCGCAGGCGGCGAGACTCGGCGCGTCTCGGGCGCTCATTGTCACCGACCCTGGCATCGCGTCCCTGGGGGTACCCGACGACGTCGCGCGACACCTGGATGCCGCTGGCGTATCGTCGGTCACGTTCCAGGACGTCACGCCCGACCCGACGTTGGCGAACGTAGACGAAGGCGCGCGCGTCCATCGCGACGAGGGATGCGACGCCATCGTAGCGGTCGGTGGCGGGAGTTCGATAGACTGCGGCAAGGGCATCGCCGTGAGTCTCACCAACCAAGGACGCCTGACGGACTACGCCGGCGTCGACAACGTCCCCAGCGCGGGCGCGCCGCTCATCGCCATCCCCACGACCGGCGGCACGGGTAGCGAAGTCACGAAAGTGACCGTCATCACGGACACCGACGCGAACGTCAAGGTGATGATGAGCAGCGGCCATCTGCTGGCGCAGGTGGCCCTGATCGACCCGGCGCTGAGTATGACGACCCCGCCGAAGCTGACGGCAGCCGTCGGCGTGGACGCGCTCACGCACGCCATCGAGGCGTACGTGTCGAGGCGATCCAACCACATTACGGACGGTCTGGCTTTGCAGGCGATCCGCATGATCTCCGGGTCGCTGCGCCAGGCTTGGGCCGACGGCTCGAACTTGTGGGCCCGAACCGAGATGATGTTGGGCGCTAGCATCGCGGGGTTGGCGTTCAGCAACTCGTCCGTGGCGCTGGTGCACGGCATGTCGCGTCCCATCGGCGCGCACTTCCACATCCACCACGGTCTGTCGAACTCGGTGCTGCTGCTGGAGGCGATGCGGTTTTCGCTCCCCGGCGCCCCTGGACGGTTCGCGGATGTCGCTGTCGCGATGGGCGAGAGCGTCGACGGCCGCTCCCGGATGGGAGCAGCGGACGCCTGCGTCGAGGCGGTCGCGCGTCTGCTGGACGACGTGGAGATGCCGCGACTGGGCGAGATCGGCATCGACAGGGCGTCGTTTGACGCCGTGGCGGAGCAGATGGCAAGGGATGCTCTCGCCAGCGGGAGCCCCGCACACAACCCGCGTCCGGCGACCGAGGACGACATCGTGCGTCTCTACCGCGCGTGTTGGTAGCTTCATCCCTCCGTGACATCGCGCTTGCCGTGCATGTACGCCTGGTCGGCGAGGTTCGTGCCTGCAAGCAGATCGAGTCGTTCTCCCGAGGCGATGCGGGTGCGGAAGTGACTCTCTGGGATACCGGCCAGTCCCTTGAATTCCTCTAGCGGTTCGCCCCGCCTGTCCCTGAATATGTGCGTTTCCGAGCCCCGCAGGAGGCTCTGACGGTAGCGTCGGGTGCGCCTCGCGTAGTCGACAATGCTCCAACGTCGCTCCTTGACGCGGTCGACGTTCATGCTAAGCATTCCCTCGTGCTGTCGGCTGAAGCTCGCCGCGCACGACAAGCCGAGTGGGAGGTACCCGTGCCGGTTGAAGGTGTAGTTGAAGGCGTAGATGGCGTCGATGACTCGGGAGCCAGGGCGATATGCCGGCATGCAGGATCTCAGGACGCGCCGATCGATACACATGGTGGGGTCCGGGAACAGGCGGCCGGTGGTGAGCCAGAGGGTCAGCCATTGGCGCTTCTGAGTACTCTCGATCATGTCCGGGTGCATCCCGTACACCTGTATGTCGTCGCCGTCTTCATGCGCGACGGCTGGCGGCCCCCAAACGAGCGATACTTCCGGGTCGGCGTCCATGGCCTGGAGGCACTCCTCAAACCAGCTGTTGTTGATGTAGACGTCGGAGGCGCACAGGAACAGCACGTAGTCGCCGCGCGCGATATCTATCGCACGGTCCCACGCGTGGGCAACGCCCTCGTCGGCTTGTTCGCACAGGCGAATGCGGGGCGAGTTGTAGCCTCGGACGATGTCCGTGGTTCGGTCGGTGGACAGCCCGTCCATCACGAGGAGCTCCCACGACTCGCACGTCTGGCTCATCACGGAGTCTACGGACTCCTGGACATACTTCTCCGCGTTGAGCGTTGCCATGACGACGGTAATGCGGGGATGGTCGGACATACGTAGTCTTGGTCCTCAGTGGCCGGGTCTGGCCCGTTGCTGGCAATCAGGGGCAGCCCGTCCGCCGAAATCAGGTCCACCCTGTGGACTGGCAGCGCCGTCGGCGCGAGGCGTTCCGGCCGCCTTGGGCTCGTACTGCTTCCCGGCGTTATACACCACCACGCCGGCCCAGGTCACCGACCGCGCCAGGGCCGTCTGCGACAGTTCCTGGCGTGGCAAGCCGCAACCGTCTCCGCCGGCCACGGATCGATTCTCGTCGAATTCAGCACAACGCCCACGACGTGGCTCATTCCCGCCGGCCACGTGACCGCGGAGGCGGGCCGGCAAGCGGCACGACACCACACGTGGCGCATGTGGTAGGGCGCTAGCCCACGCCCACGAATCGTGTAGCATGGTTGGCCGCTTCGTTCGCGATATACGGGGCGTGCCGGTGGCGGGTCGTGCGCCGAGCCGTCGCTCGCGCTCAGATGCCGGCCCGGGTGAAGTACTCGCGGAACTGGCTGGCGTTGTACGTGAGAACTGCCTCGGGGTCGTCGGGGTTTATCACCTCGACGGAGAAGAAGCCCTGGAAACCCTCCGCGTGCAGGAGATCCACGACGCGTTGGTGGTCGGACTCGGGCATGGACCCCGTGCCCGCCGCCTGCGTGCCAAAATGCAGGTGCGACACGACGCCCTTCACGTAGCTGTACGCGTCGTCCACGGACTGTCCGCGGCGGACATGGTGGCCTGGATCCCACAGGACTTTCAGGTTCGCCGCGCCTGACTCATCCAGGATGCGCTTCGCCCAATGAGCGCGCATGTTCGTGTGCGTCTCGACGAGGACCACCACGCGGTGTTTGCGCGCCCACTCGTCTACGGAGGCATACGATTCCGCGGCGAGACTCAGGACCGCGTCCCTCGCGCCAGCATCGTCCTCGGGAACTGGGTCGCTGAACGTGCGGATGCACGGCGCGCCCACCTCCGCGGCAAGTGCGATGTGCTTTCGCAACGCCTCGCGGTGTGGCTTGTGGTCAGCGGGGTCGGAGGAGTTGAACTTGACCCCGGTGGCAATACAGCTTGCCGCGATCCCGGCGTCGGCGAGCGTCTTGCGGGCCTCGCGTATCGTGACGTCCGAAGAGTCGAGTTCGATGCCGTGGGGATGGTCCCACTCGACTCGGAACTCAATGCCGTCGTAGCCGTGTCGCGTCGCCGTCGCCACCAACTCCGGCAGCGTCTGCGTGGGACATACGGAACTCATGAACCCGGTTTTCATCGCTCTCCCGCCTTGTCTTGGTCGGCTGCCGCTCGGCCCATCGTATCACCGAGCGGGGCGGGATCATAGACCGTCGAAGGCGTAGCGACGTCTGTAGCAGATCGTGCGGCCAAAGCGGACCTGCTCGAGGCTCGCCTCGGCGACGCCGGCCTCGGAGCTTCCGAGCATCATGTAGCCCCCGTTGGCCATCATGGTGGCGATCTTCCTTAGGATTCCGTCCCGGATTTCGGTATCGAAGTAGACGAGGACGTTCCTGATGAGGACGATGTCCATAACGCCCATGGGCGGCGGGTCGGTGAGCAGGTTCAGGGGCCGGAAGTCGATGAGGTTCCGCAGCTTCTCGACGACCTGGAACTTCCCGTCCTTGGCGCGGAAGTACTTGTCCTGGAGGCGCTGAGGCAAGCCGCGCGATACCTCCATGGTGGTGTAAATGCCCTCGCGCGAGCGGTCGAGCGCCTTGCTTGACAGGTCCGTTGCTACGACGCGGACCTGGCCTTTGAGGAGCGTTGGGAAGCTCTCGGCGAGGATCATGGCGAGGGTGTAGGGTTCCTGCCCCCACGAGGAGGCGGCGCACCATATGTGGAGCGGCCGCATTCTTGGCTCGCGGATCAGCTCTGGGAGTATGTGGTCGCGTAGGGCGTCGAACGGGTGCAGGTCGCGGAAGAATGCGGTCTCTCCGGTCAGCATCGCCTCGAGTACCTCTGTGACGAGGTCGGCTCGGGGCCAGCGCCGGAGTTGCCGAACAAGGTGCTCGAACGTGGGCAGTTCGTGCTTGCGCATGATGGGGCCGAGCCGTGACTCGACGAGGTACCGCTTGGCGTCGTCGAGAACCACGCCCGACGCCTCTCGTACGAGCTTGCGCACGTAGTCGAAGTCGACCGTCTCGATCTCTAAGGCCATGGTGTTACCTGCCGTAATACGCGCGCCGGGAGACCTCTCCGGCGACGTCAGGTAACGGCAGAATCTTGTTCGAGATGCCGGCTTTGGCGACCGCGCCAGCCATGCCCCACACGACGCTAGTCGCCTGATCCTGGACGACGATGGGAGCCCCCGCCTCCGACAGGGCGGTGCAACCGGTGAGGCCGTCCTCTCCCATGCCTGTCAGAATGACCGCCAGGGCGCGTTGGCGATAGACGGTTTCGACCGACTCGAACAGCACGTCCACGGACGGACGACAGGAGTGCACCGGCGCGTCCTCGTTGAGGTGCAGCTTTACGGTGCTGAGCTTGCGCGAGAGCGTCATGTGATAGCCGCCGGGCGCGAGCCATGCCGTGCCGGGCTTCAGCTCAACGCCATCGATCCCCTCCTTGACCGGGATGCCCGACTCCCTGGAGAGTCTCTCGGCGAAGAGCGTCGTGAAGCTAGCTGGCATGTGCTGGACGATGACGATCGGCACCGGAAGCGGACCATCGAGGCCAACCAACACCTCAGCCAGCGCGTTGGGCCCTCCCGTGGACGCGCCAATGGCCACGACATCCACCTTGCCTACGGGCTCGGGTCGCGTGGGTATGGCCGCCGCTGCCGGCGCGCTGTCTTCCTTGCGCGTCGCCTTTACGCCACCGGTTATCGATACGATCTTGTCGACCAAGTCCGCGCCTCGCGCGGCGCGGTCGTCGGTGGCGGAGGGCTTTGTGACGTAGTCGGTGGCGCCCAGGGTGAGCGCCTCCACCGTCACGGGCGATCCAGCGACCATTACCGACGAGAACATAATCACCGGCAGCGTTGGCTCGGTCTTGCGTATGTGCTCGAGAGTCTGCAACCCGTCCATGACGGGCATCTCGACATCCAGGACGACGAGATCGGGTGATACCTGGGGTATCTTCTTGAGCGCCACCTCCCCGTTGGGAGCGGTCCCTACCACCTCCATCGAGGGCTGCCCCGCGACGAGTTCGGAGAGGTATTGGCGCATGATGACGGAGTCATCCACGAGAAGGATGCGTGTAATGGGCATGAGCCGCCTTCAGACGCCGGGTACACGCGCCGGTTGGCGCATGTACCCGTGAACGTGAGGTTCCGTTGAGTCCCGCTGACTAGGAGCCGTTGGGTTGTAGCAGGCGAAGCAACTCAGATGCCATCTCGGGCGAACCGCCGCCCGCCTGTAGCATCTCCGCGAGCGCGGCCACGGCTTCGCCACCACCGGCGCCCGACTCGTCGTCCAGCTTGAAGCGGGACACGAGCGTCTGCTGCTCGTCCGCCATTGAGGACAACTCGCTCGCCGCCGATTGCGCTCCGCTGGCGCCTTGCGCCGTGTCGTGCGCCGCCTGCGCGACACCGCTGA
>CAYYPK010000006.1:0-1343 GCA_964473525.1 uncultured bacterium
CGGTCGTCTCGTCCGGAGCGGGCGACAGACTACGCCTTAGTTGCCGCGGAAGCTGCCGCGCTCGCCTCGAGGGTACGTGCGACTTCCTCGTGCGTGTAGCACTCGAGGACATCGCCTTCCTCATAGTCGTTGTAGTCACCCATGGCGATACCGCATTCGAAGCCGGCGGTCACCTCGCGCACGTCCTCCCGGAAGCGGCGGAGCGAATCCACCTCGCCCTCGTGGACCACGCGGTTGTCGCGCAGGAGTCGCATCTTCATGCCGCGGAGAATGCGACCGTTGTTGACGTAGGAGCCGGCGACGGACCCGAAGCGCGGGGCGCGGAACACCTCGCGAACGGTGGCGCGTCCGAGTACCTGCTCGCTCAGCTCGGGATCGAGCATCCCTTCGAGCGCGGCCCGTATCTCGTTGGTGACGTTGTAGATGATGTCGTACGTCCTGATCTCGACGCCTTCCCGATCCGCGGCGCTCACCGCTTCGGGTGTCGGCCCCACGTGGAAGCCAATGATGATCGCGGACGACGCGGCGGCGAGCATGACGTCGGTCTCCGAGATGGCGCCAACGCCTGCGTGAATCACGCCAACGCGGACCTCGTCCGTGTCGAACTGCACGACGCCGGCTTGTAGCGGCTCGACCGAACCCTCGACGTCAGCCTTGATGATGACGTTGAGATCCTTGACGACTCCCTGCTGGATGCTCTTGCTGATGTCGTCCAGCGTGATGCGCGACTGCGCCGCCAAGCGCCGCTCGCGCTCCTGCGCCTGTCGCTCCCGGGTCAGGGCGCGCGCGTCTGCCTCGTCCAAGACGATGAACTGGTCACCCGGCGAGGACACCTCATTGAACCCTAGCACCTCGACCGGCGTCGACGGAGCAGCCTCCTGCACTCGGTTGCCGTGGTCGTCGATCAACGCGCGAACACGGCCGCTGGCGGCGCCGGCGACGAAGTAGTCACCGACCTTCAGCGTGCCGTTCTGCACCAGGACAGTGGCGACCGGTCCTCGGCCCCTGCTGAGCTGCGCCTCGACCACCGTGCCTGCGG
Source organism: uncultured bacterium (assembly GCA_964473525.1). GTDB lineage: Bacteria > Poribacteria > WGA-4E. The sequence continues at coordinate 1,040 of CAYYPK010000006.1, forward strand.
CGTTTCGGTCAGGATTCGCTCGGAGCTCCAGCAACTCGGATTCGAGGGAAAGGTACTCGAGGAGTTCCGGGATGCCCTCGCCCGTCTCCGCCGAGACGTTCTGGAACACCGTCGTGCCGCCCCAGTCCTCCGGCATGAGTTCGTGCGCGGAGAGTTGCGTGCGCACGTTGTCCGGGTTGGCGCTAACGACGTCGATCTTGTTGACCGCCACGACTATGGGCACCTCGGCGGCTCGGGAGTGGTTAATCGCCTCCACCGTCTGCGGCATGACGCCGTCATCGGCGGCGACGACCAGGACGACGAC
>CAYYPK010000006.1:1353-45076 GCA_964473525.1 uncultured bacterium
CGTGCGCGCCACGGGCGCGCATCGCCGTGAATGCCTCGTGACCCGGAGTGTCCAGGAAGACGACGCGGCCGTTCTCCAGCCTCACGTCGTACGCGCCAATGTGCTGCGTGATGCTGCCCGCCTCGCGATCCGCTACGTTCGTCTTGCGCACCGCATCCAACAGGCTCGTCTTGCCGTGGTCGACGTGACCCATGATCGTGACGACAGGGGCGCGCGGCACGAGGGTGTCCTCGCTGTCGATCTCGACCTTCTGGAGGAGTTGGTCCTCGACGGACTGGCGCGCGGCCGCGGTGAAGCCGAACGGCTCCTGGAGCTGCTCGAGGACTTCCATGGGGAGCGCGTCGTTGATCGTCACCATGGCGCCCATCTGGAACATATGCCCAATGATGAGACCCGCCTTGACGCCCAGCGTCTCCGCGACAACGGCCACCGTGCTGCCTTCGGTGATCTCGACCGGCTCGTCGCGGACGGGCATCGCAACACCGTCTTCGGCGGCCGCTACGGGCATGTCCTCGAGGAGGATTTCCTCGTCGCGCTCCTCTGCGAGCTCGAGCAGCTCCTCACGCGCGCGTTCGCGCTCCTTGTCGAGCCGACGGCGCTCCTGTCTGCTGACAGTGTCTTCATCGGCGCGTGGCGGCGCTACCGCGGGGCCAGGAGCCCCGCGACCTGCTCTGGGTGGCGCGCCGCGGCCAGGCCCACCGGTCCTCTGCCCGCCTGGGCCGCCGAACCGGCCTCCACCTGCGCCAGGCCCTCCGCGTCGCGATCCCGCGCCAGCGCCAGCGAATCCGCCGCGCTGCGGGCGATCAGATGACTCGCCACGCCCGCCCGCATCTCCAGGCCGACTGCCTCGCTCACTGTGGTACGTCCGCGTGCTGTCTCGCCCCTCGCCGCGGGTGGAATAGGCCGTTCGGCGTCCAGCCTCGTCCCCGCCACCATCTCTCGGAGCTCGTGCGCCTGTCTCCTCTCGGAGCGAGCCGCCTAGCGTGCTAATCCTGCGCTTGGGTCCAGTACTTGGCCGCCGCGCGGGAGCGGCCGGTCGCGCGGCCTCGCCGGAGGGAGCCGATGCCTCGGCGCCTTCCTCCGCCGGTTGCGTTGGCGCTGGCCGCGGAGCGCTTCTCAGGATGCGCTTGCCGTCGCGCACGGCTTGGGCCTCACGAGCGGCGCGCGTCTCCTGGGGAGACTGCTTGCGTTCGCCGCCTCGGGCCCCGCCCGAACGTCTTGCCGCTGCCGTCCGTGAGTCTATGCGGCGCACCGTGCGGGTCTCGCGGCGAATGACGGGGGCCTTGGGTTCGGGTTTGGCCTCGGCGCCGGGCTCGTCCTTCGGCGTTACCGCGACTTCGTCTTGTGGCGGGGCCGCGGAGGCCTCGGTAGCCGCCTCTACGGGCTCCTCCGCCGCTGCCTTCGGTTCGGCCTTCGGCGCCGCTGGCGCCGCCGTCCCGCTGAACGCTGAGAACAACTCGCCGGCTACGTCCGGCGGTATGGAATTCGAGTGCGTCTTAACGTCGTGACCCTTGTCTTGTAGCCACGCTATAAGTTCCTTGTTGGACGCCTCGACGTCCTTGGCTACCTGATTGATCCGCATCGGCTTGTCGTACTTGCCGCCGTCATCCGCCATCTTCGCTGCTCCCTTGCTCGGCCGCCGTTTCCCACGCACGTACCCGCGCGGTGAGTGTCTCTCTCAGTACCTGGATATCTTCTCGTGACGGCGGCTCCGTGAGCCGCAACGCCCTAACAAGCGCTTTCGGCTCTACGGCTCGCTCGACGCACGTCTCGCTGGCGCACACGTAGGCGCCACGTCCGCCCGACCGCTTGGGTCCGTCGACTCGCACGCGGCCGTCGGCGCCTCCGTGAATCCGCGCGAAAGCCGTCTGTGGCCCCCGCTGGCGGCACGCAAGGCACATTCTCTGCGGCGCGCGCGACTCTCGCGATCCCATGGTGCGCTCCGGCGGTAAGTTCCCGTTGTTACTCCTCGTCGGTGTCGTCCAGGTCGTCGGCCTCCGCCTCGTGAATCACGGCAGCGTCGGCGTCCGGTTCCTCGTCGGCGTCAGCGACATCGGCGCCTTCGGCGTCGGCGTCCTCCTCCGCGTCTACAAGCTCTGGCGCGGTGACGGCCACGGCGTGCTGCGCCGATTCCACCAGCTTCTCCGCGGTCTTCATGCCCAGGTTCGGGAGCTCGGCAAGCGCCGTTGGGTCAGCGACTGCAACGGCGCCGATGGAGTCGTAAGCGTTCTCCCGAAGCGTGACCGCCAGCTTCGGCGTCACGCCCAGCAGCTCCTCAACCGGGGCCTCCGCCGGGTCTTGGTCGGGGGTGTCCTCGCCTTCGGCCATCTCCTCGTCGCTCTTGAAGACCTCGGAAACGACCTGGTCGCGCAGGGCCTCTCCAGCCTCGCGCTCGCCCACGATGTCGATTTGGCAGCCTGTCAGCCGGCTGGCTAGCCGCGCGTTCTGACCGCGGCGCCCGATCGCGAGCGACAGCGCCTCGTCCGGCACCACCACAATCGCCACGGGTTCGCCATCCTCGTCTTCCTCGAAGATGACGTCCGTGATTTCCTTCACCGGGCTGAGCGCGTTGGCGACAAACCGCTTGGGGTCGGCGCTCCACTCGATCACGTCGATGCGTTCGCCGTTGAGCTCCTGCATGACCATTTGCACGCGGCTGCCTCGCACTCCGACGCACGTCCCTACCGGGTCGATCCCGTCCTCGGTCGTCGCGACGGCGATCTTGGACCGTTCGCCCGCCTCGCGTGCGACGGCCTCGATCTGCACGAGTTCGTCGGCGATCTCCGGCACTTCCTGCTCGAACAGCCTGACGAGGAAGACCGGCTCGGCGCGAGACAAGATCACTGGCGCCTTCGGGCGCCTGCCGATCCGCTCCTCGTCGTCGGGGTCCACGACGTCGATGATGAGGGCGCGCATGCGGTCGCCACGACGGTAGCGTTCGTTCCGCAGTTGCTCTTTCAAGGGCAGCACGGCCTCGGCGCCCTCGATTTCCATGATGATGTCGCGGTAGTCCTCCTGTTGGACGACGCCGGACACGACCTCCTCGACGCGGTCCTTGTAGAGGCCGAAGATGTTCGCTCGCTCGGCGTCCTTGATCTTCTGCACGAGTATCTGACGCGCGAGTTGCGCCTCAATGCGTCCGAAGTCCTCGGTGCGCACGGGAACCTGCACGAGCTCACCAACACGCGCCTCGGGATGCAGTTTCACTGCTTCCTCGATGGGTATCTCGGTGGCGTATGTCCGCATGATCTCGACGACGCGCTTGGGGGCGGCGATGCGAATCTCACCGGTTTCCTCGTCCAGACCGACATCGACGACCGCCTCCAGACCGAAGCGCCTGCGCGCCGCCTGCAAGAGGGCCGACTCGATTGCCTCGACGAGGATGTCCTTGCCCAGACCCTTTTGGCTCAGGATCTGCTGCATGCTCGTTAACAGGTTCTGGTTCATATCCCACGTCCCATCATTGCGCACTGCGCTGCGGCCGACTCGTGTCGTCCCGCCCCGCTACATGCGTATGTCGAAGCGTCCCTCTATGACGTCGTCGAGGGGTATTTCGGCGTCGCCGCCCTTGTCCAGCGCCAACGTCAACGCGGGGCCGGCTGATACGAGCTTTCCGACGAGTCGTTCCTCGCGCGGGCTATCTCCACCGACCCGTCGTCTCACGGTCACGAAGTGTCCCTCGGCGCGTCGAAAGTCCGCGGCGTTCCGCAGCGGCCGGTCCAGTCCAGGTGAACCCACCTCGAAGGCGGTTCGGTCGTTCGCGATGCCCTCTACGAGCAACATCGACATGACGGCGCGGTGCATCCGTTGGCACTCACCGATCGTCACGCCGCCCGGCCGATGGATGAACAGCCGCCCTGTCGAGTGCCCGGCGCCACTGCCCCACTCGACATCCACTAGCTCGATGCCCTCGGCTTCGAGCATCGGGCCGCAGAGGGCCGCGATCCGTTCGCGCGTCTCTTCGCGCGCCTGACTGTCCGCCGCCGAACCGGCTTCCGAGTCCACCAAACCGTCTCCTTGGGTCCACAAAGCAAAAGAGCGGGTCGAAACCCACTCTTCACACACAGCGTCGCTATCCCGCTCACCCGCAGAGGGCATTGTGAAGATGCTAGACCATCGGTTCGAAACTCTCTGCCTACAAGGGATTCCGAGTCGCAACAAGGGTAACACAGGGGCCTTGGGTTTGCAAGCGACAGGACATGCGCTTCCGGTGTCCCGGCCGGTTCACGGAAAGGCGCCTGATGGCGGGCGAGCGCCAGCCCCGGCAGCGCGCCGGGGCTGGCTCCATGCTGGGGGCCGCGACTCTAGTGCGAGGATTTCAGGGCGGCCCAAGTGGACCCAAGCTTGCCGGCGGGATCGACCGAGAGCCCGACGCCCGGCTCCACGAGCACGACGTAGTTGCTGCCGTGGCCGGCGGCAGGGGCGTCCGCGTTGCCGCCGATGGCGATCTCACCCTTGTCGAAGTCCGCCTTCCACAGGTTGAAGGTACCCATGTTCGCGTCCGTGGACCCGAGGACGCCCTCGGGGTTGTCGTCTGGGTCGAACACGCGCTCGTAACCGTCGGTGAGCCACTGTGGCGGGAGGCCAGCGCGCTCCTCCTCGCCCCGGCTGTCGTGCCCAATCCACACGGTGGCGGGTCCGTCGACAGAGATGACGAGGAACTCGGCGCCCGCCGAATTCTTGTCGTCGTTAGCGGTCATGATCCACTGAATGCCCTCGAGTTCGACGGGCATCATCGTGATCGTGTAGGCGCGGTCGATGTAGTAGACCGTCCCCACCTGAAGATCGTCGCCGACTTCGTACGCCAATTTGCTCCCGACATCGACGATCTCGATGCCAATCTTGTCCCGAGCGACGCCCACGTCGCCGATCAGCGCAAACAGCGCCGCGCATGCCAGCCAGACAGCGACAGGTCGCAAGTGTGCCATGTAGACCGCCCTCCTTGCCGTAGCATATGAGATTTCGACTCCTGGGGGTGTTTCCCCGCCCCGCTGTCGGAGCAGGGCCCACCCCCTTGCCTTCTAACACCACCAAGATGCGGTGTCAACACGATAGGACGCGTGTGCCCCAGATTCAGGCCTGCTGCCTTGTATATCGTATGCGTCCGTCGGGCCGAATTCCTGCCGGTCGCGGCTACCGCGGCGTCGGCCAGCGGCAAGGGCAGACACGAGCCGCTGCCGCCCAACCAGCAGATCGCTGCCCGTGCAACGGCGTACGGCGCGAGTAGTTGGCTCGCCGAACGCGTGCTAGAATCGCGGCGCCACCACAGCAGGAGGACGCCGCGATGCCGCACGTCAACATACGCATGTACCCCGGTCGCACCGACGAGCAGAAGCAGGCGTTGACCGACAAGGTCATCGAGGCCTTCGGTGAGGCGCTGGACATTCCACCTCGGTGGCTCACCGTCGCGATCGAGGAGGTCGATGCCGACGACTGGCACGCCCAGGTCGTCGGGCCGGAGATTCTGGCGAAGGCCGATCTGCTCACGAAGCAGCCAGAGTACCTGGACGACTGACCGCCGCTCGGGCCCCAGGGCCTATCACCTTCACTATGAACGGGAGCGGCACGTGTCAGGCTATTACCGCCATCCGACGATCCACGGCGACGACCTCGTGTTCGTAAGCGAGGATGACCTATGGACGGTGTCGACCGAGGGAGGGATCGCGCGTCGGCTGACCTCCTCAATCGGGCCGACGCGTTCCCCATCCTACTCGCCGGACGGGTCGCTTCTCGCGTTCGTCGCCTCCGACGACGGGCCTGCGGAAGTCCATCTCATGGACGCCGAGGGCGGCGAGCCGCAGCGGCTCACGTATCAGGCGGCGAACGCCATCGTCGCTGGGTGGACGCCTGATGGCTCCGCCATCTACTACGCCAGCAACGCCGAGGGTCCATACGCCCACGTCCACGAACTGTGGACGCAGCCGGCCAAGGGCGGCCTACCGACGCGGCTGCCGTACGGCCCGGCCGACTGCATCACGCACGGCCCCAACGGCGCCCTAGCTCTGGCGCGGCACGGCAGACGCGATCCGGCGCGCTGGAAGCGGTACCGGGGTGGTACGGCCGGACGTCTGTGGGTGGACACGGACGGCGAAGGCGTGTTCGCGCCGCTGGCGCCCGTCGAGAGCGCCTACGCCACGCCGATGTGGATCGGCGACCGCATCTACTTCGTGAGCGATCACGAGGGTATCGGCAACATCTACTCCTGCCTGCCTGGCGGGCAGGATCTGCGCCGACATACCGACCACGACGAGTACTACGTCCGTGGGGCGTCCACGGACGGAACGCGCATCGCCTACCAGGCCGGCGCCGAGCTGCACGTGTACGACACGGCGTCGGATTCAGACCAGCCCGTGCGCGTGGACTACCGCAGCCCTCACACGCAACGCCGCCGCATGTTCGCTGCGCCTGACAAGTTCCTGCAGGGCTATGCCCCGCATCCCGACGGCCACGCGCTCGCGATGACCGTACGCGGCAAGCCCTTCACGATGGCGAACTGGGAGGGCGCCGCGCTACAGCATGGAGAACCGGACGGCGTCCGATACCGGCTTACGGAGTGGCTGAACGACGGCGCGCGGCTCGTCACTGTGTCCGACGAAGGTGGCGAGGAGGCGCTAGAGATTCACACTGCGGACGGCTCGTCGGAGCCTACGCGGCTAGACACTGTCGACATTGGCAGACCGACAGGTCTGGAGGTTTCGCCGACGGCTGACAGCGTCCTCCTCGCCAACCACCGCCGCGAGCTGCACGCCATCGACCTCGACACCGGCGAAGCGCGCCTCCTGGACAGCAGTCCGTATGGTGGAATCCGCGGCATGGCGTGGTCGCCGGACGGCAAGTGGGCCGCCTACGGATTCGCGGGCAGCGAGCGCACCTCCTGCATCAAGATCGCCGAAGTCGAAACAGGCGAACTCCACGACGTCACGCATCGCGAATTCACGGATGTCGGCCCTGCTTGGGATCCGTCAGGAAAGTACCTCTACTTCGTGTCGCGCCGGGCGTTCAACCCAGTGTACGACGACGTGCACTTCGACCTGGGGTTCCCACAGGCGGCGCGGCCGTTCCTCGTCACCCTCCAGGCGGAGGTACCCCACCCCTTCGTCGCTCGGCCTCGACCGTTGCACGAAGACGGAGGCAAGGATGACAAGGCGGACGAGGAGGACGGGTCCACGGAAGCGTCGACGCAGGAGGCCAAGGATGGCCAGGCGGACCAGAGCGGGGATGAGACCAGCGCTGGGGGGTCGGTCGACGACGAGGCGAGCGATGACAAGCCGACCCCAGATCCAGTCGAGATCGACTTCGAAGGTATTCAGCAGCGCGTCCTTGCGTTCCCCTACCCGGAGGGCCGCTACGGGTACATCGCTGGCATCGAGGACAAGGCGCTCTTCGTGAGCTACCCCATCAGTGGATCGCTTCCGTCGCCAGGTAAGGACGGCGATGGGCCGAGCGGGACGCTCCACGCGTACGACTTCAAGGAGCAGAAGAAGGACACCATCGTCTCCGGGATCGACGGGTTCGCGCTATCCCGCGACGCCAAGACGTTGGTCTACCGCGCGGGCTCCAGACTCCGTGCGCTGAAGGCTGGTGTGAAGGCCGACGAAGCCGCGGGCAAGGAGGGCCCGGGACGCAAGAGCGGCTGGATCGACCTGAGCCGCGTACGCGCGTCGGTGGACCCTCGCGCGGAATGGCGCCAGATGTATCGCGAGGCGTGGCGCCTCCAGCGGGAGCACTTCTGGACCGAGGACATGTCCGCAGTGGACTGGGAGCGGGTGTATCAGCGTTACCTGCCGCTCCTGGATCGCATAGGCTGCCGTTCGGAGTTCTCCGATCTCATGTGGGAGATGCAGGGCGAGCTCGGCACGTCGCACGCGTATGAGATGGGCGGCGACTACCCCACCGGCCCCAACTACCCGCAGGGGTTCCTCGCAGCCGACCTCACGTACGACAGCGACGCCGGCGGCTATCGCGTCGACCGCATCGTACGTGGCGATGCGTGGGACGACGCTGGCGACTCGCCCCTGAACCGCACGGGCATCGGCGTGCGCGAGGGCGATGTTCTGCTGGCCGTGGGCGGCCGTCCAGTCGACGACCGTCGGACGCCGGGCGCGGCGCTTGTGCATCGCGCGGGGCAGGAGACTGAGTTGACGGTCGTGGGGGCCGCCGAGGATGCGGAACCCCGCCGTGTCACCGTGAAGCCAACCGGGAACGAAACTGGCGCGCGTTACCGCGAGTGGGTAGTCGCGAACCGCAACTACGTGCACGCGCAGACGGAGGGCCAGGTAGGCTATGTCCACATCCCTGACATGGGGGGGACGCGGCTACGCGGAGTTCCACCGCGCCTACCTGGCGGAGCTCGACTTCCCCGCACTCATCGTAGACGTACGACACAATCGAGGCGGCCACGTATCCCCACTGCTGTTGGAGAAGCTTGCCCGCAGGCGCATCGGCTACGACCAGCCCCGTTACGGCCCGCCGATGCCCTATCCGCACGATTCCGTCATGGGGCCGATGGTCGCCTTGACCGACGAGAACTCCGGGTCGGATGGCGACATATTCTCGCACTGCTTCAAGCTCATGGGCCTGGGGCCGCTGGTGGGCACGCGCACCTGGGGCGGGGTCATCGGCATCAGCCCTTCGTCGTCGTTCGTCGACGGCGGCCTGACCACGCAGCCTGAGTACTCGTTCTGGTTCGAGGACGTGGGCTGGGACGTGGAGAACTACGGCGCCGACCCGGACATAGACGTGCCATACAGGCCGCAGGACTACGTGGCCGGCGTCGACCCGCAGATGGAGCGTGGTCTGACGGAGATCCGGCGGCTGCTCGTCGAGAATCCGCCGCGGTTGCCCGACCTGAGCCGTCGGCCGCGACTGCCGCTGCCTTCGCTGCCGCCAAGATAGGCTAGTTGGCGCGGCCGGAGCGCCCAGACGGCCCGCCGAACACCGCGCGCGCGCGCCATGCGACGTACTCGCTCATCCGGATCCACGAGTAGTTGTGGGACGGCCGGTCATCTTGGGGCTCCGGCACATAGCGCCCCTCGTTCTCGTACAGCCCGTCCAGAGACGCCTTCATGTGAGGGAGTCCGTCCAGCAGCGCGCGGTGCCCCAGGAACCGCCAGTGGAAGCCGTAGTCCTCGGCGCCGTCAAACGCCCCCTGACACAACACGGAACCTGTGTCGATGCCGTCATCGACTTGTAGGAGCGTGTACCCCACGTACTCCGGTTCACCCTTGAGCAGCGCCCAGCCGGCGGTGTGCAGCCCCCGATATTCGGGCGTGATCCCTTCGTGGAGCACGAACGTGCCGTACCGAGGGATGTCGAAGAAACTGCGGCGAAAGATCGTCCTGCCGCACGTCGCGAACGCGACATCCGGGGCCGCCTCCGCTATCCTGTCTCGCCACTCGCGCGCGTGGATGTTGTCACAGGAATACACCGGAGCGGCCGTCTCCGGGACGGTCAGGAACTCCTCGGGGAACTCCGCATCCCACAGGCGGCGCTCTTCCTTACCGAACCGGGTGACGTAGTACGCGTAGAAGACCAACTCGTCCAGGACGCGGAACAGCCCGAGCCGTTTCACGCGCCGCCGCACCTCGCGGATCTTAGCGGATCGTTCCCGCCAGTCCTCCTCAATGAAGAACACCCCGGCCAGGGTGTAATGCTCATCAAGCCAGCGGATGAACCCGCCGTTGAAGCCAGTCCGGCGCCCGACGAATACGACGCGCATCTGCTTGGGATCAGGTCGGGTCATGGCCCCGGACTCACCCTACAACCAACGCTGGCCAGAACGCGCAGGGCGTGGCGTCGGCCCACGCAGAGGCCTACACGTCGTCGTCCAGTTGCGCGCGGGCGAAGTCGGCGAACTCCGGCCCGAATTCGGGGTCCATCAACGCCATTTCGAGGAAGGCGCGGAAGTAGCTGCGGTAGTTGCCGATGTCCAGGCGGTGCTCTCCGCCGTCCATCTGCACACCCCACACGGGAAGGCCCGCCTGTAACATCAGCCGCATGGTGTCCGTGATCTGGATCTCGCCACCACGTCCTGGCTCCGTGCGGCGGATGTAGTCGAACACCACTGGGGAGAATACATAGCGACCGGCGACGGCGAGCGTGCTGGGCGCTTCTTCCACGGCCGGCTTCTCGACGAGGTCGGCGATGGGGAAACGCTGCCCCGGCTCACCGGCTGGCTTGGCGATACCGTATCTCACCACGTCCTCCGGCTCGACCGTCTCGAACAGGATCGTCGCAGCGGCGTTCTCGGCGGCGTGGGTTTCGACAAGTCGCGAGAGAATGCCCCCGGGGCTTGCCGAGCGAATCAGTGAGTCGCCGAGGCTGACGACGAACGGCTCGCCAGCGACGAATCCCTCGGCGTGCGCGATAGCGTCGGCGAGGCCCTTCGGCACGCTCTGACGCGTGTAGTGCATCTGGCAGCGCAAGGCGTCCTCGAGTCCATGCGATGACGAGCCGTTGATGTCGAAGTGGTCCTCAATGGCGCGCTTCTGCTGACTCGTGACGACCAGCACCTGGTCGATATCCGCCGCGGCGATCTCCTCGACGACGTACTGGATCACCGGCTTGCGCCCGACCGGCAGCATCTCCTTGGGCTGTGACTTCGTCGCGGGCAAGAGGCGCGTGCCAAAGCCCGCCGCTGGGATGACCGCCTTGCGTATCTGTGTCGGCTCTGAAGCCGCCATCGGCATCACTCTCCTAATTACTCACGCCCGCCGCGCGCGACGCGTACGAACACCAGACGCGCGGTCTGCACAATAACAGCGATGTCGCGCCAGAACGTCCGCGTGTCGACGTAGTTCAGGTCGCTGGCGATCTTCCGAGGCAACAGCACCTCCGAATAATACGTCTCGGGATCGGTCTGGGCGGCAAGAATCTGCTCCTCGTCCGCACACACGATCTGCGTGGGCCCGGTGATGCCCGGTCGAACGCTGAGAATACGCCTGTCCGCCTCGGAGTACAGAGCGACGTGGTCCGCCGACTCTGGCCGCGGACCGACGATGGACATGCTGCCCGCCAGCACATTCACCAGGTTCGGCAGCTCGTCCAGCTTGACACGCCGGAGCAGGCGGCCAGCCTTCGTGACGCGTGGATCGCCCGCCGTCGTGATCGCCGCCCCGGTGCGTGGCGCGTCGGCGACCATCGTGCGGAACTTGATGAGCCGGAAGGGGCGACCAAACCGCCCTACGCGGTATCCCAGAAAGAACACGCCTCCAGGCGACTGCGTCTTCGCGATGGCGGCGCAGGCAACGAAGACCGGGGCCAGAACGAGGAGCATGGCGGCCGCCGTCGCTATGTCAAGCGCGCGCTTGGCGGACGCTCCCCGCATGCGCCGACGCTTCGATGGCCCCGCGCTCAGGTCGGCTCCATGCCACGCGGCGTGCGCGGTGCCCTCGAGAGGCACGCTGGCGCGGGACTTCATGCGCTCCGCTCGCCGCGCGCACGCGCTACGTCCTCGAGTATCGCCCTGGTGGCCTCGGCTGGATCGTCCGCCTGCGTGATGGGACGACCTATGACGAGGTAGTCGGCGCCCGCCGCGATGGCCTGCCCTGGGGTCATCGCTCGCCGCTGATCTCCGTGGTCAGAGCCGGACGGTCGCACGCCTGGCGTGACGATCTGGCAGGTGGCGCCACAGACGTCACGTATGCGCGCGATCTCACGCGGCGAGGCCACAACGCCATCAAGGCCGGACGCCTCGGCCACCCGCGCCATACGCGACACCTGATCGCCGACAGCCAGAGAGCCTTCACCGTGGACTTCCGTCCACAGGTCGTCGTCGAGACTTGTCAGGACGGTCACGCCGATCAGGAGCATCTCGTCGCCAGCGCCCTCGCGACCCGCACGGAGCATCGCCGACCCGCCTGCCACGTGCACGTTCAGCATCCACACGCCCAAGCCAGCGGCAGAGGCCGCGGCGTGCTGGACGGTATTGGGTATGTCGTGGAACTTCAGGTCCAGGAAGACGCGCTTGCCGTAGGAATGGACCAACTCGACAGCGCTCGGCCCGACGGCGGTGAAGAGCTGCTTGCCGACCTTGAAGTGGTCGACAGACGGTGACAGCGCGTCCAGGAGACGGCGCGTCGCTTCCAGATCGGGGGTATCGAGTGGCACGATGACCGGATTCGTCATGTGGGTTCTACGGCTCCCGTATCACTTCGAGGCGCACGATCGCGATGCCTTGCTGGCGGAACCCTAGACGTTCCGCGACCGCCTTCGACACGTCTACGATGCGGCCCTTGATGAACGAACCGCGGTCGTTTATGCGTACCGCCACCGTCGTCCCCGTCTTCTCGTTGGTGATGCGCACCCGCGTCCCAAACGGCAGAAAACGGTGCGCGGCGGTCATCGCGTTCTGGTCGTACCGTTCGCCGCTTGCCGTCGGCCGCCCGTGAAACGCCTTGCCATACCACGAGGCAGGGCCGACCTGCGCGACGATCTCCTCGACGTACGCCGCCCCAGTGGATCTCTCGCCCATGCCCAGGCGGCGGGCGGCGGCGGCGCTGAGTCCTGACCCAGCCGCGTCTTCCTGCGGAGCCACGACGCGAGCTATCAGCGCGCGAGAGGTGTCGCGATTCGTCACGCGAACGAAGGAGTCCACCGGCGCCCCCGCGTAACTTATCGTCAGCACCTTCGGTCGCTTGGACGCCTCTGGGTCCAACGACAGTCGTGTGTGTCCCGTCGCGCCCAGCTCGAAGCCTCCCCAGTAAATGCTCGCGTGGGGCAGTCTCCCGCATCCGGTCGCCGCGACGAGGCACGCCATCAGGATCAGGCGCGCGAGGGGTTTGCGCAAGTGCTCGCCTCAGCCAGAGTCAGCCAACGCTTCTGCGATGCTCGCGCCACCGATGATGCCGCCTACGCTCGTTGCCGTTGTCTCGCGGGCGTCCTGCACGCGCCCGCGGCGCGAGGCGGTGTCCGATCGGCCCGCATCGACCTCGCCCCGTAGACGCTCGACCATCGCCACCACGGATGTCGGCGAAGTGCCTCCCGCGCTGCGGTTTCGAGACACGGCCGCCGCAGGATCTAAGACATCCTTCAGCGTATCAACGCCAACGCCACGACCTTGCGTTGCGAGGATTTCCGCGCACAGCTCGACGTCACGGAACGTCGCCTTCCGCTCGACAAGCTCCATGACCAGCTTGCCGACGACATCGTGCGCCTCTCGGAACGGGACGCCCACTTCACGCGTGAGGTAGTTAGCAAGCTCCGTCGCCGTGGAGAAGTTCCCGTAGGTCAGGTCCAACATGCGATCCGCGTCCGGCGCCATCGTGCGCACGACCTCCGTCATGATGTCGACGGTGGGCGCGGTGGTGTCGAGAGCTCGCCACAGAGGTGGCTTGTCCTCCTGCATGTCGCTGTGGAATCCGAGCGGAAGCCCCTTCAGGATAGACAGCACTGACTGCAGGTTGGCGCAGACGTTCGCTGCCCGCGCGCGCGCCATCTCCGCGACATCCGGGTTCTTCTTCTGCGGCATGATGGAGCTACCCATCGCGTACGAGTCATCCAGTGTCCACATGCCGAACTCGTACGACGTGCCGTACACGATCTCGCCTGCGAGCCGGGACAGGTTCGTCATCAGCATGGACAGCGCGAAGAGCGTCTCGAGGATGAAGTCGCGGTTGGAAATGACGGAGAGGGCGTGTTCGTCAACGGAATCGAACCCCATGAGCCGCGCGGTGAGATCGCGGTCGATACCGAAGTCCGTGCCGGCGAGGGCGCAGGCGCCCAGGGGGTTGCGGTTCACCGTGGCGTAGGCCGCGTTCAGGCGCCGCAGATCCTCCACGAAGAGCGCCGCGTACGCCGACGCCCAGAACCCCAGCGTGATCGGCTGCGCGTGCTGTGTGTGCGTGTAGCCGGGCATGACGATGTCGCCGTGTTCCGTCGCGCGGTCGAGAAAGGCGTCTGCCAGCGCACACACGCCAGCCTCGAGGTCGAGCAGCTCCTCGCGGATCGTCATGCGCGCGTCGGTGAGAACCTGGTCGTTCCGCGACCGCGCTGTGTGCATACGCCCGCCGGACTGCGGCCCGGCTACGCGACTGACGTACGCCTCGACGTTCATGTGGACGTCCTCCAAGCGCGCGTCCATGACGAACTCACCAGCGTCGGCCTCGCGACGCGCCTCTTGCAGGGCGGCGAGGATGGCGCGCACGTCGTCTGCTGGGACGATCCCCTGCTTGCCCAGCATGAGCGTGTGCGCTTCGTTGCCCCAGATGTCGCTGCGGAGCATGCGCATGTCGTCGGTGGTGGAATCCGTGTACGCGAGGACGGAGTCTCTGGCTCCGGCCTGCCCGCGTGCGCCCATCATGTAGGTAAAGTTCCTCCCGGCGGCGAACGATAGCGTAGGTACCCGTAGGCGCTACGGATGGCGGCTTGGTGGTCGTGGACGCCCGTCTCCCAAGGTCTATCAGCCTTGACGCCGGGCCCGCCCTATGGTAACGTAGCCATGTTGAGCGCGTCTGCGTGACGACGCTCTCAGACGGCGGAATGACCGTCGAACGGAGTCGCTATGTCCTCCTCCGCTACAAGGCACGACGCCCTGGCACGTGGCTGTTTTTCCGGCCGCGCCGCTATACGAATTACGTCGATTAGCCTTAGCCTGCCCCTTATTGGGGGCGGCATCGCGGGAGGCCATGGGCGCGGCACGGACTGACATACGAGTCCTATCGAATTCGGAAAAGCCCATCGTCACCCGCCAGGTGATGGTGGGCTTTTCTATTGGCAGATTCTGACGGAGCGGACAGCAGCGGAGATACGACGCATGGGTGAGCGGTTTCAGCAGGTAAACACGCGACTGAACTTCCCAGAGCTCGAGCAGGGAGTGCTCGAGCTATGGCGCGAGCAGGACATGTTCCGCCGGTCGGTCGAGCATCGCGACGGATGCCAGCCGTTCGTGTTTCTCGAAGGGCCGCCGACCGCGAACGGTAAGCCCGGCGTGCACCACGTTCTGGCGCGCGTCATGAAGGACGTCATCTGCCGCTACAAGACGATGACGGGGCATCAAGTCCATCGCAAAGGCGGGTGGGACACGCACGGTCTGCCCGTCGAGATCGAGGTCGAGAAGGCGCTGGGCCTGGACGGCAAGGAAGAGATCGAGGCGTACGGCATCCGCGAGTTCGTCGAAAAGTGCAAGGAGAGCGTCCTCGCCTACGAGCAGGACTGGCGCAAGACGACGGAGCGCATCGGCTTCTGGGTGGACATGGACGATCCGTACGTCACGTTCCACAACGACTACATCGAGTCCGTGTGGTCCATCCTGAAGAAGTACTGGGACGCGGACATGCTCTATCAGGGGCATAAAGTCGTCCCTTACTGCCCGCGTTGCGGCACGGCGCTGTCGAGCCACGAGGTCGCGCAGGGATACGCTGAGACCGAGGACCCGTCCGCATACGTGAAGTTCCGACTAGCGGAGGAACCGAACACGTACTTCCTTGTGTGGACGACGACGCCATGGACGCTGCCGTCTAACGTCGCTCTAGCCGTCAAGACCGACGCGGAATACGCGCGCGTCCAGCACGGGGACGAAACGTGGATCGTGGCAAAGGCGCTTGTGCAACGCGTCCTGAGCGAGGAGGAGGGATACGAGGTCGTCGGATCGGTGAAGGGCTCCGAACTCGTCGGCGTCGACTATGAGCCGCTGTTCGACTTCGCGAAGCCCCGCGAGAAGGCGTACTACGTCGTCGCGGCGGACTTCGTGACGCTGGATGACGGCACGGGCATTGTCCATCTTGCGCCGGCGTTCGGGCAGGACGACTATGACATCGGTCGCGAACACGGCTTGCCCGTCGTGCAACTCGTGAACACGGAAGGCGCGTTCGTCGACGCCGTTGAGCCGTGGGCAGGCCAATTCGTGAAGGATGCCGATCCCGCGATCATCAACGACTTGCAGTCGCGCGGGCAGATGCTGCGCTCTGAGACGTACAAGCACGACTATCCCTTCTGCTGGCGGTGCGACACGCCTCTGCTCTACTACGCTCGCGCATCGTGGTTCGTCCGCACCACGGCGTACAAGGAACGCATGGTCGCCTTGAACCAGACCGTCAGTTGGCATCCTGGGCACATCAAGGACGGCCGCTTCGGCGACTGGCTCGAGAACAACATCGATTGGGCGATCTCGCGCGAACGCTACTGGGGCACGCCGTTGCCCATCTGGCGGTGCACGGAGTGCAACCACGCGCGTTGCTTCGGCAGCATCGACGAGTTGCGCGAGGCAGCCCCCGACACGCCTGCGGACATCGAACTGCACCGTCCATACATCGACGCCGTCGAGATGGCGTGCGGCGAGTGCGATGGGACCATGCGACGCGTGCCGGAGGTAGCCGACGCGTGGTTCGATTCTGGCTCCGCGCACACCGCGCAATGGCACGCGCCGTTCGAGAACGGTGACCTGGCCAAGCAGGCGTACCCGGCGGACTTCATCTCGGAAGCCATCGACCAGACGCGTGGCTGGTTCTACAGCCTGCTGGCGACGGGCGCCTTCCTCTACGACGAGGTCGCCTACCGCAACTGCCTGTGCCTGGAACTCGTCTTAGGCGCCGACGGGCTGAAGATGAGCAAGACGCGCGGGAACATGGTCGATCCGTGGTCCGTATTGGACAAGCACGGGGCCGACGCGACGCGTTGGTACTTCTACACCGTCGCGCCTCCGTGGCAGCAACGGGTATTCAGCGAAGAGACCGTCGGCGAATCGCTCAAGAAGTTCCTCGGCACGCTCTACAACGTGTACGGCTTCTTCGTTCTCTACGCGAACGCGGAGGACATCGACCCGACGGCGGACGCGCCTGCTCCCGCTGACCGACCGCTCATGGACCGGTGGGTGCTGTCCCGCTACAACAGCCTTGCGCGGACAGTGCGCGAGCAGATGGACGAATACCAGATCACGCAGGCGGCGCGCGGCATCGAGGCGTTCGCGGACGAGCTGAGCAACTGGTACGTAAGACGTGGGCGCGACCGCTTCTGGGGCTCGTCGGACGCCGAAGACACGCGCGCTGCGTTCGCGACGCTCTACGAGGTGCTCGTCGGCGTCTCGAGGCTGCTGGCGCCGTTCGCCCCGTTCGTTTCCGAGGCGGTGTACCAGAACCTCGTGAAGTCGTCTGACACGGACGCTCCAGCGGGCGTGCATCTGACGGACTTCCCGACGCCCGACGACGCGCTCATCGACACCGAGCTCGAGGAGGCGATGAGCCTGACGCGGCGCGTCGTCACGATGGGTCGCGCCGCGCGTAACGACAGCAAGATCCGCACTCGCCAGCCGCTGTCGCGGATCGTCGTAGGGGGACTGACGGAGACGCAGCGCGAGCGTCTCGAAGGTCTGCGCGACGCCGTCCTGGACGAGTTGAACGTCAAGGCGACCGAGTGGGCGGACGACCTCTCGGAGTACGCTGGCTACGAGGCGAAGGCGAACTTCCGCGCGCTGGGGCCGAAGTTCGGCAAGTCGGTGCAAGCGGTTGCCAAGGGCATCGCGGCGATGGATGGCGAGGCCTTGCAGGCCGCCCTGCGCTCCAGCGGTGAAGCGCGCGTGACGACCGACGCTGGGACGTTCACCATCGACGCAGACGACGTGGACGTGTCGTTGCAGAGCCGCGACGGATATGCCGTGGTCTCGGAGGCGGGCGCCTTCGTTGCCCTGGACACTGCGGTGACGCCAGACCTGGCGCGAGAGGGTTTGGCGCGGGAACTCGTAAACCGCATCCAGGCGATGCGCAAGGAAGCCGGCTTCCACGTGGCGGATCGCATCGCTCTGTCCTTGGCAGGCGACGACGACGTTGTCGTGGCGTTCGAAGCGCACCGCGACTACGTCATGTCCGAGACGCTGGCCACGGAATTCGCCGCCGAACCGGCAGATGGCGCGTTCTCCAAGGACGTGAAGGCGGGGGACTCCTCCGCATCGATTGCCGTGCGTCAGGTGGCGTCTTAACGTCGCACGATGGCCGGAAGCCATCCAACACCGGAAGGGGGTGAGGCGTCCGTGGGACTTACTCAGCTGACTGAGCGGGACGAACCGGAACTTAGCGAACTACGATTCCTGGGCGGCGCGCGGACCCCGCGCCCACTCCGCGAGAGGGACTAGACGAATGGGTGACGAACCCGGCATTGGCGCCACGAACGACGGCACAAGCGACAGCAACCGCGTCCACATCTTCGACACGACCTTGCGCGACGGCGAGCAGGTTCCCGGCGCGCAACTGAACCTGCATGAGAAGCTCGAGGTCGCGCACCACCTCGCGCGGCTGAATGTGGACGTCATCGAGGCAGGCTTCCCGGTCTCGTCGCCCGGCGACTTCGAGGCGGTCAGCCGCATCGCGGGCGAGGTGAAGGGCCCGGAGATCTGCGGCCTCGCGCGGGCCGTCGACGGCGACATCAAGGCCGCCGCCGACGCCATACGGCACGCTGAGAGGCCGCGCCTTCACACGTTCATCGGCACGTCGGACATCAACGTCGAGTCTCAGCTGCGCAAGAGCCGCGACGACGTGCTCAAGATCGCCGTCCGAGCGGTCGAACACGCGCGGTCGCTCATCGACGTGGTCGAGTTCTCCCCAATGGACGCGACACGCACCGACCCGGCGTACCTGTGCGACGTCGTCGCCGCGACCATCGAGGCGGGCGCGACGATCATCAACATTCCCGACACGGTCGGCTACGCCGTGCCGGAGGAGTTCGGCGCCCTCATCCGTCTGCTGTTCGAGAAAGTGCCGAACATCAACGACGCCGTCATCAGCGTGCACTGCCACGACGACCTGGGCATGGCGACGATCAACTCCATCACCGCCGTGCACAACGGCGCGCGGCAGATCGAGTGCACCGTCAACGGCGTCGGCGAGCGCGCGGGGAACACGTCGCTCGAAGAGTGCGTCATGGCGATCAAGACACGCTCGAACTACTTCGGCGATGTCCACACCGAAGTGAACTCGACGGAGATCGTGCCGATCAGCAAGCGCGTCGCGCGGCTGATGAACATGCCCGTGCCAGCGAACAAGCCCATCGTGGGCGCCAACGCGTTCGCGCACAGTTCGGGCATCCACCAGGACGGGTTTCTCAAGAACCGCGAGACGTTCGAGATCATGAACCCCGAGGACGTGGGCATCTCCGAGAGCACCCTCGTCCTGACGGCGCGCTCCGGCCGTCGCGCGTTGCGGCATCGCATCGAGGAGCTCGGCTTCACGGTCGCCGACGACCAACTCGACCAGGCGTACGAGCGGTTCCTGGAGGTCGCGGACAAGAAGAAGGACGTCACCGAAGCCGACCTGGAAGCGATCGTCAAGGACGAACTCACGTCGTTCCCACGGGTGTACGAGTTCGACTTCCTGCAAGTGCTGAGCGGGTCGAACTTGGTGCCGACGGCAACCGTCGGGCTACGGCGCGACGATGAAGCGCTGCAGGCCGCCGACAGCGGCGACGGCCCCGTGGACGCCCTGTACAAGGCCATCGAGCGCATCACGGGCGTGAAGGTCACCGTTGACAGCTACACGATCCACGCTGTTACCGGTGGCAAGGACGCGCTCGGTGAGGTGACGGTGCGCGTGGCGTACGAGGGTGGTCACTACGTCGGCGTTGGCGCGAGCATGGACATCATCGAGGCCAGCGCGAAAGCCATGCTCGACGCCGTGAACAAGGTCATCCACTTCACCCAGTCCGCATAGACGTCACCGCGGGCGGGCCACGGCTCGCCCGCGCGCACATCCTACCACCTGTACTCCCACACGTCGGAGCATCGCATGGCGACCGTCATGACCGTGAGAGGCCCGATCTCGCCCGCCGAGTTCGGCCGCGTCCTCGCCCACGAGCACGTAATGGTCGACTTCGTCGGCGCGGACAAGACGGGGCCGCATCGCTGGGACGCGGACGAGGTGCACGGACTGCTCATGCCGCTGCTTCACGAGGTGAAGGATCGGGGATTCGACTCGTTCGTCGACTGCACCCCGGCGTACATCGGCCGCGATGTGGAACTACTGCGCCGCTGCTCCGAGGACGCGGACCTGCATATCCTCACGACGACGGGCTGGTACAAGGAGCCGTATCTGCCCGCCCGCGCGTTCACGCAGTCGGTCGATGAGATCGCGGACGAGTGGACGCGCGAAGTGGAACACGGCATCGACGGCACGGACGTCCACCCCGGCTTCATCAAGATAGCCGTGAACCCCGGCTCCCTCATCGAAATCCAGCAGAAGATCGTGCGCGCGGCGGCTCGAACGCACAAGCGCACCGGTCTCGCCATCGCATGTCACACGGGCCACGGCATCGCAGCGAGAGAGACGGTGGACTTGCTCCTAGAGGAGCAGGTCGACCCAGGTCGGTACATCTTCGTGCACGCCGAGAGCGAAGCTGACCGTGAGCACCACAAGGCGATTGCCGACGCTGGCGGGTGGGTCGAGTACGACGCCATCGGGTGGCGTCCCGCCGAGTTCCATGTGGATCTCGTCGGCTGGGCGCGAGAGCAGGGCATGGGGCCGCGCCTGCTGCTCTCCCAGGACTCGGGCTGGTACCACGTCGGTGAGGAGAAGGGCGGCGACATTCGCCCGTTCACATACCTCTCCGACGACTTCCTCCCCGCCGCGACGGAGGCGGGAATACCGGCGGAGTGGATAGAGGACATCCTGACGACGAACGCGCAGGCCGCCTACGCCTACCCAGGCTGACCGTGTCGTTGCCCGTGCCGCGCGCCGCCTGTATAACCCTCGCATCGACACGCACCTGTCGAGCCGAGGAGACACCCATGCGCGCCACACCGTATGTGCTGACCGGCCTGGCCGCGTTTGCTCTCGTCGCCGACTCTGGCGCTCTGGGGCCTGCGCGGATCGTCATACCTGCCCTACCAGAACCCGGCCCGATCATCGAGATCGACGGCGACCTGACGGACGGCGGGTGGGCGCTGGCCGTGACGGCCGACCTCAACGACGCCGCGACCGGCGACGCGCCAGAGAGACCCACGCGCCTGAGCTTGGCGTGGACGCCGGAGTACCTCTTCGTTGCCTTCGCGTGCCGTGACGACGGCCCCACAAACGCGCGCCTGACCGTGCGTGACGCGAACCTGTGGGAGGAAGAAGTCGTCGAGGTCTTCATCGACGCGAACGACGACCAGAGGACGTACTACGAGCTCGAGTGGAACCCGCTGAACACGCTCTTCGACGCCTTCGTCATCAACCACGACAAGCACTGGCTGCTGCGCGACTGGACGATGGCGGGCATCCAGCACGCCGTGAAGCGGGGCAAGGACGGCTGGGCCGTAGAGATCGCGATGCCGATGGCGGAGTTCGGCGAGGCAGCGCAGTTGCCGCCGAGTGTCGGTGATGTGTGGCGCGCGAACTTCTATCGCATCGACCGCTCCCCGAGCGCGACCGGGCGAGAGATGACCGCGTGGTCCACGATTGGCCGCTACAACTTCCACGCCTCGGACGCGTTCGGATACATCGAGTTTGGCGGCGTCGCCGAGGACTAGGGGGCCAAGGCCATACGACCGGTCGACTCGAACGAGACGCCGTCGGCGACGTCCGTCGCCCTGAACCGGTAGAAATACACGCCGGCAGACGCCGTGTTCCCTACGGTGTCACGACCGTCCCAGTGTATGGCGCGACCCCTCGTGGCGTAACGCCCTCGGTCCACGATCCGCGAGTCGAGCGCCCTGACCAGTCGTCCGGCTGCGTCGTAGATGGACACCTCCACCTGCGACATGCCGGCAAGGTCGAACGGAATCCACGCCTCCGGGTTGAAGGGATTTGGGTAGCTCTGACCGACGCTCGTAACGTACGCCGCGCGTGGCTCAACCGGCGGTTGACCCAACGTGACCGGGTCGGCAACGTAGAGGGCGCCGTCGTCCTCGCGCCGAAAGACGCGCACGCGATCCACGTCGGACACGTACAGCCTCGCGCCCTCCAGCGCGACGCCCGTCACCCATCGGAACGACCTCTCGCGGAACAGCAGGGCAGGCGCCGCCGCGTCACGCGCGTCCCACCCGGCGACCGTCGTTTCGCCGCCAGCGAAGACCCGGCCGTCCCGCGTTGCGAGCGCGCGGACGTCGAACTGGGCGGTCCAGCGCGCGATCTCGACGGGCCGGCGTGGGTTCGCCACGTCGTAGACGTAGATGTCCTCGCCCGCTCCCACGAGGAGATTGTCGCCGTGTCTGACGATCGAGCGAGCGTTCCGCGGGTCGCTGACACGCGCGCGGAACTGCGGCGCCGCTGGGGTCGTGATGTCGTACAGCTCGAAACCAGATTCCGACGCGGCGACCGCCAGCAGGTCGCCGGCCGCAGTCACGCCGATCGCCGATCCAGCAATGGACACGGTTCGACCACGCTGGGGCGTCCCACCCGCGACGCCGAACACGACAACGTCGCCCGCCGCCACATAAGCCGTGGATCCGTCGTCACTGAGCGCGATCCCGGCCGGTGTCCCAGGGACAGGCGCCGGAGCCGCCACGACCGGCGCCGCGATGTTCGCGAGACCGACCACTTCGAGCCCGGCGGTCGTCGCCACATACGCCACGTCGGCCCGTGCCGCGACGCCCTGTGCGTCTCCCTGCGTGCGCACGTGCGCTAGCGCGCCCGATCTGTCGGCCACGGCCAGGCCGCCCGGCCCGTTCGCCATGTAGACACGCCCGCCCGCGCCAACCGCCTGTCCTGCTCGCCCGGACGCGTCCACGTGCGACGCGATGTACGGAGCGGACGTGTTCGCGACGTTCACCACCGTGAGACCACCCACACCGCTCGAGACGTAGGCCCAGGCGCCGGCAGTCGCCACGGCGTGCGCCGGGCCGGGGGTCAGGACGCGCGACACGGTGCTTGGGGCGCGCCTGACGTTCACGATGCGGAACCCCGCCTCGCCCTCGGCGACGAGCAGTTCCTCTCCCCGCGACACGACGTCGCGAGGGCGGCCCGTGGTTCGGTGGCGCGTCCTCACGCTGATGTCGTTACCCCCGATCGGCTCAATGCCCACCAGGACGTCACCCGACCCGCCCCAGACCGTCCCCGCGTGAGGGGCGGCGCCGAACACCAGCAGCTCTAGGAGTCCCTCCAGCGGCATCGCCGGCATGGCGTCGAGCGCGAAGATGCGGAAGCCTTCGCCGCCGTCGCTCACGTATAGCTTGCCGTTGAGGGCTCTCAGGAAGTGACCCGTGCCCGAGAATAGCGACTGCATGAGCTGCGGGTCGGCCGGGTCGGACACATCGTACGCGCGCAGGCCGGTGCGGGCATTCAGCACGAACATGTGGTCGCCGTGGACGGTCACGAGCGCTGCCCGGCCGCCGTGGTTCGCGCGGGCGAGCGGCGCGCCCGTCCTTGCGTCGTAGAGGCCGACGCCCGCGCTGTCCTCGGCTACGAAGAGCGTGTCGCCGTCCGTGGCGACATCGTGCGCCTCGTCCTGCGTGGGGAGGATGTCCACGAGCGTCAGCGCAGCCGGATCTGACCTGTCGAATCGCGCGACGCCCCAACCTGCGGGCGCCCAGACGTCCGCGTCCGTCACGGCGATGTGGCGCAGGACGGCGGACGTCGGCAGCGATCCTATGGGCGTTATTGCTCCTGCCGCGGCGCGTCGAGGCGGTATGAGAGCGTCGGCGCGCAGTCGCGTCACCGTGGGGGCGGCGGCTGGCGCTGGAGGATCCACACCGACCCCGACGTCGCCGCCTTGCTCGACGCGGTACGCCACGCGCTGTGGCGCCTGGGACGTCAATACAAGCGTGTACGTCTCCCCGGGGTCCGCGTCGTCGACGCGCAACCACGCGGCGCCGTCGTCCCCGATCTCTAGCGGCAGGTAGTCCCGCGTGCGGGCGCGCCAGACGTGCGCGGTGTACGGGGCGCTACCTTCCCCATCGGTGCGGAACGTCACGACCCCCGCAGGGGCGCTTCGGAATTCCGTGTACGCCACCGCCCACTCGCGGACAAGCAACGCGCCAGCAGACGGGTACGACGTGCGCTTCGTGACCCGAGCAGCGGGTATTCGGTGGACAGCCGCGATGGACCGGTAACCGCCGAGGGGCGTGCGAGCTCTGTTGTTGAGGAGGTTCGCCAGCGCCCAGTGCGGGAGGATGTCCGCCACGCGTTCCGTCCTACCCGCCTCCGCGAGCGCGGCGTTGATCGCATCGGCGCCACGGAGAGGCACGCGCCCGTACGCCTCCGCGAAAGCTCTGCCCCCAAAGTGGTCGTGCAGATACATGAGCAGGAGGAAGCTTGCGCCGTACCACGTGCTGAAGCTGTTGTCCGACGTGAGCGACCGCGCGGGACTGCCCAGGAACGTGTCCACGAAGCCGTTGTGAATGTTGCCGTAGGTCGCCCACTCCGCGTACGCCGCGCGTCCCTCCTCGAGCCACCGCTCATCCGTCGATCCGCCGCGCTCGTGCCAGTTCAAGAGGTGCGTGAACTCGTGCGCGACGAGGTTGATGAGGCGGAACCAGTCGTAGTCGCGAATGGCGAAGGCGTCGAGATAGAGAATCTCCCGCGCGTTGCTCTCGCGCTCGAGTGGGAACTCGTCGACCTGGGAGAAATAGCCGCCGAAGCCCGCCGCGACGTTGTTCGCCTCGATATCGTGCACGAAGAAGGTGACGCGGCTGTCGCCGTCCACGCCTGGCAGCCATTCGCTCCCAAACCACGCGCGCACCTTCGGGTAGATGACGTCGTCGAATTCCGTCGCCAACGCTCTGATGCGCGCCAGCGGAGGGATGTTGGCGTGAGCATCCGCGACCCAGAAGCTGGCGTGCTCTCCCACGTGTCGTAGCGTCGCGGTTTCCGCCGCGCGTGGTATGTGGGTAAATAGCGTCTCCTTGTCGCCGACGTTCGCCGGCCTCGCGGCGGGGGCGGATCGCAACTCGGCGCCCTGGAACGCGGGCTGCGGCGCGTGCAGGGACCACGTGCCGCAATCCACCTGGCCGCGGGCGGCGAAGGGCGAGAGTAGAAGCGCGATAACGAGGACGCGGGTACGCGACGGCATGGGCTTGTCCGGGTGAGGGACTACGAGGCGACACTATAGAGATACCGTCACGCGCCCCGCATACTCAACCAGATAGCCTATAGAATCCCGTCAGTGATGCCCGGCCAATCGTCCGTGCGGAAGGGAGGCGCGGGCAGACCCGAGTCGTTCGTCAGGTTGCAGGTGGGGTTGCTCGCCCACGCGTACCGAACCGCCTTCGGATGATGCACCGAGTCGCTGCGCACCACGATCTTGTCTCCGTCGATGCGGGCCTCGGCCCAGTGGAAGACTCGGTCGCTGCCGGCGATAGTGAACCCCGTCAGCGGCTCGCCGCCTGTTGTGACCAGGCCGGTGCCAACCTGCTCGAATCCGATAGTGATGGCCGCGTCCGCGATCTCCATGCTCGCGTACGTGGGGCCGGTGTCCAGTATGTCGTGTCCGTAAGCGATGCGAAGGGCGTTAAGGGCGAGGCGCTCGCCTACATCGTGCTTGTTCGTTGGGTGGATGTCGTCCGCGTCGCCGATGTCCAGAGTAACGGTGAGCCCCGTGTTCTCAAGCTCCAACGCCGCCGCTTGCGACTCGCGCATTTCCGCCCACATGTCGTCCGCCGGGAGCTCCGGCGCCATCAGCCAATCGGGAAGCTGTACGACGAGGAAGGGGAACGACCCGAGGCCCCAAAGACTACGCCAGTCGTTGATGAGAGCGTGGAGCAGACCGCGGTATGCCCACGACTGGCGGCTGATCGCATTCGACTCGCCCTGGTACCACAAGGCTCCACGCAGTCCGTACGGCACGACTGGATGGATCATGCCGTTGTACATCCCTGACGGGCGATTTACGCCGTCACGCGGGTCACCAGGCTCCCCGGGGTCCGCCGGGAACTCGCCGCCCCCCTGGATCGCGTCGCGCATGCCCACCTTGTAGTCGTGCCGACGTCGGTTCATGTCTGCCAAGGCGAGCTCATACGCGCTCAACGCGTTCTCGTAGCGCTGTAGCCCGGGCGCGAACGCCTCGTCCGACTCCAGCGTCGGGCGACTGATCCACGCCTCGATCCACGAGCCACCCCACGATGCGTTGATGAGCCCCACTGCCACGCCTAGCTCCTCGCGGAGGCGGCGCCCGAAGTGGTACGCCACGGCGCTGAACCCGAACACAGATTGCGGCGCGCAGGGCGTCCACGAGCCGTCCACGCGCTCCACGGGTTCGTCTTGCATCACGTTGGGGCATGTGAATAGACGCAGGTCCGCGTCGTTCGCCTCAGCGATGAACTCCTCGGATCGCATGGATGCGGACATCGGCCACTGCATGTTCGACTGGCCCGACGCTATCCACACCTCGCCGACCATGACGTTCTGAAACGTCACGGAGTCCTTGCCTCGCACGACCATATCGTACGGCCCACCAGCCGAGAGCTTGGGCAGATGGACTCGCCAGGAACCACTGTCGTCTGTGACGGCCTCCGCCACGGCGCCCGCCACCTCGACAGCGATGGACTCGCCGGGAGCGGCCTTTCCCCACACCGGGGCGTTGACGTCACGCTGCAAGACCATGTGGTCCGTGAAGACATCAGCGGGCGTCGGTCGCGCCCACGCCCTCCGCGCAGACACGGACAGTAGGGCGACCACGGCCACGACGGCCACAAGGTAGGGCAAGACGGCGAGGAGCATGGCGGTCTCCGACAGGACGGCGTCAGCAGGGACAGACTGGCGACATTCTGGCAGGGAGGCGAGACCCGGGGCAACACCGTGCTTTACCCGGCGGATACCAGAGCGAGGGGATGCCCGCCACGCTCGACGCGCGCGATGTTCTCGAAGATGAACTCGCCACGCCGCGCCCACGTGTCGAACGTGACGCCTGCCGTGTGTGGCGTCAGCGTGACGTTGTCCATCCGCAGCAGTGGGTTGTCCGCGGCGGGCGGCTCCTGCTCTAAGACATCCAGCGCCGCTCCAGCGATTTCGCCGGAGCCGAGGGCGTCGATAAGCGCAACCTCGTCGATCACGCGACCTCGGCACGTGTTCACTACAATGGCGGAAGGTTTCATGCGCGCGAAGGCGGTCGCGCCGAGGAGGCGATCCGTGGATGGCGCCAACGGCACGTGGAGCGTTACCACGTCGGACACGGTCAGTAGCTCGTCGAGTGTGACGCGGCGCGCTCCGAGCCGCGTGTCTCGCGTGGCGTCGGCAGGCGCCGCGTCGGCGTAGACGACCTCGGCGCCAAACGCTCTCAGCAGCCGCGCTACCCTCACACCGATGTTTCCGAGCCCGACGATGCCCACGGTCTTGCTGTTGATGGTGTACGTCGATCCCGCCACGGGCGGCTCCAGCACGTCCAGCAGGTCCACCGTTGGGTCTTCGCGCATCCTGCGGCCGAGCTCTGCCATACGCCTGTATTGCGCCAGGATGAGCGCCAGCGTGTGCTCGGCCACATCTATGGAATTCGTGCCGCCGTTGTTCGCGACCGGGATGCCCAACTCCGCACACAGGTCCAGTGGCATGTGCTCAAAGCCTGCGCTGACGAGTTGAATCAGCCGCACGCCTGTCCCGGCGCGCAACACGGGCTCCGAAATGCGTCCCGGGAACAGGATAAGGTAGTCGACGTCGGCGACAATGGTCGCCTTTTCCTCGTCAGGCAGGGACATGGCGTGCGTCGAGAGGACGACACCCGGCGGCGCGTGGCGTGTAAGCTCGGCCGCGATATCCGCGTCCTGGTGCGTGAAGTACGCTACGCGTGGCATGGGCTAGGGCGCCGTGACTTTGGCGAAGGCGGTCGGCACAAACGGCGTCTCGACGACCTCAGCGCATGCGACCCCGTGTGTCGTATCGACGCGGACGCGGGAGCCAGAAGCGGTCAACGCCGTACGGACATACGCAAGAGCGATGGTGGCGTCGAGCGTCGGCGAGTGGGCGATGGAAGTCACGAACCCCTTCGCCTTGCCGTCGTCGTTCTCGGCGTCCGCCCCGAACAGCTCCGCGCGTAGCGCCACCTCGGGCGCGCCATCGAACCGCAGCCCGACGAGCAGCTTGTTGGGATGTCCTCGGTAGTGCATGCGGGCGACGATCTCCTGCCCTACGTAGCAGCCCTTCTCCCAGTCGATGGCGTTGTACAGGCTGGCCTCGAGCGGGATGATGTCTTCGTCGGTGTCCAGGCCATAGCGCGGAATCGCGGCTTCGATGCGCAGCGCCTCCAGCCCCTCTGCGGAGACCGTGGGGATGTCGCTGCTTAGCGCGTTCCAGACCGCTTCGCCGTTCTCTGCCGCCGTCCAGACGTCGTACCCCATCTCTCCGGTGCGGTTGCGGCAGACGACGGTCACGTCCCCGCACCCGGTCGCGGCTGTTACTGACGCGTGCTCGTCCAGCGTCGCGACGTCCACCGAAAGCGCCGACGCGATGTGGTCGGCCGCCTTCGGGCCAGCGACGCCGTACAGCGCCCACGCGTCCGACTCGACGTGGATCGCGGCGTCCTCGGATATAAGGAATCGGTCGAGACGCTCCGCCAAAGCGACGCCGGTCTCTGGCTCGGTGTCTAGCAGCAGATCCTGGTCACGCATGGCGAGGAGGTAGTCCCCGAGCATCTTGCCACGGTCTGTCAGTATCGTCCCGTAGTTGCCCTGCCCGACGCTCAGCCCCTCGACATCGTTCGAGACCATGCCGTGCAGCCATGTCGCGCGTTCCGAGCCGGTCACGCGGAGCTTACCTCTGCCGGACAGGTCGAAGACGCCTACGCTGCTGCGCACGGACGCTACGCTGTCGGCGATGCTGTGGTCTACGGTGGCTATCGCCATCTGCTTGTTCTTCCTCTCAGAACAGCGCCGATCAGTGGGTCGCCCGGGATGCGCTGTCGGGTCGCGAGTCGCGGAACACCATGCGGATCGGCACGCCCTCGAAGTCGAACTCCTCGCGCAGGCGGCGGATCAAGTACCGTTCGTAGCTCGGCTGAATCTCTTTCGGATACGACGTGAACACCACGAACGTCGGAGGCAGCACCTCCGCCTGCGTCATGTACTTCAGCGTCGGCCGCCGCCCTCTGCCTATGGCTCGCGGGCTCTGCTCCATTGTAACCGCCTTGAGGAACTCGTTGAGCATCGGCGTTGGGATGCGCGTGCTCGCTGTGCGGTACAGCTCCTGGCTGAGTTCCAGCAACGCCTCAATCCGCTGCTTCGTCACCGCGGAAGTGAACACGATGGGTAGATAGTCCAGCGCGCGGAACTCGTGCTGAATCCACTCCGTATACTCGTTGAAGGTGGCGTTCTCCTTCTCGACGAGATCCCACTTGTTCGCCACGAGGATGCACAGCTTGCCGTACCGCGCCACGAATCCCGCGATGGTCTTGTCCTGGTGAGACATCTCCTGCGTCACGTCCAAGACCAGCCACGACACATTGCTCTGCTGAACGGCGCGCGTGGCTCGCAGGACGGAGTGCTGCTCGACGCCGCCGTCCTCAATGCGGGCCTTGCGACGCATTCCCGCCGTGTCGATGAGCTCAAACGGCGCGTTCTGCCACTCGAACTGCTCGTTGATGGCGTCCCGCGTCGTGCCGGGGCGGTCGTCGACGATGACGCGTTCCTCACCCGTCAGCGCGTTCACGATGGACGACTTGCCCGCGTTCGGGCGACCGACGATAGCGATGCGCAACGGGTGAACGCCGTCATCCTCCGTCTCGTCATCGCCGCGCTCCTCGTCGGTGGGCAGGTACTTGACCGTCGCCTCCATCAGGTTGCGCAGCCCGCGCCTGTGGATGGAGGACACCGGGGCCAGATCCTCGAAGCCCAACTCGTACATCTCAGGGGCGTTCATCTCGATGCCCTCGTGGTCCGCCTTGTGCGCGACCACGATCGTGCGTTTGTCGATGCGGTGCAGCATCTCCGCCAGCACGCGATCTGACGGCGAGATGCCCTCGATGGCGTCCAACACGAACCACACGAGCGCTGCCTCGCGTACGGCGACGTCCACCTGTGCGCGAACCTGGTCGATCATCGGGTCGTCGGGGTTGAGGATGACGCCGCCCGTATCCACCACGCGGAAAGACGCGCCACCCCACTCGACGGGGGCGTACAGGCGATCCCGGGTGACACCGGGCATGTCGTCCACCACGGCTACGAACTTGCCAACGACTCGGTTGAACAGGGAGGACTTGCCGACATTGGGCCGGCCGACGATCGCGACTACGGGAACACTCACAGCGCTGCCAATCCACTAGCTAGAACGCGCGGGCCCAACGGACATGCAAGCGAGCCCGAGCGTCAGAGCGCAGGGCGCGCGCGAGCCGCACGCGTAACACGTTCTCCAGGAGAATCCCATACCCCAACGAGGCATGAACTCCTGTCATTGGGTCACGGACATCAGAGCCCCATACGCCCCCGGCGTCCACGAACACGAGACCAAACGAACCCGCGAACAGGTGATGGCGGTACTCGACCGTCGTCAGCCACCCGTTGGCGCCGACGAGTTCGTGTCGGCCATATCCCCGTAGCGAACCTGACCCGCCCCAGATGGCGAGGCGTTGTAGCGGCGGCGACCCACCCGTCACGACGACCCGGAGCCGCGCGTTGACGTAGTTGTCGCCCAGGCGGACGAAGCCACGCGTGTGCGACTCCACACGCGTGAACGCGAAGTCTGAACCCAGCCCGGGAAGCGACTGCTCGACGGCGAGCGTCTGCGCCCACCCTTCGGTGAACTTGCCGCTGCTGCTGCGGTCCCGGTCGTATCGCGCCGCGACGGAGCGCAGACGACCGGGAGTAGCCGGCATGTTCGCCTCGCTGCCGCCGCGCGGAGAGAACAGGCTCCACCGGCTCGCAGTGTCCATGCTAGCATGCCTCTCGGCGACAACGCGGGTCGTGAGGACATCGCGCTCGTCGTCCGCCGCGATACGGAGAGTCAGTTCCGACCCCAGTCGCTCGTAGTAGTCGCGGTAGTCACCGGCATAGGCGACGGCGACGAACGTCTGCTCCGCGTTGTTCGGCATAACCTCGACATCGTGCGATGCTAGCCACCGCTGCCGTAACGCCGTCGCCGTCACGTCGTAGCGGCCAGCGACGAACCACTGCGACTCCGCGCCGTAACGATGATGCCACCGGTCACTCCCAAGCGCGTAACGGAGCTCTGTAAAGAGTCTGCCCTTCGGGTCCGATCGGATGTCCTCCCGTCGCCACCAGTCGTTCGCCACCCCCAGCGACCATCCCGACACGCGGTCGAAGGCGATCGACGGACGTCCCTGGGCATCCAACGTGCGCCGCTCGACCACCTCGACCACGAGCACCCGGGAATCTGCCTCTTCCTCGACGCGCCAGTCGACGCGCTCGAAGTACGGCAGCGTCGCGTTGAGCACTCGGATAGCGGTTTGGATGTGGTCGGGACCGTGACCGAGGGCGTTGAGGATTTCGTTCTCGCTGATTTCCCGCGCGCCGACGATGCGGATGTCGTCGATGGGCTCGTCAGGATTGTCGGCGTCGAAGTAACGGACCAACGCGGCGGCGTGCTGGAGACGCGCCCCCATCGCAACGACGGCGATGAGAAGAGCGACGCGTCTCCGCAAGCCCATGTCAGCTACCCGTCAGTCGTCGGTGTCCGGCGCGTTGAGAATCATGTGGACGTCGTCCAGCTGCTCCTGCGGGACGGCCGACGGCGCATCGGTGAGGAGGCACGTGCCCGTCTGCGTCTTCGGGAACGCGATCACCTCGCGGATAGACGGTTCGTCGGCAAGCAACATGACCAGGCGGTCCAGGCCGCAGGCGATGCCACCGTGTGGTGGCGTGCCGTACTGCAGCGCGGTCAGGAAGAAGCCGAACCGGTCCTTCTGGTCTTCGTCGCTGATGGCGAGGAGGTCGAAGATCTTCCTCTGCACAGCCTGGTCGTGGATACGAATGCTGCCGCCCCACACCTCTTCGCCGTTCACGGAGAGGTCGTAGCCAAGGGACAGCACCTGCGACGGATCGCTGTCCAGCAAGTGCAGATCCTCGGGACGCGGCTGCGTGAAGGGATGGTGCTCCGACGCCCAGCGGTCGTTCTCCTCGTCGCGGTGGAACAACGGGAAGTCCACGACCCAGGCGAATTCAAACGCGCCTGGTCTGATGAGGTCGAGCCTCTCCGCGAGTTCGCAGCGCAACGCCCCGAGAGCCTCGTGCGTCACCTTTGGCGTGTCGGCGACGAACATGAGCATGTCGCCCGGCTTCGCGTCCATGCGCTCCGGCAGGGCGGCAAGCGTCTCGTCGGGGAAGAACCGCGCGATGGGCGAGTCGATGCCGTCGTCGGTCACGCGCATCCACGCGAGGCCCTTCGCGCCATGTCGACTGACGAACTTGGTCAGGTCGTCTATCTGGCTGCGCGACAGCGACGTACCCCCAGGGACGGTTATGCCCTTGATGAGGCCGTCGCTCTCCAGCACCGACTGGAAGACGCGGAACTCCGCGGTCGCGGCGAGGTCACCGATGTCCACGAACTCCATGCCGAAGCGCAGGTCCGGCTTGTCGGTGCCGTACTTGCCCATGGCCTCCGCGTACGGAATGCGGCGGAACGGCGTAGGTATGTCCACGTCGATGATCTTCCAGAGCTCCTTCATGCAGCCCTCGACGACGCCGAACACGTCGTCCTGGGTGACGAAGGACATCTCCACGTCGATCTGTGTGAACTCCGCTTGCCTGTTCGCGCGCGGATCCTCGTCGCGGAAGCACTTCACGATCTGGTAGTACCGGTCCACCCCCGAGATCATGAGCATCTGCTTGAAGAGCTGCGGGCTCTGAGGCAGCGCGTAGAAGTGACCGGGACTCATGCGGCTCGGCACGAGGTAGTCGCGGGCGCCCTCCGGCGTGCTCTTCGTCAGCATCGGCGTCTCGACGTCGAGGAAGCCCAGGGAGTCCATGTAGGAGCGCACCGTCGTCGTCACGCGGTGACGCAACTGCATGATCTGCGCGATCTTCGGACGCCGGAGGTCGAGGTAGCGGTAGCGCATCCGCACCTCTTCATCGACGGTCGAGTCGTCCTCGATCATGAAGGGCGGCGTTTCGGAGACGTTGAGTATCTCCAGCTCGCCGACGGCGATCTCGATCTCGCCGGTAGGCATTTTCGGGTTGACGGTACCTTGCATGCGGTCGCGCACGACGCCCTTGGCCCCGAGGACGAACTCGTTGCGGATGCTGCTGGCTTCCGCGTGCGCGTCGGCGTCTATCTGCGGGTCGAAGACCAACTGCACGAGTCCCGAGCGGTCGCGCAGGTCGATGAAGATGCAGCCGCCGTGGTCGCGGCGGGTCTGCACCCAGCCGGTCACGGTGGCCTCGGACCCGCTGTCCGACTGCCGGAAATCGCCACAATACGACGTACGATGGATCAGCATTGCTCGTAGGTTTCCTATGTGCGAGACGGTTGGGAAGCGAGGCGCCCAGGGTCGCTCAGGGATTAGTGCGCGCCGATAGACGGGCGGCCAGCTCCGTCAACGGCACGGTCTCCTGAGATTGGTCGCCCATGTCCCGCACGGTCGCCTCTTGGCGGGCGATCTCGTCCTCCCCGAGGACGACGACGTACGGAACGCTCAGTTGGTTGGCGGCCCTCATCTGCGCGCGCACGCTCCGGCCCTGGTGGCCCATCTCCGCGCGCACGCCAGAACGCCTTAGCGCCGTCAGCGCCTCGAACGCTGCCTCGCGCGCGTCGTCGCCTACCGTCACGACGTATACGTCGTGCTTGGCACGTCCCTCGACGGCCACGTCCTGCTCAGCCATCGCCAGAATCAGCCGGTCCAACCCCGCCGCGAACCCAATGCCTGGGACAGCCTGCCCGCCGACCTCGGACACGAGGTCGTCGTAGCGGCCACCAGCGAGGATGGCGTCCTGGGCGCCGAGGCCGACCGTGGTCACCTCGAAGACCGTACGCGTGTAGTAGTCCAGTCCCCGCACGATGAGGGGGTCCACTACGTACGGCACGTCAGACCTATCCAGGAGGCGTCGAACCGCTTCGAAGTGCTCGACGGACTCGGGCGACAGGTGGTCGCCGATCTTCGGCGCGCCAGCTAGCAGGTCGCGCATCCGCTCGTTCTTGCTGTCGAGCATGCGCAGGGGGTTCGCTTCGAACCGCTCCTTGTCGCGCCCGCCCATCTCGTCGAGGTGGGGGCGGATGTACTCCTGCAGCTTCTCGATGTACGCCGGCCGCTCTTCGTTCCCGATGCTGTTCAGGCGTATCTCGACGGGCTTGATGCCTAGGGCGGAGACGAACTCGTACGCGCATACAAGCGTTTCCGCGTCGATGACCGCGTCGGAGACCCCGAACGCCTCAATCCCCGCCTGCCAGAACTCGCGGTAGCGACCCGCCTGCGGCCGTTCGTAGCGGTACATGGGGCCGACGTAGTAGAGCTTCTGGACGGGAGACTGCTTGAACACGCTCTGTTCGAGGCACGCGCGCACGACGCCTGCCGTGCCTTCGGGACGTAGGGTGACGCTACGGCCACCGCGGTCCTCGAAGGTGTACATCTCCTTCGAGACGATGTCCGTGCCCTCGCCGATACCGCGCACGAACAGCTCTGTCCGTTCGAACACCGGCGTGCGAATCTCGCCATACCCGAAGCGCGCGAACACGTCATGAGCCGCGCGCTCGACGCGTTGCTGCGCGATCATGTCTTCGGGGAACAAGTCTCGCGTGCCACGGACTTTCGCAATGCTCACTCGTCGGAGCCCCGTTCGTCGAAGTCGGCTTCGGAGAAGGCGTGTGCCGTGAACGTCTCAACAGTGGTTGCCGGCTCCTCGAACGCGCGTAGGTCCAGACCGGCTTTCAGACAAGTATAGGCTAGGAATTGACGGCGATTCCAGGCTTGTTCGGTGGCCACCTGGGGCAGCAACAACCCCTGCTTCGCGCCCTGACGGACGATGAGCCCGTGCGTGCCGACTTCGATGGTCTCCAAGTCCGTGACGCGTCGCGGTCTCGTCAGCACCGAGACCTCCACTTCGAGCAGCGGCGCCTCCTCCGTCGTGACGGCGGGGAACCGTGGATCTTCCGTGGCCGCGGCGGCCGCCATGCGCGGGATGCTCTCGGACAGCGGCTCGTTGGAGACAATGAGGCCAATGCACCCGCGCAACGAGCCGCCGCCTGTCAGCGTGACGAATACGCCCCGGCGTTCACGTAGCGTTGCCAGGACATCGCCCGGGAGGCGGTAGTCGTCCAATTCCGCTGCGTCACGGCCCTCGATATGTCGCATCATCGCGTCGCGCGCGATGTGCAGCATGGCGCGCTGCGCGGCTTCCGACACGTCACCGTCGCGTGGCGTCGGCTCAACACTCACGGGGCGGGTTTGCACGTCGGCCCTCGCGGGCGTGTCGTCTTCGCGGGCGCCGTCCACGAACGCCGCGGCGACATAGCCCACCACCTGATCCCGATGTCCACCTGCGACATCGCCTGAGTTCGCGTACAGGAGTCGCTGCAGCCCGGTCGCGCCGGTATCCCGCGCGTGCGTCATTCCGGCGACCACGGGGCCTAATCCGCACATCGCCGTTTGCAGGTTGCGGATGCTGCTTGACAGGTACGCGTCGGAGCGCGCCCGCACTTCGTCCGGGTCGAACGACTCCATGGCCTCGACCATGGCGAGGTCAGACAGACGCGCGTCCTCGTAGCCCGGGTAGTGCGCCAGGTCGGTCGTCGTGAGTACGAGCGCGTTGCGGCCTTCGACGGCCTGCGTCAGAGCGTCGGCGAGCAGCGCGCAGTTGGCGTCGGAGAAGTCCGACATCAGCACGGGAGCGATACGGAAGTCGGTCAGCAGTCGTTGCAGGAACGGCAGTTGCACCTCGAGGTCGTGCTCCGGGGCGTGGGCGTCGGGCATGTCCTCGATGTGCGCGCTGGCGCCAATGAGCGCCGCGCACATCTCCCCGTCCACCGGCACGGCGCCCAACGGCGTGCGGAACGACCCGCGCCCGTGCACGGCTATCCCATCGAAGCCGAAGTAGTGGCTTGGTCCTACCAGCACGACAGTATCGTAGTGCCGACCCCGCAACGCCTTGAGCGCGGCTGCGGCGACGGCGCCGGAGTAGGCGTACCCCGCATGGGGTGTGACAACGCCCGCTAACGCCCCCGTGAGCGTGACGTCAGGCGCGGCATCCAGGAACCCGTCGACCTGCCGCTCTAGCTGCGCTGCCGACGCTGGGTAGAACTTCCCGGCGACCGCCCACGGCCTGTCGTAGGGGGCCGACGCCGTTCTACTCCTCATCCGTGTCGTCGCCGTCCGCTGCCCCGTCGGCGTCCTCAGCGGCGTCGTCCTCCACGGGCGGAGGCGCGTTCTGCATCCGCACGAACGTCATGCGGAGCTGGTAGAGGATGTTCTCCATGTAGTTCTTCTCGGGAGCGGTCAGATTCCCGTCGGTCTTCTGCTCGATGACCGTGAGCAGATCGATCGCGTGCTTTGCGTACACGAGATCTATGACGGGCTTCTCCGTCTGCGGATGGTTCACCGCGCCGAGACCGATGTACGCCTGACTCGCGAGGAAGTCGATAAGAGCGTTGAAGTTGGCTTCACGTAGCACCCGTTCCGCCGCGCTGGTTTCGTCGGCCATCGCCGTCCCCTTCAGTGCCTACTTTCCGTTCGTGCCGTTTCCGTCACGTTCCCCCGTGCGCTTCGCTATGATACGCACGCGCTGCACGCTACGCTCGTCCGCCGCGAGGACGATCACCATCAGGTCGTCCGTCTCCGCCACATCGCTGACGCTCGGTATGCGGTCCAGCTGGTGGATCACGAATCCGGCGATGGTTTCATAGTCGCCCTCGGGTATCTCGACGTCCACCTTTTCAAGTTCCTCGTTGAGGGCGTCCACCTCGGTCTTGCCGTCACACTCGATGGTGCGGGTCAGCTCGTTGACCTGGTAGTCCTCATCGTCCTCGTCTCGCTCGTCTCTTATTTCGCCGACGATCTCCTCGACGAGATCCTCCATGGTGACCAGCCCGACGATGCCTCCGTACTCGTCGACCACGAATGCCATTGGGTTGTGTCGGAACCGAAGTTCCGCCAGGAGTGTGGCAACCCTCTTCGTTTCGGGCACGAAGTGCAGGTCTCGTCTTATCACGGGGTCGATCGTGTCGGGCTGTTCCTCGGCGTAGATGACGTCCAGCACGTAGACGACGCCGACGATGTTGTCCACGCGCTCGCGGTACACCGGGATTCGCGAATAGCCGGAGTCCGCGACCTGCTCGATGAATACTTCCAGACCGGCGCCCTCCTCGACCGAGAGCATGTCCGTGAACGGCCGCATGACCTGCTCGACGCGCCGCTCGTACGTCTCCAGCACCCCGTGGATCATGCGCCGGTGTTCCTGCTCCAGCACGCCCTCGTCCTCGCCCATCTCGGCGAGTAGGCGCAGATCCTCGCGCGTGACGATGTGCACCTCGCCTTTCTGCCCCGTCAGCCGCATGAAGAGGAGCGTGAAGCCGAGGATGCCGTAAACCACGGGACGAAACAGCCAGTCCGTTATGGCGAGTATCGGCCCGGCGCGCACGATCACCCAATCCGGCCGCCCGCGCGCGACGCTCTTTGGGATGATCTCGCCGATGAGCAGGATGAGCGGCGTCATGATGAGCGTGTTCAGAGCGTCGCGGGTCTGCGGCATGAGCTCCGGCGTCGTGCGTTGCAGCAGTACGAGGGAGGACGACGCCGCGACAACGGTCGCGATGTTCGTGCCCAACAGGATCGCCGCCTGTGTGCGTTCGCGGGGCTCGCACACGGCGACGGCGGTGCGGGCGGCGCGGTGCCCGTCGTCCGCCAGCGCCTGAAGCCGTGGCAGATTAGCGGATAGGAACGCCGTCTCCGACCCGGCGAAGAATCCCGTGGCGAACAGGCCGATGATGGACAGCGCCACGTACAGGCCGAGAGGCCCGGACATGGAGCCGCCCACCGCGCCGGCTCCGAACGCCGGCAGGGCAACCCCGCCGAACACGCACCACGCGAGCAGAGCCGCGCGTGGAACGATCGCATATGGGAGGACTACGCGCCGGGGGCTCACGCCGCGTCCTCCGGGGTTTCTGTCGGCTCATCGGGCTCCTGGCGTCGCACGACGATGTGCTGGATTCGCGTGCCGCTCATCATCGTCACCTCGAACGCAAAGCCATGCTCGTCGGCGATGGTCTCGCCCAGCTCGGGCAGCCTACCGAACAGCGTGTAGACATAGCCACCCAAGGTGTCGCCGCTCTCCGCGTCGAAGGCGACACCCAGGAGCCTGCCAGCGGTCTTCAGGGTCGTCTTGGCGGGGAAGTCCACGCCGTCGCGGCGCAGGGCTTCGAGGTTCAGTTCGCTACCAAGCTCTGGCTCCGCCTGGTCGTCGTACTCGTCGAGGATTTCCCCAACGATCTCTTCCACGATGTCCTCAAGCGTGATTACGCCAGCGGTGCCTCCGTATTCGTCCAGCAGCATCGCCATCTGCGTGCCTTGGGTTGAGAAATCCACCAGCAGCGCGTCGAGACGCTTCGTGTCGGGAAGGAAGAGCGGCGGGCGGATAAGCGTGCCCTGAGCCGTCGTGGCGCTCTCTCGTGAGATGAGGGAGGCCAGCGTGGCGTCGGCGATGTCGGATCCATACCACTGCGGGTAGTCCTTGACGTGGAAGATCCCGACGATGTTGTCGACGTTTTCCTCGTAAACCGGCAACCGTGAGTGCCCGACGCTCTCCGCGCGCGATAGCACGTCCCGCACCGTCTCGTCCGTCTCGACACAGACCATCTCCGTCCGCGGCACCATGACGTCCTTCGCCATAAGTTCGCGCAGCTCGAAGATGCGGTGGATGAGCTCTCGCTCGCCCTCCTCGATCGTGCCGGTCGCCTCGCCCGTGCTGACGACCTCCCGTATCTCTTCCTCGGTGACCGCGTCGGCGCCGTGGCCACCACCGCCAAGCAGCCGCGCGACCGAGTCCACGACGAACCGCATCACCCAGCGGATGGGCGTTAGCGCGACGGCGGTGCCCCACAACGGCACGGCGATGAGCTGAGATACGCGTTCGGCGTTCCTGATGGCGTACGTCTTGGGCGCGATCTCACCGAAGATAAGCAGCACGATGGTCGTGACAACCATGGACCCCGCGAGCGTCGCGGCCGAACTCCACCCGGCGAGAGCGCCTACCGACAGCGAAATGGACGTCATCAACGTCACGAAGGCGGTGTTGACGAAGATGTTGCCCAGGAGCGACGTGATGAGCAGTCGGTTCGGGTTGTCCACGAACCGCACGACTGTTCTGCTGACGAGCGTGTCGTCCTCGCGCAGACGTTGTACTTGCACCTTGGTAAGGGAGAAGACGGCGGTCTCGGCGCTCGAGAAGAAGCCGGAGAGCACGAGGAGCACACCGACGGGTATCAGGCTGAGAACGAGGCCTAGACTCGCGGGGTCATCCATGGATAGGCTCGCTCACGCCAGTGGCTGTCGTGGGAGTCTACGCGCCCAGCTTCGGGTTGGATTGGTGCCGCTCGCGATCACGTTCAGTGCGCCGTTCCATCTTGTCGAGGAAGGCTCGCTCGAGGTCCACATTCGTCTGGTTCGCGAGGCACAGGAGCACGAACAGGACATCCGCCATCTCCTCGTCCAGGCTGACGGACTCGTCGGAAGGCTTGTTGCTCTGGTCTCCATACTGACGAGCCATGACCCGCGCAACTTCACCGACCTCCTCCATGAGGATCGCGGTGTTCGTAAGCTCGGAGAAATACCGCACCCCTATCGTGTGGACCCAGTCGTCGACCAGCGTCTGCGCGTCGCCGAGAGAGAGCGTCATCCGCAGGCCCCGTGGCATCAGGTCATGTACGCGGTCATTATCCCATACGCCCCAGGGCCTCGCAAGGCTGTCACGGCCGAGCGATCCCAGGCGCGCGACCCCCGAACACCGCGAGTTCAAGCACGCGCAGGTAGCAGTCGACATCCTCGAATCCGATATCGCCGAGCCAGCGGCACTGCTCGTCTACGGGAGCGAGGATGTTCGCCTCCTTGTCCGGTCGGTAGTAGTACTCCCTTGCTAGCTCCGAACGCGTCTTCCCGCCGCCGGACGCCTGGTGGTGGGAAGCCAGCGCGTCGATGAACAGTTCATCGAAGATGCCCTCGATCCACGGCGTCGCCGACGCAACGTGTTCGACGTTCACGAACACGCCGCCGGGTGCGAGTAGGCTCAGTATCTCCGCGTACAGCTCGCGCTTGCGGTCGTCGGTCTGATGGTGGATCGAGAAGCCGGAGACGATGACATCGTACGGCCCGCACGCCTCAACGCTGACGACCCATCCGGGATGCGAGTAGTCGAGCTCGAGCAACTCGACACGCGTTGACACGTCCGCAAGGCGGCCCGCGGCGGCGTCGAGCATCGCCTGCGAGAAGTCCACGAACACGCCGCGTGAGCCGGGGTGGCGGTCAAGAACGGCGGCTCCGAGAACCCCGTCGCCGCAGCCCAGATCCAGGCACACGCCAACGCTCGCGTCGCGGGCGGCGATGACGCGGAGCATGACGTCGATCTGCTCAGCGGCCAGGGGGATGGCGCCGCGTATCCCGTCGAGGTACGCGGCGGACAGCTCCGGCGTTTGCCACGCGCTTGCGTCGGCCTTAGTTGAGCGCAAGGAAGTTCCCCAACAGCGACTTGCCTTCGCCCGTCAGAATCGACTCGGGGTGGAACTGCACGCCCCACACGGGGAGATCCCGGTGTCGCACGCCCATGATCTCCCCGTCGTCCTCCGCGGTGGCCGTCACCTCGAAGCAGTCGGGCAGCGTCTCCCGCTCCAGCACTAGCGAGTGGTACCGCGTAGCCTCGAACGGCTGGGACAGCTCCTCGAAGACATCTTCGCCGTTGTGGCGGATCATGGATGTCTTGCCATGCATGATCCGCTGCGCTCGTATCACAGTGGCGCCGAACGCCGCCCCAACACTCTGATGTCCCAGACACACACCCAGCAACGGCACGTGTCCGGCGAAACGGCGGATCGCCTCGACGGACACTCCCGCTTCCTTAGGGGTGCACGGGCCGGGCGAGACGACGACCTTCGACGGCGCCAGGTCGACGAGTGCGTCCGCGGACATGTCGTCGTTGCGCACGACGCGCAGATCCTGCCCCAGCTCGCCGAGGTACTGCACGAGGTTGTAGGTGAACGAGTCGTAGTTGTCGATCATGAGGATCACGCCGCGCCTCCTACTCCAGACCCGCGTGGGCCATCTCGAGCGCCTTCAGCACGGCGCGCGCCTTGTTGCACGACTCGTCGAACTCCTTCGCCGGGACGGAGTCCGCGACGATACCTGCCCCCGCTTCCACGTACGCCGTGTCGCCCTGCATGACGAGCGTGCGGATGGTGATGGCGGTGTCGGAGTTGCCGCTGAACGAGAAGTACCCAACGGCGCCGCCGTACGGCCCACGCCTCGTCGGCTCCAGCTCGTCGATGATCTGCATAGCGCGGATCTTCGGCGCCCCGCTGAGCGTGCCAGCCGGGAACGACGCGCGGATGACGTCGAACGCCGTCTTGTCCGCGCGCAACGTGCCGGTGACGGTGGATTCGATGTGCATGACGTGCGAATACCGCACCGCGTACATCATCTTCTCGGGGCTGACCGACCCGTATTCGCACACGCGGCCGATGTCGTTGCGGCCGAGGTCGACAAGCATGACGTGCTCCGCCCGCTCCTTCGGGTCGGCGAGCAGTTCCACTTCAGCCTGAGCGTCCAGTTCTGGCGTCGCTCCACGCGGCGCCGTGCCCGCGAGCGGCCGCACCTCGACGTGTCTGTCCTCGACACGTACGAGCGTCTCAGGAGACGCGCCGGCGATCTTCAGGTCACCGAGGTGCAGAAAGTACATATACGGCGATGGGTTCACGGTCCTCAGGGCGCGGTAGAAGTCGAACGGGTCGACTGTCAGCGGGATGGTGAAGCGCTGCGCGAACACCGTCTGGATGCAGTCGCCCGCCGCGACGTATTCGCGGATTCGCTCGACGGCTGATTCGAACGTCTCGCGCGACATGTTCGAGGTCGGCTTGGGCGCCTCGCCCATTCCTCCTTGCGCC
The DNA here is from genome assembly GCA_964473525.1 of uncultured bacterium. Taxonomy (GTDB): domain Bacteria; phylum Poribacteria; class WGA-4E. The sequence goes on from CAYYPK010000006.1 coordinate 43,200, forward strand.
TTGCCAACGTCGGGCCGCGCCTCGCGGAGCCGCCCGATCGTGGCCTCGATGTTCGCGACCGCGGCGTCGTACGCCGCGTCGATGTCCGCGCCGTCCGCGATATGGGCGTTCGAGACGACCTTCACCTTGTGCAACACGCGGTCGAATACAAGCACCGTGTCCGTGAGCATGAACACGGCATCGGGTATCTCCGCGTCGTCTTCCGTGGTGTCGGGGATGTCCTCGAAGTTGCGCACCATGTCGTAGCCCAGGAAGCCCACCGCGCCGCCATGGAACGGTGGCAGCCCGCCCACCCGCACGGGCTGGAACCGGTCCATCAGGGCTTCGAGTTCCGCGAACGGGTCGTCCACAACGCGTGTCTGTGTCTCGCCGGTCGCGGGGATAAGCGTCGTGACTTCGTTGCGGCGGACGGTCAGCACCTTCGCTGGCCGCGTGCCCAGGAACGAGTAGCGGGCGATATTCTCGCCGCCCGCCACGGATTCGAGGAGGAATCCGTAGTCGCCGTCGTTCGTCTTGGCGAAGGCGGACACCGGCGTCTCCATGTCCGCGAGGATCTCGCGGTACACCGGTATGAGGTTGCCCTCGCGCGCTTTGGCGCGGAATTCGTCGCGTGTCGGAACCGTCATCGTCGTCTCCCGTAAACGTCGTCCGGGTTGACCAACTGGTCCTGGTTCTCCTCGGTGTCGCCCTCGGGAGAGATCGTCCGAAAGAAGCACGAGCGGTACCCCTCGTGGCATGCGGCGCCGGTCTGCTCTACCCGGATGAGCAGGCAATCACCGTCGCAGTCCATCGCTACGGAGCGCACCTTCTGCACGTGTCCAGACGTCTCTCCCTTGATCCAGTACTTCTGCCGTGAGCGGCTCCAGAAGTTCACGCGACCCGTCTCCAGCGTGCGGCGGCACGCCTCGCGGTTCATCCACGCCATCATGAGCACGTCGCCGTTCTCGTCGTCCTGGACAATGGCGGGAACCAGGTCGTTGTCGTCGTACTTCAGGTCGTCAAGGATCGACATCCGTTCGCTCCGTCCCTAAACGCGAAAACGCCGCAAGCTCTTGTGTGCCTGCGGCGTCTTCAGAAACTAGATACGGTCTCGATTACCTAGCGCCCGGCACACTCCGATTCACCCCGCCAATGCCAATGGCGCCAGGTAAGATCGAGTGTGTGGATGCTGGAACTCATACAGTTCTGCCCTGTTGGATGCGGCAACTGTAGCACGGCCGCGTCGGATAGGTCAAATGCCGGGCTAACACCCGGGAATGGTGAACACCGCGACAAGGCGTGTGGTGTCGCCTTGCTCCGCCTGGGAGGACAGGAACAGGTGGTACACCTCTCCCACCTCGCGTGGGTGCGCGTCGAGCAGGACGTCCGGCACGCCGTCGCGGTCGATGTCGCCGGACCAGATCAGCCCAACCGGGTAGTCCCGGAGTACCCCGGGGAGCTCAATAAGCGTCTGGTGGGCGCCACCGTACGTCAGGTCTAGACGGTAGTCGGTTACGTCCCACTGGTCGCGCGGGGGCGCAGCGACGCCGTGGGCCGACACTGCGGCCCGCGGCCGCGAAGGCACATCGGGCGACAGGTACACGGTCTGCTCGGGGTAGAGGAAGCCCTCACCCTCCCGCGGTCGGTGGTTCGTCATGTCAATGGGGCCTTCTTCCACATCGGCCATCCCTCGCACTAGAAACAGGGGTTCGCGGTCGCCGTCTACCCACATTCTTATCATGGGATCGCCATCCTCCGGGTTGGGCGCCCGCAGGCGATAGCGTTCGACGCGAAGCGCAACCCGACGCAACTCGTGCCCTTCGTCCACCGGGAAGACACCGAGCCATTCCTCGCCGTCGGCGCCCTTGGGCGTTAAGTCGGGGTTCGATGCGAAGTAG
>CAYYPK010000006.1:45097-81946 GCA_964473525.1 uncultured bacterium
CTGTATGGCCGGCTCAGGCGTAGCTTCCTGTCCGGCGGCGCCCACGGCGAAGGCGAGCATGGCGAGCGTTGCATAACGCACGTGGTTCCTCCCGGACTACCTACACGTAGGCCGGGGAACGTCCCGGCGTACGGCCTGGGTTACGCGCCGCTGGGTGACCCGGACCACGGTCACTCGAGCTCCATGTGCTCCGAGCTCACGGTGACACCCCGGTCGTCTTCGATTGTCAGGTAGGCGACAACCGGTCTGGAGTCGGGCAGCGACGCGTGTACGACGCCGTCGGTGACCGTAGCCGGCGTGGATTCCCACACGCGCTCTGGCCACGGCGCCGCATCGCTGGTGACGTGCAGGCCCGCCGACGCGATGGGCCGCGCGCTCGACCAACGCGCGACGGCGCGGCCCTCCTCGACGCGCGTGGCGCCGATAGCCGGGAACTCCTCGCCGTCCCGAAGATGCAGGTCCGCGAACAGCCCAATCTCGTCCGGCGCCCAGCCAGGCTCGTGACCGTGATCCATCCCGACCTTGATACACAACGTCGTGTCTCGAGGCGTTGCGCGATAGCTCTCCTGGTAGCTGTCCATCGGATACGCAAAGTCGTTCGTGCCGTTCACCCACAGCATGGGCATGGAGGCGTTGGGCAGGTGAGTCGACGGGTCGAAGTGCTCTATCCACGCCGCACGGTGTGCTCCGGGAAGACGCTCGAACTCCTCGAGCCAGCAACTGTTGTGATGCAGGAAGCCGCAGCCATAGACGGGAATCGCGGCACGGATGCGGTCGTCGATGCCGGCGACCATGCATGTCACGTAGCCACCCCAGGAGATGCCCGTGACGCCGATGCGGTCGGGGTCCACCCCTGGCAGGGACGCAAGGAGCGAAAGTCCACGCGCCACGGCCGCGACGGCGTGGTACGACCACATCTCCTCGAGCCCCTCGCCCATCGCGCCGAACTTCTCCTCGTGCCCCTGCTCGGGGCCTCCGTCTGGCAGCCTCTCTCCGCCTGCCCCGCGGCCGCTGAGGTCCATCGCGATGGCTGCGTATCCCCGCTCGTTCCACATCTTCACCCATTGCGGGAACGCCGTGCCGCCGCCGCCGTGGACGAGGACCATGCCCGGCACGTCGCCGGGCCTATGGTCAGGGACGCCGCAGTAGGCGAAGATGCGCGTCGCCTTCCCCCGGTAGGGCTCTCCTTGGTAGAGAACGGAGGCGTGGTCGACCCACTCCGCCTCTGGCGTTCGGCGCCAGTCCGGCAGGCGCGGCCCGAAGAGCGTGTCGGTGAGCAAGCTGATCTCCCTATCCGGGCACGGAGGACGCCGCCCCAGACAGCGATGCCTGCCCGAGCGGCGTCTTCCAAGTGTCGGTCGCGTCAGCCTACTTGAAGGCGACGATGATGCCCCAATCGCCGACGGCGTGTGGAACTCCAGCGCTGTTCACCGTGATGCCGCGGTAGCCGAGACCCGTGGGGGACTTCTCCTTGAGCCACGTGACTCCGCCGTCCGTCGTGTGGAGGAGCGTTCCCCCTGCGCCGGCGGCGTACGCCTCGGTCTGACTCACGGCGTACACGGAGTTCAGATCGGCTGTGTAGGCGTTCGTCTGGGGCTGCCACTTGCGCTTCTCATCGCCTGCCGCGGCCGCGTCCTCGAACGGCCACTTCAGGATCGTCCCGCCCGTGCCGACCGCCCAGCCATCCACGCCGTTCGGTGCGAAAGACACGGCGCGCAGTTCGTCGTAGATGTCCTCGGTTGCCTCCGCGACGGCCCACGTCTCGCCCGCGTCCTCGCTGAACGCTATCGTGCCCGCCGCGCCAACGGCGAACACCGTGTTGTCGTCGACCGCGGCGACGGCATAGAACGTGTTCAGGATGCCCGCCGCTTGCACGGAACCCGTCATGGATACCCAGTGATGGCCACCGTCCTGCGTGCGCAGGGCTTTGGCGAGGTCACCAACGGTCCACCCGACCTGCCCGCTCGGGGCGTAGTCGATGCCGTACGTCGCCAACGCCGCCTCGGCGCCAGGCCCGTCGATGCGTTCCTCTTCCTCAGTCTCGCTTTGCGGATTCTGGATGGGCCCCCAGCCGTCGCCGACGCGCTCGAAGAACGTGCGGTTGTCGCCGATGATGAACGCCGTGCGAGACGCGACCGCGTCCACGCCGAAGAGCTGGAACGGCACGGCGATTGTCTCGGGCTCCCACGTCACGCCATCGTCCGTCGTGTGGAGCACCGTGCCGCCCGTGCCGACGGCCCATCCAGCGCCGCCCTTGGCGAACTCGATGGCGAACAGGTCGGGGTTGCTCCAGATCTTCGTCCAGGACTTGCCTGCGTCGGTGGAGCGAACGATGGTGCCGAACTCGCCCACCGCGATGATGGTGGAGCTGTCGAGCCATTCGATGTCGTTCAGGCGACTCAGCGTTGGCCGTGGGTCGACCGGCTGCCACTCGCGGCCGCCGTCGCTCGTCAGCAGGACCACGCCGAATTCCGCAGCGGCCGCGCCGGTCATGCCGTCCACGAAGTGCGCGCTCCAGATGGGCTCTGGCATGCCGTTGGAGTTCGGGACGTTCGAGGCGCCCTCTTCCCACGTCTTGCCACCGTCGTCAGACACCACCGCGGCGCCGTTGCCTCCGACGACATAGCCCTGCTCGCCGATGTACTGGACCGTCTTGAGGGACATCGGCGTTGGGCTCTTCATGTCCCGCCAGCGCCCGCCGCCGTCCTCGGTGGAGATGATCGTGCCGCCGTCTCCCACGGCGGTGCCGTTGAGCGCGTCCTTGAAGAACAGCCCGCGGATGGAGTTGTTCGTGCGCGTGTTGAGCGCTTTCCAGGTTGCGCCTGCATCCGTGGTGCTGAAGATGCGCCCGCCGTCTCCGGCGATCCACCCGGTGTTCACGTCGACGAACCACACGGAATTCAGCACGTCGGCGACGGGGGTGTTGATGGACGTCCATATCTGGCCGCCGTCCGCCGTGCCGAACATGATGCCGTTTTCGCCCACGATCCAGGCGTTCTGGCTGTCCAGGAAGTAGATGTCCAGGAACGCCGAGTTCTTCTTGGTCGGATCAGAGATCGCTGCGTTCAGACTACCAGCGGTCCACGTGAGACCGCCGTCGGTTGTCGTTGCCACGGTGGCTCGATTGGAGACAAAGGCCCCGTTCTGGCTGTCGTAGAAGTCGATCGCCTTGATGTGGCGCGTCATCGTGTACTTCTTCGCGAACCGCCACTCGGCGGCTTGCGCGACGCACGCGCCTAGCGCCATCGCCAATACAGCGCATCCCACTAACGTGAACCTGCGGCCCATCTCAATCCTCCGTCTAGTTCGATTCCACCCGCACAGGATGTCGCCGTACATGAACGCTCCACGAGCGAGGTCATTATAGGGTTCGCCCTAGAGGTGGTCAAACAGCGGGCGTGTTCTTGGTGGCGTGCGGTTCCTTGCCCTCAGCCCCCGTACGTCTCTCGCAGGTAGCGCGATGGCGAGTCAACGCCAGTTCCCGCGTCTGCCTCGGGGTCGAACCCTCGCAGCATCATGCCTTGACCGCGCGACACGTGCCCGTTGGTCATGGGCCTGTCTGACGGGTTGCGCATCTGCACCAGCACGGTCGTCCGGCTCTCGCTGCTCACGTTCACTCCCGAGCCGTGCACTGTCAGGTACGAGAACACGACTACATCGCCTGCCTTCGCCGGCGCGGTGGTCGCTTCGGCCACTGGGTATTCGTCCGTCGAGAGGTGATGACCGCCTTCGTTCAGGTGGTCCATGGGGCCGAGCTTGTGGCTACCGGGGGCGACGCGGACACAGCCTCTTTCGACCGGCGCGTCGTCAAGATGGACGATTGCGGCGATCATCGTGTCGTCGTGGTGCGGGAAATACGGATAGTCCTGGTGCATCGGGAACGGCGCTCCCTGCTCCGGCGGCTTGATGAACATCTTCGTGTGATGCAGTTGGATGTTCGGCCCGATCAGGTCGGCCATGCGGTCGGTCAGGCGGGGATCGACCATCATCCGCGCGAACGCCGAGCTCTGGAACTGGACGTTGTGGCAGTGGAACAGCTTCAGCGGCCCTTCGGCGACCTTCTTCGCGCTGTCCCAGCCCTCGAAGCTCGTTCCCGCAGAATCGGCATCAAGGTGGCGCTGCAGCAGGCCGTGCGCCTCGTCGCGCAGAAACGTGGCTTCTTCAGGCGTGAACACCCCTTCAAGATGCAGATAGCCGTTCTCTTCGAAGAACTCGACCTGCTCGGGCGTCAGGGCGTGTTCCTTTGCTGGCGAAATCACCGACATCGCTGATCCCTTCTCGGGCGCCGATCATCACTACATCCGCTACGATCGTGCAGGATGGTAGTCGGCGGGAGAGTGCATGTCACGGCGGAATACGCTGAATCTGGCGCATCGCGCGATGTTGTGGCAGGCGAGGGAAGTTGCCAGAATTGCCGCCGTCCAGGCGATCCACGGATAGGGAGACGCCGAACGTGGCCTCCATTGCTCCCGAGCAACACGAGCAGTTCTACGTCGTCGGGGGCAACCTGCGGCCTGACGCGCCTTCCTACGTCCCTCGGCAGGCGGACGACGACCTGTATGACGCCCTCAGTCGTGGCGAGTTCTGCTACATCCTGACGTCGCGGCAGATGGGTAAGTCGTCGCTCATCGTGCGCACGGGAATGCGTCTTGCGCAGGACGGCGTCCACGTTGTGACGCTGGACCTCACGGGCATCGGACAGAACCTGACGCCCGAGCAGTGGTACAGCGGGCTGCTCCTCAACATCGGCGACCGGCTGGACCTCGAAGACGAGCTCGACGACTTCTGGGAAGACCACGAGCAGCTCTCGCCTGTGCAGCGGCTTGTCGAAGCGCTCCGACGGGTCGTGCTGCGGCAGGTCGATGGGCGCGTCGTCCTATTCCTTGATGAGATCGACGTCGCCCAAAGTCTCCCGTTCTCGGCGAACGAGTTCTTCGCGGCGATCCGGCATTGCTATACGCGCCGGTCGGAAGACGCGGAGTTCGAGCGGCTGTCGTTCTGCCTGGCGGGGGTGGCGACGCCTTCCGACCTTATTGACGACCCCTTGACGACGCCCTTTAACATCGGCACGCGCATCGACCTCTCCGACTTCAGAGAGGACGAGGCGGCCCGCCTCGCAGAGGGGTTGGGGCGTGAGGATGTTGTCGCAGCTATGCTGGTTAGACGGGTGCTTCACTGGACAAACGGGCATCCCTACTTGACACAGCGGATGTGCCAAGCCGTGCAGGCGGACGCGAGCGTCCGATCCTCCCGTGACGTCGATCTTCTCTGCGAGGAGCTGCTCCACTCCGAACGGGCGCGGGACCAGGATCCCAATCTACAGTTCGTGCGAAATCAGATGCTCTGGCGCGATCTTGACCACGCAGCGTTACTCGGCATCTATCGCGATGTCGTGCGGGGAAGGCGCGTCGCGAACGACGAGACGAGCCCCCTAATCGGGGTCCTGCGACTCGCGGGCATCGTCATCGTCGACGCTGGGGTACTCGGTACTAGAAATGCCGTCTACGACCGGGCCTTCGACAAGCAGTGGATCCGGGAGAACATGCCCGATGCGGAACTCCGCCGGCAGCGCACGGCAGCCCTGAAGGCGACATTTCGCACAGCCGCCGTTGCAGCGACAGTGCTGGCTGTTGTCGGGCTGTTAGCAGTCGTCGCCGTGCGACAGTCCAAGGCCGCCCGGGAGACATCGGCACGCGCGCAGGTCGAGCGTGGCGTGCAACTCCTTGAGGCTGATGACGCGATGGGCCTGCTCTACCTCGTCGAGGCCGCGAAGGTGGCCCCGGCGGATTCCGCGATAGGGGTGTCGGCCTCGCGCCTGTGGGCGGGGTGGCACGAGACATATGCCGGGCGCCTCATCGGTATGACAGAGAGTGTGGGATCGTGGTCACTCGCATTTACCTCGGACAGTTCACAGATAGTCGCCGGGTCTGTCACAGGTGATCCGGTTGGAATGTGGGACGTGGCGACCTTCACCAGGAGTGGCGTAGTCCTCGACCATGGGGCGGGCGTGTACGGGGTCGCGACTAGCCCTGACGGTGTACTGGCCGCCACGGCTGGAGCCGACCATGTTGCACGCCTGTGGGTGCTTGCGACAGGTGAGCCCGTCGGCCTCACGTACGCACATGACGCCGGGGTCAACGATGTCGCGTTTAGCCCTGACGGTCGCTACCTCGCCACGGCGTCCGACGACCACACTGCCCGCGTGTGGGATGTTGCGACCGGGGAGGCGGTAACGCCTCCGCTCCAGCACGCTTGGTTCATCTACGACATCGAGTTCAGCCCCCACGGCAGCCTCGTGGCAACGGCTAGCGGCGACTCTACGGTAGGCGTGTGGAGCGTCGGCACCGGCCTGCGGCTGTACGAAGGGCTACAGCACGACGATCAGGCACAGGGGGTGGCTTTCAGCCCCGACGGAGCCAGCCTTGCCACGACCTCGGACGACACGACGCTGCGGGTATGGGACGTTGCTAGTGGAGTGTGCATCGCGGGCCCCGCTCCGTATGAGGCCGGGCTAGTTCGCGTCAGGTACAGTCCAGACGGTCTGCTACTGCTGACGGGGTCTTCCGCTAGTGCGGCGCAGCTGTGGGACGCAAAGACCCTAGAGCGAGTGGGCAGACCGTTGCGCCATCTGGACCCCGTTCAGGGCATCGCCTTCAGTGCGGACGGCAGCACAGCAGCGACAACGTCAGGTGACGGCGCCCTTCGCCTCTGGAACGTGCGATCAACCGGGTGGCCGAGTCGACATGTGGCACACCCCGGTCGTGTGGGCGTGGCCGCATATAGCCCCGGTGGCGAAATCATCGTGACCGGCGGATCCGACAAAGCCGTCCGCCTGTGGGATTCGATGTCCGCGTCGGCGATAGGCGACCCGCTGCATCTCGACGACTTCCCGGTCTACCTCGTGTTCAGTGCTGACGGCGACCTGCTTGTCACCGGCACGGGCTCGACCCTCCGGTTCTGGCGGGGCGCGCGGACTGAGGACTCCGAGCTGGCGAAGCGGTTCGACGAGGCCATCTGGGACGTGGCGTACAGTCCGACAGGCAAGTACGTAGCAGCCGCCACGCTGGGCGGCGTCTACTTGTGGCATCCGACCGACGAGGACGTCGGCGTACCTATCGCCGACGCCACCTACACACCAAGTGTCGCGTTCAGTCCAGATGGGGGAACACTAGCCCTTAGTACGACGCACTCAATCGAATTCTGGGACGTGGAGACGCGAACCCGACTGGAGCCCAGTATCCCCTACGGGTCCGCTACATTCGATCTGGCGTTCCATCCGGCGGGTACGTATCTGGCTGCGGCCGCCCACCGCACGGACGTGCGGATTTGGGATCCCACCACGCGAGAACAGGTCGGGGCGCCTCTTCCTCATCGGAACCGGGTCGAGAATGTGGCGTTCAGCCCGGACGGCGCGACGGTGCTGACCAGCTCCACTGACCAGCACGTCCGCCTATGGGACCTCCAGACCCGTATGGCGTTGACGAGGGCGTTCCATCTGCCGGGTGACTACGCGGTTGGCATGGCGTTTAGCGCGGACGGCAGATCCTTCGTCACCGGCTCGCGGATCGGCGGCGAGGAGGACGGCGCGCGGGTCTGGGCAATCCCAGACGCGCGGCATGATATCGCTGACATGGAGAGACGCACCTGGGTCACGCTGGGCACTCGGCTGAGCGCACGAGGGGCTCCCGAGCCGATCCCGCCGGCGGCGTGGAACGCGATGAAGGCGGACTTGGCACCCATGGCGTCACACCCGTAGGAGATCTCATCGGCAGACGCAGCAGCCGTGTCACTGCTGCGGCGCAAGCTCTAGCATCGCGCGATCCAGCTCATGCCCCTCGAACTCCTCGTATTCGACGTCCTCACGTCCGCTGTCGAGGATTCCGAACGAGCCGCGGAAGTTCCACATGCTCCACGCCCAGTGCGCCTCTTCCCACAGCTCTAGGCAGTCCTTCATCCACGCCAGGGCGACATCGCGCGGCGTGTATTGGTAGGCGCCCACTTCCCGACGTGGACGCCAACGCCCTAGGGTCATTTCATGAAGCCCGGTGAGACCGACCTGGCCGCGTCTCGTGAGCGCAACCAGCGCCAGCAGCTGTCATTCCGAGCCGAAGGCGAGGGATCCCGACCCGACCGCGCTGTTTGCGCGCTACGACCGAGGCGATACCCGCGTCTCCTGACAGGCGGCAAACGCGCGAACGTGCTCATGAAATGGCCCTGGCCAACGCCCTTCGCGCCTTGACGCCTATGCGGGAGGCCCGTATAGTCTAGACGCACACTCCAGACAGATCGCGAGATAGGTCGATGCTCGAGCAGCGATTCTCATGGAGTTCGGAGAAGGCCGATGCGAACCGCCGCAAACACGGCATTCGATTCACCGACGCGGTGTACGTCCTTGGCGACGCCCATCGCACGGAACGGCTCGATAGCCGGTTCGACTACGACGATGAGCGGTGGGTAACTACAGGCCTCGGTCACGGACGTGTACTGGTCGTCGTCTATGCGGCGGACACGGCCGAAGAGGACACGACGCGCCTGATCTCGGCGAGGAAGGCGAAGAGAGATGAGCAGGAAAGATACTACCGTGCACGTAACGGTCGATCTTGACGCCCCCGTTGACGGTGGCACGGATTGGGAACGCGTTGACGCCATGACGGAGGCGGAGTTGCACGCCAACGCCCTCAATGACCCGGACAACCCGCCACTGTCGGAGGAGGATCTGGACGAGATGCGTCCGGCGCTGGACCCGCGGGCGATACGCGAGCAGCTGTCTCTGTCACAGTCGGAGTTTGCGGCGCGCTTCGGCATCCCCTTGGGTACCGTCAAGGACTGGGACCAGGGACGAAGGCGATTGGACGCCAGTAGCCAGGCGCTGCTACGCGTCATCCAGTACGCGCCAGAGACGGTCGAGAACGCACTGAAGCAGCGGTGAACGACGTAGCGTACAGCCCCGTCTGTCCGATTCGTCAGCCGTCAGTGCTGCCGGATAAGCTCCAGCATCGCGCGATCCAGCTTGTGCCCCTCGAACTCTTCGTACTCGATGTCCTCCCGTCCGCTGTCGAGGACCCCGAACGCGCCGCGGAAGTTCCACATACTCCATCCCCAGCCGGCTTCCTCCCACAGTTCAAGGCAGTCTTTCATCCACGCCAGGGCGACGTCGTGCGGCGTGTGCTGGTAGGCGCCCCACTCTCCGACGTGGATGCCAACGCCCTCCGCTTCCAGCCGCTTCCACGGCTCGATGCGTTCGCGGTACAGACGCGGGCGGTTGTACGTCGAGCCGTCGACGACGAGCGGCCATGTCGGCTCATCCCACGTGTCTGAGCCGCTGATCCAGTTCGCGCGGTAGTGGCTGATGTGCATGGGGTCGTAGCCGCGCGTGCTCTGTCCCAATCCAAGGTGGGCGAGACCGTGGACCGGGTCGCGTCCCCGCGAAAGTCCGTCGGCGATGATGAGACGGTCGGGGTCTTCGTTGCGAATGGCGCCGACCAGTTCCTCGACGACGCGGACATAGACTTCCTCGTCGATCCTGGCAGGCTCGTTCAGCAGGTCGAAGCTGACGAGCTCGTTGGGGATGCCCTTGTACCGCTTGGCGAACGTCGCCCAGTGCAGCTTGCACGCTTCCAACGCGACTGGATCCGTCCACAGGTCGAACGGCTCATCGGGCGGGTTCACGCAGTAGCCAGGGCCACGGTGGAAGTTGATATTGACATGTATGCCGTGCTTCTCGCCGTGGCCCGCGACATCGTCGATGTGCTTGAGAGCGTCCTCGTCCATCGTCTTCCAGTCGTCCGGCGACGACCAGCACCAGTAGGACAGAGGGAGGCGGACGAAGTCGAACCCCCACTCCTTCATCCACGCCAAATCCGATTCGACGAACGGCTTGTTCTCCCAGTGCGTGAACTTCTCGAGCAGGTTGAAGCCCCGCCAACGGGGCAGCTTCGCGGCGTTCATGGCGTTGTCGTCTCCTGTGCTGACCGCGGAGAAGGCTGCGGGCGCGGCGAAGGCTGCCGCAGCTGTGCCGAGGAAGTTCCGTCGCGTGATTCGGCTGACCATCTGCCCCATGCATCGGCATCCCGTCGATTCGGCCGGGAATCCACTATAATTCCGTCAGATCGGCCCTTCCGAGTTGTAGCGCCGCCGCGAAGGGGCCACCACCCTCACCGGGACTCCGAGACAATATGAACGTACATGAGTATCAGGCGAAGGACATTCTGGCGTCCTTCGGCGTGCCGGTACCCAGCGGCAAGGTTGCTACCACGGCGGACGAAGCCGTCGAAGTGGCGCGCGAGTTGGGTTCGGACATGTTCGTCGTGAAGGCCCAGATCCACGCGGGCGGACGCGGCAAGGGCGGCGGCGTCAAGCTGGCGAATTCGGTCGACGAGGTGCGTGAGATCGCGGACCAGATGATCGGCATGGACCTCATCACGCACCAGACCGGGCCGCAAGGCAAGCGCGTCGAGAAGGTGCTCGTCGCCGAGGCGGTGGACATCCACCAAGAGCTGTACCTGGGGATGGTCGTGGACCGAGCCAATTCGTCCGTGACGCTCATGGCTAGCGCCGAGGGTGGCGTCGAGATCGAGACTATCGCGGCGGAGCGACCAGAGGCGATTCTTAAGGAAGCCGCCGATCCCGCCGTAGGGCTCCTGCCGTTTCAGGCGAACCGCGTCGCCTACGGCCTCGGCCTGGAGACGCCCATCGCGCGTCAGTTCGTGTCCATGGCGATGAAGCTCTACAAGACCTTCACCGAGACGGACGCGTCGCTCATGGAGATCAACCCGCTCGCCGTTGTCGGCGACGGCCAGTTGGTCGCCCTCGACGCGAAGATGAACTTCGACGACAACGCGCTCTACCGCCACAAGGACATCGAGGCGCTACGCGACGCCACCGAGGAAGACCCACGCGAGCTAGAAGCGAAGGAGAGCGAGCTCAGCTACGTCAGCCTCGACGGTACCATCGGGTGCATGGTGAACGGCGCCGGGCTCGCCATGTCCACGATGGACATCATCAAGCACTACGGCGCGGAGCCGGCGAACTTCCTGGACGTCGGCGGCAGGGCGACGGCGGAGCGCGTCACGGTGGCGTTCAAGCTGATCCTGTCGGACCCCAACGTGAAGGCGATCCTCGTCAACATCTTCGGGGGCATCGTCGCGTGCGACCTCATCGCCGAGGGCGTGCTGACGGCGGTCGAGCAGGTCGATCTGAGCGTGCCGCTTGTCGTGCGACTCGAAGGCACGAACGTCGAGCGCGGCAGGCAGATGCTCGCCGACTCCGACCTGGACATCATCACCGCCGAAGACCTGGACGAGGCGGCGCAGAAAGCCGTCGCGGCTGTGTCCGCCTAGACGAGGAAGAGAAGCGCATGAGCATACTGATAGACAGAAACACGCGCGTCCTCGTCCAGGGCATCACCGGGGCGATGGGCTCGTTCCACGCGAAGCAGGCGATCGAATACGGCACGCAGATCGTCGCGGGCACGCGTCCTGGGCTGGGCGGCACGACGACCGACGATGGCGTTCCCATCTTCAACACCGTGGCCGACGCCGTTGACGCGACCGGCGCCGACGCCTCCGTGATCTTCGTCCCTGAGGCGTTCGCCGCGGACGCCGCCATGGAAGCTATCGACGCCGAGATACCCCTCGCCATCATCATTTCCGAGGGGATCCCGACGCTCGACATGGTGAAGGTGAAGCGTTACCTGGCGGGTCGCAAGACGCGCATTGTGGGTCCGAACTGCCCCGGCGTCATCACGCCCGCGGAGTGCAAGATCGGCATCATGCCAGGCTATATCCACCAGAGGGGCAGCGTCGGCGTCATCTCGCGCAGCGGCACGCTGACGTATGAAGCCGTGTTCCAGACGACGGAGCTGGGGCTGGGTCAGTCCACGTGCGTGGGCATCGGTGGCGACCCGGTGAACGGCACGAACTTCGTGGATGTGCTGAAGCTGTTCAACGACGACGATGCCACGGAATCCGTCATCATGATCGGCGAGATCGGCGGCACGGACGAAGAGGACGCCGCCGCTTACATCAAGGCGCACATGGACAAGCCCGTCGTTGGCTTCATCGCTGGCGCAACCGCTCCCAAGGGCAAACGCATGGGGCACGCGGGCGCCATCATCGCTGGTGGCAAAGGCACGGCGGCGGAGAAGATCGCCGCGCTTGAGGACGCTGGCGTTACCGTCGCGCCGACGCCGTCGAGCATCGGCAGGACGCTGGCCGATTGCCTCGGAGCTTAGACGCAAGCAGCAGATGGAGCGGCGCGGCCAGAGCTCGGCGACGCGCCGCTCCGTCTCGTCCAGCGCGCCTCGGCCCGCTTCACCGTCCGCCTTGGCCCGCCCCGACGCAGGCCTTACGATACGGCGACGCGCCTACACGAACCCAAACCAGGCTCCAACGCCCTCCGTGCATCTAAGCCTCCTCGCGACGCAGATCGTGAACGCCCTGACGCTGGGTGGTATATACGCCCTCATCGCCGTCGGGTACACGATGGTCTACGGGATCATCAAGCTCATCAATTTCGCGCACGGCGAGATCTACATGATGGGCTCGTTCATGGGCATCCTGCTCGTGGGCGTAGGCGTGCCGTTCTTCCTCGCGCTGCCGTTGTCGATGGTGCTGTGCGCGCTGCTCGGGATATTCATCGACCGCCTCGCGTACCGTCCGTTGCGCGCGGCTCCGAGACTGTCCGCGCTCATCACCGCGATCGGGGTGTCGCTCTTCCTACAGAACCTGGCGATGCTCATGTGGTCCGCGTCGGAGCGTCCGTTCCCCGACCTGTACCCGGCATTCATGGTGACGCTGAAGGGCGACGATGCCGCCGCGCGCGGAGACGACTACTTCGACGCCGTCGAGACGAAGCTTGCGGCGCGCGCGAGCGCGTCCTTCGGTACCGACGACACTCGGCGGGAACCGGAGGGGATGCGAGTCGTCTTTCCCCTCGGGTCGACATCGAGCGAGGCGCGAAAGGCGCTGCGGGAAACTCGCCGCGAGACGCTCGCGGAGATGGACGGAGTGGACATCTCCGCGAAGGAGACGACGCTCGACCACGTCCTCAACAAGCCAGCGCTCTCCCTCGACCTGGGTGGCCGCAGACCCGTGGAGATACGGTGGAAAGTGGTCTTCATCTGGGTGTCCACGGTCGTGCTCATGGTGCTGCTTGAGGCTGTTGTGCAGCGGACGAGGGTAGGCAAGGCGATGCGCGCATGCGCTCTCGACAAGGTGACCGCCGCGCTCATGGGCATCGACGTCAACCGCATCATCGCACTCACGTTCGCTCTCGGATCGGCGATGGCGGCGGCGGCGGGCATACTGTTCGCGTTGTATCGTGGCAGCGGCATCGGATACCGCATGGGCTTCCAGCCGGGAGTGTTCGCATTCGCGGCCGCCGTGTTGGGTGGCATCGGCAATATACGCGGGGCCATGCTCGGTGGACTCGTCCTGGGAGTCGTGCAGGTCATCAGCAGCGCGTACATCACGGACTGGCTGGGCATCAGCTCCAACTACGCCTTCGCCTTCGCCTTTGGACTCCTCATCCTCGTCATTCTCGTCCGGCCCACGGGTCTACTGGGTCGCGCCACGACGGAACGGGCCTAACGCCCGCCGGGCAACCACATGCGCAACCTCACAACGGCTACACGCACGGCATGGGATCGGTGGTTGCGGGAGACCGCGGGCCGACCCGTGCATCGCTTCGGCGGGGGCGTGCTGTTCCTGCTCGTCGCAACCACCGTGGCAGCGCCGTTCCTTCCTCTACCCACGCAGTATCGCGCGCGGATCGCCGACATCGCCCTGCTCTGCGTCATCTACTCCATCATCGCGCTCGCGCTGAACGTGGTCGTGGGATACACGGGCCTGCTGGACCTGGGCGTCGTGGCATTTGCGTCGATCGGAGCCTACACCGCGACGATCCTGTACGACCGCCCGTGGATGCAGTTCCCCGGCTCGTTCGTCGTCGTGCTCATCGTCGGCGGGCTGCACGCTGCCGTCTGGGGGCTCATACGCGGCGCCCCAACTCTGAGACTGTCCGGCGACTACTACGCCATCGTCACGTTCGCGTTCGCGGAGATCATCCGCATCTTCATCCGCAGCGAGGCGTGGCTGACGGGTGGCGGCAGCGGCTTCAAGAACTTCCCGTCGGTCAACCCCTGGGGCGCCACGCTTGTAGGCGGGGAGTACACCGGCATCCTGAAGTCCGCCGGTCAGTGGGAGTACCCGTCGGGTGGTCAGTGGTTCGGGAACTCGCCGCAGTTCTACTACCTATGCCTGCTGACGCTTGGGCTGATCGTCGGTGTGATGCGTCGCATGGAGCGGTCGAGGATGGGTCGCGCGTGGTTCGCCATCAAGGCGGACGAGACCTCCGCGATGACGAGTGGCATCAGCCTCACGAACTACAAGCTGAACGCCTTCGCGATCTCCGCGTTCATCGCTGGAGTCGGTGGCGCGCTCCTCGGTTTCAAGACGGCCACCGTCTCCACGAACGTGTTCGACTTCTGGTTCTCCGTCGTCGTACTGTGCGGGCTCGTACTCGGCGGCATGGGCTCGATTCGGGGCGCCCTCGTGGGCACGTTCCTCGTCTACGGTCTGGGAGAAGTGCTGCGCGAGCAAGTGACCGTCGGCTCTCTCGTGCTGAAGGTCGATGACCGCGCGCGGTTCCTCATGTTCGGCGCGTTGCTCGTCGTCGTCATGGTCTTCAGGCCGCAGGGCTTCCTGCCGCGCAAGCGTTCCGCCGAGGAGGCGCCGACGCGCGCGGACGGGGCGTCCGACCTGTACCACCTGGAGGACACCGCCTGATGCCGCCGGTGGACGCCATCCTCCACGTAGAGGAACTCTCGAAACACTTCGGCGGCATCCACGCCGTTGACGACGTGTCGTTCGACGTGGCGCGTGGCAGCATCACGAGCCTGATTGGACCCAACGGAGCGGGTAAGACCACCGTCTTCAACCTCGCCACCGGTCTCTACGAGAAGACGGCGGGACGCATATGGTTCGACCCGGAGAGCAACGGCGCTGTGGATCTCACGGAGTCCGTCTTCGACCCGTTGCACGCCACGCTTGTGTCCGCCGCGAGCGTTGGGCTCGGTCTGTTGGCTCTGATGGTCCCGTCGGCGCGTCGCAAGCTCTACTATCGTTACCGCACGCCCGATTCCATGACGCGCCTGGGCATCGCCCGCACGTTCCAGAACATCCGCCTCTTCAGCGACCTCTCCGTGGTGGACAACGTGAAGGTAGGGCTGCACGCTCGCGTCGACAGCAACTCCATCGACGCCGCGCTGACGAGCCCTAGGCACCGACGCGAGGAGCGAGAAATCGAGCAGGCCGCCATGCGCTACCTCGAGTTCGTTGGGCTCGAAGACCGCGCCGCCGAGGCCGCCAGTGACCTACCCTATGGAGATCAGCGGCAGCTCGAGATCGCCCGCGCGCTCGCCACGAGGCCTGCCCTACTACTCCTCGACGAACCGGGCGCCGGCATGAACCCGACGGAGACGAACGACCTCATTGAACTCATCGGCAGGACGCGCGACGCTGGGGTCACCGTCTTCCTCATCGAGCACGACATGAAGCTCGTGATGGACGTGTCCGACAAGATCATCGTGCTGGACCACGGTCGCAAGATCGCCGAGGGATCGCCTTCCGAGGTACGCGCCGACCCACGGGTCATCGCCGCCTACCTGGGGATTCCCGACGACGAGGCGCAAGGCGAGGGGGACGCCCATGCCTCTGCTTAGCCTCGAGCAACTGCGCGCGGGCTACGGGCGCATGGAGGTGCTGCACGGCATTGACCTGCGCCTCGACGAGGGCGAGATCGTCACGCTCATCGGCGCGAACGGCGCCGGCAAGACGACAACCCTCAACGCGATCTGCGGCGTCGTAAAGGTGAGCGGCGGCGCCGTGAGGCTGCGCGACCAGGACATCACGCGCCACTCGACGAAGGACATCGTGCGGCTAGGTCTCACGCAGGCGCCAGAGGGACGCAAGCTGTTCTCGGAGCTGACCGTTGCCGAGAACCTGGACATGGGCGCCTACCTCCGCAAGGACACGGACGGCATTCGCGAGGATCTGGACTACGTGACGGAGCTGTTTCCCCGCCTTCGGGAGCGGTGGGACCAGTTGGCGGGCAGCCTGTCCGGTGGCGAGCAGCAGATGTGCGCCATCGGCCGCGCGCTCATGGCGAAGCCGCACCTGCTACTTCTGGACGAGCCCTCGCTGGGGCTCGCTCCTCTGCTGGTCGAGCAGATATTCGCCATCGTGCAACGCCTGCACGCGGACGGCGCGACGATCCTGCTCGTGGAGCAGAACGCGCGGATGGCGCTGAGGATTGCCACGCGAGGCTACGTCATGGAGACTGGCTCCATCACGATGGAGGGCGCCGCGCAGAGCCTGCTGGACGACCCTCGCGTGCGAAGCGCCTACCTCGGTGATGCGTAAGGCCGAGATGCATAGGGAGACGCCCATGGCCGGCGCCGCCTCGACGATGGCCGACGCCGCGCGAACTCCTTCCCCTCGCAGGGGAAGGTTGGGATGGGGTCCATCTGTGGCGTGCGCTCTGGTCGTTGTGCTGACGGTGGGCGCCCGACCGGCCCCGGCGAATGCGTCGTTTGGCGGACGGAACCTCATCGCTGCCCCGACCGCCGAGGTGCTCCCGCGCGGCATGTTCGTGGCGTCCTTGACCGGCGGCTACCGCGTCGAAGACCCTTACGACCGCACGGATTCCGGCCTGGCGATGGACTTCGGTCTCGGGCATCGGCTGCATGCCGGCGCGGCGTGGATGGCCGATCCGGCGACCGACGAATCGGCCCTACTGTGGAACGCTCGCGCGCTCGTTGTCCGCGAGCAAGACTCCCTCCCCAACGTGAGCATTGGCGTCGCGCGTCTTGGCGAGGGCAAGGGCGGAGCCGTGGCGTTGGGTCTGCTGTCCAAGGAACTCAACCTGCCGTCCGCCGGGTTCTTCAAGCTACACGCGGGCATTGTCGCCCCTCTGTACCCGGACGCGTCCGCCGAGGATGTGAAACCCACGGGCGGCGTCGAGAAGACGTGGTACGCGCGAAACCGGGACTGGCGCGGCATCGTGGAGTGGGACGGCGACGCCTTCGCGGTTGGCGTCGAGCAACGCTTCCGGGAGGGGTTGCGCATCGGCGTGGCGGTCGAGACGGACACGCCACGCGTGGCCTTCGCGGTGGCATTTGGGAACGAGCCCATCTTGGCGGAAATAGACAACGCGAAACGGCTCGCGAAGCAGGCGGCCCGGTTGGCCACACGCGCCGAAGAAGACCAGTAGAGACCAACGCACGACCGAGGAGAACGACCAGTGAAATGGATCGACGAGTACCTAACCGAACTGAAGCGCGTCCTCGACGTCACGCCTCAGGACACGATCCAGCAGATCGTAGACACCATACTCGACGCCCACCAGCGTGACGCGCAGGTATTCGTGCTGGGCAACGGTGGAAGCGCGTCGACCGCGTCCCACTGGGCGTGTGACCTCGGCAAGGGCACCGTCGCGGACGGACACAAGCGGCTGCGCCTCATCAGCGTCACGGACAACAACGCCGTTATGACGGCGTGGTCCAACGACACGAGCTACGACGACGTGTTCATCGAGCAGCTAAAGAACCTGCTGAACGAGGGCGACGTGGTCGTCGGCATCAGCGCCAGCGGGAACTCCGAGAACGTCCTCCGCGCGATGCAATACGCGAACGATAGCGGCTGCGTCACCATCGGCGCCACGGGCTTCGGTGGCGGTAAGCTCGCGGGTATGTCCGACATCCCGTTCGTCGTGGACAGCTACGACTACGGCATCGTCGAGGATCTGCATCTGATCCTGAATCACATACTGCGGGTATGCATCCATGAGACGCTAAAGGCGGCGTAGCGGCCGTTGTGGCCGGGCGGAGAAGGAGGGGACGACAGTGACCCGACTGAAGCACATCGCGTTGCGCGTTACGGACACCGAGGCGAGCAAGGCCTTCTATGAACTTCTCGGCTTCAAGTTCCTCGGCTACCGCGGCGATGACCGCAGCGTGGACCTGAGCGACGGCGAGCTCAACATGACGCTCATCGCGCACCCGGAGGGACGACCACGCCTGGAAGAGGGCGAGGAGTACATCCACTTTGGCCTCCTCGTCGAGGACGCGAAGGACACGTGGCGACGGCTCACAGACGCTGGCGCCCGCATCCTCCGCGACGACGTCAAGGCGCGCAACCCGGTGGCGGGAAGCGATGCTCCCGCTGGCTCCTTCAAGGTCGAGGATCCGACCGGGAACGTCATCGACATCTCCGACGAGGCCGGCGAGTGGAACGTCGGGTGACAGAAGGGATCCGCGATGCGGCTTGCAGCTGCCGTCGTCTTCGTGGATGACGTCGAGGCCGCGATGGCGTTCTACGAACGCGCGTTCGGCTTCGCACGGAAGTTCTACGACCCCGAGTATGGGTTCGGCGAACTCGACACAGGCAGCGCGACGCTCGCATTCGCATCGCACGCGTGCGCCGACTACGTGACTCGAGGCGCCTACGAACGGCTCAGCCCGGGCGCGTCGATCGAGCTCGCCTTCACGATGGACGATGTTGAGCCCGCGTACCGCAAGGCGATCGAGGAGGGAGGCGAGGTCGTCACGGAGCCCTGGTCGCCGCCTTGGGGAGGGACCATCTCGTACCTGCGCGCGCCCGAAGGCACGCTCATCGCCCTCACGACGCTACCCGGCGAGTAGCGCCGCTGGTAGCTCCTGCTTCTCGCGTACTCGGCAGTCGTCCAGTGCCCGTTGACACATGGCCACGACGACCCATTGGCCCATGTAGCGGCGGCCCGGCCGGGAGAACGGCTGGCGGCTACCGACGACACGGGGAAGGAACGGAGAGATGGTGCGATGGATGGTCATCGCTACGATGTGCGTCGCCGGATCCACCGGCGCTGAAACGGCCACGACTAACGCGCAGGCAGAGGCAGGCGCCACGCAAGCAGCCACGGCCAGGCTCGCGGAGTGGATTCCAGAGGGGCATGAGGACAACAACAGCTGCGCTCGAGGGCTGGCGACCGTGCTCGAGTTCCTCGGCCACGATGTCGATTATGACACGATCATGGGTGACTCGGGTCAAGCGTTCATCATCCAGGGCGAGGAAGACAGCACGAACATACATGACGGCGCCGTGGATGTTGGGTGGTGGCCGCTGGAGCCGGTGGGCATGAGCATCCGGCTGAGTTTCCTCGAACGCGCGGTAGGACGTGAGCTCCACGATGTGCTGCCCAGCCACGCGGCGGGAGGGTATGACTCGTACCGCGCGGACCCCGCCGCCTATTACGGCAAGTGGCTTGCCCCAACCGTAGCGGCGTCGCTCTCTGACGGTGTGCCATGCATCGTGCAGCACGGGACGTGGTTTGTCGTGACCGCGCAGGACGACGGCGCGCCTCCCGTGACGGGCGCCTGGGCATGCGGCGCCGAACGGGAGATCGTACGTCTCGATGATGGCTACCCGTACAACGCCGTAGCCCCGGGCGCCGCGGTCGAGCGGCTAGACCGCCGGGAGGCGGACGCGGAGGCGTTACGGTACGCTGTGGCTCTCCATCGTGACACCGTGTTGGGCCCGGACGCCGCCGATGTCGGCGCCTACGCGCTGCGCCACAGGGAATACGACATCAACTGGAGAACGGGAATCCGCTCGTACGCGGCGTGGATAGAGGAACTTGAGGACACGGAGAACCTGGGACAGGCGCGCTGGCACAGCAACGTCGTCTACCAGCTCGGGATCAACCGCCGCAGCGCGGTGCGGTACCTGCGCGCGATGGCTGAGCGCAATCAGGGCGAGGTCGCCGACCACGTTGAGAGCGCCGCGAAGCGATACGAAGGCGTGCTAGAGGTACTCACGCGCGCGGACACTTCACGGGACGCCATGGCGTCGAAGGACGGGCGCAACGCTCTCGTGGGGGTGATCGAAGAGATCGTGCAACTCGAAGGAGCGGCGGCGACGGACATGGACCGGGCCGCGAGCGCCATCAACTAGCTGCCGCCCTGCGGGCGTGTATCACGGGCCGGCGGCTGCCGTCGCATTGTAGTGGCAGCCGCCGGCCCTGTCTGTGCCCGCCCCGAGCTGCGTCGTCGGTCTGACCACGCCGATCCGTTCACGGTACCGAATCCGCGTGCTATCGTCGTCCCGCGCGGGATCCGCGCAGGCGCGTACACTGACAGCGATGCGGCCGGGAGGAGAGGGCTCCATGATGGCCAGGTTGATCGGCATCGCGGCTGCCCTTGTACTGGCGGCCACGGCTGCCGCGCAGGGACACGCCGACACCGTGCATCTGAAGGACGGCACGGCCATTCGGGGCGCCATCGTCGACAGCGTCCCGGACGAGTGGGTGAGGATACGGACGCCCGACGGCAGCGTGTACGTCTGCGCGATGGCGGACATCGTACGGCTGACGAAGGACGGCGTTGACGTCGCCAAGCCCACGCGGGCGAAACCGACGGGGCCGCGCCTCAGCCCCACCGAAGCGACGCTGACATCCCTCGGCGCCGGCCTGTTCCTCGCCGTTGACGGAGGCGGGCAGTTCATCAACGGCGAAAAGCTTAAAGCGGTGGGCTTTGCCGCCGTGTCCGCCGCTGCCTGGGCCATGGTCATTGAGGGCGACGAAACCGACGACGACGCGCTAATACGCGCTGGTCTGTCGCTGCGCCTGGCGAGCTATGTGCTCGCGGCGGCCGAGGCGAACTGGAGCGCCCGCCGCATCAACCGGCGCCGAGGCCATACCGCAGCCGTGACTCCGCCCGCCAACGGCCTCGAGTTCGCGGCAAACCCCAGGCGCCGGGGACGGGGCGCGATGCTGGCGTTTACCCACCGGATGTAGCGCGCGCCGACACGCCCATTGAGGTGTGAGGCTACGACGCGTCACCGGACACTCGGCGCCGTCGACCACGCCCGTACGTAGGGTCAGTCCCTACGCGCGTCAGCGGAACCCTTACCGCCTGATCGAAAAGCCGACCAGCCGCCGAGGCATGTGGGGTGTTCTGTCTGACGGAAGGAGCTCCGTGAGGCCCCTACAATGCCAGTAGGTCGCGCGATCCCGTCCCACCACACGCGCGATGGTGTCGCATGCGGCTCGCGCAAAGGAAGGCCAGGACCATGACCGCATCGGATGTGCGTATCGCCGAGAAGGCGATTGAACGTAGCGTGCCAGACACGCTCAGAGTCGCCGCCGCTCAGATACTGGCGGAGGATGCGGAACCGCAGAGCCGCGACAGCCTCTCCGAGGACGACTTCATCCGACTGATGGAGGGCTCGGCGCCAGAAGTCGGGCGGCTAGGTGACCCGCACGTCGGTCCCTTCCAGGATCCTACGTATGCTACAAGGCTTGACGAGCGCATCAAGCGAGCGACTGCCCGCGCGAAGCGCGCAGCCGCGTATATGCGCGTCCGCGGTGTCTGCACACGGAAGGTCCGCGAAATGGCGCAGCCGATGGCTGGCGGCCCTCTCGCGAGCGACGCCATCGGCCGCATTGCCCGGCGTCTCCGGTCGAGCTTCGGTGAGAGCCGCAAGCGGCCGCTGTCCATGAGCTACCCGTACATCTATCTGGGTGAGGCTGTCGTGGGGTGTCACGCGCGTGCAGACGCTCAGGAAATGGGCGTTCTCGTCGCGATCGGCGTCAACGATCGGGGCTATCGCGAGGCGCTCACGGTCGAGTCCGCGCGAGGACAGACGACGGACAACTACCGATCGCTGCTGCAAGGCCTTGTTGTCCGTGGTTTGCACGGCGTCAACGTGGTGGTGAGCAGCGGCGATGAAGCCGTCTCGGCGGCAGTAGATGCAGAACTGCCAGGCGCCAGCCAGCTAGTGCGGGGCGCCCAGCGTCCCGTCGCGAATCTGCCAGCCGACCACATCGTCGGAGAGTCCGCCGCGCTACAGCGTGTGGCGAGTTACTGAGCCAACGCCCGGTGGTGACGCCTGCGCCGCACGCCGACCGCGCGAAGGGTCGTCCGAACCAACAAGTCAGACGGTGCGACCGCGCGCCGGACGCGCTTACGCGCGGACGGCCTCTCGCTGATAGCAGGCGCACACATCCACGGAAGCCTCGCCAGCGGGCGGGCGTCCGAGGTGGGCTCGTGGCTCATTGCGCCCAGTAGTGGGGATGCCTTACCTTAGCCGCGCGGGGGGACCCCGCACGACTTGGGGAATCGCGCGTCCATGCCCACCTCCGCCACGTTCACTGACCGCATCAAGCGCAAGGCGCGCGACATCGGCTTCGACGCCGTGGGCGTAGCGCGGGTGCAGGAGTATCCGCACGCCGACGCGTTGCGCGAGTGGCTCCGGCAGGGCATGCACGCCGAGATGGCGTACATCCCGCGTCGCGAGGCAGAGAGACTCGACCCGACGAAGGTCGTGCCGGGAGCGCGGACCATCGTGTCCGTGGCGAAGCTCTACCGCACTCGGGAGATCCCGACCGACGCGCGCGACGATCCCACACGCGGCGTCATCTCGCGATACGCGTGGGGCGACGACTACCACGACGTCATGGGGGCGGAGCTGAAGGCGCTACGCGCCTGGATTGAGGATGCGTCCGACGAGCCGTTCGAGTCGCGCGTCTACGTCGACTCCGGCCCCGTGCTCGAGCGCGAGGTCGCCATGCTCGCTGGGTTGGGGTGGATCGGCAAGAACACGATGCTCATGAGCCGCGAGCTCGGCTCGTACTTCTTCCTCGGCGAGATCATCACGACGCTTGACCTCGACCCGGACGCGCCGGTCACCGACCACTGTGGCTCGTGCGTGAAGTGCCTCGACGCGTGCCCCACGGACGCGTTCCCGGAGCCGTACGTGCTGGACGCGCGGAAGTGCCTCTCCTACCTGACGATTGAGCTGAAGGGCGCGATCCCCGAGGGTCATCGAGACGGCGTCGGCGATCAGGTCTTTGGCTGCGACATCTGCCAGGAGGTGTGCCCCTGGAACCGCAAGGCGCCGACCGCTGACGACCCCGCGTACCAGCCACGACCGGGACTCGTCGCGCCGGAGCTGGCGCCGCTAATGGACACGACGGACGAGGCGTTCCGCGAACGGTTCCGCCGCAGTCCCGTGAAGCGCACGAAGCGGCGTGGGCTGCTGAGGAACGTCGCCGTCGCTCTCGGGAATACGCGCGACCCAGACGCTCTGCCCGCCCTGGAACGCGGGATGTCCGACCCGGAGCCGCTTGTTCGCCAGCACGCCGCGTGGGCATTGGGACGCATCGGGGGCAAACGCGCCGACGAGGCGCTGCGGCGTTCGCGAGCCGTCGAGGAGGACGCCGACGTAGTCGCCGAAATCGACAACGCGCTGAACCGGGAGCCACAGCAGCCACAGCAGGAGGACGACCCATGAAGGCAGGCGCCGCGCAGACGAACATCACGCCGCTCATTGGCACTTCCCTGGCCGGGTATTTCCACGACCGCAAGATGGCCGACGTCCGCGACGAGTTGTACGCGAAGGCGATTGTCCTGGACGACGGCGATACGCGAGTTGCGCTCGTCGTGTGCGACATCATCGCCGTGCCGCGCGACACGGTGTTGCAGGCGAGAGCGCTTGCGTCCGAGGCCTGCGGCATCCCCGAAGAGAACATCCTCATCGCAGCGACGCACACGCACACCGCTGCGTCGCCCGCCGGACTCCTGGGAACCCCGCGCGCCGACGAATACATGGACGCCTTGCCTCCGAAAATCGCAGACAGCATCGTCCGCGCGGATCGGCGGCTACAGCCAGCGAAGTGGGGCGTCGCGCTGGGGCACGAAACGCGGCTGTCCTTCAACCGCCGCTTCCGCATGCGCGACGGCAGCGTTCAGATGAACCCCGGCTACGACAACCCGGACGCGGTCGAGGCGGTCGGCCCCATCGACCCAGACGTGCCTGTCTTGCACCTCGTGAACTCCGAGACGGGCGCCAACATTGCTCTCCTCGCCAACTTCGCCCTGCACTACGTGGGCGGATCGCCGGGGGATGTCGCCAGCGCGGACTACTTCGGCATGTTCGGTCGTGAAGTCGCGAAGTGGGTAGGGGATGACCCGGTCGTCGCGCTCGCCAACGGGTTCTGCGGCGACCTCAACAACATCGACGTCACGAGGCGCGCGTCACGCACGGGGCCGTGGGAACACGCCGAACACGTCGCCCGACTACTCGCCATGAACGTCCTCAGCCTCGTCGAACAGATGGAGTACTCCGAGGACGGCACGCTCCGCGCGGCGTCCGAGACGTTGACGATACCGTTGCGCCCGATCACGGACGACATGCGAGCCGACGCGAGGACGGTCCTCGGCGACAGATCGCCACACGATCCTGCCGACGGGTATTCGCGCGACGAGGTGTACGCGCGCGAGTTGCTGTTGCTTGACGAGGAACCGGGCGCGGTCAGGACGGAGACGCAGGTCATCGCCCTGGACGACGTGGCGTTTGTCTCCATGCCCGGTGAGATGTTCGTCCAGTTTGGGATAGACCTGAGCGCCGACTCGCGGTTCTCGCCGCTCTTCAAGATCGAGCTTGCGAACGACTACGTGGGCTACGTGCCGACGAGGAAGGCGTTCGACGAGGGGAGCTACGAGACGTGGTTCGCGCGAAGCAGCAAGCTCGCGCCCGAAGCCGGCGACATACTGATGGACGGCGCGCGGCGCCTGATGGCGTCGCTCTAACCGCGCGAGACCCGTGGGACGACGCGAGGACCGGGAATGAAGTTCTGGCCTAAGACACGGCACGGCGACCCCGAACAGCTCGCGCGCTTCAACGAGCAGTTCGGCAAGGCGATGATGCGCAGCGAGCTGCGGCGCGTGACGTTCATCGCCAGCGCGTTGGGGGTCGGGCTGCTGTTCACTGTGTACGCGGTACTCCAACCGGACGCACTGCAGGACACGTTCCTTGCGACCTCCGCGCGGTACTGGGCCGTCGTCCTGGTGATGTTCATGGCGCACGAGCTGCTCGTACGCGGCTTGCTCCTCAGAGCCATCGCCGACGAGCGTCGGCTGCACCCAGCCGTGCTGTACGTCAACGCCTTCGTCGAGGTGACGATGCCGACACTGGCGATCGTCATACAGGCAACGCTGCTGCATCCCATCTACTCGCTATTCACCCCGGCCGCCTTTCTGTATTTCGTGGTGATCGCGCTGTCAGCTCTGCGGCTTGATTTCCGCCTGTCCATCTTCACCGGCGTGGTGGCGACCGTCGAATACCTCGCCCTCGCGCTCGTCCACATGGAGAAGGCGGTCCTCTATTCCCCCGACACGTACTTTCACGTGTCCGCCAGCGGCCTCGTGTGGAACCATCTCGTGAAGGCTGCGTTCCTCCTCGCTGGTGGGCTCGCGACCGGCTATCTGACTGTGCAGATCAAGATGGCCGTCTGCACCGCTCTCGAAGCGATTGAGGAGCGTACGCGGGTCGTTGGGAAGTTCGGCGAGCACGTGTCCCCTGCCGTGGCGCAGGCGTTGCTGACGCAAGACGCGGAGCATCGGGGCGAAGCGCGCGACGTTTGCGTGCTGTTCTGGGACATCCGCGGCTTCTCCACGTTCTCGGACGGTAAGTCGCCGCAGTACATCATGGACTACCTGAACGCGGTGTTCGCGACGATGAACGACATCATCCCGACGCGGGCGGGCTTCATCAACAAGTACCTCGGTGACGGGTTCATGGCGGTGTTCGGCGCGCCGTTGGAGAATCCCGAAGCGCGGCTTCGCGCCGTGGAAGCGGGCTACGAACTGCTTCGCGCCGTCGAACGCGTCAACGGGACCGGCGAGTATCCGCCCACGCGTATCGGCATCGGGCTCCATGCGGGGGAAGTCGTCACGGGCAACATTGGCACCCCGCAGCGACGCGAATACACCGTCATCGGCGAGGTGGTGAACATCGCGGCGCGCGTGGAGGCGCTTAATCGAGACTTCGACTCCCAGTTTCTGGTATCCTCAGCGGTGTTCGAGGGCGTAAAACAGGCCGTCCCGGACGCTAAGGACCTCGGTAGCGTTGTGGTAAAGGGCTCCGAGGCCCCGATCGAGATTTACCAACTCGCGTGATAGGACGTACATGCTCAAGAACGCCGGCCGCTTGACGGAGAAACTGCGGCCAGGACAGGAATCACCAGATGCGGACGAGCGCGTCCGCATGTGGCGACTCACCGCCAATCGCTTCCGCCTCGATGTCGAGGATTGCCGGGACGCCCTCATCAAGGTTCGGCACATGACGCGCGACGGAGTGTCGCGGTACGAAGGCGTGCAGACGCTCGTGAAGGCGCGCGCCGAGATGGTCGAAGCGTTCGAGAGGCTCACCGAGGGCTTCGAGGAGGTCGGTCAGAAGTGCGTGCCGGAGTTTGAGGAACTCACGCGCGAGATGAACCGACTCGCCTCCGAGTTCCGCGGCGACACGACGACGCGGGCGGACGAAGTGCATCAGAACATCCGCAACGCGGAACGGCAGCTGTAGACCCGTCCAACCAGGGAGACGCGTCGTCGTTCGGAGGACGGCCCATGCGTCGCGCGCTTCTCTGGCTCCTACTTGCCGCGGTTTCTCTTCCGGCCCTCGCGGATCACCCGAGACGCCTCCTCGACTGGGAGGACATGTCGGCGCCTCCCGGCTCTTGGCCGCCCTCCACGCTGGCGTTCGCTGGCGGCATCCTCTACGCCAACGGAGGACGCGAACCTCAGGGGCGCAACCCAGGCGTGTACCGGTACGACGCTCGGGCCGACGCTTGGGCGCCTCACGGAGCGCTGGACGGCGCCGTGCGATGGCTTGCCGCGGACGGCGACACGCTCTACGCGTCTGTCGGTGACTGGAAGGCGGCTGGCGTCTTCCGCACGACGCGGCACGGCGTCTGGGCGAAGCTCATGCCGCTCCCGGACAACTCGCGCTTTGTTGGCGTCGTAGACGGTGTCGGGTACGCGCGCGTGGGTGGCCCGCGCCCCGAACTACGCGCCCTCGACTTCTCCCGCAGCTCGTCGGCGACAGTCCACATGCGCCTAAGCTCCCCAGACTTCCACCGTGTTCGCACGCGCGCGCACGGCGATGGCTTCACGCTCAGCCTTCTGACGAGGGATGGCGACATCTTTGGAAGGACAGACCACGATGTCAGGTGGTCCGTCGCGCGGTACGGCCCGCCTGGATTCGCGCTCAGGGGTTCCGTAGGGGATGCCGTCGCCACGACCGAGGGGGTGTTCTACGCCGTCGAGGGCGAGTCGGAGGTGTGGTACACGCAGAACCGCGGTCTCGGTGGCGCGACGCCGGTAGACTTCGCAGGCACGATGCACAGCAAAGCGCACCTCGCCACCGTCGAGGACGGAGTGCTGGTGTGGGGCCGTGAGGGCTGGCGCCCGAAGAACGACGGCCTGCCGACTCTCAACGTGCGAGCCGTGGTAGCGTCCGCGCACGGAGGCCGCCGCGCGACAATCTACGCCGCCATGGACAGCTCCGGCGTCTACGCCCGGCCGCCTGGCTCTCCGGCGTGGACAGCCATGGACCGTGGTTTGGACAACCCTCGCGCGCGCTCACTCACGACGGACGGCAGCGCCGTCACCCTTGGCACGGCCGATGGTGGGCTCTACCGATGGGACTGGGATGCAGACGACATCCGCTGGGAGGCCTACCCAGCTCCCGTGCCGGGAGGAGACGTCCGCGGGATTGCGGTGACGCCGGACGCCATCTACGCCGTTACGCCCGCTGGGGCCTTCGAGGCGGAGCGCAGCGGCGGCGAGTGGACGCCCCTGTCCATTACGCTGAGCGCTGGCAAGGCCCTCGCGTCCGCGGCAGACGGCGCGTACGTCGCTGCCGACAGCGGGCAGGTGTTCCGCAACAGGGAGGGGTCAGATGTGTGGGACGTCCTCGATCCCGAACTGCGGTATGGAAGCGTGCGGGCGATGGCAGTCGCCGACGTCGCCGTGTACGTCGCGACGTTCTACGGCGTGTTTCGTCACTCCGAGGCGGAACGCGGCTGGGTGCGTGTCGCCGAGGGTGGTATTACGGAGGACGGCGTCATCGACTCGAACGACACCAGGCACGGGGGCGGCTTCACGCACTGGGTGTTCAGCGACCTCGCCATCGGCGACGGCTTCATCTACGGGGCGCTCCAGAACCGGCTTGTGCGCGCCCGCCTTCCCTGAATCACCGGCATGCCCCGTCGCGACCGCAGGGAGGCCGGAGGATGAGATTCCTCCCGCCTGCGCGTGGCGGATGTCGCCGTGCGAGGCGCGAAGTGCGACTGACCTGTCTGGTCCCTCCGGCACCCGCTCAGGAGCCACCAACAGGGCGAGCGTGGCAGATCCGGCCTATCAAGCGACTCGTGTGATCGCCACGAGAAGCGTCGCGACGGTACACTCGTCCCGTCGGCCGCGCGTCGACGCGGTGCTAGCGCCCCCGCTGAGCCCTGTTTCGCTCCTGCCCGCCCGCAGCCGTGACCACTCCCGGACAGCGGGTCTAGAACCAGTCCGGCTTCCATACGTGTGGGTACCCAGGCGGGAACAGCGCGCGCGCAAGCGGCTCCCCGCCGGGCGTCAGGCGCACGTCCTCCTCGATTGACAGGTCGTCCAAAGCGCGGAACCCGGTGACGAGCTGGAGCAGCAGCTTCTGCGGGATCCGCAGTTCGTGGTCGAAGAGCGCGGCTGCACTGTGTATCCGCGGCATCCCGCCAGCAAAGCTCACGGTCGCGGCGCCTATGTCCGTGCCGATACGCAGCGATGTCGTCAGATCCCCCAACCCCTGCCGCTTCGCCCGGCGCGCGAATTCGCCAACTAGTGACTCGACAAGCGCGGGCAGGTGCGTGACGCGTCCCATCACCTCCCTCGAGCGTTGGTAGATCACGCGGCTCTCGCACCCAAACCGACTCAGATACCGGCAGAACGGATGGTCCGGCGGAGCCATCACGACGGCCTCCGACGCAGCCTGTGCCCGAAGCTCGTCGCGAACGCATGCCGCGAGTTCGCGGAAGACGCCTGGGTGCGTATAGCCGATCTCCTCAACGATCAGCTCGTCCTTCATCAGGAACACGACGTACGCCACCGGGGTTCCGGTCGCATCAACGACGACCCTGACGCGATACCACTCGTCGAGCCCGGTACGCGCGTTCCACGAGCGGCGATCCGCGTAGGCGGATCCGGGGTGGACGCGTGAGCGCACGATCGTGCCCGTGCGTTGGGCGTTGTTCTGTTCGTACATCGCCGCCATCGCCTTGCGATGGCCTGGGGCACAGTCGACTACCCGGAGGCGGGGCTCGGCATCAGGCGGGTGATCGACGCGGACGCGGACCTCGTACAGAGGGACCACCGGGGCGTAGTCGAAGCGATCGTAGAAGCCCTCGATCCCGTACAGCAGTGCCAACGGCACGCGCTCAGCGGCCAGATACTCAGCCGTCCGCTCGATAACCTGGCGCGCGTACCCTCGGCCCTGATACTCCTCGGCAGTCTCCATCGCGGCGATGCCAGCGGCCCGAACAGTGGCAGACCCAACCCGTACGTGCAGATCGTGTGCGAGCAGACTGCTGACCGTGGTCCCTCCACGGAGGAGGCCGACTCCGGTGCAATGCTCGTCGTCGTACCGGTGTACGCTCATCCGTAAGCTGGCCCGCATCGCTCTCCCCACCGCGTCTCCCTCCCGCATCACACAGCGGCGGATGCATAGTAGCAGGCCACGCTGTCTGAACCGTACGCCTGTCCGCCCGCTGTAGGGCGGCCGCCTCAATCACGCGGAGCGACCCAGCGGCCGCGTCGCGCGCGACGGCGCGGGCCGACTGCGCTCGTGGACTGGCGGATGACCTGCACGCGCGGTAGACTATGCTACCGGATTGTCTGGCTCACGCAGCACAGGTTCTGGAGTGGATCCCATGGCGCGCGTAGGCAGGCAGAAGACGCGGGCGCCGTTCGCGACAGGCAGTGGTCGCACACGATTGCGGCGCGGCATGGATCGTCTCGCGATGGATACGTGGCTGTTGGTTGCGCTCTTCGTGACGGGCGCCCCTGTGCTGACCGCGCGTGCCGTGACCACGGACGATGCGCGTCGGCTCACGCGGATGGAGGCCCACGTAGCCGCGCCAACCTGGTCGCCCGACGGACGCGAACTCGCATTCATGTACACGCCCGCTCGGACAGGCTACGACATCGCCGTGATGGCCCCTGACGGCTCTAGCTTCCGGCGGATGACTAACCACGGCGGCTGGGAATGGGGGCCGCGCTGGTCTCCCGACGGCACGCAGATCATGTACATCACGGATCGCAGGGACGCCCCCGGCATCTACGTAGCACGCCGCATGGGGGCGGCAGCTCATTCGCGCGTCACGGACGACGGTGGCTGGTATGATCTGGGCGGCTGGTCCCCCGACGGCACGAGGATCGTCGTGGCCACAGAGGCCGAGGTGTTCGCGGGCAGATTTCCAGATATCGAGATCGTCACGATGGACCTGAACGGCGAGAATCGGGTGAATGTCACTCACCACCCCGCCAACGACAGCAGCCCAAGCTGGTCGCCCGACGGATCGAAGATAGCGTTCACGTCCGACCGCGATGGTGACGGCACAGTATACAGCGACCAGCAGATATACGTGATGGACGCCGATGGGGAGAACCAGACCAGGCTGACGTACGATGTCCGCATCGCTCGGGGGCAAGTGAGTTGGTCTCCCGACGGCGCGCGCATAGCCTTCACGTCCCTGCGTGCCAGGGATGACGAATGGCAGGAGCGTGTCAGCATCATGTACGCCGATGGGTCAGGAAGAATCGACCTGACAGCAGGCAGCGCCAATGACCGATCTCCGACGTGGTCGCCTGACGGAAGCTCCATCGCCTTCGTGAGCGACCGCGACGCGCCGCTCGTGTACGATAAAGTCCTCCCTGGATGGGTACCGGCGTTCACCGAGATATACATGCTGGACGTGTCGAACGTGACCTCGGTGCGACCCCGCGAGAGTAAGCTCGACCTATGGGCGCGCCTGAAAGCTGCGGCCAGCGCTGACGACAAGGAGGGACGCAGATGAAGGACGCGGTATCGGAAGCGCTTCCTGGCGTCACGCTCGCCCTCCACACGGTCGTCGTCGCGCTGGTCCGCAAGGAGCCTCGGCGGTGGAGCGAAGCGCAGCGGAAGTACCTGGCGCCCCTGTGGACTGCGTGTGGTGGCATGATGGGCGTGACGGGTGTCTTCGCGCTCTGGTCCCGAAGGCCCATCGACTCGGTCATGTCCGCTCGCACCTTCGTCGGGTGCGGCTACTTTGCTCTTGGGATCTTGCTCGTCCTGAACACGTGGTGGCCCACCCGACGTAGCCCCTAGAGTTGGCCGACCGGCACGATCGCGTCGCCTACGTGGCCGGGCGATTGCGGGTGGCCTATGTGCTGGACATACCGAACGCGATCGTGGCGCAACGCCGAGGGAGGCCGCTCGCAACGTCGGCCGCCTGAAAGCCGCGGCGGGGGCCGCGAGCGCAAACAGGGAGGAGGAAGAGAATGACGGACGTGGTATGGGCGCTAGGCCCCGGGGGCATGCTCGCGTTCCTCGCACTGGTCGTTGCGCTGATCCGCGTGGTGAGCCGCACGGAGCTCCGGCGCTGGAGTGAAGGCAGATATTTGGCGCCCTTGATGTTTGGGCTGGCCAGCTCTCTCTGCCTGAGTGGCGTCCTGCAACTGTCGCCGCTCGCTTTCGGAGCGCCGGTACTGTCCGCTCACGCCCTCGTCGGCTGCGGCTACGTCGCTCTTGGAGCGTTCGTCGTGTGGAGCCTGCGGCGGCCCACGCAGCGCCGAGACTAGGTTCGCGGGGGTCGTGCGGGGAATGGGGCGTTCGCGCGCGTCAGCGCCGAATGGGCGTTGCGACGCGGACGGCGCGGCCAGGCCCGCGCGCGATGCCGCGCGCAAACGACTCGACCGTGGCGTCGAACGGCAGCAGGAGCACGGGTGTGTCGCCGACATCCAGTACCCGCGCCTCCCGAAGCCGACGGAGACGCTCCTGCGGGTCCAAGGCGTCGAATCGCTCAATGAACTCGTCTCGGTCGTCGTCCGGTTTCCGCGATATGGTCGCCTCCTGACACCGACGTGCTCCGACGCCGTGGTTCACTTGCGCCGCGTCTGGTACGTCTCCCGGTAGCGGCGCATCTCTGCCGTATCGGGGTACGCCTCGCCGTCGGGCGGAGGATACGCCGACATCGCATGGAACGGCAGCGGCTCGACGGTGTCTGGCTCCGCCGTGTAGAGGTCCATGTCCTTGCAGTAGCCGTCCGTGTCGAGGATGAAGCTGCGGGTCATGCCTTCCGCGAGGGGCGGGAACGCCGCCGCGTCGAACTTCACGGTCATCTCCTCGCCGCGACCCATCACGACATAGCGGTCGTCCGCGTCGCCCAGCAACTCGGCGACATCGCCGTAGCGCGTGTAGAGCCCACGCATGTTGCGGAAGACGTACGAGCGGTCGATGCTCGTGTAGTCGTAGAGGCGCGGCAGGCGGCCGTCGGCGCTGAACTCGCGCGGGTACCCGCCGTGATGCAGATCCGCGTGGCTTGCCGCGACCCGCGTGACGCGTGCGGGAGCGTCTCCCAGAGGCGCGATGTAGACTTCGTCCACGTAGATCTCGAGGTTCGTACGTAGTCTGAGTTCCGAGCTCCCACGATGTACGTAGGGAGGAAGCGTCACGGTCATCATCTTCGGCATGCCCGCCGGATAGCCGACTTCCGCCTTGCCCACGCGCCATGAGCCGTTCGCTTCGCGGAAGTCGATGCTGAGTGACCTCCCAACAACCTCCGCCTGGCCGGAGGCGTAGACGATGTGGGAGTACGGATACTCGACCCAGCCGTGGATATACAGAACGAGATCGCCTTCGCTCAAGCCGTCCAGCTGGTCACCGAAGTCGAGGGCCCAGGTGTGCTCGCCTTCGAGGTAGCCGAGGTACCGCTCGTCTCGACGCAGTTCGGGGTAACGTCGGTCGCGCGTCGTCACGGCTGCGAGTATGTCGTGTCCCTCGTGATCGCTGGCGGACACTGGACGGATGGGTTCGCCGTGGACGTGGATGCGCTCGGTGGGCAGGTCGCCGTCCAACGCGAGACGTTCATCTGGATACGCCTGCGTGCCAACCGGGTGATCGACCGCTAGTAGGGCGATCTCGTCGACGTAACACACCTCCTCCATGGGCTCCATGATCTGGAAGACGTACTCGCCGTCCTTCGGCTCGATCTGGCTCGCCTCGATATGCACGCGCTCCGTGGGGTCTGGCACGCCCGCGACGCCAGGCGCGACGAAGAAGCCGAGGCCTCCGACGCCCATGAAGTCGGTCACGAAGTCGAAGCGCTCGCCATCCCACGAGAAGAGGATCGGGCAAGAGGACGCCTTGCGTTGTACCTCGCCGATGGCGTGGAGCTGGTTAGCCGCGACCTCTAGCTCCGACTGGAGCACCGCGTTAGCCCAGAGTATGCGCACGAAGTCCGCGCTAGGGCGCTGGCCTAGGCCCACTTCGATGCGCGGGTTGCTCGCGAGCATGGGGCCGCCGGCCCCGTAGCGTTCCACCGTCTGCCACAGGCTGCCCGCCTTCACCTCGACGCGCGCGCCATAGCCGGATCTGTTCGCCAGCGCGCCCTCGAGGTCGATGTGCAGCCAGTTGTTGCCATTGCCGCCGTCGTTGCGGAGCAGGACTGGGGAGCCGCTGGGGCGCGCGATGAGGATGTCCGCGTCGCCATCGCTGTCCATGTCGGCCGCGGCCAGCGCCCCTACCTCAGACGACAGTATGGCAGCCAGACCGACGTGGCTGGATACTTCGGTGAACGCCCCATGTCCGTCGTTTGCCAGGAGCAGGGGCCGCGCGTCCTGGCCACCCCAACTGCCGTGCGGGGCGAAGATGTCCAGGTCGCCGTCGTTGTCGTAGTCAAGGACAGTGGCGTTCGTCGCGACGAAACGTGCCGCCCACTGGTACGCGGTGAATTCGCCGCCGCCATCGTTGACGAGGAAGGTGGCGGTGTCCGCGTTAGAGGCCGAGAGCCGGACGATGTCGGCGTCTCCGTCGCGGTCGAAGTCGGCAGCCAACACGGCGCCGCCGCCAACAGCGCTGGGGGAGGCAATCGGCGGCCCTGGCGACCACCGGTTGAGCCGGTCGTTGTTCAGCAGGTGTAGACGGGCGCCGGACACGGCGATGTCTACGTCCAGATCCATATCGAAGTCGGAGAACGCGGTGGCTCTTGGACCAGGCGCCGGCAATGAGAGGCCCGCCTCCTGCGCCATCTCCGTGAAAGTGCCGTCGCCGTCGTTGCGATAGTAGAGCGTGCCCGTCGCGTGCGTTACCAGCAGATCGAGGTCGCCCTCGTGGTCGGCGTCGATCCAGGTGGCCCCCGACGGCAGGTGTCCGCCGCGGGCGATGGCGGCCTCGTCAGTCACGTCCACGAAGGACCAGGAGCCTTCATTGCGCAGGAGGGCGGCGCCGTCCTCAAGGAGCAGGTAGATGTCGTCGTCGCCGTCGTTGTCGTAGTCACCAACCGCGGCCCCGATCGCCGGCTTCGCCACCGGGAGCTCGCAGGCCGAGGCGAACGCGCCGCCGTCGTTTGCATAGATGTGACTCTTACCATCTGCCCGTGCGGGGAAGACCGGGTCCAGGTCTCCGTCGGCGTCGAAATCCGACAGCGCGAAGCCGACGTGGGAGGCGCCTGCGGGTGGCGCGACTGCTGTCTCAATGAGCGTGAATGTCACGTCGATGTCCGGCGCGGCTCCGGTGTCGCGCGCGGGCGGATACACGCGCACGACGTCCGCGTATTCGCCCATCTCCGTGTACACGATCGCGCGCTTGATGCCCACGCCAGCGGCGTCCAGCGTGCGGAACAGCTCGATACGCTCCATCGCCTCCTCGCGCTTGCCCTGACGGATGAGCGACTGAGACAGCGAGTAGTGCGCGGAGAGTAGGTACGGGTTTGCCTCGGACGCCTGCCGCAGAAGTGCCTCGGCCTCCTCGGGCGTGCCGCCGGAAAGACGCATCTGCCCCAGGAAGTAGAGCGAGTCGGCGTGCCCGGGGTCCAGCTCGAGGACCCTCTCGAAGTGGGCAGCGGCTTCCTCCATCTGCCCGCGGTACCGCTTCAGCATACCCAGGCAGTAGTGCGGGTTGGGCATCGTCGGGGCGAGTTCCGCCGCGCGGGCGAATTGCTCCGCCGCGGTGTCGAGCGGATTGCCCGGCTTGTCGGGGTCGGAAACAGCGTTCAGGTAGGCGATCCCCAGATTCAGATGCGCCAGGGGCCAGTCCGGCGCGCGATCCGCGACCTCACCAAACGTCGCCACGGCGTCGGTGAAGCGGTACTGCTCCATGAGCCCCACGCCGTGGTTCATCCGGCGCACGATGTCCTCCGAGGGCGTGTAGGCAGCGCCGGTGATGCAGAACAGAGCTGAGAAGATGGCGGACAGAGCGACCCCGCGTCGACCCCATCCCAGCCTTCCCCTGCAAGGGGAAGGAGCCCGTACGGCGCCGCGCGCGGTGCTCGGACATGCGCGTGTGGCCGGGCCGCTGGCGTTGTGCTGTGCGCGCGTCATGTCGGGATCACTCCTTCGCGTCGTGGATGTCGTAGCGGCCGCGCAGGTAGCGCCAGAGCTGGGCGTGTCGGTTTTCGCTGAGCGCGCTGTCGAACACCATCACCTCGCAGAGCAGACCGGACATCTTGTTGGCGTTCTCGCGCATCGCCATGATGACACCGGCGTTCAGCGTCGTGCGCGACGCGCCGGCTGTCGTACCGATGCGCGAACCGTTGCAGCTGGCCGTGAGGACGTCTCCGCGACGGGTGAGCGTCCACACCGCGAGGTCGGACGCGTCGGCCCCGGCGGCAGTTTGCCAGCCAGTATCGGCGGAGGAGAAGCGCGCGCTAAGGGCGCCGTCCTGTGTCACGCCGATCCACCCATCGTCTCCGTCGCCGATGACGACGCCCAGCGACTCCTCGGGTGGGGCGCCATCGAAGGCGGCGACGAACACGACGGTACAGTCGCCTTCGAGGGCCGCGAGACGTGTCAGCCGCAGGTGGCGCGACCCGTCGCCCAGTACGCCTGCCCTTGATGGCGTTGGGGCGGCGTCCGCCGACGCCGTCGCGTGTCGGCCGTGCCCTGACTGGTCCGCCCAGCGCGTGACGCGCTCGCCTTCGATGGTGACCCCCACGTCCGAGCGGAGCCACAGGCGCAGTTCCGCTCCGCGTATGGGCGCGTCCTCGAACTTAAACGCGCGCACGGTGGTCTCCGGCGACTTCAGCCCCCTGCCGTACACCTGCGCCTGTAGGACCGCGTCGCCGCTCAGACTGATGGGGCCATCGTAGAGCCGCCATTGCGCCGGGGTCGCGTTCTCGGCCGTGGTGTAGATGACCACGCCCTCACGCGTCGGCGAGGACAGCTGCACGGCTACTGGCAGCGAGAACACGCCGCCGTCCGGGATCGTTCGCACGGGATCGGCAAGCCCTGCGCGCGACTCGCGCAGCCAGTAGAGCGCGTAGTTGACTGCGCTCGTC
Organism: uncultured bacterium; assembly: GCA_964473525.1. Taxonomy (GTDB): domain Bacteria; phylum Poribacteria; class WGA-4E. The sequence continues at coordinate 81,485 of CAYYPK010000006.1, forward strand.
CTTGCGATGTCGTTCATGCCGCGCAACGGCATCGTGTCGAGCCAGCCGACGGCGCCGGAGACGCGGCGCGTCCACCGCTCTACCGCATCTTCGAGCCTCGCGGCGTTCGTGGGTGTCGGGTCGAGTTCGTAGCCGAACGCCGCCATCTCGACGTTCTCCGTCCGGCCTGCGGCTGCGTAGGCGTCGCGGGTAGCGGCGAACACGTCGCGGATCTTCGCGCGCGCCCGCGGTTCGTCGTGCGCTTCGTAGAGCGCTCGAAGAGCGTGGGTGCGGTAGTCGGCGTATGTCAGTTCCTCGCGCGCGGCGGAGAGTGTCGTGTGGTAGTAGTCGAGGTACTCCAACGCGCGCGACAGGTAACGGTCGTCCCCGGTGAATTGCCAATACTCCGCCATCGTGTTCATGTCAGTGTCGATGTTGCGCCCGTGGTTGAGGTCGCGTTCGCGGTAATTGCGGTCGCCGACG
>CAYYPK010000006.1:81956-113088 GCA_964473525.1 uncultured bacterium
GAAGCCTTCCGTATCGGCTGCGGCATCTCGCCGAAGTCACAGGAGACCGAGGCATGAGTGTTGGATCCAATGGCAGCACAGCAGCGGGATCCCGCTGGTTCCGCGTCGCCGACGAGCCGCGTGACATCCGCCGCGCGCGGGTCACCCGTGACATAGTGGTGCAGGGGGATGCCCGCGAGGGGAGCGTGGGCTCCGTGCGTGGCGCGGTTACCCACCCACGGGTCGTAGCCGCCGTGACGGACCATCGCCCCCACGAGAGATTCGTCGTCGTGGTAGTGCACCGTGGACAAGTCCATGACGCTACGGCCGCGTTCCCGCGCCAGCAGGTACAGGAGCGGACTGCCGGTGCGCAGGTACTGCGACCACAGGCACTCCAGCAGCGTGCCTCCCTCCATCATGTGCCCGCTGTTGTACCAGGCGTACTTCGGGTGATAGGGCATCCACGAATCGTGGGTCTTGTCGTAGGCGTACCGCAGGTTCCCGTGTTCGAGCCAACCGTACCAGCCGTGCCGCTCGACGCGGTTCCACAGCTCGTCCAGAATGCGCAGATTCGCGTCTTCGAGATCCGGGCGGTAGACGCGTGGCGCCACCTGCTTGCCCAGCACGCCGGTCGCGACGTTCCACTCACCGGACACGAACGGCGTGTAGGGTAGCCGGAACAACAGGTAGAGCTTGAGCGGGTCCACATCCGCCGGGCTCTTCGCGAACCAAAGGACCGCGTCGTGGGTGCGCGCGACACCCATCGCGGAGTGTTCGAGGTCGTGTGGGACGTACTCGGGGCCGTACTTGGGGTCGTGGTAGAGCGGGTCCGACGCCGCGAACTCCTCGTAGTGCGAGGGGCGGCGCGCCTCCGTGCGCGACATGTCCAGCTCGCCGGCGCCCTTGGAGGGCCAGAACCCCAACGCCAGCGTCTTCCCATCTGGAACGTAGCTGATCGCCTTTGGGCTCATCTGCCAGAACTGGTCCACGTAGACGCCCACGCTGACGTCGGAGCCCACGAGAGCGGCAGCTCCCGGATACCGCTCGCCAGAGGCGACGTCTTCGCTACCGGCGCCCACGGCGTAGCTACCGACGAACTCGTTGGTCGTGTGCGGGTACTGCTTCCTAGCGACGTTCCGCTGGAGGATCATCGCCCCGCGATCGCCGAGCGCCGCCGTCTTGGGGACGAGGGCATCCAGGTAGCCAAGCCTGTGGGGCGCGCCGTGAAGAGGGGCTATCAGCTCGACGCCCGTCACGACCGTGTGGTCCGGGTCGGCGCTCATCACGAACGTGTGGGCGATGCGCACGAAGGGCTTGCCGCGCGTGAACGTGAGTCGGACGGCCGACGGTGACACGCGGTCGTCGCCGCTATGGTGCCACCCCTCGACCTTCACGACGGCCGTGACGGGACCGTTGCGCTCGATCACGGCGTTCGTTAGCGGCAGCGTGTACGACCGCACGACGTCCTCTGCCCGCGCGCGCGCCGACACTCTCGACACCAGCGGCCCAGCGACGATGGCGCCGTCCAGATAGAACCGTGCGCCGCTGTCGTCGAATGTCGCGCTGAAGACTCCCGTGTCGACCCGGACGCCGTCCCGCTCCGACCTCGCCATGGGAGGATACGTGGTCCCCGGCTCCGCCAGTGAGAGCATGTACCGCCCCGTGTCTCCCGCAGGCTGGGTGCACAGGAACGTCGCCGAGAGCCACTGCACGCTGCCGTCGGGCCACGTGTTCACGACCTCGAACTGCGACGGTACCGAGGCTCCAGCGGCGTCACGCGCCACAAGCGCCGGCACGTCAGAAGCCGTCAGCATGCCTTGCGGGAATGGAACGCCGCCCGACGCTGGGAAGCTGGTGTGGCGCACGTTGCCCCAGTCGACGACGTTCAGGGTGACCGGCCAGTCCGTGGCCCATAGGGACGCCGTCAGCATCATCAGAAGCGCGAGAAGGGCAACTCGAAGCCTGCGCGCTGTCGCCATCGGGCGCCCCTACGACTCTATGGGTATGCCGAGGGTGGTCATCGCGGCGCGCATATATCCGAGCGCGTACGCCATGCCCGCGTGCCACGGAGCCGAGCAGTTCGTGCGTGGCGTGTGGTCGGGTATGAGGACGCCGTCGTAGCCGGACTCGTGGTAAGCCTGCAGCGCCTTCACCATATCGACGTCGCCCTCGTCGATGAATACCTCGCGGTAGTTCGGCACTTTGCCGACGACGTTGCGGAAGTGGACATAGCCGATCTTCCCCTCGGAGCCGTATGTGCGGATGGCGTCGTACACGTCCGCGTCGATCATCTCGGTGACAGTGCCCTGACAGAACTCGATGGCGTTGTAGTGGCTTGGGACGGCATCGAGGAGGCGTCGGTACTTGCTCGGGTGCGTGATGAGCCGCGCGGTGTCCCGGAGTACTGGGAGCGGAGGGTCGTCGGGGTGCGCGGCGAGCCGGACGCCCGCCTCCTCGGCCACCGGTACCATAGCGCGGAGGAAGTACTCGAGCCGCTCCCACATCTCCTCGTGCGTGACCTTGCCGATGGTGCCTTCCGGCGCGTCCGGGTCGTACCGGCTGCCCCACACTTCCCCGAGCGGAATCTGCGTCTGCTCAGGCGCTTCGTCCTCTATGTAGCCTACGGAGACGGCTCCGCCGCGGCCGAACGGGCCGTTCGTGCGGCCCCATACGCCCGCGAGGCTAAAGTAGTATCCCATCACGGGGATGCCAGCCTTGCCCATGTTGCGGATCGTCCTGGCCAGGTTCTCGATCTGCTCGTCGCGGCGCGGGCCGCCGAGGAGGACATCGCTCCAATGCGCAGGGGCGAAATTCTCGATGGCTTCTAGCTTGAGTCCGGCAGCCTCGACGCGGTCGACCAATGCCTGCAACTCGTCGTACGCCCAGTAGCCGTCCTTGGTCGACGGCAACGTCTCCTCGCCTGGGAGATGCTGCACGATGTGCGTGGCGCCTATCTGCCGCGCGAATTGCAGGTTCTCCTCGGTCGCCATACCGGCGTAGATGCCCAGGCCCAGCTTCATCGGTTGCTCCGGCGCTTGTGGTGGTCGGGTGCGGGTCGACGCCCATTGTACGCGAGAGCAATAGGGCAGTCACCCCGGAGGGACGCATCTGGCTTGCGCGGGACGACAAATACGATGTATACATCAGACTAGTTGGCGTCCTGGGCTCCATCTGATGGCTCAATCGCTCATGCTGACCGGGCGCAGGGCCGATTCCCCGGGCGTAGAGGATGCCGCCCGCGCTCGTACGTGTCGCACGATGCCATTCTGCGGGTCCGCTGGACTCAGACGTTGGGGAGGATCGACGATGGGTCGGGGCCCGATAATCCTTGCACACGGCATCGCGCCGTTCGATCGCATACTCCGCGAGCCTTCGCGCGGGCCCGACGATCGCCAGCACTACTTTAGAGGCGTTGCGTCCCACCTGCGAGCCGAAGGCTTCGATGTCGAGCACAGCGATGTAGGTTTCGCCGATCCGGTCCAGCGGCGAGCCGCGGACCTAAAGAGTGAGGTCGACCGGCTCCTCGCCGAGTGGCAGGTAGACAGGGCGCACATCATCGCCCACAGCATGGGCGGCCTCGACGCGCGCCACATGATCGTGGACCACGGAATGGCTGACAAAGTGGCGAGCTTGACGACGATCTCCACGCCACACCTCGGCACGAGCTTCGCGGACCTCGCGAACCGCTTCCTGATTCGACGACTCCTGAAGCGCCTCGAGGGGGTCGTCGACCTGACAGGATTTCGCTCACTCACCATCGGCGCGTGCGGCAAGTTCAACGTCCGAGCGCGCCACGCGGAGGCGACGAACAGCGTCGCCTACCGCGCGTACTTCAGCTCGCAACCCAGGCGTCGAGTCTTTAGCCCCCTGCAACCGTCGTGGCGCTACATCCGCAGGCACGAACGACGAGACGCGTACGCTGGCGCCAATGATGGGCTCGTGTCCGTCGCCTCGCAACAGTGGACGCCACTGCTCGCCCCCAACGGCGGCGGACTCGCCAAGCGCGTGGTCCAGGCGCCGTTCCCAGTGAACGTAGATCACCTGAACGCCGTGGGTTGGTGGGATCCGAGCGAACTCCGCGGCTCGGGGTGGCGCAGACTGCTGCCGGGAGGAAATGTGTCGCAGAACCTAGAGCAAATGAAGCAAGAATACGAGGACCGCATCAAGGCAGCTTACGCGCAGATCGCGCATGAGGCGACGAGTTAGACGAGGGGATGGTCGATGAGGAAGCTACGAGCCCCGATGCTCGGCCCGATCGTAGGACACACCACAGCCACGAGCGCTAGACTCTGGATACGCGGCCGGGATCCGAAGGGCCGCAAGCGCGCCGCGCGGCGGACCGTCGGCGTTCTTGTCGTAGTCGAGGCCGGTGGAAAGAGGCTGCCAGCCGACAAGAGGCACGCAGCGTACTTCCGTCTACACAGGCACTATGACCGAACCGGCACGTACACCCTTGGCGAGGATGTCACCATGGGTCTTGCGGGGGCCGCGCCCTTCACTCTCGACCCCGACACGGACTACGTCGTTCGGATGGCGACGCTCGCCGTGGACGATCCGTATCTCGACGATGAGACCGTCGAGGACGGCGATGTCGTTGCAGACTTACCCGATCCGGCCAGTTGGCACGCAGACCTGATGGAACTGGACCCGACGAAGTCTGAGGCGCGGTTCTCCACGTTCCCTAAGGAGGACCACGAGGGCCTCACATTTCTGCTCGGATCCTGCCGTTACCCGGGTGTTCTGCTCCAGAAGAAGAAGTCTGACAGGATATTCGGCCCGATGCTTGATCAGACCACTGCCGGTGGTGGTGACGCGCGGTTCTCGCTGATGGTGGGCGACCAGATATACGCGGACATGTTCAACCGGCACATCCCCCTCGGGGTGGCGGACACCCGCGAGGAGTTCTTGGAGCGCTACGAGGAGGCGTTCGGCTCAAAGAACATGCGCGCCCTACTGCGGCAGGCGCCGAGCTACATGATCCTCGATGACCACGAGATTGAGGACAACTGGAGCCAGGACCGACTGCACGAGAAGCGCAGCCTCTTCAACGTTGCGATCCGGGCCTACATGGGCCACCAGTGGAGCCATGGGCCGCGCACCTTCGGCCAGCGGCTGTTCTACAACTTCGAGTGCGCCGGGTTCCCGTTCTTCGTACTCGACGAGAGAACGCGTCGCGTGAAGCAGACACGGGATGAGAAACCCGGGCAGTCCGCCGAGGACAGGATCAGGGACAACCACCTTCTCGGGCGACCAGCTCGCGGGCCGGTGCATGACCCGTCACAGCTCGACCATCTCAAGAAGTGGCTCACCGCCCAACAGGAAATGCGCGGGGACCGACCGAAGTTTATCGTCTCGCCGTCGGTGTTCGTACCCAACAATCTCAAAACCGCCGGGGATGTAGAGGCGCAGGATGCTAGCGACTCGTGGCCCGCCTTCCCAACGACACGGAGGGACCTACTCAGCCACATCGTCAACGGCGAGATACAGAATGTCGTGTTCCTGTCAGGTGACATTCACTGCTCGAACGTCGCCGAGATGACCTTCAAGAAGAGCGGGGTCGACCATCGGATACGCGCTTTCAGCGTCACATCGTCAGCGCTGTATTGGCCGTGGCCCTTCGCGGACGGGGATCCCGTGGATTACGTGCACAACTCTACAGCCGACGGCGATACCTTCACGATCGACCCCGAGACCGATCTGACCATGGACTACACCGCATCCGCGTTCACGCAGGAGGACAACTTCTGCCGTCTCGTGGTGGACTGGTCGGACCACAGCCTCACTATACAGGCGGTGGACAAGGACGGGGCGGGCATCCGTACCCGCGACAGCGCTGGTCGGAAGAGCGCTGACACGGTCCTCTCCCTAGCCAAGCCTGAGGGTGGGTAAAGCACGTGTCCACGAGACCCCAAGGAGCCCCTTCCCCTCGACCGGTCTGGTTGGGATGACTCTAGGAAAGGCGCCGCGCAGCCGTCAGGGCCGGAACACTGGCTGCGTGTGTTGGGTCAGTCAACGCGCCCGGGAGCCGTAGTGGCCGCCTGTTGTCGGATCCCTAGCAGGGCAGACCGGTGATAGCAGGATCCAGTTGATGACGCCACGGCTGGTTGCCAAAGTGTGACGGCGCTAGCAGCGTGGTGGCCTCCATGCTACCTCAATTGCCTACTTCTCGCACCGCGCCAGCGAGCACAAGCATACGTTGGAGCCGGTTCGCCATGATGTGGTCGGCTGGCCCTTGCAGCTCGTCGTACGCTCAGTAGCAGATCCTGGTCGACGGCAACGTGGGTTCGCCCGGGAGATACTGCACGATGTGCGGGGCGCCTATCTGCCGCGCAAACTGCAGGTTCTACTCGGCCGCCATACCGGCGTAGATGCCCAGGCCCAGCTCTATCGGTTGCTTAGGCGCCTGCGGCGGTCGGGTGCGGGTGCGGGTCGAGCGACGATCCAGTTTGCCCGCGGCCGCCATACGATCGAATGAGCGCTGTCGACGCCCGCGTCGAGGCGGCTACGGCTTGGTCGCCTTCGCCAACCCGGTCTGCCACTCCTCCCCGCGCCGCCCGGCGTAGACCATGTTCCACTCGCCGTCCGCCTCGAAGATCTGCCCTGTCAGCACGCCGTCGCAGTCCCACGCGTCCGGGTCTTCCGAGGGTGAGAAGATGGGGTTGTGTGGGTTGGCCTCGAACGTCACGAAGTCCCGTGTGCGGACATGCCCCATCCGCCACACGTCGCCACCGTAGCCGCCGTAGATGATGTGGAAGTACTCCGGTCCCTTCAGCAACTCCGTCTCCCGAACCGCGCGGGAGTCCCACCATTGCCCCGTGCCCTTGAAGACGGGATTCGTGGGGTTCTTCGTCACCGCCGACGGGTCGGATGTCGGAGCGGTGGCGTGGCACAGCGTCAAGCCGTCCTCGTACGACCGGGTCGCCTTGCCGGTGTAGATGATATGTATCGTGTCGTCCACGACCGCCACCGAGGGATGTGTGGCGCCGTCCAACTCGTGCTCCATGTCAGCGGCGATGACGGGCGTGTCCTGCACACGCGACCAGGCGCCCATGTCACCGTCGCATACGAGCAGTCCGGTCTGTTCGGGGAGTCCTTCGCCCTTGCCTCGGTAGTACATGTAGTACTTGCCGTCGACTGGGTTCAGGAACGGGAACGGGTACTCCACGCCCTCGTCATCGAACCCGCTGTCCGACGGGACGACGATGGGGTTTCGCGGATCCTGCGTGATGTCCGTCAGGTCGCCGACTGGGGCGGTGGCGTGGTTGATGATCCAACGCCTGCCCAACTCGCGCGCGCACCAGTAGTAATGCACCGTGTCGGCGACAACGATCGCGTGTGTCGCCGCCGCCCACAAGGGTGGCTCAAGAGCGATGATGGGGTTCCCCGTCCCGATCCTCCTGAAGCCCGCGAATGCATCGAACGGAATGGTGCCCATGCGTCCTGCCCCATCTCTCGTTGGGTCGTCACCGGTGGGTCGGCCGGGCGGCGCGGCGTCCGACCCAGGTGGTAACGCGCGTCCCAGCTACGCTTCGCGTCACGATAGCACATCGCGTGGCGCTGGGGACTGGCTGCGGTAGGGCCAGAGTGCGCGCGACGCGAGGCATGGTCGCGTGGCCTTTTGGGCGAACGGCGCCACGGAGGATCACTGGCCGAGGTATCAGCCGCGTCCCAACCTGCGCCCGCGCGCGACAGTCACGCCGTCGCTTGCCCCGCGAGCATTCCTCGAAGGAATATCGTCTGCGCTTCGTCCAGTTCCGCCTGTTCGAAATGGCGCAACACGTCCTGCTCCACGGTCGACCGGCGACGTGCCGCTTCGGTCGTATCCTGGCCCGTCATTTCGCTCGCCTCCCGGACATCCGCCAGCAGTTTCCGCACGAGGTCCTCGCGCGCCTCCTGTACCCGCCTGCCAATCAGATCCTCCAGGTACTGGGCCCTGCCTTCGTCAAGTTGACGGCGTTCCCACCATCGGCTCGACGCGCTCGCGCGCACGACCTCCCGAATGCTCAGAAGCTCCGATATCACCTCGGCGCAATCGACGCCAGACGCAACGGCGCGGATCCGGCGCCCGTACCACCTTCGCGCCCAGTCGCGCCGGAGTATCAGCGCTCCCTTCCACGCCCCGAACAGGACGGTGAAGCACGCCGCCGCAATGGATGAAACCGTAACGAGATCCAAGCCCTTGGGAGACGGCAGGTACCCCATATCCTCATAATACGCCTTCGCGTCTGGATGCAGGGGTATGGACGGCAGGTCCTTTCTCAGCGTGGCAACGCCGCCGTCGACGTTGGGGAAGTCCGCGCCCGTGAACACGGCCTCCGTGATGACGCCAACGTCGAACGGGAGATCCGCCGTCGTCGCCAATATCGCGCGCGTCTGGATCGTGTCGACCGCGCGTTCGTCGGGCTGCTGGCACGCGTACGTGCCGGCTGGGATTTGCCACGCCTGGAGCGCTGGCCCGAGCAGGCTCGCCAGCCGGTCCCGCTCTACCGAGAGCAGCACTAGCTCCGCGTCATGTAACAGCGCCTCCAGACCGCCTCTGGGAACATAACTGACGAAGAAACCGGCGTCCAAATCGCCGCCGCGTAGCTGTCGCACCATGGACTGGACGGGCAGCACCGACACGGAGCCGGGCGTGACAGCGTGCTGGCGCAGAACGGCCTCGGCAATCGCGCGCGTGCCGCTGTTCGCTGGCCCGACACAGACCCGCAGCCCATCCAGCCCTGCGATAGTGGCTGCGCTGCCAGGCGCAAGCCGATCTCGTCTCGCCACTATGTAGAGCGCCTCGGGGTGCAGGGTCGCGATGCGGCGCATGCCTGGGGTATTGGGGATCTGGACGCGGGAGGCGTCCACCGCGCTCTCTGTCGCCTCCGCGCCGCTCCCGTAGAACCGATCGGTCATTCCCCAGTATGAAGTGAGCGCGACGTCGTACTGCATGATCGCCACCGTCGGACGTTGCTTGAGCAGCCGGGCATTCTCTACCGAGCCGTCCGTGTGGACGGCCCGCGCCGGTATGCCGCTCTGCTCGAGGAGCACCTGTAGGCGCTCGCCGAGATCGTGATAGGCTCCGTCGATGGCGCCCGTGGCTATCTCCAGCTTGTCATCCTCACTCTCCCGGAAGCGCTGTGCGCCCGGGTGGAGCGCTATCCCGGCGGGGAGGCCCGCGAAGGCGTGATCCACATGGATTTCGCGCGCCTTCGCGTGGGCCATCAGGAGGTCGCCAAGCCTGCTGAACAGGGCCTCGTCGACGAGGTTGGCCAGGTCCTCGCTGAGCGTGGACCGACAGATCAGCGTGGCGTGCGCGCCTACGGTGCGCACGGGCTCTGCCTGGTAGGCGTAGATGTGCGCGGGCAGGAACACCTCTTCCACGTAGCGGGCCGAGTCCGCGATGGCTGCGACATGGAGGCCAAGGTCGAGCAAGCGACACTGGCGGGAGTCCATCGCGCGCTTCGTCGCAGCCGCTGGCGCCCCAGCGACGAAGAACGCGGCGTCGAGCTCGCCCGAGAGCAGCTTCTCCGCCGCCTCGTCATATCCGGTCGCGCGGACACTCGTGAATTCGGACACGCCGACGGCGGCGAGGATGTCCTGGGACACGATCCTCGTGCCGCTCCCTTCCGACCCTATGTAGACGCGTTTCCCACGCAGATCCTCGACGTCGAGGATGCCCGAGTCTGTCCGCACCACGACTTGCGCCACGTCCATGTACAGCCGCGCGAGTACCCGTATCCCTGCCCTCTCAGCCTCGTCTGCCCGGATGAGAGCGGGCTCGAACACCAGCGCCAGATCCGCCTCTCCTCTCGCGACGCTAGCGATGTTGACAGACGACCCCGCGGACGACACTACTCGCGCGCTCTCAATCGGACGTCGAGGCAGCTCCGCGAGAATCCGAGCGAACTGGTGGCCCAGCGCATAGGACGTGCTGCCACGCGTCGAGGTGGCGATCCGCAGCTCTATGGCCGACCGTCTATTGAGCGCGGCGGGAACAGCCAGCGTAATCACAGCGGCAATCACGACAAGGGCAGCCACCGCGACCAGCAGCGACGTGCGTGACAGTCTGACCATTGTGTCTATCCTCCTTATTTGCGGCCTGCGCGCCGGCTGTCGGCTCCCCCGTGGTCTATTCCCCCAGCACCCTCCGGCAGCCGTAGGCTGGACGGCTACGGCAGACCGCTCTGGACCACAGCGGCGGGACACGGGCTTCCGACTTCTCCCGTGCGCTACGATCTTGTTTCTGCCCGCTGCGGGCGCAACATCCAAAGCGCCTCGGGCCTTTCCTACCACATCTGAGCGGCTCTCGGAAGCGCGGCGCCGCTACGCGCGCCCGAGCCTCGCACGTCGCCACAGCGCCACCGACCCAACGGCGCCATACAGAGCGTACGCGACCAAAGGTGGATCCCCTGGCGCGTCAGGCGCGGCTGCCGCATGGGCGGCACGGAGGACGCACCACAGCCCTCCAAGCAGCAACGCCAAAGGGAGCTCACGGGAGGCGATACCGACCAACGCCAGTATGCGACGCTCCTCACCATAGGCGCCGGCGCCCTTGATGGACGTCGGATAGCTGCTCCCGCGGCCCGCGCCACCCAACATGACACCTCGCTTGGCGACGAAGGCGGACATCGTGAACATGATGATGTACAGCAGGCTGCCGAACGTGAGCGACCCGCTCACCGCGAACCGCACTGATCCGATAGCGCGTTCGCTTCTAACGAAGTGTCCACCAGCAATCGAGGGGAAGACCGCAATCAGGAGGCCAGCCGCGGGCAGACCGTACGTGACGATGATGTGGCCGACGCTAGGCGCCTTCCAATGCCTTAAGGCCTGGTCGAGTTGATCCAGCAGGGGAGCTTGCACATCAGTGGGTAGTCCTTCGTCCAGGTAAAGACGACGACGGACCAGGTGGAGCCGTCGGCGGAAGTGGCTGGCCAGGAGCGTACACACCAGCGGACGGATGACGACCAGCGCGACCGCTGTCCCCTCGCCGCGCCAGATCCACAGGGCGACGCCCTGGAGACACGGCCACGACCGCGACCGCTGCAGCGACCACCGGCCTGGCAGCAGGTTGCGCGTAAGAACGACCGCGTTCACCGGAACGCAGGCGAGGTCGATGAGGACGCACACCGGTATCCTAAGTAGCGACAGAGCAAAACGCGCCCACGGCATCGCCGTAACCACCGGCAGCGAGAGGCTGCGGCGGTCGACATCGCGATACAGCGCAACAAGAGCAGCGACTGCCTGCTTCCACCTGTAGGCGTCTGGTTCCACGGTCGAGCCACCCTACCCCATATCCGTCCCGCGACTCCCGGCGGCGATCACCGAGACCGCGCGTTGAGTTCCCCTCGCACCTCGGCGTACCACAGTCCCACATCTTCCGTCAGGCGCGCGACGAAGTCTGGCTTGGCGTCGGCGAGGTTCGTCCGCTCGCCGGGGTCGTCGGCCAGGTTGGACAGGTGCACGTCGTCCGCCGTGTCGCCCGTGAGTCGGCCGTTCAGGACGAGCTTCCAGTCGCCCTCTCGGATGGCGAGCTGCTTGCCGTTCTCCCAGCAGAGCTGCGTGTGGGGGCTCGGCGCGCCATCACTGACCATCGGTAGGATGGACTCGCCGTCGATGGCACGGTCGGCCGGCAGTTCGATGCCGGCGGCTTCGAGGCAGGTCGGCACGACGTCCATCATGGCGCCGACCCCATCGCACACCTGCCCTCCTGGGACGCGCGCGGGGTAACGCATCAGCGCGGGCATGCGGATGCCTCCATCGAACAGGCTGAACTTGTGCCCACGGAAGATGCCCGCCGTGCCGCCGTAGTAGGGATCCTCCGTGCCGTCGAGCCAGTTGCGCGTCTCGCGGGAAGGACCGTTGTCGCTCGAGAAGAATACCAGCGTGTTGTCGTCGATTCCGGCAGCCTCGAGCGCCTTGCATATGTCGCCGACGCCGTCGTCCACGGCGGCCACCATCGCCGCCATGATCTGGCGATCCCACGGCAGGTCGGGGAAGCGATCCACGTATTCCTGAGGCGCGTGCATGGGATAGTGCGGGGCGTTGTAGGAGACGTACAGCAGGAACGGGTCGCTGTCACGTTCCGCGCTGGCGTTCTCGATGAAGTCGACCGCGCGTTGCGAGATGCGCTCGGTAATGTACTCGCCGTTCTCCCACACCTCGTCGTCGTTGTGCCACAGGTCGTGGACCGGGTCGATGCCCCCGCCGATGCCCCAGTAGAAGATGTGCGAGTAGTAGTCGACGCATCCCGCTAGGAAGCCGTAGAACTCGTCGAAGCCGTGGGCGTTGGGTCGGTGCTCGTCAGCGACGCCTAGATGCCACTTTCCGAAGAGCGCCGTCCTGTAGCCGTGCGGCTTCAGGAGCGTCGCCAGCGTCTTCTCGTCGGCGGGCAGTCCCGGCGTGCCGCGCTTGCCGCCGAGGATGTTCGGCACCCCCGCGCGCATGGGCGTGCGTCCCGTCAGCAGCGACGCTCGCGATGGTGAGCACACGGGCGAGTTCGAGTACCAGTGCGTGAACCGCACGCCCTCTTCCGCGATGCGGTCCAGGTGAGGCGTCTTCGCCTCCTCCGAGCCGGTGCAGCCGAGGTCGCCGTATCCCAGGTCGTCCGTGTAGATGATGACGATGTTCGGCTTGTCGGCAGGCATCTGGTTCCCTCGGGATGGCTGGGGTCGCGGCCGCATGGCCTCGTGGATAATAGGACACGTCGCGCGGACACGGAAGGCGTGACGCCGGCTGGCTATTGTTGTATCTGGTGGTACGCGCATTGGACGACGCTACGGCGCCAGGTCACACGATGGGAGAGCTAAGATGGGTCCAGCCAAGGGCCATGCGGTCGCGGCGGGGCGTTTCAGCCTTCACGCATGGGCGCTCGCGGTGTTCCTCGTTCTGGCGCCCGTTGCGAGCGCCGAGTACGTCACCCGTCCACTGCGCGTCGACGAACCTATCCGTGTCGATGGAGCTCTCGACGAGCCCGCGTGGGCGCGGGCGACCGCTCTTACTGAGTTCACCCAGATGATCCCGTTCACGGGGGAACCCATCACCGAGGAGACCGAAGTACGCATCCTGTACGACGACGAGAGGCTCTATCTCGCGTACACGTGCTACGACCGCGAGATGGACAAGAGCATCATAAACGACATGAGGCGGGACGGCTCGGGGGTGCGCGGAGGCGACCACGCCTTCGTCTTCATCGACGCGTACAACGACCGCAACACGGCGTACTTCTTCCGCTTCAACGCCCTGGGAGGTATGGAGGACACCGCCGTCTCGGACGGTGGGAACACGATCAACAACAGTTGGGATGCGGTCTGGGAATGCGCCGGAAGCATCAACGAAGACCACTGGACAGCCGAGGTGGCGATCCCATTCAGCCAACTGCGGTTCCGCCAGGCAGACGAGATGACGTGGGCGATCAACGTTGGCCGTGACATCTCACGGCGGCGTGAGATCTCCACGTGGAGCCCTGCGCCCGGAGGGTACGGTCCCTTGGGCAAGTACCGACCCGCGTACTTCGGGGAAATGACCGGGCTCGTAGGCATATCCGCCCCTAAGCATGTGGAAGCCCTGCCGTATGTGTCGCCCGGCGTCAGTCGCGTCGAAGGCGTCACCGACGACGTGTTCGAGGTCGGCCTCGACGCGAAGTACGGCATAACCAGCAACCTGACAGCCGACCTCACGCTCAACACGGACTTCGCGCAGGTCGAAGCCGACCAGGAGCAGATCAACCTGACGCGGTTCAGCCTGTTCTTCCCCGAGAAGCGGCCATTCTTCATGGAAGGGGCCTCGCGGCTCGACTTCGGCATCCCCCGGGTGGTGTTCGAGCGTCCGCCACCCATGCTGATGTTCTACAGCCGGCGCATCGGTCTGGCCGGCGGCCGCGCGGTACCGGTCATCGGCGGAGCGAAGGTCACCGGCAAGGCAGGGACGTTTGGTGTCGGCCTACTGAACGTCGTGACAGATCGGCTGCAGGACGAAGACATCGACGAGCCGCGCGCGAACAGCACGGTGCTGCGAGTCACGCGCGACGTGGGGCAAGGCTCCTCGGTAGGTCTCATCGCCGTGAACCGCCAGGACGCGGACACCTACAATCGGGGCGCCGGTTTCGACTTCTCGCTACGCCCGCGCGGGAACGTCGACATCCACGGGCTGTGGGCGCGGACCTTCGAGGAGAGCCCAGACCCAGGCGTCCGAAACGCGTACTACGTAGGGGCCGACTGGACGACAAGGCTATTGGGCGCGGACGCGTCCTTCTCGGACATCGGGGAGGCGTTCAACCCCGGTCTCGGCTTCGTGCGTCGCAAGGGATTGCGCCGCGCGCGAGGCGGCTTTGCGTACACGCCACAGCCGAGAAAGCACGGGGTCCGCGGCGTGAGCGTTCAGCCCGACGTCGACTTCGAGCTCACGCGAGACAACGACCTCGCGACTCGTGACGTGTCCGTGGAGGTCGAGGGGGAGTTAGAGTCTGGATGGCGGCTTGGCGCCACGGCGCGGCGAACCGCCGAGAGCATCGACCAGTCGTTCACGGTGTTCGGTGAGACCATCCAGGCTGGCGAATACCACTACACCACCGGCAGTGTTTCCCTCGACACGCCCAGCGCCCGCGTCGCGTCGGGCGACGTCCGCGTCGACTTAGGTGAGTTCTTCGACGGGGACCGTTGGGGAGGGCGTTTGCGAGGCACGATTCGCCCGACCGTGCGGCTGTTGGTGTCGCCGTTCGTCGAGTACAACCGCGTGACGCTGCCCGAAGGGGAATTCGACGCGACGCTCGTCGGTGGGCGCGTGGCGTACTCGTTCTCGCCGCGCATGTACGCGCGCGCCTTCAGCCAGTGGAACAACGACACCGATGAGGTCGCCACGAACCTGCTCGTCAACTGGATCTATCGGCCGGGAAGCGACCTGTACGTCGTCGTGAACCAGATGGCCAGCGCCTCGGACGGGCTGGAGTTCCACGAGACGACGGCCCTCGCGAAGCTGACATACTGGTGGAGCCGCTAGCGCGCCGTCCGAGCCAACCGTGTCAACGGCGATAGCCCTGGAGCCGGCGATGCGACCCAGCACGACTGCCCGCGAAGCCATCACGAGCCGCGAGCGTGTCCTCCTCGCGCTGGACCACCGCGAGACGGATCGGATACCCATCGCGATGATATGCGCGGGTATCAACCCGCCCGCACGTCGCGCGCTTGAGGAACACCTCCAGGCTGCCCGCGGCATCTCCGTAGACGCCTACCTGGAGCCTCTCATCGACGTAGCGGGCGTTGGGCCGACCTACGTCGGGCCCAGCTTGGCCGCAGGCGAGGACATGTGGGGAGTGCGCCGCGCGCCGATCGTGTACAGCACAGGCCGGTACGGCGACGGGGCGTACGACGAGATCAGCCACCATCCGCTCGCCGACGCCTCCTCGATCGACGATCTGCGCGCGCATCGCTGGCCACGGCCTGAGTGGTTCGACTACGACACGCTCCCAGCGCATATCGACGCGGAGCGGGCCGCTGGCGACCGCTGCCTGATGGTCAGCAACGGCAACCTGTTCGAGACGGCGTGGTACATGCGCGGCTTCGAGCGCATGCTGATGGACTTCGTCCTGCACCCCGGCTTCGCCCACTACCTGATGGACCGCGTGACCGGTTTCTACGTGGCGCACTTCCGCGCGATGGTCGCCGCCGGTCGCGGAGCCATCGACCTGGCGTTCACTGCGGACGACATCGGCGACCAACGTGGCCTCCTCATGTCGCTGCCCATGTGGGAGGAGTTCATCAAGCCGAGCCACGCGCGTCTGAACACCGCCATCCATGAGTTTGGCGCGCGCGTCGTCTATCACACGGATGGCGCCGTCGCGGAAGCCGTGCCTGGTCTGATGGACATGCGGATCGACGTCTTGCAGGCGCTCCAGTTCAGCGCGGAGGGCATGGAGCCAGCCGACCTGAAGGAGCGGTACGGCGAGACGCTGTGCTTCGCCGGCGGCGTGAGCGTGCAGACGACGCTGCCGTTCGGGACGCCTCGCGACGTGCGTGCCGAGGTCAGGCGCCTCATTGCGACGTTGGGCCGGGGCGGCGGCTACATTCTGGGGCCGTCCCACGCGATCCAGGCTGGCACGCCGCCCGACAACGTCGCCGCGCTGTTCGACACGGCGGCGACCTACTATCCGCACTAGCGCGTGGCCATGCGTGTCCGTCGGCGCGTTGACGTCGGGCTCGTGGAGCGCGCCATCTCCAATCGCGCGCCGATGGGTCGAACAGGACGTTCAGAGGTAAGCCGCGAGCCGGCGCCCTGGCAGGCGGGCGCGTGCCTAGCGGCAGGACGAACGTGATCGTACAGGGGCTCGGGTACTCAGCCGTCCGAGCCAGCAGCGTCCTCTGGCGATGGTGCATCCGTCACTGATGTGCTAGGGGCAACAACGGCCATAGAGCGTGGAATCAGGCCTGAGAGGGCGATCACATGAAGCATGTCGATGAGATAGGCGCTGCTAACGAGCGCAAGTGGCAGGCCGAGGTTCGTAAAGGGGGCGGCCATACGATCCCCTTCCTCGACCTGGACGTCGAAGAACTCCGCCGATTCATCCGAGGCGAAGCTGGAGGGGCCAGGCTAGTAGGGCGTCTGGATCCAAGACGGTATGTGTCAATCGGTCCTGCCAGTCTCCTCGCTGGTGTTGAGGGCAAGGACGTGCTGTGTCTTTCGGCGGGTGGCGGGTAACAGTCGGCGGTGTTCGGCCTGCTGGGAGCGCGGGTTACAGTCGTCGACATATCCCAGGGACAGCTGCACGCCGACAGGGAGGCCGCCGCCCACCACGGGTACGACGTCACAACAGTCCACGCGGACATGCGAGACCTGTCATCGCTACAACCTGAATCCATCGACCTCGTGTACGGCATGACCCCCTGCTGGTCGCCGGACATTCGGGCCGTGTACGCTCAGGTCTCCAGGGTACTGCGGGTCGGTGGACTTTACCGGACGGACGTTGGGCAGCCTGGACTCCACTTCGTCGAGTGGGACGGCTCTGGATACCGCATCGCGAAGCCATACTGCGAGCGTCAGGGGCCCTACGACGCCGACGGGGGAGCTGAAACCAGGCACTACATGGATGACATATTCGGTGGACTGATCGACGCCGGTCTGTCACTTGTCCAGGTCACCGATGAAGCCCGATGGCGGCAGGTTCCAGATGCTCCGCCAGGCAGCTACCATCACCTGCGCGCGTGGGTCGGTGGTGGCTTTGAGATCATCGCGAGGAAGGCTGTCGCCTAATCTCCCGAGGCGTACGACGCCGGCGGCGTCCGACCCACTCAGTGAGTGGGGCCGTCCTACCTGACGCAGGCTGGCGCGCCGCGCGAGAACGTCGCAACGTTCCTCGCCACGCTGCTAGACAGCCCTTCGCCTCACCCGACGCGGAAGTCGCGCCCGCGGCCCACGGGTCGGGGCTTCCTCCCGTCGAACAGGCCGTCTACTCTGTCCACTCATCCACAGGCGGCAGGAAGACAGACCACGCCGCCCAGGTGTCGCAACTACGGATGGGACGCCCCATGGCTCACGAGAGATGGGCCGACCGTGCTGTCAGAGAGTGGCTGGTCTGCGGCCCATTCCCGGCGTTCGGGAAGCGACGGCCTCCGACGGACCGTGGCAAATGGGAGGCCGGCCTGCGGCAAGCCATCGCTACGGACTTCCTAAGCGAACACGGCGCCGAGAACGGCATAGCGCCCACGTCCGGTATGACGCATACAAGCGCCACGGGTACATGTCAGTGGCGGCCATTCGGATGCGACACCGACTTGCTCGACCTGGCGGCCCTCTACCCGCGGCAGTCACATTCCGTGGCCTATGCGTGGACCGAGCTCCATATGGCGGACACCGGGCCGACGCTTCTGGCGATTGGCAGCGAGGCCAGATACCAGAACAGTGTGCAGCTGTGGATCGATGGGCAACGCGTCTACGATCGGTGGGTGTTGCGTCGGACGAGGGATGGCGATGACCTCGTGCTGGTGGACGTCCGGCCGGGAGTCACCACCGTGCTCATCAAGATCACCGGCGTCCACGCCGGATGGGGGTTCACGTTCCGCGTGGTTGGCCCCCAAACTGCGCCGCAGGCGCTTCTGAACGCGGCGTGCAGAGGGCAAGTCTCTACCGTTGAGTACCTGCTCGACATGAACACGCCCATCGCCGCTGCCGACCGGATGGGTGAAACGCCCCTCCACCAGACGGCACGGCACGATCAGTGCGATGTCGCCTCCGTCCTGCTGGCCCGCGGCGCCGCCGCAGACGCTCAGACGCCCTGCGGACTCTCGTCATATCATCTCGCTGAACGGAAAGGGAGCCGGAGCTGGCTGGCACGGCTCTCCCAGACCGGATTCGCGGCTGACACGCGGCGCCCAGACCAGCGGAAGCAAGTCGACGCGCTGTTTTCGGCTATAGACAAGGACGGGCCAGGCGCCGCCGTCGTCGTGGGTCGCGACGGCGAGATAGTGTACGCGCGGGGTTTCGGCTGCGCCACGCACCTTCACGAGCCCGGGCCGATCACGATCCGCACCCCGTTTCCGATAGCGTCCACGTCCAAGTCATTCCTGGCGGCGGCTATCTGGCGGCTCCACGAACAGGACGTGCTGGATGCGATGGCCCCTATCTCGGATTACCTGGAGGCGTACCCACGCGGTGACGACATCACTCTCTACCAGCTCCTTACACATACATCGGGAGTGAGACAGGAACGACCTACTCGGGCGTCCCTGGACTACGAGCCAGGCACGGGCTGGGCCTACACAGACATGGGCTATGTGCTCCTTGGCCACATCATTAGGCGGGTGACTGGGGCGTCGTACCGCTCATACCTACGAGACCAGCTCTTTCAGCCGCTCGAGCTGCAGGCGACGAAGTCGGTGGGGAGTCCAGGCGGAGGCGTCGAGTCTTCGGCCGAGGATGTCTTTCTCTTCTATGATGCCCTGGTCGGGGGACGGATCCTCAACGCCGAGACACTCGAGTCCGCGTTCGCGCCGGCCCGCCTGGCCGACGGTACACTCGTGGAGACCGGTTGGCCGTGGGCGTCGCATTGCACGGCTGGGTGGCACATCGCGACTGTTGCTGGGTGTCGCGAGATCGCGCATCGCGGCAACTTCGCACCGGGTCAGACCGACCATGCTAACGGCTTCTGCGCTTATGCCGCCGCCTATCCCGAGCGCCGATTGGCTGTGGTGGTGCTGCAGAACAGTGATCCGCCACAAGTTCTAGCACAGCTCCAACCCCATCAGCCCGTAGCCGAGATCGACGCGAGCGTCCTCGCCAAGGAGATCGCGGAAATCTACCTGAAGGGGTGAGTCATCGTGTCCACGCCCCAACCGACCAGACCGGCAGTCGCGTCTCGAGGTCTCCACGGCCCAGGACGTTGGCAGCGTACCAAGCCGCGCACGCCTTGAGTCCGCGGCCGTCCGAGTGCATCGGGACTTCAGGTACGGGCGGCCGACGCTTACAGATTCGCGCGAACCTTTCGTCGCCCACCTGGGACTTAGTCGTGTGACAGGGGATCACAGGGAGTCTTCTCTTGCCCGACACGGTATCGCTGATAGAACGCGCGCGTTCCCCACGGATGCCTCGACGCGCCCGGACGGACGCGTACGCGGCGCTCGTGCGGCAGTTCCAGGACTTGGCGGTCGGCTACGCCTTCTCGCGGCTGGGTGACATGCATCTCGCCGAGGACGCTTCACAGGAGGCGTTCCTGGAGGCGTGGCAGAGCCTGGCGCAGCTGCGGGAGCCGAAGGCGTTCGCCGCGTGGTTTCGGCGCATCGTCTTGAAGCGATGCGACCGGCTGACGCGCGGAAAGAAGCCGCCGGTCGTCCCGTTCGACGAAGCTGTCGCATTCCCGACGGACGAGCCCACGCCAGCGGAGCACGTCGAGGCTTTCGAGCGACGCCAGCGCGTGAGGGACGCCGTGCGCGCGCTGCCGGAACACGAGCGCGCGGCGACGTCCCTCTACTACATCAGCGGGCACACGCAGGCAGAGATCGCGGACTTCCTGGAAACGCCGCTCGGAACGGTGAAACGGCGGCTGCACTCCGCGCGCAAGCGGATGAAGGAAGGACTGACGACCATGGTGAAAGACGATCTACGAGCGCAGGCGCCGTCGCGCGACGGTGTGTTCGAGGAGCGGATCGCGCGGCTGATACAGCCACACGTGATGCGAACCGCCGACTACCAATACGGCGTCGACAAGGTGGACGGCAACGACGCGTGGGATCTGATGAGCGCGAGCGCGCAGGGCGATCTCAACCAGGCGCGGGCTCTGCTGAGGAAAGACCCGAGACTCGTCAACGCGCAGCACTGGTACCAGTTCCCGATCCACTTCGCGGTTCGGGAGGGCCACGCGGCGGTCGTCAAGCTGCTGCTCGACGGCGGAGCGGAACCTGGTCGATCTCGCTACCTGTACAACTCGTGGAGGGATCTGCTCGTCGAAGCGGAACGACGGGGGCACGACGAGATCACCGAACTGCTCGAGGGAGCTCTGCGGCAGAGGTACGGGTATCGACCGGAGTTCAGCGGGTTCGCCCAGGCGATTCGCGATCGAGACCGAGGCATGATAGAGGCCCTGCTGTCGGTGGACCCGGAACTCGTGAAAGCCGCCGACGTTCGGGGCAACAACGCGCTCCACTGGGCGGGGATGACCCACCAGGTGGCCCTGATCGACGACTTCCTTGAACGCGGGGCCGACATCAACGCGGAGCGCACGGACGGACAGACACCCGCGATGCTGACCATGAACGGCGACAACAGGTACGTGCGAGATCGTGATCTCCCTCACGGCGCGATCCACGACTTCTGGGCAGTCGTCGACCGTCTGCTCGACCGTGGGGCGGACTACAGCCTGTCCATCGCGACGATGAGAGGCGACGAGCGTCGGGTTCGGGAGCTACTGGATGACGATCCGGCGGCAGCGCGCCGGCTGGATGCATGCCGCAGAAGCTATCTCCATTACGCCGCAGCCGCGCAGCGGGCCGACATCGCGTCCCTGTTCCTCGACCTCGGCGCCGACCCGAACATGTCCGAAGACCTGGCGCCCAACGGCCGGGCATTGCACACCGCAGCGGCGCGATCCGCCCTGGACGTGGCGCGGCTCCTCCTGAAGCACGGCGCGGATCCGAATGCAGACGTAGACTCGTCAGGGACACCGGTCATCATCTCGAAGCACCGAGATGCAGACGGTTCGCGTGGCATAGCCATACGAAAGCTGCTGCGCGAACACGGCGCTGTCACCGACCCGCCCAACATGACGGTCGACGACATGAGAGAGGCGCTGAGAAACGCGCACGCCCCGCCGCATCCCGGCGCCCACTTCGCGGATGAACAGTTCATCGGTCACCTGCTGCTTCACGACAGCGCCGAACTCATCAGGCTGCTGGTGGAGACGCGTCCAGACGCGCTGCGGACGGTTCCGATCCCGTCGCCACGCTACCCGACATCGCCGGAGTGTGCCGAACTGGCGCTACAGCACGGTCTCGACCCCAACGCTACGGATTGGCTGGGGAAGACGTGGCTGCACTTCATCGCGCGTAAGAACCACGTGGAGGTCGCGCGTGCGTTCGTAGAGCGCGGCGCGGATGTCAACGCCGTCGAGGCGGAACACCGCGCCACACCGCTAGCGGAGGCCGCCAGCCGCGGGGCCTGGGAGATGGTCTCGTTCCTGCTTGAGCAAGGCGCCGATCCGTGCCTTCCCGCGGAGGAGTGGGCGCAGCCGCTATCGCGAGCGACCGAGAATGGTCATGGACGAGCAGCCGGGCTGCTACGCGCCGCCGCGAGTCTTCGAGGCCGAT
The DNA here is from genome assembly GCA_964473525.1 of uncultured bacterium. Classification (GTDB taxonomy): domain Bacteria; phylum Poribacteria; class WGA-4E. Next base: position 103,709 of record CAYYPK010000006.1, read on the forward strand.
AGCGTGCTCCAGTGTCGATCGCTCGCCATCTGCCGACGAGAACGCCCACCCTCCCACTTTGACGCGCCCTCACCGCGCCACTAGCATGTGCAGAGCGCATCGAACGCACAGGGGGAGGCTGGGCCGACATGAAACAGCGTGTGATGGCATCGGCGACGGCAGTCGCTGTGTGGTTGACGACGACAGCGTCTGCGGATCTGACGGAAGGGCTGGTAGCGTACTTCCCGCTGGACGAGGGCTCTGGGGCCGTCGCCCGGGACGCGACAGGAAACGTCCCCGACGGCGAGTTGATCGGCGGCGCGGTCTGGGACACCGCCACGAAGAAGGTCGGCGCCTCCGCTGTGACGTTCGACGGCTCCAGCGGGGTGATCGAGTTCGAGCCGTTCGAGGTGGAGGGTGGCGGCATCACGCTCGCGGCGTGGATTCGGCCGGAGTCGTTCGGCATCGGCGACGGACGCATCGTCACCAAGGCGGTCGAGTGGGGCGCCGACGACCACTCGTGGATGTTCAGCACCATCGACGGCAACGTGCTGCGATTCCGCCTCAAGACCGACGACGGCCAGGCGGTGCCGACTCTCATCGCCGGCAACCTGGGCGACCCACTCATGGCCGGACAGTGGCATCACGTCGCAGCGACGTGGGACGGCGCCGACATGAAGGTGTGGCAAGACGGCGTCGAGGTAGGCGCGCTACCGAAGGGCGGCGCCAAGGTAGACACGGACGACACCGCGAAGGTGGCCATCGGCAGCCAACCAACGGACGCGTTCGCGGCCGATCCGGCCCACGTGGCGAAGTACTTCGACGGCACGATCGACGATGTCGTCATCTACAACCGCGCCCTCGACGCGGGCGAGATGGGCGAACTGGCGCAGGGACTGTCGCCAGACCTGGCGGTGACGGCCGTCGGCAAGCTCGCGACCGCGTGGGGCGACCTGAGGCAGTAGAGCACGCCTCAGCGGAGCATCCCCGCCTACGCCAGCAGTGGCCGAGGACGCCGACGTACGCGTAGTGGCCCAAGACGAAGGGCGCGGCTACGACCAGACGAAGACTTCCTCCATGTCCGGGTCGTAACCGATGAACACGGCGAGCACGATCCGCGCCTGCTCGGCCTTCACGGCTGGCACTTCGTGGATCAGTCGGGTGTTGAAGAAGTAGAGGTCGCCCACTTCCAGCGCCACGTTGCAGGAGCCGATGTCGTTCTCCGCCGCGTAGCCGTGGAACGTGTTGGCCGCGATATGCGGTTGTATCTCAGGGGTCCACAGGCAGTCGTGCAGCGTCGACTCGGTGCCGGTACCCACCAGCGCGTCGTTCTGGAAGCACAGCACGCCCGCGAACTGATGCTGATACCGGTGCACGGCGTAGTCGACGCGTCCTTCGCGCAACTGTATGTGGTCGATGTGCGGTATGTACGTGTGACCCTCGTAGTGCACGCGGAAGATCGCCGGGCCGTATTGCCTGCCGTCGGCTTCTTCGGCAGTCTTCACCGTCTTGCCGACCGAGAGGCGGGAGAGCGCGTCGTAGATCGTGTCTACAGGGTCGTCGTACCCCTCGAAGAGGAAGCTGAAGAGGTGACGCGTCGCCTCCGCGTGCTGTAAGAAGCGCTCCTTGTCGCCGCCGCGATTCCCCAGGCTTGTCCCGATGTCGATGCGTGAGCGCGCGTCCTTCGAGACGCTCTCACCGCGCATGAGGCCGTAGCCGTCGCGCATCAAGCCCATGTCCGTGAACCTGCGGATCAGAGGCGCGCACTGTGCCGGGTCGTACGCCGCGCGCAGGACGACGGCGGGTATCTCGCCCTTGCACATGGAGAGCATGGGGTCGTCGGTTCGAGCGAAGGCGGCGTCGAAGTCCGGTTCCGTGGGCGTCCAGTTCGGCATGTGTTTCTCCCTGCGGGCCGCTATAGCGCGTCTCGCGGCTCTGGAACGGGCTGGCGTCCTTCGCTACTCGTGTCTTCTCCGCGCAAGGCCCGCCATTCGGCGCCGCCCATCGGCTGTGGCGTCCCGTCCGCGTCGACCCGCATGCCGGTTGTGATCGAGGTGCGGTGCTCCATCTCCGTGACCGAGGACGGTGTCGATGGAAGCTCGCGCTTCAGCACAGAGGCGCCTCCGGCGGTGAACATCTGTCGTCCACCCGCAGAAAAGGCGAGTTCCAGAGCGCCACCAGGCACGGCCATCGGTAAGCCGTATGGCAGACCTGTGGCGACGTCCCAGAACGCAACGCCTGGACCGGTCGCCACTGCCAGAACACCTTCGGTTGGATGGAACGCGATGTCATCTGGGCCACCCGCGTCCGGGATGTCGACGCCGATAGTTCTCCCGAGGCCGATGTCCCACATGCGCACGTACTCGTCTGTCCGGGTCGCCAGCAACGCGCCATCGTGACTGAGCGCGAGGCGCACCCACTGGTCGGGATGCGGCGCCGGTGAGAAGACCTGGCCTCCCGTGGTCGGGTCCACGAACCGGACTTCGCCGTCAACGGCGACAGCCAGGAAGCGGCCACGCGGATCGAAGGCGAAGTCAGACACTTTGCTTCCCATGTCCAATGTAGCCAGCGCCGTTTCCGCGGTCTTCGCGTCCCAGATGTCAATGTCGCGATCGCCACCGATCGCGAGGTAGCTCGCATCCGGGCTGTAGTCCATCGCGCGGCCATCGAACGCGCACGTGATTGGCGGACCGTAAGGCGCGCCGGTCCTCGCGTCGTACTGCTGCACGAATTCGCGGGACTTAATCGCGACCCTCGTCCCGCCCGCATCTACCGCGACTAGCCGATGGCGAGTCTCCAACCCCACACCCTCGAGGGCGATGGGTGGGGTACGCGCTGCGAGGGACTCACCATCCTAGATCTGCGCGCTGTCACCATTGATCGCTGTGGTGACCAGCGTCTTGCCGTCAGCCGAGAGCGCCATCTTAGTCGACCACCCGCCCGGGTAGAAGGCGACGACGGTGGACGCCTCGGCCAAGCGCACCCGGTACACTCGGATCGGGACTGCGCTGCTGGTCCCGACGAACAGCTCTGGCTCGCGAGCGCGAGAGAAGGCAAGGCTTGTGATCGCGGCAGCGTGGGTTAGGCCACCCGTCAGCTCCCTGCCGGACTCAACGGACCAGACGTGAGCCGTGGCCCCTGATGCGCCAGCCACGAACGTCCCGTCGAATGACAGCACGAGTCCGTCTATCGGGGCGTCATGCCGTACCGGCCGGCCGGCCGGGTTACCGGTTGAAGCCTCCAGCACGGCAACCATCCCCGACGAATCGATGGTCGCGGAGGCGATGACGAGCCCGTCGCCACTCAGTGCGACGAGTTTCACAGGGCGCGCGTGAGCCTGGTACACGGAGTATGAATCCCACGCCACATCTTGCTGCTCGTCCGACACCGGGGCGCCGTCCGAACCCAGGAACAGCTGCATGTACGCCACCGATCCGTCTTCAAACCCGGCCGCCTGCCAAACATCCGCTGCATCATCTACAAGGTGGGAGGCAGGCGCATGGAACGCAATCTCACCGACCGACGCCATGCGTGCCGTGTCTATCACCTCTCCGCCGGTCCGATTCCTGTTCACTAGCAGTAGGTATGCATCCGTTCCCAGCGCTGGGTAGACCAGCGTATACGGCTTGGTACTAGTGACGAGCTCTCCCGTGTCCGCGTCCCACCGTCTCACGATCGACTCACCTGAATCGGCGCGTTCCACGACGACGACGTGTCGCCCATCACGCGTGGCGCCCGCTCCGCGTACGCCTCCCGGGTGTTCGAGCGTCGCCCGCAACGACGAGGACTCGATGTCCCACAGCTTGACGGATCCGTCTGCGGACATCGTCACGACCATCTTCTGAGGAACGTCGAATAGCAGGTTCGTGATGGGCGTGCCGTGGTGCAACACAGGACCGTGCCTCGTCCTGTCCGAGGTCCGCCATACCTGGACGCCTCCGCTCGCGTCCGCAGTCGCGAACCACGTCCCCTGTGAGCTCATGGCGAACTTGGCTACGCCCTCGTCGCCGATGATGTCTACAAGCCGTCCCTCGTTTCTCTGATTCCACGCCGCCCAGCGCGCCATGAGGAGTCGCTGTTCGTCTCCGGCCGGCAGGTCGTGGATGGCGCGCGTAAAGTCCAAGAGCCCGGCCATCTGCCCGTCCTCGAGTCGTCGCTCTCCGCGCTCGATCTTCAGGTCTGCGATAGAGCGCGTAAGTTCGGCGCTGAGCCGCACCTGTGCGTCTCGCTCCCGGAAAGCCACGAACGCCAACGAGCCCACCAGCGCAAGCAACGCCGCCGCTGCGGCCCCCGTGCGCATCACGCCGCGCCGGTACGCGACCTTCTGCCGACGCAACTCGGCGTCGGGCATGTTCTCTCGGACCCACGCGTGATCGAACACGCGCTCGTAGATGCGGTTCCGCGCGACGAGCGCGCCGCCTTCCACACGCGTGATGCCCGACAGGCGAAGGACGTTTACGAGTGGGTTCGTCTCGTCGTACGGGACTGACCGGCCGCGTCGCACGCCGTCGTAGAGGTTCAGCAGGGCGGCGTGATCCGTATCGCGGTGCAGCATCTGGTTGCGCACGAACAGGAGGTTGTCGTCCTGCTCCCGCGCTCGTTCCAAGAAGAAGAGCCGTGCGCATGTGGCGTCGACGCCGTTCGCGTCCGTGACGCTGGCGTCCTCGGCGACCGCGCCGCACAGCCGTTGCGTCAGATAGGGATGCCCGCCGGTCCACTCCAGCACGCGCTGAACCAGTCGCGCCGCGACCTGGCTCTCGCGACCCAGTCCCTCGGCGAGCCGCTCCGCTTCGCCCGCCTGGAGGTCGCTTAGCTCGATCCGCGTGCCGACGTTGAAGGGCGTGGTCAGCGGGTCGTCGATGAGGTCGGATGGCGTCGCAACGCCGATGAGGCAGAAGGTCAGGCGTTCGTAGGATGCGTCCTCGGCGCGGCGCGTATAGCACTCCCGTATCGCGGCGAAGAACTCGGCGGTCGAAAACGGCAGGCTCTGCACGACATCGATCTCGTCGACGAACACCACCAACGGCCCCTCGACGCGCGCCATGACGATGTCGCGGAGGGCGTCCATCCACCGTTGCAGCGGCCCGATGTGTTCGTGCGCGAACCAGAAGTCGTCTAGTTCGTCCTCGAGGTCGAGTCGCTGCCCAACGTGGCTCAGCAGCCCCGCGTACCACTGGTCGGGTTCGACGTTTTGCCCTAGCGCCGTCAGGTCGAGGGCGACGACAGTGACGCCGTCCTCCCCCAGCCGCAACGCCGTGCGTACCACAAGCGACGACTTGCCCATCTGCCGCGACGTGAGGACGTAGCAGAACTCGCCGCTCGAGAGCGACGTGTACAGGTCGTCGTCCGCCTGCCGTGGGACATACGACGGCGCGTCCGCCCGGAGTGTTCCTCCGGCGACGTAGAAGTCAGTCGACGCGTCAACAGGCACATCGCGCGGCGCGGTGGGCTCCGGCGTGGTCATCCTGCTCCCTATCCGTACGACGTCGCGTGGCGCCGCCGTCGGAGCATTGTGCCGGGCGCGCTGCATCTGGGCAACCGCGCGGACGCTGGCGAGATGCACTCAGAGCTAAGGGAGGCGGCGCACAATCTCTGGGTGCGCGATCTGCAACTCCGTAGGCGGCAGGCCACTGAAGATCGATTCCAGATCGTCCACGACCATGCGGCCGATGTCACGTAGCGCGCGCGGCGTTCCCCCCGCCTTGTGCGCCGACAGCACGACGTTTGGCGCCGTTCGGATGGGATGGTCCGCCGCCAGCGGCTCCTTCGGGTAGACGTCGATGCCAGCGCGGAAGCGACCCGCGATGAGCATCTCCGTCAGCGCGTCAAAATCCACGACGTGCGCCCGGCTGATGAGCAGGAACACGCTATCAGATGTGATGCGCTCGAGCCGCGCGCGGTCGATCATGGCTCGGTTCTCGGTCGAAGGGATCGCGAGGACGAAGATGAACCGACACGTCTCGAGCAGTTCATCCAACCCCGTGGGAGTCGCGCCGCGCTGACGGATGTAGCTGTCGGACAGCCACGGATCGTGCGCGAAGAAGTCGCAGCGGAAGGGCGCCAGCAGAGGCATAAGACATCGCGCCAGCCCGCCGAATCCAACAAGCCCTACTGGCTGATCGTACAGGCTGACCGCCGTCAGGTTCGATGTGGCGCCCCAGGTCTCCTCGCCCTCCCGCACGGCGACGTGGCAGTCCGCCATGTTCCTCCCTGCGGCTATCGCCAGCCCAAGCGCCAGCTCCGCCACGGACGGCCCGTACGCCGGCGCGCAACTCAACACGCGGATCGACCGGGAGAAGCAGTGTTCGTAGTCCAACGCGTCGGGGCTGGGGTGCCGTCCGCCGACCTCCATGATGGCGCGCAGGTTCGGCCAGTCCTTCACGTCTCCCTGGCGCCATCCCCCGGAGACGATCGCCTCGACGTCGCCACGAATCGCGTCGCGCTCCTCCGACGGCATGGCTCCGTCACGCGCCCAGACGACATCCGCGAATCCACGCAGACGCTCCAACTGCTCGGGCGCGAACACCGAGTCCAGCGTACGGAAATACGGCTCAACGAGGACCTTCGGCTTGGTCATGTCTCTCCCTGCGCGCTGTCAGACGGTCGCCGTCCTCTCGACGGTGTCGCCGTTCCGCAGATGCACGACCGCCTTCCACTCACGATCGTCCGCGCGCACGTGGACCGGCCCCTGCGCCCAATTCGAGCGGTGGTGCGTCGAAAACGGCTCGTCCCATGCGGTGTAGTAGAGCGATCCGTTGCGGTAGTACTCGACGTGGTCCACTGTCTCGGGATAGAGGCTGGCGAGACGCAGCCAGCGCATCCCTTCCCACTCCATATGCGGCTCGAGGCCGTGCAGGTGGAACTGCTCGTCGAACGGCAGGTCCGGCTGGTCGATGCCTATGCCCTCCGCCATGCGGCGAGCGAAGAACGTGTCCTCGCCCGGCATGATGCTCCAGTCCGTGGGTGGCTCCTGCTTCGTCATGTTGTTGTAGTAGCCCCACGACACCCGCGCGGGATACGTCACGCCCATCTGTCCGTTGGCTTGTGAGTCCTCGTTGAACACGATGGGTCGGTCCAGCTCCCAGCCTCGCACCTGCTTTATCATGTTGTAGAGTCGTTGCCGCGTACAGCCGTTACCGTGAATGAGGATCACGTCGCTCGCCTCGGCGACCTCACGGTTGGTGTAGCCGCCGCCGCCGCTGCACCCCACCGGCAGTCCGGCCGACGCGTCGCGCGCCAGGTCGATAAGCGCGCAGATGCCCTCCGCCGTGTGGATAATCGGGTGCCGCTGGAACTCGCCGATGTTGTGCTCGTTCGCCACCTCGACGATGACGTTCGTGTAGCCGCCATCCCTCAGAAACTCCGACGCTGCCGTGACGGCCGCGCGCACGGCCCGTCCGTCTTTCAGCCTCCGCGCCTGGGCGCCGTAGAAGTAGCTGACGATGACGACCATGCCGAGAGCGTCAGCGGCGCGAATGAGTCGGTCCATACGGCCGGCATAGGCTGGATCGAGCGCGGCCCCGTCTACGCCGAACGGGTTCACGCACATGGACGGGCGGTTGATCGTGAAGCACGGGCCTCCGCCTTGAAAGCCTACGGTGAAGCCGCGCAGCCCGTACGCGTGCCAGTCGGGTAGCGCGGCGATGAGGGCGTCTGTATGCGCCTCGGCGTCGAACGGGCCGCGACCCCACCGGTCGTATCTGGCTCTGTCCGCCGTGTCGTCGAAGACGCCCTGGATGAACCGCGCGTTCATCAGAAGTCCGTGCGCGTCGGGACGGCTCCCGTCGATCTCCGAGTACGTCAGCGCGTCGTTGATGCGGAACCGTTCGCCGTCAATGGATAGGCGTGTCTCTGGCAACGTCGGCCTCCTGTCTTACCACTCCACCCAGTCGTTATGATTCTCGGCCCAGGACTTCCCCAGCGCGTGTAGCTCGCGGACTACGCTCCCACTCCCCGGCTCGGACGCGATGTTCCGCATCTCCATAGGGTCGGCGTCGAGGTCGTAGAGCTCCGGGGCGTCCTCGGGATCGTAGATGTACTTGTGCCGTCGCGTGATGACGGCGCGGCGAATGTCGCCCACCGTCGGATTGCCCGAATACGCCGAGTATTGCGGTCTGTCGGGCGGGGCCTCTCCCGTACGCAACGAGTGCATGAGCGAGAACCCGTCGAGATCCTCAGGAGCGTCAAGTCCAGCCAGTTCAAGGATCGTAGGCATGATGTCCAGATGCGACACGGGAGCGTCGATCTCCGCCGTGACGCCGCCGGGCGCCCGCACGAGCATCGGGACGCGCACTGCCTGCTCGTACATCTCCATCTTCTGGTACATGCCGTGCTGACCCATGTGGTCGCCGTGGTCGGACATGAAGAAGACGGCGGTGCTGTCGCTGTGCGCGGACGCGTCCAACGCGCCCAATACGCGGCCGATGCCGGCGTCGGCGAGGTTGACGAGACCGAGGTGCGCCGCCCACGCCTGTCGCCATTCGTCCGTGGGAACGCCCTCCCCCAACTGCGCCGCGATGCCCGCGCGTCGGTTTGCCGGCTCGCCGTCGGCGGGTATCCCGACGTTCTCCGGCAGGTCGATGGCTTGGGGATCGAACAGAGAAGCGTACGGTTCCGGAACGACCAGCGGCGGGTGCGGAGCCCACAGGTAGACGAACAGCGCGAACGGCTTGTCGCCCGCGCGTTGCAGGAAGTCCACGGCGCGGTCGCACCAGTACGAGTCCTTGTAGTGCTCCGAAGCGTGCGCCCACGTCTCGGCGTGGGCGTTGGAGTATCTCACCCGCACGCGCTCGTCGCCCTGGTTCTCGGTGATCTCGCGTTGGTACCGACGCGCGCCGCCAGGCCACTCCGTCGGGATGCCGCGCGCCGTGAGGTACTCCGTATGCTCGCGGTTACTGACCCACTCGGCGAAGTCCACGCGCTCGCGGATGGCTGGCTTTACCTTGATGTGGTCGACCCCGATGTGCCCGACCGCGTAGCCCGCGTCGGCGAGGCACTGGTGCACCGGTTTGTGGTCGCCCGCGTGGACGCCCCTCCAGTCGTTGCAGACGATGCCGTTCGCCGTGGGATAGATGCCCGTGGCGAGCGCCGTCCGCGCCGGGGCGCAGATTGGCGAGGCGTTGTATGCGCGCGTGAAGTTCACGGACTGCCGGGCAAGGCGATTGAGATTCGGCGTTACCTCGACGTCCGCCTGGACCATCCCGACGCTGTCGGCGCGCTGGTGGTCCGTGACGATGAACAGCAGATTCGGGCGGTCGGGCGATGGACCTTGCATGGCGGGGAGCAGTCCAGAGTGCAGCGAGGGGCGGAGGAGGTCCGCCTATTCTGGCAAGACAGGGCGGGACGGCACAAGCCAAGAGACCAAAAGACCAGCGACAAGACGCCGTACAAGAAGAGTGGGG
>CAYYPK010000006.1:113098-183664 GCA_964473525.1 uncultured bacterium
CCCCCCCCCACTCAGGAGGCTGAATCATCAAGAGGCGAAGTCAGAACCGGCCCTTGGCGAAAGATCGTGTCCAGTCGGCGTTGTGGCGAAGCGACAACCGCCGAGGGTCGGTAGCTTCCTGGCTCTCACGACACCCATAACGGGCGTCCAGGCCGCAGGTTCACGGGAAGTGTGATCTTTCTGGTTCCGTCTCGGATTTCCTCCGTGGGGAGACGACGCGATCTCATCTGCGCGAGACCATGCCTCGGCCCCGCGGCCGGAAGCTGGTCGCGAATTTCGTGTCCCTGCTGTAGGTGGCGCCGCGCAGGTCGGCGCCGACGAGCTTTGCCCACGTGAGGTCCGCTCCTCTGAAGTCCGCCCCGCGCGCGTCGGCATCGCGGAAGTCGGCGTAGCGCAGATCGGCGCCATCGAACGTGACGCCTCGAAGGTTGGCGGATCGAAGGCTTGCCCTGCGGAGATCCGCTCGTCGCATGTTCGCTCCGTAGCTGCCCATGGAGTCGTCACCGTAGAAGGTCGCGCCGTCGAGGTCGGCTTCGCGCAGGTCCGCGCTGGTCAGGTTGGTCCACCGTAGGTTCGCGCCGCTCAGGTCGGCTCTCCGCAGGATGGAGCGCGTCAGGTCCGCCTGCCGAAGGTCGGCGCCGCGCATGTTCGCCCCCGACAGATCGACGCGCATCATCTTCCGCTTCACCAGCGTTGCGCCTTCTAGATTCGCGCCCCGTAGGTCGGCGGAACCGAAGTCGATCGTCTCGATGTCCACCGGCGCCCTGCTGGGGATGGGCTGCGGCGATGAGCACGCAACACACAGCAGGACGAAGGCCGTTGACGCGAGCCAACGCGCGTGAGGGTGTGGATTCATGCTGTTTCTCCCGGCATGGCGTTCGTACGCGCGCCTGCCGAACACGACTGGATTGGGCTAACTCTCGTACGGATCGACACCTCGCGGAGGCGCTTCATGGTGGGTCTGGCGCAATGTCCATGCCATGTCGCCTAGATGCGTAGTAAGCTGTTTCCCAGGCATCTTACCCGTTCCCACAGCGGATGCTGTCCCGTCAGCGCTCCCCAGTGTGCACGAGATGGGCACGCGCGCCGCCCAGAACGTGCTTGAGTCCTTGTCGTTTGCGCCGTCACGCCCCATAGGCCAGGGCGACACACCTCCGAACAGGGCGACACCGATGAAGATGCTGACGAACGCGGCGAAGGATAAAGCCAGGGCCTTCGTAGACGGCGCCGCGCGACCGTTAGAGCGCGCGCTCCTCGCCTACCACTTCGACAGTGCTGGGATCGACGCGGTGATCCACGAGCTGGCGCAATTCCAGAACGCCGATGGCGGCTTCGGCCACGGACTGGAGCCGGATCTCCGCACACCGGTGTCGTCCGTCCTCGCGACAACCGTTGGCCTACAGACGCTGCGGGAAGTAGGAGCGCCGGACGACCACCCCGTCGTCTCGGGGGCCATCGGCCACCTCGTGAACACGTACGACCCGACGCGCAAGGCGTGGGAGATCGTCCCAGAAGAAGCCGACGCTTCGCCTAGCGCGGACTGGTGGGACTACGCGAACACCGAAGAGGCGTTCGGACGCTTTCTCGTGAACCCCAGGGCTGAGGTGGTAGGGCATCTGTATGAACGTCGGGCTGTAGTGCCCACACCCATGCTGGATGAACTCGCGGGCGAGGTGCTCGAACACATGTCGGCGTCATCTCCCCGCGTCGGGATGTTCGATTTCCTGTGCTATCTACGCCTTGCCGAGACCCCGGGGCTGCCCAAGTCGCTACGGGAGCCCGTCGTCGAGCGTCTGCGCGGCTCCGTGCGGCACGCCGTCGAAACGGACGCGAGCGCGTGGAGCGGCTACTGCACCACGCCGCTCGAAGTAGCGCCTAAGCCGACATCCCTCCTCGCGGACGAGTTCACGCCCCAGGAGATCGACGCAAACTGTGACCACCTCATCACGTCGCAGAAGCGCGACGGCGCGTGGGCGCCCCCTTGGGCGTGGGACCGGCATCCTACGGCGTGGCGCCAGGCGAAGCGCGAGTGGAAGGGCGTATTGACCGTGCGCGCGCTGACGACGCTTCGCGCGCGCGGACGCGCGCAAAGCTAGAGACATGGCGCGACTTGCCGCCCCCGGGGGCGGCGGGCGCCAGCAGAACTACGCGCTGGCGAGACGCGCGTAGGGATCGCTCGCGACGGCGCTGGCGTGGATGTACGGCTCCAGATCCCGCATGGCGATGACACGGTAGTCGTGTGCCTGCAGGTGCGCCATGCACCGTTCGAAGAGCTCGGGGTCCGTGTGCACCCACGGGTGGTCGAGGTCCGGGACGCCGTGGAACGTCAGCACCGCGGCCTTGCCGTCCCGCGCTTGCTCTACGGCGTGGATGAAGTCCGCGAACGACCAGTCCGGCCCCGACGACGCCGTCGTCGGAACGAGAAGGGGGTGATCGACCTTGGGGTCGTAAGCCCTGCCTCGGACGGTGTCCTCTGGGAGCTCTGGCGCTTTGCCTCTGCGGGCGACCCGATAGCCCATGTCGCTGAGAACCCGAGCCGCGTGCGGCGCATGGCGGTACCCCGGGTAGCAGAACGAGATCGGATGGGCGATGCCGTGTTCGACGCATCGCCGACATCTGCCCGGAACTCCTCCGGCGACTGGCGATCGACACCCGCGTGGTTCTTCGTATGGTTGCCGATCTCGAAGCCGTCTTCGTGCAGACCCCTGACCTCATTCCACGTCAGGCGACTGGTCTTGTTCGAGAGGAACGTCAGACCCTCCGTGATGAAGAACGTCGCGCCGAAGCCGTGCTGCTTCAGCAGCGGCGCCACGAACTCCGCGTCGGACTTCGCGCCGTCGTCGAAGGTCAGCACGACGAGGCGGTCTGGAACGGGCTCCGTGGGCATGCGCCCTCCCTCAGGTTCTGGTGGTCTTCGAGCTAAATCCGCGTAGGGCGTGTCAGCGGCCCAGAAGTCTGGGAATCACGCTGTGGATCATCGTCATCGTCCCAAACCACCCGTAGAACACCGAGCACAGCACCAACCCGATCTGCCGCCACATCGGCGGCTGAATCTCCTTGGGCAGGAACAGGCGGTTCACGTAGAGCATGTGCAGTGGGGTGATGACGAGGAGGTACCCCGCGATCGTTGCGGAGATGAGGATCATCAGGAACGGCGGCGCGAGGTATAGAGCCACGACGCCCCAGACGATGTAGACGGCCAGCACGCCGTAGTAGATCCACTTCGCGTCGCCCTCTCCCAGGCGGCGTGCCCTGGGGAACCCCGTCCAGATAATGTCCGTGTATCGGCGTGGCACCGAGTCCACCGAGGCGAGCTGCGTCGAGAACAGCACCCAGAACCCGCAAATCAACGTGAGATGCCAGAATATCCGGTGGCCAGTCGCTGCCGCGATGCCCTCCGCCTGGAACGCCGCCGCGGACCACTGGTCTATCTCCTGGCCCGGCGGGACGAACGCCAGGGTCAGCATCGCGGGGAGCGCCAACCCGAGGAAGCACCCTCCCATCCAGATGTAGTACTGCTCGAACCGGTTGTACTTCCACCACTCACGGAATCTGGCGACGTTTCGCTCCGTGATCGGGAAGACCGACCCAGAGTGGGAGAGCGTCACGTTTTTCCCGCCGATGAGCGACGGGATGGAGCCGACGAGGCTGCTCATGCCCCAGCCCTTGTCGCGCACGTAGTTGCTCACCGTCAGGTTGCCCAGGCCGCCCGATCCGGCGTACGCGGCAAACGCCCCGAGCAGCAGCCAGTCGACGCCCCCATCGCCCTTCGGCAGCTGTCCGAAGCTCACGAAGCCCTTGGCGGTCGCCAGCCACACGCGTGGCGGCACGAGAATCAGGTCGATCAGCAGCAGGTAGCCGATGATCCACACCACCATGAGCAGTTCGCCCTTCTCGAGGGCGTTGTACACCTTGCCACCGAAGAGGCAGATGAACAGGCACGCGAAGAAGGTGGCGTACGCCAGCGTCCTGACCAGCCCCTCGTTCTCCGCGGTGGGCATCCTGCCCAACCACACGGCGGCAAGCGCTGTCGCCGCGGTCGCCGCCCACGCCGGCCACATCGCCACGAAATCCACCGCCATGTAGAAGAACGCCCAGAATCTGGAACCAGGCTTGCAGCGCATGAACCCGCTGAATATGGGCTCGCCGGTGTAGAGCGTGTACCGAGTCGCTTCCGTGTTCACCAGCATCTGTAAGGGAATCGCGAGGGCGGCGATCCAGAGGAGCGAGCCGCCGTAACGCGCGGTCAGCGCGGGGCCGAGCAGCCATTCGCCAGAACCGATGGAGGCGCCCAGCATGATGATCCCGGGCCCCAGCACGGAGCGGAAGGCGCTCCCAAAGCGATAGGGAGGCGGGGCGGGGAGTTCGGCCACCTTCCAGTCGGGCAGCCCGCCGGCTCGTACGGTCTCGCCCTGAACAGCAGCGTGGTCCGCCGAGTCTTCTGACACGGGTTCTCTGTCCTTGGGTTGCGCGCGTCGTGGGTCGGCGTACGGCGCACGGGACGCGGCCGCGCCGAGACCTACCTTATCCTGTGGCTCCGACGAGGGTCGCAGCCCGATCATTGTGGCAGAGCGGCGCTGGCAGGGCAACGCCGACGGGCGACCGCCCGACAACATTGGCGCAAGCTCGTCGTCGTAGTACCATCATGGGCGACGCTGGCCGGCAACGAGGAGTGTAGGCAATATGCAACTGCTGACACGGGAAGTCGAGACACTGCTGCGGAGCCAGAACGCGCTTTTCGCGGGTGCGTTGCACGCCCAGGCCGACTTGCGGGAGGCCGACGGCGTGGGAGCGGAACGCGCGCGCTGGGCTCAGCTTCTTGAGGACTTCGGCAACGGGTTCGACAGCCTGGATGCGTTCGACTCCTCGTTGCACGGCGTGTCCCTGGGCTTTTCGAAGGAGATGTTCGCGGAATTCGAGGCGCTTCTCCAGGAGACCGCGTGTAGGTACGTGGCCGCCGCCGATGCCCTCATGCGGGGCGCAGAGGACGCAGGCGTTCCGGCGCGCTCATACAGAAACCTGAAGCAGCGTCGCGATGAATGGCATGCCGCTATCGCCTGGACTGACGAGGACTATCCTGCCTCGCCAGAGTTCATGGATCTCCTCAAGGACGCTGTCGAGGAGTATGAGGCTGGCGAGACCGAGGAGGGTGGCTTCGGGCGTTGAGGTCGGAGCGCACGAAAAGCTGGCATCGGCTATACGCACGACTGCCCCACGCAGTGCAAGACGAAGCGGCCGAGCAATACGCCAAATGGTCCATCGACGCTGACCATCCGGGCATTGGGTTCAAGCCCATCACACACGGCAGCCTCCACGGTTACCGCTGCTACGAGGCCCGCATCAACCTGAGGTACCGCGCGGTTTGCTTTCGCGATACGACGCGGCACACCTACGTCTGGTTCTGGTGTGGGACGCACAACGAGTTCGACAAGCTCGTGCGGCGGTTGCGTTAGTCCGCCGATCCGCAGCGTCCCAACGCACGGGCGAGAGTCGATCCCCTGCTCAGAAGTCGTTGACGACGGGCGCCACCGCGCCAGACTCCACGGACTCCCATGCCGCGGCGCCGACGGCGATGGACTTCGCCCCATCGACAACACCTGGTTGCGGCTCCGTGTCCGCGTCCAGGCATTCCTGGAAGTGCCGCATGTAGCGGATCACCGACTGGCCATGCCCATACACGCTCGTGTCCGTCTCAGGCGGGCACTCCATCACAAGCGGCTCAGACACAGCCGACTTGTCCAGCGTGAGCTTGACCGTGCCGCCCTCGTTGTCGGTGAACGAGCCGACCATCGTCCCCTTCGTGCCGTACAGCGTGACCTGCATCATCGGCATGGGCGGGTGCACGACGTCGTACAGGCCCATCGCCCTACCGATGCCACCGTTCGCGAACTTCAGGTTCAGCAGGAAGTTGCTCTGCTTCGGGTATTCCGGCGTCAGCAAACCCTTGCTCGCAAACGCGTGGACCTCCGCGACATCGCCCATGAAGCTCCGCAGGATGTCCACCGGGTGCACGACGCCGCCATACATGAAGTCCTGGGGCGCGTTGAGGCGCCAGGGGGTCATCTCGTAGATGCCGCGCAAATCGTGCGAGTAGTAGGCTTCCGCGACCATGATGTCGCCCAGGTCGCCGTCGTCGACGAAGCGGCGCATGGTGAGGAACTGCACGTCGAAGCGCATCGTCTGCCCGACGAGGAACTTCACGCCCGTTTCGCGCACGCGGCGGACGAGCGTCTTCGCGTCGTCCAGGTCCGCGACCATCGGTTTTGTGCAGACGACGTGCTTGCCCGCGTCGATCGCGGCGAGGCAGTGTTCCGCGTGCAGGTGATCGGGCGAGTAGACCGCCACGACATCGATGTCATCACGGCTTACGAGTTCGCGGTAGTCCGTCGTCCAGAACGGCGCGCCAACGTCAGCCGCGTAGCGCTCCAGTACGACGGGATCGCGCGCGCAGACGCCGCGCAACTCGTAGCGAAGGTCTGGGACATCCGCGAGCAGCGTGGTCGTAGACCCCATGTTCGTGGGATTCGCGCCGATCACGCCGAGACCGATGCTCATGTCAGCCCTCCCTAGCCGCTCTCGTCGCGACACGCTACCGCTTGCGCGGCTCGTAAGGGAACCAGCGCATCGTGCGCAGGAACGGGACCATCGCGCGTATGGCGTCGTCCGTGTCGATGCGCCCGAGCGCCTCGACGGCGAACGCGCGCACATACTCGAAGTCGTCCAGCGTCGCCTTTTCGAGGGTCGGAATCGCCGCCTCGGCCTTCGGCCCCAGCCGCACGCAAGCCTGCATCATGTACGACCTGAGGCTCTGGTCCTCGGCTGATCCGTAGGCCTCCGCGATCGCCTCGGCGATGCGCGCCGACGGCTCGCCGATCATCCCCACCGCCGAGACCGCGTGGCGAGCGACGGACTCCACTGGGTCGCCGATGAGTCGGATGAGAGCCTCGACGGCCCCTTCGGCACGTCGCCCCATCTCGCCTAGGGCGTACGCGGCGTTCGCGCGGACGTGATCGATCTCGGACGCCAGTAACTCGACGAGGCGTGGGATCGCGGGCGCGCCCATCGCCGCTAGCCCGTGGGTCGCGAGGCTGATGTGGAGCGTTGGGTTCTCCTCGTAGAACTCCGCCTCCCCAGCGTCCTGCATCGCGTCGACCAGCGACCCCACGGCGGTCGTGCCAACTGCCCCCAGCGCGTAAGACGCGGTGACACGTACCGGCTCGTAGTCGTCGGCGAGGGCGGTCACAAGGTCCGGGACAGCGTCGGCCGCGCCAGCGCGCAGGAACCCGAGCTCGTTCGCGGCGTGGAGACGTTCGCTAGCGTCGCCGTCCGCCAACGCCTTGCGCATCGCCGCGGCATCGCCGTCGACTTCGCGCGCCGTGGCGAACAGGTCGTCGGCGCCACGCATCCAGTTCCACAGGCAGGTCCACAGAAGGCCGCGGTCCTCTGTGACGTATCTGGACTTCGGTGGGCTCCAACCCGACCCAGACGAATCCCACGACGGGCGCCCTGGCTCCTCCGTACGCATGAACACGAACTTCATGCCCCAGCGCACCTTGTCGAGGACGTTCTCCACGACGGAATGACCAACGTCGAAATGCATGATCCACACGCGACCCAGCGGGCCGGACAGCGTAAGCGCCTCCGGCGTGGCGAAGTGATCCTGCAACGCGTATAGGCCATCCTCGACATGCGAAGTCGCACGGAACTCCCTCTGCTTCTCGCCGTCTGACGAGAGGTGATGCAGGTGCTGCGTGCCGGGCATGATGCACGTCGGCCCCAACTCATCGGGACACTCCTGCGGGTAGTAGAAGAGGATTGCCCACCGTGGGTTGCGGTGCCGCGGCCTCGGGCCGCCCGCGTGGCCGTCCTTGTGAATGGGCATGATAAGATGCTGGCCGCGTTCGCCGTCGTCCTCGCCATCGAGCTGCCTGGGGTAGTTCGGATGGCAATGGCGGTGCGGGTGCATGATGTAGCCGTTCCCCAGCAAGCTGGTGAGCGCGCCACGCACCTGCGGGGCTTCGAGCACCTGACGTATTTCGGGCACCTGCGGGAGGATGTTGTTGAGTGGGTTCACGCGCCACGAGGCGTCCAGGGAATCGAGTTCGCCGAAGACGCCCTCCGTCTTCTCCCAGATGCGCTCGTGCAACTCGTCAGGCAGTTCGGTCTGCACGTGGACGTAGCCGTCCGTTACGAAGCGCCTGATCTGCTCGTCGTCGAGAAGGTGCTCGCGCAGGCTCATCGTCTCCCCCAGCGGATGTCGCGTCGCACACGTTCGACTGCGCGCGCGCGCCTCACGTATCCTGTCGGCCGAGCGGCGCCACAGACTCGCCACGCGGCGACCTGAGTCTAGTGGCGGGCGTGGGACGATACAACAGGAGGGCGACATGCTTCGTGATTCCAGGCCGCGGACGCCCTTGGTAGGACATCTCCTGGCTGTCTGCGCCCTGGGATGGGCCGCTCTTGCGGGGCATGCGGCCGCGGAAGTCACCTACCGCGAGTTCCACCTCGACGCGGGACCGTGGGCGATCCAGATGGTAGAGTTCGAACGCGACTCAGCCTCCTTGCGTCTGGGTGTTGAGCTGGCCTCGGGACAGATCCACGGCCGCGAGCCGTTGGACGAGATAGTCCAGCATGCAACGAGCCAGAGGCGGCGCGCGGTGGCAGCCATCACGGGCGACTTCTTCGAGTGGACCGGCGACCCCGTCGGCCTGTGCATCGTAGGCGGGGAACTGGTAAGCACTCCGAACAGCCGCGTCGCCCTTGCGATACTCGACGACGGCACGCCGGTGATCGACACGTTCGCGTTCATCGGCGCCGTGCGGGCCAGCGACGGAGCGACCCATCCCATCGCTGGCGTGAACCAAGCGTGTCCAGAGGACGGCGTGGCGCTACTGACCCGTCGCTATGCCAGCCAGAGCCACGCGTCCGGTCCCGCCGTCCAGCTCGTGGCCGGGCCTCTGGCCGTTCCTCTTCCTGTGAGCGGCGAGCACACTCTCACGGTGAAGGCGGCGCTACGCGGCGATGCGTCGGTGGTGATCGGCGATGGCGACGTCGTCCTGATCGGACGCGGAGCGGGCGCGGAGTTCCTCGCATCCATGGACGTTGGGCATACGATCTCGTGCGAGGCGCGCGTCGACACCTCGCGCCTGGCCCCGGCGAGTGGGAGCCTCCTGCACGCGGTCGGGGGAGCGGGCCACCTGCTGCGCGATGGGGTCATACCCGTCGACGCGCTGGCGAGGCTCAGCGAGGGCTTCGGCGAGGCGCGCCACCCACGCACGGCATTCGCGTTCAGCGAGGACCGCGTGTTCCTCGTGACCGTGGACGGCCGCCAGCCTGGCTACAGCGTCGGCATGTCGCTCGTGGAACTAGCGGAGTTCCTGCGGGAGCTCGGCGCCACGGAAGCGATCAACCTCGACGGAGGTGGGTCCACGACGATGTGGGCGGAGGGCGAGATCAAGAATCGCCCATCGGATGGCGCTCCTCGGCCCCTGGCGAACGCTGTCGTGGTCTACCAGATCGTCCACGGGCCTCATACCGGGTCCGCGCGTCCCTGACGTGTCTCCGAGGCCGTCGGCGGCAATATACTCAAGCGATCTATTGACTTTGCCTTGCCGGCGCCCTATTATAGGATCGGGTTGATTAGTAGGCGCTGGTACAGGCGCTGCCATCTGGCGCCGCCTCGCCGGACAGCCCACAAGCATCATGGTCGGGAGTCGGCGGCAAGCAGCTTCTCGGTACGCTCGAAGCTGCGATGCGGCAGCCCCCGACCGGCAGGGAAACAGGCAATGAACACCGATCGGCTCGTTCGCATCGTCGCGGGGACTTTCGCTTTCTCCTCCGCATTCCTCGGGTACTTCCATCACAGGTACTGGCTGTTCTTCACGATGTTCGTGGGTCTGAATCTGTTCCAGTACGGGTTCAGCCGATGGTGTCTCATGGAGCGGCTGCTCGTCCGTGTGGGGGTCAAGCCCGGCGCGTCCATCACGAACGCGTAGGGGCGTGAGCTCCCTACACACTCGCGGGTTCGTCCGCGGCACAGACCCGACCGTTCGCAGGCCGCCCTGCTCCTACTTCCGCACCACAATCGTCCTGCGCGCCGAGTACGTTCCGGCGACGAGATCCACCACGTACACGCCGCTCGCCACCGGCGCGCCCATGGCGTCTCGGCCGTCCCAATGGGCGGCGCGGCCTCGCTCCCGGTAGCGTCCGGGCCGCAGACCCCCGAGGTCCAGCGCCCTCACCAAGCCGCCGGCTGCGTTGTAGATGCGCACCGAAACGTCTGACGGCGCCGCTAGGTCGAAGGGAATCCACGTCTCCGGGTTGAACGGGTTCGGGTAGCTCGGGAGCAGCGCGTTCTGCTCTGGCGTCAGCGCGGCGAGCTTGATGTCCGACCACGTGGTTGCGTGCTTCCCACCTGGCTCAACGGCGACGTTCTGGTCCACCGTGGCCCGGAGCAGTCCTTGGCTCGTGCCGGCCAGCAAGCCGTCGTCGTAGGCGACAAGACTCCACACGCGCAGCCCCGCAAGCCCAGCCGCCATCCACTTGTCGGTGCCGGCGTAGAGCCTGTGGACGCCGTGCGTGTAGCTGCCCACGTAAAGCGACCTCCCGAGGGATGCGAACCGCGTACCCGCGAACCGTTCCGGGTCGTTCGCATCGTCTTCGTCCCCTAAAGGCAATCCCTGCATAGCGTCCACCCAGTGGCGCGACCCTTCATCCCATCCGAAGACGCCCCGCTCTCCCGCGATGTAGAGACGCCCATCGAACGTGTGCAGGTCCGACCCGCGCACGGAGCCGGCGTTCCAGAGGGGCTCCCACGTGGCTCCGCCGTCGTGCGATCGCGTTGTGAAGTTGTGCGCCACGGCGTAGAGCGCCGCGCCGTGGGCGCCGATCGTCAAGGGCCCGTCACCGAACGCGAAGTACTGACGACCGTCCTCGAGCACAGGCCCGCCGACCGGCTCCCACGCTTCGCCGTCCTGGCTGCTCAGGAACGCGCCGTGGTAGTAGGCGACGTACAGGCGTTCGCCTACTCGGAGAATCTCTCGTGGGCTGCTGGAGGCGTAGGAGACGCCGCTGCCGGTGTCTCTGGTCGGCACGCCTTCGTTGATCTCGCGCCACGTGCGGCCAAGGTCGTCGCTACGGAACAGCCCCTGGCGGCACGTAGCCGCATAGACCGCCCCACCGTCGGTTGCAAGCAGAGGAGCGCCACGGTAGAGGTCGGTGTGACGCCACGTACCTCCAGCGTCGTCGGAAACGTGCACGCCGCTCTCCGTGCCGATGTATATCTGATCTCCGTCGACCGCCACGGAGAACACTTCCATGTCCGACATGCCGCGGCTGACGTTCCGCCACGAGACGCCATCAGGGTCGAGCGTGAAGACGCCGTCGCCCGCTACGTACTCGCGACCCCCTACCACGACGGCGTCGGTGGCTATGGCCCCTTCGCCAATGCGCATGTCTACCCACGTCGCGCCACCATCCTCGGAACGGACGACTCCGGGTTGCCGGGAAAACTCCCGTCGATCGGTCCCTACGTAGAGGACGCCGTCCGTGGCGACCATCCACTCGACATCGACGCCGTCGAGCGGCGTGCGTGTCCATGTGACACTGTCCGCGTCGAACCTGTACACGCCTCCTGCTTCTGCTGCGACGTAGACTGTGTCGCCCAAAGTCGCGAGGGCCACGAGCCTGTCGTCAGGCAAGTCCGGCCCGACGTCCTCCCAACCATCCTGGCCGTTGGCGGAGCGGTACACGGCGTTGGCGGAAGCGGCGAAGACAGCGGCGTCCGTCGCGGCTACGTCGACGCCGCGCGCGTTCCCCATCCGCGACTCGGTCCACGTCTCCCCGCTGTCCTCGGAGCGGTACACGCGCGTCGTGGCGCCGACGAACGGCCACACGCCGTACACCACGCCGTGCTGAGCCGCGAGCCCGCGCGGCATGAAATTCAGGTTCGTGACGTCCCATGTCCGGCCGCCATCGTCCGAGCGATGGAGTCTGCTCCGTCTGTCGACCTCGACTCCGGCATAGACCACGTTCCCCTCGGCGGCAAGGCGGGAGACGCTGCCGTCGACGAAGCCGGACAGCTCCCACAGTTCGCCCTCATTCTCGGATCGGAACAGGCCAGCGCTCGTGCCGGCGAGGAGAGCGCCATCCTGCGTCGCCGTCAAGCATCGCACGTTGGCTCCGTAGATCCCCTCGACGCGCTCCCACAAGATGCCGGGAGCAGCGCGCGCCCCGAAGGCCGCAGCCATTGCGACCATCCACGTCAAAGCGCCCATCGCCAGGTGTCGCCCATGCCGTTTCATCGCCACGCCTCCCATGACCGGACTACTTGCGCACGACCAAGCGCCTGCGTTCGGTGTAGCTTCCGGCGACGAGCTCGACCACGTAGACGCCGCTCGCGACCGGCGACCCGGTGGCGTTTCGCCCGTCCCAATGGGCCGCGCGGTGGCGAGCGCGGTAGCGTCCTGGAGCCAAGCGCCCAAGGCTGAGCGCCCTGACGACGCGTCCGCGCGCGTCGTAGATGCGAATGGACACGCTCGCCGGTTCGGCCAGGTCGAAAGGAATCCAGGTCTCGGGGTTGAACGGGTTGGGGTAGTTGGGGAGCAACGCGCTTTGCTCTGGAATCAGGGCGGCGAGCTTGATGTCCGCCCACGCGGTCGCGCCCTTCCCGCGCGGCTCGACGGCGACGTTCTGGTCCACGGACGCACGAAACAGGCCCTCGCCCGTGGCGGCGAGGAGACCGTCCTCGTACGCTGTGAGGCCCCATACGAGCATCTCCTCGAGCCCGGCGGACACCCACGTGTCGCTAGAGGCGTACAGGCGGTGGACGCCGCCGTGCACCTGATTGCCCACGTAGAGCGATTTCCCAAGCGACGCGAAGCGCGTGCCGTAGAAGGAGCGTTCGTCCGGTTCGCCTTCGCGGTACAGGGGAAGGCCCTCCGACGCGTCGATCCACTCACGCGCGAGTTCGTTCCAGCGGTAGACGCCGTCTTCGTCGGCAATGTAGAGCTGCCCGCCAAAAGTGTGGAAGTCCGCGCCCCGAAGGCACGGCCCCGACGGCAGATCCTCCCAGGAAACGCCGTCGTCGAAACTCCGCGCGACGTGGCAGTGCCAGTTCATGTATAGGGCCCCGCCATGTTCGCCCATGGCCAGAGGGCCATTGTCGTGTGGGAATACCTCGCCGTTGCTGAAAACCGGGCCAAGCGGCGGATCCCACGACTCACCATCCGCGCTGCGCAAGTAAGCCCCGTGGTAGTAGGCCACCCAGACATGCGCGGGCGTCAGGAGGATCTCGCGTGGGCCATCCGGGTAGTACTCCTCGGTCTTCATGGGAAACCCGTCGTTGATCTCGCGCCATGTGTGTCCCGCGTCGTCGCTGCGAAACATGCCGCGCGAGGTGGTGGCCGCGTAGACCGTCTCCCCTGCCGCAGCGAGCACCGGCGTCCTCCGATAGAAGCCCGTGTGACGCCATGTCCTGCCTCCATCGTGGGATGCGTGCACGCCTGAGTCGCCTCCGACGTACACCGTCTCGCCGGAGACCGCGATGCCGTCGAAGTCCATCGCAGACAGCCCACGGCTGACGTTTGTCCATGACGCGCCATCGTCCTCTGAGCGGAGCACGCCACCATCAGAACCGAGGTAGACGTAGGATCCCACTGCTAGGGCGTCGTTGACCTCCAGCCCCTCGCCGACCTGGACTTTGGTCCACGTCTGACCTCCGTCGCGCGAAGCGGCCAGACCTGGCTGCCGGGAAACCACTGGGTCACCTGTCCTGGCGTACAGAGAGTCGCCAGCAGTTCGCAGCCACTCAACCTCAACCCCGTCGAGGGCGGTGCGCGTCCAGGTCTGGGCGTTAGCGTCATAGCGGTAGACACCAGCCGACCGGGCGGCGACGTATACCGTCGCGCGAACCGCGGTGAGACCGACAAGCGTGTCGTCCGGGAGACCAGCGGCGAGTGCCACCCACCCGCCCTGTCCGTCTGCGGACCCGTACACAGCGCGCGTGGACGCGGCGACCACGCCGGTTGGAGTCACTACCACTCCCACGGCCCAGTCGTCGTCCAGATGTGTCTCCGTCCACGTGGCCCCACCATCATCCGAGCGATGCACGTCTAGCCGGCTGTGCTCCGGACGGCTCGATACGCCTGGGTACGTGGCATACACAGTGCCGTCAGCAACAGCCAGGGAGTTGACGCCCAGCTGTAGCCCGGTCGGTTGCCATGTGACGCCCCCATCATCAGAACGGTGGACACTCGAACGAGCAACCGGCCCAAGCGTGGTGGATAGGCTTCCGTACACAGTCTGTCCCTCAGCAGCCATGGCGCCTACCCGATACAACCCAGCAAGTTCCCAGGTCTCTCCGTTGTCCATGGACCTGTAGAGCCCCGCCCCGGTGCTGGCCAACAGAGTGGCATCACCCGTGGCGACGAGCCGCCACACGCGCGCGCCATATATGCCCGCTACCCGCTCCCAGACGATTCCCGGCGCCGCGCTTGCGTCTGTCACCACGCCCACCGTCGCCAACAGCGCAATGAGGCCTGTTGCCATGCGTCGCCCATGCTCCGCCATTGCTGCGCCTCCCCGGTGTCGGACCTGCGTCGGTGACTGATACCGCAAGCGTCATGCCGTACGATCGCGATCGGCCGCTGCCCCACGAACACTGACGCGCGAGCGGCCAACAGCGTGGGCAGGCAGCTACCGTGAGTTCGCGTCTGTCCAGGCGATGAACACGGCGAACCCAGATGCGGTCAGGCGCGCCGACCGACGCGCCCGCCCGCCGGGATCGGTATAATGGTCGACGCCCGGTTACCGGCAGGAAGGCTGAAATGACATCGATACGGCTCGTCGCGTTGGTGCTCGCATGGCAGGTCGCGGCCACCGTGGCGCGCGCGGACGAACTGCGGTTCTCCCTGAACGAAGACGCTCGGGACGAGCTCACGTTCACGTCGCGCGCTCCCCTGGAAAGCATCACGGGCCGGGCGGGCAAGATACGCGGCTTCGTGGCTATACCTGATCCCGCAGAGCTGCTTGGAGCCGCCGTGGATGCGTGGTTCGAGGTGGACTTGACCACCATCGACACGGGCATCGCCCTTCGCAACGAACACATGCGCGGGCGCTTCCTCGAGACGTCCCAGTATCCGACGGCGACGCTGAAACTGAACGAAGTGATGAGCGCCGTCGTGGCAGACGATACGCAACCCGACGGCGTCCGGTCGGTGAGCGCGTTGGAGGCAGGCGTGCCCACGCGCGTGTCCGTGCACGGGAGCTTCCAGCTACACGGGCAGGAGCGCGAGGTAGTGGTGGACGACCTCACCATCACGCACGTCGACGAGTCGGAGTCCACGCGCGGCGTGCGGCCGGGCGCCCTGCTGAGCATAGTAGGGTCGTTCACGCTTCGGCTGCAGGACTACAACATTGAGCGGCCGCGCGGACTCATCATGCGGCTGTCCGACAAGGTGCTCATCAAGTTCCACATGATGGCGGCGACCGGCATTCCGGCGCCTTCACTGACCGAGTAGGGGGCCTCCATGCCACGGTACAGAGTAGGAGTCATCGGCTGCGGCGGCATCGGCGTGCAGCACGTCAATGGCATCGTTGGGATGGACAGCGCGGAACTCGTCGCGGGCTGCGACCTGAATGAGGAGACGATCGCGGCGTTTAGCGAACGCTGGGCGGACACGTGGCCAAACGTCGCCTGCTACACCAACTATCGCGAGATGCTGGAGCGCGAGCATCTCGACATCCTCACGGTCGCGACGCCGGACAACCGGCACGTGGATCCCGTCGTCGACGCCGCGAGCGCAGGTGTGAAAGCGATCTTCTGCGAAAAGCCGCTCGCCACGAGCCTCGCCGACGCCGACCGCATGCGCGCCGCCGTCGAGGAGAACAGCGTCCTGTTCTCCGTAGACCACACGCGGCGCTGGGTTCCGCTGTGGCGGCACATGGTTGAAGACGTCATCGGCGGCGGGCAGGTTGGCGAGGTGCAGTACGTCGTCGGGACGCTCAGCGGCCGGCGGGGCTCCCTCTTCCGCAACGGTACGCACCTGATCGACGGTCTCTGCTACCTGGCAGGCGCGAGCCCCGAGTGGGTGTTCGCGGAACTTGAGCGCGGCTACGAGGACCACACGGAGTATCGCGGCGACGGTGGCTCAGACCCCTCGTTGGAGCCGTCAGCGAGCGGGTACATCCACTTCGCGAACGGCGTCCGGGGCTTCTACACGGGCACGTCGAAGCGCACGGCCGGCCCGAAGTGGCACTTCGAGGTGGTGGGCAGCGAGGGGCAGATCATCGTGGACAAGGAGGCGACGTTGATCCGCGGTGGCGAGTCCGAACCCATCGTCGCGCCCAAGGCCGACGTGTCAGGCATACCAGCGGGCGTCCGCGAGTTGGTCGAGGCGCTGGACAGGGGCTGCCAGACGAGTTCCCCCATGTCCGCCGCCATGGACGTCGTCGAGGTGATCTTCGGCTTCCTGGAATCGCAGCGGCTCGGTAACGTCCGTGTGGACCTGCCCGTGCCGAGACTGGCTACCTAACTGACCCACTCCCCGGGGCTCCCGGGCCGGCGCCGTGGCGTTGTACCAAACGCAATCTGACCGCAGGTCATATGTACCGCGCAGCCGCGGAAACACCCTCTTGGCGCCCCGGGCGACGCTGTTCGCAGGTTGGCCCGTCCTACGCTCTGCCGTTCTGAGGCTGGCGGCGGCTCTCGAGAGCCAGGGCCACTTGAGAGACCCCTCACGCTTTCGCCGGTCGGGATTCGGCAATCGGATTGACAGGTTCGGGTCGCCGCGACCGGTGAATCCCGTCGGCTAGTCGGAACACCTCGACAAACGCCCGCTTGGCCAGCGTGCGCGCCTCGGCGCTCACGCCACGTTGACTGGGGCGGGCATGACCTGTGGGCCGTCGCCCTGCTGGCGGCTGCCGATGGTTGTCGCAGATGGTCCAACGGCGTAGTGTAAGCGACCGAGCCCAGTCAACGCGAGTCGCCGTCCCGGCGTCGCGCGTGCGCGCTACAGCGGCCCAGTTCTGGCCGGGTGTGCCTGGCTGACGGCGATGTGGTCGCCGATGTCGCCCACTGGCCGCATAGAAGGCAGCGAGGGTCACCAGATGTCCGTCCGGCTGCGCCGTGCGATCGCGACCTGCGGCGTTGCCGTGGTAGGCATCACCGCGACCGTGATCGTGGGCTGGGTAAGTCGCGCCACGTTGCTCATTGAAGTCGGCCCAGCCTTCCGGCCAATGTACCTCAACACCGCGCTGTGTCTTGCGCTGGTTGGCGCGGGGTTGGCGCTGTCCGCCCTGGCGAAACGGCGCGTCGCCCTTATCCTGGGCTGCCTCGCCGCCATTCTTGGCAGCCTGATGACGCTGCAACACGTGCTCGGCGCGGAGTTCGGTCTCGACCAACTCCTGCTGCAGGACTACGTCACCCCCGTCGCACGGCGCCCCGGGCGGATGACGTTACTTAGCGCGGTGTGCATCGCCGTCGGCGGCGTTGGTGTGGCAGTGGGCAATCGCTTCACGAGCTGGCGACACGCCGCGTTGCTTGTCGCTGTCACGGGCTCGTTGACGGCTGGTCTCGGAATCGCGGCAGTGTCGCGACACTCCCTCGGCACATCGGAAGTGCACGACGGACACGGGCTGTCCGCGGTGGCCCTGCACACTGCGGTAGTCGTGTTCGTGATGGGCGCCGGGCTCGTGGCCCTCGCCTGGTCTCGGAGCGATCTGAGTCGGGGAGAGCTCGCGCCAGGTTGGCTGCCAGTCCCCGTTGGCCTGGTCGCTGTCGGCTTCGTGGTGGCTCTGTTGCGCGTCCTCATCGCGCAGGAGGACATGGCCCTGCACCGCGCCGTGAACGGGGCCAGCCAGGAGGTGCAAGAGCGACTGGAAGACCACGCGTCGCTATATGCCCGCGCGGTACGCAGAATCGCGGAGCGTCAGAAGGCGCAGCCGAAGTTGCAGGCCGACGTGTGGCGCAGTGACGCCGGTATCTACACGCGCGATTTCCTGGGCCTCTGGGCGATCCTGCGCACTCACCCGAACGGCAGGATCCAAGCGGCCGCCCCGTTGGAGGACAACGGATTCCTTCTGGAGACTGACCTCTCCGCAGTCCCGTCGATCGTCTCGGCCCTCAATGACTCGCGTCGGCATTCGGCGCCGCGCTTCAGTGCGCCGTTCGACCTCCCGCCTCGTGGGGTGTCGCTCGCGATCTGCGCGCCCATCGTGCGCGACCGCGAGGCAAGCGGCTTCGTTGTCGCGCTCATTGACCCCGCGTCCTTCCTGACGCTCGTGGGTGACGAGTACATTGAGCGCAACTATGGCGTCGAAATCCGCTCCAATGGGCACGTCCTGCACGCATCTGGCGCCGCGCCAGCTCGCGTTGGCGGCCGTTGGAAGACTGTAGCGGCGGTTGACAGTCTAGGGCAGCGCTTCCAGATCACGGTGCGGCCAAACGCGACGGCCGTTGGCGAGGCCATCTCCGCCATCCCGTTGATCGTCTTCGTGATAGGGATGTCGGCGGCGGCGGGGGTGACAGTCGTCACGCGGCTGGGTGTCATATCGTACCGGAACGCGTCCGAGCTCGCATCGACCAACGAGTCCCTTCAGGGGCAGATCGGCGCGCGGCGGGAGGCCGAGACGGCGGCGCGACAGAACGAGGAGCGCGTACGCCAACTGAATCATCAGCTGGCGGACATGGTGCGAGAGCGTACCGCAGACCTGCGGGCGGAACTGGACGGGCGGAAGCGCGTGGAAGTGGCGCTGAGAGAATCAGAGCAAGAGAGGTCTCAGCTCATTGTTGAGCTGATGACCGCCCAAGAAAGCGAGCGAGCCCGTATTGCCAGAGACCTGCACGACCACGCCGGGCAGGCTCTCTCATCGCTTCTAGTCGGCCTGAAGGCGCTGTCGGGCATGGACGGGGTGGCGGAAGTACGGCGGCACGCCGGGGAACTGCGAGAGCTTGCCGCCCAGACCCTCGACCAGGTGCGTACACTGTCGTTCGACATGTACCCCAGCGTCCTGGAGCATCTCGGCCTCGTGGCCGCGCTGGAACAGGACGCGGTTCGGTTCAGCAGGCTTCACGATATCGCCGTGGACATCCATGCAGAGGGTGAACCAGGGGACTGTCCCCATCGCGTCAAGTCGGCCATATACCAAGTCGTGCACGCGGCGTTGACGAATATCGCGCAGCACGCGCGGGCCAGAAACGTGGGCATCGTAGTGCGGCCGCGCGAAGGACGCCTCACGGCGATAGTCGAGGACGACGGCGTGGGCTTCGATGTGGACGCGGTGCTGCGCGGCCCGGTTGAAGGTCGGTTCGGCCTGTTGGCGATGCAGGAGCGACTGCGGCCCACTTCGGGTACGGTGCAGATTGAGTCGACGCCCGGTGAAGGCACGAGCCTCTTCATTGAGGTCGAGATGTAGACACCAGAGCCTGGCGGGCGATCGCCGACATTCCATCGCCGCCGATCCCGCCGTAGGCGCCCAACGCCGAGAGAAAGAGACCCATGGATGTCAGCTATATCACTGCCGAGATGTCCGACGACTTCGAGCGATCCGTCCGTCTGGGCGCGGAGGCGGGCGTCTCGGTCGTGTCCGTGCGATCCAAAGCGTGGGGCAAAGCCATCGAGGACATGTCGGACGACGAGGTCGCCAGGACGCGTGACGTCCTCGCACGGCACGGCATGCGCGTTGGGATGCTCCTGTCGCCCGTGGGCAAGTGCGACATCACGGACGACGCGGCTTGCGACAAGCACGAAGAGATCCTGCAACGCACGATCCGCCTCGCCTACGCGCTGAACACGGACTCAATACGCGTGTTCCCCTTCCGCCCTCCGAACCCGACGGCGTTCCGCGATTCGCGCTTCGCCGAGTACCGCGAACGGATCGTGGAGAGATGGGAACCTTGGGCGCGCATCGCTGCGGACGCGGACGTGCAGCTCTGCTTCGAATGGGTCGGCACGACGACCGTCCTGACGTGCGAGCGGATGCGGCAGGTCGTCGACGACCTTGGAGCGCCCGAGCACCTGGGCGTCATATGGGAAATCGACGTGTCCGCTCAAGCAGGCGAGTCGCCCGAGACGGGGTATCCGCACATCCAAGATCTCATTCGGGACACGCACATCAAGCGCTTCGACGGCGGGGCAACGCGCGAGGAATACGCGACTGCCGTCGCACTTCTCGCGGGCGATGGATACGGCGGGCCGCTCACGGTCGAGCATTGGGGTGGCGAGGACGAGACGCTGGAGGGGATCGCCGAGGCAACGACCCTGCACGCGGAGACAGCTAGTGGTCGATGGCCTGTTCGAGGCGCTCACGTCTGCCGTAATGCAGGATGACGCCGACGAAGTGGCGTCGATACTCGACACGCGCCCGTCGCTCCTGGATCACGACGGCGGAGAGGCGCTACGCAAGGCTGCAATCCACGGCAAGGGCGACGCGGGGAGGATCCTCCTCGAGCGCGGCGCGAGCACGGATACGGACGACCCGCGCGGACATGGCGTCATGCATCTCGCCGCGATGAACGGCAGGCTGAACATGCTGAGCCTGTTGCACGACCACGGCTGCCCGGTAGACGGAGTGCACGCCGCACGTAGGCAGACGCCGCTCGCCGCCGCGGCGCACATAGGATCGCTGGAAGCCGTGCGGTGGCTTGCAGATCGCGGCGCCAACGTCGACGCGCGCGACGGAGAAGGAGCCGCGCCCATCGACGAAGCCCTTGACCACCAGCACTACGGAATAGCGGCGTTCCTGCGCGAGCGTGGCGCCCGTGCCGATGCATTCCACGACTGCGCGCTTGGTCACGACGACGCTGTTGCCCACGCGCTCGACGCCAAGCCGGGCCTGCTCAATCGCGCGTCGCCCGTCACGCGTCGGACGGTGATACAAACCGCGCAGGACCACCGCCGACAGACCGTCGTTGCTATGCTGCGCGAGAGAGACGCGCAGTACGACATCTTCACAGCGGCATACGTCGGAGATCTGGATCGCGTGCACGCCGAACTGCAGGAGAACTCGGAGACGGCGAACGGGAAGGACGACGAGGGAACGCCGTTGCTGCACCACGCGGCGCGGTCGGGGCAGGAGGATGTCGTCAGCGCGCTGCTCGCCGCTGGCGCTGATCCGCTTTCCCCAGATGCGTCAGGTCAGAACCTGCTGCACGTGGCGTCAGGGGGCGGGCTCAACAGAGGAGGCGGTCACGTCTCGACGGCACGCATTGCGCTCGAAGCCGGAGTCGATGTGAACTCGACCGACGGCGTCGGCACAACCGCGCTGCACAAGGCGGCGTGGGAGGCGGCCACCGACCTAGTGGGCTTCCTGCTTGAGCAGGGAGCAGATACCGACGTCGTGGACCAGCGCGGACTGCGCGCGATCGACCTGTGCTGGCAGCCGAGTCAGGACCGCATCTACGAGCGCCTCAAGCAGGCGGCCGCGAGCAGCTAGCCGGCCCGCAGCGCGTCAGGAGCCGGCGCTCCGTCCGGACGCGACCTGCTCCGTCATTAACGAGCTCAATGCGCCCACGACGTCGGGATGGCGGCCGAACAGGTTGTGGCGCTGGTGAGGGTCTTCCGCGAGGTCAAACAGCTCCGGCCCGGGCTCGGGCGACACGATGCCGCGGTCGTCGCGGAACCACTCCGGCTCCAGTTGCCAACTGACGACGCTAGGCTCCTCAATGACCACCCAATCGCCTCGTCGGATGGCTAGCGGCCCCTCGCACGCGTGATACACGATGGAGTCGCGCACGCTATCGCTCTCGCCGCGCAGCAGAGGAGCGAAGCTCACGCTGTCCTCACCCGCGTCCGTGGGTAGCGGCGCGCCCAGCAGATCCGCGAAGGTCGCCAGCAGGTCCGTCTGCCCGATGACAGCGTCGCACGTCGCGCCTGGCTCCACGACGTCGGGCCAGGAGACGATGAACGGCATGCGATGTCCGGTCTCCCACATGTCGCGCTTCACGCCGCGGAACGGCCCCATGCTCGCGTGGCCGAACTCCTGGATTCGCGGGTAGCACGTGTTCTCGGGGCCGTTGTCGGAACTGACGATAATCATCGTGTCGTCGAGAATGCCGTTGCGTTCCAACGCTGCCACGATCTGCCCGACGATCCAGTCAAATTCGCACACGAAGTCGCCGTAGAGTCCAGCGCCACTCGTACCTAGGAACCTGTCCGCGGGGACGACGGGCGTGTGGGGCATAGGCGGAGCATAGTACAGGTAGAACGGCGCGTCCTCTCGCTGGTTGAAGCGCGCGTGCCTGTCCTGGTTGCCCTTGGCGTCGATGTACTCGACGCAGCGTTCGCCGAAGCGCAGTTGCGCCTCGCGCATGTCGAACGCCAGAAAGTCGGCGTCGCCACCCTCGGACATACCGTTCTCGAAGTACCATCGGGCGCAGTCCTGCATGTCGGGCAGGAGCGTCGAGCCGTGCCCGCCGGCATACGACCTGGCGAGACCGGGCCCGGCTCCGTTCCAGTCGAGATGCAGGAAGTCGTACGTGAATCCGACGGCGTGACCGCTGTGGACGGGTCGCGAGAAGTCGATGCCGGACGGCATACAGTCGTCGCCCACGCGGCCGGGACGCGCGGCGGCTTCCCAGTCCGAACCGAGATGCCACTTACCAACGGCCGCCGTGTCGTAGCCGTGGTCGCGCAGCAGCGATGCCAACGTCATTCTCCCGGGTTCGATCCACGGCTGATGGTCGCCGTAGATGATCCCCGCCTTCACGTCCGTGCGCCACGAATAGCGCCCCGTCATGATGCCATACCGACTGGCGGAGCAGACGCTCCCCGGGGCGTGTGCGTCCGTGAACGACATACCACGCGCGGCCAACGCGTCGATGTGGGGAGTCGGTATCTTCGACTCGGGGTTGAGGCAGCCTATGTCGCCCCAACCCAGGTCGTCGGCGTAGATCAGCACGATGTTGGGGGCAGGCGCAGGCTGTCTCACAGTGGGATCCTCGCATGGGAGTCACCACGAGCCTACCATTGGGCAGGCGGCCCTCCTACATGTATCGGCAGGGCCCTGAGCACACCAACGTGTGCACGGCGAGCACCGCCTGCGGTTCCACGATCACGGATGCGAGACTGGAGCCCACGTCCGCACACGCTTGCCGTCGAGGGCGCATTCGTAGAAGCCCTTCAGGTCGCTGTAGAAGAGGGACTCACCGTCCGCAGAGAAGACGGCGTTCCAGCCCCTCCCGATGTCCACCAGCGCGCCTGATTCTGCATCGAGCAACGTGATGTCACGGAGTGCCCCCTCACCTGCAGGCGCCGTCTGGAGGAGGAGACTTGTCCCGTCGGACGACACGGCGAAGTCGACGATGGCGTCGTCGTCCCGCAACATCGTCCATTGAGGTTGGAAGGGCGCGCGCACGTCACAGCGCCACATGCCCTGCTCGTTACGCAGGAACAGGATTCCCTTGATCGACGACCAACGGATGTCTGGGTCTGCCCGGGAAATCGTTGGGTACGCCTGTGAGAGGAACGCGGGCACGGCCTCGGCCTCTACTGCCGGTGTCCAAGGCCCCTCCGGTTCGGGCTGATCACCAAAGATGATTCTCCCATCAAGTGTGACGTACTGCCACTCCGTGACGCCAAACCGAGCGTCACGACGGTAGCGGAGGTGAGACATGTCCGACGAGAATTGCAGATCCTCGTACTTGTTCCCCACGCCCATCCACATGAGGCCGTGGGCGACTTCCTCATTGACGCGGTATAGGTAGATGCCCCAGCCTGTCGTGAAGTCCTCTGCCAGATACGCGATGATGCTTCCATCTGGCGAGGGCACGGTCTCGTGGATCTGAGGCGACAGGCTACAGATCGTGGAGTACCGCCCGTGCCTTCTGTTCGTCAGCAGCGTGAGACCATAGTCGCTCGTCTTGCCTCTGCGCCACTCCGCCGTATACACAAGGTACTCACCGTCGGCCGAAGGCTCCGCGCTGTGCGCCAGCCCTACCCGCTCCACCGCGGCCCACGACATCCCACAGATCGTAGAGAGAGCTAGAGCCGTGATTGCGAGCAGGCCGCACGACTTCGGTGCCAGCGCCGGCGCCGCAACGCGCGTGACCGCGTTGCGGCGGCCAGTCGATGATCTGGCGGGGGGCATCATCATCAGCGCCATGTCACTTCATTGGGCAACTGTGAGAAGTGCTGGTCGTAGAGCTTCTCCGGGACCGGGAACACGCCCCAGACCACCTTTCCGACCTGACCAAGGTAGCGCCACGTGTGGACCATGTCCCAGACGCACGTAGCGGCCTGGTACCCGTGTACGTGCGTGTCCTCCGCATCCATCCACATCTCGATGTTGTGCCCTACAGGCACGTTGTTGTCGAACTTGTAGTAACCGGGCGTTGAAACCAGTACAGATTTCTCGCCTCCCGCTGCGCTGCCCGGGTCGACCACAACCCAGGTCGCGTTGTCGTGAAAGCCCCCGTTAACGACGTTGAATGACCCACTATCGAGAGGATTGTGATCTAGCGAACACTCGAGCACGCCAGCAATCGTATTCTGATGGCGTGCGTGGAGCAGCTTCAGGACGCCATTCCATGCCGCGTTCGCCACTTTCACCACGCCTCTGACTTCGACCAGGAGCTCAGGCCCCGCAGTCAGAGGGACGGTACCGTCAGCTGTGATTGTTGCAGACCCAACGTTGCCGTAGTCCTGGCCGACGATGAACGCCCCGTCAACCCAGACCTCCATACGTTCGATCGTATACGCTGAATTCGGGGCTGCGCTGGTGAACGACACCGAGTACGTACCCCCGACCTCCGGCTGGTCCGCGACGCTCCGGCTTGTCGTTACCACAACCGCTGGGTTCGCCCAGACCGTCAACCAGTAGCCCTTGCTGTCGCTAGCGGAGCCCTTGAACGCCTTGACACGGACCCATCGCGCGACCCCGTTCACGCCGCCGTAGGCATCGTAGTCGTACGTGAACGTAGTGGTGGTTCCGCTCGACGACGCCGGGTAAGTTGTACCCAGGAGGTTGGGGCCGAGCCAGAACTCGAACCGGTCGGGCGTGACATCGGTCTCGGCGAAGCTGGTGTGCTCATACCCGCGTATCGCGTCATAGTCGGAGCCAATGTACGGTTCCATCGAGAGAACCTGAATGGCGTGCGCGGACGGGACGACGCAGGCAAGGACGAGTAGCAGACCTAGACAGACAGACAGACAGACGGATCAGCGCTTGTGTTCTCACAGTAGCTTTGCTCCCTAACCGTTTCGAGCCAATCACATGTGCGACCAGACGCCACTCTATATGCCATGCGATGTGAACGCAAGGCGCCCTTCCGCCGATGTGGCTGTACAACGTTGCGCTCCAGCCGTCTCGCCTTGTTGAGTGTGTCCGGTTCTGCGGCATCGCGATGGCGCCCTGGCCTCTGCTGGGCGACCCCTTACCTGTTGGTCTCTCCCCGTAGTGGGCGCTATGATGGCGCGCCGCTCGCAGTAGCTGGGGAGACGCGAACCAGGAGACGGACGTGGCTAACAAGGTGCGGATAGGCTTCATCGGCGCGGGCTATATGGGCCAGAACGCGCACATCGCAAACTACGCGAAGATCGACGACTGCGAACTCGTCGCCCTGGCGGAGGGTCGTCCCGACACCGCGCGGGCGGTCGCGGGTCGGTACGGCATCGAAACCGTCTACCCGTCGCACCACGAGATGTTGGCGGAGGCGGAACTGGACGGCGTGGTAGGTATCATGGGGTTCCACGTCCTCAGCTGGCTGGTCGAGGACGTGCTGAACGCCGGCGTGCCGCTCATCACCGAGAAGCCCATGTGCATCCGCGCCGACAACGGCAGACGCCTCGCGGCGATCGCCGCCGCGAACGACACGCACTACCAGGTCGGCTACATGAAGCGGCACGCCCCCGCGTCCATCTACGTGCGGGACTCCGTGGCGAAGTGGAAGGAAAGCGGCGAGTGCGGCGCGCTTACATACGTGCGCGTCACGATGCCGCCCGGTGACTGGATCATGGAGCACGAGCCACCGATCAGCCGTGGCGACGCTCCTCCGCCGTACGAGGGCCAGGAAGCCGAGGGGCCGCCCGACTGGATGACCGCGGCGCAGGGACAGGCGTACGTCAGCTTCGTGAACTTCTACATCCACCAGGTGAACCTCATCCGCTTCCTGCTAGGCGAGAACTACCGCGTCGCCTACGCCGACCCGAGTGGCCGCACGATGACGGCCATCTCGGACAGCGGCGTGGTGATCGTCCTCGAGATGGCGGGCTATGGATTGCAGCACCGGTGGGAGGAATCGTACCGGCTGCACTTCGACTCCGCGCGTATCGACCTCGACATACCGTCTCCCATGGCGCGGCAGCGTGGCGGCGAAGTCACGGTCTACCGTCAGTCTGGGTTCGATGGTAGCGGCGGGCCGCAGGAGATGACTCCTTACCTGCCGCAGAGATGGCCGTTCGAGGAGCAGGCGCGCGCCTTCGTCGCTTCGCTGAGGGACGGCGCGCCAAACGTCGCCACGGGCGCGGACTCCGTGCGCGACCTCGAAATCAGCGAGGAGTACATTCGCGCGGTCGAGAAATCGCGAGCCGAGTAGCTGAGCAGCCTCGCGCGGCGGGAGAGCCAAGCGGAGGACACACGATGCCGACGATCACGGGAATACGGCGCGACGAATCCAACGTGTACCGAACCGGAGTTGGTGACAACTGGCACACGACGTGGGCGGACGACGGGAGACAGTACACGGCGCTGTGCGACGGCGCCGGGTGGCCGGAGATATCGAAGCACGGCGACGCGCAATACAACACGCGCGTCTACACGATTGAGGGCGACCCGCCGCATCACACGTTTGGGCATCTGCCCGGCTTCCCCGACCTGTTCGTGGAGGCGTATCCAAACGTGAGCCGGTACTACGGCTTCGGCATCCTCGCCCTCGACGGCTGCATCTACCACTTCATGAGCACTCCAAACCACCCGTTCTCCGACCCAGACCCACGGTTCGTCGGCGCGAAGCTCATCTACTCGCCCGACAACGGCGCGACCTGGCACAATCAGGACGGCTCCCCGCTAACCTGGGAGCCGTGGAACGAACGCAACGGCGACAACATGGCGTTCTTCTACGAGCCGGGCGATGCGTTCTCTCTGCTCACCATGCTGCAAATGGGCAGAAACTACGAACACAACACGGACGGCTACGCGTACGGGTATGCCCCCAACGGGAACGTCGAGGGCTCGATGAACCAACTCGTCATGTTCCGCGTGCCGAAGGGCGAAATACTTGACGTGTCGGCGTACGAATACTTCGTCGCCTGCGACGCGGGCGGTGGCGCAGAATGGAGCCGCGACATCGAGTCACGGGGCATCGTGCACACGTTCCCGGAGCGGTGGGTGAACACCAAGATCCACCCGTACTCCTGGCACCCCAGCGTCGTCTACAACGCGCCTCTGGATGTGTACATGATGCTGAACTGGGGTATGGGATGCGCGGAGGATGGCGCGTGGTTCGGGAAACCGAGCTACTTCGGCATGTGGACGGCGCCCGAGCCGTGGGGCCCGTGGACGCAGGTGTTCGAGGACGACGCCTGGACGCCCGCGGACGATCCCGCCGCGTGCGCCTATCAGCCGCAGATCCTGCCCGCCTGGGTCGCCGACGACGGGCGATCGTTCTGGATGGTCCACACGGACTTCCGCCCTCCCACCGACGAGCGGACGTTCTACAGCTTCAACTGCCAGCGGGTGGAGATTCTGACGGACTGACAGTGGCTGCGGCGCAGCGGCGCGCGTCGGCGAGACACGCGAGCCAACGGACGGTACCGAATCGCCACGTACCTCGGCGGCGCTTTGCACCCGATCCGTCGGACGCGCCAGACCGATTCAGGTCGGCGGCCCCGCACTGTGAGGGCGTCGGATGCCTCGTCAGACTGGCGCGACTTTGCCGGTCGTGAGTCCATCGTGTAACCTGATATAGTGCCATACAGTGCCCATCCGACCGACCTGCAGCCGGAGGAAGCCGTGATTCGACGCGTGGCATCCGTAGCATGCGCAGTGTGTGCCCTCCTTCTCCTGGGCGGCGCGCACCACGAGCGTGAGGTCGCGTGGGAGCGGACAGACGGGCCTGAGGGTGGCTACGCCGACGGGCTCATGGCCATGCCCGACGGCGTTGTCTTCGCCGGGGTGGCCGCAGGCGGAGTCTACAGGCGCGACCCCTCGACGAGGCGGTGGAGCGCCGTCGGCCTGGCCGGCGACTACGTGTACTTCCTCGCCCACTCCGACGGTTCGATTTACGCCGCTGGCGAGGCGAACGGACTCATGCGGTCGGACGACGGAGGCCATACCTGGCTTCCCACCTCGATGAGGAACGGAAGCATCAGCGTCGATGGTGACCGCGTGTACGTCGCTTCTTCGCGGCTGGACAGGTCGTACGACCGAGGCGGGACGAGCGAATCTCTCCACGACCGCATGCCTATAGGTCGCGTCGTGTCAGCGGTAGGCGCGCGCGGCGACACGGTGTTTGTCGCAACGCGGGATGGCGCCTCCCGTTCCCTCGATGGCGGCGACACGTGGCAGGAAACCACACTGGTAGCCCGGTCCGTTCGCAGTTGGGCGTTCACGAATGGCGCCGTGTATGCCCACGGGCTCGATCGTCTGCACCGTTCCCCCGACAACGGAGCCACATGGGAGGAGATGCCGGTCTCTGGATACTCGGCGTATGGAGACCACACCCTGTGGGCGCGCGGCGACACGGTCTATGTCGCGGCCTGGGACGGGATCCAGGGTACGGCAGGGGACGGCGTCTTCGTCTCGAACGACGATGGCGACTCATGGACGCGGCTGACGCTCAACGGGCTTGGTCGTCTATCGGTGCGAGCGGTCGCACGGGTCGATGGAGCCGTCTTTGCCTCATCTCTTGGCGACGGGGTCTATCGGCTGGACGACGGGGCCTCCTCGTGGACGCTGGACCGTGAAGGGATGACCGCTGCGGGGACGCGTGATCTGGCGACGCTCGGGTCGATGCTGTTTGCCGCTACCGACACCGACCCCGCCGTGCGCACGAGAGACCGGGGCGACACGTGGGAAGTGGCTACGACGGGAATGACGGAGGGAGCCGGTGGAGACGAGATCATCAGCGCGGAAGGAGCTCTGTACGTTACCGCCGACCCAGAAGCCTACCGGTCACTTGACGCGGGGAAGACATGGCAGCCGTTGGGGATTCAGGATCCGCAGGGCCTCGCTTCCGGCGGCGGGTGGCTGTATGCGTTCGTGAACCGGGGAGTCCATCGCTCCGCGGACGGCGGCGACACGTGGACCTTCCGGGGGCTCACGTTTGATCCCCGCCACACTGCGGCAACTGGCGACTTCGTCCTCGCATCCGTGAATGCGTTTCAGTTCTACTCGTCGGGCGATGCCGGAGACACGTGGACGGAAACACGCATGTCCGGCGCCTCGGTCGCTCCGACGGCCGCCGCGAACGGTGTCATGTACATCGGTGGGTGGAGCGACTGGCGGAGATCCACCGATGGCGGAGACACATGGGACACCATCAGGGGCCCGGGCACGAGCGGAACCCGTGACATATTCATCGCGGGCGACGCCGTCTACGCGACCACCCGTTCAGGAGTCGTATACCGTTCGTTCGATCGGGGCGACACGTGGGACCACTTCAGCGCGTTGCCGGGAGGTCGATACATCGCCACGAGCGTCGCGGTTGGCGG
Source organism: uncultured bacterium (assembly GCA_964473525.1). Lineage (GTDB taxonomy): Bacteria > Poribacteria > WGA-4E. Next base: position 142,744 of record CAYYPK010000006.1, read on the forward strand.
AGACACTGTGTACGTGGGGACGTTCGGCAGCGGCGTGTTCCGAGCAGCTCTCCCTCCGCGCCGGTTCCACACAACGACCACACTCGCCCCCGGGCTGACGCTGATTGGGCCTACACATGAAGCCAAGCGCATCTTCGTCGGCAGGAACAGAGAGATACTGATCGGGGAAGCGGGCCTCCACGCCGCAGACCTCATCCAGGCTGGCGCCACGCTCTGCGTGCGCATGCGCGACGGGGACTTCGACACCGTCGTCGGCAGAGATCGCGCGGTGCTCTTCGGCGCTGACTTCCGCATCCTCCCCGGCGAAGCCTACATCGTGAACCTGCCAGAGACCACCGTGTGGGAGGTCCAAGGGACGGCGTTCGCCGCGGCCGACTCGACAGCGCCAACCGCCGTGTGGGCTTTCGGGGTCGCGGGCTGCGTGTCAGACGTGCCAGCGCTACCCGCCGGATCCCGTGTCGTGGCGTCGAGCCCGCGCGCCGGATGGTCACGGGATCTGCCAATAGCTCCCGACGGCTCCTTCTCCGGCGCGGTGGTGTCCATGGCCCGTGTAGGCATTGTCGACGTAGGTGACAGACTCGAGCTGGAGATCGTCGGCCCCGACGGCGTCTCGCTCGTCCAGGCCGCATCCCAGACTGTCGTCAGCGATTCACTAGGCGAGGCGTTCCTTAGCGCGGAGATGACTGCGCGTATCGAGTCGGGCCGTCTCCTGCCGATGTACCCGAATCCGGCGAACCCAGAGGTATGGATCCCGTTTCAGCTTGCCGAGGCGTCCGATGTCCAGTTCTGCGTGTACGACGCCGCCGGCAGAGCCGTGCGACATCTGGCGCTCGGTATGCAGCCTCCCGGCTACTACGTTGGCCGCGCGGCTGCCGCACACTGGGATGGGCGGAACGAGTCTGGGGAGCGCGCTTCGAGCGGCGTGTACTTCGTCGAATTCCGCGCTGGCCACGTTCGAGCCATGAGACGAATTGCGCTGGGCCGATAGCGCACGAAGTCGCACCCCACGGTGGACGCGTGCGATCTCAAGAGGGGCTACGCGCGCCGCCCTACCTGTAGAACCACATGTTCGAGGACGACGTCTGCACACCCGAGAACGACCCCGCCCGCGCCTGTCAGCCGCAGATCTTACCTGCCTGGGTCGCCGACGACGGGCGGTCGTTGTGCATGGTTCACACGGACTTCCGCCCTCCCACCGACGAGCGGACGTTCTACAGCTTCAACTGCCAGCGGGTGGAGATTCTGACAGGTCGACACCGCTGAGAGAACATCACGCACATCAAGTCAGCACGCTCGTGGGAGCCAGCCTGTAGAGATCTGCACGGCCTCCGGGACGTCGATCCGCGTCCTACGCTCTGCCGCGCGAACGCACCTGCCGCTTCCACAGCAGATGCTCTGTATCGCGCGAAACGCCGGCACAGGCAAGCGACTACGCAAGTTACCACAGAAAGTACAACTTATGCTGGACCGGAGTTACCACGTAGGTTATACTAGACCCAGCCAATAGGCTTTCGCCGCAAGGGCGACACTGCAGAAAGGCACTGACCATGGCACGAAAGGAGCTCCAGCTCCGATCGGTTGGGAACTCCGTCGGGGCAATCTTCCCCAAGGCAGTACTCGATCGTCTCAACGTGGATCGTGGGGATAGGCTCCACGTCGTTGAGACGGAGGACGGCATCCTGCTGACGCCGTACGACCCGGACTTCGCGGAAGCGATGGACGCGTTGGAGATCGGTATGAAGCAGTATCGGAACGCCCTCCGGGAGCTGGCTAAATGACCAGCGAAGGAACGCAGGATGGGAATCAGATGGATAACTAGAACCAAGGTAGAGGCGGTTCACTCCCGCGTCCTCGAGGCGGAAGGTGGTGGGCGCGGACTCCGAGACGAGAATGCTTTGGAGTCCGCCTTGGCGAGGCCGCAACACAGGCACGCGTACGACGAGACCGCAGACCTGTATCAGTTGGCGGCGACACTAGGAGTCGGAATCGCACGCAACCAAGCGTATGTCGACGGCAACAAGCGCACGGCGCTCATGGCGATGTTCGTCTTCCTGTATCAGAACGGGTTGCACCTCGTTGCTGATGAAGCGGACGCTGTGCGCGCGTTGCGCGCGTCCGATTCCGGGTGCGCAACGGAGGAAGACCTAGCGCAATGGCTAGCTGCGAAATGCAAGCCGCTCGCACGGTAGAAGATGAAAGGAAGTGCAAGGGCAGGGAAGCGACTGAATAACCGCAAGACCGGAACCCATGACAACCTGGACAAGGTACCCGAACAGTCGGGCGCGTACCTCATTCGGCGGAGAAGCGGAGTCGCCAAGTATGCCGGGGAGGCCGGGGCTGGTCGACTCCAAGAGCGTCTGAAGGAACACAAGCAGTCGGGGCTACTGGCTCCAGGCGACACGTTCCAGTACTGCACCACAAGCAGCAAACGGGACGCCAAGCGCTTGGAGCGCAAGTACCGCGGCGTCTACAAGCCGACGGACAACATCCGTAACGACTGACCGGGCCGGGTAAGTCACTCCAGTCGTGCGCATCGTATGCGCGATGGCTGTCGTGCGCCGGTTATACAGTCAGGCAGCAACGGCTGACTGGCCTGGAGTAACTCATACAGCCGCCGGTGTGTCGTACTCACCGCGCCTGTATATCCCAGTCATGCGGTCCACGCGCGCTCCGCCAGCCCTGATACCCCGCTAGGGCGGGACGAACCACCTTGCCGGACTTCGGCTGTGTACGACGGCAGTGGTCGTGCCTTCCTGACGTACGAATAGCGCTCGACATCTGGCGAACCTGCTTCTGGCTTACGGCACATGCACGACACGGATGCGACACCCGCGATCACGGTCGGTTGTCCGAGGCCCGAATAGCATGTGCCGTGAGATCAAGGGCGACCATCGCGAAGGCCTTGGGGGAGAGCCAGTTGGTCGCCGGGGTTCACTCCTCGCCTCAGTGGGCGTCACTGGTCGGACTGGCCTCTTGCTTGATGACCCTAGTCCGCGCGTAGTATTCTTGTGCAACGCGAGTGCGGGCGTCTCCGCCTCCTTGCCAGACGGGAAATACCGTGGCCGGTCCAGCCGACCAGACAGCATCGAAGCCGCGGAAGCCTGCCGTGGTCGCGACCTCGAGCTCGATCTCAGAGACCGAGTGGAACACGCTTCTCGAAATCAGCCAACGCGTGAATTCGTCGCTGGATCTTGAGGTCGTGCTTGGCCAGACGCTCGAAATGGTCGCCGTCATCGTCCAGTCGGACGCCAGCTCCATCTGGCTGGTGGACGAACCCAAGGACGAACTCTACTGCGCCTCCGCCACCGGCGACAAAGCCGACGACATCCTTCACTATCGGCTCCCGTCAGACCAGGGCATCGTCGGGTGGACCGTACAGAACGACCACTTCTACATCACGAACGAGGCCTCGGACGACGAGCATCACGCCGTGGACATCGCCGAGCGCGTCGGGTACGAATGCACGACGCTGCTGTGTGTTCCGATGCACTCACGGGGCCGCGTCATAGGCTGCATTGAGGTCATCAACAAGCACGCGAAAGCTCCCTTCGCCGACAAGGATCTGCTACAGATATCCATCTTCGCGAACCTCGTCGGACACGCCATCGAAAACGCGAACGCGTTCCTGCAAGTGCAGCAGGAGAACGTCCACCTGCGCCGTGAGTTGGGCGACCGCCGCATCGAGCCCGGCCGGGTCATCGCGAACGCTCCCGAGATGCAGCAGGTGATGGAGATGGTCGAGCGCATCGCGCCGACGGACTCGACGGTGCTGATACGGGGAGAGAGCGGCACGGGCAAGGAAGTCGCCGCGCAGTCCATCCACAGCCTGAGCCACCGCGCGCGCGGGCCATTCGTGGCAATCAACTGCGGCGGCATCCCGGAGAACCTGCTAGAGAGCGAGCTGTTCGGGCACGAGAAGGGCGCGTACACCGGCGCCACGTCGCGCCGTATCGGGCGCTTCGAGCTGGCGAAGGGCGGCACGCTCTTCCTGGACGAGATCGGCGATATGCCACCGCCGTTGCAGGTGAAGCTGCTCCGCGTCCTCCAGTCGCGCCGCTTCGAGCGTCTGGGTGGCAACGACATGCTCGAGGCGGACGTGCGCATCGTCGCCGCCACGAACCAGGATCTGGAGGAACTCGTGCGCGAGGGTGGGTTCCGGGAAGACCTGTACTACCGCCTGAACGTCATCGCCCTCTTCCTGCCGCCGCTACGCGACCGGCAGGACGACATTCTGCCGCTGGCATCGTATTTCCTCCGAGAAGTAGGCGCCCGTATTCACCGGCCCGCGAAGGCGTTCCACCCCGACGCGGAAGCGCTGCTATGTGGGCACAGTTGGCCGGGCAACATCCGCGAGTTGGAGAACGCCGTCGAGCACGCCGTCGTTCTCGCCCGCACGGCCGAGGTGCAGGTCACGGACCTGCCTTTCAACGTGCAGGCGAATCGAAACTCCATCCGTGAAACGCGAGACGTCCCAGCGTCCCTGGACGAGGCGCAGCGCCAGTTCCGGCAGGAACACATCCGCGCCGCGCTCAACAAGGCCGGGGGCAACCGCACCCGCGCCTCCGAGGCGCTCGGAATCCAGCGCACCTACCTGTCCCGACTCATCAAAGAGCTCGACATCGACGACGCCTGACTCCGACCGCGTACGCAGACCATGCGCTGGTCGTGCCGCGCGTCGTCAGCTCCGGCGTGTGCGGCGGGAGAGACCGTGTTGGGTCGGCGGACATGCGGGTGCACGACGAAGGGCGAGGCTGCCCTCGCCCTTCGTCAGAGTGTTTCGATGCATCGCGCGGACGGTCTAGCGGAGGCCAGAAGGCGGCGTCTGCGCCGTCGGGATCGCTGGCATATCCGCGTGAGGCGGCAGCGCCGACTCGTCGGCTGGCTCCGCGGGCAACACGGCGCGTCGGACGACCTCGTTGACATGCTCGACCGGGCGGATCGTCATCTTCTTCCGCACGTCGGTGGGGATGTCCACGAGATCCTTCTGGTTGTCCTTGGGGATGAGTATCTCGTCGATGCCGAGGCGGTGAGCCGCGAGCAGCTTCTCCTTGAGACCGCCGATGGGCAGCACGTTGCCGTGCAATGTGATCTCGCCCGTCATCGCGATGTCCTTGCGGACGCGGCGGCCGCTGAGCGCGGAGAGCATCGCCGTCGCCAGCGTGATGCCAGCGGACGGGCCGTCCTTAGGCACCGCGCCTTCAGGCACGTGGATGTGGATGTCCCACTTCTGGAAGTCCACCTCGTTCAGCCCGTGTTCGGCGGCTGCGGATCGCAGGTAGCTGAGCGCCGTCGTCGCGGATTCGCGCATTACGTCGCCCAGTTGCCCAGTCAGCGTGAGACGACCTTCCTCCGCGGCGGTCGTCGCCATCTTGGTGGCTTCGATGGTGATGACGTCGCCGCCGACGGAGGTGTAGACGAGACCGTGCGTCACGCCGACGCGGTCCTTCTTCTCCGTCTTCGACTGCAGGAAGCGTGGCGGCCCGAGGTACTTCTCGAGGTTCCGGGCGGTGACAGACGTGGGCTTCGTCGCTTCCTCCTGGCCGTCCTCCGGCTTGTCCGCTGCCTTGCCGTCCTCTGAGACGATGGCCTTCGCTACCTTGCGGCAGATCTTCGTCACCTCGCGCTCGAGGTTCCGCACACCCGCCTCGCGCGTGTAGAACTCGACGATGTACCGCAGCGCCCCGTCGGTGATCCGCAACTGCGCCTTCGTCAGCCCATGCGCCTCCAACTGCCTCGGCACGAGGAAGTGCCTGGCGATCTTCATCTTCTCGAGTTCCGTGTACCCCGGAAGCTCAATCACTTCCATGCGGTCGCGCAAAGGGTCGGGAATCGCGGGCAGCACGTTCGCGGTCGTAATGAACATGACGTCCGAAAGGTCGAAGGCGACGTCGAGGTAGTGATCGCGGAACGTGGAATTCTGCTCCGGGTCCAGCACTTCGAGCAGCGCGGACGACGGGTCTCCCCGGAAGTCCATGCTCATCTTGTCGACTTCGTCCAACAGGAAGAGCGGGTTCTTCGTTCCCGCGTCGCGCATCCCCTGCAGGACGCGCCCGGGTATGGAGCCTATGTACGTGCGGCGGTGTCCGCGTATCTCCGCTTCGTCCCGCACGCCGCCCAGCGACATGCGCACGAATTCGCGGCCTGTGGCGCGGGCGATGGACCGCCCGAGGGATGTCTTCCCAACGCCGGGAGGCCCGACAAAGCACAGAATGGGACCGCGTATCTTCTCGACGAGCTTCATCACGGCGAGGTATTCGACGATGCGTTCCTTGACCTTCTTGAGGCCGTAGTGGTCCTCGTCGAGCATCTTCATCGCGCCCGCGATGTCGATATCCGCCTCGGTCTGCTTGTCCCAGGGAAGCGAGAGCATCCAGTCGATATAGCTGCGGATAACGCCTGACTCGGCGGACATGGGCGGCATCTGGTCGAGGCGGTCCACTTCCTTGAGGGACTTCTCTTCGCCCTCCTCGGTCATGTTCGCCTCTTTGATACGCTCGCGGAGTTCTTCGGTGTCGTTCCCGTCGACGCCGCGTCCCAGCTCCTTCTGGATCGCCTTGAGCTTCTCCGTCAGGTAGTACTCGCGCTGGGTCTTCTCGACCTGCTTCTTTACCTGCCTGGTCAGCCTCTCCTCGATGTCGATGATCTCGAGGAGGTCGCCGACCATCTCGAGGACCATCTCGATCCTGTCCTTCGCGTCGAGCGTGTGCAGCACCTTCTGGAGCTGCTCGTAGGACAGGTTGAGGTTGTTGGGCTCCTTCTGACCGCAATAAAACGCTACGAGGTCCGCCAACTGGCCGGGGTGCGCCTCGTTGCTGATAAGCGACTCGTCCTCGTGGCTCGGGCTGCGGCTAGTCTTCTCGTTGTAGTCCTCGAACGCCCGCAGTAGGTTCGTGCTGAGGACATCCATGTCGCCCTTGTCGTCGGGGCCGACCGGGCCGTTCTCGATGGTGCGCACCCGCGCGACGAACATCTCGTCCTCTTCGTTCACGTCCAGCACGATGGCGCGCGCGTACGCCTCGACGATGATCTTGATCTCGCCCTTAGGCGTCTCGAGATTCTCCAGGATCGACGCCGCCGCGCCTACTTCGTAAAAGTCGCCTTCGCCGGGCTGACTGTTCCCGGTCTTCTGGGTCAGCAGCAGGACATCACCGTCGCCGCTGAGCGCGTGTCGAACGGCGTTGATGCTGCGAGGTCGCGCCGCCCAGAGCGGCGGCTTCGAGGGCATGCCCAAGGGCAAGATCACGCGCTCTTCTTTCAGCGCGATGATGGGTAGGTGGCGAATGGTCTCTAGATAACCACTGGGATTGCGTCGCTTACGCCTCATAGGATTGCCACACCGTTCTCAATTCGTTGAGTTGTCTACGGGCCTGGGCGCTGCATAGGCGGAGTGCTGAGGTTGCGGCAAGAACCACATGTCGCGAACTGTCGGGTGGCTCGTTGATCATCTGCGTCGGAGCCTCAGTCAGCGTGCCTTCTCCCCACCCCGTGAACGCTGAGGGTACAGCGCCGAATCCACGAACTAAGTATAGGTCCGCGCCCTGGGCAAGACAAGAAGGCGCAAGGCGCCTCCCGCACTGCCCTTGCCACGCGCGACCCGTTACTTGTAATCTCTTGGTTGTCGCCGACGTCTCAAGAGCATGGCGGAATGTCCTTGACACGGGGGCTCTCGCGGGATATAACTAGACATGCTTTGTGCATGGCCATATCCGGGCTCCCCAAGGCGGCAGGACTGTATCGTACGGGCGCATCGTGGCCGGGTTTGTGTCGTAACAACCGGCTCTGGCTGGTCTGTGGCAGCGCAGGGACAACTCCCTGGCAGCTCCACCGCCTCAACCTGGGGAGTGTGTCGCGGATGGAAGACAAATGGCGGTCAATGGTATGCCGGTGTGTGATTGCTGTGGCGCTTGGCGGGGCATTCCTCCATGGGTGTGCTGGCGAACGCCCAGAGCCCGCTGCGCGCGGGCTGCCGTCTCCGCCGGCTCCGGCGCCTGCCCTTCCTGAGGTCGTCGAGTTCGCTTTCGCCCTCCAGCGCGACGGCAGGGCCATGTACGGGGACTGGAAGGCGGAAGGTACGGTGGTGGACGTAGGTGGTAGCCGGATTGTGTACGAGTCGGACGAGTCGGGGCGGTCCTATTTGGACTTTCATATCCCGGAGGATCTCCTGCCTCTAGCGCTCGAGCCCGACGAGCAGTTCCGCGCGAGGCATCGGCGGCCAGCACCATCCTCGGCAGGCGATTTCACACTAGAAATGGTGCGAGTGTCCCCCGATGACGCGTCTGACGCGGTCCTCGTGCTCATCGCTGCGCAAGTTTCCGGCATGGGTGCCCGCACACAGTCGTTTAGCGCGGGCTTCGGCGGTGACGTGACGGTTACGCAGACTCTCGTGTACAACGCTCCTGCACCGGGCGCGCAGAGAAGTTACCACGAGTTACCGGCCCAACTGACGATTGGCGAACTCGTCTACGACTTGCAGGTAGGGGCGTCAACGCCGTTTACGTTTGGGCGCTCCGATTACGCTTTGTGGCTTGAAGAGAGTTCCTATGTGGTGGATACAACCGGGTACGCAGATGGTAACAGCCATGTTCTCGCGTACGCCGTCGGGCCGCGCTGACCACCCCTTCCCGATAAGACCTGGCCAGGGCGCGGCTGCGTGGCCGCCGACGGCTGCTGCCACGCCCTGCCGCCCTTGGTGCTGTGCCCCTGCAACTCTCAGGCCAGCAGTTGCCTAATGGCCTTGCGCCCGTGGGCAAAGACATCGCTGGAACGCATGGCCGTTACAGGGACGAGGAAAGTTCCCAATGATCGACAGCTCCGTGCGACACGTGTGGCTATTCTTGCCTATGTTGGTGTGTTTGCACGTTGGCTCCGCGCAGCCGGAGCCTGATCCGATTAAGACCTCCCCGATCGTTGATACCTTCCCCATCAAACGCGCGACTCTCGAATTCCACGAGCGCGACGATGGCCACCGCGTCATCTCAGTGCGCTTCCGCGGCCAGTCTGGGCGGTACAGACTTCCAGTCCCACGCGTGGACGGCGTCACGACGTATGGGTTTACGCCGGACGGTCATGACGCGGACGGGAACCCGCTTGCAAAGGTCGCCTTGGCGGTCTACGGGGCGAACATCGACACGAAGTGCGTCGTCTTAATCAAAGAAAGGGGCGGGGAGCAGACGGAATCCATCGGGGAGCAGACGGAATCCATCGGGGAGCAGACGGAATCCATCGGGGAACAGACGGAATACGTCGTGGGGAAGACGGAATACGTCGTGGAAAAGACGGAGTACGTCGATGGGCACGTGAATTCAGCGGTAGCTGCGATGGAGTTTCCGACGACGTTGGGGTACCCAATCTATGTATATACGACGTTCAAGACATCAGCTGAATCGCTTAAGATGGGGGTCTCCTACGACGTATCTGTGCTCAGCTGGGATCGCAAGCAGAAATCCGAACCACGCACCTACACTGTTCCTGCGAGTGCGAGTGCCTTGGACAGCGATGGGGATGGGCTGCCGGACGACATTGAGCTCGGATATCTAGAGCCGCTGGGCGCGGATCCGATGGTGAAGGACATCTTCCTCGAAGTCGATTGGATGAACCATGGCTGGCCCGTGGGCGAAGTGGTTCGCGCGGCGTCCGTAAAACTGCGGGATGTCTTCGAGAGTGCCCCTGTATACGGTCCCAGTGGCGATCGGGGGATACGGTTGCACGTGTCCTCCGGCCAGCCTGGTCCATTAGGCCGGGGTGGCGGACAGGAGATTGCCCAAACGACCCTGATTGGCTTTGACCCCCGGCTCAAGCCAGGCGATCCCGAAGATCCCGAAGACCACAAAAAATACACGAGGTTCGAGGACGTCCGCAAGCACAAACTCGCCGAAAAGAGAAAGGGCTACTTCAGGTACTGTGTGATCGCGCTCAAGGGCCAGGTAGCGGGCCGCGGCCGGGCTCGCGGTGGCGACTTTTACGCCGCCACTTACAGTGAGCCGGACGTCGACCGGCTGTTCCAGACGATGCTGCACGAACTAGGACACACGTTCGGTCTATGGCACGGCGGGGACATCCCGCATTGCATGTACAAGCCGAACTACAACAGCATAATGAACTATCTGTATACTTGGGAGGGGGTGGACAACGACTGCGAGGATTGTGGCCCGGACAAGGAACAGCATGACCACGACGGCTACACTGACCACACGATCGCGCACCCTAAAAAGAAGGACAGTCCCGATCCCAAGCTGCCGTGGCAAGATCACGTCGTCTTCCCAGGGGGCGATGGCGTATACACGTTCTCGGAAGGGATGCTCGCAGATCTTGACGAGTCCAAGCTCAACGAGGCAGACGGCATATGCGGCCGTGTTTGGCGCGACTGGAACAGGGATCGGGAACCCTCTGCGGACGAGATTCAGCTCAGCCTGACCCCGTGCACGGACCTCTGTACGGAAGGCGGAGGCGAGGACTACCATGTCCTGAAGGACTACGCCGACTGGGCAGGGATGGACCTGGCACTCCCAGCGGAATAGTGCCCACGGCACGCCCTGTGCCCTACCTGTCGCCCTCCGTTGAGGATACAGCGTCGAATCCGCGAAGTGAATGGGTCCCGCTATGGGCAAGACAAGAACCGGCCTGGAGCCGGCCGCGCGGGTCTTCGGACTGCTCACGACGATCGCTACGGCGCGGACGGGATGTGGTCGTCGGGCGCGATCTTCATCAGGCCGAAGTTCTCCTCGCCCATCGTTCCCACGGTGTCAGAGTCGGTGAATACTACGTATCCGCCGTCGCTCGTGAGGTTGATGTATTCGCCTGCGTTGTTGCCGTCGAGTTCGCCGTAGAGGCCTTCCCACAGGGTCGTGCCGCGGCTGTCGGTCCTCACCACGTACGCCAACCACAGATCAGACGGGCCGAACGGACTTCCCGTGGCTGAGTACCTATACTCATCACCGGTGCCACCGACGACGACGAAGCCGCCGTCAGGGGTTTCCCGCACGCCGTAGCTCTCGTCGTGAATGTACTTCGGGTCGTACCCTCGTGGCTGGCCGAAGGTGCGATGCCATTGTTCCTCGCGGTCAGACCCGACCTTCAGCAACAGGTAGTCCCAGTTGGCGACGCCATACGAGCGGGTGTGTCCGGCGAAGATGTACCCGCCGTCGGCTGTCGCGGCGAAGTCGAACACCTGGTCGTTGTCGGCGCCGCCGTACGCCTGCTGGTGCGTGACCGTCCCGGCGTCGTCCGTGAGTATCAGACACACCTGCTGGTGGTCGTTCCCACCCTCCCCGACCCAGATGTTCGCGCCGATCGCGAAGCCGTCAGCGACCTGCTGCACGCGCATTCCATGCGGGGCGGGTAGAGTGGTCTCCCACAGCAAGCTCCCATCGGCGTCGGTCCTCAGGAGTGAACCATCGCCGTCGTCTGAGATGAACAGGTACTCGCCCTCTCCGCTGCCCACATAGCCTGCGCCGACAATGTCGCCGTTCTCGGCGATGTCAATGCCCCGCAGGGAGCCGTGCCCTGGCGCGGGATACGTCTTCATCCAACCGATGGAGCCGTCGGCCTGGAACTTCACCAGCCCTCGCTGCTGAGCGCCGTCGGACGTGAACGACCCCGCGACCACGAACCCATCAGCGACCTCGACCACATATGTGCCATGGTCGTGCACGCCGCTTTCTCCGACCACACGCTGCCACTCCAACGCCCCGTGGCCGTCCGTCTTCACGACGAGCATGTCTACGCCGCGCTCCTCGGTCCACGACTGGCCCGTCATGATGTATCCACCGTCCGACGTCTGCGCTCCGTGGTGGACGTGATCGCCCCCGTCGGTTCCGTGTCCCTCATGCCATTCCATGGCGGGAGCGGGAGGGAGAGCCAGGGCCAGGAGTGGATAGGACGCGCAGATAAGGAGGGCGAGAGTTCTCATTGTGTGGCACTCCGGTGTAGAGAGGCGGGTGGCTCAGATCACATCGTTGGCGTCCCACCGAGCGTGTCCGCACGTCTTCTGCGACGTCGCTACTCCCCATGCCGCAGGAGCGCGGTTCGTACGGCGCCGGACTCAAGCTCGGTGACGCCGGTCACTACACGCCCCGTGGCGTCCTCGTAATGATGCAGCAGGCGGTCGTCGACGACCCGCGTGTCGCCATGGTAGACGGTTCTGCGGCTATCCAGACCCGCGCGGCGTAGGAATTCCCCAAAGTCGAGCTCAATTGCCTCCGCCCCTTGTGCCTGCTCGCGATACAGCAGGTACTCCTCCGGGAGCGTGTCGGTCGGTGTGATCGTGAGTTCGCCGAGGTCGAAGAGGGCGTACTGACAGCACGCGGCCGCCTCGCGATAGGAGTCGAAGAAGGGCAGCGCGTCGTACCCCGCGGCGTCGACTTGACTGTCGGGGACGGTCCTACGGACACGGATGACTGAGGCGCCCCAGGCATCAGCCGTGGACGATCTGGGCGACGCTGCGGGAGGCGGTGCGAGCGTGGCCATGCCCGCCGTGAGGAGCGCAAGCATCTGCCTCTGACGCGGAGTCTTCGAGCGCACCTCGACCCGGGTAGCCAGCCGAGTTGCTGCCGCGACATCGCCGCGGCCAAGAGCGACGCCCAAGTCGCGCAGCAGGTCGTCCGTCGATGGGCGCTCCGGCTGCGGAGGGGCGACGACTGGGGCCGCGGCCGAACAGGCCGACAGCGCCAGAACCAGCGATAGCAGCGCGCCACCTAGTTGCCGCGACCGACCGGTCAGCGTCTGGGCGCCATCAGCATGCACTGCGGGCTTCCCGCCCGTGCCGCGACAGGGCTCCGCCGAAGCCGCCGTTGCCGGCCCACAGACGCCGCGGTCAGCACCCGTCGTCCTTGATGAGAGTTTCCGAATCGTCTTCCCAAGTGAAGATCGTCGGTTCGACCCAATCCTTCTCCCAATCCTCGAGCATGTCGAGGATAGTGTTCTCGTCGGACTTCTTTGCTTGCCCGGCAAGATCCTCGATCTCGCCCTTGGCGTCGTTGAAAAGGTCGAAGGAGTCCGATTTGGCATCCCCGCGAAGATCGTGGGCCTTACCGAGTAGCGCTTCCAGTCTGCGCGAGTCCGAAGGAGCGTGTTCTCGTCGACGCCGTCTTGTACCCGCCAGACGGGCTGGGCGGCGTCACAGAGTAGCCTCGGCGGTGGCGATCGTGTCGTTGGTCGAGGCCTCCCAGTCGCCGAATGCTTGGTTTATCGCGTTTCTACCTGCCGTGAACACGGATCGAACCTGGGCCGCCGCTCCCCCAGACGCCTGGTCGCGGAGTACTTCGGTGTCGATTTCGAGTTGGTCGATGATGGCGTCCACGTCGACCTCCGCTGCGAGAACCAGCGCGTATGCCGCGTCCACATCCGCCTGGTCGAACGGGTCCGTGAGGAGGGCGAGTATGGCCAGCAGGGCGTCTGTCATGACGTTGTCCGCGTCAAGTATCGCCGCGTCCGCCAATTCCTGGGCCAGGCACACAAAATCGGTGGGGTCGCAGTTGCTGCCTGTATCCGTAACGGTGATCGCCAGAGAGACGACATCGTACGTGTCCGCGTTAACCCCGCCGACGAGCAGCGTGTAGCCTTTGCCGGCGGCGTCGGAGTCGAGTGTGACTGTGGTCGAGAAGCTGGACCCGGTGAACAGAGACTCCGCGACCATGGAGCCGGTCGAGTCTTCCTGCACGCCCCACGCCTGCCACCGAATCGCCGGGGAGCTTGTTGCCGTTCCGGAGAACGTGACCGCAACCGTGGCGTCTGTGGTCGTGACGGCGGGATCTGTCGGCGCCGTGATGGTGAAAACGGGAGCCGCAGCGTAGACCATGAGTGGCCCTGCCATCCCGACCAGAGCCAGGATAGCGAAACTCGCCCTATGCAGGCCGCGCCGTTGGCTTCGCCTCGCGCTTGCTCTCATATGCGTATGCCCAAGATGTCTGGGTGACCACTGCCCACTACTTCGCCATGATCAGCCGACCGATGTCGCGGAACTGCGAGGCCCGGAACTCAGCGTAATACACGCCGCTGCCTACAGACTCCCCAGAGAGATTGCGGCCATCCCAACGCGCCGCGCGGCCCACGGTCGAGTAGTCTCCTGCGGGCAGGAACCCCATGTCGATCTCGCGCACCACCTTCCCCCTGATGTCGTACACGGTGATGCTAACGGTGGCGTCCCTTGACAGCTCGAACGGTATCCAAGTTTCGGGATTGAAGGGGTTTGGATAGTTCCTCAGCAACGCGGTGCTATCTGGCGTTATGGATGCCAGGAGGCGCTCAAGTGTACTGACGCCTCGCCGATATGCGGTCGAGCCGTCGTCGGCGTCGCGCGCCGCTTCGATCCACGCCTCGATCATCGCCGCGTCAGAGGATCGAGGCATCCGAGCAGGAGCGGCCAAAGCCGTCGCCTCGCCGAAGTGAGAGGCGACCAGGACGAGGTCCATCACGTCCACCGAGCCGTTGCCCGTGACGTCTCCGACTAACCCGTCGCCCGTCATGCCGAACGTCTGGGCGACGAGGATGAGGTCGACTATGTCGACCCTCCCATCGCTGTTGACGTCCCACGCGCTCTCCTGTTGCATGGTGTGGACGTACACTTCCCAGTTGTCGTCTCTGTTCGTTGTGAAGGCAATCTGCTGTCCATCTGGCGACCAAGACGGCGCGCCGTCTGCCATGGGGTGCTGCGTCAGATTGAGGAGGCCGCCGCCGTCCGCGCCCATTAGGTAGATCTCTGTGTCCCCATCGCGGTTCGACATGAACGCCATCTGTGAGCCGTCCGGGGACCAACACGGGGAGCTGCCCACCAGCGCGTGGCGCGATATGTTGCGGACGCTCGAGCCATCTACAGATGCAACGTAGATTTCCGCGTTCCCGTCGATCCGGGAGACGTACGCCAGCGTCGAACCGTCCGACGCCCATGTCGGAGCGCTGTCTGCGTCTGCCTGTCGAGTGATCGCCCGTAGGGCCTGGCCGTTGGCGTCGTACATGTAGAGGTCGGCATGCCCATACCGGTCTGAGACGAAGGTGAGGCGCGCCCCGACCGGCTCCCACGTTACGTCCTGCTGACTGCCGAGCCCCCAGGTCAACCTGACTGGCACGCCGACATCGACATCCGCGATGTATATGTGAGACCCACCCTCGCGAGTCGACAGAAACGCCAGCCGCAGGCCGTCCGGGGACCACGCCGGCCCCCAGTCCTTGGCGGGATGCGCCGCGATGGGTCGGGCTTCGCCTCCTGCGGTATCCACGATGTAGATGTCCGTCGCCTCGCCGCCGGTGACGTACGCTAGCCCGCTACCGTCGGGAGACCAGGTCGCGTCCCGTACGGTGTCACCCGAGCGCGAGACGTTCCTGGGGTTGCCTCCGTCGCTGTCGGCTACGTACAGCTCTGTCGACCCATCGCGATCCGAGTAGAACGCGATGTGTGCGCCGTCGGGCGACCACAGTGGCCCCCAGTCGTTCGCCGGGTCAGACGTCAGGTTGTCCACCGAGCCTTGCACCTGCGCGTGGCATAGCGAAACCACAAGCACAAGGGTCAGCGTTGCCGGCACGAGGCTGCGTACACCGCGACGGCGTCGGGATCCGTGCATACTCGCTAGTACTCCCATGCAGGTACGACCCTCGACTATGGGGCCTCGGCTCCCGTCTCGTCCTGACGCGCGCGTTCGGGACGCCTCACGCGCCGGTCCTGGCCGCCAGCGTCGACCCGCACCTGTAAGCGACGCGTCTCCCGATCAGGAAAGGTCGCCCCGTCGCCGGTAGAAGGCACGAGGGCCAGCTCGGCGGTCGCCGCGACCCCTCCGCGCCCCCGCGCCGACAGCCGTACGGAACGCACGCCTCCGGCGGGGATCGCGAACCGGCGAGGCGACACGCGCAATCGAGGAGGCCCGTCTGCCGACTCCGTCACGCGGGCCGCCACACGCAACGCGTCGTCCGTATTGTTGTACACGCGCAGCCGCTCTTCCTCGCTCCGGGAGCCGATCGTCACGGTATCGGTTGGCGTCACGTCGAGGACGCCCATGGATCCCACGGCGTTTGCGAGGCCAGCGACGGCCTCCATCAGCTCCACGTTGGTGGTGTAGGAGGCCCGCAGCCGCGGGGTGTCGCCGTCTACGGCGAAGCGGATCCGGTACGTGCCGGCATCCAGGCGTGACCTCACCTCCCCCACGTACACCCGCTTTGAGTTGGGCAGGACTAGCCGGACGCCTTGGGAGAAGTTGATGCGCTCGACGATGCGGCGATCCTCGACGTTCACAACTACGGCGGTCACGTCACCAACATAGTGTACCGTGCTCCGATTTGTCACGTCCGCCACGACGCGCAAGGTCTGCCGGTCGTCACCCGCGGCTGGGAACACGAATCGCACGTCGTCGACCTCGACATCGTAGCGCGCGGGTGTGGCGCGGCGCACCCGTGGGGGTTCGCCGTCGCCCCTCGAGCTGTCGGATTCCCAACCAGCCGTGATGAACAGCGCGGAGCCGACCTGGAGGCGGTACCGGACGTTGTGCGCCGCTCCGCGTCGCGCCTGGGGAAACACGGTCCCCGCGTCTGCGCGGACCATAGCGTAATACTGTCCTCGCGCGTTCGCGGGCAGCGTCACCGAGCACGTGACGGAGCGTTCCTCGTAGGGCGCCAGCGTGAGTTGGTCCTCGTCCAAAGAGACATAGCGTGCGCCGGCGTGTCGTTCGAGCATGTCGAGCAAGGGGCTGGGGGCATCCAACTCCGGGCGGAAGCGCAAGTTGCCGTGCTCGCCGACCGTGAAGTCCTCGACGCTGAGGCGCACGGTTCGCTGTTGGTCGCTCGTGTTCATCACGGTGAGTTCAGCGTGTGCGACGCCGCCGCCCGGGGCAGCCACGACATCCGCGTGCATTGGGGTCAGTCCCACGTCCGCGTGGGTCTGGCCTAACAGAACGCCGTACAGAACGGCGGAGAAGAGAAGCGCGCGGGAGAGCGGTCGAGCGATGGCAGGATGCGTCGCGCTCATCGGTTGCTGGCTTTCCACGCCAAACGGCGCCGCATCTGCGGCTGAGTTCAGCGAGAGAGCGGATGGTCTGTCACGCCGCGTAGACACGACAGTCGGCGAGCGACTCAGAACAGCCCGAACACCTCCAGGACGACATCGGCGGTGTACGCGCCCACCACGGGGGCCTCCGTGGCGTCACTGTCGTTCCCGAAGTCGTATGGATTCTCGCCGTGCGAAGTGATCGTGAACACGGTGTCCGCGTCGCCGCTTACGCGGGTCACGTCCACCCACCCGGACAGAAACGACGCCGACGCGACGTATGTGTTGTGGCCCAGCGCCTGAGTCGTCCCGCTTTCGACGACGCCGGAAGAGCTCGACCCGTCCCCGTCGGTCGAGAACTTCCACGTCGTAGTCAGGGTCTCGCTGCCAACGGTCGAGTGCGTCAGGTCGCCGATGGAGCTGACTCGAACCGTCGTGAAGAGCGACCCGAGCGAATCGAGCGTGATGGTCGCCACCGAGTCGTTCGTGGTTCCGATAGTCGTGTTGTCCCAATCCGACATGCCTGACGGCGTCGACGGCCCAGACGGCGTGCCCCACGTCGGGGCGTACAGCCTGGCAGCCGACTGGAGGTAGAACGTCACGCAGACGGCCCCTATGGTCGCTACCTTGCCGAACCCCACGCGTCGCGAAGAAGTCATATGCCCGTGGCCAGCAGCGTGAGATCGGCGGTGTACGTGCCGGCGTCCGGGGCCTCCGTGTTGTCGCTATCCCAACCCAGATCCTCCCCGTTCTGCCCTCGGCACGTGATCGTAATCAGCGCGTTCCCGTCTTGCTCTACATAGGTCAGTGTCTTGCCCGTACCCAGGAGTGTGCCTCCGCCAGCAGTGAGCCCGTTGAGGGTTTCATAGCCGGAGCTCCCGCCGCCCACGTAGAACACGCTGCCGACCCCGTCGCCGGACTCCGCGCCGAGGAATCCAGTGGTGGACGACCCATCGCCGTCGGACTCCAGCTGGTAGTACGTAGCCAACACGGCTGTGGTGGCGCCGATCGTCTGACTGAGTATCCCCTGCGCCGTTGCGGTGAGTGTGACGTCGACGTTCGCCACCAGTCGGAAGATCGCGACGGAGTCGGTCTCACTTGTCGCTAGGGAGGAGTTGTCCCAGGAAGCGATGCCGGTAGGGGTGGTGGAGTCTTGGTTGTGGGTGATCCACGCGACGATACTGTTCACCACGCCCTCAAACGACATGGTGTCACTCAGATCGCTGAAAGTGGCCTCGGACACAGTCAGTGGCCCAGCGACGAAGAGCGCGACCATGGCCGTCCTGAGCCTGCGCATCATACATGTCCCCACGAATCGCGCGAACTGCCCAGATGCCCGCTGCGGCTCCGGTGCATCCTGCCACTCTACATTATACCGCTTAGGGCGGGTGCGGCCGATCGGGCGAATCGTGCATTTGTCGCAAGAAGCCGTCGGTTTTGCCTGACACGCGTCGGGAGCCTTACGACGCCCGCTTGCGGGTTCTGCACACAGCTGTCCCACGGGAGCCACCATGGACTCCAACGCTTGGGGCCGCGGCATGTTCATCTTGAGGAGCGCCCGTCCGGGCCGATCGGTACTCGCCACCCCATCGCAGTAACACACACGATGACTCTCCGCGGGCGGATCAGAACAGATCGCGAACTGGCGTCGTCTCCAACATCGCCGGGAGGAAGCCCGTCGTGTCCGCCCGATCGACGTCGCGCATCAGGCGTCGAGGAGTTCCCACCCACGTTGGGCGCCGTGCCGCCCACATCGGGCGCCGCGCGCGCCGACGCTGGTGGAGGGTTCGTAGAGAGCATGGCTGAGTCTCGACCGCGCGTGCCGACGGCAGGAGGACAGGCGGGCGCGCGGCGCGGTTGCATCCGCAAGGCTTAGGCTTCAGCATCGCCACCCACTCCAAACAGCCCTGGAGACAGACCAATGGCCCGCCCCAACATCCTGTTCCTCTGGTGCGACCAACTGAACGCGAGCGTGCTGGGCGCGTACGGCGGCCCTGTTCCCACGCCAAACATCGACCGGTTGACAGACTCCGGCGTCGTGTTCGAGAACGCGACGTGCCCGACGCCGTTCTGTTCCCCGAGCCGCGCGTCGTTGGAGACTGGCCGCTATCCGCACGCCCACGGCATCACGCACAACGTCAATCGGCGCGACTACCCAGCCATCCCCGCTGGCCCCACCGAAGAGGGCATCAAGGCTGGCGAACCCACGCTTGGAAAGTGTCTCCACGAGGCCGGGTACGCCACGCACCACTACGGCAAGTGGCATCTCCTCGACGACGACCTGCCGCACTACCCCGACATGTACACCGAGCACGGAGCCTACGCGGAGGAGATGCGCGAGTCGTTCGCCTCCACGCAGGAACTCCCATCGTCTGAGTGGCTGGACTGGTACGGATGGAGTTTGCCTGTCGAGGTCTCGCCGGAGCTGCGTGGCGCCGTCGCCGCCCTCGGCGCCCGCTGGGACGCGCACGGACACCGTCGGTTCATCACCCAGATGGGCCGCCTGCTCATGCCCGTGGCGGACACGTTCGACGCCCGCGTCGCGGATCGGGTGATAGACCGGCTCGGGCGCGTAGACGACGATCCGTTCTTCGTCGTCGGGTCTCTCAACTACCCACACGACCCGAACGTCGTGCCGTCGCCCTACCACGAGATGTTCGACCCGGCGAGCATCGAGCTGCCACCCAACGTGGACGTCCGTGAGGGCCGGTTCGCGAACGAGTGGTCCCGGCGCATCGTCGCCGACCTCGGGGAGCCGGGGTTGCGCGAGTTCCTGCGGCTTTACTACGCCGCGGTCGCGCTGGTGGACGACCAGATAGGCCGCATCCTCGACGCGTTGGGCGCGACTGGACGCGCAGACGACACGATCGTCGTCTTCACGGCGGATCACGGCGACATGGCGGGCGGCCACGGCATGGTGTGGAAAAGCACCGCGTCGTTCTACGACGAGGTCATGCGCGTGCCGCTCATCGTGAGCTATCCCGGCGTGGTCGCCCCTGGCCGCTCGACTATCTCAGCCGGCCTGACGGACATCCTGCCGACGCTGCTCGACTTCGCGAGCGTGACCGGGCCAGACGGCGTGCAGGGCCACTCCCTGGCTCCGCGGCTGCGCGGCGATATGCCGGAAGCATCGGCTCCCAAGTACTCGTTCTGTGAACGCGTCAGCCCGCATCGCGACCGGCGTCGCATCGTCGAGCCGACCGCTTCGGCCTCCTTCGCGGCGCGCGGCGACGGGTGGAAATACGTCCGGCACGCGGACGGCGAGGAGTACCTCTACGACCTCACCTCCGATCCTGGGGAGACGCAGAACCGAGCGGGCGACGGCGGCCCCGCACGCGCCACCATGCGCGCCGCCCTTGAACAGTGGCTGGTGGAGACGGAGTACCCAGGCCGGTAGACGAGCCGTGCGGCGGCGCCCCCGTCTACTTCAGCAGGACCATCCGGCGCGATACGACGGTCTCTCCCGCCTGCATGGCGTAGAAGTACACCCCACTGCCCACCGGCTCGCCGTCATCGTTGGCGCCGTCCCAGTAGGCCGCACGCGTCCGGTCGGCGTACTTACCAGCCGAGAGGGCGCCCAGATCAAGGGTGCGGATGGCCTTGCCGGCGCCGTTGTAGATCGTGATCGTCACCTCCGCTGTTCGGTCGAGGTCGAAGGGGATCCACGTCTCTGGGTTGAAGGGGTTTGGGTAGTTCTGCCGGAGCTGCGTGGATGGCGACTCGCCGATGCGTGTCACACGTAGGACGTAGGCACGCTCCGAACCACCAATACGCAGTTGGCTCTCGGCGCGAAGATCGACGGAGGCGCCTGAGGCCGCGTCGACGAGGCGGGTCTCGTAGCCGTCCGGTACGGAGGACAGACGCCAGGTCATCGCCGCCCCGTCGGCATTGGTCACCCTGACCGGCCACATCATCCAGTCGGCTTCTGCTTCGTGGACGCGTTCCCGCGCTTCCGTTAGAGAGCCGCTGGAACCAAGCTCGATACGCGGCGCCACCGAGTCGGGCGCGGGCGGCGGCTTCATGTCCGACAGCCGCCGCTTGCGAGAGAGACCTCGGCGCGTAACGGCGGCCTCGGCCTCGTCCGTCCCAGCATCGGAGCGCACGGACAAGATGACGGACCAGTCCGCGGTTCTGCGCGTGGGTCGCTTCGCAGCTACCGGCGGCGCCGAAGTCTCCGCCTCTACGGGCGGGATCACGAGCGTCGCAGGCTCTGCGGCGTACAACCACCACCCGGCGCCCGGAGGCATGGCGTACGCCGGCTCGTCGTCTGACCAGTGGGGTTCGTAGCCCTGTGTCGAGGCGACGAAGAGGACCAGCCGGTTGTCCACCGCCCCAGCGGCTTCGGCAGCCGACGGCGTCATCGTGTCGCCGCCTGTCGTCACTGTGATGACCTCGTCGCTCCACGCAACGGGGAAGTGGAACGGATTGGCGACCAAGTTCCACCCCGGGTGGAGCTCTGCCTCGTGAGGGTACGAGATGTCTACCGACACGCCGTCAACCGTGCGAAGCTGATCGGCCCCTGCGGCGCCGGTCGCCGCTACGAACCACGGCGCGCCCGGCGCGAACTCGTCTCTGGCAACTGGCGTATCGTCGCCCAGGAATATAGGCACTTCCCAGCGCCCGTCGCCCGCGTTCCACCTCCAGGCGAACCATCCAGCTCGGTACCCGCCGGTCGCACTGTCCAGCGTCGCGGCGAGGGACGCGTCGTCAGGTTGGATGGTGGGGGCGACAGCGTTCCACATGGCGCGCCCGCCCGGTGTCGGACGTAGCGTGACTTTCGTCTGTCCGCGCACGGGTGGGCTCGCGGGATACTCGAGGCTGTGGGCACGTGAGGTTCGCCCGCCTTCGTCTGTCACTTCCGCATACCACCGAATCCCCGCGACGCCGACGTCCGCGTCAGGAATGCCGGCTGTCCATACGCCGGTGGACGTCTCCACGGCGCCAACGGACGTGAACTCCTCGTGTCCCCCGACGGAGTACATCACACGGACGTCCGCGATGGGAGACCGTCGCGTCTCCACTCGCAGCGAGATGGGCATGGGTTCGCCCGCGCTGACCTCGCCGGTCGCGACCACCTGCACGCCAGGCTGCGCGATCGGCTCCGGCGTGAAACCGTACCGCCCGGTTCTGTGCAGATCGTGTCGAGCCACGCCCCAAGGAACGCTCTCCGCGGCGTGCGGCGCACCCAGGCTCCACACGTCTACCTGCCCGCTGTTCGCATGGCCCGACGCCGCGATCAGGTCGATGTCGCCATCGCCGTTCAGGTCGCCGAGCGCGAGCTGCGTGTTGGGGTCTCTCGACCCAATGCTCGGCCAGTCCGAGACCTGCGTAGCGGCAGCGTCGTACGCTCGCAGCCTGGGCCACGAGACCACGACGTTGGGCAACCCATCTCCGGTGATGTCGCCCAACCACACGCCGCCGATGTCGCGGATGGGCCAACCGGGGAGGAGGTTCCCAAGTCGGTCCCATGCGTACGTGCCACGCTCCCAATCCGGGTTGCCTCCCGCCGAGACGATGTCCAGGTGTCCATCACCGTCTATGTCACCCACCGCGGGCGACCAACCGCCCCCGGACTTTCGTTCGCGAGGCCATCCAGGAAGTTCCTGTCCAAGCCGGTCGAACACGTGAAGCAGGTCATCGCCGGAGCCGATCACAACATCAAGGAAGCTGTCCTCGTCGAGATCCGCCAGCGAAGCCGACGTAAACCAGGAGGAGATCAGCCGCGGCCATCCGGGCAGATTGGCCGCGCGACGGTCCAACGCGTAGACCCCAGCATCGTGGTCGCCGAAGACGATATCGAGGAAGCCGTCTCCATCAAGGTCGCCCAGGGCAGGCGAGACCCCTATGTAGCTCGCTGACCGCCAGGGCCACCCCGGTAGCAGGCTTCCAAGGTGATCCCAGGCGTACATGCCGCCAGTACCAGCGGCCACAACCACATCAAGGTACCCGTCGCTGTCCAGATCACCCACGGCCGGGGTGGACGTCATGCTGTGGCCAACGTCAATCGGCCAGCCGGGCAAGGCGCTCCCGGTACCGTCCCAGGCGTATACGCGACCGTCCGTGGCGCCAATGACGATATCGAGAAAGCCGTCTGCGTCCAGGTCGGCGATGGCTGGGGTGGAGAAGACGCGGCCTTCCACGGCCCGAGGCCATCCCTCGAGGTTTCCGCCGTGGCGATTCCAGGCGTGCACTTTGCGGCCGTCTGCGGATCCCACGATGAGATCGAGGCGTCCGTCCGCGTCCAAGTCGGCCAACGCTGGGGCCGATGCTGCCCGCCCATACGTGGTCTTGGGCCACCCCACCAAGGCCGTGAAGGGCTCTGCGTAGGTTGCGTCGATAGGGATCGCGATGGTGGCGAAGGTGCTGCCGGCGGCATCGGCCGACACGGCAAGTCGGAGGGCGGTCATGTGCGGCGGCGAGTCGGCGGCCACGGTGATGGCGAAGGAGAGCGTCTCAGTGGCTCCCCGGGGCCATGCGTCCATCGACTGGGTCGGGACATCGACGGTCGTGTAATCGCTGTGTTCCAGATGGGTCAGTGTCGCCACTGCGTTCGTATGGCTTACCAGCGTGGGGTTCACCATGTCCACTTCAATGGACAAGGTCTCTCCCGGTTCCCAGACCGCGTCGCCGTCGCCGTTAGGCGTAGCGTCAGAGATGCGGTGGTCGATGTACCTCACCGGAACCGGTGTGGGAGTGGGAATCCGCGGCCATAGGATGCCGGTGCGTTCCGCGTTGCGCCGGAACATGCCCCACTGAATGCGGTCCTCACGGTACGGCGCATCCGTACTCCATGCGTGGATTCGGCCGTCTGTGGCAGCGACGACCACGTCCAGAACGCCGTCGGCGTTGATGTCGCCGAGGGCGGGAGACGACTGGATGCGGGCGCCGGTCGCCTTTGGCCAGCCGTGGACCGACGACCCGAAGCGATCCCACGCGTGCACGTGAGCATCATGGGAGCCCACCGTCACATCCAGGAACCCGTCGCCATCGACATCGCCCAGCACGGGAGACGACCACACATTGCCGCCCACCCTTACCGGCCAGCCGACCAACGCAGCCCCATCGCGATCCCAGGCGTAGACCCTGTTGTCGTCCGCGCCGATCACAACGTCCAGGAAGCCGTCGCCGGTCAGGTCACCAAGCGCCGGTGACGAATACGCCCTACCATCGACTGTCGCCGGCCACCCGGGCAGGTTTGCACCGAACCGGTCCCACGAGTAGACATGGTTCAGGCCGGTGTCGCGATCTCGGAACCCGCCGATAACCACATCGAGGAATCCATCGCCATCGACATCTCCCAGAGCGGGAGACGACCACACTCCGGCGGCGCGCTTTGGCCAGCCCGCGAGGTCATTGCCCAGACGATCCCACGCGTACACTCGACCACGCTGAGATCCGATCACAATGTCCAAAGACCCGTCGCCGTCCAGATCGCCGACGGCGGGGGAGGAAGGTGAGAGATTCCCCACGACCTCCTTCGGCCATCCGGCCAGATCGTCGCCGAAACGGTCCAACACGTATACGTAGCGATCCGACGCTACGACGACATCAAGGTAGCCGTCCGCGTCGATGTCGGCCAGCGCCGGTGACGTAAACACCCGGTCGGTTGTCGCCCGGGGCCATCCCGGTAGCGCGTTCCCGGCCGCGTCCAGAGCGTACACCGCGCCATCCGGCCACTGGGACGATCCGACTACCACATCTGGATGGCCATCCGCGTCAAGATCGCCGACGGCAGAAGAGGACCACGACACGGACGGGACGTCCGCCGGCCATCCTGGGAGCGTGTTTCCCAGGTAGTCCAGCGCCTGCGCGCCGTTGATCACGTCCGGGAATCCATCCTCGTCGAGGTCGGCGATGGCGGGCGACGACAGCCAGCCTCCTTCAGCAACGGGCCAGCCCGGCAGTGCGGACACGCCGCGGACGCCATTGGCCCCCATTGCCCACACTGCCACGGCGATGGATGCGACCACACTGCCACGCATGCGTCGCTGACGGCGCGCCATGCTTGCGCCATCCGCGGCGCTGTTTCGCACCGCGACTCGACGGGACTGCGTCGGGCTGGACATACAGCATCTCCCTATCCGCGCGCTTCGGCCGTCAGGCGCCCGTCTACGTGACAGCGCGCCGCCAGGGCTATTTCAGCAGAACCATACGGCGCGTCGCGGAATGCTCTCCTGCATGCATGGTGTAGTAGTACAGACCGCTGCCAACCGGTTCGCCGAAGTCGTTGCGGCCGTCCCAGTACGCCGCGCCGTCTCGGCGTGAGTACACACCGGCTGGCTGCCTACCGAGCTCGAAGGTGCGCACGGCGTGACCTGCCAGGTCATACACAGTGATGGTGACGTCGGAGGGGGAGCCCAACTCGAAGGGGATCCACGTTTCGGGATTGAAGGGGTTGGGGAAGTTCTGCAGGAGCGCCGTTCGCTTGACCTGCGCCAGAGGCAGGAGCATCTTCCCGCGAGCCTCCACACCCACCGTCTGCGGACCCTCCCGCGTGAAGAGCGTGATGCCTTCGGTCGCAGTCGCACCGGCAGCGTTGGCGAGGTAAACGTCCACGAAGTCGGGCCGGTAGCTCCCCGTTGAGGCGTATTCCGTCTGCCACTCCTGGTCCGTGAGCCGATGGAATTGGACCGTTACCCGCTCGTAATAGCTGCTGACCGGGCCGACGACCACGTGCTGATCGCCACGGTCGAAATCACACACCAGGATGGCGAGATTCACCGGGCCGGTGCCCGCGTGCATCACCCAGCCCACGGGACTGCCGCCCGCGTCGGTGGGCGACGTGTGCACGTCGGCAACGACGAAGTCGCGCGCGCGGAACGGTTGGGAGCCATTGACGTTACCCATCGCGGAGTGATACAGCCGTGGATACCAGCCCTGATACCCCACGCCGCACACTCCCGGGGGATCCTGGACCATCGACTCCAGGAACGTCTGCTGATCCTCCGATAGCGGCTCATCGGCGAGTTCCGCCCGCGCGATGGCGGCCAACTGCTCGGTAGTGTCCGCGAGGTGGTCGAAGTACCTGGTGACGGAATCGGTTAGGCCACCGTGACCTGCCGCCACGCCGCCGAAGCCCACCGACGCGTTCCGCGCGAACCGCGCCGCGGCGTCAAAGAACTCAGGCACCGGCTCCACGAAGCTCTTCGGAAACGAACACGCCGCGCCCCCGGTGTACGACTGCTTCGCGTAGAGCAGATGATCGTGGCGAAGCTCTGCCCACGAGGCGAGTTGCGTCGTCATCGTCTTCTGCCACCACGCCGCTGTCTGCATGAAAGTTGGTAGTTCCGCGCGGCCCGCGGGCGGGTTCAGGGCGCGGATCGTGTTCAGCCACCCGGCGTAGAGCGAGTCGTCCCATGTCTCGCTCTGGTAGTCGTCGACGAGATAGCGGAGCGAGGCGAGGTTGGGCGCATAGCCGTACTGCTGCAGCTCCGGCACAAGGAGTTGCGCCGCCGCGTCGTTTCCCAGCGCGAACAGCACGTCCAACGAGGACGGCAGCATCCGGCGGCGGCCGTCCGGTATCTTGTCGAAGACGACGTTTGCCGTGATGTACGAGTCGATGATGAAGCGCTGCCCGAACAGGAGGAACGCCGACGCTGGCTCGATCTTGTCACCGTCTGGTGGCGCAAACAGAATCTGAGAGAGGATGCGCTGAGAGGCGTACGGCTTGGCCAGCAACGCCTCGCGGAATGCTCGCCACGTCGGCGCGTCCTGTAGGGAGCCCGCGTTGGCCAACCCCATCTCCCCCATGAGCTCTCGGAAGTTGTCGGGAGTTACGTTGTCAGACGGCCCGGCGATCGTGCGCAGGGCTCCTTCGATGTCGGCGAGGATCTGGTTCGCGCCGGCGACGTCCACAAGTTCCAGTATGAGAGCGGCCAGGATCGTCTGCCGCTGAATGTCTTCGTCTGGGATCCTCGGCTCCGCCGCCTTGGGCGCGGACAGATACACCTCCGTGCGCCCGAACCACATCATGGCTCGGAAGTACTGCTCGAGGGACGCGCTGCCAGGAGGAACCCACACGTCGGCTCCCGCGTAGTGACCGCGAGGCGTGAATTGACTGAAATCGATGGTGCGGCGGGTCTCCCCGAAGAGCGGATAGTCCACTGGGAGCTCGTTCGCGATGAAGTCGACCAGCTCGCTCACGACAGCGTCATTCTCTGGGAACACCGGCTGCGCCCCGCCCCAGAGCATCTGGCGCCCTACGGTCACGTAGACATCAAGATCGCGCAGGGGTTGGGCCATGGCGGGCTGGTCCGCATAGCGCGCGTCCAACGTGCGCACGTCCGCGCGCATCGCGCGGGTCAGGTCCATCAGTGCGGGAATCAGGACGGACACCTCCGCCGCCAGCAGGATGGAGTCGTACGAGGCGTGTATGGCATGCAGGATGGAGTCCGCGGACACGTACACGGGCAGGTCCGCGTGGTAGATGTCGATGAGCGCATCGCCGAACGACGCATACGTGAGGCGTTCCGTGACGACGAACCCGTTGCGCAAGGCGGCCTGCTTCTCACCGTCAGTCAGACGGAAATGCGCATCTACCTGTTGCCCGAATGCAGCTCGGTCGATGCCGGCGCTGCCCGCGCTGTCGAGGAACGTGTCGGCTGGGTAGTTGGACAACAGCCCTTGCGCTGACAGCCCTTGGTTGGCTGCCAGGAACTGTTCGTACGCGGCTACATCGAACTGCCCGTTGGCGTGCGACGCCGCCAGCGCAAGGCATGTGAGGGACAGGAACGCAGTGCGGACGAACCGGCGCGCGCGCATGCAACCGCCCTCCCTATCGCCGATGAGGGCTCGCACGCGTCACGCCCTGGATGCCCTTGGCGAGAAGGGCAAAGGGAAAGCGGGCCGACATCGAACAGTCCTGAGGCCCACCCGCGGCTGGGGAGCGCGGGCGGCGATACCACGTCTTGATACCTAGCCTCACGCCGTGATCGCGTCAAGTTTGCCTTGGCCGTTCGTTCCTGGTTGGGTCACGGCCTGTGGTCGGGCAGCGCCGGCACGCATACGGCCGACGGTCCCACCTCGCGCACCTGCCGTCGCGTGGCTCACAGCGCGTCGGGAACCGGCGTCATCTCCGACAGCGCCGCGAGGAAGCCAGCCATGTCCTTCCCAACGACGTCGCCCGTAAGACAGTCGATGAGCTCCGGCCGGTGTTCGGGGAACTGCTCCGCGAAGGCGCCGAAGCTGAATTCTGGGTCGTAGAAGGCGTATATGAGACGCCGGACGACCTCGAGTCCACCGAGCAGCGCGCCCTCGAAGGCGCCCAACATCGACGCCGAGGTGTCGTCCGCTTGCAGAGCTGCGTGGATGCTGTCGGCCGCCAGCTCGCCTGAGGCGAGCGCGAGGAAGAGACCCGAGGAGTAGATGGGGTCCAGGAACGCGCGGGCGTCGCCAATCATCACCCACCCATCGCCAGCGGTCTGCCTGTTGACGTAGGCCAGGTGGCGCGTGCCTCGCACCCGGTCTACTCGCTCCGCCTTGCTGAGACGGGCGGCGAGACCGGCGCACTTCGCGACCTCACGGTCGAGGATGGCTTCGCTGTCGCCCGTGCCTTCCTCGTCGCCGAACAGGTACTCGGGGTCGGCGACGATGCCAACGCTGACGATGTCGTCGGGCAGCGGGATGTACCAGAACCAGCCGCGATCCTCGATGAGGAAGATCGTCGTCTCACCCGCGTCGATGCCATCCAGGCGAGCGCCTCCACGGTAGTAGCTCCACAGCGTGCCCTTCCGTAGGCTGTCGATGGGCTCGCGGACGCCGAGCTGGCGGCCAAGCAGCGTCCGCGCGCCGGTGGCGTCCACGACTACCCGCGCGCCGATCTCCTCCGTGGCCCCGTCGGCCGCTTCGACGCGCACGCCCACGGCCCGGTCGCCGTCGAACAGCACCTCGGCCACCGACGTCTCCTCGCGCACATCGACCCCGTTCTCCCGGGCGTGGTCCAGCATCAGCTTGTCGAACGTGGACCGCTCAACCTGCCAGGTACGCGCTCCATCGCCTGAGATGCGTTCCGAGAAGTAGAACGGGTCGGACTCCGTGCCGCGCCGTGAGACGAATCGGACGCTGTGCTTCACTGGGTAGTCGGACGCCTGTAGCTTGGGCAGTAGTCCGAGTCGGTCGAGCGTCCCATAGGTGTGTGGGATGAGCGACTCGCCGATGTGGTAGCGTGGGAACTTGCCGCGCTCGACAAGGAGGCAGCGATGTCCCTCTCGCGCCAACAACGTCCCGAGCGTAGCCGCGGACGGCCCGCCTCCCGCGACCACGACATCGTAGCCATCCGAACGGCCGGGATCCTTACCCATGGCTGCCTCTCCAATCCCTGTCACCAGTAACGCGCGTCCAGGTGCTCGCGCAGGTAGAACCTAGGTATGAGTTCGTCGACGCACAGCAGACCTGCCCGCGTCAGAACCACGTCCGGGTCGGCGGGGTCTCGGTCGGCTACGAGCCCGTCGGCCGCGAGGGCCTCCAGCGGCTTGGCGAACGTACGCCATAGGTCGACCCCGAACCGGCGGCCGAATGCCGCTCCGTCCACGCGCCCCCATTTGAGCTGTAGCACGAACTCTCGCACGACGCGCTCATTCAGCGACAGCGCCGCCGCACGGTAGATGGGCAGATTTCCGCCGGCGACCGTCTTCGCATATCCGTCGGCGCGCGCATCGTTCTGGTAGTGCACGCCGCCGAAGTACGAGAACGACGACGCGCCCAGCCCAAGCATGTCCCCGCCGCGCCACAGGTGCTGTTGATACCGAAAGAGATGGCGAGACGGGTCGCGCACTGCGGCATACGCGCTGGCGACGGCGTGCCCAGCCGCTTCGAGCGTCCTGAACGCGGTTGCCAAACGTCGGCGCTTCACATCCCACGGGACCAGATCGCCGGGGAGCTTGCCGTCCCGCCAGTCTCGGTACAGCTGCGTATTGCGAGGCACTTCCGTCTGGTAGATCGTCACGCTGTCGGGCGCCAGGGTCATGACGCGCTCTACAGAGCGTTCCCAACTGGCGTCTGTCTCTCCGACCATCCCGACCATCAGATCGAGGTTCACCCAACCGAAGTCGTTGTCTCGCAGAAGCCCGTACGCGCCCTCGACATCCTCCGCCAGGTGGATGCGCCCGTTGAGCCTCAGCAGGGCGTCGTCGAAGCTCTGCACGCCCATGCTGACGCGCGTGACGCCGGCGTCTCGCAGGGCCTCTAGTCTGTCCTGTCGCGCCGTCTTCGGCGCCACCTCGAACGTGACCTCAACGTCATCCTGCCAGGCCACGGCGGATCTGAGGCCGCCCAGCAGGAAGCTGATCTGCTGCGGCCGCAGCGTGGATGGCGTGCCTCCCCCAACGTAGACGTAGGTCGCCTGTCGGCCCACCATCGCCGGTCTCTCGGACAGCAGGCGCAGTTCCGCGACGACGCTCGCGAGGTACGCGTCGACCTCGGCGGCCTTCGCGCCTTCCCGGGACATGTAGTAGCAGTAGTCGCACTTCCGTTCGCAGAACGGGACGTGCGCGTAGATGCCTACTGGCGACTCCGTGGCGGAGCCATCCAGCGCCTCCCCGGCGGCGCCCACCTGCTCCGGCTCCCAGCGCGAGAACGGCGGGTACGCAGCGACGAAATAGTTGCCGACCAGTGAATCCGTGGGTGGAGAGACCGGGACGGGCGCCATTCGCAGTTCCTGCGGCACGTGAACCCTCCAATATCCTGCGGCCGTTCCAACATATAGCACCGGAACCGGCGCGGCGCCGGGCATCAATCCGGCCGGGCAGGCAGATAGGGAGAGGCATGCCGACGATAGGAGCGTTCGCGGCGATTTTCGACCCGGAGGGCCGCATGCTGCTTGTGTTGCGTGCGTACGGCCCAAAGGATTGGTCCAACCCGGGGGGCAGAATGGACGCCGGGGAGTCGATCATTGAGGCGGTCGAGCGGGAGGTACTCGAGGAGACGGGCTACATCGTAGAGGCGGGGGCGCTGATAGGGGTCTACTCGTCGCCGTTCAAGGACGACGTGGTCCTGTTCTTCGAAGGCGACATCATGGACCGAGCGCCATGGGCGCCCAACTCCGAGATCGCGGAGGCGCGGTTCTTCGCGCGCGATGCGCTCCCGCCGGCGCCCTATCGCCGCTCTGTCCGACTCGACGATGCCTTTGAGCGTCGTCGGGGCGTTGTCCGCGTGTTCGAGACGGACGATGTGCCCACCGAGCCCGGGGGACGAGCGCTCGCGGAAGGCTGAGAGCCGCGTCAAGCTGCGCTGGCGCCGCCCGACCCACCCTTACCTGCGTCAGCGGCGAACTCCGCTGACCAGTCCTCGTGCGACCTGCCCGCGCGACGGAGGAGCTTCTGCTGCCGGGGCGTGCACCACGCGATGCACTCGTCCGACGGCGACGCCACCCAGTCGGCGTGGTGCGACGGCTCGTACGAGAAGAAGATGGTCCGACGTTGCCGGGCCATGCTCGCCGCGGGATACCCAGCGTGGTACAGATTCTCCGTGAATATCACCGGCTGGCCGGCGGCGAGGTCGAGGATGCGCAGGTCTGGCAAGGCGTCCGCTTCGTCGAGGTCGAACGGAGGCCGCATGTCCAGCAAGTGGCTGCCGGGGATGACCGACAGCGCGCCGGAGGCGGCGTTCTGGTCCATGAGCGGCACAACGAGCTTCACCATCTCCATCTGCGGCGCGCCCCGATGGTTCAGGTTGCGCGTCTGCCCGCCGTCCCGGACGGCGTGGTAGTCGGCTGGTCGGCTCGCATCCCGGAAGTACCCGTAGTTCTCGGTGATCCGAGGCGGTCGATTCAGCAGCGTGACGATCCAGGGCAGGACGTAATCCAGGTCGATGAGGTCGGCGAACATGCCGTCCACTGCGATGATGTTGCGGACGACTGCCTGTATGCGACCGCCATCCTCGTCGTGGCGCGTCTCGATCACCGCGCCCGGGTACGCGGACGCGTCAAAGTCGCGTGCGTTCATCTGGTCGATGACGGCGTTCATGTGTCCCAGCGCGTCGGCAGGAATGCGCTGGTCGAAGACGTGGTAGCCACGGAGCATGAAGCGGTACAGATCCTGCTCGGGCACGAATGGCATGGCTTGCTCCCTGGTATGCCGCGGTGGTGCGACCACAGGCCCGCGTAGGCTGATCGCGCGGCGCGCCTCAGTCAGCAGAGCGGGAGCCACACTGTCATGTCCGGCGTCCCGCGGTTGTTCCAGGCGTAATAGGGGATCAGCTTGATGCCGAGCGCCTCCGACGCTTCCTCTCCCAACGCTCGGTACAAGGGCTCGGATTCTCCCGCGAGGCGAACGCGGCAGGCGCTACCCTCAATGGCGGTGCCCCCGCCCAGCAGGTCCGCGTCGTGGGTTGCGCGCCACTCAGCGTTGCGGGGGATGTGGATCTCAGCCACCTCAACGCCGTCGGGCAGATCGGTCGACTCGAGGCAGTAGACGAGCGGCCCACGCATCACCGCGACGTGGTTCTTAACCTCCTCCACTCGTGGATCGGCCACCACCATGCGCACCGGCATGGGTAGGTCCAACTCGATCACGTCGCCTGCGGACCACACGCTCTCAACACGGGCGTACGACGCTGGCGTCACGTCGACACGAGTTGGGCCACCGTTGACGCGGACCTGTGCGCCTTTGGCCCAACCTGGAACACGCAGCATCACCGCGAACGTCCCGGTTGGCGCCTCGTCCATGGTGAGTCTTACGCGCCCGTCCCAGGGGTAATCGGTCTCCTGCGTGACTCGCAGCCGGCCGTGACTCGTCGCGGTGTCGAGTTGGCTTGACCCGTACAGGTGCACCCACAGGCGCGCGGCCGAAAGGCCATACGCCCAGTCCTGCATGCCCGCGAGCGTTCGCGCGACCTGAGGCGGGCAGCAGTAGCACGTGAAGGTGACCCAGCGCTCATGCGCGTCGTTGCTCAGCAACGGGTGTCGCCTACCGTGCCATCGCAACGGGTTCGAGTAGAAGAACCGCTTGCCGTCCAGGCTCATGGGCGCCAACCCGCCGTTGTATACGACCCGTTCCACGGCATCCGCGTAGCGCGCTTCGCCCGTGGCTTGGAGCATGCGCCATGCCCACATGGCGCCGCCGATGGTGGCGCACGTCTCGTTGTACGCCGTGGCGTTGGGCAGCTGGTAAGGGGCCCCGTAGGCCTCGTGGACAGAATCGTGGCGCACCGACTCGCCGTGGTGGAGTGCCGCCGCTCCGCCGGTAATGTAGACCTTACGCGTCATCACATCATCCCAGATGCGCTCAAGCGCGTCGTGCAGTGCCCGGTCGCCGGTCTCGGCGTAGACATCGGCGGCTCCCGCGTAGAGGTAGGTCGCCGTAACGACGTGACCGACGCCAGTGGACTCCTCGCGCAGAGGCACCCGGTTCTGGTTCAGGTCGCCAAGGGGCGTGTCCCTGCCGTCGTGGTGGGCCCGGCCCACGGGCTGAGAGCCGCGCATGTCGACAAAGATCCCGGCGAGTTCGAGGTAGCGCTCGTCCCCGGTCTCGCGGTACAGGTCCACGAGACCCATTATGTTGGATGGGTTGAAACCGTAGCTCGCCAACTCCCTTGGGCGCGGCTGGAACGTGTCATGGAGGTAGTCGCCGAGCTTCCGCGCGATGTCGAGGAAGCTGTCCTTCCCCAGCACGCGGTGGTGCACGCTGGCGGCCGTCATCAGATGGCCCATGTTGTAGAGCTCGTGATGACGGCGCAGACTCCACCTTTCCTTGTGTGGGTTGAGCTGGATCTGCGTGGAGATGTATCCGTCCGGCTCCTGCGCCTTCGCCACGACCTCGATGAGTTCATCAAGCCTGTCGCCGATCGCTGGGTCGCGTGTGACGCCGTACACACGCGCAGCGGCCTCCATCCACTTGTAGCAGTCGCCATCGCTCCAGTCGGTTCCGGTGTGCCGTCGGTCCTGCGTCCCTGCCGCAGAGTAGAGATTCGAGAAGACGGCGGCATTCTCCGGCGCGTGCATCGCCTCCCACATGCTCGACAGCACCGTATCCCGGCACAGCTCGAAACGATCCGCCCAGAAGCCTCGCGTCCAACGCGCGTCGCCGACGCCGGTGGGCGTCAGCTTCCAGTGGGGAGCCACATGTCTGGTTGGTTCGACGGCCATGGGTAGGTTCCTCGAGTCCAGGAGAGATCTCTCGCGGGGTGACGGTGTCCGCTGACGGTTCGGCGGCGATGGCGCCGAGATCGCACAAGCCATGGTACAACTGATCGCGGAGGCGGTGAACGCGCGGAGCCGCTGGTTGTGCACGCACCCGGCCGACTACCCCAGAGATACGCCCATCGGGATCCCATCGTCGGCTTGACGGGGCTATAGACCCTGAGCCAGGTTGTCACGGGCTGTCTGTCGTGACACTGTGTCGCTCGGATAGGGAGCCTCTGTGCACTCCGCTGATCAGACCCAGGCGAGCGATTTCTACGTCGCCGGCGGCACGTTGCGGCCGGATGCGCCGTCCTATGTGCGCCGGCAGGCAGATGACGACTTGTACGACGCTCTATCCCATGGCGAGTTCTGCTACGTCCTGACGTCGCGGCAGATGGGCAAATCGTCGCTCATGGCCCGCGCCGCGCAGCGACTGCGCGGCGACGGAGCAACGGCGATCTTGCTCGACCTTACGGCGATAGGGCAGAACGTCACGGTCGAGCAGTGGTACGACGGTCTTCTTGCCCGCGTAGGGGAGCAACTCGACCTCGAGGACGAACTGGAAGCGTTCTGGGACGAGAACACCGGCCTCCCACCCGTACAGAGGTGGATGACCGCCCTGCGTCGGGTGGTCCTTCCGGCGCGCGACGGCCAGGTGGTGGTGTTCATCGACGAGATCGATGTCGTGCAGAGCGTGCCCTTCTCGACTGGCGAGTTCTTTGCCGCCATCCGGGAGTATTACACGCGTCGGGCCGAGGACGAGGAACTGGACCGGCTGTCGTTCTGCCTGATCGGGGTAGCCACGCCGTCTGATCTAATCGAAGACCCCCTCACGACGCCGTTCAACATCGGCGTGCGGGTGGACGTGACCGACTTCGGCGCCGACGAGGTCGCGCCGCTTGCTGAGGGTCTGGACCGGGGCGGCTCCTCGGCCAGCCTTGTGCAGCGGACGCTGCACTGGACTGGTGGGCATCCGTATCTGACCCAGCGCCTGTGCCGCGCGATCGCGGAAGATGCGTCCGTGTCTTCAGCCGCGGACGTAGACCGGCTGTGCGAGGGTCTGTTCTTCTCCGACCGCGCCCAGGAGCAGGACGACAACCTCCAATTCGTGCGCAACCAGATGCTCCGTCGGGATACGGATCACGCTGCCCTACTCACGATGTACGGGCAGATTCTTCGTCGCAAAGGGGTCCTGCCCGACGAGACGAACCCACTCGTCAACATCCTTCGCCTGGCAGGCATCGCGGGTGTTGAGCAAGGGCGCCTGCGGGTGCGTAACCGGATCTACGAGCGGGTGTTCGATAGGCGGTGGGTTGCGGAGAACATGCCGCGCGCGGAACTCCGTCGACAGCGTGCAGCGTTTCGACGGGGGCTGTTGCAGGCGGCCGCTGTGGCTGTGGTCATCGTAGGGGCCATGGCTACTCTCGCTGAGATCGCCCGAAGGCAGGCCGTGCGCGCGAACACGGCGGACCGCGCCTCGAGCGAACTCCTGGCGCAATCAGAGGCCGACAAGGGGCAGCTGATGATGGAAGGTGGCAACTTCCACGGCCTCCTGCATTTGGCCAACGCGCGCGGCATCACCGAGGATGTCGCGTTGCGTGACCGCATCTCTCGCCACTGGGCGCTGTGGCAGTGGCAAGACGAGGGCAAGCTTGCGCACGTGGTCGGACACGACACGACAGTCACGGCGACACGGTTCAGCCCGGACGGGCGCCTGTTGCTGACCGCCTCGCGTGGTGGTGAGGCACAACTGTGGGACGCCTCAACCGGTGACGCCCACGGGCCGCCGTTGATCCACGGCTCCGCCATCGGCCGCACGACCCAGCCCTACTGGCCGGACGACGAGGCCCTGCTTGCACGGTTCAGCCAAGATGGCGCACTTGTCGCCCTCGGCAGCGAAGATGGCAGAATCACAGTGTGGGAAACCTCTGCGGAGGCCCGCCTGCTTGCCACACTCGACTGCGAGGGGTTGACCCTCTCCAAGTTCACGTTCGCAGTCGAAGGACGCCTAGCTGCAATAACGAGAGGCGACGGCGGCGCACAGCTGTGGGAGTGGGACGCCCGCACGGGAGAGCCCGTCTCGGAGCGACGCCCTATTCCTGCCTGGAATACTGCCGCAACCGGCAGACTAGTGGCCCTTCTCCACGGTGGCGGTGAGGTGGTCGCTGGAACCAGGCCGCCTATTGTCCTCGACGTACGCAGCTTGGAACCGGCGTGGGAGGGAGCGACGGCAGAATCGGCCCAGATGTATGACGCGCGGAAGTCAATAAACGCTGTATCCGTTGACAGCAACGCGGAACACATCGCGTACGGCATGATGGACGTTCGCCGTGTGGCGGTGCTGGATCGCAGCGGGGTCCAGCTGTACAACCGAGAGCTAGGGGAGGGTCTCGGCCGTGCGCACGTCCGGCTGAGTCCCGACGGCCGCTGGCTAGCGGCGACTCTGGCCACTGGCGTGCACGTCCTG
This sequence comes from uncultured bacterium, assembly GCA_964473525.1. Taxonomy (GTDB): domain Bacteria; phylum Poribacteria; class WGA-4E. Next base: position 179,293 of record CAYYPK010000006.1, read on the forward strand.
GACGCGCGTACGGGTGAGCCTCGAGGCGAGCCGCTTCCGCACGATGGCTGGGCGGCGTACCGGGAGTTCAACACGGACGGGAGTCTGCTGGCGACAGCCGTTGGGTCGGTCGTTCGCGTGTGGGATCTGGAGACCGGCCGTCTTGCGACGCAGCCAATGACACACGTGCGCACGGTAACCGGCTTGGTGTTCCATCCCAGGGAGCCGCACGTACTGGTCACGCAGTCCGAGTCCACGGTCGCCCATGTCTGGAACGTGCTCGGCGCTGAAGTCGATCGACAAGTGACCTTTGACCGCGGCGTGGCCGAGACCGTTCCCAATCGCTATGCGTCGTCCACTCACGTCACGTTCCAGCCCAACGGAACGCTGTTCGCGACGAGGAGCGCGACGGTGGACGCCTCGGGGAGCAGCGTGGGAACCGAGGTGCAGTTGTGGGACTCGCGCACCCTGGAGCCTGTGGGCGCCCCGATAGAACACCCCAAGTCCGCCCATGTCACAGCGTTCAGCCCCGACGGGTCGCGCTTGGCGGTTGCTTGCAGCTATGCGGGCGATGGGTTCATCCATGTGTGGGATGTGACCACGCGGCAGCAGGTGGAGAGGCTCCCATGCACGTCCGCGAGCGCGTTGGCGTGGGCCCCAGACGGGAGGACGCTCGCCGCCGGCGGCTTTCAGCCGACGCTCGATGTCTGGACGCTGTCCGCGACCGGGGCGACCAAGCGGACGGGCGACACGAGCGACACCCGCCAGCTTGGGGTGCGCGGAGGAGTAGCGTTCTCCCCATCCGGGGAGAGGATCGCCACCACGGACTATATTGGGCGCATCCAACTGTGGGACGTCGATACGTTGGAGCCACGCCCTCTGACCGGCTATCACGGTGGGAGCGCGCACTGGGTGGAGTTCAGTCCAGACGGTTCGTTGTTCGCTACGGCTTCGGAGGACACCACCGCACAGCTATGGAGCACGGCCACCACCAGGCGCGTTGGCAGGCCGCTCCCCCATCGGAGCCGCGTCAACAGCGTCGCGTTCTCCCCCGAGGGTGATTACCTCGTCACGGCGGGCTCCGACAAGGTGGCTCAGATATGGCACGTCGGCACAGGACTAAGGGTTGGCGCTCCGCTACGCCACAAGTCGGAGGTGTGGACTGCCGACTTCAGTGCAGACGGAACCCTTATTGCGACGGGCGCGCTCGCCGAGACGCGCATGTGGTACTTGCCCACCACTCCTACTGATGTGGCGAAGATGAACCAGCGAACCTGGGTAACGACGGGCGCGCGCTTGGATGCGTCTGGGAGTGTCGAGGTGATCCCATGGCGTGAATGGAGGGCAATCCGCGACGAACTCGCTGCTGCCGGGGCCGTTGAGGCCGTGCCTCCTGGTCAGATCAGCCGTCGATCGGCCCGTGGCGTGCGGGCGCCCTCGGGCTCGGTGTCGAGCGGATCACCACCCGCCGCGCGTCGCGCGAGGGCATCCGCGCGACGTGGTCTGAACAGCCCTTCCATGCCCAGGGTCGTTGGACGTGAAGAGGGCTCGGCGTTTGCCGAGCCCTCTTCGTATTCGCTCTGATCGGTCGTCCACTTACGCCCGGACAGGCACCGGCTCCATCTGCGCCAGATGGGCATCCACGGCGTTGTGGAACGCGTCCACCATGGAGCGCATGTCGAGGCGCGCGCTGAGGTGGATGCGCGCGTATCGCTTCTGCACGCGCGCCAGCGTAGCGGTCGCGCGCGCCTTGGCCTCGACGATGTGGTCCGCCTGATTCTCGGCGGCGCGGGCGATGAACTCCTGCAACTGCCGGAGTTCGCGCTCGAGGTAAGCCTTGAACTCGTGCTTCGTAACGCTGAGCGCGGTCACCTTCTCGAAGTGGTACCCGATGATCGCGGATGTCACCGCGGCCGGGAACATCTTCGGATGCTTCACGATGACCTTGGCGAGGAAGCTCAGATACGCCGGTCCCTGCCGCGAGAACACCTGCCGACGGATCGACCGCGCGACCGCCACGAGGTCGCGCTTCGTGATGTGTCCGTTGCGCGCACGGATCGCCGGAGTGTCCGCGTTCAGGTGTTCGTACATCCTGAGCGTGCGTGCGAAGTAGTTCTTTAGCGAACTGTCGTACAGCGTCGTCAAAACCCGCTTGTACCCTGCTACGAGCACCTCGGGTTCTATCTCCGGCACGAAGTTCAACGCGATCTCGACGTTGTTCCCCGTCGAGTCGCTCAGCAGGCGGCCCTCTTCACCTAGGCGCTTGTAGAGGTCGGTACCGCGCAACGCGGTGAGGAGGCCGACCATGGCGCGTTGGATGCCGGCTTCCTGTATGAAGTCGATCTGCGCGTCGAAGACCGTCTCGTCTTCGCCGTCAAGACCCAGGATGAAGCCGCCGGCGACCTCAATGCCCTTGTGCTGGATCGTCCGGATGGCGCTTAGGAGGTAGTTCTCCTCGCCCTTCTTGACGTTCTGGCCCTTCTTCGTCTTCGCGAGGGCCGCCTCCGTGGGCGTCTCGATACCCAAGAACACCATGGTGAAGCCCGCGTCCACCATCGTGTCCATGAGTTCGTCCATCGTCGCCAGATTCACACTGGCTTCCGTGTAGATGTGGAACGGGTAGCCGCGCTCCTTCTGCCACTCCGCGACGGCAGTCAGCAGTCGCTGGGCGTCCCGCTTGTTGCCGATAAAGTTGTCGTCGACGAGGAACAGACCGCCTCGCCACCCGAGGTCATAGAGCGTGTCGAATTCCGCGAGCATCTGCTCGTCGCTCTTCGTGCGTGGCACACGGCCAAAGAGCTTGGTAATGTCGCAGAACTCGCAGTCGAACGGGCAGCCGCGGGAGAACTGCGACGCCATCGAATCGTAGGCGTCCATGTTCAGCAGGTCGTACCGCGGTATCGGGGCGTCGCCCACATTCGGCTTCGGCGGCGCGTCGTAGATGCGTTGGGCCTTGCCTTCGGTCCAATCTCCGAGGAACTCCGCGAAGGAGTTCTCGACCTCACCCAGGACGAGGTGGTCGACGTGGTCAAGTTCGTCGCTGAAGGACGTGGGGTGCGGCCCGCCCGCGACGACCGGCTTGCCGGCCGCCTTGCAGCGTTCGGCGACTTCCACCAGAGACTTCTGCTGCACGATCATCGTTGAGGTGAAGACTGCGTCCGCCCACTCGATGTCGGCATCCGTAAGGGGGTCGACGTTCATGTCGACGAGCCGGAGGTTGTATCCCTCTTCAGGGAACATCCCAGCGACGGTCACGAGCCCCAGAGGGGGTAGCACGGACTTCCTGTCCACGAACTCAAGGGCATGTTGGTAGCCCCAGTAGGAGGTGGGGAACTCCGGCGAGACCAGGAGGGCGTTCATCTGAGGCATATCTAGTTTCGTCCGTTCTCCGTGAAATCGTGTCCTTGCGTAACGGGTCGGAGCGCAAAAACCGCCTGTGACCACCGAGGCTATAGTAAGCCTTGACTGTACCGAACAGCAAACTGCGCCGAGGCCGGCGTGTGACCGCATAACCCCACGGCGCGGATTCCGGGGGCCATCAGGCGCCCCAGCGCCGCCGCCCGCGTGCGAGACGCCAGTAGGCAGCGTAGCCGATTCGCGGGGTCGGAGCCAAGGCCATCGTTACGCGGCGATGGCGCCCCAACCTGTCTACGCGCCGGCCTCCCGGCCCCGTTTCATCCCGAGAGTGGATACGCGCCGAACTCGGCGACCATCTCCGTTACCCGTCGCACGCGTTCGATCTTGGCGTCAGGCATCACGTTGTCCGCGACGCCCAACACGAAGGCCGCGCCCGGGGCGGCGTCACGGAACACGCCGCGCATGTAAGCCTCGAACTCCTCGTCGGTGTACGGGTCTTCGAGGATCACGGAGGGTATGGCGCCCCAGATGGCAACGCGGTCCTCCCAAGCCTCCCGCGCCATCGCCAGAGTCGTGCTGACCATCGGGTCGGTAACGAAGCACTCGACCATGTCGAACCCGGAGCGCTCGATGTGGTCGAGAATCTGCGTCGTGTCGTTGTCGGCGTGCATGGCGAGGTACTTGTCCGCAGCGTGCAGGCGCTCGGAGAAGTCCTGGTAGTAGGGGGCGATGTGAGCGTCGAATATCGGCGGGGGCGTCATCTGGCTCGACAGGTGGATGCCGTGGAGGATCAGCCGCGCGGGAGAGTCCAGCACGAGTGGCCACACTTCGCTTCGATCGATGTCGTCCATGACATGTAGCAGACGCTGCACTTCGTTCGCGTGGTCGGCAAGATGGTAGTAGGCGTCGTTGTAGCCAACCAACACGCGCATCCACTCGTGGAACGGGCAGTCGCCACACGACACAAGCGGATAGCCGTCGTCGCCGACGTTCGCCTCGTAGGCTTCGTACTCGTCGTACGTGGCGGTGTATTCCG
>CAYYPK010000006.1:183677-231649 GCA_964473525.1 uncultured bacterium
TGTGTTCGAGGATGTACTCGACGACGGGGTAGTCGTCGAGTCCCTTCAGCATGAATTCCACCTGCAGGTCCGCGATGCCGTTCGCCCGTAGGTCGGCGCTGCCACGGAACACCGTCGAGACCGCGCCCACGGGTGTGACGTACTCCGTGCGCCGCGTCATCGCGTCGACCTGCTGCACGCGCGTCTCCACACCCGTCATGCGGCTGCGAAAGACGTGGCCATCCCGCGCTGGCGTTCCCAGGCCCAGGTCGCGCTCTATGTCGCGCAGGCTCATGTCCTCGTAGCCGCGCGGAAGTGTCCCTTGCCGCTTCCGCGCGTTGTACCAGAGCAGCAGCCGAGGTATCCACGGAATCGTGTCGACCGGGTCTCCCCGTAGAGCAGCGAGAATGCGTTCGCGATCCGTCATGACCGACGCCTCCCATGTAAACGCTCGCCCAAGTCATAGGTGGTCGGGAGCCGCGGGGGAAGGGCGAGAACACGCGGCGGCTTGCGCCACGCCGACAGGCGCGGCGTGCTTCGCTGGTCAGCCGCCGAGGTAAGATTGCGGGACCATGAGCGCGGCGGCGCTCCTGCCGGGACGCCGCCGGACGCCCCGACACGATGGTGGAGATACCGGGAATGAGCATGTACGCGCTGCGAGACGCGGTGGACGCGGACTACGAATCCCTCTACGCCCTGCATGTCGCCACCATGCGTGACGCCGTAGCCGCTACGTGGGGATGGGATGCCGCCGTTCAGCAGGCGATGTTCAGAGAGCGGTGGGACGCATCCGACCGCCAGATCATCGTCGTCGACGGTGAGGACGCCGGTGTGCTTGCCATCACGACGACCGACGGCGAGGTCGTCATCGACCTCATAGAAGTCGACCCTCGCCATCAACGGCGCGGAATCGGGTCAGCGGTCATTCGTGACGTCCTGGCGGAGGCACACGGCAGAGGAGTACCCGCTGGGCTCGCCGTGCTGAAGGCCAACCCCGCCGCCAAGCGCCTGTACGAGCGGCTGGGCTTCGCCGTCCGCGAGGAACGCGCCGACCGATACATCATGCGTTGCGCTCCACCAGCCTAGCGCGCGGCGGGGCGTCCGGTGCAGAACCGGCGCCGTTGCGCTCTGCATGTTTCCGTTGACACAGCGACCCAGCGTTCCTATACTTACCACTGTTAAGTAAGAGTCCTTCGTAAAGGGATGTGCCTTGGGTAGCGCGGCGCGAAGAGCCAGAGAGTAAGGAGCAATTGTGGCGGAAGATCCTGGACGCGGCTCGGGATCTGTTTGCCGCGCAAGGCTACGAGCGTGTGTCCATGCGAAGGGCCGCCGAGAAGATCGAGTATTCGCCGACGACCATCTACCTGTACTTCAAGGACAAGATGGACCTACTGCTCACGATCTCTGACGAGACTCTTGACTCCCTCGTGGCGGGAGTCGAGGAGCACGTCAGCGACATCGACGACCCAGTTGAGAGATCCGTGAGTTCGGGCGCGCACGTGCGGCTCGGCTTGGAACGCCCGCACGAATACGACCTCACGTTCGTCATGCGACCACGCTACCAAGGGGGGCTGGCGCTGCCGGACGGGGCCGCCACGAAGCGCATCTTCGAGAGCGTCAGCGCGTTGGTGCGGGAGTGCGTCGACCACGGGGTGTTTCGCCCGGTCGATCCGGCGGCCGCCGCGCAGGCGTTCTGGGCGTCGTGCCATGGTCTGACATCCCTGCTGATCGCTTACCCGGACTTCCCCTGGGTGGAGCAGGAGTTGTTGATCTCCCGGACGCTCGATACGATCGCCGAAGGGCAGCGGAAGCGCGACTCCTCTGGGTGGGTCGGCGCTTCCCCCCTTTTGCCTGATTGCTTAACGACGTTCACTAAGAGAGCGAAGGAAACAGCGCAGCGTTACAGGTAGAAGCCAGCCGCGTGTCGACTGCGCACAGCGATCCGGGAGCGAGAGATGTCCATGCTTTGGCGCGGCGTCCTGACAGGTCTGATATGGGTGTCGGTGGCCGGGAGCGGCCATGCAGGGGCGTTCTCCGACGACTACGCCACGGCCAGATCTCGCTTCCGCGCGGGCGTGGAGCACGCGGGCGGGCATCTGAAGGGGCTGCCCGTGGACCGGGAAGGCCCCGGCGGCGAAGGTCTGACGATCGACATCGCGTGGTTTGGCGCGGAGCAGCCGCGACGGATCCTGCGTCACGTATCGGGCACGCACGGAGTCGAGGCCTTTGCGGGGTCTGCGATCCAGATGCAGCTGCTCGAAGACGGCATGCCGCCCATTCCCGAGGACGGAGCAATATGCCTCGTGCACGTGCTGAACCCCTACGGCATGGCGTGGCTGCGGCGTGCCAACGAGAACAACGTCGACCTGAACCGCAACTTCCTGCCTGAGGGCCAGCTGTATGCCGGAGCCCATCCGCTCTACCGCAAGCTGAACAGGTTCCTGAATCCAGATGGTCCGCCGGGTTGGGATCTGTTCTACCCGAAGGTGGGCTACTACGTGGCGCGGTACGGTATGGCCAAGATGAAGGAGGCCGTCGCGAGTGGGCAGTACGAGTACCCCCTTGGGCTGTTCTACGGAGGCAGTGAACTTGAGGCGGGGCCGGTGGTATACCAGAGCTACCTGAAGGGGCGTCTTGCGGGGGTGGAGCGCCTTGTCGGCATCGATGTCCACACGGGACTGGGAGACTACGGCCAGGACATCTTGCTCGTGCCTGCATCGGCCCGGGGCACACCTGAGTTCGACACGATGCGGCGTGTCTACGGCGACCACATGACGCCCTTGGAGGCCGAGACCGACGACGTGTACCCGATCCAGGGAGCGCACAAGGAAGTCTATGCACGGCTCTTCCCCGCGGCCACGCACTACTTGATGACCCAGGAAATCGGGACGTACAGCGCCGTGAAGGTGTTGCACGCTATCCGAGAAGAGAACAGGTGGCATCACCACGGGGAAGGGACGGTGGGCCACCCCGCGAAGTCGACCCTCAAAGGTGCGTTCATCCCGAGCGATGGCGCGTGGCGACAGTCCGTGCTGCGGCTGGGGAGGGAACGGCTCCAGCAGGCGACCGGCCTGGCGTTTGGGCAGCCGCAATGAGCAACGGGTGATTTCGGCGGTCGGCCTGCGCCTTCCGCGACGGTCGTGAGTGTCTGGTGAAACGGCCACGGACGACGCACTACGATGGCCTCCGGTCGGCGTCGACCACAACAAGAGGAAGGCGGAGGGATGAAAGCCTGGTATCTGGTTGCAGCCGTCGTGATCGTAGTGGCGTGGGTGGCCATCCGCATGCTCCGCCGCGGCAGGGGTGGAGTCACGGAGATTCACCTGAACAGGGAGAAACCGTGGAACGCTACGGCGAATGTCCTCCTGGCGCTCTCCGCAGAGACGGCCACGCTGGAGTCACCTGCCTCCGACGCGCTGCCCTCGCCGAAGGAGATCGCCGCTCGATGCGCGGAGGAGGCGCAGCGCGTGACGCGCTACAACTCGCGGCAGGTTCTTCGGCGCGTGAACGTGGGCGGAGTGGAGCCGGGACCTGGGATCCAGTGGGACATCACCTTCGTCAAGCCAGACCGGTACCACACCGCCCAAAGCCAGTTGCCAGGTGGCGACTACGACGAGTGGATCGCCATAGGCGAAGATCGCTACACCCACATGGGCTTCTGGTTCAAGTCACCGGAGGCCCGGGAGTTCCGCACGGACGAGTTCCGCCGCAGCCTTCTGGCGGATCGGTTCCTGCGCGCCCTCGGTGAAGTCGCTCCGGCATCGGCCCAGGCGTATGGCTACCGAGGACAACGGTACATCCGGCTGGAGTACTCCGGCGCGACGACGGCCATGTTCGCGCGACTCGGGGACATAGCTTTTGGGGAAGGGACCGATTCTGTCACCGGAGAGGCGACCAATGTCGTCCTGCAATCCATCGACGTGTGGGTGGACGCCGACAGCTATTTGCTCGCGAACGTCGCCGTCGCCTCCACTGCGACCAGCGTCAGCGATGGCATAGTCGATGTGGCCGCTGATCAGGTGTTCCTGGACTACGATGGGAGCTTCGAGATCGAGCCGCCGACCGACGCGCCCGACAACAAGCTGCCGTCTGACTTTGGCGCGCAGTTCGGGCGGTAGCGCGGGCGTGCGGGCAGGCCGGAACTGGCCAGAGCCAGCCGTCCTGCCCGCCGGTCAGCTGTCGGCGCCGATCACTTCAGCATGACGATCCGGCGCGCCTCGCGGTAAGAGCCGGCCGTCAGCTCGACGAAGTACACGCCGCTCGCTGTCACCTCACCCGTGTCCGTACGCCCGTCCCAATACGCCGCCTTGTCCCTCGTTCGGTACGCGCCTGGCGGACGCTGACCGAGGTCGATACGCCGAACGCGGTTTCCAGAGGCATCGTAGATCGACACCGTCACGTTGGCTTCGTCCCGCAGGTCGAACGGAACCCACGTCTCAGGGTTGAACGGGTTCGGGTACACGGGCAGCAGCGCGGTCCTCGTGGGCGCGACCATGCTCAGCAACTGCTCGAGGACGGCTATCGCCCTTGCGTGCTGTGGCGAGCCATCGTCCGCGTTCCGCAGTTCGCGCAGCCAGACGCTGATGGACCCCGCTTGGCCCGCGACGGGGAGGCGAGCGGGCGCCGCGCTGGACCCGACGTTCTCCCCGAAGTGCGCCGCCACGACAGCGAGGTCGAGGATGTTGACCCGGCCATCGCGGTTCAGATCCGTGCGCGACGGCACGGCTGAGAGGCGTCCGAAGTCCTGCGCCACCAGTGCGAGGTCGAGGATGTCGATGACGTTGTCGAGGTTGATGTCGTAAGTGACATCGAAGACGACGAGCGCGGTCAGACCCAACTCGTGCGGGATTTCCGCCCCACTCTCGTCGGAGAGGATGGCGTCCGCGAGACCCAGGAACGCCTCGCCGCCTTCCTTCGCTACGAACGTCACCTGGAACAGGACGCCAGACCCGTCGACCGACGTCTCCGGGTTGTCGGTAGTGTAGCGGGCGCCGAAGACGTTCCGCACGACGCCTTCCTCGGGGTCGTCCTCGCCCTCGGAGAAGAACTGGTCGGCCCCCTCAGTGAGGAAATCCCCTGGTGTCACGCCGATGAACTCGAGCATGTCGCGGTTGTAGACGATGCTCGTCTCGAAGCCGACGAGCCCCACCGCCCCGCGGATGACCACATCCGACGTGAACTCGACGCCCACGCGTACGCCTTCGGGCGGGACGACGGCCATCTGCGTGCCGACCCCCACCGGGAACGGCGACCATGACGGCTGATCGTCGTCGGCAGTATTGATCGTCTCCGCCCGCGCATCCGAGCCGTCGGGCGCGATGGTCCAGATGTCGCGGTTGCCCGCGCGGTCGGACATGAAGCAGAGGCGCGAGCCGTCCGGCGCCCAATCGGGATCCTGGTCGCGACCTGGGTCGGTCGTGAGCTGCCGCACCGGGTCGACTCCGGTGAGGTCCAGGATCCAGATGTCCCAGTTGCCAGACACGAGCGATTCGAACGCGACCCACCTGCCGTCGGGAGAGACCGTGGGACTGCGCTCGTCGGCGAAGTCGGAAGTGATGGGAGTCGGGTCGGCGCCGTCGGCGTCGACGATGTGGATGTCGTCATCACCCCACCGGCGTGAGTGGAACACGATGGACTGCCCGTCAGGAGACCAATCGGGCGCGCGGTCAAGCGCCGGATCGTTGCTCACGTTGATGACGGAGCCGTCAGACAGGGTCAGTACGTACACCTCCTCGTTGCCGTCGCGATTCGACATGAAGGCGATCTTGCGACCGTCGGGTGACCACGCCGGGAAGCGTTCCTGGCTGGCCGCCTCCGTGAGCCGGCGCACGTCTCCGCCGTCGGCGGCCGCGGTGTAGAGATCCCAGTTGCCTCCGACTGAGGCGGCGTACACTACGCGCCGCCCGTCCGGGGACCAGCTCGCGTTTCCGTTGGCCGCCGCGATTGCCCTGGCGGAGTCCGCGGAGCCGTCCGGCTGCGTGGCCCAGCGTCCCCACGCGCCGCCGCGCCTGGAACGGAACGCTATGGGCGCGTCCTCCAGCGTGACCCCGGACTCCGGCCCTATGTCCACGGTGAAGGTCACCGAATCGACCACTGCGGGCGACAGCATCCTGTGGTCGCGGTCTACGAGGGCGACGTGCGCTGTGTACGTCGAGCCTCCCTGAAGATCGCGGATGATCGCGGAGTCGGAGTCGGTGACCGCGTGGCCGCCGACCGCTCCAGACTCGGGGAAAGGCTCGCCGAGACGCCAGTGCCAGTACCCCGCGTGGTCTCCGATCAGCAGTTGTAGCAGCGTCGACGACTCGCCAGCGGGCAGCGCCTCGTCAGGCGTCGGCGACACGATGGATACGAACGGCACGACGGGCGCCGGAATGACGCGGCCCGTGGGATCCGTGTTGAAGAAGAGATGGGTGTTGTCGAGCGTGTCGCCGATATCAGGCGTGCGGGAGTTTTCGATCTCGGCGCCCTCGGCTGGCACGAGTGGGAAGCTGCCGCTGAACCCAACGGTTGCGTAGTCACCGTCGGTCCAACCCATATCGTCCCACGCCATGCCTACGCGGCCGTCCTCGCGTATGGCAAGCTGGAAGGTGGCTTCCGCGGACGGGTCACCAGCCCACGCAAGCACGCCGTCCCACGTGACGACGAATTGCCGCAGACCGTCGTGCAGACGCTCCGACACGTAGACGTAGTTGCCGCCGACGTTGTCGAACGCGGGTGCCACCGACGTGTCGATGTCGGCCCAATACGGAGCGAGGACGCGGGTAACCCCGTCGCGCACCGGAAGCTCGCCCGCCCACGGTTGCTCGTGCGGTCCACCGAACGACACCGTGCCGTTGTAGTTGACGTAGATGTCCGAAGTCTCGCCCCAGTAGTTCAGAACGAAGCCGAGGTCTAGAGGCCCCGAGAAGCCGTCGTCCTGCGACGCCAGCGCGACCCCGTCGCGCGCTTCGCCGATGGGCATGAAGAACGTGTCGGCGTCCGTGCCACCGGGTAGGAGGCTATCGGCGGCAATGACGTAGAAGAGCCCCACCGAGAACGACCGTGCCCCGGTCGCGTACGGGCTCACCACGTCGCCTATGGGATCGGTCAACGCAACATGTGCGGTGTATACCCGGCCGTTCTCCAGCCCTCCGATCAAGGCTGTTTCGCCGGTGGGCACCAGCACGCCGCCCGCCGGGCCACTCTCCGGGAACGCCTCGTCAAGCTGCCACGCCCAGCCGTCCACGTGGTTGGCGATGGCAACGTCGAGTGGCGCGCTGCTCGTCCATGGCGGCAGAGCTTCCTCGGGTGTGGGAGACCGAATGCCTAGCACCGTCGGGAGGCCTACAGACGCCGCCGCGCTGACAATCCCCTCACCTTCCTCGTCGTCGAACAGCTCGCTGTCGAAGGCGAGCAGGTCATCGTCGTACTGCACGCCAAAGCCGGTCTCGACGATGCGCCCCGCCTCGACCATGAGGGCGACGACGCCCGCCACGTGTGGCGAGGAGAAACTCGTGCCGCTTGTGTATTCGGCGCCGCCGTAGAAGGACGTGGTAAAGACGTCCTCGCCTGGAGCGGCCAGGTCGACCTCGGGTCCGACAGCGGAGAAGTCCGCGAGTTCCTGGTACATGTTCGTCGCGGAAACGGCGATCACCTCGGGGTACGCGCCGGGGTATTCCACCGGGTCGAGCGAGGTGTTCCCGGCTGCGGCGACAAGGACGATCCCCGCGTCCGAGGCCGCCGTCATGATGTCGGCGAGCGCCGTCGTGGAGTCGTATCCCCCGATGCTCATGTTGACCACGTCGATGCCGTTCTGGATGCACCAGTCGATCCCGGCGATGAGATCGAAGTCGTACCCCCACCCGTCCGAATCAAGCACCTTGACAGAGAAGAGATTGACGTTCGGGGCCACGCCAACGACGTCGATGTCGTTGTCGATTGCCGCGATGACGCCCGCCACGGATGTCCCGTGGCCCTCGTCGTCCTCCGGTGATCCACCGTCGATGGCGTTGTACCCACCGACTACGTTCGCGGCGAGGTCTGGGTGCGTGGAGTCGATCCCGGTGTCCACGACCGCCACGTTAACACCCGCGCCAGTGAAGCCTGCCGAGTACGCGTATTCGGCGCCGATCTGCGCGACGCCCCACGGGACCACCTGCCCAGTAGCCAGGTGACCGCGTCCGCCGATGCGGGCCTTAGGGGCGCCGAGCCCGCGCTCCGGGATGTGGTTGCGTCGCTGGTCCACCTCGACGCGGACGGCGCCCATCCGGGCGGCAACGACAGTGGGATCGACGCCGTTAGGGACGGTGAGAGTGACGACCGGTATCGACCGGAGGCGCCCACCGTAAGAGACGCCGAACTCAGCCTCGACATTCGACAGAAGCGCCTGAGTGAGCGCGGCTTCGTCCGGCAACGTGACAATCACGCGCGTTGACGCCAGAGCATGTGACGTCACGAGGAGCAACGCGAGGGCCAGCCAGGCGTGGCGCAAGGGCGAGCGTAACCATGTGCGGATCATCTGTGTCCATCCCGTGGGAAGCGGTAGCGGAGACGTGGTCAGGAATCTACACGCCGCGGGACGGATGTACAAGGGGTCGTTCGGGCCGCTACGGGCCTCTCGGGCAGGGGCGGCCGAGGCGAGCGTCGCCTGCCGTATGCGGAGTCATCGGCCACCATTTCGTCGTCGCCGACGAGCGCGGTCGCGGGACGCGCGACTTGCGCCGGAGGAAGCCGGCGTCAGGGAGAAGGCGGCGGCTCGATCGTCAACACCCCGTCGTCGTGGGACGGGCCAAGAATCTCGCCTGGCTGCACCGTGATGAACCGCTCGTCGTCCCAGTCGCCGTTGAGGAAGGCGACGATGAGGGCCGGGTCACCCTCCAGCTCGTCGTAGTTCCAGCCCAGCCATTCCGCTGCTTCCTTCGTGTCGCGCTTGTACCGATCGGTCTCCGTCGCGTGCGCCCCGATGTCGACGTACGCGGCATTGGTGTATCTCTCGAACCAGCCTTGCTCCATCTCCATGAGATAGTCGGCGTTCTCCTCGCCGTATTTCTCGACGTACTGGGCGCGCACCCGCGCGTACCGTTCCTCGCCGGGCATCGTGGAGGAGTCGATCCAGCCCGGGCTGTACCAGTACGTCCCGGGATGCTTGTCGAAGTACTCCCGGTAGCGTTCCTTGGACCCCAGCAAGTGGGTGATGCAGTCGTGCGCCCGCGCGATGACGAGCGGCTTGTCTCGCGCGACGATGTTCGCGAGCCCGTTGCTACACAGCCCGTAGCCGAGAAGGATCGCCTCGTGATCTCCTACGCAGTCATCAATGGCGCCCTGTACCCGTTCCCGCAGCTTCTCGGGCGTGTTGTGCAGGCCTTGGGGCAGGAAGGTGAAGTCGAACACGTTGTGCGATAGCGAGGCGTGGTAGCAGATCTCGCGCCACAGGACGTGGCACGCGATGATGTGATGTCGGGCCATGACGCTCATCCCTCACGACGGCGGTAAACCCCTATCCCGCCGCTGTTTACCAGTCGGGCGGCAGGTCGTCAAGCGGGCCTGCCGTCGCTGTCTGCCCGTGCGTCGCCGGCCCTACGCGTACGGGTCCGCCGCATCCCGCAGGCCGTCGCCGACGAAGTTGTACGCCAGCACCGTGAGGATGACGAACAGCACCGGCGTCAGCAGCCACGGATGGAACGCCACCGCCTGGACGTTCTGCGCTTCTCGCAGCAGCACGCCCCAACTCGTCACCGGCGGGCGCAACCCGAGTCCGAGGAAGCTCAGCGACGTCTCCCCGAGGATCATCCCCGGCACGGCCAGCGTGAGACTGACGATGATATGGCTCATGAACGACGGCAGCAGGTGACGCGTCATCACCCGCCACCGACTCGCGCCGATCAACACGGCGGCTGTCGCGAAGTCCTCCTCGCGGAGCGACAGTATCTTCCCGCGCACCTGCCTCGCCAGGCCCGTCCATCCGATGAACGACAGCACCACAGTGATGCCCATGTACGTCTGCAGTGGACTCCACGAGGAAGGCAACGCCGCGGCCAGCGCCATCCACAACGGGATGGACGGGAACGACCGGAGGATCTCGATGGCGCGCTGTATCAGGTTGTCGACCCAACCACCGTAGTAGCCGGAGACGACCCCGATGAGCAGCCCAAGCACGAAGCTCAGGCCGACGCCCACGAGCCCAATCGTCATCGAGATGCGCGTGCCGTAGATGATGCGCGAGAGCAGGTCGCGCCCCAGATGGTCGGCTCCCAGCAAGAAGAGCGTACCGCCATCCTCGACGCCAAGCAGATGGATGTCGGATTCGAACAGCCCCCACATGCGATACGGCTCGCCGCGTGCGAAGAGGCGGATTGGGTAGACGCGCGTGGTGTCCTCGACGTAGAACCGGCGGAGCGTCTCTGGGTTGCGCTCCCCGCGTACGCCGTAGACGAACGGCCAGAGCCGCACGCCGTCCTCCGCAATGAGGCGTACGCGTTGCGGTGGGGCGTACGCGTACTCGACGCGTCGGTCCTCGAGCGTGCTGGGCGCGAGGAATTCGCCGAAGATCGCTACGAGGTACAGCCCTGCGATGACGAAGCCAGACCCGACGGCGAGGCGGTGCTTCCGCAGCTTCCACCACATCAGCTTCCACTGGGATGCGGCGTAGGCCTCGGAGCCGTCGGTCTGGCGTGTCTCCGGGGTCGCGTGGCTCATCGCGTGGATCCCGCCTCCTCGTAGCGAATGCGTGGGTCGAGCCAGAGCAGCAGGAGGTCGGACAGCAGCGTGCCGATGAGCGTCAGCAGGCTGAGCATCATTACCATGCTGCCCGCGAGGTACATGTCTTGGTTCATCAGCGCGCGAAGGAGCAAGGGGCCGGTCGTCGGCAGCCCCAGGACGACGGACGTGATGGTGGAGCCCGAGACGATCGCGGGCAGCACCCAGCCCACCGTGCTGACAAGCGGGTTCAGGGCGACGCGCACGGGGTATTTGAGCAGCAGTCGCCAATACGCCAAGCCCTTCGCGCGGGCCGTCATGACGTACTGCTTGCGGATTTCGTCCAGCAGGTTCGCGCGCATGACGCGGATCATCCCGGCTGTTCCCGACGTGCCGATGACGATCACGGGTATCCACAGATGCCACAGCAGATCGACGAACCGGGCGAACGACCAACTCGCGTTCTGGAACTCCGGTGAGAACAGCCCGCCGGCGCTCACGCCGAACACCGTGTAGCCCACGTACATGCACACCAACGCCAGCAGGAAGTTGGGTGTCGCGAGGCCGATGAACCCGACGAACGTGAACATGTAGTCGGGTAGCGAGTACTGCCTGACCGCCGAGTAGATGCCGACCGGGATCGCGAGAGCCCACGTGAAGAGCAGCGTCACGAGCGAGATGATCGTCGTCAGCAGGATGCGCTCGCCGATGAGTTCGCCAACCGGTCGATTCCACTCGAACGACATGCCGAACTCGCCCCGGAAGAGACCGCTGAACCACTTGATGTACTGCACCGTCACGGGGTCGTCGAGGGCGTAGCGCGCGCGGAGGGCAGCCGCCTGCGCCTCGTCCACCGTCTCGCCGGTTTCGCCAAGGGCGGCTATGTACGACGTCAGATAGTCGCCGGGCGGAAGCTGGATGATAAGGAACGAGATGAGCGGCACGACGAAGAGCGTCGGGATCATCCAGAGAATGCGCCGCAAGACGAGGGCTAGCACGTGCCGTCATCCTCCATCGGTGGCGTCCTCAATGGCATAGCACTCGACAGCCGTATTGCCCGGGGCGCGGAACGACCAACCCGACACCGCCACGTGTGGCACGTTGCGGAAGCTGTCACTGACCAGGTAGATGGAAGGCAAACCCCCGATGACGCCAATGACCCAGAGATTCTCTTCGTTCAGCCGCGCGATCTCTTGGAACAGACGGATCTGCTCGTCACGGTCGGTCGTCTCCTCGATCTCCCAGAAGAGTTCGATTGCCTGGCGCACCTCTGGGTACGGCTCTTCGCCGCGTAGACCTTCGGTTCGGTACCATCGCGCGTAGTCGATCGCCTGGATGGACTCGTCGCTGTAAGGGATGAACCACCTTGGGTCCAACACGGGTATCTGCTCGTCTGCCCCGCCCCAGATGCCGACGTCGTGCATGAGAGCTCGCTTGCGTTGGTAGAAGAGCTGCCGCGCCTCCTCCTTGACCTCCGTCTTCACGCCGACCTTCGTCCAGTAGCCGGCGACAAGTTCGAGCACGCGGTTGTTGAGGGCGGTCGTCTCGATGTAGAGCTTGATGGGCTTGCCGTCCGGCCTGAGGCGGGCGCCAGAGCGGTCGCGGTCGGTGAGCCCCATCTCGTCGAGTAGCCTGTTGGCGCGCGCGGGATCGTGCTCGATGTGCGCGCTCTCGAGTTCGGCCGAGTAGAATGCGGAGGACGGCGGCGGCGACATCTGGCGAGGCGTTCCCACGGCGAAGTAGTTCGCCTCGTTCACGGCGTCGCGGTCTATCGCGAGGGACAGCGCCTTGCGGAACCGCGCGTCGCGGATGAGCTCGCGTAACGCCGGATCCTTGTGGTTCAGGTTGGGCGCGATGACGAGTGACCCGCCGCTCCCGCTGATCCAGTGCCGCACGTCGTACCCACCCCGCGCGCGGTTCTCCATGAACAGCGGGTAGTTCTCGAATTGGAGATGCCTGCCCTGCATCCCCATCTCGCCGTTGATCGCCTTCAGGTTGATCGTCTCGCTGTCGTATATCTCGAACGTCATCCGGTCGATGTACGGGAGCTGCCGTCCTTCGGGGTCCACCTTCCAGTAGTACGGGTTCCGCTCGAAGACGGCTGGGCGGTCGGGCGGCGGCTGCGTGATGACCCACGGCCACAGGCGGGGCATGTCGACGTTGCGCCAGTCGGCGCGGTCCTGAAACAGACGCGTCCACAGGTCGAGGCCTGCCTCCTCGGCGTCCTCCTCCAACTTCTCAAGCGGCGCGTACCGCGGATGGAACTGGCTCATGTAGCGTCGCTGGTAGCGGACCATCTCATAGCCGCGACCCGAGGCGAGCTTCTCTAGGAACAGTCCGTTCGGGGAGGCGAACCGGAAGACGAGAGTGTGGTCGTCGGGCGTGCTGAGGCGCATTGTCTCGCCTCCCCGCTTGAAGTCGCGCGGGACGACCGGTGTCAGTTCCTCATTCCCTATGACGTCCTCGTACCAGAAGCGGACGTCGTCCGTCGTGAACGGCTCGCCGTCGGACCAGCGCACACCCTCGCGAAGGTGGAACGTGTACGTCCTGCCACCGTCAGCGACATCCCACTCCACGGCGAGGTTGGCGATGACGGTGTTCGACATCGCGTCCCACCGGACGAGGCCGTCGTAGGCGAAGCGCGCTTCGACGATGCCTACATCCTGCGGGCCGGTCGCGAAGCGCGTCCACGTCCCGCCGTACGGGCCGTTCTGGTGGGGCGGCTTGATGACCAGCGGGTTCGTTGGCAGACGTTGCTCCACGGGAGGCAACGAACCCGCCGCGACCCGGGCGCGTAGCATGGGCGCTTCATCGAATGTCGCGCCACCGGCCCACTCATCCACGGTGTGTACCCGCCGATCCGCCTTCGCGTCACGCCTCGGCGTTGCAGCCGCCGTCAACGCGTCAGAAGAGGGATCACGCGCCAACCCCTCGACGCTCGCCTCGAAGGCGACGGCGCGTTGAAGGGAGGCGGCATCCCGTGGCGTGAGTCGCCATGTGATGTACGCCAACGCCTCGACGACGAGCGCGAAGCCGGCGAACACCGCCAGCAACGCCAGCGTGATGCGGAGGGCGACCTTCATGCGGGTCGGACGATAGCGATCAGCCGATGTACTCCACCTACGTGTGTGACCCGGTGGCCGCTTGGGCGAGTCGACGATTGGGCCACGCCGGGCCAATTGTCAGCCTATCGCGGCGCCTACGTGACGTCTACCGGGCGCGGCGCCAGGACGCAGTAGGGCAGGGGCTGCGTATGTACGGTCGGTCGCTCAGGAGGCAGTGTCGTGGCAGATGAGCTCGATCAGGTTGCCCTCGGGGTCTGGCCCGAAAATCGCTCGCGCTCGCATGTCGGGGAAAGTGGTCTCCAGGTGGATTTCGACGCCAGCGCTATCGAGCCGCTGTCGCCACGCCTCATACTCGGTCGGAGGGATCTCGAACGCCACGTGGTCCAGGCTGGTGTGTTCCTGCTTCAACCCCTCGAAGGCTCGGCCGGTCCGGTGGATGCCGCGATCTACGAGCGCGAGCAGTTGATGGTGACCACCGGCGCCAAGGTCCGACTCGAGCTCGGCAATCTGAAGGAACATGATGCCAGGCGTGTCGCTGGGGTGTTGAGACACGAACTGGAAACCGAGGACGCCTTCATAGAAGGACCGCGCCAACGCGAGGTCGCTCACTCGGATGACGATTTCAGCAACTCCGCGGATCGATGGAAGAGCCTGACTCATCCTCGCCCTCTCGTGTGCCGGCGTTGGGCGCGTTCATCGCGTCCTGGCGCCAAGATATCGTCAACGGGGCCGTGCCAATCAACGCGGGCCACGCCGCGCGCGCCGCGTTGAACATGGCCCTCACTGTGGGATGACGGGTAGCACTACCCGCGATGCGCGCGCGCCGCCGTGGTGCACCGTCTGCCGCACGACCACCACGTGATCCTCGAAGCCGATGTCGCCGCCGCCATTCGTGTTCCGATCGATCAGTGGGAAGTTGCTGCTAGTGACGTGCAAGCGGATTCTGTGACCACGCAGGAAGACGTTGCTCGTCGGCTGTAGCTCGATGGTGTACTCGTACACGCGGCCCGGCTGGATAAGACTGGGCTCGCCCCAGATCGACTCACGGTACCGCGCGCGCACGAGTCCCTCGGTGATGTTGTAGGCCGTGCCGTCCGGCTGGACATCAATTAGCCGCGCGAAGAAATCCGTGTCACGACCCGTCGATGCCGCGTATAGCCGCACTTCAACAGGGCCCGTGACCTCCACGTTATCCTCGAGCGGCGGCGTGGAGTAGACCAGCACGTCGGCTCGTTCCTCGTTGGGGCGTTGGTCGACAGCGCCTACGCGCAGGACGCCAGGGATGTCCGGCGAGGAGTGGTTACCGCCGAGCGTGGGCGTCGGGTCATCCGGGTCGTACACGTACGACAGCGAGGATTCCTCGCCAGGCGCTGTCATCGACAGGCCCCCGTGGCCCTCGCCCCCAGGGACGAGGTAGAAGTCCGTGTATTCCGTACGGGCCAGAGGCCACTCCCGCTCGTGTCGCCACTCGTTGATGCCCATCACGAATAGGCGCACGGGTGGCTCATCGGCGATGCCCGCGGCGGTGCCTTTCACCACGTAGTCCAGCCACCGGATCGCCAGCCCTACCTCGTCTTTGGCGGCGTTGGCGCCGAAGTCTCGGTCTCCAACGACCCGGTTGAGATGGTCGGACGGGTTGATGACGACACGGACCTCCTCCGTGGCGCCGACCGCGCGCAGCGCCTCGTAGCTCTTGAGGACGGCGCCTGGGTAGTTGTCGTACCAGCCGCACATGAGGTACGTCGGCACGCGGATCTGGTCGTACCGGTCGCGGATGCCTATCGCCTGCCAGTAGTCGTCATAGGTGGAATGCGTGACGTACTCGCGCCACATCTGGTTCTCAGGCGTGCCCGCGACCGTGTCCAGGTCGATGAGCGGCAGGTGTCGATACCAGTTGAGCCACCCGAACGCCTCGATCTTGTCCTGCCCACCATCGTCGTAGATGCGACGCGCTGTGTGCGCGAGTTGGATCGCGCCGTGGTCCCGGTAGCCACGCTCCCAGAAGTCCGCGTTCACGTTCTGTGGAACTATCGCCCTGAGGTTGGGGTGGCGCTCCGGCGCGACGAGCCACTGCGTCGCCGCCCAGTACGACTTGCCGTACATCGCGATGTCACCGTTGCACCACGGCTGCGACGCGATCCACGTGAGGGCGTCGTACCCGTCCTTGGCGTCGTCGAAGAACCGGTTCATCACGCCTTCGGACCTGGCGTGACCGCGTGTGGACTGACCCACGTAGACGTAACCCGCTTTGGTGAACCGCTCGTGATCTTGTCCGAAGCCAGGCCAGTACGCTCTCGTGAACACCACCGGGTACGATCCGGCGCCAGGCTTCCATATTCTGGTGTGTAGGCGGACGCCATCCGACATTGGCATCATGACGTCGTCAGGGTCAGACGCCGAGAAGAGGGCGCAGGCGAGAGCGGTCAGGCACAGCACTTGCTGCCTCCAAGAACAACCCGCCGCCGGTGGCCCGGCTGACGTATCTGGCCGCAGCCACTGGCGTGACTAGTCGATGGACTCCACCCACTTGTTCGGGGCCGTGTTCACCTCGTACTGGTCGAACACCCGGTCGATGGCGGCGCGGTCGTCGTTGCTGAGCGTCCAGCCCAGGGCGCCCATGTTCGCGTCTACCTCTCGCACCCGTCGCGCCCCAACGAGCGCCGTGCTGACAGCGGGGTGCGACAGCGTCCAGTTGAGCGCGAGTTCGGGCAGAGACTTACCGAGGCGTTCAGCGATCTCCTTCACGCCGTCGACGACCTTCAGGTTCCGTCGGAACACGTCGTCCGCGAAGAGGCGTAGCGAGAAGCCGCCGCCCCCGCCGCGTCGCCAGTCGTTCTTCTCGAACTGCGTGTCCTCGTCGAAGGCTCCCGCCAGCAGACCGTAGGCGAGGGAGCCGTACGTCATCATCCCGATGTCGTGTTCCTGCGCGTAGCCGAAGATCTCCTGAGCCATGCGCCGGTCGAACATGTTGTAGCCGTATTGCAGCACGTCGACGCGCCGCACCGCCATGCAACGCTGGATCTCCTCCAACGTGAAGTTCGACAGCCCGATGAAGCGCGCCTTGCCTGCTTGTACGATCTCGTCCAACGCCAGCATCGTCTCGTCGAACGGCGTCTCGCGGTCTGGCCAATGCACGAGGAAGACGTCGACGTAGTCCGTGCCCATGCGCTTCAAACTGCGGTCAATGGCGGCGTGCGCCATCTCGCGGCCAGCGTCGCGTCCTCGTAGGCGGTCGTTCTTGTATCCGATGCCGAACTTCGTCACGAGGACGATTTCGTCGCGGCGATGCCCCACCGCCTCGAAGACCATGTCCTCCGAAGCGCCTTTGCCGTAGTCCTCGGCGGTGTCCAAGCACGTGATGCCCAGGTCGATGGCTCGGTTCGCGGCGGCGATGATCTCCGCCTTGTCGAACGAGCCGTAGCCCCCGCTCATCTCCCAGCATCCGTAGCCGATGGCGGATATGTCGATCCCAGTCTTGCCGAAGGGTCGGGTTTCCACGTCTGCGCTCCTGGCTTTCAGGGAGATTGGCGGCGGGTGCGGAGCCAGTGTACGGGTGGGAGCCGGGGTGGTCTAGGGGCCGACGGCGCGCGTCTGGCAGATGTCGGCATAGTACTCGCCGCTCGCCTTAACGGAGCGTTCCTGCGTGCTTGGGTCGACGGCGACCAGCCCGAACTTCGGCGCCAAGCCGCCGCCCCACTCGAAGCCGTCCAGGAAGGAGCGGTGGTAGTACCGCTCAATAGGTATACCGACGTCCTTCGCTGCGACTACCTGCGCCAAGTGGTCGCGGATGAAGCGCACGCGCGCCTCGTCATCGTCTGTCGCTATGCCATTGCCGGTGATGAAGAGGGGTTTCCCTATCGCCTCGTGGCAGTCGGCGCAGACGTTGCGTAGCCCTTCGGCGTCGATTTCCCAGCCCAGGTCGGTCTTCGGCGCTGCGGGGTCGGCGTGTTCTATGATGCGGCCGCGCGGAGACAGCCGCGCGCGGAACGGGCGGTAGTAACTGACACCGACGAAGTCCGTGAAGTCGCCGCTGCCCTCGGGAAAGTTGTTGTAGCGGTGCGGGAATCCGTACGGAGGCAAGAAGTGCCCGATGGCGTGCGCCATGAGCGGGGCGTCCTGGAACAGGTGTTCGCCCAGCCAGCGTGCCGCGCGGTCCCGCTTCTTGTCGACGCGCGCGGCCGAAAACGCCAGGAAGTGCAGCGCCATCCCCACGCGTGGGTCGGGCCATCCCTTGCCGCGGTACAGCTCGTGGATGCGCCTGTGCGCCCGGATGTGCGCCCTCAGCATGTGCCGCACGGACAGCCTGTAGCCGCGCAGGTGACGCTTGCGTCTGGCAGGTGGCCACGACCGATCCAGGTAGCCGTGGAAGGCGTACACGGTGGGCTCGTTCACGGTGAGCCAGTCAGCGACGAGGTCGCCCAGGCGCTCTACGACGAGATCCACGTACGCCGCGAACGCGTCCAATACCTCGCGGTTCTCCCATCCTCCCGCGTCCTCAACCCACGTCGGGTTCGTGAAGTGGTGCAGCGTCACGAGCGGGACGATACCCTTGTCGCGTAGCAGCCCCAACTCCTGGCGGTACCGCTCCAGCGCGGCTTCGTCCCAGCGGCCTCGCTCCGGCTCGACGCGCGCCCACTCGACGCTCATGCGGTACGTCTGCTGATGCAGGCTCGCGAGCAGGTCGACATCCTCGGCGACGCGCTCCCAATGGCCTACGGCGTCCCCCGTGTGCGACCCGTCGCCCGTCCTGCCGGCGTCGCAATGTCGCGACCAACTGTGCGCCACGTCGCCGCCCTCGATCTGCGTGGCCGACGAGCCGCACCCAAGCAGCAGGTCGGACGGGAGCGCGATCGCTTCGGCGTGGTCGCTCATGGCGCGTTGCCCCCGGCCTGGTTGGTCTCTTACAGCCGCCTGGCGTTAAGTCGGTATGCCGTCGGTAAGGTCCGGCATGTCGTAGTCATCAGTAGCCGAGCCACGACCGCCCCGCTGGCCGCGACCTCTGCCTCGACGCTCGGGTTCGCGTTCGTCGTCGTCCTGTGACCCCGCGCGCCCGTCCAGCCGGAACTGCACTTCGTGGAGACGCGCGTACAGGCCGCCCTGTGCGAGTAGCTGCTCGTGGGCGCCCGTCTCCACGATGCGTCCCTCGTCCAGCACGATGATCTGGTCGGCGTGCTGGACCGTGGACAACCGGTGCGCGATGACGAACGTCGTGCGGTTACGGACGAGGTTGTCGATCGCCTGCTGGATGAGCATCTCCGTCTCGGAGTCGACGGAGGACGTCGCCTCGTCGAGGATGAGGATGCGCGCGTCCGCGAGGATGGCGCGGGCGATGGAGATGCGTTGTCTCTGCCCGCCCGACAGCTTCACGCCGCGCTCGCCGATGAGCGTGTCGTATCCGTCCGTGAGTTCAGAGATGAACTCGTGGGCGTTCGCGGCCTTCGCAGCCTCGACAAGGTCGTCGTCCGTGGCGCTGTGGCGACCATAGCGCAGGTTGTTCTTGACGGTGTCGTTGAAGAGGAAGGGATCCTGCAACACGATGCCGATCTGCGACCTGAGCGAGTCGAGGTCTGCTTCCCGCACGTCCACGCCGTCGACCAGCAGCGCGCCCCCGGATACGTCGTAGAACCTGGGAATGAGGTTCACGAGCGTTGTCTTCCCCGCTCCGCTGGGGCCGACAAGCGCGACCATCTCGCCCGGCTTCGCGTGCAGGTGGACATCGCCCAGCACCTTCACGGCGTCGCGGTACTCGAAGTCGACGTGCTGGAACTCGACCTCGCCTCGGAGGGCGGGCAACACCGTGGCGCCCTCGGGCGACTGCACGCCGGGCTCCGTGTCGAGCAGCTCGAAGACGCGCTCGCAGGACGCCAGCGCGCGTTGCACGTGGTTGTAGAAGCGCGTCAGCCCAGTGATGGGACCGAACAGCATCGGCAGGTATTGCAGGAACACGACGAACATGCCCGGGTTCAGGTCGCCGTTCATGACCTTCACGCTGCCGACGCCCAGCACGACGAGGATGCCTATCTGGTTCAGCAGGTCCACCCACGGACGGAAGGTCGCGAAGATCGAGGCCAGCCGGACATTCAGCGTGTAGTTCTCGCGGCTCTTGACGTTGAACCGGCCGAGTTCGTGCTCCTCGCGCACGAAGCTCTGGATGATACGGATGCCGGAGATGTTGTCCTGGATGAGCGCGTTGAGTTCGCCGACCTTCTTGCGCAGTTCCCGGAAGTTCTTGCGCAGCAGCCTCCCGACCAGGAACGTCGACAGCAGCAGGAGGGGCGCGGCGACGAGGCTCATGCTCGTGAGTTGCCAGTCCCACAGCATACAGAAGTAGAGCACCCACGCCAGCCGACACACATCCGTGATCAGTCCGATAACGGGACCGACGATGACGCTCTCCAGCGAGTTCACGTCGTTCACGACGCGAGACATGACGTCGCCGGTCTGCTGGTTCTCGAAGTAGCTCAGCGACAGCTTCTGCACATGGCGATACGCCTGGCTCCGCATGTCGTAGATGAGTCCTTGACCCACCCTCGCCATGACGATGCCTTGTATCGCCGAGAACACGCGGCTGACCACGAACAGAACCAGAAACGCTGCGACCAGCACAGTCGCGATGACGACTGTTGGGTGAGACTCCGGCATCCATTGGCTAGCCACGTGTCTGGCGGCGCGGCGCATGTAGGGGGCAATGGGGAGTGGCTTGCGTGGGTCGGGAGCTACGTCAGGGCGCTCGTCCACGCTCGGCGCTGCGTCTGGCATCATGCCACCGTTGCCGGTGATCTCGTTCACCGCGACGCCCATCACCTGCGGCGGGAGGACGCTCATGAAGGCGGTCACAAGCGAGAGCACGAGTATGAGCCCTACCAGCCGCCAGTAGGGTTTCGCGTAGCGCAGCAGCCGCGGATACGTCTGGCGAAAGTTGACTTTGCGACCGTCGTCGACGCCGCCGTGGCGGCCCATGCCGCGCACTAGGGTCCGGCTCCGGCCCGGGTCATGCGGGAATCAGGCGGGTTGGACACGCGACCTCCTTGTGATCCGATGTGCTATCTGTTCTCCAATTCTTGCTATAGAGGGATGGACGGCGCAAGGTGGAGGGAGGGTTAAGCTGAGTCGCTGATTCTGGGCGCGCGCCAGGTGGGCATGGCCGCTGCCCTGCTACTCGCGCGCCAGCGCATATCTTGGCGGCGCCTTCGGGCGTGGCACAGTCGCGACTGTGAGAAGATCCTCTCCCGTGCAGGCACATCGCGCTCTGCGGCTCCGCATCTCGCAGGATGCGACGATGCGATCGCGATGTGCGCCACGTGCGTTCGCATCGCGCGCACGCCGGTCTCCCACATGCGGACTCCCAGAGACGCTCTGTCACCGGGTTACACGCATCTAATCCTTGCCGCGGTCGTCATCGCCACCGCCGGCAGCTCGATTGCGCTCCTGTACCGCGCGTCCTTCCGTCAGCAGGAGGATCGCCTGACGGAGACCGTAACGAGTCGAGCTCGCCTGATGGAGGCTGTGGCGCAGTTCGATGCGGTCTACTCGGCGACCGACGTGCCAAGTGGGGCCACCGCGGCGACGCTTGGGCAGGTCCGCCAGGCGCACGAGCGATTCCAGGGCTTCGGAGCGACCGGAGAATTCACCCTCGCGCGTCGCGAGGGTGACGAGATCGTCTTCGTAATGCGTCAGCGGCACAGCGGCCTTGCAGAACGCACCTCCGTGCCTTTGGACTCCGCGCTGGCAGAACCAATGCGACGCGCTCTCAGAGGCGAGAGCGGCACGCTCGTGGGCGCGGACTATCGCGGGGCGCGGGTTCTTGCGGCGCATGAACCCGTCGACACGTTGGGCCTCGGCGTCGTAGCGAAGATCGACCTCGCGGAGATACGCGAACCGTTCCTTCGGGCCGGAGCCCTGTCCATGGGACTGGGGCTCGCCTTGGTGGCTCTGGCCGCGGGCCTGTTACTGCGGCCTCTTGTCACCGCCCTTGAGGAGAGCGAGGCCCGGTACCGCGAGGCGACCGAGGTCAACGGGCGCTTCTACGACGTTATGGAGCAGACCACCGCGGGCGCGACGGTAGAGGATCTTCTCGACCACGTCTACGACGCCTTCAAGGGCGTGATTCCATACGACGGGATTGGGTTCGCGCTCCTGGAGCCGGGCGGAGATGTCCTGCGGTCGCATTGGGCCCGATGCGAGTACGAGGACGTGGAGATCGGCAGTGGATTCGCGAAGCCTCTCGAAGGGAGCAGCCTCGAGCGGATAATCAGTACCGGTGAGCCCGGATACTCAACGACCTAGAGGCGTATCTGCGCGACCATCCCGACTCCGAATCCGCGCGCCTGATAGTCAAAGAAGGCGTGCGGTCCAGCCTCACCTGTCCCCTCCTCGCACGAGGCCGACCGCTCGGATTCGTGTTCTTCTCGAGCACGCTTCGGGCAGCATACGAGCCCAAGCACATAGCGGCGGCGAAACAGCTGGCTGGGCAGTTGGCTCTCACCATGGAGAAGACCCATCTGTACCAGCAGCTTGTAGAGCTCAACGACCTGAAGGACCGGTTCTTGGGCGCCGCAGCGCATGACCTAAGGTCGCCCCTGACGTCGATTCTGGGTTTCCTCGATCTCATACTCATGGGCGCGTTCGGCGAAGTGCCAGCGCAGCAGGAGGAGTTGCTGCGGAAGGTCCGGCGATCGAGTGACGGAATGCTGCGACTCATCACCGACCTGCTGGATGTCGCTGCCATCGAATCCGGGAAGCTGGATATGGAGATGGAGGAAGCTGATCCGACGGCCGTAATCCAGGAGTGCGCCGATTCCGCGAAGGTGCTAGCACAGGCCAAGGCGATCCGGATGAAGATGGATCTGCGTCCCTGCCTTCCCTGTGTGCTCATGGATCCCCAGCGGATTGAGCAGGTGATTACGAACCTGGTCACTAACGCCATCAAGTTCTCCGACGCGGAGACGACGGTAACCCTGGCGGCTACATCCGCTGGGAACGAGGTCAGGGTCTCCGTGGCGGACGAAGGCCCGGGTATACCAGCGGACGAGATCTCACAGCTGTTCCAGGACTTCGCTCGAACGAGCGTCCGTCCTACCGGGGGTGAGTCGAGTACGGGTCTCGGCCTCGCGATCGTGAAGCGCGTCGTGGAGGCGCACCACGGAAGCGTGGATGTAACTAGCCGTGAAGGCGAAGGCTCTACGTTCGAGTTCTCGTTGCCAGTCGTCGCGCCGACCGTCTGACCTCACACTCGGCGGCACGCCCGTCGGGAGAGTCGCTCTTCCATGGCGCGCCATCGCTGAAGCTTCTTATGTCCGACGAGTCTACGAACGCTGCCGTCGGCCTCCCCGCCGGGTGGCGTACCGGGGACTGGCGTGGCCGGAGGCTCTCCGGCCGGCCGCTGCATGTTGTGTCGCGGCTGACATCGCCACCGTCCGGGCCACCCATGCGCCTCTCGCCGAGGCCTACTGGAGTTCCCTCAGAACCACAGCGGCCGGCGGCGGCCTAGGTCTCCGTGGCGGCCAACACCGCGCGTCAGCGCCAGGCTTACGCAGCTTCAACACCCCACATGGATCGCCACGGCAGGGCAATTAGCCTTGCGGAGACCGCCCTGACGCGGTAAGCTGGCAGTGGGTATGAATATGACTACAGAAAACACTTCTGTAGTTATGGTCGGGATGGAAAGGTGGCTGAGTCATGAGTGATTTGCTGGGCATCGTCGTGAGACTCCGGACTGCCGACAGCGCGAATGCGGGTACCGACGATCACATCTACATCGGCGTCGTTGGGGCCGGCGGCGGGCGTGAGTTCCCCCTGGATTCATCCATTGATGACTTCGAGCAGGGCTCGAACGTGAAGTACTGGCTGGGGGAAGTCTGGGACGGGACGGCCCTCGTGGGAGCCGTGAAGCCATACCAGTCGGAGCCCGGAGGAAAGAACGACCCCGACGGGTACCGGATCGAGCTGGATAAGGTGCAGCACGTCTACATACGGAAACAGGGCGATCCGACACCCGACGGGGACGACGCGTACTGTTTCGCGAGAGTCGACGTCGCGCTCTACGGGTCCAACCCTGATCGGCGGACGTGGTCGGCGCGGGACAGCCTGTGGCTCTCGAATGAGACAGGCCTCAGCGCGTGGCTGCCCGAGACGCTCCGATCGACCGCGCCTGGATCGACGCTAGACCCGCGGGTTGACGTGCACTAGACGCCGCGCGGCATGAGCGCGTGGACACAGGCCCTTGAGTCTCGGTCATCGACAGCTTCCCAGGCCGGTCTGCCGGCTTGCTCGCGAAGCGGCGCTCCCGCCTGCGACCGTGTAGCAGTGACGGTTCACCAGACCGATTGCGGACGTGGCTACGGTCGCCGCCTTGGCTACAAGGAGTGGCAGAGGGCCATGCTGGCCGGTCTCGAGAGCGGCTGGCGCCTTGGCGACGACTTCGTACAGCTCCCCGATCGGCGTCGCGCGCAGCTGCTGATTGAGCTGGGTGACCGAATGCCCGAACCCGTGCTCGCGTAAGGTGGGAAAGAGGCGCTCCGGGTCATGTATGGGGTGTAGGGCGAGATAGGCTTCCTGCGTCAACGACCAATGCACGTCCAACGTGCCGGCGTCCCAGATGATGGCGGCACGGCCTAGAACTCCCACCTCTGCCTTCCACGGGCCGACAGACCATCCGTGCGATGCGCGCGTCGCGTCGTTTCGCAGCACGCACAGCATCTCGACGTCAGCATGCGGTGCAACGGCCCTGCGCGATGGATCCGTACACCCCCATGGCCAGTAGACCATCCCCGCGCGCAGCTCTGGCACGTTCAGCAGCCTCGCGCACGATCTGCCGTCCGAGTTCGCACGTATGAGGGTGCAGCCCCGCCTGCATTCCGCCGGCCCCTCCAATAGCTCGTGCTAAGTATCCTCGCCCACGCGCGGCGCGCTCACGACAGGGCGGGACTCATCGGGGGATGCTGTGGACGCCTCGTATGCACGGCTCCCGTCGTCGGCACGACGGACGGCGCGTATTCGCCGTCCGCCCACCCCTCCAGCGTCACGTCCGCGTGGAACTCGTAGGGCCGACCGTTCGTGTCACTCGGACAGATGACCGACAGCGTCATGTCTGCGTTCGCGGCTACCGTGCGCGGCGCAAGGGTCTGTAACTGCGGCACGAAGGACATCGCGGCATCACAGGGCGCATTCCGCTGACCAGTTCGTTGATCTTCCGGTCGGCGCGCCATAAGCATCCGCGACGCCTCCCGGTAGTTGCCACTATGTGGTCGAATCCGCCCACGGCAGGCAAATGCCGGGCTACAGCAGAGGCGACATGGGCTCTTCGGTAGCCAGGTGCACCCGCACTCAACGAGCGGGCGCGCCGAAGAGCTTGACCCGTCCCCATGTACTGGACCGCGTCTCCAGGCCGGAAACTGCCAATCCACCCGGCCCAAGCCACGAAGGGTATCGGCTCTCTCCTTCGTCGGTGAGACTGCGCACCTCACCCGTGCCAACTGTCACTACATATACCTGCGCCCTCGGGTCGGCGGGATCTCCTCGCGCGCTGGCGTGGAACACGATCTCCGAGGCATCAGGCGACCAGGAGGGATGAGCATCGAACGCTGGCCCATCGGTCAGCCGGCGCCGACCAAGGCCGTTTGCGCCCACTAGGACCAGATGGCGTCGACGAGGTTCTAGAGCGACGTAGACGATATCGAGACCGTCCGGTGACCACGCCGGGTTGGCCTCTGTGTCGGGGTGTTGTGTCAAACGCGTCTCGGCCTTCGTGTCAAGGTCGACGATGTAGAGATCGGCATCTCCCACTCCGGGGCCCTGGAAGGCGATTCTACGTCCGTCGGGCGACCACGCAGGATGGCCTCCGTCAGCGACCTTTCGCTCGGTGTTCCCGTCGACGCTTACCAGGTAGATTCCCGACCCATCTATTCCAGCACGTTGGAAGGCAATCCATCGCCCGTCGGGCGACCACTTTGGCCATGCAATCGACGATCCTGCCGGACTGTTCGTCAGCCGTTCCTGACGTGCCCCGTCGGCATCCATGACATACAGTTCCGGCCAGCCATCGCCACCGCGCGTGGAGATGAAGGCGATCTGGCGACCGTCCGATGACCAGTCTGGCATGACATCGCGTGCGTCGTTGGCGCGCGTTACGTTCCGCACGTCCCGCCCAAAGGCATCCATGACGTATATGTCCCACCCCCGGCCACGATCGCTCGCGAACACAATCCGGGGGTCTGCAGACACCGCTTTCGCCAGTGCCAGTACGAGGACACCGCAGAGGACGAGGCAACGTCCCACGCCGAGAGGCGCCTCGGGAGGTCGGACACCACTGTCGCCCGCCTCGGGGTTGTCCCTCACCGCTCCGCCTCCCGGTCTGTCACAGCGCCCTGATGAAGCCGACGCAACGTAGTCCGTTTCCCGATGAGGGTCATTCTGTCATACTGCCACAGCCGATTCAGGCGTCGCCATACGAGCTGCTGTGGCCGCGAACCCTCAAACGGCGCTGATGGCCGCAAATCCGTCCCTGATGCGTCATCGCGCGCGGAATCAACATCCGGCAGGGCGAACATCTCCTCAGAGCTAGGAATCCACCAGGAGCGTGTGGACAGCCCCCGGCCCAAACGCCCGAGAGTCGATGTCGTCCGCGGCCGACTCAAGTGTCGGTCCAGCTGCTCGAATCCGGTCAAAGGCCAATACCAGCGTCGCGCGCGTCTCGTAGCGCCGTTCGTCAGGTAAGCTCGCTATCCAGGCTCGGCAGGCCATTGGGGATCGGTCGGCCGGGTCGCCACCGAGCCAGCCGCGATGCGTCAGATTCTCCGGCGGCGCCATGCCCTCGCCTGGCCGAGCATTCTGCGCGTGCACCTGCGTGAGGTCGTGGCGCAACGACATCCTGACGGCTCACAGCGTCCGCAGCGCGCGGGAGTGGAAGCCCGCGCCGGCCGAACGCCCGGGCCGTACCAGGCCCGGGCGCCTTCAAGAACCGTCACCGTGGCAGGTGGGGCCTACACATCACCCGCGAATATCTGGTCCATCTCCGCGCTCAGGGCGAAGCAGCCATCGCGCGGGTTGTCGCGATCCTGCGGCATCTCGGCGGTGACCCAGCCGTCGTAGCCGATGTCGCTGAGGGCGTCCATCGCGGCGCCCCAGTCGAGGTTGCCTCCGAGCAGCGTTGGCGTGAACTGCCGCGTCGACGTGTCGAAGCCCTTCACGTGCACCTTGCTGATGCGCGCGCCCAGCGTGCGAATCCACTGGTGCGGAATGCCGTAGAGGGCGATGTTCCCCACGTCGAAGTACGCGGTCACGTACTCGCTGTTGAACTGGTCGACGTATTGAGCGAAGTCCGTCGGGCTCAGCAGGAACTTGTTCCACACGTTCTCGATGCTGATATCGACCTTCGTCTCGCTAGCCGTGTCGAGCATGCCGAGTATCTCGAACTGCGACCGGATCCACGCCTCTTCATACGTGACGGTGTCGTTCACAACGGCGGGGACGAGTAGCACCGTGCTGGCGCCGGTAGCTTGCGCGCTCGCGAACGACGCCATCATGCCGTCCACGGACTCCTGGCGCACTGCGGCGTCCGGGTCCGACATCGGCTTCGCCCAGTGGACGGAGTTCATGATGCTAGGTATGACAACGCCGTGCTTCGTCGCCAATGCGGCCGCTTTCTGGCGCGTCTCGTCGTCGTTCAGCGTGCCCAGTTCCACGCCCGCGAATCCTGCCTCGACGGCCAGCGCGAAACCTCCGTCGCTGATGCCCCCGGGTAGGGTGCCTATGCAGATGCCCTTTTTCATGTGCTTCTCCTGACGTGTGCGTGGGAGGTGTGTCGCAGCGCGGCGATTCTATGCCAAAAGCCATCGCGGGTCACGAGCCGCCGGGGCAGCGGCGAGCGCCACGGGTGGCCGCTCTGTGTCACTCACGCGAGGTACGGCCCGGCGCGTGGTATGACGCGCGCAGCTGTGCAGTTTGACACTGGGTGGCGCCCCGGCTAGATTCGTCTACGGTTCCCGACCCCGGGGTGGCGAACGCCGCCTGCCCCCTGCCGCGACCTCGTAGGAGCAAGAGCGGTCAGCAAGCCGAACTCGCACGGGCCGTCCGCCGCCTGGGTAGCGTCGCGTTGGGCTCGGTTCTACGACTGGGACTGGGTTGCCAACCGACCGGCCGTGATGACGGAGCAAGAAGCCCACGCCCGCGCGGCGACGCTGCCCGGTAGCTTCCACTATCACGTCCAGCGCGTGGCGGCTGCCGAGCATTCTCCCTCGGGTCAGACGAGCCCGGTGCGCCTAAGGTATCTCCCGTCATCCGACGCGATCCGGCATGTTCTCGACGTGTGTAGGTCTCCGCAAGCCGTCCAGTCGATCCTCGCGGCGCCCGGCGGGCCGTCGGCGTCCTCGCGTGGCCACAGGCTGGAGGCGGTGCAGGCGTTGATCCGCGCGGGCCTCCTCGTACAGGCCGACGGTGAAGACCCATTCGACGCATCCGCCGTCTACCACGCCGCCCGCGTTCTCTATGGGTTCTTCCAGATTGAGTCCGAAATGACGCGCGCGTTGCAGGAGATGTACGCGCTGCGCCCGAGGGTAGTCGCTGAGATAGGCACCGCGTACGGAGGCAGCCTGTTCTGTTGGGCGCAGGCTGCGCATCCCGAGGCGCTGCTCGTAAGCGTGGATATTCCAGACGGCGTAGGCGGCGGCGGCTACCGCGCGGAGTCCGTGCCGCATTTCCAGAACTTCTGCTTCGACACCCAGCGCTTGGTATGCGTGAACGGGGACTCTAGCGACCCGTCCGTTGTCGCCCAGGTGCGCGACGTGCTTGACGGGCGTTCGATAGACCTTCTGTTCATCGACGGCGACCATTCGTACGAGGGCGTCAAGGGCGACTTCGAGCGCTACGCCCCGATGGTGTCACCTGGCGGAGCCGTGCTGTTCCACGACATCCAACCGCAAACCTCGCGTGACCCAGCGTACGTGATTGAGGTACCGACGTTCTGGAACGAGGTGAGTCCCGGCGGCCGGTTCCGGGAGTTCATCGACAGCGCGGGCCAGGACGGCGGCGGGATTGGCGTCCTCTACGTCGACTAGCGCGGATCCGTCACGCGGTCGGCCGCTGGCCGCATCGCGGACGCCGCTCCTCGGCGGCCGGCTGGTGATGTCGCGCGCGCCCAACCGGCGCGGCCATCCGAGTCTATCGCGCAGCGCGGATAGCAGCCCAAGTAGTCACGACCTTCCCGGCCGGATAGACCGTCTGCGGTTGGTGGTCGAACGTCAGCGTGCCGAATAGGAACGCATTCTTCCCCGCGCCGATGCCAGATGACCATTCCAGCCACCCCAGACGCGCGGCGCCGTCGTTGGCGTTCACCATGTCCGAGTAGCCGATCTTGGCTTCGGGTTCGTCGTTGATGTAGTCGCTCAGCGGCTGCTTGGTCTCATGGGTGGTAATGAGGACGGCGGTCTCGTAGTACGTCTTGTCGTTGGCGTCGTCGCGCACGACCTCCATGGTGGTGAATTCGATGTTGCCCGCGCTGGCCCAGGCGTTCACAAGGACGACATCGTCCTGTAGTGCGTACCCCCACTCGATGTCGTCGGCGGAGCCCGGGATGCCGTCGTACTCGAGGTCGACGCGGTGCTGCGGAGAGTCCCCATTCCATAGGGCGCCAGCGCCGGGAACGACCGCGACGGGCACGGCATGGTCTCGGTCCGTTACCTCAATCGCCGTGTACAGGTAGTCATCGTCCCAGAGAACCGCGGAGAACGCCTCGAAACCGGCGGGTCTGGCGCCGCCCGCGTAGATGTCCATCTCCTGCCAGTCGGCGCCCTCCCAGTCACGGTCTGTCAGATCGCCATCGACCGTGGGTGTGCCGCGCTTGGCGACGCGGTTGTAGTCGGGGTTCTGGGCCCACGATGTCGACGCTGCTAGGACGGTCAGCGCGACCGCAAGCGCGACCGCGGAGCCACGCGCGAGACTGGACGATGCAAGAGTTCCCATTTGGCGTTCCTCGGTTGATTGCGTGGCCACCCCGTACTCTTAGGAATATAGAGCCACTACTTGCCGGGCGCCAAGTCCACGCCGTCTCCGCTCTCGGGGCCCTTGTGCCGGCTTCACGCGCGACGCGACGCCGGCGCCAACTCGACCCACGCGGCGGAGCCCCACGCGACCATGCAGGCATGCATCTCTCGGCCCGGAACCTCGAAGGCGCTCGCTCGCGCGACGCCTTCCATCGGGGCCGCGCATGCGGTTACATTGCGGCATTCCCGCGCCACGCCCAATACAGCTCCAGGACCGGACGAGGACCGACCATGGACAGCCCGGCTAAGTTCACGTCGCACGGTGTCGAGTTCGACCGCTCTCCCGCGAAGTTCGGCTGGATCACCGAGTCGAGTGACATCCGCGACGATGGCGCCGCGCTCGCCGCGCGCATGGCGCGGGACGGGTACATCTTCATCCGCGATTACCTCGACAGGGACGTCGTCACCGCCGCTCGCCGCGAGATACTCGAGCGACTCGCGTCCGTCGACGAGATCGAGACATCCCACGGCGTCATGGAAGGCATCGCTTCTGGCAGATCGACCCGCGGGAGCCTGCCGGACACGCGCGCGTTCGGGAACGACCTACGCAACGGCCCCGCGCTCAAGGCGCTTGTCCACGAGGGTCGCGTCATCGAGTTCTACGAGGCGATGCTCGGTGGCGAAGTGCGCCCGTTCGACCACATCTGGCTGCGCAATGTCCGAGTCGGCGGAGCCACAGGCTGCCACTACGATGTCGTCTACATGGGGCGTGGCACGCTGAATCTGTACACGAGCTG
Source organism: uncultured bacterium (assembly GCA_964473525.1). Taxonomy (GTDB): domain Bacteria; phylum Poribacteria; class WGA-4E. Next base: position 214,170 of record CAYYPK010000006.1, read on the forward strand.
GATCCCCATCGGTGACGTCCCGTACAGTGACGGCGCGCTCGTGATCCTCGAGAACTCCCACACGCACAACGAGCTCCGCGAGGGATACGGCGCGACCGACGTGGACAGCGGCAAGCCCAACCCTTGGGGCGGGTGGTTCAGCAAGGATCCGATGGCGGTGCAGGAGCAGTATGGCGGGCGTTGGTTGACGGCAGACGACGGTGGCTTCCGCCTGGGAGATCTGCTCGTCTTCGGCATGTTCACCATGCACTGCTCCCTCGACAACGTCTCGCCCGTGAACCGCATCCGCATCACATCCGACACGCGCTACCAGCTGGCGTCCGAGCCCGCCGACGAACGCTGGGTCGGCGAAAACCCCATCGGACACGACATCAACAAGAAGCCTGCGTGAGGGAGACCACATGGCGAGCAAGGTGCGCTACGAGGAGATGCTGCCGCACGAGATCCGAACCGCGCGCACGGAGCGCGCGCTCGCCTATCTGCCGCTCGGAACGCTCGAGTGGCACGGCCCTCAGAACGCCGTTGGCCTCGACGCGCTGAAGGCACACGCCCTGTGCTGTGAGTTCGCCGAAGCACACGGCGGGCTCGTCATGCCGGCGGTCTACTGGGGCGATAACCGCGCGGACATCCTCGAAATCGTCTATCACCCGGAGAAGTTCACGTCGCTCACGCGGGACCACCGGCCGGAGGTAGCCGACGCGTACGGCATCCCATTCGAGAAGCTCGAGGCCAACGCTAAGCGCGCCGAGGAAGGCGGCGGATGGAGCTTCTTCGAGGAGCTGGTGAAGCGCTCCTTCCACCAGATAGGGTCGCTGGGCTTCGAGGAGATCGTCTGCATCACGGGTCACTATCCTGAGAACGGCCCGGCGAAGGCGGCGCGCGAGGCCTACCTGGCCGAAGGTGGCGCGTGCGCGGTGCACGTGTTCATTGGGTACGACCTGGTGTCCGACGAAGGCTATCGCGGCGACCACGCGGCGAAGTGGGAGACGTCGCTCCTGTGGGCGCTCCGGCCTGAGTGCGTAGACGCGAGCCTGACCGAAGTCGACGCCGAAGAGCCGACCGGCATCGCGGGTCCGCACCCACGGGACGCGTCACCCGGCTACGGGCGCGAGGCGGTCGCCCGGATGGTCGCGCGATTGGGTGACCACCTCACGTCGGTACGATCCCGCTAGACGACCTCCTGAGGGAGACCGCCCGATGCAATCAATCGGTGACGGCGTAGTTGGCATCACGCCGATCTTCACGGTTCCCGACGTAGCCGCGACCGTCGAATACTATCGCGATCGGCTGGGCTTCGACGTCGTCTTCATGTCGTCGCCCGAGGGCGTCGGCGATTACGCGGCCGTGTCGCTCGGCGGGCACGACATCCACTTCCGCGAAGGCACGGCGCCCGAGGCCCCGGGGATCGACGGCGGCGTGTACATAGAGGTGCGGGACGTCGACCGCTTCTATGCCGAGGTCAAGACGCGTGGCGCGCTGGAAGACGGCTTCCCTCGGTCGTTCGATGCGATCCGCGAGCACCCGCCCGAGGACAAGGACTACGGTCTCAGGGACACGATACTCGTCGACCCGAATGGCTACATCGTCTGCGCGGGTACACCGCTAGGCTAGGCTGCTCGGCCCAAGCGCTCAATACTCCAGGAGCGACGTCAGCACGTACGGGAAGTCCGACGCGATCTGCGAATTCGGCACGACCATGTCCGCGCCGAGCTCCTCCGCGCGGCTGAATGCCGCCGTGTCAACGTGGTTCCCAAAGGTGAGTATGGGCAGCTCGCGCGTCTCAGGAGCGGATCGGGCGTGCGTCAGGAACTCCTCCCAGTCGAAGCCGTCCTTGTTGAAGGACAGGAACACGGCGAGGAATTCGTCCTCCGTCATCTTCTTACGCGCGATGTCCATGTTGCCGGCGCCGGTCGCTTCGTATCCGAGCGAGATCGCCGCCTCGCGCAGCTTCGCAAAGAAGAACAGGTCCGCGATGATGAGCAGCTTGCCCTTGCTCTGCCCGCCGCCGTCGGTTGGTTGCGTCACGCGTTTTCGCCCTCCGCTCGTGGATTCCACTCCGGCTCGATGACTCCCGCGCGGTGGTTAACGACCCGCGCCAGGACGAACAGCAAGTCGGACAGTCGGTTCAGGTACACCAGCACATGTTCGTTCGTCGGCTCGCGCTCGGCGAGTTCCGCGACACGCCTCTCCGCGCGTCGGCACACCGCCCGCGCGACGTGCAGGGCCGTTGCCGCTTCCGGGCCATACGGCAGGACGAACGCGCGCAGAGCAGGCAGCGTCGCGTCGAAGGCGTCAATGGCGCGTTCGGCTTCGCTCGGTTGGTATTCCGTCAGCCGGCGGATGCTCGTCGGCGTCGAGCCGTCGTCGGCGATGCGCGTCGCCAGGTCGGCGCCGACCTCGAAGAGTCGTCGCTGCGCGCATTCCAGCGTGTCTGCGACATCGCCGTCGCGGTTGCGGTCCAGGGCTCCGATGGCGACGCCAAGATGGGCGTTCAGCTCGTCCACCGTGCCATAGGCTTCGATACGCGGGCTGTGCTTCGGCACGCGGTCACCACCGAACACCTCCGTGTCGCCGTCGTCGCCTCGCTTCGTGTAGATCTTCATGCCCGCAGTGTACCCGGTATTCGCCGCGAGAGTGGGTCATTTCCCTCAGTCTAAACACCCGCGCGGCTGTGCATCCGGCATGCGGTCAACATAGAACCACGCACGCCATTGCAGGATCGGATCAGGATAGGAGCGTCGATGACCGTCACACTGGTAGACGCCTCGGAGCATCGGAGCGTTGTCGAGCGCCTGAACCAGCTGTATCTCTACGACTTCTCGGAGTTCGGGAGCCGGGACGTAGGCCCGGACGGGCTCTACGAGGCGTCCTACCTTGACGGTTTCTGGTCTCGGCAAGGGCGCCACGCCTTTTTGTTGGAGGTCGACGGCCGACACGCGGGATTCGCGCTTGTATCGACTCCCGATGACGGCGCGCACTCGATCGAGGAGTTCTTCGTCATGCGGAAATACCGGCGGAAGGGGATCGGCGCCTCGGCGGCCACGCAGTTGCTCGACATGTTCCCGGGCGAGTGGAAGGTGCATCAGTTCGCGAGCAACGTCGCTGCCCGAGAGTTCTGGCGTCGCGTCATCGATGCGCACACGTCAGGCCGCTTCACGGAGACGGCTCACGGTGGCTCGGAGGGCTGGAGTCAGCTGTTCGACAGTCGCCGCGAGTAGCGTCGCCTCTGCCGCACACCGAGCCACGCCGCCCTCGCGTGTCGCGCCTGCCATCGCTCTCTGCCGCCGTGTCGAGTGATTGCCCAGAGTCACGGAATGTGTTACCAAGGCGGGCGCAAACAGCATGAAAGGAAGCGGCATGGCGGAGTTCTTCCCCGACGTTCCGACGATAGAATACGAAGGCCCAGGAACCAAGAACCCACTCGCCTTTAGGCACTACAACCCGGAGGAGGTAGTCGCTGGCAAGGCGATGAAGGAGTACCTCCGGTTTGCCGTCGCCTATTGGCACACGTTCAGGGGCACTGGCCTGGATCCCTTCGGCGTTGGTACGATGCAGCGGCCATGGGAGGCCGACGAAGACTCCGTCGACAACGCCAGACGGCGTGTAGAGGTCGCGTTCGAATTCTTCACGAAAATCGGGGCGCCTTACTACTGCTTCCACGACCGGGATGTCGCCCCCGAGGGCGCATCGCTAGCCGAGACCAACGCGAACCTCGACGCCGTCGTCGAGGCCCTGCGCGAGCAGCAGGAAGCCACGGGCGTCAAGCTCCTGTGGGGCACCGCATCGCTTTTCACGAATCCGCGCTTCATGCACGGCGCGGCCACGAGCTGCAACGCCGACGTGTTCGCGTACGCCGGCGCGCAGGTCAAGAAAGCCATCGAGGTCACGCACTCGCTGGGCGGCGAGAACTACGTATTCTGGGGCGGCCGCGAAGGTTACACGACGCTCCTCAACACTGACATGAAGCGCGAATTGGACCACCTGGGCAGGTTCTTCCACCTGGCCGTGGACCACGCGCGCGACATCGGCTTCGACGGGCAATTCCTCATCGAACCAAAGCCGATGGAGCCCACGAAGCACCAATACGACTTCGACGCGGGCAACTGCATCGCGTTCCTCAAGACGTACGATCTCGACAAGCACTTCAAGCTGAACATCGAGACGAACCACGCGACGCTCGCCGGTCACACGATGATGCACGAGCTGGAGCTCGCCGCGTCCGCCGACATGCTGGGGTCCATCGACGCGAACCGTGGCGACATGCTCCTGGGCTGGGACACCGACCAGTTCCCGACAGACATCTACCTGACAACGCGCGTCATGCTCGTGGTACTGCGCAACGGTGGTCTCGGCGCGGGCGGGCTGAACTTCGACGCCAAGGTGCGCCGCGAGAGCTTCGAGCCGGTCGACCTGTTCCACGCGCACATCGGTGGCATGGACGCCTTCGCGCGCGGCTTCAAGATCGCCGCGGCGATGCAGGCGGACGGCGTCTTCGAGGACATCATCAAGGACCGATACGCCTCCTGGGACTCGGGGATCGGCGCGAGAATCGAGGCGGGCGAGGCCTCCTTCGCCGACCTCGAGAAGTACATGCTTGAGAAGGGCGAAGCGGACGCGAACGCGTCCGGTCGGCAGGAGATGATCGAGAACATCGTCAACGACTACATCGTCTAGACGAGACGCCGTCAGGAGCTGCATATGGGCGCCACGCTCGCGATAGACGGTGGCGCCCCGGTTCGTACGCGCGGCTGGCCCGAGTGGCCTCGCAGCGACGCGGAAGCGTGGGACGACCACATCCGCGAGCAGTTCCGGGAGGTCTTCGTCGGTGGGGTAGAGGCCTCGCCTGCCCCTAGGGCGCGCGCGTTTGCGGACGCCTTCGCCGGCTACTGCGGAGCCGCGTTCGGCGAGATGATGCCGCACGGCACCGATTCCCTCATGGCCGCCCTGACAGCCGTCCTCAATCTGGACGGGTTCCGAGACGGCGGCGAGGTCATCCTCCCGAACTACACCTTCATCGCGACAGCCAGCGCGGCGCTCGATCGACGCTGCTCAGTCGCTTTTGTAGACATCGACAGTTGCACGCGCACGATCGATCCGGCAGCCGTCGAGGCCGCTGTGCAGCCCGGGCGGACGGTTGCCATCCTCCCCGTGCACCTTGGTGGCCACCCCTCAGACATATCTGGACTGCGCGCAATCGCTGACAAGCACGGACTCCATATCATCGAAGACTGCGCTCAGGCGCACGGCGCGGAGGTCGACGGGCGCAAGGTGGGATCGCTGGGCGACGCGGGGGCGTTCAGCTTCCAGTCGTCCAAGAACCTCACGTCCGGCGAGGGAGGCGCCGTAACGACGGACGACGTCGACGTGTGGCGTCGAGTCGTCGCGTTCAAGGACTGCGGGAGGCATCCCGACGGGGAAACGTGGTCGCCGCCCCGCCTCGGTGGCAACTTCCGCACTTCGGAGTATCTCGCGGCCCTACTGTCCACGCGGCTCCCGGGCCTGGAGGCTGAAACGAAGACGCGCAGCGAGAATGCGGCGTACCTGTCCGGGCTGCTGGAAGGCGTCCCTGGCATCACGCCGCCGCACGTCGCCCCATACGCGACGATGCACGGCTACCACCACTACATGCTCCTTCACGACGCGACCCAGTTCGGCGGCCGGTCGCGGGACGACTTCATCCGCGCGCTGAACGCCGAGGGCATTCCCGCTGGGTCGGGGTACCGACTGCCTCTGGCGTCTTCGCCCCAGCTGCGCCACGTGGCGAGGACACGACCGGAACTCGTGCGCGCCCTGCCCTGCCCAAATGCGGAGCGCGTCTGCGCGCAGTCGGTGCGGATAACGCACAGTCACCTGCTGGGGCCTCGGGACGACATGGACGACATCGCCCAGGCAATCATCAAGGTTCACGAAGCATGGACAGGCGCCACCTAGGCAGTCTGGCGGAGCCACGACGGAGACGGTATCAGCCATGAGCAGGACAGCGTTCGGCATCGTCGGGTCGGGTTGGCGTGCGGAGTTCTATCTGAGAATCGCGGCGGCTTGCCCCGACACCTTCGACATCGTCGGCGTCGTGGCGCGGCGTCAGGAGCGCGGTGAGGAACTCGAACGCATGTTCGGCGTGCGCACGTTCCGCGACCTCGACGCCCTGCTCGCGGCGACATCGCCGACGTTCGTCGTCACGTCGGTGTCGTGGGATCCGAACCCGGGCTTTGTGCGGGAACTCGTCGGACGCGGGATGCCCGTGCTCTCAGAGACACCGCCAGCGCCGGACCTGGAGGGCATGCGCTCTCTCCACGGGGACGTGCAGGCGGCGGGCGGCAACGTGCAGGTCGCCGAGCAGTTCCACCTGCAGCCGCATCACGCGGCGCGTCTCGCCTTCGCGTCCAGCGGCAAGATGGGTCGCGTATCGCAAGCGCAGGTCTCCGTGTGTCACGGGTACCACGGCATCTCGCTGGTGCGTCGGTTCCTCGGCGTCACGTACGAGAACGCGACCGTCACCGCGCGGACGTTCGAGGAGCCGGGAGTCGCGGGAGCCAGCCGGGACGCTCCGCCGGACGAGGAGCGCATCAGCACGTCGCGTCAGCAGATCGCCTGGCTAGACTTCGGCGACCGGCTCGGGGTCTTCGACTTCAGCTCGGACCAGTACTTCAGCTACATCCGCGGACAGCGGGTTCTCGTGCGCGGCGAGCGCGGCGAGATCATCGACCACGCAGCCGTCTGGCTGTCCGACCCCTCCAGCCCGCATCGCGTTCGGTTCCAGCGCCACGACGCCGGCGCCAACGGCAACCTGGAAGGCTATCACCACAAGGGCATCCAGGCGGGCGACGAGTGGGTGTACCGCAACCCGCTCGCCCCCGGCAGGCTTGCCGACGAGGAGATTGCGATAGGTAGCTGCCTCCTGCGCATGGACGAGAGCGCGCGCGAAGGCGTCGACTTCTACCCCTTGGCGGAAGCGTGCCAGGATCACTACCTGGGCCTGACGATCGCCGACGCGGCTGCGGCCGGACAGCCGGTGGCAACAGAGACGCAGCCCTGGGCGGGCGAGGCCCCATGACATGACCTCGCCGGACCGCGCCATGCGAAGGGGGCACGAGGCGTGACGCGCCGTGGGCCGGATTTCGTCATCGTCGGCGCGCCGAAGTGCGGTACGACATCCCTATTTCACTACCTGAGCCAACATCCGCAGGTGTACGCGCCGTCGCGCAAGGAGCCACACTACTACTGCCACGCCTTCCCGCCCGGGTTCCCGCCGATGGACGAGGCGGCGTACTACGACCTGTTCCAAGGGGCGAGCGAGGAGCAGCTGGCGTTTGAGGCCTCAACGAATTACCTCTACTCAGCTGCCGCGTGCGCGCGGATGCGCGACGAACTACGCAACGCGCGTGTCGTCATCACGATCCGCAATCCGACAGACCGGGCGTATGCCGAGTACTGGCACTACCGACGGCATGGCCTCGAGCCGCTGTCATTCGAGCAGTGCATCGACGCGGATGGGGAGAGGCAGGAGTGGCGACGGTATGTCCGCCGGGGCCTCTACTCCGCGCACATCCAGCGCTACCAGGAGGCGTTCGGGGACGAACGTGTGCATGTACTGCTGCTCGACGACCTCCAGCGCGACGCCCGCCAGGCGTGCGCCGACATATTCGCCTTCCTGAGTATCGACACCGCGGCGCGCGTAGACGCGAGCGGCGCGCACGGTGAAGGCGGCCGGCCGCGTTGGCCGTGGGCGGCGTGGCTGCACCGAGAGCTGATAGGCGACACTCCGCCGTGGCTCCGCGCAGCGGCGCGTGTAGGGCCTCGTTGGCTCCGGCGCGCTGTGCGCCACACCGCCAAGGAGATGCTCACCAGCCGCGCGACCCCGGCCATGGAGGCGGAGACACGGATTCGGCTGTCGCGCGCGTACGCCACCGAGATCGAGCAACTTCAGATGCTGCTGTCTCGTGATCTGTTGTGTTGGCGGCAGTGACCCGCCCGCATCTTCTGGGAACTTACCATTCACTGCGCGCCCTGGCACACATACTTACGTGTCAGGTCAATTAATTACGATACGCCCTTGCGCGCCGCACACGGATTCGGTAGTATGTAGACGTATATCGCCATGAATTCCGACTTCCACCGGGGTCGCCCTAGCCATTCCGGGGCCGGCGCCGAGCACAGCAAGCTTGTGAGGTCACGCGAGCAACTTGGACACGGACATTCGAACGGACGAAGCCAACGAGCCGGCCCACGCGGTGATACTGGACCCAGACGAGCTGTCCACATACCGCCATGCACTTAGAATGCGTGTGGGGCAACAGGATCAGGTTGCTGCGGCGCGTCTTGCGCTACAGAAGGAAGAGTTCTTCGAAGCCGCGGCTCACGACCGGTGCGCGGCCCTGTGGGCCGACATCTGCGAGATACACAACCTTGACACCGAGGCCACGTACAAGGTCGAGAACAGCGGCCTAGTGTACATAACTACGCAAGAGGAGTGACTCATATGGCAGCGGCCTTCCCAGATAGCATCGTGAATCTCGGTACAAACAGTGACGGCACGACCTCTGTCGACGCATCGTACATGGACAAGCGTGACGACGACTTGAGGGCCGTGGAGATCGCTCTAGGGACCGGGCTGGTGAGTTCAGCGGTTCTCAATACGGGCGGATACGCCCTTGCGTGCTACATGACCGCGGTCGATGGTTACCTTTCATTGGGGCACGATGCGGGATCTTTCGTCCGGATCGGCGATGGCCTCGCCACCATCGAACCTGAAGTACCCCTGGAGATCGTCTCGACCAATCCGCGTATCCGACTCCAGGACACCAACGGATCCACGTTCCAGATGCGGTCGCAGGCCGACAACTGGGAACTGACGCGCTTCTCGGGCGGCGGCGGCAAGCGGATCGTGGCAGTCGATGCGGACGCGCCGACGGACTCCCTCGTGGTCGACGGGGACGGGAACCTCGCCGTGGGCGGCGAGTCCATCGGCCTCGGCGACATCGGCACATCCGCTCCCGGGTCGGGCGATGGGGCCGTCGGAGACATACGCATCGTTACCATCAGCAGCACCAACTATATCTACGTCAAGGTGTCGTCTTCCGTATGGCAACGGGCCACGCTGTCCTAGCGCCAGCCAGGATCCCGCTCCAGAGGCTGATGGTGTGCTGGTTGGCCGTGGTTCGGCCCAGCGCAGCAGCTGCGGCCCGGGCCGGCTGGCGTGGGCGGGCGGATGCCCCGCGCCTAGCGCCGCAGCCGGTCGTCGTAACCGACCGTCCAGCGCGCCTGGTAGGACGGCTGGGGTCAGGAGCTTGGGCTGCGGGTAAGGTCGGTAGGTACACGCCAGGGCAGAGACCCAATTGCACCAGGATCCGGGCGGGGACTCCGGCTACGGCGGGCATCACGCGTCTGTGGCATCGACACCATACGCAGGGCCATGGATGCGACGGGCATGAGCGATGTCATCGCGGAGGGGCCGGTGAGCGTTGCACGCCTGCCGGCTCATGTCCCGCAGTATCCTAAACCAGTCCGTATAGCGTATTCCGAGGAGGCCTGCGCATGCACACACAGGCAACGTCGCGCGCTACCAGGGCCAGTCAGTCAGTTCTCACGGTAGCTCTTCTGCTCGGCCTATGGGCAGCCTCGGCCCTCGCGCAGCAGCCGGCGTGGACTGTCGTGCACGAAGGGAATCTGCACGTGGGCGCCGGTGGCGGATGGGGCCTGTCGTTCGCCGATGCCAACAACGGATGGGTCATCGGGGGAATGTCCAGCGAGCGGGACGTACTTGACGCGCTCGTTGGGTACCGGACTACCGACGGCGGCGCCAGTTGGACGGACCTCCGCGTCCCGGACTTCCGCGTGCGGTACCGCGATGGGGAGCCGGTCATAACTGTAACTGGTAAGCCTCAGACCCAAGCTGGCCCATCGCCTTACAGCGTGCAGCTTCTGACCCCGCAGGAGGGCTGGATCGGCGGCCCGGAGCGGCTTGCGCACAGCGTCGACGGTGGGCGGACGTGGGAGCTGATCCACATCAGCCCGGGAATCGTGGACTCGCCCGAGGTGAGGGCAGCCGAGCGAAGGGGGCGGCTGAATGTCTACTCGGTGTACTTCGAGAACGCGTCTTCCGGCGTGATTATGTGCGCCGTGCAGAAACTCGGCGAGGGAGATTCCCGCGGGAACCTGGCGTTGGCGACGGACGATGGTGGCAAGTCCTGGCGCTACGTAGCGGCCAGCAACTCCGGCCAAGGGGACGGGGCGCTTGGACGAGGTCTGGTGATGGCGTCACTGACCGAGGGCTGGTCCACAAGCCCCCACTCCCTAAGCTATACAACGAGCGGTTGGCAGACATGGACATCGCTCTTCGATGCGCAGGTGGCCGACATCCACGCGATGTCGGGCGGAAAGATGTGGGCAATCACGGATTTGCACCGGGCCGAGCAAGACTTCATGATCGCGCACTCGACTGACGGTGGGCTGACGTGGCTTCCGTCCGAGTTCGAGGGAGAGTTACCGGCTTCGCTTATGGGAACGTATGCCATCAGGGGGCTAGCCTTCGACAACGAAGACGGTAGCGGGCGTGGCTGGGCCGTCGGGGCGGGCGGGCACATCCTGACAACAGACGACGGCGTCGCCTGGCGCATCGAGGCCACCGTGCCAGGGATACGACTCGACAGCGCGCAGTACATTGGCGGCGCAGTCTACGCGGTTGGCGGCCGCCCTGACGCCGCCGGAAATGGCTCCATCCTGCGACGGACAGGCGTAACGACGAGTGTCGACGGTGACGGCAAGCTCCCCACGATGTGGGGCAATGTAAAAGAGTTTCGTGGCGCGGGCGCAGAATAGCCCGCGACGGAGGACAACCATGCCGATCCTGCTGGGGACGCCGAAGCTCGGGCTGCACACGGTCATGGGCATGCCCGTCGGTCGCTGCCTCCTACGACAACTCGTGAGCGCCGTGGAGTTCGGGTCTCCTATCTACCTCAGTGAGGGCAGCCGATGGGTCGACGCGTAGGACCGCTTATCCATGGGTTGGCGCTCGCGGCGACCGTCGGCCACCTGCTGCTGTGTGGTCTCGCACCGGCGCACGCGTCAGAGCCCCTGTGGACCGTCGTGCACGAAGGGAACCTGCAGGTGGGCGCCGGTGGCGGATGGGGCCTGTCGTTCGCCGATGCCAACAACGGATGGGTCATCGGGGGAATGTCCAGCGAGCGGGACGTACTTGACGCGCTCGTTGGGTACCGGACTACCGACGGCGGCGCCAGTTGGACGGACCTCCGCGTCCCGGACTTCCGCGTGCGGTACCGCGATGGGGAGCCGGTCATAACTGTAACTGGTAAGCCTCAGACCCAAGCTGGCCCATCGCCTTACAGCGTGCAGCTTCTGACCCCGCAGGAGGGCTGGATCGGCGGCCCGGAGCGGCTTGCGCACAGCGTCGACGGTGGGCGGACGTGGGAGCTGATCCACATCAGCCCGGGAATCGTGGACTCGCCCGAGGTGAGGGCAGCCGAGCGAAGGGGGCGGCTGAATGTCTACTCGGTGTACTTCGAGAACGCGTCTTCCGGCGTGATTATGTGCGCCGTGCAGAAACTCGGCGAGGGAGATTCCCGCGGGAACCTGGCGTTGGCGACGGACGATGGTGGCAAGTCCTGGCGCTACGTAGCGGCCAGCAACTCCGGCCAAGGGGACGGGGCGCTTGGACGAGGTCTGGTGATGGCGTCACTGACCGAGGGCTGGTCCACAAGCCCCCACTCCCTAAGCTATACAACGAGCGGTTGGCAGACATGGACATCGCTCTTCGATGCGCAGGTGGCCGACATCCACGCGATGTCGGGCGGAAAGATGTGGGCAATCACGGATTTGCACCGGGCCGAGCAAGACTTCATGATCGCGCACTCGACTGACGGTGGGCTGACGTGGCTTCCGTCCGAGTTCGAGGGAGAGTTACCGGCTTCGCTTATGGGAACGTATGCCATCAGGGGGCTAGCCTTCGACAACGAAGACGGTAGCGGGCGTGGCTGGGCCGTCGGGGCGGGCGGGCACATCCTGACAACAGACGACGGCGTCGCCTGGCGCATCGAGGCCACCGTGCCAGGGATACGACTCGACAGCGCGCAGTACATTGGCGGCGCAGTCTACGCGGTTGGCGGCCGCCCTGACGCCGCCGGAAATGGCTCCATCCTGCGACGGACAGGCGTAACGACGAGTGTCGACGGTGACGGCAAGCTCCCCACGATGTGGGGCAATGTAAAAGAGTTTCGTGGCGCGGGCGCAGAATAGCCCGCGACGGAGGACAACCATGCCGATCCTGCTGGGGACGCCGAAGCTCGGGACGTACAACATCATGGGTCTGCCGGTCGGGCAGTGGTACAACCAGATCGAGGAAGACGAATCGAGCGATCCCGACTTCAAAGACCACCTGCGCATCATCCAGCGCCCGCTCGACAGCTCCGAATACCACTACATCGCGTGTGACCGCTTCCTCGTGGCCGACGGCCGGCGCGGCGCGGAAAGTATCCCCACGATGACCGCACGCGTGGTGAGCATGATCGAGCAGGCCGTGGACCTGCAAAGCGAAAGCCCCACGTACCGCATCAAGATGAGCATCGGGTACATCTTCAAGATGTTCACCCAGGACACCACGGCCAGCATAGACGGCTTCGTCGACGACATCTGCGCCGTCGACGGCGTCGACAGCGTCGTGGAGAGTTGGCACGTCATCGACGAACCTGTCGCAGCTCCTCGAGACCCAGAGAATCCGAACGAGGACTACGTCACGGCGGCGAATATGGCAACGGTCGTCCAGGCATTCCAGGAGGCACAGGTCGACAGAGGAAAGAACTGGCCGTTTATCTACGCCGAGAACGGCGACGGCCGCGGGGGCGCCAACGGTTGGTGGCCCGTGTACAATCCCTCGGCGGGCTGGGCCGACCGCAAGTACGACCCCTCCAACTACACGTTCACCGATATCAACGGCGCCGCCAACGACGCCGTGAAGATACGGGCGTACATCGACGCCATCGCGGACGCCACTCACAACGGGGTCGACGCGATACCGCTGCTCCAGCCGTTCTACTATCCCTGGGCCTCCGGCCACTTCCAGTACTCGGTCCTCCCTCCGATCCGGAAGTGGCACTACATACAGGAATGGTGGTCCGACGCCGCGCGGGGTCGCATGCGGTGGCGGCGCTCATGGAGGGCGTGGCATTCGCCAACGTAACCTACGTGAAGGAGAAGGCCCAGGGCCACATCGACATGCACAACCAGATCCGCGTAGCCAAGGAGTACGGGTTTCAGGGCGTGGGGTTCTGGGGGTGGTCCACCGGGTCGACGACTGCGGAGGATCTAGACTACACCAAGAATCACTGGACGCACGATGAAGACTTCCCGTTGCAGGACATGTTCACGCTGAGTGGGCAGGAGGAACGCCTGGGCGAGGCGGTGAGCAACGAGACGTGGCGCAACGTGGGTCAGGATCCGTCTGACGTGAAGAGCACGGAGTACAAGGAGTTCTTCACCGACGCCATCCCTACAACCAGCGGGATCGTGGCTACAGTCGCTGACGAGACTCCCAATTGCGACGACGGCTACTGGATTCAGTACGACCTCAAGGACAACGGCCGAGTGTTCTTCAAGATCAAGAACGACTCTGGGACAGTGGTGCGCGTGCTGGACTGGGGGTTCAACAAGAGCACGGATCCACCCGACGCCAGCACGGACGAGGGCGACATCTACCCAATCGCCCCGGGCCGGTACAGGAATATTCCGTCCAATGACACGAACGTGGCTGCTCGACCCAGTGTTGGCGGCGAGAGCGGCGACATGAACGGCACTGCCCAGTTCTGGGACTTGGAGGACTACAAGAGCGTGGGCGTGCCCAACGGCGACTACACCATCGAGATGTACGTCGAGGGCACGGAAGTGGGCAGCAGCGCTACCGTCGAGGTGCCCATACCCTAGCCGATCGTCTGGAGCCCCGCGGCCCGGCCAGAGACTGGGTAGGGCCCGTGCCGATTCCGCCGCGATCGACGGCGCCACGACGGACGAGGCTCTGCCCTGGGCGCCAGCGGCGGGAGCCGCGGAAGGGAGACCGCATGCGCAGTCGGCTATGCCGCGTGCTGACACTGTTACTTGCCGCGCCGATGGCTGCTCTTGGACAGGCGGAGGGTCACGACGCGGCGTGGACAGTCGTCAGGGACGCCCCAATCGGCGATGGGCGTGACGACTGGTACCGCATGTCGTTCGTTGACGCGTGGAATGGCTGGATCGTCGGTGGGAGAATCGGGCCGGGAGTCGACGACTCATACATTGGCATTAAGACATCCGACGCCGGTCGGACGTGGAGCGACATCCACATTCCACACTTCCGCGCGCGGCTTATCGATGGGGAGCCTCGCGTGAACGAGCGGGGACACGAGGAACGGTTGGCGGGGGCCCGCGCGTACTCGGTTCACCTTGTCAACCCTGGCGAGGCCTGGGTGGGCGGGGCGACCCGACTCGCGCACACCAAGGACGGAGGAGAGACGTGGAAGACCATCCACCTAGATGAGACGCTGCCCGATGTTCCAGAATTCAACGCCGTTGCCCAGCAAGGCCGGCTGAACATCTACGCGGTGCACTTCTGGGACAGCAAGGTCGGAATCATCTCCATCCTCGCACAGTTGCGCGGTGAAGACGACTTCAAGGGCGGCATGGCGCTGGCAACGCAAGATGGGGGGCGCACGTGGACCTTCCGCACCGCTTCGGCTCGAGGCCTGCGGATGACGATGGCGTCGCGGGCGGTGGGGTGGATGACCAGTGCGGTGGGTCGCGCCGGGCTCTACTTCACAGAGGATGGGTGGCGATCGCCGCGGCGTCTGCTCGAAGGTCAGGTGTATGACGCCTTCCTGGGGGCGGACGGCCGGGCGTGGGCCCTGGGCGGCCCGGGGCCAAGGTTGGCTCCGGTGACGATCCGCTACTCCGAGGACAGTGGGGCCACCTGGGACTCATTGGATGTTGACCTTGGCGCGGAGGAGCGTGCGGGGGCGACCGTGATCGCGTTCGCACCAGACCGGCAGGGATGGGTTGGCGGCGGTGGCGGCTTGGTCCTCAACACCAACGGGGGCCTAGCATGGGCCCCCGAGCAGAGCCCGCTACGCTCATCCGTCGAGGACATGCAGTATGTAGATGGTGTGGTCTACGCCGTGGCACAGGACGGAATGGTTGTCAGGCGCGGCCCCGCCCCGCCCCGCCCCGGTCCTATCGACTCGCTGATAACGACATGGGGACGCCTGAAGAGCGGCCGGGACAGCCTGGAGGAATGAGACGATGCCGATCCTACTTGGCACGCCCAAGCTGGGAGACACGACCCTGGGGATGCCCGTCGGGGTCTGGTACATGCAGACCGATGTTGATGAGACCGCCCACCCTGACTTCCAGGAGCATCTCGCGGTCATACAGCGGCCGATCATATCCTCGGAGTACGACTACATTGCGTGCAATACGTTTATAGTCAGCGACAACCTCCGGGGTGCCGAGTCATACGCAGACATGACCACGCGGTGGGAGGACATGATCGACGCGGCGAAAACACTCCGCACGAAGTCGACCTCACCCTTCGATCCTCCCTACGACATCAGGATGAGCGTGGGGTATATCGGCAAGATGTTCAATACCGCGGACGACACGGACATTGAGGATTTCGTGAACGCGATCTGTGACATCTCTGACGTCGACAACATCGTCCGCAGTTGGCATGTCATTGACGAACCTGTCGCTGCCGCAGAACTCGGGTCCGGGCCCTACGAAGACGACATCACAGCCGAGAGGATGGGCGAGATCGTGCAAGTGGTACACGAGACACAGGTAGACCGGGGGAGGAATTGGCCCTTTATTTATGCCGAAGGGGGTGACGGCCGGGAGAACGCCGCAAAGACCGAGAGTTGGTGGAAGGTGGTCAGCCAGGACCGTGAATACGATCCGGCCAACTTGGGCATCCTGGACCAGAACGGCGCCGCGTCGGTGAACGACGCTACCAAGATCCAGGCGTACGCCGACGAGATGGCCAATGTCGCCCACAATGGCGTCGCTGCCGACCTGATCTACGCGCCCTTCTACTATGCGTGGACCTCCAACAACTGGCGCTATTCCGTGCTGCCGCCGTGGCGCAAGTGGCGGTACATCTACGAGTGGTGGACCGATCTGACGGCCGGCACGGCAAACCGCAAGTTCCCGGTGTTTGCAGTCATCGAGGGAGCTGCCCAGTCGACCTCAGGAGGCGCAAAGTGGTCGGACGCCGACGACGCCAAGTCCATGTTGCAGGGCTACATCGATATGCACAACAACATGCGCATGGTGAAGGACTTTGGGTTCACCGGGGTGTATATGTGGGGGTGGACCACCAGCAGCACCGACGAGCAGGATCTGTGGCTCACGAAGAGTCACTGGTCTCACGACAACACGAACAACACGATCCAGACGGAGTTCTACGTCAGCACAGCACAGGAGCAGTGGGGCGAGGCGGTCAGCAACGAGATGTGGCGTAACCTCAGCACCTCACCGACGTCCGAAGAGGAGCACCTCGACTCAGGAGACGACGACGCCATACCCTCGTCAAGCGGCCTCGTCGCTACCGTGTGGGACGACTTCACGCCGACTGGCGGCAACGCCATCGATGGGTTCTGGATCCAGTTCGATCTTCACCAGAGCGGGCGGGTGTGGTTCACTATCGAGAATGACCAGTCCACCGTCGTCCGCGTTCTCGACTGGGGGTTCCGCAACGACACGGACAGGCCGACCAATTCGATAACGACCGCGGACGTCAACGCGCTGGCGCCAGGCCGGTACCGCAACCTGGTAACGCTCGCGGACATGACCTTGGCGACGCGGAGGCCCGACACTGGCGCCATCAGCGGCGATCTGAACGGCACGGCGCAGTACTGGGATCTCCGTGACAACGACAACGCGTTGCAGGATCCCGGGGTTTATACCGTGCGGATGTATCGTGAAGGATCTGAGGTCGGCAGCAGCGTCACGGCCACGATTCCAGCATAGGTAGTCAGCCGCTGCGGAGGGCCCGGGCGAGATCAAGCCGCAGGCACTGCCCACCAACGTGGCGGCGCGCTTCCCGGGCGCGTCAGCCAGGCAGGAGCAGGCGTCTCCAGGATTGGTGTCCCGGGACACATTGCGCCCGCTGCACCCACATCGCCGGTCGGACATTCTGCCCCGGCCCTTGCGCAGCGTGATTCCCATGTCTCCTCGCTAGGCCATCATGGCCGACAGTCGAGCCCTGCGCCTCGCGCTCGCCATCGAGCACGAGGGCAACGGACTCATCGCCCGCGAATGGCCCAGTCTGACAGCCGCCCCGCACGGCAAGACTCGACGTCAACGGCGACACCCTCCGGTTACGGAAAACCATGCCGGACGCTCCTGGGTCAAGGAGGGCGAAATCGGCGAGATACGCTTGGTCGCGGACGGAAACGGCTACCGGATATTCGTGACGGTCGCCGACGGGCTCTGGAAGTCAGGCG
>CAYYPK010000006.1:231659-252085 GCA_964473525.1 uncultured bacterium
CTTAGTTGACGCCTGAGGGCCCCGGACTCGTATCCCCGCGCATGGAGTCCACACGTCTGCTAACTGGCGCCATCGCTCTGGATCCCACAACACTGGGAGAGACCGTGATGAACGCGCGCCAGCTGCAGATCGCGCGAGCCGCGACGGTCGCCCTGGCCACGGCTTGGGTCGCGGTCGCCTGGGCCGCAGGCGAGTCGTCGTGGGCCGTGACCCAGCCGACATCTCTGCCCGCGTTCGCCAACGGCGTCTTCCGGCTGTCCTTCGCCGACGGAGACAACGGCATGGCAGTAGGGCCCGGCACGCCAGGGGTCCGGGTACCCGAACCATTCGTTGGCTACAGAACGTCCGACGGCGGGGCCACGTGGCACCGGATAGACATTCCCCTATTCCGCACGGTATTCCGCGATGGCGCGCCACTGTACAGTCCAGATGGGCGGCCTGAGCTCATGCCCGGCGCCGCTCCCTACGCCGTTCATGTCGTAGACGGGCGGGAAGCGTGGATCGGGGGTGCTGAGAGGCTGGCGCGCACGGCAGACGGAGGAAGAACCTGGGCGCTCGTGCACCTGAGGGCGGCGTTGCCCAGCGATCCCGATGTCCAGGCCGTCGCGGCGCGGGGCCGGTTGAACGTCGGGGCGGTGCACTTTTGGGACTCGCAGTCGGGGCTCGTGGTGTGTCGAGTGCAGGAACACCACGGCGAGGGCGATGTCGTCGGCAGTCTCACCCTCGCGACGCGCGATGGCGCACACTCGTGGGAAGCGGCTGCCCTCGCTGGCGTGCCAGGGACGCCCGGCGTTGGCGGCGGGCGGCTGACGATGACGTCCCGGCTGAGTGGCTGGATGGTCAAACACAGCGGCGGGCCGGTGGCGCCGGGACTCTACACGATTGAGGACGGGTGGCGCACATGGCGCCATGTCATCCGACACTGGGTGGCGGACGCCTATGTTGCGACGGATGGCCGGGCGTGGGCGGTTGCTGGGCTATTTCAGGAAATGTCGCGCTTCAACGTGGTGCATTCATACGACCACGGTCGTACCTGGCAGCAGTCCGTTCTGCTAGCCGACCTCCCTGGTGAGCCCGCGTCTGGTCCCACGGGCTCGGTTGGGGTCGGGTCGATCACCTTCGCGCCTGACGGGCGCGGATGGGCCGCCGGCCCTACCGGTGTCGTGCTTGCCACGCGGGATGGAGTCCACTGGACGTTCGAGGATGCCCACACAAAGCAGGGGCTGACCGATATCCAATACATCGACGGCGCCGTCTACGCTGTGGCGGCTGACGGCGCCGTCATAAAGCGGCACGCTGCGACGACGGCGGTCGGCCCGGCGGGGCAGGCCGTGACTGCATGGGGACGTGTCAAGGGACGCACAGCACGGTAGGAGGCACGATGGCCATTCTTCTCGGCACAGCGAAACTGGGCGTAGACACGCGCCTCAGTATTCCGGTAGGCATGTGGTACAACCAGATCGCGTGGGACGAGAGCGCCTCTCCCACATTCCTGGACCATCTCCAGATCATCCAGAGGCCACTCCCCTACGCGCAGTATCCGTTCATCGCGTGTGACAGGATCGCTTTCAGCGACGCCAGACGCGTTGGCGAAACCGGGCCAGTAGCCGAGCAGGCGTTGCGCGACCGCAACGTCGGAGTTGTCCGACAGGCAGTCAAGTTGAACAGCGACCCGCTGATCCCGGACTCATACAAGATCAAGGTCAGCATCGGCTGGATCGGGAAGATGTACCAGCTTTCCAGTAGGGCGCTCAGGAGGGCCTTTGTCAACGCGATCTGTGATGAGCCCGGCGTGGACGAGGTGATGGAGAGTTGGCACGTCATCGACGAACCTGTCACCGCCAAGGAGGACGACACGTCTGTCACTCCCTCGACTATGGCATCCGTCGTTGCGGACTTTCACGAGGCCCAAGTAGACAGAGGCAAGAGCTGGCCCTTCATCTACTCGGAAAACGCCGACGGTCGCACTCAACCGGGGACCAGCAACACGTGGTGGCAGGTCGTGGGTCAGGACCGGATCTACAATCCGGCGAACGTCACCGACAGCACGTACGGCTGGAACGTCGACGACGGGGCCAAGATCATGGCTTACGTCGACGGCATGAGCGGGAAGACACATCTGGGGGTCAATTCCAAACTCATCCTAGCCCCGTTCGACTACATGTGGGCCGGCTTCAAGTGGAGGTACGCCGTGAGCCCTCCGTGGCGGATGTGGAGACAGATCCACAATTGGTGGAAGAGCCGCACCGGCGGAGCGTCGGGCGATACGTTCCCGTTCTACGCCCTCGTCGAGGGTGCAGCACAGACGCACGAAAACGACCCTATCGATCTGAAGAGCAAGACGCAGGGCCACGTCGGTATGCACAACCAGATGCGCATGGCTCTAGGCTATGGCTTCCAAGGCGTCTGGTTGTGGGGATGGACAACGAGCGCCACGGGCGCCCCGGACCTGGATCTGACGAAGAGCCATTGGACCCACGACAACGCCATTTCGCCCCAGAACCACTTCTATGTCTCGACTGAGAAGGAGAGATGGGGGGAAGCCGTCAGCAGCGAGATGTGGAGGAACATCGGTACCGGTCCCGATGGCGACAAGCTACCCACGGATCAGGCGGAGTGGTTCGCCGAGGCGATCCCTCCGCCGCCAGATCCTCTGGACCCAGACAACACCGGTAGCGGCCTACGCGGCACACGCGCGGACAAGTATGTCGATCCCCAGACAGGCGCGGAGAAGGCCCCGTCGGGCTACTGGATCCAGTACGATTTGCACGAGAGTGGGCGCGTGTACTTCCTGATAAGGGACAGTGCCGGCGATGTTGTGCGTGTCCTTGACTGGGGGTTCCGAGTTGACGACCAGCGTCCGACACCTGCCATCACTCTGGCGGAACTTCTACCGTTGTCGCCTGGGCGCTACCGGAACATGGTGACAGAGAATCCGGCAATCCTGATCGCTGACCGGCGTCCCGATGTGGATGGTGTCAGTGGCGACATGAATGGGACGGCCCAGTATTGGGATCTCAAGGACGACAACAATGGGGTCGTACCGGGCGGGCCGACTGACGTCCGCACCTATACGATTGAGATGTACCGCGACGGAACCCAGGTGGGACCGACCCTCTCCGTGGTCAAGCCGATGCCCGAGCCCGCGCCCTGATCGTGGCTCTGTCCTCGATAGGTATCCGCATGCCGGTGGACGAAGGCCGCAGCACACGCTGCGACGTCCTAGCAGGGCGCCCGCCCGCCCACATATCGGATGTCGCCTCTGGGTCTACGCGTGGCGGCTGCCGTCGCCTCGCCCACGCGCGACCGCGTGCAGCAGTACGCACGTCCGCTTACGTCCTCCTGCTCGCCAAGCGCATGGTCCCGCTGCCGGCCCGGTCCATTGCGGCTGGTTCGCCTCTCCGCCCCGGACGGCGGGCTCGAGGCGCATTGCGTTGGGACGGGGTTCAACACGCGCGTGGTGTACGTCGAGCCGAACCAGCAGGCGGAGGACTCCATCCATGTTGACGCCGCGGGTAGGGTCGGACTTGGCATGCACAACGACGGACCACCTACCGCGAGCCTGGATGTGAACGGCGACACGCTCCGGCTCCGAGAGACCAAACCCGAGGCTCCGAGCTCGGCAGAGGGCGAAGTAGGCGAAATCCGGCTGGTCGCGGACGCAAACGGCTACCGCATATACGTCAAGGTCGCGTCCGGCCTCTGGGAATCGGGCGTTCTGAGCTAGCCGCGCGGAGCGTGGGAGGACGGCATAATGCACCCCAAGTGTACACCGGCCGCCGCCGCGTGCCTTGCCCTGCTTTCACTCGGCGTCTGTTGCCGCCTTGCTGCCCAAGACAACGCGTGGGTAATCGCGGCTTCCGGCCTCCATCCTCGGCTCTACGACCTGGCGCTCGTCGATGCCGACGACGGTTGGATCGTCGGGCCCGTCGTCAGAGGGGCGCCGGCGCCGGATTCGGTCGTGGGCAGCAGAACGTCCGACGGTGGCGGAACCTGGCGGGACATCACGATACCGTTCTTCCGCACGCAGCTCGAGGATGGCGAGCCGTCATCGTTGACGGACTGGCAGTCACAGAGGCGGGCGCCGTCGCGAATTCCGTGTTCCGGCGCAACCGCATGGAGGCGTGGGTCGGAGGCGCCGAGCGCGTTGCTCACACCCTTGACGGCGGCGACACGTGGAAGCCGTTGCATCTCGACGCCGAGGGGTTCGGTTCGCCCGCGCTCCAGCGGATGGTTGCTGGCGGGCCCAACGCCAACAGCTACGGCCAGATAGACGTCCACGGTCTGTACTTCTGGAGTTCCGTGGCGGGGTACGCGTGGTGCGTCGTGCAGGAACGAGGAGAGGGCGAGGTTTTCGGCTACGCGGTCCTCGTGACCGATGACGGGGTGGCAACTGGTCCGCAAGGGCGACCAGCCCTGAGGTGAGAGGCACGTTCTTTACCATGGCGTCCCCGGAGGAGGGATGGGTGGCAGGATCGCCGTGGCGTGATGGGGTGTGGTACACCACCGACGGGTGGCGGACGTCCTCGCAGCTCACTGACGAGCCGCTTGTTGCCGCGCACTTCTCGCGCGACGGACGCGCGTGGGGCATCGCCCGCCAAGGCCCCGGCACGGGCTAGTTCCCCGTCATGTGGTCCGTCGATCGAGGCGCTACGTGGCAGGCGGCCACGTACGAGGGAGCGCTCTCCGCGCCGTGGACGCATCCGATCGCCCGACTAGCCTTTGGTGAGACCGACCGCGGCTGGATCGTTGGCGCCGGGGGGCGCATCCTGTCGACTGAGGATGGTCTTGCGTGGTCGGCGGACGCGTCGCCAACCACGGGCAGCCTTGTAGATGTGCAATACGTCGAGGGTGTGGTGTACGCGGTGGACGACACCGGCACGGTCCTGAAGCGTCCCGCTGTGACAACGGGTGTCCATGCTCATCGCAAGCTGGCGGCCACGTGGGGCCGTCTTAGACAGGCAGCCGACTGACGGAGAGGAACGCATGCCAGTTCAGCTGCGCGCGGCGAAACTGGGCCTGCGGACGACGTTGGGCATCCCGGTTGGGGCCTTCTACGTACAGATTCGGCCGCAGGAGCCGCCGGGGAAGCCTCAGTAGGATCCGAGCTTCGAGGAGCACCCGCGGGTCGTACAAAGATCCCTCGACGAGAGTGTCTTCCCGCACGTGGCATGTGACCGAGTTCTTGAAGCCGACATACGGAACTTAGCTGTAGGAGACACCGCGGCGCGTGTCGACACCAGCGGCGCGCACGGGGAAGGCGGCCGCCCGCGTTGGCCGTGGGCAGCCCGGAAGCTTCACGCGCTCATGTGGGAGCCGCCCCAGTGGTTGCATCGGGCCGCGCGGGCGGCCCCTTGGTGGGCGCGTCGCGTGGCGCGCCAGACGGCCAGGTCGATGCTGACCAGCCGTGCGATTCCGCCGATGGCGCCTCAGACACGGCGTCGACTGCGGAGAGCCTATGCGTCAGAGATCAACCATCTGGGAACACTCCTGGGACGCGATCTGTCTGGCTGGGCGCGGGGACGCGTCCGCTCCCTTCACTGACGACCAGACCCAACCCGCCTCTACTTTAATCGTTGTGTGAACTATTCTATCCTATCCGCAGTCCGAAGCAATCACCCACCGACCAGGCCGGTAGCATCGTATGCAGCGCCAGATGCGTCTCCTCTTCTGTATGGCGCTCCTGGCGGCGATGACGTACCCAGGGCACGCATTGCGCTTCGGCCAGACGACAGGGCCGCCCGGCGGGCCTATCCATCGCATCGCCGTGACGGAAAGTGGGCGCTTCTACGCGCAGACCAACGCCGGACTCCTACGAAGCGTGGACGACGGTCTCAGATGGTCCGACATGAGCCAGAACCCTCTCGGGTGGACCTCAGCCGGGATGGTGTCGATGGGCGACGTCGTCTTCGCGACGAGGGGAGCCACGATCGTCAGATATGAGGAGGGGCAGGCCCTCACAATCGCCGAGGAGCTCATCGGCGCCCTGGGCCGCCATCTTGCAGCCGCCGGTGGGCGGCTCTACGTAGCCAGCGACTGGGGCGTGCACCGGTGGGACGACACGGCGCGCGCGTGGCTCGACGATCCATCGAGGGAGACGGGCGGCCCCACGGACCTGCGGAGCGTCACCGCGCATGGCGCCATCGTGGTGGGCGTTAGCGATCGCCTGCGCCTGTGGCGTTCGGTCGACCGTGGCGAGTCGTGGGTTCACGTAGAGGATGTACGACCACGTGGACTCGTTACGTTCGTTGATGGGATGCTCTACTCTCACGACTACGGCTGGCTAAGCAGATCCCTCGACTTCGGTGATACGTGGAACACCCCCTTGACCCGGGACGACCTCGGTCGGGGGAACGTGGGTCCACCGTTCAGCGTGGGTGGTACGATCTACGCTGGGTCGAGCAGCCTCCTCCGCTCTCGCGATCGAGGGGTTTCGTGGGCGCGTATCGAGACAGACCCGTACCCTGGCGTCTACACACGCAGCGGCGCCGGCCGCGGATCCACACTGCTCCTGGGTACGAACGACGGCATCCGGCGGTCGGAGGACTCGGGTCGGAGCTGGCGCGCCGCTCACAACGGCGTGGTTGCGACGCAGGTCTCTCAGCTCGTGGCGACGTCGAGCGCGATCCTCGCCAATGTTCACGCAGGCAGCTTCTGGCGTTCCCTCGACGACGGCGAGACATGGGGCCTGGCGGCGACGCCCATCCCGCGGCGCAGGAACGTGGCTCTC
Organism: uncultured bacterium; assembly: GCA_964473525.1. Taxonomy (GTDB): domain Bacteria; phylum Poribacteria; class WGA-4E. Next base: position 238,390 of record CAYYPK010000006.1, read on the forward strand.
CTCTCGGACGGCAATGCCATGTACGTGACGTACCGGCACGTTAACCTCGAGCCGCCGCACAAATGGATCGTGCTTCGCTCAGCCGACGCCGCCGAATCATGGAGCCTGCTTGATCTACCCAACGCTGCGTTCCTCTGCATGGTCAGGACGGATGACGGCCTCCTTGCCGGCACACAACGGGGACTGTTGGCGTCCCAAGACGAGGGTGCGACTTGGCAGGCGCGGGGCGAGTTCTCGGGCGACATAGAGCGCCTTACGCGACACGGTTCTGCGCTTTACGCTGTGACGACGCATGAGCCGGGGCTGGCGCGGATTCTACGCTCGCAGGACGGCGGGCATACATGGCAGCGCACGCGGTTTCCGCGCGGTCAGACCCCAGTATTGGTGCGTGCCCTCCGATCCGGCGTGTACGCAATGGACCGCGATGACCTCAACTACCGGTATGATCCGGCGCGCCGCGAGTGGGATCCGACCGAGGACACAACGAACATCTCGCTGGCTTCCGTGGTGGAAGCGCGTGGCGGGTACTACGCCGTATCTCGTGGCTCGTCCACGGTGTCGAGGTCCGCCGACGGCGGCAGTTGGGCCGCGGACCCCACGTCCTACGTACCTGCCAGGATCAGCGCCCTCACCACCAAGGGGTCGTATCTGTTCGCAGCAACGAGCAGGCGTGGCGTGTGGCGGTCTGAGTCGTTCGCGGCCCCACGCCCGGACCTGACACACGCGAATCTCGTATCGTGGGGCGGCGTGAAGCGTACCCGCCTGCTGCCCACGTTCCCGAACCCTACCGGACGGATGGTATGGATCCCCTTCGAGTTGGCCCAGCCCGCGAATGTCACCATCGACATCTACGCCGTCGATGGCTCGCCTGTGTGGCACGCGCACCTGGGGCAGATTCCGGCCGGCGTGCATGCCTCGCGCGCCGACGCTCCCGCGTGGAACGGGAAGAACCAGCTCGGCGAGAGAGTTGCCGAGGGGGTGTATATGTTGGCCCTGACACTACCCGACAGAGTGCTGTCCCGGCGTATCATAGTAGGCCCGTAACCGCACTGCGGCCTCGCGCCGAACGACCGCGTGAGGGCGGCGGCGCAGCGTGGAGGTCGGTTTCTCTATGCCACTTAGTGATGTGCCGTTCTCTCTCGCCTCGGCCGATCCGTGGTTCGCCCTGTGCATCGAGCACGAGGGTAACGAACTCATCGCCCGCGAGTGCCAGAACCTGACCGGCGCCGCGCCTGGCGCCGACGGGTTCGTGCGGTGCGACTCAGTGGCGCGCGTATCTCAGTCAGCGTACGTGCGCTGGGGCGCGCGGTTCATCGCCCACGCGCCGACTCTCGACGACCTCGCAGCTGCCGTTGCCGCCGATCCACCACGCGGCGACGACTTCCGGGTCGACTTCACGCGACTCGGTGGCGACGAGGTCGTGAAGCGGCTGGACGCGATCGTCGCCGTCGCGAACGTCCTGCCAGACTACCCGAACCAGAAGCCGTCGTGGAGTGCGAGCACGGGTACGCGCCGCATCGCGAGCGTCCTTACCGCACGTCGGGGTCGATGCCGCCGCGTCTCGCGCGCGCGCTGGTGAACATCGTCGCGCCACCAGCGCGCAGCATCGTGGATCCGTGCTGCGGGACCGGTACGATCATCCTGGAAGCGCTCGCACTAGGGCTCGAAGCGCGGGCCGGCGACGTGAACCCGCGCATGGTGGGCATGACACGCGAGAACGCCGCCCACTTCGGTCACACGATCGAACCGCGCGAGGGCGACGCAGTCTCGTGGGACGTCGAGGCGGACGCCGTCGTCACGAACCTGCCTTATGGACACAACCTCGAAGCCCACGAAGGCAACCTGCGAGGCATTCTGGACGCTGGACGCCGCATGGCGCCCGTCGGCGTTTACGTGACCCCGCACGACCTGACCCCCATGCTGCGGGACGCGGGGTACACGCATGTCGAGGTGCTGCGGCACCCCAAGCACACGGGCTTCCGGTCGGGGCTGGTGCGGCTGGTCCACGTCGCCACGTAGGTGGCCTCCAGACCCCCATCCTAGCCTTCGCCCCTCTCAAACGGGGACGGGACATCCAGTCACGTCAGTCGTCGTATGGCGGGCGGTCGCGGTCGTCGGGTGTAGAGTCTATGACCGTGACTACGACGTGGAAGTTGTCCGTGTCGAGCGTGACGTTAAGCGTGAGCCCCTTCATCGCCGCGCGGAACAGGGCGTCCTCGACGACCTTGCCGACCTGGGCCGCCTGTAGCCCGTCGTACTGCACGCCAGGCCGAAAACGCTCGCGCAACTCAGCCCGGGCTCGTTCGGTGTCACTCCTCGCTGGCATCCCTGCCCTCCAACGCTAGACCGAATTCCTCAATGTCGCGTAGCAGGTCTTCCCGTGTCAGCACGTTCTTGGCGAGTTCCCCTGGCGCGACCACCGCCTCCGTATCGACGATCTCCTCGAACTCAGGATTGCCGCGCAGCGGCGCGAGATGCTCGTCCGCTGCCGCCGTACGCGCCCAACCCGCGTTGACGATGATCGCGTCGCGGAGCCCCTTCAGCGCGCCGTCGGTGTCGCCACGTTTGAGGCGGATGACCGCCATGCAGTAGTGAGGAGCCGGCCAGTCGGGTCGCGCTTCCACAAGCGCCTCGTAGTGGGGGTAGGCGTCGTCGTAACGCTCGTTGTGGAAGTAGACCTGCGCCAGATCGAAATGTGCGTCCGCATAGCCCGGCCGCAACTCGACCGCCCTCTCCCACATGCGGAAAGCGTCCGCGGCTCGCTCCTCGTGGTGATCCGCGTATGCGCACCCGAGGTTGTAGTGCACGAACGCGTCCGACGGGTCCAACTCGATCGCGGCGAGGAAGAAGCGTTCGGCCTCGACAAGATCGCCTGCCTCTCGTGCGTGGAATCCGCGACGGATGTGCGCTTGCCGCAGATTCTCGCGGGCGACCTCGTCTGCCGGATCCATCGCGCGGAGCCGCGTGTACGTCTCGTCCGCGGCGTCGTACTCCTCACGAAAGAGGTAGATGCGCCCGAGAAGATGCAACGCGTCGGCGTTGTCCGGGGTTGCCTCCAACACCGCCTCAACGAGTTCTATCGCCTCGTCGAGCTCGCCGCGCTGGATAGCGTCGTCCGCGTCCGAGAGCCAGCGCGCGTGGCGTCGCCCGCGTAGTAGCTTCATGCGCCCGCGCTGGCCGCGAGCGCCTCGACGACGCGCCGATGTCTGTCGTAGAGGGGCTCATACTCCTCGGCTCCGGTCGGCTCGAACGAGGTAGTGGGCATGCCGATGCGCTCCCACGCCTCCTCCACGCTGCTCACGATGCCGGCGCCGACCATCGCCAGCACAGCCGTGCCGACGGTGGTGACTTCTGGCACGCCCGCGAGTTCGACCGTGACGCCCGTCACATCCGCGAGTATCTGCCCAAACGCCTCGTTCTTGGCGAATCCGCCACCGACGAAGATGCCGCGGGCGTCTCCACTCATGGCGTTGAGGCCGTCGCGCGTCTGGAACGCGAGACCCTCCATCGCGGCGCGGACGGCGTTAGCCCGAGGCATGCCGTCCTCCCACCCCAGCACGGCGCTGGGCGCTGCGGGGTTCGGCCCAGTTCCGGCGACGAACGTCGGGTTGATGTACACGCCTCCGCTGCCCGGGGCGACGGCGCCCGCCTCCTCGGTGGCTTCCGCGGCCGATGCGCCGGGAGCGTAATGGTCCCGCACGCCGTCGAACGCCAACCCGCCAATCATGTGCGCCTGCGTGTTGTATCCGCCGAGCACGCCGTCGTCGTGTGGGTTCAGTTGCCAGATGATGTTCCGCGCCTTCTCCTCGAGCGTAGCCCCGTAAGCGTCCCTCGTGCCGACAAGGATGCTCCACGTCCCGGTGGAATAGAGCGGGGTCTCGCGCAGGTCGCGACAGGCTCCCGCTGTCGCGAGAACCGTGTCGTGGCCCCCCGCGCAGACAGGCGTCCCGACCGGAATGCCGCTGGCGGCGGACCCATCCGCCGTCACGGTTCCCACCACATCTCCAGGTGAGAGCGTAGGGGTCGGGAACTTGTTCGGCACGTCGAAGGCGTCGAAGAGATCCTCGGACCAGTCGTTGGCGCCGAGGTCGAACATCATCGTCGTCGTCGCCATCGACCGCTCGGTGACGCGCTCGCCCGTCAGACGCGCTACGAGCAACTGCGGCATGAGGAGGAAGGCGTCGGCTCGGTCCAACACGTCGGGCCTGTGGTCGCGGAACCACCGCAAGCTGAACGCCGTGTTGAAGTGGAACGGAGCGGCGCCGGTGCGTCGGTAGGCATCGTCCAGGTCGAGCGCCTCCGTCGCCCAGTCCAACTGCTCGCGCGTGCGGGTGCACTTCCACGAGATCACGGGGTAGATGAGGTCGCCGGCGGCGTCCACTGCTCCCCAGCACACGCCGAACGTCGTCAGGTTCACTACCTTGGGTTCGACGTCGTTCGCAGCGAGGAGGCTCCCGGTGAGCTCGCACAGGTTGCGCCAGATGTCGTCGAGCGGCCACGCGACCCCGTCATCCGTCTGCTCGACCTCTGTCGGTCGCGACGCGGATGCGATGACGCGCCCGTCCGTTCCGAGTAGCGACGCCGTTGTGTTCGTCGCCCCGCAATCCCAGATGATCACACACTCACGGTTGCTCATACGGTTTGGCGCCTTCCTGTGGCGTGCCAGGCCTGACGCGCGGAGATTGCACAGTCAGGGGCGCCAATTCTCAGGCGGAGCCGCGCGAGTGTCAATACGGAGGCGGGCGAGGAGACGGTTGACTCGGCGAGGGATCTGGGACTTCATCAGCGCCCGCCACCACGGCACGAGCAGCAGAACCACGATCGAGCCGTGGAAGATGAGACCCAGGCTGCGTAGGGTGTAACGCTGCCACGTCGGCGCGTCCAACGCGATGGAGGAGGGCCGATCCATATCGCGCAGGATGTTCCCCCACACGAGGATGAGCAGGTACGTCTGTAAGCACAAGGCGACCACCGGCCGCCAACTCCGATCAAGCCGGCCCGGTCGGTACCCGGGTGTGACGCCATGGCTTCGGTCAACGCCACGGCGTCTGTGTGCCAGAACCGGGAGGGCCGCAACTCCGCCCGCGATTCCGAGCTCCCAGAGACGGGCGGGCGATGCGAGGAACATGACTCGGTTCCCGTGATCGTGGATGCCAACTCAGACGCGCGCTATAGGTGAGAATGACGGCCGAAGACGCGAGCGCGGTGGCCTCGGACCGCATGCCACGATCTTACCGCTAGCAGGAGGGTGGACGGGACGAGCAGCGTCCCATACACGAGCGCGACGACAGGAGGCGGTGGGTATTCGCCCGCTGCGGATCGCACGCGGGGAAGCGCCTCCCACAGCACGAGAGTAGCAATGAGATAGAACGCCGTGCCGTAGATGGTCAGAACCAAACCCCGCTCCCAGACAGGCATGGGCACGTCGGCTGGGTGCATATGCCTGCGGGCGCCTCCAGCGTGTCTGACACGTACTTTCCTCACGATGCGGGCCGCGCGCAGCGAGATGGACGCAGCGATGGCGTAGTAAATCATCCAGCGTTGAGTCGGCGTGAACGCGTTGAGCATGGAATCCACCGGCCCATTCTACCTGCCGTGGTCACCGTGGCCCCGCTGTGCCGGCGGCTCAGCCTCCGGCGACGCCGGAGCGCCGGCAGAACCGAAGCCGCCGATGAGGCGGTCGTCTGACGAAGGCAACTCGTCGGCCAGGATATGCGGGCCGTGTGTCTTCGCCGCGCGCCACAGTAACGCGCTCTGTATGATGACCATGACGGCGATTACGAGCATTGGCACGTAGCCACGCCAGCCACGCGGCCCCGACGGCCCCATGCTCATGCCCACGAACGCCTTCAGCACGAGAGCCAACACGCCCAGGATGCCGGCGTATATACCTAGCATCGCGGAGCGCTCGAAGCGGTTGAGGGGCACTCTCGTTCTGGGCGGCGCGACCGGTCCATCGTCGTTGGTGATGCCCTCGAACGCGCCAGCGCGACGTAGGCTCCGTATGCGGGACGCTACCACGAGCACTGCACATAAGACGGTGAGGACAAGGATCGCGTTCAGGGTCGGGGTGGGTGAGTCCATGAGGAGATGGTAGCGGGCACGGCTCCCGCGCTCAACGCGCCACGACGGATGTGGAACGCACGAGCGCCCGCCTACGTCAGCAGGCGGGCGTTCGCTTGGCCGAGAACACGCTCGTCGGAGCCGACTACTCCTGCCAGCGTCCGCGTCCACCACGACGGCCACCGTCACGCGGTCGTTCCTGCTCGTCGCGTGAGTGCAGGAACTCGATGGCGTCGTCCGTCTCCCCCGTCATCGTGATCAACACGCCGTTCTCCGTGTCCTCGACGGTGACGGTGACGTCGTCACGCGCGCCGTCGGGGCGCTCCGGGGCTTCGCCGTCGTTGCGGCTCTGCATGGCTTCAACGGTCTCGGCATTGTCCGACTCGAGCCGGATCTCAATGCCCGTGTCGGTCTCGATCACCGTGCGCTCAACGCCCTCGAGCCGCTCGCCGTCTCCGCCGGGACGCCCGTGGCGTCCACCGTGCCGGCCGTGCTCGCCGTCGCGGCCCCGGGTGGCGCGTTCCTGTATCAGCGCGACCGCCTCCTCGGTGGCGCCGGAGAGCGTGACGACCACGCCCGTCGCCGTGTTCTCGACGGTGGCTTCCACGGGTGGGGCATTGTCGGGGCGCTCACGATCCGCGTGGTGCGCGGCGCGTTCCTGGATCTTCTCGACGCGGTCGGGGTCGTCTGAGTCGATCGTGATGACCACGCCGTCCTCGGTCAGAGTCACCTCACGTGTGACGTTGTCCCTGCCCGCTTCGCCATCCCCGCCGTCCGCCGCGTCCTCGCCGAAGCGCGGGGCCGCAAGTATCGCGTCGGCGTCGCTCAGGGCGCCATCCAGCGCGAGGGAGTCCGACGCCTGGTCGCCGCAGCCCGGCGCCGCGATGATCGCGGAGCCCAGCGCGACGAGGGCGAAGCCCGTGGTTCCGACCGCGCGTGCGAAGGTGTTTCTCATTGCCTGTTCCTTCATGTGTCTCGCTACCGTGTCCCGGCGTCGTTCCCGCCGTGTTCCGTTGCGTGGAGACACGTAGAGCAACAGGCGTGCCAACGCGAAACGCCCGAAAAGCACTGGGAAAGCCGGTTTACAGGCGGTGTCCGCTCGACGAAAAGGTCGAAGGCTCGACGTTCACGTCGACTCGCGCGAGGAAGCCAGGCCGTACTTGCGGAGCTTGTAACGAAGGTTGCGTTCCGTGATCCCGAGCTGTTCCGCCGCGCGCGTCTGGACGCCGCCACTCTCGTGCAGGGCCTCCGCGATGTACTGGCGTTCCAGTTCCTCAACGGCGGCGGGCAACGTGTCTGCCGCCACGGACGGTGGCGCCGGCCCTCGGGTCAGCGTGGGCGGCAGATCCATCGCCGTGATGCGACCCCCTTGGGCGAGTATCGCGGCGCGCTCAATTGCGTTCTGTAACTCGCGGACGTTGCCCGGGTAGTCGTGGCTGAGCAGCGCCCGCTCCGCCTCCTCGTCGAAGACCGGCGGTTCCTGGCCTGGCGGCGTGTGCGAACGCAGGAACGCGTCTATCAGCGCGGGCACATCCGCGCGACGCTCTCGCAACGGCGGCACCTCCACCGACACGACGTCCAACCGGTAGTACAGATCCTGGCGGAACGTCCCGGCCTCCACCGCCCGCTCCAGATCCTGATTGGTGGCGGCGATGATCCGCACGTCCACTTGTATGGGCTTGCCCGACGCTCCGATGCGCTCCACGACGCGCTCCTGGAGCACGCGCAGCAGTTTTACCTGCGTCGCCAGGGGCACCTCTCCGATTTCGTCCAGGAAGAGCGTCCCGCCCTCGGCGGCTTCGAAGCGACCCTCGCGAGCCCGATCCGCGCCGGTGTACGCCCCCTTCTCGTGCCCGAACAGTTCGCTCTCGATGAGCGTCTCGGGCAGCGCGGCGCAGCTGACGATGCCGAACGGCTTGTCCGCGCGGTTCGAGCGGTTGTGGATGCGTTCGGCCAGGACATTCTTGCCCACGCCGGATTCCCCAAGCAGGAGGATCGTGGCGTCCGTCGGCGCGGCGCGTTCCAGAAGCGACAGCACCTCGCGCATGGCTCCGCTCTCAGCTATGAACCCGTCGTCGTCGGCAGTATCGGCTACGCGGTCGGGGCCACGCCCTAGCTCGCTCTCGATCTTCCATATCTTGACCTGCAGGTCGTCGAGGTCGAGAGGCTTAGGCAGATAGTCCCACGCGCCCGCCTTCGCGGCTTCGACGGCCTGGGCGTACGTCGCGAACGCGGTAGCCAGCAGGACAGCCAGTTCCGGGAACATCGCGCGCAGACGGCGCAGTACCTCGATCCCGTCGATGCCGGGCATGCGGATGTCGCTAATGACGAGGTCCAGCTCGCCCTCGCGCTCCGCGAGGGCAACTCCCTCCTCGCCCGTGCCCGCGTCGAACACCTCGTGATCCTGCTTCCGGAGGAAGCCGCGGAGCATCCGGCGCTGGGCGTCGTCGTCGTCGATTACCAGTATCCGCACTGTCAACCGTCCTGCTTACGGGGTTCGTTGCGGGGCAACGTGATCTCGAGCGTAGTTCCCTGGCCGGGCTCGCTCAGTATGCGGGTGGCGCCGCCGTGCTCCGCGACGATCTGATGCACCATCGGCAGCCCGAGACCGTTGCCGTTCGGCTTCGTTGTGTAATAGAGGTCGAACACCCGCGTCAACTGCTGCTCCGGCACGCCCGGCCCTTCGTCCGTCACCGTCAGCACCGCCTGCCCCGCGTCCGAGGCCAGCGCAACGCGGATGGCGCCGCCGTCCGGCTGCGCCTCCAGCGCGTTCCTGATGAGGTTCTCGACCACCTGGCTCAACTGAATGGGGTCGAATTCATGCGACAGTTCGTCAGGGGCCTGCGCGTCCAGCGACACTCCTTGCGCCTCGGCGCCCGGCGCCATACGTGAGACGACGTCGCGCGTCAGTTCCGCCAAGTCGCCTGTTGTAGGCGCGATCTTCGCCGGTCGCGCGAACCTCAGGAACTGATCTACCACCTGCTCGACACGCGTCGACTGCGACCTGAGCGTGTCGATGAGTTCGTGGTATTCGTCGGCGTCTTCCGGCGGCGCAAACTCGCGCGCTAGGCGCTGCGACGCCATGCTCATCGCGTTCAGGGGACTGCGGATCTCATGGGCAACTCCGGCGGCCAACTCGCCCATTGCAGTCAGCTTCTCGCGCCGCCGCGATTCCTCCTCGAGCCGGTTTACCTCTTCCTGGATGCGGTCGCGCTCGGTCGTGAGCAGCTGGACGTTCTGACGCGTGAAGAGGAGGACGGATGCGCCGATGAACACCAACGCCACGAGCCCGGCGCGGCCGATCCCTTGCGTCCACGCAGCCCGCTGTATCGCGCGGAAAGGCTGCGCGTCCAGCGTGACGCTGACACGGGCGGGCGCGCCTTCGAACGCGCGCAGTGTACGCGTGCCGACGAAGGTGGTCGCTCCGTCCTTCTCGTCCCAGCGCCACGAGAAGCTTGCGCCAGGCTCCGGTTCCGGCACCCCTTGCGTCTCCAGAGAGACATCGACGATCGCGGGTTCGCGTTCCCTCAGCCGCACATAGAAGTCGTCGCGGCCGGAGCTGGCGCGCAGCCGTCGCATCTCTTCTGCCTGTACGATGGCGACAATGGCGCCTCCGCGCAGGCGGCGTCGCGCCGCGCCGGTCCACTGACTGCCGCGCCGCCCCTCGAACCCCAACTCCACATAGTCGGCGTCACCGTCCAACACCTGCTGCACCTCGGGGTGCTCCAGGGCGATAAAGGGCCGCGACGGTCTGTCTTCCCGGGAGCGTCGAGGCCGACCCTCGCCAAACGGCCGCCTTCGCCCCTGGTCAGGAGGGGGCGGCCCGGCTCTACGACCGCTACTTGGAGGGCCGTCGCCGAAGCGTCCTCGTCGGCCTCTCTGCTGTCGCGACGTCTCCACCGTTCCGTCCGCGGCCAACACCACGATCTGGAGCTCTCCGGGCAGCCGGTCGAGGGTGTCCAGCTTCTCGTCCGTGATGGCGGCGTCGCGGTCCAGTTCGTACAGCCGGTCGAGCATCCACACGACCCTGTTGGCGAGTTGGGTCTGCGCTTCGGTATACGAGCGCGCGCTCTGTAGCCCGGAGAACCCGAGGACCGTTGTGAGGATGGCCGCGTTGGTGGCGAACAGGCTCTCCAAACTCTCACGCCTCTGCCGCGCCTCCCACGACGCGGACAGACCGGACAGCGCCACGACCACAAGCCCCACGCCAATCAGCGCGGACGCCAGCGCCCTGGATGGCCGTCTCGTTGATGCCATGCCGCTCCCTCCGCTGCGCCTCGCGGGCTCTCTCCACGGGCTGCTTCGCGCGCGCCACGTATGCGCTCCGTTAGTCGGGAACGAACGCGTATGGGTTAGCCAGGCAGATTGTCGATGGGCGTGGGGTCGAGCTCGTCCGCTGGATCGATCCCCAGGACGCGCGCGTAGAAGTACTGCTCCACGTCGAGCGCGCGGGCGATGTTCTCCGCGACCCGGAAGCCATGCCCCTCGCCCTCGAACAGCACGTACGCGACAGGGATGCCCTTGTCCCTCAGAACATCCACCATGGCCTCTGCCTGGTTTGGTGGAACGACCTTGTCCTCCGACCCCTGCAAGAAGACGACGGGACACGCCAGCCTGTCCGCCGAGTGTATGGGCGACCGTTCCACGTACACATCCTTCGCGTCGGGATACGGGCCGACGAGGCGGTCGAGGTACCGCGCCTCGAACTTGTGCGTGTCGGAGGCTAGCGCCTCCAGGTCGCTGATGCCGTAGCGGCTGCAGCCGGCGCGGAACACGTCCCGGAACGTCAACGCCGCGAGGGTTGTGTACCCACCCGCGCTGCCTCCGCGGATGAGCAGCCGGTCCCGGTCAGCCTGCCCTCGGGACGCGACGTGCAGCGCCGCGTTGATGCAGTCATCCACGTCCACGATCCCCCACGTTCCGCGCAGACGGTTGCGATACTCGCGGCCGTAGCCGGAACTCCCGCCGTAGTTGACGTCGAGCACGGCGTATCCGCGTGTCGTCCAGTACTGGATGGAGGGGTTGTACATGTCGACGGTGTCGCTGGTCGGCCCGCCGTGGCTCATCACGATGAGTGGCGGCGTCTCGTCGGGCGGGGCTTCGTATTCCGCGTTCGTCGGCGGGTAGTAGAACGCGTGCGCTTCCTTGTCTCCCTCCGTTGGGAAGCGGATGGCGTCCGGCACGGAGACCATCGCCTCCGTTGGCGCGTCGGCGCGCGACGAGCGAACAGCGGTCACCTCGTTCGTCGCAAGGTCCAGCCGAAGGAGGGCGTCCGATTGCGTTGGCGAGCCGCCTCGGTATAGGACAAAGCCAGCGCCGGCGCCGAGACCCCCGAACTCCGTCTGGGGCACGGCGATCTCTCGTAGGACCAACGTGTCCAGATCCAGGCGTCCCATGCGACAACGCCCGTCCTCTTTGTAGGAGCAGACGAGTTCCGCGTCGGCTGTCACGGAGTACGCGGACAGCCCAAAGACCCACTGGGGCCTGCCGAACTCCGCGTCCATCGCGACGAGACGTTGCGTCGCGCCCTCTCGGAGACGATACAGATTCCACCAGCCCGTTCGGTCGGACACGAAGATCAGGTCGCCTCCAGGCGTCCACGCTGGCTGGAAGATGGACTCGTCCTCCCCTCCCGCCACGTGGTGGGGCTCGCCCGGGCGGCCGTCGGCGTCGAGGTCCGCCACCCATAGCGACGTGCCATCCCACGGCATGTTGGGGTGGTCCCACGTGATCCACGCAAGCCGGGCTCCACACGGACTCACTCGCGGCGAGGACACGAAGTCGCTCTCGCACGGGAAGACGACGGCGTCGCCTGCGCCCGCGGCGTCGATGCTGACAAGGCGGCACTCGGGTTCGCCGTCCACGCCGTGGTCCTCGCGTACGCAGATGACGCGGCCGCGCTTGGCGTCGAAAGCAGCGTCGGCGTAGCGCCACGGCCCCGGCGGCGTGAGTGGCGTGGGGTTCTCACCCGGGACCACACGGTACAGCCTCTGATCGTCGTCCTGGGAGAAGTACACGACGCCGTCGTGGGCAAGGAACTCCCCGCCGCCGTATTCGTGCGCGTGTGTGCGCACGCTCCACGGCGCGTCTAGTAGGTCGGTTGCGGTACCGTCGGCCTCCCGGCGGACGACGACGCACCGCCCCCCGTCCGCTGGCCGTCCCTCGACCCAATAGATGTCCGAGCCGTCGGCGCCCGTCTGGCGGATGCTGATGCCCGCGGACGCCACTGCTCCCGAGGATATGGGCGACGGCCACTCACCGTACGGCCTGACGCTCTTCGCCATGCTCTCCTCGCTCTATTCCGCCGTGGCCAGGCGCGCCTTCTGCTCTTCCAGCATCTTGCGTTGTATCTGCTCACGCTTCGGGTGCACGCGTTCGCGTTCGGCCGTCGGTTGCCAGTCCAGCCTGTCTACGCCAAGGGCATTCAGCACCGCCTGCTCCACGAGTGAGTGGTCGTCGGGATTCTCGCGGTTGAACTGCATCGGCTCCTTGATGCGCACTGCTGGGTTCGTGATGAACCGGGGCACGCCCGACGGGTTCTGCGAGCCCGCGTGCAGCACATACGGATGGATGATGACGACGTCACCTGTCTCGCCGGTGAGCTCGCCGAAGTCGGCGCATTTGCCAATGTGCTCGCCGAAGTGCACGTCCTGCGGCAAGCAACCCTCGGGACGGTCCACAAGGAACTCGGCGATGGGTTTGACGGAGTCACACGCCACGAACGTGCCCCCGCTCCGCGGCTTGATGTCGGACCAGATGACGATGATGAGCAGGCCCTGCTCCGGGCTGTCGAGGAAGTGCTTGAACCAGTCGCCGTCCTTGTGCCAGCCGCCGACATTCGCCGACGGTGGATCCCAGTCGCGATCGGACCCCTGTGAGAAGTTGACGATCATGCCGTCCGCCCAGCGGAACTCCGGGTCCGCGAGGCGGTCCTCGCCGCCGACGACGTCGCAGATAGCGGCGTGCGCTCTGGGTGCGATCTCCTTAACGACCGCGGAGTTCATGCTCGGCATGTGGATGCGCTCGGACTCCCACGTGCTGGGGTCGTCGGCGTCGTATCCGAGGCGCTCGAACGCGAAGTCGCGCCACTCCTGTGCCAACTCCTTCGACACGGCGCCCTTGATGACGACGTGCCCCTTGTTGAGGAAGTGCTGCGCTTGCTCGTCGGTAAGTTCCCGATACCCGTTGCTCATCTGGCGGTTCTCCCCTCGCCGCGATGTGTTGGCCCCGTTGCGTGTCTCGCGCGTGTCTTCACACGCACGATACTGGCCAGCCGGCCGCCGGCCTCCTGCCGTCTTCGGCTGCGCTCCTGCCGTCGGACCTGCCGGCTGGACACCTGCTCCTCGACGCGCGACTTCCATGTGAACCGTGCCACGACCGCAGGCCTGGGCCGCGGGATCTTGTGCCAAAGCTCGACGGCGCGCCGCAGCCACGCGGGCATCTCCCTGGGTTTCACGCCGTGACCGCAGAGCTGTGCCATGCCGCGACGCCTCGGACGCTCGCCCAGGTTGTATTCGCAGCCGCCGCAGTCGTCCGACACCCGCAGGAAGCTGTTCAGCATCGGGCACGCGACGTACCGCGCCGGCCCGATGGTGGACTGGCGCAGACGGCGTGGGCGAGGCTCGAAGAAGCG
>CAYYPK010000006.1:252124-294355 GCA_964473525.1 uncultured bacterium
CACGGCTCATCCCCCGAGGCCGGACGGACGCCGCTACGGCGGCGTCGGCGCTGGGATTCTCGCATAGCGCAGGTTGGGCCGCAAAGGTCGGGTCGTCGCAGGATCGACGTGGGTCCGTCCGCCCGTCCCCGGCGGCGAGAGCGAAGCCATGCCGGTCGCCGTCAACGGGGATATGTGGACCCGGAGTCGGACGCGGGGCGCCGTCGCGGGCTCGCGTGTGTTGACCCCAAGCCAGCGCGGCTGGAAGCCGGGGCGTCCAGCCGCCCTACGCAGAGGGCCCACATGCGTGCGTCGTCACGGGGCGAGTGAGTCGGCTCAGCGGAGTCAGTTCAGCGGATAGGATGGCACGTCCACGTAGGTCTTCCAGCTTTCTTCGTAGATGCGCCAATCGCCGTCGTCGTTCACGAACTTCAGGGTCTTGATACCCTTGTCCTGGTACGTCGGCCCGCCGTCGCCGCCCTTCCTCCACGCCGCGAAGTCCTGCTGGAACCGCATGTCGGCCTCGGCGTACGAGCCGCGGATGCGGACGTTCGACACGTCTACCTTAATGCGACTGTACCGCTTCACGAGACGCTTCATGCGTGCCTTGAGCTGCCCCTTCGTCAGTGTCTCCGGGATCTCATGGCTGTTCACGACGGTGACTCGGAGAACCGTGGCGTAGTCCGCGTACCATTCCATGTACGCGTCGATGTCCTTCTCTTCCCACGCGCTACGCCACGACTCGAGGATCTGCCGGAGCTTGAACTCCGTGTCCAGGGGCGGGGTTTCGTCCAGCGACACGAGCGACACCTCGCCGGCTGGCTTCGACACCTGGGGCACGTTCGCGGACACCTGCATGTCGTGGGCGGGCTCAATGGGAAGCGGCTGCGGCGCTTCGACCACCGGGCCGGTCGTGACAATGTCCGTCACGGACCACCGCTTGCGCCATCCCCCACGCTGTAGGTGCAGCGCCACTTCGCGTTCGTCCCAGTCCAGCGTGAGCTGGGCCTCGTGGGAGCCGGGCGTGTGCGTAGCTCGCGCCGCGATCGTGACGGCCCCGGCCGGCGCGTCGGCCTCGAGCGGCTCGACGGCGAGCCCATCCGTGCGCATGCCCTCTAGGAATTCCGACCCGCTCTTCCACGCCCCGGCGTTCGCGTGTATCAGATCCTGGTCCAACAGCGCGTCGTAAGCGGCATCGCCCTCTGCTTCCACGGCGGCGTTCCATCGCGCGATGAACCCGTCCAACGGCTCGTCGGTCGGCTGGATCATGAGCAGACCGCCCCACAGCGCCAGCGTCGCCCCCACGGCGAGGACACAGTACGTCCCCCACCGCGACGCGCGCCCTGCCATCAGGCGAGCCCATCCAGCCCTTATTTTGGCGAGGAGCTTCTCGAGGCGTGTCGGTGGGATGCTCCCGAGCGGCGCCTGTGCGTCCACGTCGCGGCTGTCCATGCGCCTTCTCCCTATCGGTCGTTGAACTGAGGCACCGCGTCGTAGTAACGCCACTCTTCACGGACGATGCGCCAATCGGATCCACGGCGATCCCAGAACGCCTTGCGCACCCAGAAGCTGTATAGAGCGCTCGACCCGTCGCGCCGCCGGTAGGGGATCTCGGCGACGACCCTGGAGCCCTCGGCGCGGGTTGACGACTTCGCGACGCCCTCCCACCCACTCGGGTCGCTCGCACGCACCATGTCCAGCAACTGCCCGTGCGAGAGACGCGTGCGCTGGTCCTTGCCGTCGCGCACCGAGATACGCTCGCCCACGGCGTCGGGCAGATAGTGGGTCAGATGGCGCGCCATGTCCTTGCGCTCCCAGGCGGCCTTCCACTGTTGGACGGTGGGTCCCGCGCGTCGCACCTCATCGGGAGCGATAGTCGGCGCGGACGCCGAGGCGGCGGCGCGCGCCTTGGCGAGAGCCTGGTTGCGAGCTTTCTCGCGACCGGTAGACTCGATGCGCGCCGAGTAGTCCCTGGCGAGCTCACGAGCGCGGCGTTGCTCGTCCGCTGCCTCGCGCTCGCGCTTCTCCGCCCGCGCTACCGTCGCTGCGGCGCCCTCGACCTGCTTCGCAAGCAAAGCCACCTGTTCCTGCGTAACCGACTGGTTGGCCCGCGCCTCGTCGAGGAGCCTCGTCATCGCGCGCAAGCTGTCCCGCGAGGCGGACAGGGCTGCTTCCAGTTCCTGCTGGCGGCGCCGCGCCGCGCTCTTCTCGGCGGCTACGACCTCGGCGCCCTCTCGGAAGCCAGCGAGCTCGTCTCGGAGCGAGCGCAGCTCCGACTGAATGGCCGCCGCCGCGCGGCGCGTGTTCTCCGAGTCGGCGTGCGCGGACGCCAATGCGGCGGACGTGGCCTCGCGCTGCTGCGTCTCCTCGGCGAGAAGACGGTGATAGGCGTCGGACTGCGCGTCCAACGCTAGGGCGTTCTCCGCCTGCAAGCGCGCCTCCTGCGCCGCGGCGTGCGCCGCCACTCCGTCCTCCGCGGCGAGCGCGCCTCGAGCTTCGGTGAGCTTGACCTCGGCTGCCGTCAACGCCGTCTTGGCCGACAGCGACAGGTCTGCCCCTCGGGCCCGCTCCACGGAGAGCTCCGCGACGCGTATGGCGTCCTCGACCTGCGACGGGTAAAGCGTGCCCACGCTGGCGCTACATCCAGCGAGGCCAACGACTGCGACCGTCACGGCGAGGATGGTCCACGAGCGCGCTGCTTGGCGTAACCGGCGCATGGCTGCGGTCCTTCCCTCAGCTGATCTGCTAGCCCCTACGAGCGGCGGGCCGGCCAGGTGCATGTATACAGTAACGCACGCTGGGCTCAAGGGGCGTGAAGCGCCGGATAACAGAGTATTAACAGGCGGAATCCGGGCTCGGACACCGGGTCGTTTGGCCCCACATGCAGGCCGGCGCGCGCGTGGCAAGCGCCCCCTGTCGCTTCGGGGAATCGCTCTGGACCCCTTTGACACAGGGCTTCACGTGGCTTAGAATGCCAGGCATCGTGGCGAGGCCAGCGCAGTGTGTGGCTGCTCGCGCGCCTCCCGCCGATGCCCCATTCGCGTGTGCATAGGGAGCCGAGTTTCCATGAAACAGTATCCTACCGATGCCATCCGAAACGTCGCCGTTGTCGCTCATGCTGACGTCGGCAAGACATCGCTCATCGAGGCGATGCTCTACCACGCCGGCGCCATTCACAAAATGGGAAGCGTAAACGAGGGCGACACGGTTTCCGACTACGATCCAGACGAGGTCGAGCGGAAGACCACACTTGCGGTGACCCCCTGCGTCGCCGAGTGGAAGGACCATAAGGTCAACCTGCTTGACACGCCGGGCTACGAGGACTTCTACGGCGAGGTAGAGAGCGCCCTGCGCGTCGTCGAAGGCGCCCTCGTCATGGTCGACGGCGAACGCGGCGTCGAGGGCGGCACCGAGAAGGTGTGGGCGCTCGTGAAGAAATACGAGAAGCCGTGCGCCATCGTCGTCAACCGCATGGACGGCGAGCAGTCGGCATCGGAGAAGGCGCTGGCGTCCGTCGAGGAAATCCTCGAGACGACATCGCTGCCATTGAATTTGCCAATCGGCACTGGCGAGGGGTTCGAGGGCGTCGTCGATCTGCTGACCATGCGCGCATCGGTGTACGGGGCCGACGGGAAGACGATCACCGAGGGCGACATCCCCGATGACCTGACGGGGCTGGCGGAGGAGGCGCGCGAGGCGCTCGTCGAAGCGGCGGCCGAGAGCGACGAGGATCTCCTCGAGAAGTACTTCGAGGAGGGTGAGCTGACCAACGACGAGGTAGCTCAGGGACTCAGGACCGGCGTGCGCGAGGGCCTCATCGTTCCGTCCTTGCACGTCGCCGCGGAGAAGGCGATCGGCGTCAGCGCGGCGCTCGATTTCATCACGGAGTGCTTCCCATCCCCGGCGGACGTGCCGGTTGTCGTCGCCGTCAGCGGCGAGGAGACCGAGATTGAGGCCGATGCCGACGGAGCGTTGGCGGCGTTCGTCTACAAGACCATCTTCGACCCCTACGCCGGGCGCCTGTCCCTCTTCCGCGTCTACTCGGGATCCCTTGGCGTTGAGAACATCCTCAACACGACGCAGAACGCCACGGAGCGCATCGGCAAGGTGGCTTACCGACATGGTGGTGAGGAACTTGACGCGACGGCGATCGTCGCGGGCGACTTCGGCGCGGTGGCGAAGCTCGCCGATACCGCTACGGGAGACACGCTCGCGCGCGCCGACCTGCCGATGCACCTCCCGCCCATCGAGTTCCCGCGTCCGGCGTACTCGCGCGCAGTGTTCCCCGAGAACGAGGGCGACGACGACCGTCTCAGCACGGCGTTGTCTCGCCTCGCCGAGGAGGATCCCACGCTGCACGTGACGCGGAACACCGAGACCGACCAGACGCTCCTCGAGGGGTTGGGAGACCAGCACCTGACGATGGCGTTGGCGAAGGCGAAGAGAAAGTTCAACGCCAGCGCCCGCCTGGACCTGCCGAAGATCGGCTACCGCGAGACGATCACGAAGACGGTCAAAGAGGTCGACTACACCCACAAGAAGCAGACCGGAGGCGCCGGTCAGTACGCTCGCGTCATCATCACCATGGAGCCCACGGAACGCGGGACAGGGTACGAGTTCGTCGACAAGATCTTCGGCGGCGCTATCGACCAGCAATTCCGTCCTAGCGTCGATAAGGGTGTCAAACAGGCGATGGACGAGGGTGTCATCGCCGGGTACCCGATGGTCGACTTCCGCGTCACCCTGGTGGACGGCAAGACCCATCCCGTGGACTCGAAGGACATCGCCTTCCAGACCGCCGGTCGCGGCGCGTTCCGCGCGGCGGCGGCGCAAGCGGGCGCGGTGTTGCTCGAGCCGATCATGTCCGTGAACGTCCTCGTTCCCGAGGAGATGATGGGTGATGTCATCGGCGACCTGAACAGCCGCCGAGGCCGCGTCATGGGCATGGAGCAGGTGGGGCGCCGGCAGATCATCCAGTGCACCGTGCCGCTGGCGGAGATGTCCCGCTACCAGACGGAGCTCAAGTCGATGACGAGCGCGCGTGGCTCCTACACGATGGAACTCTCGCACTACGAAGCGGTGCCGGGAGACGTGCAGGAGAAGATCGTCGCCGCGGCGCAGGAGACCGACGAGTAACAACCCGTCCACATCGCATCGGTCGGGTCGGACAGGGGCGCTCAGACGGGCGCCCCTGTTCGCGTACGGTCGCGTCGTACGCCGTCTCCTCCATCGACCGTGTGCATCCCCGCGTCGCGTTAGGGCAGATACCAACTCGCCGCGACACGCCCAGGGCCCCACGCGACACGACGGAGGACCATCGCCTGAATCGCCATGCGAACGACATCGACAGGAGGTTCGAGGAGCTGAAGCAGCAGGGCGCCGTCGCGCCGCCTCCAGACCGCGACGACATACCCATGTGGCTCCGCGACGGGGTCGAGAACCTGTACGACTTCTTCAATGGAACCGCGGAGGTGTGGGACCAGAAGTTCGGCCCAGGCTCTGAGCCGTTCTACGAAGCGGTCGCCGCGCAGCTTCCGGCCACCGAGGAGCCGTTGCGCATCCTGATACTCGGTTGCGGCACGGGACTAGAGCTCGACGCGGTGTTCGCTAGAACTCCCAACGCGCGCATCACGGGTATCGATCTCGCGCCGAACATGCTCGAGCAACTCCGCGGCAAGTTCGCTGGCCGAATGGCCCAGATCACGCTGGTATTGGGCAACTACCTGGACTTGCCTCTCGGCGAGGGCGAGTACGACCACGCCATCTCCACGCTGACCGTGCATCACCTGCCCTGGGAGATGAAGGCGATCGTATACCGCAAGACGTGGCAGGCGTTGCGACCCGGCGGGACGTACATCGAGGGCGATCAGTCGTGCCTGCCCGAGCAGGAGGACCACCGCTGGTACCACGAGTTCGTGTCCAAGCTGCCAGGCGGCGACCGCGGAGACTGGAACTACGACGTTACCCTTAGCGTCGAGACGAACACGCGTTTGCTAGCCGAGGCAGGCTTCTCAGACATCCGTCAGACGTGGGAGGCGAGGGGCGACGACGGCTACGGCCACGCGGTGCTCGTTGCTCGGAGGTGACCCGGAGGCCCGTCCGCAGCTCACACGATGTATGCGAGCCGTTAGCCACGGTCGGGGTACACAAGCTCCATGCCAGCTTCACTCTCCGCGCCTACGACCACCGAAGCGGTCTGCTCCCCAAGCGTCTCGTGCCAGAACTGCAAGGTCGCTGCCCCGGCGGGAACGTCCGTCAGCGTGAATCGGCCTTCGGCGTCGGTCACCGCGTGGTAGGGATGGTCCACGACAACCGCCCACGCGTCCATCCAGCCGTGCACGTCACACCGCAACTGCACGCGCTCCGGGCTGTCGAAGGTCATCGTCATGCGCGTCAGGGACGCCGGCTGTGCCACGTTGACGGGGCGATTCTCTTCGCTGAACGTATGGACGTTGTGCAGCACCCCGTCGCTGTTCAGGATCTCGAGCGGCGTTCCGGCGGGCACGACGATGACATGCGGCTCATACGCGCAGTCGCGCTGGTCCAACACGTACGACTTCGACGAGCGCCAGCCGTCTTCCGGCGCCTCGGCGACTGCAACGGACACGACGACGTTTGCGATCCCTCTTCCCTCGGACACGATCAGAGATGGGTCGCGGTGTTCGACGACGCCGCACACGTCGCGGTCCTTGATGACGAGCAGCTTGGCGCGTTCTGGCGGGTCGCCACCATAGACGACACGGCCCGTGATGGCGCCTCGGGCCGCCGCTGTCGCAGGGGCTCCGCTTGGCGCAGGCGCAGGCGCCGTCGCGACGTCCTCCCGCCGGGCGTCGGAACGACAGGACGCGCAAGCCACCGCCACCAACGCGAGCGCGCATAGCATCGGCGCGTGCCCCGCGGCCATGCGCGACCACCGGACGGCCGGAGTGCGCGCCAGCGTCTGGGCATAGGCCGCGGCAGCGCGGCCTATGCCCAGAAGTCGTCTAGTCACCGTGCGGCTCACCGTGGCCGTCGCCGTGCGGTGGGCCTGCGGGCGGGATGGGCGTTGGCACCGCGTTGGCCACGGGAGGCACGCTGCGCAGGGACGCCCAGATCGCGCTGAGATCGTCGTCTGACATCTGCGCCAGCGCGTGCCACGGCATCGGTGGGAGAATGGGACGCCCGTTGGGCTGCCCCTGGTGCTTCCCAGTGCGCATCGCTTGCACGAACGCCTCCTCGGTCCACTCGCCGAGCCCTGTCTCGCTGTCCGGCGTCAGGTTGGACGAGAAGCTCACGCCCCATGGACCCGCCCACGCCGTCATGTTGGGGTCGCCCAGGAACAGCGCGTGCCGCTCCATGAGATCCTGAGGGCTCCACGTCGGGTGAGGCGCCCCGGCCGGGTGCCCCGCCAACCGGCGCGTCATGTCGGGCATCGGCATGCCATCGACCATCTTCTTCGGCGTGTGGCAGTCGTCGCAGCCCGTGGTCGTGAGGATGTAGTCGCCGCGAGCAAGGATGTCGTCCGCCGCGTCCGCTGGTGTGGGTGAGAGCGTCGCCAACACAAGCGCGGCGCAGGCTCCCAATGACAGCACGCCCAGCCCGACATAGAAGGTGCGAATTCCGTGTTTCATCAGCCGTGTCTTCTCCTTTTCCTGCGAGAGCAGAAGCGCGTAAACAGGCCGTGGTCGGCCCGCCGTGGCGGAAGCATACCCGGCGGAATCCCGCCGCCACAACGTCGCCATGGACCCGGACTCGCACGGGACCGTCGCACGCGTTGGGGCGCCCTACCGTCTGCCGGCCGGCGTGGCGCCATAGAGGACGGTCACAGCCGATCGGCGCGAAACGGGGTCCGACGCCGCGCGTAGTATCTACACAGGGATCATCACGAAGGGATCAGAGCGTGTCTACGACCTGGCTCACGCTTTCCGAGGCCGCCCGCCACGTTCAGGCGGCCTACGCGCGCGAAGGCAAGACCATCTCACGGAAGACCATCAGCAGATGGGCCATCAGTGGACTCGTCAGCGCGGAACGCCACGGTAGCCGGTGGCGCGTCGACCGTGATTCGTTGGCGACGCACCTCGCTGGGCAGCTGACGAAGATGTCCGAGGAAGAGGCGGACAAGGCTCCACATCTCGTCGAGCAGGCGCGACTCGACCGCCTCGCCCGGAAGGTGGCTCGAGGCAACGCCGACTTCCTGCGCAATCTGCGCGCCGGTATCGACTGACCGAAGGACTCGGCGCGCTGTGGTCGCCCAAGGCCGACTACGCCGACTCCCACGAGCGCGCCCGCGGTCACGCGACGCCGCCATCTAGCGTCATGCCGGCCGCGGCCGGACTGAACCCGCCAGGGAATACGGTTCGCTCGTTGTGCACCGCGCGTCGGGCGCGGGCCTCGTCCAGGCAAGCTCCCGACATGTCTGCGTCACGCAGATCCGCCGAGGTTAGATCGGCGCGGAACAGGTCCGCGCCGCGTAGCGTGGCGTACCGTAGCGTTGCGCCGTGCAGCACGGCGCCCCGTAGAGCGGCGAGCCCCACGTCCGCTCCATCAAGCCTGACGGATCGGAGTGCGGCGCCCGTGAGATTCGCAGCCCCGAGGTGTGCTCCCGCCAGGTTCGCATCGCTGAAGCTCGCCCCTCTTAGGTCCGCCTCGCGCAGATCGACTCCCCGCATGTCCACTCCGCGCAGCCGCGCCCAGCGAAGATCCGCCCCACGCATCTTCGCGGCGGCAGCGATGTGGCGCATCCGTTGCAGCCCGACGCGAGATCCCTTGGGGAACGCCGTCGCGTCATCGTACAGCGCTCCTCGCAACGTCGCCTTCGTGAGCCGGCACGCGGTCAGATTGGCGCCGCGCAGGTCCGCGCCACGCATGTCGGCAGCCGTCAGGTCCGCGCCCCGAAGGTCGACGCCATGCAGGTCCATGCCGCTCAAGTCGGCGCGGCGTAGCAATGCACTTGGCCCCACGCGCTTCATGCCGGCGGTTACGGCGTTCATGCCGTCAGGCAGCTGTGTGGCCGCGTCGTACAACGCGCCCCGCAGATCGGCGGCCTCCATGTCCGCTCCGCGCAGGTCGGCGCCGCGGAGGTCCGCGCCGCGCATCCGGGCGTGCGACATGTTGGCGTCGCGGAACTCGGCTCGGCACGCACGGGCGTTCGTCAGATTGGCGTTGGATACGTCCGCGCCCGACAGCGACCCGCCGTCGAGCCGCGCGCCTGCCATGTGCGCTCTGTGCAGCCGCGCCTGCGTCATGTTCGCCTTACCGGCGCGGGCGGCGCGCATGTCCGCGGCCTGCGCGCGGCACTCGCGCATATCGGCCCACTCGAGATTCGCGCCCGATAGGTTCGCCTCGGTCAGGTCCGCGCGGCTCAGCGCTGCTCCTTGAAGCACGGCGTCCGTGAACGTCGCCGACGACAGGTCCGCCTCACGCATGTTCGCGGCGAACATGTGGGCCCGCGTGCAGTCCGCCCCGCGAAGATAGGCGCCGCCCATGTTCGCGTACGAGACGTTCGCGTCGACCAGCTTCGCATCGATGAGCGTCGCTCCCACCAGGTTGGCGTCCTGCAGTGGCGCTCCTGTGAGATCGCGGCCCTCGCGCACTCGGTCGGTCTGCGTGGCGTCAACGCCGCCTGCATCTCCGAGACGGTCGAGTAGCGCGCCCACGCCCACGGACAGAACGGTGGCGGGGGCTGGCGTCTTGGGTCCGCGCGTCAGTCCGAACATGGCTGGTTCCATTCACTTCGTAGGGTGCGTGCGGTTTCGCGAGCGTTCTGCGGGGCGTTCGCGGCGTGGACCGCGTCGGCCACCGTCACGCGGCCTGAGCTCCTAGCGCGGCGCGGCTTCGCCCGCGTCGAGGGAGCCGGCCTCCTGCGCGCGGCGCACGCTGGTAACGAGCGCGGTCACGAACACGGCGACGACCATCGTGGCGGCGACAAACGGCGCTAGCGTCAACATCATCCTTCGGTCTCCTATCCGGTGCGGGCGTCCGCTGGGCATCGTGGGCCGATGCCGGCGCCGCCCTGCCATCGTAGCGACGGGGCTAGCTTCTACATTCGTAGGAGCTACGGATAGGGTAGTGCCCGAGAGACGCCGTGTCAACTACAATTGTAGAAAGTAGGGCGAAAACCTGCGGATGCCCTCTGGAAGCCGTTCTTCGGGGCCGCGTCAGCTCAGCGGAGTGCCGATACGGCTGGGCCGTCGAACTCGACGATGAACCCGAGCTCCTCCTGCCAGGGATCCTGCCCGTGCCAGGTGTAGTAGTCCTCGGCGCGTGCTCCCTCTGGATAGGGAACGCGGAGACTCCATGTCATCGCTGCACTTGGGAAACCTGGCTCAGGCGTGACCGGCAGCCGGTCGTACCAGGCTTCGTACTGCCAGGGCTCCCCGCTGACCCACGTCCAATCGTAGGCGGCGCCCGCGACGTGTGGCGCCACGCCGTACCCACCGAGCCAGAACCCATGGTGGGTCCGTGGGAACTCGGCGAGGAGAAAGCGACTCTCGGCCTCGGACGTGACGCATGCCAGGTACCCTGGCTGTCCCTCGTGCCGCATCGCCTTCGCGGCGTTGTTGGCCTGCTGCCATGTGACACGAC
The DNA here is from genome assembly GCA_964473525.1 of uncultured bacterium. Lineage (GTDB taxonomy): Bacteria > Poribacteria > WGA-4E. The sequence goes on from CAYYPK010000006.1 coordinate 262,667, forward strand.
GCGCTGTAAACACCGCGTAGTACGTGTGCCCCGTCGCCGGGTTGAGGGACGGCCCCAGGACGAACGGCGCCCGCGCCAGGACGCCGCCCGCCCGGTCAGGCGACGCCACTGGCCCAACGCTTGCCATCACGGCTTCCTCGAACCCAGGCGTGAGCTTCATCATGGCCCCGGTGTCGAGATCAAGGCGGTACGTCTGCTGCCGCGTGTCGTTCTTCCCCTGCGTCACGACAAGCAGCGCGTTGTCATCTGGGAACCAGTCGAGCTTCCGCCGTCTAGCGCCGCCCTTCTGCGTGACGCTTCCCACGGCCGTCGTGCGGAGTGTCTTCGCATCGAGTATCCGCAATTCGTCTGGGTTACCCAATACGTCGGGAACCGATAGGTACGCCAACCGAGATCCGTCTGCCGACCACGCCGGGTGCGACTTGCGCACGCCGCGCTCGCCGGCGCCCGGTACCACGCGAACCGAGCCGTCCTCGACATCCACGAGGGTGAGCTCGAATCCAATCCGGCTCGGCCGCTTGCTGATTATGGCGAGCGTAGAGCCGTCGGGAGAGGGTGAAGCCAGCTGCCTCGCCACAGTATCGTCGGTCACACGGCGGATGATTGGCCCGTTGGGGTCGACCAGGTAGATGTTCTGTACGCTGTCCGTGGGCGCCCGGCCTGCCGCCAGCAGGGCCGTGCCGCTCGGCATCCACGCAGGGTCGCGTAGCGACCATGACGGATCACCCAGTCGGACGAGGACGTTCCCGGCAGAATCGTGGAGCCACGTAGTCCACGCTTCCGTGCCCTCTCGCATCGTCACCGCTGCGATGCGGGATCCGTCGGGTGACCAACATGACTCCATATAGAACGACCTGTCGTCGGTCAGCCGCATGGGACGTGTCCCGTCCGAGCGCATGACGTACAGGTTGCGGAAATAGTCGCCCGGGTACCGCGTGGCGTAGAGGATTTCACGCAGGGGTGGCTCGTCCGCCGACAGCGCGTGGTAGGCCTGGGTGGCGAGTGACGATTCGCCACGGAATGCGCCAGGCAACACGACCGCGCCCACGACGACCACGGCCGCCGTCGCCCACCTGGAAACGCCTGTCGCGAACGACCCCGACTGCTGGACCAACCTGCGGATGCGCTCCGCGGTTGGAACCACGCCCGGCACGATGCCCTCGAACGCGTGACGCGTCGCCCGCTCGAGGACCCGCATCAGGCATGATGAATACATGAGGGCCGCCGACGGCGTTCCCTCCCGCTGTGCGAGGGAGACGACAGCTTCGTCGCAGACGTTCTCGGCCTGCGCCATCGCCTGCTGACCCGCGTACCACACGGCGGGATGGAGCCACAGCACCGTCTCCGTGAGACGTCGGAGCCAGAGAAACCAGTGGTCCCGCGCGCGGAAGTGCATGCCCTCGTGCAAGAGGATGTACTCGAGGTTAGGCGGCGTGTTCTCCTCCAAACACCAGGTCGGGAGGAGTATCACCGGTCGGAAGAAGCCGTAGATGCACGGCTCCATGATACGAGTCGTGAGCCGCACTTCGACGCGTTCCAGCAACGCCGACAGGGCGTCGTGGTACTGCTCGGTGGCGGGCAACAGATCCGCCACGTCGATAGGGACGGCCTCGCGCCGCACGCGCATCAGCCAGACGACGCCAATGAGGGAGTAAAGCCCAAGCCCGACGCCTCCCAGGATCCACAGCGCGCCGATGACGGCGAACCCCGTGATGCCCCCTTGTCCCGCGCGCTCCATGAGGGCGGGCTCGGGCGAGACGGCCGGCGGCGTGGTGGCCGCCGCCGGCTCGGCGGCCGTCGCGCGGTAATCTGCTGGCGGTATGGCATCCTCGAGAGCCGGGACGTTCACGACCGCCTCGGCTGGCTCCGCCGCGATCGGCGCGATGGGCGAATCCGTCCCGATCCCAACGGGTAACGGCCACGCAAAGAGGAAGGCCGTGAGCGGCTTCAGGACTACGAGGGTCCACAGCCACCGCTTCACGCGCGACGATCGGATGCCGCCCCACCGGGTCACGCCGTAGATGACTGCCGTGAGGATGAGGATCTCGAGTGAGACCCAGCCAGCGTCGTGAACGAGCCATCTGCCAACGTCGTGCAGTGCTTGTACCAATGTCCTGCCTCGGCGACGGGCAAGTTCGGCGCGTCCGGTCTCAGTACCTCGAGCGCGCCGTGATCGCGCCTATCCCACGCTCTCCGCCTTCTTGGCGGCTTCCTCTAGCAGGTCGCGAGCCTCACGCAGGTCTGCTGCCGAATGCGTTCCCGCTTGCGCCATGTAGGCGACCAGCGACGTGCGGGAGCCACCGAACCAGTCGTCGACCACCTTGTCGATGCTGGTCTCCGCAGCTTCCTCGCGGGTCACGCGCGGGGAGAAGTGGTGCACCTTCCCCTCCCGCTTCGCCGTGACCATCCTGTCCGCCTTGAGCCGCGTCAGCACGGTCGACACGGTCGTGTATGCCAGGGACTTCTCGTATTCGACCGCTTCGTGCACCTCGCGCACGGTGGAGCTGCCGCGTTCCCACAGTACATCCATGACGGCAAGCTGCAGATCCGTGAGCGTCGATGATTTCTGTCGAGGCATCCGCCGCCATCCGCCGGGTTTGTGTCGGAGCTCCGTCGCCTGGCCGATTATACTGCCTGGCCCAGCCAAAGTAAACTACACATGTAGTTGCGCTGCCGAGCCCGTCGGCGGCGACCACGCAGGCCGTCCCAAGCAGGGGCACAGTAGCGCGCACGCCAGTGTCTCTGCCGTGGTTCGCATGCTCGCGCTCTCTCACTGAGTCGGGCTCCGTCGAGCGCTCGCGTCCTCCCGCCGCTCGACCTGACGTCTCGCAGTGCAGCGAGCGTGTCAGGGAGGCGGGAGCCGGGAAGCCCCGTGTCCTGGCGGAAACAGTCGCCGGGTGGGCGTGCGCCATGCGTCGAGTCGACTGTTTGGTCGATGGGGTTCGACGCTCCCGTCACGCGGCGGCTCGCGGGCGTGGCGTCGCGGCCCTCGTCGCAAGTTCCCGGACGCGAGGTCGGGTCGCCGGGTCGCCCTTGCGGCAGCCACGCGGCTGGGATACTGTAGTGAAGCATAAGCTCACCCAACCCAGTTACGCATGCGCGCCTCCATGGAGATACGCGATGCGAGTCCTTGCCACCGTCGCCACCGCTCTTGTGTTTCTGGTCAATTCCACATGGGCGCAGGAGGCCCGGACAGACACCGACAAGCTGCGCGACCGTTACGACCCTCGCATCCACGTTGTGCCTGACCAGGTGACAGGTAGCCCGGCGCGCGTCTACGGCCCGTTCCGCCCGCACCCGGCAGATGTCGCCGTGGGAAGCGTCGCAGGCACGGCGAGGAACCTCATCGCGCGCAACCAGGACGTCCTCCGGGTGGGGCCGCAGGATGTTCGCGAGGGCTCGCTCCACACCATCGTAGCGCCGAAGGTGGGACGCGTGCACCGAATCGAGTATAGGCAGGCCATCGATGGCGTGCCCGTGCACGGCAGCCGCGTGTTCGTCGCTCTGCTCAATGACGCTTCTGTGCTGGCGATGGGTGCCAAGACGTTCCGCATACCAGAGATGCGCACGGCGCCCGCACTGTCTGAGGACCAGGCGCTACGCATCGCGCTGTCGCTCAACCCCGGCTACAAAACCGGGACTGCGGAATTGGTCGTCCTTCCGGAGGGCGCCGCCCAGGCCCGGGAACAGCAGGTCGTCGAGGTCATTCGCTACCGTCTTGTTTGGGACGTAAGCATCGACGGCCCAGACTACCCGACGCCGGAAGGCTACCTCATTCCGCTGACCTACAAGCTTGATGCCCACACCGGCGCGATCGTCGACCAGGGATACGGGGTGGACTTCAACTACAACCTGCACGGCGCCGTCGACCACTGGCGTACAGTAGACCGCGGGGGCCCCGCGCCAGAGAGTACGGACGTTGCTACGGAGACGCTTGCGGAGCCAGTCAAGCTGATGGTGCGCCCCTCCTACTACCAGGTGGGCTACTGGGCGAACCGTGTCACGACTGACTATACGTCGCCGACGTTCTCCTACTCGCTGCAGCCGGGTTACTATGATCTCTTTGCATACAAACACACTGGAGGAGATGTCTGGGCGCAGGCGTACCTGCTCCACTTGGATCTCACCGCTGGGGACTATGAGCAGCACGTTGGCGTCGTCGACGGAGTAGGGGACCATCATGTCCTCAACATGTGGTGGCATGGGGAGTATGCCAAGGCTTGGTTCCAGGCCCAGGGATCCACGTATAGGCCCAGCAATCACACGGATGATGCGGTCGATCCTGAGAGCAACACGGACCCGTGGGGCCACGTTCAGATCGTGACACAGAAGATCGCTGGCGAGAATTCGTACGCTGTTTACGAGAAGAACCGCATCCTACTGGCGCAGTCCTCATCGATCCGGGCGGAAGTCATCATCCACGAGTGGCACCACCTTGTGCGGCGCTTCCTGTATGAAGATGCGCCATGCGACAGTTGGGTGCATGAGGGCATGGCACGGTACTACGCCTGTCGCGCGATGGCGGACCGATTCTATAAGGATGCTCTGATTGACGCCTGCTGCGGCCATAGCATCAACATCGACACCGGGCTCACGCACAAGGGATCGAGCAGCACTCCTGCCGCCTACGTGGCCCCGCTGCCCATCAGCTACGACGAGCGATGGACTGGGCCGGGCAACCCGACTACCGGAGTCATTGCCGACATGGCATGGATCACTGCCAGCACGCTCTGGGACATAGTAAAGCACGGCGTACCGCCCACCGGTGGCGCGTACTCGTGGATGCCCGACGCGGGGTGGGATGCGGTCATCTGGAACGGCATCGCTATCTACGCGCCCGCGACTCTCGAGGAACTCCATCTCGACATAGAGACAATGTCGTACTGGTGGGAGGATGAGGAGGACGCCGACGGGGACGGGCTGAGAGACTCCACGGCCTGGCGCACGCATGCGCACGATGTCTTCATGGAGCACGGATTCCCTGACCACCAATGGCCGCTGATCCCACCCGGCCTGCCCGCTCCGGCACTGCAGACCGCCCTGCCGAACCCGGTGATCGCGTCCGGTGGCAATTTCCCCAACCCCTTCAATCCTGAAACCTGGATATCATTCCGCCTTGGTGCGCGTGCCGAAGTCAGTGTCACGATCTACAATGCGCGGGGCGCCGTGGTTCGGGTGATCGAGCTCGGGTCGCTGCCCGCTGGGCGCTACCGAGATCGCGCCGACGCCGCCCACTGGGACGGCCGCAACAGTGCGGGCGAGCCGGTGGCCAGCGGCTCGTACGTCTACGAGATACGGGCAGGCAGCGAGGTGGTCACCGGCAGGATGCTGCTGACGAAGTAGGCGCTCAGCCTGGCGCCCTGATATGGGCGGGCGGCGCCAACGACGAACACGGGACGGGGTCCCCATGCTCGGGAGAAGACACGGCGTCGTGTTGACCATGTGCCTGGCCCTGTCCGTCGGGTGCGGAGACGACGTGGTAACGCCGGATCCCCTTCCGCCAGCGAGGCTCGTGTCCGTCAGGCGCTTTGGGCCCTCACCCGAGGGCGTCTTCTTCTGGGGCGAGGAGATCCACGCCCAGTTTGACAGCGATCCCGGGGCAGTCGCTCTTGACCACCGCGATGGTGAGTCCGGCTGGCCCGTGGTGGGCTCGGGAACGCTGCGCGCCTTCGTAGCGCTTGAAGCCCCGATCCACCTTGTATGGGGAGATGGTGAGTCGTATGACGTAGGGGTCGATCGAGTCGTCGGCGACGAGTTCGGTCCAGAGCTTGAGAAGGTGGCGCCAGATATGCTGGGCTCCACCGTAGCCGCCGCCGAGCTGAACGCTGAGGGTATCACACTGAGCTTCAGCCAGTCGGTCGACCCGGCGGGTGGGAGACAGGGCAGGCTAATCCCCAGATGGGTCATTGAGTTCGAGGTCGAGGATGTCACGGCCGGCGGCGCCTGGAAGCCTTCTTACAGCGTAACCGGCACGGAGCTGACGGTCCTGCCGGGCCAGGCGAACGCCTTTGCTCCGGCCACCAGCTACATTCTTCATGGGGGCGTCACCGACGCATTCCACGACGGCTTCGCGACGCCCGGGGAGATGCGCTTCGTTACGGAGTGACCTCGCCGCATGGTCGTCGCGCGGAACGCAGGACGCCGCTAGGTGGGGGCGTTGCGCATGCACCGTGCACGGCGGCCCGGAATCTGGCTAAACATCTGTCTGGCCCTGTGGCTGGGGTGCGGCGGCGGCGACATGCACGTTCACGACCTCCTGCCGCCCGCAGCCGTGGTCTCCTTCGAGCCACACCACTCTGACGGCATCTTCGCCTGGGGTTCCGAGATCCACGCCACCTTTAGCCGCGACCCTGGCCCGGTGTGGCTGGAGTACGCGGATGGGACGGGCAGCGGGCACGAGTTGGTGGGGTCCGGCACGTTGCGAGCGTTCTTCGTTGTGACGAGTCCGTTCTATCTCGCGTGGGGTGACGGCGAGTCCTACGATGTCGGCGTCCAGCGTGTCCTGGTCGTCGATCGCGGGCCCATACTGATGGGCACGACGCCGGACGTTGACCGCCTGTCGTTCCGCGCGGAGATCCTGGACGCCACCGACATTACGCTGGCATGCAGCGGGCCCATCGGTCCGCCGACTGACGACGACCCAGAGCGCCTGCTCCAGCTCTGGGAAGTGAAGTCCGTTGAGTTCGAGAACATGACGACTGGGGAGACGTGGGTACAAGCGCACACCGTGCACGGCAGCGACATGACGGTCCTCCGAACCGAGCGCAACCCACACGTCCCGAGCAGCAGCTACGCGCTGCGCGCCGTGATAGGCGACGTGTTCGGAGGAGTCACGGTAACACTGGTTGACATACGCTTCGCCACGGAGTGACGGGTGGAGGAGCCACGTGGCGCTCAGTCACCGGCCCGTGCGGACGAGGGCCCGGGATGTCGTCAGCTTCCCTCGGGATCCAATCCCGTGGGCGCGCCGCTGCCACGCGCTGGACGCCCGCTCGCGTCGAGGTCGCTTGCGCATGGTTGCATGCCGCCCTAACCTGCGAACGAGGCGTCACACCGTGTACGGCGATGGATGGAGGACATGCTCAATGAGGACACTGATATGCGCAGCGCTGCTCTGCGGCGCCGTGAACGCTAGCGCGATCGACAACATCGCGCGGAACGGCGATTTCGAGGACGGGCTCGACGGGTGGGAGGTACGTCAGAGCGAGGGCACGGTCGCGATGGCGGAGGAAGACCACGATGACAGCGTCAAGGGCGGCACGAGCGCGTTCGTAGAGATCGACGTCGCCAAGGGCGTGACCTGGCACATCGCCCTGTTCCAGGACAACCACTTCCTCGACGCGGGAACTGAATACACGCTCGCCTTCTGGGCGAAGGCGGAGTTGCCCCGTCCCGTGGACTTCTACATGGAACTCAAGCAAGCCCCGTGGGACGGCTTCGGGCGTAAGAGCATCGACCTGACGGAGGAGTGGACAGAGTACTGGTCGCAGTGGGTACAGGGGCCTAACGTGCCTGACGCGTGGCTTCGCATTGCGGTGGGGCAGATCAGCACGAACTTCTGGGTGGACAACGTGCGGTTCTACGAAGGCGCGTACGAGCCGGACGAGGAGCTAGGGCGCGTGCGAGCGGTCGACGCTCGCGGCAAGGCAGCGATGGCGTGGGCGGAGCTCAAGGCTGGGCGTTGAGCGAGTGTGACGGGCGCCCGGTCGGTCGCGGGGGGGGGGGGGAGGCACGCGCGGCGGCCTCCCGCCGTACGCTCATCGCACAGCGCGGATGAGCGCCCAGGTTGTAGCTAGCTTCCCAGCGGGATCGACTGCCTTCGGGGTGTCGTTGATGATGTCTACGACTCCCGTTGTCAGGACGCCCGCGGCGTGCGACGTCACGGCGATTCCGAGGTAGTACGGGTCCGACAGCTCAAGCTCCAGAGGCGGGGTCGACGTGACACCGTCCTTCGTCACCGGATCTCCGCTCCACTCCGTTCCTTTGCCCCAGTCGCCGGAGAACACGTCACCCTCCTTGATGAGCCTGATCCCCGTTGGGAACTCCGCGCCAGCAGGCGTGAAGCGCTCGCTGGCGCTGCCGCCGTCGGTGGTGTCTCGGCGCTGGAACGTCACGAGGTCGTTCTGCGCGCGCGCGGCGGCGAGGACGTTGATCGAGCCTGGCTCGAGCGTCTGCCGCGCCATGATGCCCGCCTTCGCCCACTGGTTCGAGAACTCAATGGACTGCACGACGACCGCGACGTCGAAGTCGCCGCTGACTTCCTTGTAGAGGAAGGTGAACTGGTCGGCGTTGTTCCAGATGTCGTCGCCACCCGCGATAAGGGTGGCTACGCTGCCATCCACGTCGGCGGCGCCTTCATCGATGTGGACCTGGTCCGTGGTTGCGACGATGGCGACCTGCCAGTCCTCGGCCGGCCACTTCTGCGCGGACACAGGCAGGGCGACCGCCCAGGCCACGCTCAGCGCCAGTGCCGCGGTGATTGCTCTTCGCATGCCAGTCCCTTCTAGCCACGACTCCGCGGCTGCGCAGATCGCGGCGACGGGACATCGGCGAGCGCGAGCTCGCCGATGTCGCTAGTTCTCGCTAACGCAAGGAGCGGATGGTGCCCCACGTCGTCGTGAGCTTGCCGGTGGCATCAACGGCGGTCGAGTCGCCAGAGTCGCCAATGATGTCGATGACGGCGGTGGTCAGCACGCCTGTTTCGTGCGACGTGACAGCGATTCCGACGAGAAACGGGTCGGCTAGCGTCACGTCAAGCGCCGGTGTAGGAGTGACGCCGTCGCGCGTCACGGGGTTCCCGCTCCAGTTCGTGCCATCTGCTCCCCAGTCGCCGCCAAACGCCGTGCCCGACTTCGTGAGTCGAACTCCGGTGGGGAACAACGCCGCGTCGGGCGTGAGGCGCTCGCTGGAGCTGCCCGTGTCCGCCTCCGGCCGCCACTGGAAGGTGACGAGGTCGTTGTTGGCCCGCGCTGATGCCATGACGTTGACCGAGCCCGGCTCGAGGTTCTGTCGAGCCATGATGCCGGCCTTCGCCCAGTCGTTGGTGTGCTCGATGGACTGCACGACGATTGCGACGTCGAAGTCGCCAGAGACTTCCTTGTAGTAGTAGGTGAACTGGTCGGCCTCGCCCCAGATGTCGTGGCCGCCAGCGATGATCGTAGCAGTGTCGCCTGAGACATCCACGGTGCCGCTGTCGATGTGGACCTGGTCGTCGGTCGCGACGACAGCGACCTTCCAATCTCCGGCCGGCCACTTCTGAGCGGACGCGGTCAGGGCCACGGTCGTGGCCATCCCGGCAACGAGGGCTAGTGTCGCTATTCTGCGCAAGAGGGTTCCCTTTCCCCGGTGCGGCGCCGCCTCAGGATGGGCGGGCCGGCGTTCGTGCGTCGGTGCGTGTGCCACCAGTTATACCGCATGGTACTACGTTCTTAATATAGCGCGGTCGGATGCCGTGCTCAACCGGCGCCAAACCAAGTGTGGGCCCGGCGAGCGACATGCCGCCGTTGGTGTGGGCCCGGCGCGGCGTCGACCGTGGCCCGTGCTACGGCTGCGGCCGCGTACTCATTCCTTCAGCGATCCCCACGTCAGCGCCGCCTTGCCCTGCCGGTCCACACCGAGCGTGAGCCCATACAGCAGCGCGACATCCGTGTCCGTCAGGGCGCCGTCGTAGATGGCGACCTCATCGACGTCGCCTTCGTACCAGATGCCGCCCAGATGCTGCGTGTACGCCACCGTCGGCTTCTGCCCCGCTCCGTACGGGATGTCGATGGCGTCGGGCGCGGGTGCGCTGCCGGCGAGCTTCCCGTCGAGATAGATGCGGACCTCCACGCCGTCCTCGGCGACGCCCACGACGTGGTGCCACGCGCCGTCCGCCGGCCACGGCGTGTACACCTGCGGCCACTGCTCCGCGTCGTCTCGAATCCAGATGCCTACCTGATTGCCGTCGCTCAACTGGATGCCGTAGTTGTACTTGTCGTAGATAGGGTTGCGGCTGCCCAGCGTCGGGCGGATGATCGCCTCCATGGTCACGCTGGGGAAGAAGATGTCGTCCGCCATCTTCACGTAGTCCGCGAGACCGTCGAATGAGAGCGCCTCGCCGCGGAAGCCGGCTACGGCGCCCGGCTTGCCCACGACCGTGCCCTCGTTCTCGCCGAACTCCGGCGCCACCGTCCCGCCCTTGACGGTCGCGGCGTCGAAGCTCCACAGAGCGACCAACCCGAGTTGCTCGCGGGTCGCGCCGCGAGCGACTCCCGCAGCCAGGCAGAGGGCGAGCGCCGCGCCGCACGTGAACGCAAGTCGTCGTGCCAACATAGCTCCAGTCCTCCTCTGTCGTAATCGCGATCAGGGCCACTATAGCAGGCGTGGCCAGTCCAGTCTTACCACCCACTGTATACACTCGGCCGGTCGCCGCGTGTCCGCTTGCTCCTGGCGCGCCCGCGGCCGCGCGATGGGGCGGCGCTTTGCAGGCGCCCTGTGGTCGGCCGTCGCCTTGACAGGCCGCGCGCCGAACGGCTAGCATCTTCTTCTGCACGGGCGCAGTATGTTCGTAGCTGGGAGTTCCGCTGAATGTATGCCATAGTCGCCACCGGTGGTAAGCAGTATCGCGCTTCGGTGGGAGATATGATCGACGTAGAGAAGCTGCCGGGCGATGTCGGCGACGAGCTTACGCTGTCCGAGGTGCTGCTCGTGTCGGGCGACGAAGGCGACGTCCGCGTAGGCACGCCGACCGTCGAGAACGCGACGGTATCCTGCAGCGTCGTGAAGCAGGACAAGAATTCCAAGATCGTAGTGTACAAGTCCAAGCGTCGTAAGGGCTATGCGCGCAAGCAGGGGCACCGTCAGTCCTACACGCGCATACGCGTCGACGCCATCAACGTCTAGGAGCGAGCAATGGCGCACAAAAAAGGCCAAGGCAGCAGCCAGAACGGCCGCGACAGCAACCCGAAAATGCTCGGTGTGAAGCTGTACGACGGTGAGACTGCCAAGGGCGGCTCCATTATCGTTCGCCAGCGCGGCACGCGCATCCACCCCGGCGTCAACGTCGGCCGCGGCGGAGACGACACCCTCTTCTCTACGGTTGTTGGCACGGTGCGCTACGAGCGCGTCGGCCGCGACAAGAAGCAGGTCAGCGTGTATCCCGCGTAGGCCGCCACCGAACGCACGGCGGGCGGCCACCACGGACTTCGAGCCTCGCAGCCTTCTCACAGGCGCGAGGCTTTCTTCTTACCCGGCTCCCTATCGACAGACGACGGCGCGTGGGCGGACCCCAGCATGATCGACCAGGCTGAGATACTCGTGAAGGCGGGGGATGGCGGCAACGGCTGCATCTCGTTCCGGCGAGAGAAATTCGTGCCCAAGGGCGGCCCCGACGGCGGCAATGGCGGCAAGGGCGGCGACGTCACACTCATCGCCAGCTCGTCCGTCACCACGCTCGTCGACCAGCAATACACGAAGCACTACGACGCCTACCGCGGCGCGCACGGCATGGGAAAGACCGCCCACGGATACGACGGTCTGGGAGCGCGCGTCACCGTGCCCGTGGGCACGACCGTGACGGACGCGGACACTGGCGAGCTGATCGCGGACATGACCGCGGCCGGCACGGAGCTTGTCGTCGCTCACGGTGGGCTGGGTGGACGTGGCAACGCGGTGTTCAAGTCCAGCGGGTACCAGGCGCCCCGCGTAGCGGAGAAGGGCGAACCCGGCGAGGAGCGGCGTCTCCTTCTCGAGGTGCGACTCATCGCCGATGTGGGGCTGGTTGGGTTCCCGAACGCTGGCAAATCCACGCTGCTCTCGCACGTGTCGGACGCCAAGCCCAAGGTGGCGAGCTATCCATTCACGACGCTGGAGCCCAATCTGGGCGTGGTACGCGTCGACCGAGAGCAGAACTTCGTCGTAGCGGACATGCCGGGCCTGATCGAGGGAGCGCACGAGGGAGTCGGCCTGGGACACGATTTCCTGCGGCACGTCGAGCGCACCCGGCTGCTCTTGCACCTGGTGGACGTAGCCGCCGTTGACGGCCGCGACCCGTTCGAGGACTTGAAGACGATCAACCGCGAGCTGATGCTCCACAGCGACAAGCTCGCGGACCTGCCCCAGATCATCGTCCTCAACAAGGCGGACCTGCCCGACGCTCAGGAGCGCCTACCCGCACTCCGTGAGGCGTTGGGAAGGCACCCATATCATGTCGTCTCCGCCGCGACCGGCGAGGGTGTCGAGGAACTCATGCGCGTCACGTACACGACGCTGGCGGGCATCCTTGAGGCAGAGGCGAAGGACACCGCGCCGGTCGAGCCCGAGCGCATAGAGTACGCGCCACGGCGCGGCTTCACGATTGAGCCACGCTTCGAAGGCGATGGCGTCGTCGTCGAGGGCGCGGCGGTGCGACGCGCCGTCATCATGACGGACTACGAGAACGAGGAGGCCGTGTGGCTCCTACAGCGACGCCTCAACCGCATGGGACTGTGGCGCGCGCTGAAACGCGCCAAGGTCAGGGATGGCGACACGGTCGAGATAGGAGACCGGGAGTTTGAGTTCTCGGGAGAACAGCAAGCCACGACGTTCGCGCAGTTTCTGGCTGCAAAACGTCAGACGGCTCGTCGTGAAGGTGGGGACGAGCACGCTGACGAGCGGGACGCAGACGCTTGACGGCGACCGCGCCGCCGACGTCGTCCGCCAGATAGCCGACGTGCGCGCCCGGGGCGTCGAAGTCGTCCTCGTGTCGTCCGGCGCCATCGCCGTCGGGCTCGGCCGGCTAGAACTCGCCCGTCGCCCAGCGACTATCGGCGGGCTTCAGGCTGCCGCATCCGTCGGTCAGAACTTGCTCATGCACGCCTACGAGTCGCTGTTCAGGGCGCACGATCTGCCTGTCGGGCAGGTTCTCGTGACGGCTGGCGATCTGGCCGACCGCAGGCGCTACGTCAACTTCGGCAACGCGCTCAACTCGCTCTTCGAATTCGGAGTGGTGCCTGTCGTGAACGAGAACGACTCCGTCTCCGTGGACGAGATCCGCGTCGGCGACAACGACACGCTGGCCGCTCACGTCGCGAACGCCGTGGAGGCCGACCTGCTCATCGTGCTGACCGACACCGATGGCGTGTTCACGGCGGACCCACACACGTTCCCGGATGCTGCTCGCATACCGTTTGTCGAGGGCGTGACGGACGAGGTCAACAGCATCGCCGCCGAACGCAACGCGAAGGCGCGCGCGTCTGGCCTGGGCACGGGTCGGATGGCGACGAAGGTTCGCGCCGCCGAGATCGCCACCGCCTCGGGCATACCGATGGCGCTCGCACACGGAGCTGCGGAGGACGCCATAGCTCGCGTTCTCGCGGGCGCCGACGTTGGGACGTTCTTCGCGCCAACCGCCGCTCGGTCGGCGCGACGCAAACGCTGGATTGCCCACACGTTACCGCCCAAGGGCGAGATCGTAGCGGACGACGGCGCCGTCGACGCGGTGAGACAGCGCGGCAAGAGCCTGCTACCAGCGGGCATCAAGGCAGTCGCTGGCGCGTTCGCCTTTGGCGATCCCGTGCGCTGCTTGACGGAGTCCGGCGTGGAGTTTGCGCGCGGCCTCGTGAATTACGGAGCCGAGGATCTGGCTCGCATCCAGGGCAAGCGAACCGATGCGATACAGGGAACGCTCGGGTATCATTACGCGGACGAGGCGATCCATCGGGACAACCTCGTCCTCGTCGACAACGGCGGCGCCCACCGTGGCGCCTCGTAAGACCGACGCGTACGACCGAGAGGAGTGGCCGATGTCCGCGCAGACAGACGAGCTCATGCAGACGCCGCTGGCGAAGCAGGTGCGCGAGCAGGTGCAGGCGGCGAAACGCGCGGCGCGACCTCTGGCCGGAGCTTCGTCCGAACAGCGGAACGCCGCTCTCCTCCTCATGGCGGACCAGATCGACGCCAATCGTGAAACGCTCCAGGCCGAGAACGAGAAGGACTTGGCGAGCGGTCGCGAGAACGCTCTCACCAGCGCCCTCCTGGACCGCCTGACGCTCACGGATGACCGCATTGCGAGCATGTCCGACGGCCTCCGCCAAATCGCGGCGCTTCCAGACCCGGTTGGCGAAGTCACCGGCATGTCGACCCGCCCGAACGGCCTCCGCATCGGCCGCATCCGAGTGCCCCTTGGAGTCGTCGGCATCATCTACGAGTCGCGCCCGAACGTCACCGCCGACGCCGCGGCGCTGTGCCTTAAGTCCGGCAACGCGACGGTGCTGAGGGGCGGGTCCGAGGCGATCCACTCGAACGTTGCCATTGCGAGGGTGCTGCGCGCGGCCGCCAAGGAGGCCGGTCTGCCCGAAGCCTGCATTCAGTTCATCGGCACCACGGATAGGCAAGCTATCGCGGCGATGCTGAAGATGGACGATCTCATCGACGTCATCGTGCCGCGTGGCGGCAAGGGGCTCATCCGCTACGTCGTTGAGAACTCGGTCATACCCGTCGTCAGGCACGAGGACGGCATCTGCCACACGTATGTGGACGCCGCCGCCGACCTACAGATGGCGGAGGACATCTCCTACAACGCCAAGGTGCAGCGACCGTCCGTCTGCAACGCGATGGAGACGCTGCTGGTGCACCGCGACGTGGCGCCGGACTTCCTGCCCGCCATGTGCGACAGGTTCCGGGTCGGCGGGGTTGAGCTCCGAGGCTGCGACGCCACACGCGCCATCGCGCCGGCCGTGGAGCCAGCCACCGAGGAGGACTGGGGCGCCGAGTACCTCGACCTGATCCTGGCAATACGCGTCGTGGACTCGTACGACGAGGCGGTCGACCATATCGAGGAACACGGCTCACACCACACCGACACGATCATCACCGACGACTACCGCACGGCGCAGCGGTTCCTCGCGGACGTGGATTCATCGTCCGTGATGGTGAACGCCTCGACTCGATTCTCCGACGGCTACGTGTACGGCCTTGGCGCCGAGATCGGAATAAGCACGCAGAAGCTCCACGCCCGCGGGCCGATGGGCCTCCAGGAGCTGACCACCTACAAGTTCATCGTCTACGGCGATGGGCAGGTCCGACAATAGCGGCCGCCAGCAACCATCCGCGCGTAGGGCTCTACGGCGGCACGTTCGACCCAATTCACAACGGGCACTTGCTGTGTGCCGAGGAGACGTTGGAGGCCTACGCCTTCGACGAATTCTGGTTCATTCCGTCGGCGCGCCCTCCCCACAAGCCCGAGGATCCGCTGCGGGCCACGGCCGAGGATCGCTACCGGATGGTCTGCTTGGCGACCGAAGGGCATCCGACGTTCCAGGTCTCCCGCGTCGAGATCGACAGACCCGGTCGCTCGTACGCCGTGGACACCGTGCGCGGGTTCCGCGACGTGTACGGGCCAGACGCTGAAATCTGTTGGATCCTCGGCGCCGACTCGCTCATCGACTTCGAGATATGGAAGGACGGCGACCTGCTGCTGGACATGTGCCGGTTCATCGCCGTCACTCGCCCTGAATACGATCTGAACCGCGTCCCAGACGTCGTCAGGGGCCGCGCGGAGTTCTTTACCATAACCGGCATCGGCATCTCCTCCACGGATGTCCGAGCGCGCGCACGCCGGGGCGAGTCCATTCGATACCGCACGCCTGCCGCCGTGGTCGAGTACATTCAGCAGCAGGAGCTGTACACCGCGTGCGAGTGAGTTCAGCGTCGCCTCCGCCCGCCCGCGCGTTGGAGCCGCTGTCGACGATCGACGGCTACCGCCGTCTGTTCTTCGACGCCGACCACTGGGCTCCGTACGTCACGTGGGTCGCGCGCAAGCACGCCGACATGGACGAGCCGACGATCCGCAAGGGCCTCGCCGGCACGTACCCCACGTTCATCGTCGACGATGCCCTCGTCGTGAAGTTCTACGGCGAGCAGTTCCGAGGCGAGCCGACGCACGCGGCCGAGCTCGCGGTCGCCATGTCGCGGCCCGAGGAGCGCGGCATCCCCGCCCCCAGGATGGTCGCGCACGGATCCCTATACGAGGGGTCGAGCGGCTGGCCGTGGCCTTACGTCGTCTTCGAATTCGTCGAAGGCGTCAGCATCGGCGAGGCGCACGAACGCGTGTCGCACGGCGACAAGGTGGGTATCGCGCGGGAGGTCGGCGCGATGGCGCGCGCGCTTCACGACGCGCCCGTGCCAGCCGACGGCCCGTTCGCACCGACGTGGGATGCATACGCCGCCTTCCTTGATGCCCAGCGCGCTCGATGTGTCGAGAACCACCGCGAGTGGGGCGATCTCTCCCCCGACCTGACATCCCAGATCGACGACTATCTTGCGCCAACGTCCGAACTCATCGACCGCAGTCGTCCGGCGCATCTCATCCACGCGGACATGACGGCCGATCACCTGCTCGGCGTCGAGGAGGCCGACGGCTGGCGCACGACCGCGCTCATCGACTTCGGCGACGCGATGGTCGGCGACCACCTGTACGAGCTCGTGGCCCTCCATCTCGACATGTTCCGCTGCGACAAGGCGCTGCTCGGGTCGTACCTGGACGCGTACGGAGTCGACCGGAGTTTTCGCCGGACGCTACCCCGCCGCGCGATGTCCACGACGCTGCTGCATCAGTTCGACGTCTGCGTGACGTTGCCAGGACGGGTGGAAGGCCTCGAGCAGACAGCCGACCTCGAGCGCCTCGCGGACGCCATCTGGGCGCTCCCCGACGTTCAGTAGGCGACGACGCCCTGCCGCGCCTCGCGTGGCCTCGCGGACGCGTTCCTCCAGTCGAATTCGACGACGCGCTCGCCCACGCGGAACACCCAGAGCTGGTCGTCTGCGCGTCGACTGAGGTACGGGTCTGGAGGGGTCTCGCCGCCCGACGCCCAGGTGAATGCCGTGGCGTTGCGCCAGACTCGGCATGTTCTGCCGTGGATCACAGTCGGGACCATCGCGTGCCGCAGTCCTTGGCCCCCCTCTCCGTATCGCTTGCGGAACGGCAGAGGCACGGACGTGCGCTTCACGCCGTCCGGCGTCATGGGGACGAGGTTGAGCGGCGCTCTACACCGTGGCCCGCGGTAGGCAGTGTGCCACCGTAGCTCGAACGGCACGTCTTCTTTGCCCTCAATGTCGTCCACCACGAAGAGCGCGTTGGGCTTCACGAACAGCAGATGCCGCACGAAGCGCGTGACCCGGCTCCGACCCGGATACGCGGGCGTGGCGTCTCCAACGATGTGGTCCAGACCCGGGGACGTCGTCAGATGCACGATACGCGCGCACGCGTCCCGTAGATGGCCCCGGCCTCCGGCGAAGGCGCTCGCGCCGCTGCCGATCTGCCCTGCCCCATGGGCGAGCAGCGTGTTGTGGTGGCGCGTCTCCTTCCCGCCGTACCCGTCGTCGGCGAGGAGCCACTGACCATTGGCGAAGATGGAGACGTGGTTGGCGTCCGGGTGCGCGTGTCCGTCGCCCGGGTCGTAGTCGAACACGTCGCGCGCGCGGTGGCCGGCGGGAGGGCCGCAGCGGAACACGACCATCGAGGCGTCATCCTCCCAGCCTGACCGGCACACGACTGTTCCGGTGTCGTCGAAGTGGGCCGTTGGCTCCAGGGCGTCGAGCGTCTCCGTCGCTGCTGCTGGGTCGTCCCACAGCAGGCTCAGCCACTCAGTATTCGGCGCGTCGACGCCAGCGTCCTCGACCTCCGCGGCCAGCCACCGCGCGTGTGCATCGCCGTGTAGGGAGGCCAGACGACGCAACGCCAGCCCCGGCCCGCTTCGGTGCGCGCGCGTCGCGTCGCCCAGGTCAACGACACAGTCTTCACGCGACCAAGAGGCGCGCGGCACCGCCATGTAGAGAGCGTATCGCGGCGCCGCCCGCAGCCAGGGATGGTCGTGCAGATCCACGCCAACGAGCTCTTCCGCGAGATGCGTCAGCTTCAGGAGATGCTCAACGCCGACTTCCCAGTGACCCAGCCCCTCGTGGCCCGAGCCGTCGTGCGACAGCGCGTCCAGACACGCGCGGAGCTTGTGGAGGGCTAGCCATACCCACGAGCCCGCCTCCTCGTCCTCCTCGAAGACAGAGAAGCCGGCCGCTGCCAGGGCACACGCGGCGACAGGAAGTCGGTGGCTCAGGTACGCCCGATGCCACGACACGCTCTCGCGCTGAATCGCGTCGCAGAGCGCCGACGCGCGTCGACGTAGCGTGTCGCCAACGACGCTGCGTGTTGCGTCGTCGAGCGCGTCACGTGTCCAATCGTACAGCGCCGCCAGGCCGAACAGTTGTCGGCACGCGGAGACGCACACGCCGTCGTATTGACCCAGGCCCCATGTAGGGTACGCGCACGAGGCGTTCGCCCACGACGAGGCCGCGTCGAGATACTTGCGGTTCTGCGTGACCAGATGCACGAACGCGAGGTGGGCGACGGCGTCGCCAACGGGCTGTTGCCAGACCTGTTGACCCGCCGAGCCCGGGTCGTCGTCTCGGTACGCCGGGGGCTCGCGACCCGCCAGGGCGTCCGCGATGGCGATGGACCTGCGCCACATGGTGGCCTGCGGGCCAGCGATTTGCTCCCGCAGCGTGGCGAGCCGCGTGCTCGTGACGAACAGCCGCGGGCCGCCGACGGGGAGCGCGGCCAGCGCCCGCGCGACGGTGTCGCGGTCCAGCGAGAGAGCCATGGCGCCTCCGACATGGTGAGTCCATGTCTGAACGCGCGCGGCGCAGGTCATGTTCACGTCGGCGGCGTGCGGAGGGCTACTCGAGGTATCCGCGCTTCGTCGCTTCCCCAGACGAGGCGTCGAAGTCGTACACCAGCGGCACGCCCGTCGGAATGTTGAGGTTCAGCACCTCTTCCTGCGTCATGCTCTCCAGGTGCATCGCTAATGAGCGCAGCGAGTTGCCATGCGCGACGATGAGCACGTCCTTACCAGCCTTGAGGTCGGGCTCGATGTGCTCACTCCAGTACGGGAGCACGCGCGCGGCGGTGTCCTTGAGGCTCTCGCCGTTGGGTGGCGGCACGTCGAAGCTACGGCGCCAGATATGCACCTGCTCGTCGCCGAACTTCTCCGCCGTCTCCGCCTTATTGAGCCCCTGAAGGTCGCCGTAGTGCCGCTCGTTGAGCGCCTCCTCGTAGGTCGTGGGCAGGTCGCCCAACCCGGCCGCCTCGAGCGCGATATCCATCGTGCGGTTCGCGCGCTTCAGCACGGACGTGTATACGTGGTCAAACTTCCAGCCCGCGAGCTTCGCCCCCGCGTCCTTCGCCTCCGACTCCCCTAGCGGCGACAGATCTACGTCGACCCATCCCGTGAACTTGTTCTCTAGATTCCATTGCGACTGTCCATGTCGCAGCAGCACGAGCACGCCCATCTTCTGTTCCCATCTCTGGTGGTCTGGCGTTGCTGAGTCGTGCGGAGCGGCCGGCGCCGTTTCGGGCTACTTGGCCGACCGATGCACCGCGCTAGAGAATTCTTGCAGAAGCTGGGCGCTCCCGTCTCCCTCCAGCACGTTACCGGTCACGATGAAGTGCGCTCCGGCGCGCACTTTTGCTGCCGCGGTCTCGGGCTTCGTGATGCCCCCACCGACGATCACCGGCAGATCCGTGTAGGTGCGGGTGCAGCGGATCATCTCGTCGGGCACAGACCACTTCGCGCCGCTTCCACCCTCCAAATACAGCATGCGCATGCCCAGGTACTGCGCCGTGAGCGCGTGCGCCATGGCGATGTCCGTCTTGTCCCGCGGGATCGGGAACGTCCCGCTCATGAACTGCACGGATGTGTACACGCCGCCCTCAATGAGCAGATAGGCGGTCGGGATCGCCTCCAGCCCGTGCTCCCGGATGATCGGGGCCGCGCGCACCTGCTCGCCAATGAGGAATTCCGGGTTGCGGCCGCTGAGCAGGCTGAGGAACAGAATCGCATCCGCGTGCGGCGTCAACTGCGTCGAGCCGCCAGGGAAGAGCAGCGTCGGCAATCCAGACGCCTCGCGCAGGCCCTGCACGGTACGGTCGAGACTGTCGCGCATGAGGAGGCTGCCGCCGACTAGGAACGCATCGACACCCGCGTCCACCGCGGCTCCCGCCAGCTCGCGGACGCCAACGTCGTCCACGCTATCGGGATCGACGAGCACGAGGTACCCCGCGCCGCGTTGCTCCACGACGCGTGTCAACTGGTCGAGAACGGATGGGTCCGGCGACATGCAGGCGGCCTCAAGGGTGCATCATGGCTGGCAAACGCAGTATAGCGAACGTGCCAAGACCCGGCAATGGCTGCCTATTCGTCGCCAGTACGTCGCTGCCTCGCCCACCGGTGACCAACACGGGCAAACCGGCCATGGTGCGCGTCGCCGTCTCTCCGATCCCACGAGCAGGAGGCCCGCGTTGGCGTCGCGCCCTTCCACCGATTGGCGGCCGACCGTATGATTCCCTGGATGCAACGCGGCGGTCAGGGCAACGTAGGAGGAGGCGGACACTGTGGGCACGGTCAGAGTCGCGATGGCGCAGATGCTGGTCGAGGGCGGCGAGCCAGACGCGAATATGGCCCGCGCTGTCGCGCGCGTGGCCGACGGCGCGGAGCACGGGTGTGACGTTGTGCTGCTGCCCGAATGCATGGACCTTGGATGGACGCACCCCTCCGCCAGGGAGCTCGCCGACCCGATCCCAGGGCCGAGGACGGAGCTTCTCGCCGAGGCCGCCAATCGCGGGGGTGTCTACGTCGTCGCGGGTCTCACCGAGCGCGCTGCGGATGGGGCGCGCAACACGTCGGTGCTCCTGTCGCCGTCGGGTGACATCCTGCTCCAGCACAGCAAGATCAACCTGCTGGACATCGCCCGAGATGTCTACACGCCCGGCACGTCGCTCTCGGTCGCTGACACGTCGTTCGGAGTGGTGGGCATCCCCATCTGCGCGGACAACTTCGGCGGGTGCTTGCACTACTCGCGTTCTCTCATAGGCATGGGAGCGGACATCATCCTATCGCCGTGCGCGTGGGCGGTGCCGCCGGGCTTCGACGATGAAGAGACACCGTACGGTGGCCTCTGGCTTGATTCCTACGGCACGCTTGCGCGCGAGAGCGGCGTACCGGTCGTTGGCGTGAGCAACGTCGGCCGCATGACGGGCGGCCCTTGGAATGGCCACGACTGCATCGGCCGGTCGCTGGCCATCGGCCGTGATGGCGAGATAGCCGCACACCTGCCGTTCGGCGCGGACGCCGACTGCGTCAGCGTCGTGACTATGTAGGTGACCCGGCCAGCTCCCACGGTGACGCACCGCGCGCGCGAACACACGGCAAGCCAGCGAGGAACCCATGCACGACATCTTCACGGACTACACGTTCGGCCCGGCCGAACGCGAGCGTATGGACGCGGACGGACACTACGTGCTGCCCGGTATCCTCACACAGCCAGCGCGCGCGGGCCTTACCGGGTCGTTGGCACGCCTTGAGCAGCTGCGCGCCGAACTCGACGACCGTCCGAACCGGTACGCCGCGGAGTACGATGCGTATCTGGCGTCGCTCATCGCGCATCCCCAGCTTGTCGGGCTAGCGCGCGCGATCCTTGGCGACGACGTGCGCTACGACCACTGCGTGACGCTCAACCGCCCAGGCGGGAACGGCGGCATCAGGTGGCACTCGCACTCTTACGGCGAGGAGCGCCCTGAGCTCGGCTTCGTGCGCATCTTCTTCTACGTCAGCGGCTTCACGAAGGACGACGGCGGCCTCAAGGTCGTGCCTGGCAGCCACCTCCTACGCGACGCGAAGCTCCACGCCCGGACAGACGACGACTTGCGCGACGGTTGGATGCGCGGCAAGACGAACCCCGACACCGGCGAGGAGTTCGTCATTGAGGGCCTCGACGCTGCCAGCGGGTCCGTCGCCGTCATGTGGACGCACGCGGCGCACGCGGTCACGCCCAGGAAGCGTGCTAGCGACACGCGCTGGTGCGTGGTGTACGCCTACCGCAATCCTGGCCTCCCGTCGCGCGCGCGGTGGGTCACCCAGGAATTCGAGCAGCGACCCCCCGTGGGAGCAGAGGCCCTTCTCCCGCTCTACTAGGGCGCCAACGCCGACGCCCGGGTAGGTGGGCAACCCTCTGAGACGGCGCGTCAGCGCGTTTCTGTGCGCCGCCGCGCGTTTCCGCCGTATGATATGGTTGCCGGTTGCGATCGCGTGTCCGTCGTCGACCCGAGGGCGAGTCTCCGATGTCAGAACGGCTCATGTACGGCTGGCGGGCGAAGCTGTTCCTGTCGGCCATCACCCTCATTGCCTTCGTCATCATGGACCGGTGGGCGGCCTCCTACTCCTCCGCGCAACAGGAGGGCGCCCTGACCCGCGTGGCCGCCATCGCCGAGGTCGTCGACGTGAGCACCGGCGATGTCGTGTACCTGCGCGACGGCACAACGCTCGTCGGGCGCATCACTGAATGGGACATGTACGGCACGCTGACGTTCCACGACAGCGGCGGAGGGGTCTCCGAGCTCAAGAAGGGCCGTGGCCCACGGGATGTCGTGCGCACCCTGGAGCAGCAGGATCAGGTCTTGACCATGCGCGTGCTGACGTGGCCGCGCTCGCTGCGGGCGGCCGGGAATCCCGATTTCCGCGGAACCCGAGTCGTCGTTGGCAACCGGTTCCAGGGGCGCTTCGTCGACCGGGTGCTACGCCTCGGGGACCGCCTCTTCATCGAAGTACCCATGAAGCGCACCGACCGCATTGAGCGCGTCGAACTGCGCGAGTACTTCCGCACGCCCTTTCTCATTCGCTTGACGGGCGCCCTCGCCGTAACCCTCATGCTCGTCGGCGGCGTGAAAGGCCTACTCACCATGGTCGCCACGCTCACGTCCGTGGCGATGCTCCTTGGCGTGCTGGTGCCAGGCCTGCTAGGGTCCGCAGCCGTCGCAGCTCGCAACGGCGCGTGGATCGTGGCCTGCATCTGCCTCGTCGGCGGCGCAGGATGGATCCTCTTCCGAGTCATCGACCCCGACAGCCGGGACCGGCTAGCGCGGCGCATGAAGACGCACTGGTACAGAGGCCCAGCGTGGCTGGTCGGTGGTGGGCTCGCGGGCGCGGCGACGTGGGCGTGTCTGAGCATGATCGGTCAGAGGCCGCTGCTGCTCGCGCTCTTCGTGTCGCTTGTCGTGACCATCATCACATTTGCCGTCATCACGGGGCTGAGTCCCAAGGTCATCTCGGGCTCGCTAGGAACCGTCGGCGGCCTGCTCGCGTGCGGCCTCATCTCCTACGTTGCCAGCCGCATGCTGTGGTTCACTGGGCTCGCCGTGGAGCTGGGGTATCTCGACCTCGGCGTGATGCTCTGGAGGACGCCCGAGGCGCGTCCCTGGCCGTTCGTCGAGTTCCTGACCGCCGGGCTGGTTGTCGCCGCGTTGGGCGCCATGATGGACGTCTCGATGTCCGTGTCCTCTACGATCTACGAGGTGAAGCGCGCGAACCCGAGGATCACCCCCGTCGAGGCGATGAAGGCCGGGTACAACGTCGGCAAGGACATCATGAGCACCATGACGGACACGCTCATATTCGCGTTCATTGGCGCGGACCTTGTGTTCATCGTCATGCCCGGGCTGACGTTCCAGGAGGCGGGAAAGCTCTACCCGTTCGTGCGCGTGCTGAACGACGAAGCGACGGCCGTCGAGGCCATCCACGCGCTGATGGGTACTCTGGGCCTGGTGCTGGCCATCCCGATTAGCGCGTTCATAGCCGGCCTGCTGACAGCCAAGTTCACCGTACGGCAAGCATATGCCGACGACAGCCCGGAGGCCCGCGGCGCGTGAAGTTCATCGTCCGGTGGCAGACGCCGATCTCACTTCTCATCGTCTTTGCGCTGACCCACGTGGTCTACACGCGGATGCAGACACACTCGTCGACCATCGTGGAGCAGAAGGACGCGACGGGACGGGTCGTCGCGCAGTCGGAGTACGTGAAGGGCCGCATCCTTGATGTCGTCCGCGTCGTGCCCGAGGGCCACTCAGGGAACGAGGCGCACATCCTGGACATCGAGTTACTCGGTGGCGAGTTCGTCGGGCAGCGGGCGCTATTCCGCAACTACGTGAACCCCACGGGCTATCCGATGCTCAACGTCAACGCGACGGTGGGTGACATCGTGCTCTGTCGCGTTGGTGGTTCGGGCGAGATACTGAACGCGCGGAACCTGGTGCAGGACTACAACCGCGACGGCTTCATCGTGGCTCTCCTGGGCATCCTGTTCGCCGTCATCATCATCGTCGGGCGCGCGACCGGCGTGCGATCCGTTGTCACGATGGTCGTGAACGGCCTCATCCTCTACTACATCATGCTGCCGATGATCCACAAAGGCTATGACCCCGTGTGGACCATCGTCCTAACCTGCGCGCTCATCTCCGTGCAGTCACGTCTCATCGTGGCTGGGCCAGGGCGCAAGACGTACGCGGCGATCCTCGGCACGGTAGGCGGCGTTGTCATCGCTGGCTTCATCGTCATCTACGCCCAGCAGCAGCTGCACTTCACGGGCGTCGAGAAGGCGAACGCCGTCGACCTCGTCGAGTCGAGGTCAGCCGACTACATCGACTTCGCTGGGCTGCTGCTCGCGGGGATGCTCATCGGCCTGCTGGGTATCGCGAACGACGCCGCCATCGAGGTCGCCTCCGCGATGGAGGAAGTGAACGACGCCAACCCAAACCTGTCCATACCCAGACTGATGACGTCAGGGATGAACGTCGGGACCGACATCCTTGGCACCATGACGAACACGGTGGTCTTCGTGTACTTCGGCATGCGCCTGCTCATAATACTCACCGTCGCGGGCACCGCCATATTCCCGTTTACGGCCATGCAGTTGTTTAGTCTAGGCGTCGTCGCTGCGGAGATCGTGCGCGTCATCGCGGGGACGCTAGGCCTGGTCATCACGATCCCACTGACCGCGGGGATCTCAGCGCTCCTGCACATGCAGGCTCGTCGTCGCAAGGCGGTGTACGCGTGAGCGGCCGGTGGCGGGCGGCCCGTCTCGGCGTGTTCGAGGCAGCGATCCTCGTCGCGCTCGTGACGAGTATCGTGTGGCGGGTCAACGCGGATCGATCCGGCGCGTCGCCCGCGCCTCCACCAGACGCGAGGCCCGCCGATGCTCTCCTGCGAAGCGCGGATGCCGCGTACGAGCACGGACGCCTCGCCGAGGCCAGCGCGCTGTATTCGGACGTGCTGCGCGCGGACGACGGCAGCGTCCACGCGCGGGTGAGGCTGGCGAACGTCTTCCACCTGAATAGCTGGAACGCGAGCGCGCTCACGATGATAGACGAGGCGCTTACGCTGGAGCCGACGAACGCGGTCGCTCGTCTGCTGCGCGCGAAGGTGTACCGAGACGATGGTGAGGGCGCCCTCGCGGTCGCTGAATACGAGGCGCTGCTCGAGACGCAGCCGCGGAACACCGAGGCGCTCTACTATGTCGGCACGAGCTATCAGGCGGCGCGGCGCTTCGACGACGCCATCGTCGTCTACCGCAGGGCCGCGGCGGCCGATACCCAGCTAGTCGTCCCGCCATTCGAGCGTGTTCCCTTTGGCATCCAGGCGCGGCTACAGCTTGGCAGGACGTACCGTCAGCTGTCGCGGGTGCAGTTCCAGGCAGGTGGCTACGCGGATGGCATGTCTCTGCTGGAACTGGCGTTGGGCGCGCTCCGCGACGCCCACCAGGTCGTAGCGAGCATCTCTCTGACGGCATACAGCGACGTCCGAGCGGAACTGACGTCGGCGTTGTCGTTCAAGATGACCATGCTACGGCGCGCCCAGCGCCCGGAGACGGACGTGCTCGCCGTGGTCGAGGAGATGGTCGTCGTCGATCCCGACGATGTTGCGGCGTGGCTCGACGCAGGTCAGATTCGCAGGCGGGCGGCGCGCACCCGGGCGGACCTTGAGGTCGTCGAGACGTACTTCGCCCGCGCCTACGAACTCGACCCGAGGGATCTGGACGCCCACACGAACCTGGTGTCCGTCCGCCAGGACTTGGAGCGGAGTGACGCCGACCTGCTGCTGATACTCCGCGACGTGCCGTAGATCCTCGCAGACAGCCAGGGAAGCCTTCGCCTACGCCCCGCGACCCGTTCGCACGGTCGTGCGTCCTGAGTGGCGGCAGTGGCGCGCGGCGGCGTGCCAGCCAGGCTGTCATGCTGAGGAGCCGAAGGCGACGAAGCATCTCGGGTACGCCGGCCACCGCGCGTCGTCAACGGCGGAGTAGCCTCCCGAGAGTGGCTCCCTTGCCCGGGAAGATGCTTCGCGTCGCTCCGCGTGCCATCACCGGGCCGCGAGCCTGTTCCACGTCGGCGGCCACCAGTTGATGGTGAGCACGCCCCGCGCAGCCGGGCGCCTTGCGTCTAGCCCCGGTGGGGTCCATCCGCGTCACCGGCTACTTGCGGATGACCATCTGGCGCATGCTCCGCTCGTCGCCGACCGCCAACTCGTAGAAGTACTGACCGCTGCTTACCGGCTCGCCGACGGCGTTCTTACCGTCCCAACGCGCGGCGTCGGCACGCGCTACGTGGTGTCCCGCCGCCCGATGCCCCAGGTCCAGCGTGCGCACGAGCGCCCCGCCGATGTCGTAGATGCGGATCGTCGCCTCGGACGCCGTCGTGAGCGTGAACGGAATCCACGTCTCGGGGTTGAACGGGTTCGGGTAGTTCGCCAGCAGCTGTGTCGTCCTCGGTCGCGCGTCCATGGCCACGATGGCGGACGCGTTCGCTCCGTCAAGCCGCGTGACACGTCGCAGGCTACTCGTGTCGAGTCGGTACCCCTCGCGGGTCACGAGATCGAACGCCAGGTCGTCTCCCTCGCGCGCGACGCTGTCGCGGTCGTCGCTAACGAACGTCACGCCATACCGCCCAGCGCCGAGACCGGCGGCTTCGGCTGTCTCGCCGGTCCGCAGGTTGCGCACGTTCAGACGCACGTCCGTCGGCACGGTCGTGTCGGAAGATAGCTCGACGCCCACGGCGAACATCCACGGAGCGTCGCGGCTCGCGTCCATCACCGGCGCCGTCAGAAGTTGATCGGCGACCGCATCGCCCAGAGGCAGCCCTTCCAGCGTGAACGACGTCGCCGCGGGCATGTTGACGATGTACGCGAGTCCGGCTTCCAGCGAGAAGTCGGACCCGAACGCTATCGCGCCGTCGCGCCCGATGGCGGAGGCGAAGTCGCCGTTGACCGCCTGGGTCACCACCGACGCCCCGAGGCTGACGAGATGGCTCGCCAGCGGGCCGCCAGCGGCGTCGCTGACGTTATATGTGTCCGTGCCGTCCGTGAGGAACAGCGGGTCCAGCGTGAGCGAGAACAGGCTCGGGCCGGCGGGCAGGTCGTAGACGAACTCGCGCGCCTCGGTATGCACGTCTCGGCCGACGCCAAACAGCGCGTCGGCGCCAACGAAGGAGTCCAGGAGCGCCCCGCCTTCGTCCGCCAACGCGACGTAGACGTTGTACGCCTGACCGTCGATGAGGCCGTCGATGGTAGCGGTCGTGCCGGATTCCACGAGCGTGCCGTCGTACGGGTCGCTAGTGTCGAACTCCGCGCCGAGCTTCCAGCGCCACGTGCCCGAGTGGTGCGCCGTTTCGATCGCGATGTCCACCGACGTCGTTCCCGACGCGTAGCTGCCGCCGTCAGCAGGCGTGAGAATCGTGACCGTCGTCGGCTCGTCGTTGTCGAGGATCGTCGCCAACGCCTGACCGTCGGTGAGCGTCGCATCCGTGGCGTTCCGAAGGCTGAGGATAAACGTCTCGTCGTCTTCGGGGTCGGTGTCGTCCGTCACCGGCACGGTGATGTCGGCCGAAGTGACGCCCGCGGCGATCGTGAGCGTGCCCGACACGCTGTCGTAGTCGTCGCCAGCGTTCGCGTCGACGTTCGCCGTAGCGTAGCCGACGGTGACATCGGCGCTCGTCGCGCCCGAGAGCGACACCACGAACGTGAACGAGCCGTCTCCCTCGGAGCCCGTGACGTCGTCCACCGACAGGGACGGCACTGGGTCGTCGTTCGTGATGGTCGCGGCGACGGCATCCGCGTCGGCTGTCACGCCTCTGCCCGTCGGGCTACTCAGGGACACCGAGAACGTCTCGTCCAGCTCGTGGATGGCGTCGTCGACGAGCGTCACCGAGATGGTTGCCGTCGTCTCGCCAGCCGCGAACGTCGCTGCGCCTGACGCCGACGTGTAGTCCTCGTCCGTGACTGCCGTCCCGTCGCTCGTGGAGTAGTCGACCGTGACCGTCTGCTCGGAGTCGCCGGATAGTGTGAGTGTCAGGTCGAGCGTCCCGTCGGCTTCGGCCGCTGAGGCCGTCGCGACGGTCGCCACGATGTCGTCGTTGTCCAGGATCGTGCCGGTCAGCGTCGAGGTGGCCAGGGACACGCTTGGCCCCGTCGGGTCCGAGAGCGTGACCGTGACCGTTTCGTCTGGCTCGTTCGTGGAGTCCCCCGTCACGTCGACCACGATCTCCGCGGTCGTCTCGCCCGCTGGGAAGGACAGCGTGCCTGACGTAGCCGCGCCGATGTCCGTCGTCAGGTCGGCGGGTGATGTGTCGCCGGCCGTGACCGCGTAGTCCACGGTGACTTCGGAGCCGCTGGCGCGCGAGAGAGTCACGGGGAAGCTCAGCGTCACGTCCGCCGAGTCGCCCTCTGTCACTTCCGCGTCCGCTGCCGTGATCGACAGGCTGTCGTCGTCGACGATGGATGCCGTGGCCAGGTCGTTACCGAGCGTCACGCCGCGCGCGACGACGTTCGACAGCGTCAAGCCGAACGTCTCCGTGTCCTCGTTGATGTCGTCGGGCAGGAGAGCCACGTCGACGGTCGCGGTGGTTTCGCCCGCAGCGATGGTCAGTGTACCGCTGGCGGCCGTGTAGTCGGCGCCAGCAGCCGCCTCGCCGTCGCTGGTGACGTAGTCGACGGTGATGTCCTGCTCGCTCTCGCCCGAGAGGGTCAGGACGAACGCCGCCGCCGACGCTGTCGCGTCGTCCTCCGTGACGCTCACGTCGGCCACGGTGATCGTGATGTCGTCGTCGTCAGTGATCGTGACGACCGCAGACGCTGTCGCTATGTCTGCCTCCGTAGCCGCCGAGAGTGTGACCGTGAACCTCTCGTCGTCTTCGTTGAGCGTGTCGTCCGTCACGGAGACGTCGATCGTAGCTGTCAGATCGCCGGCTGCGATTGTCAGCGTGCCAGACGCCGTCGTGTAATCCGCCCCGGCGAACGCGAGGTCGTCCGCGGTGACGTAGTCGACCGTGACGTCCGAGTCGCTGGCGTTCGACATGGACACCGTGAGCGTGGCGGTTCCAGCCTCGTCGACGGTCACATCCGCGATGTCGAGGGTCGGAATCGCGTCGTCGTTCGTGATCGTGGCGATGCCTTGCGCGTCATCCAGCACCGCGCCGGACGCCGCGGACAGGTCCAGGAAGAACGTGTCGTCCGCCTCGTAGACGCTGTCGCCCTGCACGGTGATGGAGACCGTCTGCGTTACCGCGCCAGCGTCGAACGTCAACGTGCCGAAGTCGGCCGTGTAGTCCTCGCCAACGACTGCCGTGTCCGCTGCCGTGCCGTAGTCCACCGTGACGGCCGAATCCGAAGCCGACGCCATCGTGACCGTGAACGTGGCGGTGGTCGTTGACCCGTCGTCACCCTCCGTGACGGTGACATCGTCGACCGACAACCTCGGCAGGCTGCCCACCACGAGGTAAACCGTCGCCGGGTCGGAGTACTGCGCGCCGTCGTACGCCACGAACTCGAACGAGTCCTCCCCGTCGTACCCGGTCGGCGGCGTGTATGTCGCCGTGGCCGCGTTGTCGCTTGTGTCGGCGTCCGCCAAAGTCACGCTACCCGAGGCTCCCGTGGTCAGCGTGTCCACGTACGACGCGCCATCCCACAGGTAGAACGTCACGGTCTCGGTGTCCACGTCCGTCGCGGTGAGACCGATGTCTAGCGTCTCGTCCTCCACGGCGTCGTACGAGCCCCTCGGCGCCGTCGCCACCGGCGCGTCGTCCACCGCGCTTACCGTGACGGTGAAGTCCTGCGAGTACGTGTTGACGCTTGGCGCGGTGGCGTCGCCGTCGTCGGTCGCCGTGACCGTGACGACCACGGTCCCACTCGCGTCCGTCGCCGGCGTGACCGTGATGTCGGCCGTGTCCCCGGATTGGGTCACCGACGGCTCATCGATAACGGTACCATCCGCCGCGCTCACAGTGATCGTCACGGTCTGGCCAGACTCGTCGTCGCCGCCACCCGGGCTGATGTTCGTGACTGTGACGACCGCCGCGCCGCTGTCCTCGTCGATCGTGACGTCCGCTATCGCGTCGAACGACGGGGCGTCGTTCGTCGAGCCCACGGTGACGTTCACAGTCGCTGGGTCGCTGGTGTCTTCCCCGTCGCTGGCCACGAACTGGAACGTGTCCACGCCTGAGAACTGAGCTGCCGGCGTGTATGTAGCGACGTACGGGGCGTCGCCCGGGGTATCCGAGCTGCCCGACAGTTGTATGGCGTCGATCTCTTCGGAGGCCGACAGGTCGTGGTCGCCGTCGACCCACACGCGGAGGCCGTTGACCAGGTAGTCGGTTCGCGCCCACGTGACGACGAAGTCGGACAGGACACCGTTGGTCGAGGTGTCCGTGCCAGACCACACTGTCGTGTACCCGCCGGACGTGTCGATGGCGTCGATCTGGAACACGCCGCCAGATCCCCACGACTCGCGTACGGACGCGCCGTCCGCGTACACCGCCGTGTCGTACGCAACCGCGATGTACTCCACCGTCCCGTTCGACGACGACGCCGACCACGCGGTGCCGAAGTCGCCATACGAGTTGGTGTCCGGCTCTCCGAGCGCCTGCGCGGCGCCCCAGCTCCCAGAACTGTATTCGCTGCTCGCGTCCACGACGGACGTTGCGTATTGGTCCAGGTACGTCTCGTCTGGCGCGTCGATGGTGAGGGTTACGGATCCGCCATTGGCGGTCGTCAGGCTCTCCGCAATGCCTGAGCCGTCGTACAGGTCGAAGGTCAACGAATCGCCGTCGGGGTCCGTGCCCGTCAGGGTGATGTCGACCGCGGCGTCCTCCTCCGTCGTGACGCTCTGCGCGTCCGCGGTCGGCCCGTCGTTGGTGGCAGTGATGACGACGTAGAAGTCCTGCGAGAAGCTGTCCTGCCCGCCGTCCGAGACGCCGCCATCGTCCACGACCGCGAGCGAAACAGTCACGGCGCCAACCGCGTCGGCAGTGGGAGAGAGAGTCAGCGTGCGCGTCGTCCCGGAACCCGTAACCGTCGGGTCGGGCAGGATCGACGTGTCACTGCTGTACGCCGTGAACGTCAGCGACTGCGACGCCTCATCGTCGCCTCCGCCCGTGGCGACGCCCGTCACGGTGACATCCGTGGACAGGTCGTCCTCGGCCAGTGTGACAGTGGACACCGTGTCGAACCACGGCGCGTCGTTGATGCCGGTAACGGTGACGACGAAGCTCGTCGAGACCGAGTTGACGGACGGCGACGTGCCGTCTCCGTCATCGGAGACGGTCACCGTGATGATGGCATCGCCCGCCGCGTCGAACTCGGGAGTCAGCGTGAGTTCCCACGCGCTGCCCGAGCCTGCGACCGCCGGGTCGCCGATGAGGGACGGAGTGTCGCTCGTGGCCGTCACGGACAGCGTCTGCGTAGACTCGTCGTCGCCGCCACCGACGCCCGCCCCGGTAACAGACACGGTGAAGGCTGCGTCGTCTTCGTACACGACCACGTCGGCGGGCGTGTCAACGATGGGAGCGTCGTTGACGGCGTCCAC
>CAYYPK010000007.1:0-151579 GCA_964473525.1 uncultured bacterium
GCGGGGAGTGGGGCTCCGCCCCCGGCACTGCCGGGGGCGGAGCCGAGCCGTAGCTACTTGAGGATGACGAGCTTGCGGACGGCAGTGTAGTCATCGGTGATGATCCGATAGAAATACACGCCGCTCGACACGCGCTCGCCGACTTCGTTACGACCGTCCCAGTAGGCGGCTGCGTTGCGACCCCGGTAGGAGCCACTATCCAGCCAGCCGAGATCGAGGCGACGTATCGTCGCGCCGCTCGTCGACACGACCTCGATGCGGACCTCGGAGTCCTTCGCCAATTCGAAGGGGATCCAGGTCTCGGGGTTGAACGGGTTGGGGTAGTTCTGCAGCAGCACGGTGCGCCACGTCGCCCCCATCGTGTTGAACGTCGGGTGACCAAGGTTCACGCGGAACAGGTCGGCGCCGGTGTTGGCGATCTGTATGTTCCGTAGGGAGACCAGCTGCTCCAGGGGAGCTTCCAGGTCATCCACGCGGAACGTCAGCGTCATCAACGCGTCGCCGTCGCCAGCCGAGGCGTCCGAACCGAGCGCCGCGGCAGCGACCCTGTCGATGGACCCTTGCGCTTCCGTGATCTCGGGACGCGCCCAGAACACCGCGTTCGCGTCACGCGATAGGACCGAGCCGTTGCCCAAGGTTTGGAGACGCATCACCGACGGATCGTAGTTCAGCGAGAGGGCGTAGCCCGCGACGCGTTCCTGCGTCGTAGCTCGCACGTGGACTCTCACCGATGCGCCGCTCGCGTCGAGAGGCAGCCGCTCGAAGTCGAGCCATACCCTCGCCGCGTCCACGGGAACCTCCGCGTCCATCGGCCGCGCCATGCCGAGCTCCTGGG
This sequence comes from uncultured bacterium, assembly GCA_964473525.1. Taxonomy (GTDB): domain Bacteria; phylum Poribacteria; class WGA-4E. The sequence goes on from CAYYPK010000007.1 coordinate 836, forward strand.
ACACCGAGATGATGTCCTGGATGTCGACGAGGCCGCTGCCGTTGACGTCGGGGTTCAGACCGCCGGGGATCAGAGCGCCGATCGCGGGTGTTACCGTCTCGCCAAAGTGCGACGCCACGCTGATGAGGTCGACGATGTTCACGACGCCGTCGCCGTTGACGTCCCATGGGCTGTCGCTCGCCACCGGTCCAGCCGGTTCAAGCGTCTCACCCGTGAGTTCCTCGTAGGCGGCTCGCAGAAGGTCAGCAGCGTATAGCGGATTGTGGATGCCATAGCTGCCGTCGCCCAGCACCAGACCGTAGTTGTAGCGCGCCAGGCGCTGCTCAACGGTGGTGAGTTCGAGGTCGCTGGGTATGCTCACGTTGCCTTCTTCGTCGTGCGGCAGGACGGACGCGACAAGTGTGAGCAGCCCCTTGATCTCGGTCTGGACCCCTTCGATCTGGCCGTCGGCGTCGAAGTCCTCGCGTGCGAGGCGGTCGAAGCCGGTCTCGGGTGTCACGTCGGGGTGGCAGGTGACGCAGGAGCCGACGTTGGCTACGTCGTCGCCGTGATCATCTGGCGTCCCGCCATCCCACTCCATGGCCAGTGTGTGACCACCGACCTGACGGTGTCCACGCTCCGTGGCGGGTACCGTCTCAGCCATGTGGCACGTGATGCACTTGTCAGGCACGGCGTCGAGGTGACCCGTGCTGCGGATCTCCCTGCCGTATTCGACTCCGCCGACGCCCGATAGCAGCTCGGCCTGCGGCCCGCCGTGCGGTCCACGGAAGCCGGTTAGCACGTACTCTTCAGGCACGCCACGACGCGCGTTGTGGCAGCTCATGCAGAGGCCAGCCTTGCCAGCCTTGATGACCTGTCCGCCAGAGAGTGTGACGTCGCCGTCCATGTAAGTGAGGAGTATGTCCGTGGGGTTGTCCGACGTGTGGCAGGTCGCACACGTGTGGCTGAACCCGTGCTCGTGCACCTGTTCCTCGGTCAGATCCTCTTCGAGGCGATCCTCGCCGAGCACCACCTCTGGAACGAACCGATTGCCGTTGTGGCACCGCGCGCACGACGCGCGACCCGGCGCCCCGTGGAGGACTCCCTCATAGACCTCCGCGAAGGCCTCATCCGGGATGTAGTGGGGCGACCGCTCCCAGCCAACCGCGAAGTCGGTGATGCTCTGCGATTCAGCAGGACGGTTCGCCACCAAGGGTGAGCCAATGGCGTCCACGCCAGCCAGCGGCGCGCCAGTGAACTCCTCGTAGGTGAGGCGCAGCAGATTGACTGCATATGCCGTGTTGTGGATACCGAGGCTTCGATCCTCGAGGACGAAGCGGTAGTTATACGCCGCCTGGCGCTCTTCGACGGTGGTGAGTCCCAGGTCGCTCGGTATGCTGAGCGCGCCTTCCTCGTCCTGCGGGAGGACGGCTAGCAGCGCATCCAGAAGCCCTTGCACCTCGTCCTGCACGCCCTCAACGAGCGCGTCCCCGTCGTAGTCGGCATTGGCTACGCGGTTGAATGTATCGAGCCCCGGGTGGCATCGCTGACAGGGCTCGAGGTGCTCGACATCGTCGCGCGGATCCTCGGGCGTTCCAGCGTCCCAATGCACCTGGAACGAGTGGCCAGCGAGGTGATTCTCTCCGTATTCACCCTCGCCCGGGTTCAGCGCCTTGTGACAAGTGAGACATCCCTCGAACGTGACGAGGGTATGCACCGAGGAGCCTAGCTGCGCGCCGTACTGTATCGCGCCTGTACCCGCGAGCATCTCGGCTTGCGGCCCGTGGTGCGGTCCACGGTGGCTGTCGAGGATGTACTCCTCAGGATTGCCACGGCGCGAGTTGTGACAGGTCATGCAGGTGCCAGAGACGCCCGCGGACACCATCACGCCATTCGGCAGTTCAACATCGCCGACGACGCGCAGAGAAAGCATATCCTCCGGGTTGTCGGTTCCAGTGTGACAGGCAATGCAGCTAACGCCGTGGTCCTTCGGCGCTGCGATTTCCTCTTCGGTAAGCTCGATTCCAAGCGCGTTCGCGCGGAAGCCCTCTGCGGTGTGGCAGTCCAAGCACCCGTCTCGGGTCGACATGAACTGCACGCCTGGATAGAAGTTGTGGCCCGACTCCGACCACTGTTCGTGCCAATCGGATCGAGTAAGTAGCAGGTTGTGCGCGCCGAAGGAGACTAACCCTCCCACCGCAAGCACGACCGCGACGGCGAGCGATGTGCGAATTGCTCTCCGGCGTCTGTTCATTACGCTGCCCTAACTAGCATGAGCGTTCATGGTGCAGCGGGACGTATAGACTGAGCCCAGGGGCTCAGGAACTAGGCAAGTCGGGACAGTGAGTCCTCAGTTGCCCAATGGATAGCGCGGCCCGGAGGGCATGTGAAGGATTGCACAAGCATTTTCCGCGCGGGGAGCCTGGCCAACGCCCGCGCGGGTCCTATTTCCTACGCGCAAAGAAGCGACCCTCGTCAAAGCTCACGAGAACGCCTTGCTCGCCCTCTACAGGTGGCGCCATGAAGGTGAACTCCAGACCAGACTCCGTGAAGAAGCTGGCGCCATGGTGTGGCAGGAGTTCACCGTCACTGCCGATGCCCCCGTAATACAGCCTACCATCCTGCTCCGACACTGTCAGAGCAATACCGGGCGATCCCTCGTATCGTCCCGCATACATCGCGATGGGGGCCGATTCCGCGCCGTCGGTGGCGGCCCGCACCTGTTCCGCGATCGTGGCCCCCTCGGCTGTCTGCACGCCGTACTGCTCGACGGCAAAGGTACGTGGGAACAGAGCCGGCAGATCGTGGCCATGCGCCCCCTTCTTGAGTTCCGCTTCGGTGTCCAGTACGACGACATCCTCGAAGTTGTGGAAGTGGTAGACGTAGACGAGCCCACGGCGCAGGTCGTATATGTTTGAGTAGAGCGTCTGTGCGAAACGCTCCTGGTGGACAGCGGCGAGAATGCGTCGGAACAGATCGACGGTGAAGCTGTCAGCTCTGCTCAGCATCTCCTCCGCGATTGCATACCGCTCGCAGTCGCGATCCTCTGGCTTGGTCTGCGACTGCCAGAAGTTCGTGGCGATCTGGAAATCCCCCTGCCTACGGATCGCCGTCCACGCGCCGAACGGCTCGATGACCGCCGAATCCCCGTGTCGGTCGCCTACCAGGTAGGCGCCATTCCACCCGCCCTTGTGGAAGCTGTATCTCGCGAGGAACTCCTCCACCTCCCGGACAGACGCGCACTCAGCCATCATGGCATCGGTCGGATTGCCCGGGAAGAGGGGTTTACCTTCCTGGGGTTGCATCCGCACCACCTCGACGGCAACCGCGTCGAAGAAGAGGCCCTGGTCATTCACCCCTCCCTCGGGCGACCAGTTGTCGTATCCGAAGTAGGTTCTGCCGTAGCCTGCGTGGAAGTCTCGCCCGCCGACCTGGCCTCCGCCCCGGGGCACGAACCAGAGCTTGGTTCTGGGGTTGCTGGCGTCCTCGTTGTTCCCGGCCAGCGCTACCGCGCCATCGAAGGCGTAGAAGATCGTGCACATGCCTGGCCCTTCCAGTTCTGTTCACGACCGCGCGACGACGTGGGGCGCTCCGAGCAGGTCCACATAGTGAGGTCGCGTTGGGCAAGGGAGTATAGCGGATCGCTTCCTGGCCTTGAGGCGCATGCATGCGGTTGCCGCCGATCGTGGCCGAGCGCAGGCGGGCGCAGGCCAGACACAATAGTGGTTCTCGCCGAAACGACGAGCAGCCAATGTCGGCCCCTAAGGCCGGTACGCTCGCGTTTCGTCAGCTAAGGCGAGCACGTTGTCGACGGGCACTTCCGGCTCCAGGACGTGCGTGGGAGCGATCACCAATCCGCCGCCGCGACCCACCGTGTCGATCCTCCGACGGACGATTTCGCGCACTTCCTCAACAGTCCCGAATGGCATGGTGCTTTGCGTTCCGATTGTGCCCCAGAACGACGCTCGATCGCCGTATTTGGCCTTCAGCGCCGCCGGGTCCATGCACTCCGGCTGGATGGGATTCAGCACGTCGACGCCGATTTCGATCAGGTCGTCCATGAACGGCTCGTACTGCCCGTCGCTGTGGTACATCGCCAAGACGGCCGGATTGGCGGCCTTCGCCGCCTGAATGACGCGCGCGAGGCGCGGCTTGTACCACTCGCGCCACATCGCCACGGACATCATGGGTCCGCGTTGTGTCGCGATGTCGTCACCGAAGCGAATCAGATCGACGCCCGCCTCCGCGAACCTACCCGCCATGAACTCTTTGCGCTCCGTGATGCGGTCCAGGAGATAGGTGGCAAGCTCTGGCCGTTCGATGTGGTCGATGAACAGCTCTTCCATGCTGCGCACGTACCACGCGATTTCGAAGATCGTGCACTCCATGCCCGCGACAACGGCGTATCCGCGCTCTTTGACGGCGGAGACCGCTTCTTCCAGGTGGGCGTGGCGCTCCTTGGGCCACACGTCCGGCAGCGGATACTGCTCGAATTCGTCCAGAGTCTGTAGGTCCGAGGCGAGGTGTACCTTGCGGGTGAAATGGTAGAAGTCGCCGGGAATGGTCGCGTCGCCCCACTCGCCGATGTTGATGGCATCGGGAATGCCACGCTCTTCGACGTAGCGCCTGTAGTCCACCGGCGTCACGGGCGGCCCCCACCCGACACCCCGGCACTCGAACTCAAAATGACTCGCGAAGTCGCGCGTGCCGATGCGTTCGGCGAGGGCGTCGGCGAGTGCAGGCGTCGTTCCGAACTCGAACGGAACCGGGTACAGCTCCTCGCGCCGCAGGACGCGAAGAATCCTCTCACGTGGCGTCATGGGTCCACCCCTCACGATATCCTCAACCTCGGACGCTACCGGCTTGCCGGTCTGGGACCAACATAGCCTGTCGAGGTGAGAGGGGTGAGATTCCGGGCGGCTCCAGCGTCGCCTGCGCCAACGGGTCAGAACAGCAGGCGGGCGCCCACTACCAACCTATCCGTGTGGAACGACTGCTCAACCCCAACGCCCAGAGCATCCCACTGCGACCGGACGTACGCCACGTCGAGTACGGCGTCCGGGGCCAGAGGCGTGGACATCCCCAGGCTGATAGTGATGGGGTCGGCGGCGTCTTCGTCCGCGTAGGCGCGGCGTCCGATGCCGATACCGCCGCGCAACGTGAGAGCATCGTGGGCGGCCCACTCGGCTCCGAGTCGAGCGTCTGCCGCAGCGTCGTAGGAACGCGCGAACTGCTCTGGATTCACATCGTCGGCAGGCGCGCGTGAATAAGACGCCTTGCTCCAGTCGGAATACGCCACGGACGCGGAGACGCGCAAATCCCCCGCGTGGATGCTAACGCCGCCTTCGTACGCGGCCGGCACGCTGAGGCGGTATCCGGTCACGCCAGCGTCGGATTCCCGCAGATCGGACCCGTCGTCGAAGTCGAAACGCGTGCGTTGCAGCCAGTCCTCTACGATGTCGTACTCGTAGGGAGCGGCGACCGTTGCGCCGACATTGAGTCCCGGAACCACCGCGACTTCGAGCCCGAAGCGTAGACGCGTGGCGGATACCGTGCGGATGACAAGGTCGTCGAAGCGCGCGAAGTCGAGTTCAGGATCTACGTTCGAGATGTCGGAGGCGTCGAACAGGAGGGACCGGTCGCGTTCACCCTCTATAAAGTCCGAGGCCACGCCGACGCGTACGCCACGCGCCACCTCGACGCCAACGCCAAGACTGAGCGCGTACACGTCTCCAACGGTGTCCCGTCGTTCGAAGACATCGAACCGAGCGAAGTCACCGAGTGTCTCGATGCCAGCGGTCTCTATGTTCTCGTCCAGACTGCGGACGGCCCCAAACGTCGCGCCGACGCCCCACCGCGACGAGTCTTCTCTGCGGTAAGCCAGCGCGAGATGCCCGAGGCGTACACGGTCAACCGATGCGTCTGTCGTGTCCGCTCCGAGACGGGCGTTCGCGGCGAGGTTGCGATACCCGCCGGATGCGGCGGCCTCGCTACCGGTCAGCGCGGCGAGACCAGCGGGGTTCGTCGACACGGCGTCGGCGCCCCGCGCTTGGCTAACAGTGGCGCCCCCCATGCCCAGAGCTCGGATGTCCTGCCGGGCGTCGAAACCTGCTAGCTCCTCGTCGATCGGCGCCGCGTGCGCGGCAGCGACGCACAGGACGAGAGTAGCCGCGTTCAGGAGTGTCCGCGACGGCCTCTGCGATGTCCGAGGGCGCGTTGCCATGTGCCGACTCCTATCGGTGCGGGCTCGCCAGGGTACATATCACGATTGTATTATGTAGCGCACGCCACCAGACCATCACGAGAGCCGCCATGCGCCTCGAACTTCGACGACCGTGGGAACGACATCGCGGACGCCTCTGCGGCCGGCTCAGGACCGACGCGCACGCGACCCGGCTCCGCGTGCTCAACGCCCGCGGTTGGGCGCTGGCTTACACCCTCGTCGTATTGGTAGCGGCGGCTTCCCGCAGCTGGGCGGCTGACCCGTTGGCGACTCCGGTCGCGACAGCGGACCTCGGCGTGGAGCTGCGCGCTATCGCCGTCACCGAGGACGCGTCGCGCATCGCGGCCGTAGGCTCCGCCGGATTCATGGCAGAAGGCTATGAGTTGGGGATGCTGACCGTCTGGAATGGCGCTGGCTCGGAGCAGTGGAGCGTTACGAATCCTGGCGCGATCCTGTGCGCCGCGTGGACGCCGTCGGGGGACATGCTGGCGTTCGGAACGGACGACGGCGCAGCGCAGCTCTTCCTGCGTGACCGCTCCGATGTCCGTCGATGGCCCGCAGCGGAGACGCCGGTCCTCGCCTGTGTCTTTTCTGCCGACGGCTCTCGCCTGCTGACCGCTGGCGGCGACCATGTCATTCGCGTATGGGAGGTAGTGTCCGGCGCCATGGTTGGCGAGATGACAGGGCATTCGGCTCCCGTCTTCGCGCTCCGCGTGAGTCCAGACGATCAAACGGTCGCATCGGGTGGCGCGGATGGCGCAGTCGTAGTGTGGGACATGGGAACGCAGACGCCCGTCGCGCAGGTCGCGCCCCACGAGAACACGGTGTCCTCAGTAGCGTTCACAAGCGACGGGTCACGGGTCGTCTCCGGCGGCTGGGACGGGCGCATCGTCGTCACGACCGTGGTGGATAGCTCGACTCGGGAAGTCGACCGGCTATCGCAGCCTGTATTCGCGGTGGATGTCAGCGCCGACGACGGTACGGTAGTTGCGGGAGCCGCCGGTGGCGACGGGTCTCTTGCATTCTGGCGCCTCGATACCGGCGAACGGGCCGTGGCGCTTGCCCGCCCGGTCACGCCCGCAGCGCGGTATGTCGGCGCGAGCGTGCTAGCAACTGGGTACGACAGTGGCGAGGTGCGCCTCTGGCGCGCGGACCCATCAGCCCCCGTGCTGGATGTCCCGACGGGCCAGCAGGCAACCACTCTAAGGTGGCAGGACGCGTCGGCGGTGTACTACGAGGCGCAGTTCGGCCGCGCGGCGCCCCTGCGGGACGGCGACGCGACGGCGCTGACGCGTGGCACTTCCGTGGATCTGCCGGAGTCGCTCGTTGACGGGTCTACCGTGTGGTGGCGCGTGCGTTCTCACGGATTCGGCGGCGCGACAGAGTGGTCCGAAACTCGAAGCGTAGTGACGGAAGGCCCGCCGTCATCGGTCGCGCGAGTGTGGATAGAGGTGTCGCCTGCCCGCGTCGCGGCCGGCGACGAGGCGTCTGCGCAGGTGCACATCGCGGACGCCGTGGACCTTGCCGCGTTCAGCATGGACATAGTCGTGGACTCGCGCGCGCTTGGTTTGCTCGGGGCCTCCGCTGGCGAGGCGCTGACCGCAGACGGATCGCCACTACAGTGGGGGTCACCCCTGGCGCGCGAGGAGAACGGGTCGGTCGCCCTGACGGACGCGTCGGGAGTGCGGTTGGGCGACGGCGGCATCAACGCGCGTGGCACGCTGCTGACAGTCGACTTCGTGACACAAGAAGCAGGCGACGCCCCGATCCGCGTGCGGAACCTGAAGCTGGTAGACGCGCGCGGCGGGACCATCGAGGCGGAGATCGCGGCTGCGTCGGTGACGGTGTTCGAGGCGCTGGGACCGGCGGATGTGAACCGCGACGGATTCGTAGACATCTCTGATCTGGTTGCCGTCGCCCAGTCTTTCGGTCAGAGCGTCGCGGACGAGGCGTCGGCGCGTGCGGACGTCGATGACAGTGGCTTGGTCGACATCATAGACCTGCTGCACGTCGCGCGTGAGTTCGTCACGGTCGAGGACGCGATCGCGGCGTCGGCGCCGTCGCGCGAGGGGTACAGTGGTCTCGCCCGCGCGCGCGACCACATGCGACGGCTAGGCCCGGGCGCAGCGAGGGGCGCCGACTGGTCGCGCCTGCTGGATGTGCTGGACGCCCTCGCCGGGCCGACCCAGGCCACCAGCTACCCACTCGCGCTGAGCGTCGGCGCGGCGCACCCGAACCCATCGAACCCGGAGACCTGGATTCCGTTTGCGCTGTCCCAGCAGGCGGATGTCCGCGTATCCATCTTCGACACGCGCGGGCGTCTCGTGCGGTCGCTTGGGGTTGGGCCGCGAGAGGCGGGCGTCTACCGTGCGCACCGAGGGGCAGCGCGGTGGGATGGTCGCGACTCCCTGGGGCAGCCTGCGGCGAGTGGCGTGTACGTCGCGCGGATCGCTGCGCGGCCCTCGACGGGCGGCCCGCCAGTGTCAGAGAGCGTCCGTATCGTTGTGGGGCGCTAGCGTCCCTCGAGCGGGCAGCCTGAGAACGGAGACGAATGGGGTTGGGAGCCGACATACATCGGGCGTGGCGCGCCCTCAGCGTAGGGGTCATGTGCCTGGTAGCAGCGTCTGCGGGCGCTCAGAATCAGGGAACTCCCGTGTGGCGCGTGTTCACGCGCGCGGATGGGCTGACAAGCAACAGTGTGCGGTCCATAGGCGAGGATTCCTACGGCGGCCTGTGGTTCTCAACCGAAGCGGGGCTGACACGCTTTGACGGCCTCTGGCAGAGATTCACCCAGCGCGAGGGGCTGCCGTCAGACGGAGTCGAGGGGGTAGTTGAGACGTCGCCAGGGGTCGTGTGGGTCGGCACGGACGCTGGGGTGTCCAGGCTGGCGCGTGACGTTGACGGCGTCTGGGCGGTGGACGTGCTCCCCAGCGGAGGCCTCCCCGTTGGCGTCACCGGACTCGCGCTGGCGAGGGATGGTCTGTCGGAGGTCGTATGGGCGGGCACGGACGTGGGTCTCTATCGATGGTCGGGCGTGGCGTGGGACGCACACGCGGGACTGATAGGGGCGCCTATCCGCAGTCTGGGCGTCGACGGCGAGGGCGTGCTGTGGTGCGTTAGCGACGGGACGGCGGACGCCGTGCCTGCCCTGAATCGAGTAACCGCGCTGGGCGCGGAGCATGATGTATTCCCGCTGACGGGCCCGGCTGCCGGACGGTCCGTCAACGACTTGCTACCGGTCGGCGGCGGGCAATGGTGGCTAGCCACGTCAGCAGGCATTCTGTTCTTCGACGGCGACTGGTCCGCGCTAGACGCTCCGCCGGGAATCCCAGAGGTGCACGCGCTGTCACGGACAGCCAGCGCGGGGGCGATCTGGGCGGCGACGGACGTGGGTCTCTATGTCCTGGACGGGTCGTGGACGGCGCTCGGCGTCGGCGACGGTCTGCCATCGAACGCCGTGCGTGACGTCCACGTAGACCAGGTAGGTCGGCTGTGGGTAGCGACGCCCAACGGTCTCGCGTTGGACGACGGCGGCTGGAGCGCCTTCGGGGAACCCAGCGTCACCGCGCTCGCCGCCGACCTGCGCGGCGGCCTGTGGATCGGGAGCGAAGCCGGTCTGACGCGACTTGAGGGCGGCGCCCGCACGACGTTTACAGCCCAGGACGGCCTGGTGGACGACCGCGTTGGCGCGATCCACGTCGCCGCGGACGGAACGGTGTATGTGGGGTCGTCAGGAGCGCGGTCGGGGCTTGTCGCTGGTGGCGACGGGACGTGGACGTTAGTGCCGCTTCCGCCGGGAGCAGGGCGCGTGTATTCCATCACGTCAGATTCGCAGGGGCGGCTGTGGGTTGGCGCTGGGTACCTCGAGCTCAGCGCGGATCGAGAGAGCGCGTTGGTCGACCAACTCGGCGTAGCATGGGCGCTGGCCGGTGATACCTGGCAAAGGTGGCCCCTTCCGGCGACGCCCGTCAGTCTTGCTGAGGACGCCGAAGGAGTGATGTGGGCAGCGACGCGCACGGCGGGAGTGGCGCGCATCTCGGACGGAGTCACCGTGGCGCCGGCGCCGTTCACGCAGGACGCTCGGAGTGTACATGTCGACGCGGTTGGGCGAGTGTGGCTTGTCACGTCGGCGGGGCTCTTCTGGCGTGGCGAGGACGCGTGGATCGACGCGCCGATGCCCCGCTTCTCCGCGACGAACGAGGCATGGTCGCTGTACGAGGACAACCTGGGTTCCGTCTGGGCGGGATTCTCTGATGGTCTGGCGCGCATGGACGCGTCTGGCGAGTGGGCTTGGTTCGACGGCTTCGACGCTCTCCTCCCCAGCGGAGTGGGCGCAATCATCCAGACGCTAGACCACGATCTGTGGTTCGCAGGCAGGGACGGCGACGGCTTGCTGCGCCGCAGAACTGGGAACGCCTTCCCGCAGACGCGTCTTGTGGACCCGCCGCGCGGGGTGATCGGCGCGCCGCTCGTACGCCTTGAGATGCTGGGTGGTGACGCGCACACCCCTGCGGAGAGCCTCCGGTTCTCGGTGCGCGTGAACCGAGGCCCATGGTCCGCGCCTCGCACTGGCGGCGTTGAGGTGGTCACGGATCTTTCCAACGGCGTGGAGTCGGAGATACAGGCGCGCGCAGTCGACCGCGACGGGCGAGCGGACCCGACGCCAGCGACCACGATCGTGTTAGTAGACTCGACGCCGCCGGTGGTCGAGATCAGCCAGCCACAGGACGGAGCGCACGTGGCCGGCGTCGTGTCCGTGGTGGGCTCGGCGCACGACACGGACTTCGAGGCGTACGTGCTGGAACTCCCAGGGCTGGAAGCGTCCGAGTCGTTCGACCCGGTCGTCGACGGTCTGCTGGCAGAATGGAACACCAAAGACGTCGACGACGGGGAGCACATCATCCGCCTGGTGGCTCGGGACACGGTCGACGGCGACTACGACGAGTCGCACGTTGTGGCGCGCGAGGGGTCCGTGACGGTGGACAACACCGAGCCGCTGGTCGGGTTGGCGGTTCCTTCCGAGCCGTCGTCTGGGCGCGTGCAGCTAGGCGTCGTGGCATGGGACGACGCTCTCGATAGTTGGAGCCTGGACCACCGTCACGCGGACGCCGAGGGAGTCGTCGAATGGACTCCCATCATAGAGCGGAATTCCCCGCCTGCGGCGACGCTGTCGTGGGACACCTCAGCGTGGGACGGGCCTAGGACATTGCGACTGCGGGCATTCGACCTCGCTGGCAATCGGGCGCAGGCCGAGCAGACGATTCTGCTGGACAACCCGGTCGCGCGTCCCGAGGTCACCATCACTACGCCGTCCGATGGGGCCTTCGTGCGTGGAGAGGTGCGCATCGCGGGAACGATAGCCGACGGTACGCTTGCCCTGTACGAGGTGTTCATCGAGCGCGCCGATGGGACGCAGGAGTGGTTGGCGGACGACTCAGAGCAGGTGATAGACGCCCCTATCGTAGATTGGGACACCGAGTCAGGCGCGTATGCCGATGGGCCGTATACGATCGTCGTCACCGCGCGCGACCAAGAAGGCAGCGCGAGAACGACGCGCGTTCCCGTGACGGTGGACAATTCACTTCCCGCAGTGGACCTGCTCGCGCCAAAGGATGACGCCGTGCTCGCGGCAGACGAGCCGACCGAGGTGCTCGCGACCGTGGTGGACGCGCACGCGGAGTCGTTCATCGTCGAATACCAGGTCGGGGATGGATCCGGTGGGTCCGACGTCTGGGTTCTCATTGCACAGGGCGACGTGGTGGATGGCACCGCGCGCGCGGTTTGGACTCCGCCGCCATCCATCGCGGAGGCGGTGGTGCGCGTCCGTGTCCGCGACATCGCTCAGAACGACAGCGCCGACAACCCCGAACGGTCGGGGCAAGCGCCGGTGACAATCGACCGCAGCCCTCCTACCGTCTCGATCGATGAGCCCACCGCAGGCTCCATGGTCACGGGCGCGGTGGCAGTACGCGGGATGGTCGTGGACGAAGGGGAGCTCTGGCCGTCGTATTCCGTGGCGTACCGCACGGGCTCAGGCGCGTGGCGGGAGATACACGCGGCGGGAGACGCCGCGCCGCCCGGGGCGCTTGCTGTCTGGGACACCCCTAAGATCGAGGGGGCCGCGGCTCTGCGTATCGTAGCGGAGGACCAGGTAGGCAGACGCGCCGAAGCGACCGTGGACGTCCGTGTGGACAACGTTGCGCCCACCGCGGTCATCTCCTCTCCGACCGACCGAACCCAGATCGCGGGCGTAGTGGAGATCATTGGCAGCGCCGTGGACGAACACTTCAGCGTGTACAGCGTCGACTGGTCGCCTGGCGAGACGGGGGTCGCGGCGGAGTGGACCTCTATCGCGGCGGGCGTGACCGCTCCTGTCGACGACGGACATCTGGCGACTTGGGACGCGGGAATCACAGCAGGCCCCGTGCGGTTGCGGCTTACCGTCGAGGACGCCGTCGGGCATGTCACCGTGTCGGAGACGGTCGTGATCGTTGCTGGCGCGCTCCGTAGCGACCATCACGCCGCCCTGTCGACGACGGACGAGACCGTGCGGCTGAGGCTACCACCGAACACGCTTCCCGGCCCCACGTCTGTGACACTGAACGACGCGCCCGACGTGTCCCCGTTCGGCCAGCCGTCCCTGCGGGTAGTACGCATCGAACCCAACGGAACCGAGTTGGACCCACTCAAGCCTGGCACGCTCGAGTTCCGCATCCCCGCAGGCCATGCGGCGGCCGTCTTGGGCGTGGCTCGATGGGATGCCGCGCGCGCCTCGTGGGACTACCTGGGCGGCACTGTTGATCGCGAGGCGGGATGGGTGAGGACACGCGTGTTCTCACTCGGCCGCTACGCGCTGGTGGCGGAGCCGGCGAACTTCGCGACGCCCGATGACGGGCTGCGCCTGCGTTGCCAGCCTCGAGCATTCTCCCCGCTGGGAGGCGAACTTCCGCACGTGTCGTACGTGACGTTCTCGCTGCGCGAGCCGTCGCCCGTGCGCGTACGCATCTACAACCAGGCGGGGCGCTTGGCGCGCGAGTTGGCTGACGCCCCGCTGGGCGCCGGAGAGCAATCTGTACCGTGGGATGGGCAGGACGGAATGGGGCGCATCCTGCCGAACGGCGCGTACGTCGTGCAGGTGGACAGTGGATACGCGCGCGAACGGCAGGTGGTGGTGATTTGGAACCGGTGATTCGGCGTCCATGTCCGTCGCTCCACCAGCGCGCGCGTTGGTTGGTAGGGGTAGTCCTGCTCGCCGCCATATCGTGGGGGCCAGGTAGGGCGGCCGCCATCGAATCCGAAGTACCCGTAGGCGTCCGTCTGCTCGGGATGGGCTACGCAGGAGTGGCGGCCCCCACGAACGCGAGCGCCACGTCCATCAACATCGGCGCGGCCTCGCTGCTGGAGGACTACGCGCTCGAGATGACCACGGCGAACCTGTCGGGTCTGCTTCGTGCGAACTACGTCGCCGGGTCGGCGCCACTGTCAGACAGCCAGGCGATAGGCTTCGATTGGCTGGGCATAGGCACGGCGGACGAGGAGCTGGGTTTCACGCAGAACCGGATGCGACTCGGGTATTCCGCGAGCCCGAGTCAGGGCGTAGGGCTTGGGTTTGGTCTCAACTATCGCACGCAACGCGCGAGCCTGGACGGCACGGCGCTCGGGTCGGCGGCTGGGTGGAGCGCGGACATTGGCGCCACGTGGGCAATACCTCGCGCGCCCGGTCTGCACGCTGCGGTAGGCATTCGGAACTGGATGTCGCTGGTGGGTCCAGGCGATCTGCGACCGGGCGCCTGGATACGCGTGGACGACGGGTCGAGTCAGCGCGTCACGCCGCGTTCACGGGCGTTCGGACTGAGCTACGCGCGTGGCCCGTGGAACGTGGCAGCGGACGTCAACGACGGCTGGCGCCTGGGCGCGGAGCGACTCGCGGGCGCCATGGGCGCGCTACGCCTGGGGGCGTTCATCCCGACGCGAGACGGCGAGGGAGCAACTCTGACGGTGGGCGGCGCGCTACGCTGGGACTGGGGGTCCGTGGACTACGCCTACGTCGCGCCGTCGCAAGCTGCGGCAACCTCGCACGTTGGCGTCACGTTGCGGACAAGCTATCTGGACCCGCCCGTCACCGTCGAAGCCATCGCGGTCCAGAACTTGTACCCGGCGCTGCGCGAGTTCTACGCTCGACCGGAAGGGAGCCCAGAAGGGCGCCGCTATGAAGTAGCCGCCGAATTCGCGGGCAGCACGACAGAGCGGCTCGGGGAGCTATGGCTGCACAACCCCGGCGATGAGGCGGTGCGCGTCAGCGTGCGCATGCGGATGGGGCGCTACACAGAGCGCGGTGGCACGGAAGTGGTGGGGGCGGTGCGCATCGGCCCGGACGAACGACGCGTCGTGCCGCTGCAGAATCTCCTATTGGCGGACGAGGCGCTCGAGCTGGTGGAAGGCCGCCCGGTAGAGGCTCGGCTGGACATAGCCGACGTGCGGAACCCCGCGCGACGTCGCGCCGTCTTGCATACGACGCTGTTCCTGCACGGGCGCAACGAACTCGTGTTGGACGACGTCGCGAAGCTCGCCGCGTTCGTGACGCCGACAGACCCGACTGTGAGCGCGTTCGCGACCCGCGTCCTACGAGAGGCGGAGAAGGGGGAAGAGACTGGCGCGGAATGGGGCGGCATGCCGGAGGGTCTGCGTCGAGCTGTCGCGCTGTTCTCCGGGCTGGGGGAGATGACCTATTCGCGGGATCCGAACCTGCCGCGTGAAAGTGGCACGATAGATGCTATCAAATACCCAAGCGAGTTGGTGGGCGCCATCGCTGACGCATCGGGCGACGCCCCCATCGGTGACTGCGATGATAGTACGGCTCTGGTATGCTCCCTGTTTGAGGCCGCTGGCGTGTCCACGGCTCTCATACAGACGCCGCGACACGTGCTAATGGCGTTCGACCTGGGCGGCTTGTCCTATGGCAGCGCGCAAGCAAACGGCCTTGGGGATGTTACAATCCCCATTGACGGGAACGCCTGGGCGCCGCTGGAAACCACGCTCCTCGACCGAGGATTCGCGGAAGCGTGGCGCGCTGGACTTGCTGAGGCACGCGGCGTTGTATTGGGTAGCGCGACGTTGCGTAGCGCATGGGAGCGCTTTGGGAGCGCGTCCCCGAGCTTCCCGGCCGCAGAGATCAGCGTGGCCGCGGACGAGCTTCGAGAGCGCATAGCGCTGGTTAGGGCTGACGAGTGGTTCCAATCCGCCACGGCGCCGTTTATGGGCGCCACACAGAATCGATGACATTGATGACCCCGCCGGCAATCTGTACCCCAAACGACACACTTCCGGCGCCCCGTGTATCCCGCTGGGTCCGCATAGGCGTGCTGACCGCGTTCGTCGCCTTCAGCATCGTGAGCGCACAAGCCGCGACGCGGGTGCTGTTCAGCTACGGCGCGGTGGAAACCCTCCGCGCGGGCGAGACGCGCTGGGATTTCCTCTCGGCGGACGTGACCGTCGGACCCGACGACATCCTGCGCATGCCCCCGGGGTCGCTATTGCGCCTTCAGGATGACGACGGACAGAGGCAGCGTCTTCTCAGCGGAGTAGGTGAGGGCACGGCGGCCGAACTCCTGCTGATCGCGGAGGCGGAAGCCGCCGAGGTCGGAGGCGCCTACCGTGGGTCCGCGGAAGCGGCCGCGGTAGATGTGCTACCCGCTGGGTCCGCATCTTCCGACGAACCCGACGGACCACTTACCTTCGCGCTTGACGAAGCGGCTGCGGCTGCGTGGCTGACGGACGAGAGCCACGAACTCAACATCGTGCGTGACGCCGCCCATGCTGCGCTGGCAAGCGCCCCAACGGCTCCAGCGTACATGCCGGAGCTGCTGGCAAAGGCCCACGCGCTGTTTGCATACGCGGTCGCCGACCTGGACGCGGGCGGCCCGGTCGCGTCGGTATTCGCGGACGACGGCGCGCGCGCGGCGTACGCCTTCGCCGCCTTGCTGGCCGCCGCGGATGTTCCCATGCGTAGACGTGTAGACACCGACGGGCAGCCTTTCTTGCTTCTCGACGCCGGACTTCGCCGCAGCCATATCGGCTCGGTCACCGCGAACCGCGCCATGTACCACACGCGCGCTGACGGCGCCGTCGAGATGCCTCTGGGTCTCGCGCCGGGTCAGACAACGCTTCTGGAGGCGTGGTACGCCGGCTCTACTCTCGACGTCGCCGGGGATTAACACCGGTTCCGCTCTGCCCGACCCGTCGTGATATGATCGCTTCGTTGTCCACCACCCTCCTCGCCGTCTCCCTTAGGCGACCGCCATCATGGCGCGTAACGCAGTCGCCCGCGCAGCCACTCTACGCTGGGTAGTGATCGCCTTCGCTCTCACGTTCGTCGCAGAGCGGTACGGCCTCTTCGACTTGCTAGAGTTGCGCACGTACGATTTGCGCGCGCGCGGCGTATCTCCCTCCGAAGCGGAAGCGTCGCCGCTGCTTGCGCTCGTGTCTCTCAGCGAGGGCGAAGAGGAACCTGCGGGTCCGTTCCGGTCCGAGTTCTACGGCGCGCTGCTCGAGAAGCTGCGGGACGCCGGCTGCCTGGGTGTGTTCTTCGCCGTGCGGTTCCAGAGCGGATCGTCGCGCGCCAGACCGTGGCCAGACGTCGGCATTCCTGTCTACGTGATCCGTCCGTACACGCGCGTCAACAGCGCCCCGCGCGACGAGGCCCCTTGGGTTGGCGGGGCGGAGCGATTGCCGAGCTATGTCGTGGGAGCGAACCCAACTACTGCGTTCAGCGGTCTCGTGGATGATCCCGTAGACGGCGTGTATCGCGGAGCGCAGGCGCACGTCGCGTATGGCATTCAGCATGCCGCGCGGCACTCCCTGGAGCTGCACTTCGCGGCGGCTGCGCTTGGCGCGACGGTGGACTCGCTTGTCGCGCCGACCGACCAACGGGGAGCCGTTCTGCTGCCGCGTCTGCCCAGCGGCATCCCCACGGTCTACGCGTCGGATGTGCTGACAGACAAGGCTGCGGGTCTAGATGGTCGGTGGGCGGTCGTGGGATTCGACGACATGCAAAATGTCGGTCGCGCGCGCACGCCGTACGGGCCGAGCAACGCCTTTCGCGCCCGCGCCGCCGTCATCAACGGCATCCTCACGGAGTCGCTGACGCGACCGCGGAGCCATCTTGTGGCGGGGATCGTGTTTCTCGTGTGGGCCGCCGTGTTTGCCAGCGCCGGCGTGTACTTCCGCTCGCGGATGGCTAGCTCTCTGCGCCTCATCTCCTTCGTCGGCGCGGCGGGAGCTGTCCACTGCGTCGCCTGCTACGTGGCGATGCCCGAGCAGTGGACACCCTTGGTGTCACCGCTCGTGGGGATGCTGCTCGCCGGGCTGGCGTGGGCGTTGAGCATGAACGCCACTCGCGCGACGCTCGCTGAACGCCGCGCCATGCAGGCGGAGCGCGAGGCGTCTTTCGGCATCATGTCCGCGCAAGTGCGGCACGAGGTGCGGAATCTGCTGAATTCGATCCGCGCGCCGGCGGAGATGGTGCGGAACAACTTCTCGAAGGGCGATCCGTTGGGCCTAGCGACAGACCACGATGGTTTGGCGGCCGAGATGGACGTCGTCGTGTCCCGCGTGACGCAACTCGCGGACATGGTCGAGAACGAGCTTACGTACTTCCACCCGGACACGTTCCAGTTCGAGCCGGCGGACCTGTGGACGGTCGCCATGGACGCCCGCGAAGCGCTTGCGGACGACCTCGACGCCGCTGGCGTCACCGTCGAGACGGACGTGGCGGACGCCCGCGCCACGGCGATGGTCGACTCGGCGAAGATGCGCGTGGTGTTCGTGAACCTCATTCGCAACGCGATGCAGGCGATGCCCGACGGCGGGGATCTGCGCCTCGCGTATTCGACGGTGTCGTCCCCACGGCCCCGTGTGTCCGTGCTGGTGCAGGACAACGGCATCGGCATCGACTCGGAGAGGGTGGAGCAGCTCTTCGAGCCGTTCCATACGACGAAGGCGCGCGGCCTAGGGCTGGGACTGTTCAACGTGAATCACATCGTGACGACGCATTCGGGCGAGATTCGGGCACACGGCGCTCCGGGCGAGGGGGCGACGTTCGAAGTTCTTCTCCCCGTCGTCGGTTAGGCGGCTTCATGGGACGGCGCCTCATTCACAGCTTGAAGGTCGGCGCGCCGCTGAGGACGGACGTTGAACTCTCGTGCGCTCGTTACCGTTGCACCCGGAGCCACGCACGCCAGGAGCAGGATCTTGACGCCTTCGCAGGATCGACCAACGCGCATCCTCGTCGCTGACGATAATCGCGATACTTGCCGCTACATCGTGCAGCATCTGCGCATGGAGACGGACCTGCCGACCGAGGTGGACACTGCGTACGACCGCGACGCCGCTCTCGCGTTCCTCGCGGAGGCGGAGCAGCCTTACGATGTCGTCATCGCCGACCTGTGGATGCCGGACGAGGGCGGCGCGCGGGACACATCCAGCGGGCTGAAGATACTGGCCGCCGCGCGCGACGCGGACCCGCCCGCGGAAACGATCATCATCACCGGGAACAGCTCCGCCGACACCGCGTTACGCGCCAGCCTGACCGGCGCCCGCGAATACATCGTGAAGCCCATCGACTACGAACGGCTCATGTCGCTGGTGAGAGAAGTCGCGCGGGAACGGGCGGTAGTTCTGGATGAGACGCCTACCGAGGGGCCCGCGGACACGCCGATCGTTGGCGCCAGCTTGGCGATGATCGACGTGATGAAGACGCTCGGGCGGGTCGCCCCGACGGACACCACGGTGCTTATTCAGGGGGAGAGCGGGTCGGGCAAGGAGCTCATCGCCAAGGCGCTGCACGCGAATAGCCTGCGCGCGGATGGGCCCTTCGTCGTGGTCAACTGCAGCGCCATCCCAGAGAACCTCATTGAGGCAGAACTGTTCGGCATCGGGCGACGGGTCGCCACGGAAGTAGACGCTCGCGCTGGCAGGTTCATGGACGCCGACGGCGGCACGCTATTCCTGGACGAGATCGGTGACATGGCGCTCGCCGTGCAGCCTAAGATACTGCGCGCGATAGAAGAGGGCGAGGTGCAACGCGTCGGGAGTAGCGGGTTGCGGTGCGACGTGCGCGTCATCGCAGCCACCAACCACGACCTCGAAGACGCCGCGCAGCAGCAGGAGTTCCGCCGCGACCTGTACTACCGTCTGGCGGCTGTCACGGTGCGTGTTCCTCCCTTGCGAGAGCGCCGCGACGACATCCCTCTTCTCGCCGACCACTTCCTTCGGTCGCACGCGCAAACGCTGGGGAAAGCCGTCTTTGGATTCGACCGTGATGTGCTGCCGCGACTCTCCGCCGCCCGGTGGGACGGCAACGTCCGAGAGCTGAAGAACGCTGTCGAGATTGCCGTCGTCCAGTGCCCAGGGTCGCTTGTCCGGGTCGAGGATCTACCTCCCGAGATTTGGGACCGCTCGACGCGGAATGGCGCCGAGGACGGCGGGTCGCTGGGCTCCGCCGCGTTGCTGGAACTCGCCGCGCTACCTCTCGCGGACGCCACATCGGAGTTCGAGCGGCGGCTTATCGCGCACGTGTTGGAGGACGTTGGAGGCAACGTCACTCAGGCCGCTGAACGCCTCGGCATCGGCAGGACCGCGCTGCACAGGAAGATCCGGACGCTTGGCGTGCGACGCGACGGCGGCTCCAACTCCGCCTGAGCGGCGCGCCCCTCCTACAAGACATCGAAGCTGGGCGCCATCGCCGCGGGCGAACTGACGTGTCCGCGTAACAGTGTCTCGCCGTGGGTACACCCGGCTCCAGGCTACGAGGACGTGCCGTTGGGCTGGTGGGGCGCGGCAGGGCGTGCCCCGTTGCTGGCCTCGCAGTGTGCTTTACCCAACGCGGTGTGGCTCTCTACCCCCATCCTAACCTTCCCCCTGCCAGGGGGAAGGGACTGTAGAGGATGCCCTGGGCGCGCTGTATTACTGGCGTGAAGCGGCGGCGGCAGTGCTGCCCGGGGGGCGTGAAAGCGTCGACGCTGCCGGCCCACGCGGGAGTCACGAGCCACTCGTGGGCGCCGAGATCGCGTGCGTGGATGGCACGCATCGTCGTCCCGTGGATCTTGTGGACCGCGCGCGCAGATTGGCACGCGGCGTGCTTAGCGTGCTTAGCGGGCTATGTGTCGTCTGTGCGCCGCCTCTGGCGCGAGGCGCACGGCAGGTTCGTGTAGCGTGGGGTTGGGGCAAGCGCATGAGCGCAGCGAGACTAGACTTCGGGCAATCGATCGCCGTGAACGTCGCTCCGAGCAGCGCGTCCGCGGATATCGTGTCCATCTACCTGAACGAGATAGGTCGCATACCACTCCTGACACCCGACGAGGAACGACGCGCGTTCTCCCGTCTGCACAGCGTTCGTCGCCGTCGTAAGAGCGTCGCCGAGGATCTTCGCGCGATTCGTGAACGGCAGGACGAGGAAGCGTCCACCCGCGAACGGGAGCTAAGGCGGCAGTATCGCACGCTGTCGCAGATCATCGACCACACCGCGCGCGCGATCATTAACGCCAACCTGCGACTGCCTGTCGCCGTCGCCAAGAAGTACCAGGGACGTGGTCTCAGCCTGCCCGACCTCATCCAGGAAGGCACCCTCGGCATGTTGCGCGCGGTGGACAAGTTCGACCACGCGCGAGGCGTGCGGTTCGCAGCCTACGCGGGATGGTGGATCCAGCAGCGCATCGGGCTCGCCATCGCGAACCAGGGGCGCACCGTCCGAGTGCCTACGTACCTACAGGAATGGCAGCGGAAGCTCCGCCAGTGCCGCTCGAACGGAGTGGGCTCCGAGTCCGTGGAACGGCTTGCCACCGAAGCGGGGCTGACCGTCGATCAGACGAAGCGCGCTATCGACGCGGAGATGGAGACCATCTCCCTCGACGCGTCGCCGTCACCCGATACGACATCGGCTATCGCGGAGACCATCGAGGACGTAGACGGCCCCCGGCCCGACGCGATCAGTGAAGGGGTCGCCATGCGCGAAGCCGTCGAGACGGCTCTGGGTGACCTGGATCCACGCACCGCCCGGGTGCTACGGCTTCGGTACGGGTTCGAGGACGGCGTCGATCGAAGCCTACAAGAGGTGGGCAAGGTCATGCGCCTGTCACGGGAACGCATCCGTCAGATCGAAGCGGCGGCGTTCGACCGACTGCGGCACCCCTCCCGAGCGTCCTACCTGCGTGAGTTCGTGCAGCCGGCTGGCTGAGCGTCTCGTAGTTTCCTCTGGACTGACGAGCAGCCGGTGTCGGTGGGTCTGGTTCACTCCTTCGCTAAGAATGACGAGTGTGCGACCGGCCACGACGCTGGGCCAGCCAGGCTCCCCGTTACGCCCTCCATCAGTCTGCCCGGTAGACCGGCGTCACTCATCATCCCAGGTCGCGGTAGCCGGCCTGCATCCCATGCCTTGCGCCATCACAGGCATGGCCGAGAGCTCACGGTTGACGGCGATACCGGCATTCGCGATAGTAACAGGCGTTCCACCAACCAGGATCGGCCGAGGATATCCATGCGCATTGGCTTCATCACGGACCTCACGGACGACGACTTCCGGTTTGCCTCGGAGCACGGCTTCCCCTGTGTCGAGCACATCTCGTTTGGGGATGTCGACGTCGTCGACCGTCGGGACGACATCCGTCGGCTGATACGAACCTACGGCGTCGACTTCTCGATGCTTGCGCTGTTTGTCCAGAACTACATCTCCGACGACAAGGACGCCGTGGCGGAGTCGTTTCGCCAGGCGCGCGGGCTCATCGACCTGTGTGAGGCGATCGGCGCGCCGCTCATGGTCACGTGCGCGGGAGAGTCGGAGGGTCGCCCACTCCTCGAGAACGCTCGACGTTCCGTCGAGGCGCTTGGGAAGCTGATCGACTACGGCAAGCCGCGCGGCGTGGACATCGCGCTGTACAACTGCCACATCACGAACTTTGCGTATGCGCCGTCGGCGTGGGATCTGATCCTGCCGGAACTACCAGACCTGGGCCTGAAATTCGACCCATCGCACGCTCTCTACGACGGGCGCGACTACCTCGCCGAAGCGCGGGACTGGGGAGCGCGCTTCAAGCACGTCCACGCCAAGGGAAGCCTGGTCATTGGCGGGGAGAGGTTCGAGGATCCGCCGGCTGGGTTGGACGACACCCGATGGGGTCCGTTGTTCGCCACCCTGTATCACCACGATTACGACGGCGATGTGAACATCGAGCCGCACGCCGCCACGTGGACCGGTAAGCGTCGACTGGATGGCATCTTGCTCGCCCAAAGACACTTGTCCCAATTCGTCATCTAGCCTCGGCTTGGCGGACGTAGCGGCCCCTGTCAGGATGGGAAGAACGCTCTGTCGATGGTTGCGTGGATCGCCTGGGTCATCTGGGGTCTGGCGGGCCTGTACTGCCTGATGAGCGCAGGCGTCATGGTCGGTGTCCGGCGTCTGGGCAAGGCGCCGCGACGTGCGGCGTCGGGGCCACTCCCGTTTGTCACCGTCCTGGTCGCGGCGCGAGACGAAGAGCAACACATTGAGGCGTGCCTGGAGTCCCTGCTACGGCAGGAGTACCCATCCGACCGGTACGAGGTGGTGGTCGTGAACGACCGTTCCGTCGACGGCACGCCGCGAATCATCGCCAAGATGGCGGAATGCCACCCCAACCTGTCCATCGTCGAGATCGTCGATACTCCCGAGGGAGTGACCGGGAAGCAGAACGCGTTGCGTGTCGCCGTCCCAGAAACCCGCGGCGAGTTCGTGCTGAATACGGACGCCGATTGTGTGGTCCCACCTACGTGGGTCTCGGCGATGGTGGAGCGGTTCGGGCCGGATGTGGGCCTCGTGATGGGCCTCCCTACGACGCACGAGGCAGGATCGCGAGCGCCGCTGTTGGCGCGCGTGCAGTCGCTCGACCTCGCGTTCTTATTGCACCAGGCGATCGGGGCGGCGGGCTGGGGCAGTCCGGCGAGCTGTATAGGCAACAACCTCGCATACCGCCGCTCGGCTCTGGACGAGATCGGTGGGTACGACGATTTGCCAGCGACGCTGACCGAAGACGCCCTGCTCGTGCGAACGCTGCACGAAGCGACGGACTGGAAGGTCGCGGCCGCGAATTGCCCGGAGGCGACTATCCTAACGCAACCGGCTGCATCGTGGGGCGAGTTCTACCAACAGCGCGCGCGGTGGGTTCTCGGAGGCCTCGAGACACAGTCGCCCTCGGTCAAGGTACTATACGGAGTGCTGGTGTACTACTGGGTTCTACTGCTGTCGCCGCTGGCGGTCGCACTTGCGCCAGCGTTATTGTGGCCGGTGTGTGTGGCAGTTTGCACGAAGCTCGTCGCGGACCTCGCCGTGGCGTGGCAGGCGTGCGCCCGGTTGTCTCGTAGGGATGTCTTGCGAGCCTACCTGCCATTTTCGGCCTATTATCTTCTATATGCATCCGTCATTGGGTTGACGGCGCTCATCTCAGGCAAGGTCCAGTGGAAGGGCCAGATGTACGAGAGACGGCGATGACAGGAACGCTGCTTGTAGGCCTCATCGTGGTCGTTCTGTGGGCGTTGGCGCCCAGGCGAGCCCACGGATACGCGGAACTGCACTACCGGTTCATTCCGGGCGCGAGCACGTTGTACAAGCGCGTGCCGGAGCTCTACTGGGACTGCCCGTGGCGCATCACGCGTGACGAGACGCTGCCTCTGGCGCTCATCATCAAGGACGCGCATCGCTTCCCTGTCACCGTCGACGAGATCGAAATCACGCTCGAGTACGGCGGCGAGCTGCGGCAGCTCCATTTCCGCGATCACGTGATGACGGACGTCGATACGCCAATGCTGGTGCGCCATCCGTACTACTACACCATCATGGAAATCGCTCTGCCGGACGATGTCCGAGGCGCGGTGCGCATACATCCCACCATACGCGCGACGGTGGACGGCCGCTCGTATACGTTCGGCGTGTCGGGGCACCCGTCGTTCTCGTCGGAACCCCTCAGCGTGTACATCGCGGACAACCGACTGCCCATCGCCGAGGGCTGGACGTACGCGGACACGCATTGTCACTCGTGGCACACGTCTGACCAAGTCGAGTTCGGCGCGCCTACGGAGATGCTGACCCGCATGGCGCGCGCGGTTGGGCTCCGCTGGGTGTTCGTGACAGACCACTCGTTCGACCTGACGGTGCCGCCGGGGCGATGGTTCGGGGAAGACCCCGACGAGCAGCGATGGCACACGCTCGAGCAGGAGATCAAGGAAGCCAACTCCGCGAACCCCGACGTGACACTCATCCGGGGCGAGGAGGTGTCGTGTGGCTCTGTCGACGGGAAGAACCTGCACCTGCTCGTGTACGGCGTGCCGGAGCTGATTCCGGGCAAGGGCGACGCCGCCAAACGATGGCGCGTCTGGCGGAACCGACCGGATCTGTCCATGCGTGAGGTGCTAGAGATCACGCGGCGACACGGAGGCACGGCGTTCGCGTCGCACCCCATGAACGAACCGTCCGTCATGGAGCGCACCGTGCTGAACCGTGGCTCGTGGCAAGACGAGGATCTGCGGGAGGATCTCGACGGGTGGGAGATCTGGAACACGGATGCCGACGGTTCCTTCGACAAGGGCCGGGAAGAGTGGATACGTCACCTACAAGCAGGCTCTCGCACGCCCGTGATTGCTGGCAGCGACGCACACGGGGACTTCAACCGCATGCGGGCGATCAATCTGCCGTTCCTTAGAGTCGAGGAGTGCTTCCGCGAGGGGTTCGGGCGCCCACGGACGGCTCTCTACACGCCAGAGCCAACGCGCTCATGCGTCTACGACGCGATGCGCGCCGGCCGCGCCGTGATGACGAACGGTCCGTTCGTGACGTTCACCGTGGAGGACGCGGCCGGACGCTCCTCGCAGCTCGGCGAGTCCGCGTCCCCTGGCGATGCCGTCGTGCGGGCAACGGCGAGGTCGACCGAGGAATTTGGGGAGATCTCGCGGATCACAATGTACGTCGGCGCTATCGGGAGAGGCGAAACCGCGGTAACACTTGGTGAGGATCTGGGCCTCGCGGAGGACATCGTCGGGCGACTGACCCTGGCCGAGGGATCGTACCTCCGCGTCGAGGCCCAGGCGCAGCGTGGCGACGCGACCACGCACGCTTACACGAACCCCATCTGGGTGGACGGTGGCTGAGCCCCGACGTCCACGGTGACGGACGAAGGCGGAGGGCGCGCATGGCATCAACACCCCATGGCTCCGACCACGTCGTGGCGCCGGGATCGGACGTTCCCGCCGGGGTTCCTCGGTCGCGATGAGCCTGCTGTTCCCCACTCCCCGCGCGTACATCGAACTGTCGCGTCCCGTGAATGGCGCGATTGCCTTGGCGGGCGTGGGTGTCGGGGCGTGCGTCGCGATGCAAGGACGGCGCATCGGCTGGACAGCCGACGATGCGTGGAGTACAGTCGCGGTGGGCGCTGCGACGCTCCTGATTCTCTCTGCGGGTAATGCGCTCAACGACGCGTGCGATGCCGACATCGACCGGGTCAACCGCCCGGATCGGCCGATTCCTAGTGGGCGCGTCTCGTCACGCGGCGCCGTGCGATTCGCCGTTGTGCTGACGGCGCTCGGCGTGATCCTGGCGTGGTCCGTGAACGGGATGGCGGTCGCGGTCGCCAGCGGAGCGTCCGTGTGCTTGGTGGCTTACGCGCTGGTTCTGAAGGCGACGCCGTTGGGCGGGAATCTGGTAGTGGCCCTGCTGACGTCCGGGGCTTTCGCGGCAGGCGGCATCGCCGTCGGAGGCGTCAGATATGCGATCGCGCCCATCGTCTTCGTGTTCTTGTTCACCGTCTCTCGGGAGTTGGTGAAGGACATTGAGGATGTCGCGGGGGACGCCGAGCATGGGGCCAGGACAGCTGCGGTCGCGTGGGGTCTTCCGGGCGCCGTGCGCCTGGCGGCGCTGTTTGGGGGAGCCGGCATCGCGTTCAGTCCCGTACCGTTCCTGCTGGGCTGGCCGGGTTTCGGGTGGCGGTACATCGCTGTCGTGGCGGTCGGTGTGGATGCCGTCATCGCGACGGCGCTCTGGGGGCTGTGGCGCAATCCGTCGCCGCAGATGGCCGCTCGCGCGCAACGGCGGTTGAAGATCGGCTCGGCTCTCGGCCTGGTAGCGGTGCTCGTTGGCTGAGGCTCGTGGGTAAATGTGGGATTAGGGATGATTCAGGTAGACTACGACCTGTGCGACTACTGCGGCGCGTGCGTGGGGACGTGCCCTCCGAGCGTGATACACCTGCTGGACGCCAAGCTCATCGTCGACAACACGGCCTGCACGGACTGTGGCATCTGCACGTACGCCTGCCCGGTTCGCGCGCTGGAGTTGCGGGCTGATCCGATGGGCGGGGCGAACCCCAAACTGCGGAAAGCGAGCTAGGATCGCCACTTGAAATCCGCCTATGACGTCATCGTTGTCGGCGCGGGACCCGGCGGGTCGACCGCCGCGCGGTACGCCGCCGATCTGGGCCTCGACACCCTCCTCCTCGAAAAGCGTCAGGAGGTTGGCGCTCCCGTGCGGTGCGCCGAAGGCATCGGCACCCAGACCATGAAGCGGTTCATCGAACCGGATCCGAGCTGGGTCGCCATGGTCATCAACCGCTGCCGGCTCATTGCGCCCAACGGCAAGTTCGTCGAAATAGAGGCGCCGGGCGAAGGGCTCATCCTCGAGCGCAAGATATTCGACCGCCGACTCGCGGAACTCGCCGCCGAGAAGGGCGCCGACGTGCGGTGCAAAGCGCGTGTCACAGGCGTCCTGAGAGACGGTGACACCGTCACGGGCGTTGAGGTGAAGCACCTCGGCAAAGACTACAAGGTCCACGCGAAGGTCGTCATCGCAGCGGACGGCGTCGAGTCACAGGTGGCGCGGTGGGGTGGCGTGAACACCACCGTGAAGCTCGCGGACCTGGACGCGTGCGCACAGTTCTTAGTCGCCGGGATGGATCTGGCTCCCGCGGACTGCTGCTACTTCTACGTGGGCCACAGCTACGCCCCCGGTGGGTACGCCTGGATATTCCCCAAGCGCAGCAACCTGGCGAACGTAGGCCTGGGCATCACGCCTCTGCACACGACGAAAACCGGTGAGACAGCCGCCGACGTGCTGCATCGATGGATGGCAAAGGAGTTCCCCAACGCCTCCATCGTGTCCATGGTTGTCGGCGGCATCCCCATCGACGGGAAGCCCCGGCAAATATCGGCTCCTGGACTGATGGTCATCGGTGACGCCGCGCATCAGGCCGACCCCATGACGGGTGGCGGCATCACGAACGCGATGATCGCGGGGCAGATAGCCGCTCAGGTGGGCGCGAAAGCCATCAAGGCGAACGACGTCTCGAACGGCGCGTTGACGGAATACGACAAGCGGTGGCACAAGGAAGTGGGCCGAGCGTTCAAACCGCTTCTGAGCATCCGCGACGAGGTGATGGTCTACGACGACACGTTCCTCAACGACCTCGCCGAGCGCCTTGGCGACCGTCCCCGACTCACCGTGGTAGACGTGTTCAAGACCGCCGTGAGGACGCGACCCCGCCTGCTATGGGATCTCGGGCAGCTTGCCGCCATGGGGTGGTTCTAGTCTGCGCGAGCGCCAACCACCGTACTTCTGCTGAACACCCAGTGACGGCTGCGAAGCCGTATGCCCGTGGGGCTGGATGCCCCTTGGCGCGCCGCGCCTATGAGGGTCGCGTGACCAATGCGGCGAGCGACGGCCCACCTGAGACACAGCCTCGACAGTCCCCCCAGCCCTTATATACGACCTATCAAGTCACCTATATCCATGTTTCTTGACACGCGCTATCGGGAAGCCTATCCTTCCCTGTCGGCGCCCACGAACCCGTGAGCGGCGCAGGCGTTAGGAGACGCATGCCCGAGTACTTCGCATTTTCACTGTCGTTCGCGATTGCCACGTACGCGGCGATGGTAGGCATGGGCGGCGGGTCGGTCTTGGTGCCGATCCTGATGGTGGTGTTCCACGACCGCATTGAGGTGGTCGCGGCGACATCGCTCCTGGTCGTGTTCTTCGCCTCGCTGTCGGGTTCGCTGGCGAACTTCCGCGCGCGGCGCATTGACTACCTCTCGACCGCCGTGCTGCTGGTCCCGGCGCTCATTGCTGGCTACCTCGCGCCGATGGCGACGGCCTACATACCCCGCGTTGTCTTCGGCCCCGTCTTCGCGCTGGCGTTGGCGGCGGGTGGCGTCAAGCTTCTGCGTCATCGCGAGACCGTCAGTCTGAGCGAACTGGAAGCTGACGAGGAGTCACCGACAGGCCCGAAATCCGGATTCCACCGCCGAATCGTCGACGCCGAGGGACGCGCCTACGAATACGCGTATTCCGCCCCGGTCGGCATGGCCGTAAACGCGGCGATCGCATTCCTGTCCAACTTGCTCGGGATTGGCGGCGGCGTGCTGCGCGTGCCAGCATTCATGAAGCTCCTGCGCTTCCCGTCCGGCATCGCCACGGCGACGTCTCAGTTCATCATTCTCCTCGTGTCGGCAGCGGGGGTGGCGGCCCACGTGAGGGCCGGGAATGTGCAGATGCCTGCGGTTGGCGGGGCGGCTGGCTATGTGTGGCTCGCGGCTATCGGCGTGCTGGTCGTGTCCGCGGTCTGGCAGCCTCGTCCTGGAGGGGCTAGTCGCTGGCTCTTGGGAGGGCTCGGAGTCGTCGCCATGTTGGGGATGGCGCTTCCCGTGCTGACCGGAGCCGTTGGCGGAACGCTAGCGGATCACGGTATGACGATTCCGCTGCTCGTCCTGGGCGGCATTCTGGGTGGACAGGTGGGCGCGCGGGTCGGCGCTGAGATCCACGCGGCGACGTCGATCACGACGGGAGCATGGCTGCGCGGCAAGCTCGGGTTCCCATGGCTCCACGCGTCGAACGTGCCGGTCGTCCTGCGGCGGTTCATCACTGCGGGAACGCCGCAACTGCTCATGCAGCGCCTTCTCGCCCTGGGACTGGTCGCCATGGGGGCATGGGTGATGTTCAGCACGGCGGGTCCCGTGATCGTTCCGCACCTGCGCTAATTGAGCCCAGCGAAAGCCGCGGCGTAGAACTCGCGTCGGAACGCGACGATTCCCGGCGTCGTTGCGTCCGGGTGAACGCGGTTCGTCAGCAGGATGACCGCCTGCTTCTCCGCCGGACGCCACTGCAACCCGGTGCCGGTGAATCCCGAGTGCGTCAGGGTGTTCCCGCCGGTTTCGATCCACGCGTGCGAGCGGCGCGTCTCCCCGTCGTCCATGACGATGTCGGTCAGCAGCCGATGCGTCTCCGGCCGCATGATAGGCGCGCCGTCGTTCAGCAGGCAGCGCGCGTAAATCGCCAGGTCGTCGAGCGTCGAAAACAGACCCGCATTGCCCGTGTCGCCCCCGAGGAAATGCGCATTCTCGTCGTGCACTACACCCCACACCACACCGTCTCGCCAGTCGTACCGCGCGTAGTTCGTCATGCGCTTCTCGGCTCCCGAGCGGTTCTCGGTAGCCGCGCACGCCTCGCGCATCGACTGCGGCGGGTTGAACGTCGTCGACGCCATTCCCAGCGGTTCGAAGACGCGTTCCGCCGCCAGGGCGCCAACGGATCGACCCGTCGCGGCCTTCAGCAACTCCGCGAGCAGGATGTATCCAAGGCAGCTGTATACGATCTTCTCGCCGACCGCATGCTCCGGCCTCAACCGCCCGAGATAGGAGACGTTAGCTGCGGCATGGCCGGGATCGAGATAGAGCGCCTTCCAGGCGGGCAGCCCAGACGTGTGCGTCAGCAGATGCAGGATCGTAACCTCGTCCCGCCCAAACTCGGGCAAGTAACGCGTCACGGGGTCGTCCACCGACAGCGCGCCGTCCTCGACGAGCAGCGCCACGACCGTCGCCGTTGCGATGGGCTTCGTCAGCGAGGCGAGGTCGAACACCGTGTCGATCTCCATGGACAAGCGGCTGGGCGTCACCATGCGGTCGCCCGCGTGGACGCGCGCGGCTACGTCGTCGCCGTCCAGGACAAGCGCCGTCGCGCCGGGGAAGACGCCGTCAGAGATACCCCGGCACAGGAGGTCGATGAGGGCCTGCTCAAGGAGCATCGGCGGCCGCCTTTCGGCCCATGCCGTCCAGCTCACGGATCCGCGCCACGATGTCGGTCGTCGAGCGCGCGGGGATGTGTATACCCACGACCACCTTGCCACCAGCCGCCTCAACGACCTCCCGCTCAATGACCTGATCCAGCGAGTAGTCGCCGCCCTTGACATGGATGCTGGGGCGTATGAGTTCCAGAAGCTCGCAGGGAGTGTCCTCGCCGAAGATGGTCACGTAGTCGACCGCCTCGAGCGACGCCAGCATCTCGGCGCGCTCGTCTTCGGGTATCACGGGGCGTTCTGGACCCTTGAGCTTGCGGACGGAGTCGTCGGAATTGACGCCAACGATGAGCAGGTCACCCAACGCCCGCGCCGCGCGCAAGTATCGCGCGTGTCCGACATGGAGGACGTCGAAGCACCCGTTCGTAGTGACGACGACGCGGCCTGCGTCGCGTTCGCGGCTGGCGACGCGCGCGATCTCCTCACGGGGTAGAACCCGCGGATGCTCGCTCATTCTGGCTGACTCTCTCATGTCGTCTGTCGGTGGCTTGCAGCGCTGAAGGCGCGGCGCCGCTGACCCCGGCCGGATGGCCCGTCTCCGGTTGCGCCAACCCCCATCCTAGCCTTCCTACCGGTAAGGGGGAAGCAACTGTCCTGGGAGTCAAGCGGCGATGAGTGTGGAGCGCGAACGCCGCGGGACCACGGCCGGTCACGCGACACCGATGGATTGGCTGTATGGTATACTTCGTCTAGGCCGCGCGGCCCCTTCCCCACGAACGTCACACAGAAGGACGCAACGATGAGCGCCAACGCCTCCTCCCCGGCAGACCGACGCATTGAGGTGTGCGACGAAACCTTGCGCGACGGGACGCAGGCGGAGGGCATTGCGTTCTCCGTGGAGAGCAAGCTGCGGCTGCTTCAGGAGTTTGACAGCCTGGGCGTCGACTACGCCGTAGGAGGCTGGCCGTTCTCGAACCCACGCGACATCGAGTTCTTCCGACGCGCGAAGGAAGTGTCGCTTCAGCACACGCAGTTGATGCCGTTCGGCAGCACACGCCGGAAGGACAACGCCCCAGGCGACGACCCGAACCTCGTGGCGCTCGTCGAGACGGGTTGCCGGTACGCGACGATCTTCGGCAAAAGCTGGGAGTTGCACGCGACGGAAATCCTGCGCGTGACGCTGGACGAGAACGTCGACATGATTGGCTCGTCCGTGCGTTTCCTCACGGACGCAGGCATGTCCGTGCTGTACGACGCCGAGCACTTCTTCGACGGCTACAAGCGCAACCGCGCCTACGCGCTACAAACGCTGCAAGCAGCGGTCGATGGTGGCGCCGTGCGCCTCGTGCTGTGCGACACGAACGGCGGCACGCTGCCGCTGGAGCTGGGCGACATCGTCGCGAACATCGTCGCGGCGTTCCCCGAGACACCCGTGGGCATCCACGCTCACAACGACTCCGGCGTCGGTGACGCCAACAGCCTGATGGCCGTCGAGCGCGGGGCAACGCAGGTACAGGGCACGTTCAACGGCTACGGCGAACGTTGCGGCAACGCGAACCTGTGCTCCGTCGTGCCGAACCTCGCCCTTAAGATGGACCGTGACTGCCTAATCCCCGACGCGCTGGCACGGATAACGCACGTGTCGCGCCTCGTGAGCGAGCTGGCGAACCACGCGCACAACGAGCGACAGGCGTACGTCGGCAGGTCGGCGTTCGCGCACAAGGGCGGCGTGCACATCGACGCGGCGCGTAAGAACCCGCTGTCCTACGAGCACATAGAGCCGGAACTCGTCGGCAATCAGCAGCGCATCCTCATCTCGGACCAGGCGGGCCGTAGCGCGATCATCGACAAGCTCGAGAGCGAGTACCCGAATCTGGACAAGCGTTCCCCGGAGGTGCAACGGGTCTACGACCGGATGAAGGAGGCGGAACGGCTCGGATACGCCTTCGAGGGCGCCGAGGCGTCGTGGAACCTGTTGGCGCGCACGGCGATGGGCGAGCACACGCCAGGCTTTGAGTTGCACGGCTTCCGCCTCATCATCGAGAAGTTCCAGACGCACGACATGCGTTCCGAAGCGACCATCAAGGTGCGCGAACCCAACGGCATGGAGGAACACACCGCCGCCGAGGGTGATGGCCCCGTGAACGCGCTCGACAACGCGTTGAGGAAGGCGCTTGAGGCGTTCTACCCGTATCTGCGTGACGTGACCCTCGTCGACTACAACGTGCGCGTGCTGGACTCGCAGTCGTCCACCGCAGCGCGCGTGCGCGTGCTCATCGAGTCCTCCGATGGCGAGGAAGTCTGGGGCACCGTCGGCGTGTCGGAGAACATCGTCGAGGCGTCTTGGAAGGCGCTCGTCGACAGCTTCGAGCACAAGATACAGAAGGAAACGCGGCGGCAGGCGAACCCCGACGACTAGCGCGCGACTAGAGGTCGCCACGGTGATAGGGCGGCATCGAGAAGACGGGACGTGAATCCCTTCCCCTGGCAGGGGAAGTTAGGATGGGGTCGGGACGAGAAGCCAACGAAGGCCACGCGGCGGACCCCTTTCCAGCTTGAGGCGTGGCCTGTTCGACAGGACGACAGACGCGACGGTCCAAGCATGACTTCCCCGGCGGGAGCGGCACATCAGCGGCAAAGCGCCTCGCCACGCGCCCGACGGTTCCATCACGCTCATCGCGAATCCCACCGCCGGTAAGGGGCGGACCCGACGCGCCCTCGGCGAGGCGGAGACGCTCATCCGGGACGCCGGTCTGAACGTCACCATGCGACTGACGACGAGGCCTGGACACGCCACGGAACTGGCCCGCGACGCGGCGGCCGCAGGCGTCGGTGTCGTGGCCGCCATGGGCGGCGACGGGACGGTACGCGAGGTAGCGCAGGGGCTATTCGGTTCGGAGGCCACGCTGGCGATCGTGCCCATGGGGTCCGGCGACGACTTCGCGCGCTCCCTCGGCGTGCCACGGACGATTCCCGAAGCCATCCACGTCCTCGGCGCCGGGGTCGTGTCGTCGTGCGATGTCGGCGAGGATGCCGCCGGCCTCTTCACATGCCTGAGCGGGGTAGGGTTCGCGGCGGAGGTCGCCTACGAGGCCGTGCGATCCCGGGTGTTCAGAGGGTCGGCGGGCTACTTCATGGGCGTGTTCAAGGCGCTCATGCGGTTGCGGCCGTTCGCCATGCGCTTGCACGTGGACGACGGCCCACGCGACATGGAGGCGCTCTTCGTACTGGCGCAGAACACGCCCTACTGTGGTGGCGGTCAGTGGATGGCCCCGGAGGCGCGCCTTGATGACGGCCTCTTCGACATCATCGTCGTCAAGCCCGTGAGCCGGCTGGAGCTGGTGAAAACGCTGCCGAAGGTGTACTCGGGCAAGCACATTCATCACCCGTGCGTCGAGGTGATCCGCTCGTCGTTCACGCGCATTGAGACAGACGAGCCGCTACGCAAGCTACTGGACGGTGATGTCATGGATTCCGAGCCGCTCGACTCGCGGGTGCGGGCAGGCGCGTTGCGCGTGCTGGTTCCTCAGTCCTCGCCGTTGGCGCCGTCGTCCGCAGGCTCCGACGGCTCGTCGCTAACGTCCTCTCCGTAGCGATCCAGCTTGCGATAGAGCGTTCGCAGACCGATCCCCAGCATCTCCGCCGCCTTCGTCTTGTTGCCATCGGTCGCCCTGAGCGTGCGCAGAATCGCCTCCCGCTCGATGTCGTCCATCGACATGCCCACCTCGACGATCTCGACCTCGGCCGCCTCCGCCTCGCCCCGCAGAGAATCCGGCAGGTCGGCCTCCGTGATGACGGACGCGTCGACACTCAGCACCAGGAACGCCATGAGGTTGCGCAACTCGCGGATGTTCCCTGGCCAGTCGTAGCGGCGAAAGGCGTCCATTGCCGACACGCCAAGCGGACGGGGAGGCACGCCGTGTTCCTCCGCTGCCTTCATGAGGTGGTGTTCGACGAGTTGCGGCATGTCCTCGCGCCGTTCCCGGAGCGGCGGGATTTCGATCGGGAACACCTTGAGGCGGTGGTACAGGTCTTCGCGGAACGTCCCGTCCGCCACGGCTTCGTCAAGGTCGCGATTCGTGGATGCGAGGATGCGCACGTCTATGGGTATGGCGCGCGTGCCTCCCACGCGCATGATCTCGCGCTCTTCGAGCACGCGCAGTAGCTTCGCCTGCGCGTCCATGGTCATCTCGCCGATCTCGTCGAGCAGCAGCGTGCCGCCGTTGGCTTCCTCGAAGTAGCCGGGTTTGTCGCGCGCCGCCCCGGTGAAGGCGCCGCGGTTGTATCCGAATAGCTCGCTCTCGACCAGTTCCCGCGTGACAGCGGCGCAGTTGAACGGCAGGAACCGCGCCTGCGCGCGTGGGCTTAGGTTGTGGATGGCGCGCGCGGCGAGTTCCTTGCCCGTGCCACTCTCGCCGAGAATCAGCACCGTCGCGGACGTCGGGGCGACACGGCGTATCTTGCGGAACACCTCCTGCATGGCGACGGAGGATCCGACCATGTTCTCGAGACCGTAGGCGCTGTCCACCTGCTCCCGGAGTACGGCGTTCTGCCGCTCCAGGGCGTGCTTCTCGACGGCCTTGCGCACGCGCGCCCGGGTGGTCTGGATATCGAGGGGCTTCTGTAAGAAGTCTCCGGCGCCCGCCTGCATGGCGTCGACGGCGCCTTCGACGGAGCCGTAGCCCGTCACGACGATGGCTTGGAGTTCCGGGCGCAGTTCCTTCGCCTGTCGCAGCAACTCCTGCCCGTCCATGCCGGGCATCTTGAGGTCGGTGAGAAGCACGGCGACATCGCGGCTTTCGATGGCCCGCAACGCCTCCGCGCCACTGCCCGCGCCGACGAGGTCGTATCCCTCGCTACGGAAGATGCGGCTCGTTTGCTCGCGTTCGGCGTCGTTGTCGTCAACGATGAGAAGGGTCGGCCCGTCGGCCTGGTCGGTCGTCATTCGAGGGCGGTCGCCTGTGTTACGAGTGGGATGGACAGCGACACCGTCGCGCCGTCGCCGGGGGAAGTCCTCACATCCACACTTCCTCCGTGCATCTGCGCGACTTCCTTGACGACGGCAAGCCCGAGGCCCGTGCCGTCCTCCTTTGTCGAGTAGTACGGCTCGAAGATGCGTAGAAGCGCGCCCTCGTCCATCCCGTCGCCGGTATCCGTGAACGAGACGACAACGCTGGAGCCGCTCTCGACCTGCACGCTAAGTCTACCGTCTTCACCGATTGCCTGGAAGGCGTTGACGATCACGTTTAGGAACGCCTGACGCAGCAGCGATGGGTCCGCAGTGGTGGCGATAAGGGCGGGCACGGCGCGCGTGATCTCTACGTTCGCGCGCGCCGCCTCCCCCTCCATGAAGTCGAGAATCTCGGTGACCAGGGCGCTGATGTCCACCTGCTCAGGGCGATACCGCATACGGGCGTAGCGCTGGAAATCCGAGAGGATGCGTTCCAGACGGTCCACCTCGCGCCGAACCCGCCGCACGTCGCCGAGGATGTCCCCATCGCCTGTCTCGGGCTTCCCCGCGAGATCCTCCTCGAGCAGTTGGAGAGTAATGCTCATCGTGTTGAGGGGGTTGCGTATCTCGTGCGCGATGCCCCGCATCACCGTTTGACGAAGCGAGCTACCCGCCGCCGACGGCGCCGAGACGCGGTGGCGCAGCAGCAGAACGGTGATCGCGCTGCCCAGAACGATGCCCACTATGCCTGTGAAGATCCACATCACGAGCTCACCTGGCGTCCGACGGGACAACGAGTGTAGTCCGCGGCTCCTAGGGCGTAAAGCCAGCGGATGTAGGCAAGACCGAGGGCAGCCGGGACCGTGGCGACGCGGGAGCGCATCGGCTAGACTTCCCGTCAGCGCCGCGCGCCGCTGACGGGCATCTCAACGCCACCCGGGCGCCATGGACAACACACGGAAGGTACAGCAGCCTGTGCACCTGACCATGACGGATCGAGCCGTGCGCCTGCTGGCGCGGACCCAACAGCAGGGAGCCGTCGTAGAATTCGGCGTGTTCCGTGGCGACGGCCTGCTGCAGATCGCGCACTTCATGCGGCAGCGGGGTATGCAGCCTCCCCTGTACGGCTTCGACACCTTCGCGGGTATGCCTCCGACCGAGATCACTAGTGGTGATCTAGTGGACGAGGAGTGGGAGGTCGGTTCGTTCTCTGACACGGACGTGGACATGGTGCGCAAGCGCTTCGAGGACGACGACTTCGACGTCACGCTCGTCGAGGGAGTCTTCGACCCGTCCGTGCCTCTCGCCGACCGTGGCGTCGAGCAGGTCGCCATGGCGCATATCGACGCCGACATCTACGAGGGGTACCGCGACGCGTTCACGCTCATCACCCCGCATCTCCAGCCCGGCACGGTTCTACTGTTGGACGAGTCGGAGCCTCCAGGGAACCCGGACTACTTCTTCGGCGTCCATCGACACGGGCAGCGGGCGTTTCACGAATGGTGGCTGGAGCGCGATGTTCCGCTGCTGCACGTGCGAAGCGAGTGGACCATCGCCATGTACGTCGTGGTAGATCGGCCCTACCTGGAAGAGCACGGGACGTTTATCACGATGGAGCTGATGGGCGACACGATCGAGGAAGCGCTGCTGCCGGAGATACGGCATGCCATCGCCAACTGCGGATCGCCACCGAACATGCGCCCCCGGATAACTCGGCGAATGGCCGAGCTGTACCAGAAGATGCAGGGCATGGCGGGCGAGGGGTAGAGGCAGCGGCGGCGCCCAGCCGATCGCGCCCTCCCTCCGATCGCGCCCGCCTCCGATCTGGGCGCAGTCGGCGATCACGTGTTGCGGTATTCCTCTCGGAACGGCACGGCTTCCAGGCCGCGAACGAGTTCATCGACGCCCTCTGCCAGCGTGATGGTCGTGTCGTATCCGAGGCGGACGATCTTGTCGTACGCGACGATGTAGTTGCGCTTGTCGGCGTCCTGCCCGATCTCGGCGTAGTGCAAGTAGAAATCGGGCACGCGGTCGCGGATGAGCTCGCACACCTCCTGCTTGCTATGGTTCATCGAGTCGGACCCGACGTTGTACACCTCGCCGAGCATCTCCGCCCTGTTGTCCAGCGCGAAGCAGAAGGCACGACCCATGTCGTGGACGTGGATGAACGTCCGCATGAAGTGATGCTCGTACACGATGAGCGACTTGCTCACTACCGCCTTGTGCACAAAGTCGTTTACGAGCAGATCCAGGCGCAGACGGGGTGACAGACCAAACGCCGTCGCGAAGCGGAACGCGATCGTCGGCACGTTGTCGCGCAGGTGTTGCTCCGCCTGCGTCTTCGTCACGCCGTAGTGGCTTAGCGGGTTGAGCGGGGATTCCTCTGTGCATATCTCGTCGCCTAGCGCGCCGTAATTGCTCCCCGTCGACGCGAACAGCACAAGTTGATCGTCCTCGACGATGTCGGCGAGGCTTTGTGAGGCCTCGAGGTTCACTTCGGTGGCCAAGCGAGGCTCCTTGAGGCACGCCGGATACCCCACGATCGCCGCCAGATGCACGATCACGTCCTTGCCACGAACGGCGGCCGCCAGCGCGTCCGGGTCTCGCACATCCCCTGTGATGAAGTGGAAGTTGGGGCGACGGAAGAACGGTACGAGCGCGGCGCCCCCGTACATCAGGTTGTCCATCACCGTTACTTCGTAGCCTCGGTCGAGAAGCAACGGTAGCAGCGTGGTGCCAACGTATCCCGCTCCTCCGGTGACGAGGACCTTCATGCGACATCTCCTTCGGCGGCGTCGCCAACAGAGGAATCGTGCGCGCGCAACTCGGTCTCGTAGTACGCCACTGTCTCGCGGATGCCGTCCTCAATGGGGCAGAACTCGAAGTCCGGGAACTCCGCGCGGAATTGGCGGTCGTCCAGCACCTTAATGGGAGCGCCGTCCTGATAGCTCGTGTTGTACACGAGATCCCCGGTATAGCCGATCGAATCGGCGATCATGCTGGCAAGGTCACGGATAGAGTGCCCGTGGTGCTTAGCAACGTTCACCGGGTAGATGCGCGGCTCGGACGATTGCATCGCTTGCACCAGCGCGCGAGCGACATCGCGCACGTGGGTCCACTCGCGGATAGGTCTTCCGGTGCCCCATATTTCGAATTCCGCGTCGCCCGCCCAGTGCGCGCGCAGCATGCGGATCACAAGGCCGTTGAGGGCGTGCACCTTGTTGGGGTCGAGGTAGTCGCCCGGGCCATAGGCGTTCGAGACGAGCAGGTTGGTGGTGCGTGTGCCGTGCTGTTGGTGGTAGCACTGCGACACGACGTAAATCATGCGCTTTGCGGTTCCGTATGGCAGAACCGACGCGTGGACCGGCCCGTCCCACCAGTCCGGTTCGTGATGCACGTCCGCGTCGCCGGGATACGAGCAGTTCGACAGCGGGTTGATGATGTGCGCGTCTGGGCAAACATCCTGCGCTGCGCGGTAGAGGTTCAGCGCCATTTGCAGGTTGTCGTGGACGACCGTCGCGGCGAATTCCGTGACGTAGTGGAGGCTACCGACGTGCGCCGCGCAGTTGTAGATGACATCAGGTTGTTGGGAGCGGAAGGCATCGCGCACGTCCTCTAGGTTGAGCAGGTCCATGCCTGTGCGGCGCGACACTGGCCGTGGGTCGTGACCTGCCTCGCGAAGTTGGTCGACGACGTGCCGCCCGACGAACCCATGCCCACCGATGACTACTATGGCTCCCACGCGCGCTCCCTTCAGTACATGTCCGCGTCGGACATCGTGAGATACCAGGCGCCCCGGTCAACCGCGCCATCGTCTGCAGGATCCGTCGGCTTTACGCAGAACTCGCGAACGAACGAGGTCTCGCGGAAACCGAGGCCGACGCCGATCTCACCCAACTGCGTGTTGGCGCCAAGCCACGTGGACACCGTGCCAACACCGAGGGCGGCGAAGTGTCCTAGCCCGTGTCGCAGAATCGCCGCCGGCGCCTCCAGGTCGTCGGGGCGCCACGCCATGTCTACAAGATCCCCAGACGCGGTTCCCGTTGCGGGATCTCGGAACGTCTTCACCACAAGATACCCGCTGAGACACCCGGCCGGAGACCCACAGCGCGCTGAGATGCGCTCGACCTCGAAAGCCGTGTAGTCGTGCCACGGGTTGTCCGTGAACCGCCAGTTCAGGTAGCTGGCGTCCCTGCGCGTCGCGCGGATGCCGGGCAATGACGCCGCCAGCGCGTCCCACACGCTTGTATGTCTATCGGCGAACCTCGGGATCGACCTGACCGCGTATGCGGCGCCTGCCTGGCCGGGCGCGGCTTCCGCGGTGTAAGACGGGACCGTGGCTACGTGCGACCAGCCGTCCGCGCGAACGTGAGCGTCCCGTGCGGCGGCGTTCGCCATGACGCACATGGCGGAACTAGGCGACGCCTCTCTCGCCACCGAGGACAACTGTCGGAAGACGCCACGGCGTTGGCTCTCGTGCCGCACCATGATGTCCACGGCGAAGGTCAGCGTCGAGCGGCCGTCGGCCGCGGGAAGATGATGCGCGCCGTAGAACCCAACGGGTTCGTCGCCTTCGCTCGCCACCCAGAGGTCGGTCGCGAACGGCGCTGAGAAGAAGCGCCAGTGGAAGTAGGCGGCGTCGACCTTGCGCCCGTACAGCCTGTTGAACAGCTCGCGGAAGGCGTCCGCGTCGCGCCGTGTCCCTCGCCGTATGCTCACGTCCAGCGGCGCCACCTACCAGCCAGATCGGATTGAGCGGATCACCCGGTCAACGTCGTCCTCGGTAAGACCCTCGTGTACCGGGATGGATATCTGGCTGGCGCCGAACCGCGCCTGCCCTTCCAACCCCTCCCGGAGCCCGCCGAAGATGGAATTGCCGTCTATTCGCCGATGGACGATCGAGCTTGGGATGTCTTCGCTGGCGAGCTTGCGGATGAACTCCTCGCGCCGTTCGACGAGCAGCGTGAAGAGCCAGTAGGCGTGTTCTCGATCCGCCTGCATGTCCAAGAGCGTGACGCCAGACACGTCCGCTAGCTCGGCCCGGTATCTCGCGGCCGTCTTCCGTCTCGCCGCGAGCCTGCCGGGAAAGTCAGACAGATTCCCCAGGCCTACGGCTGCGGCGAGGTCGTTCATGTGGTACTTGAAGCCCAGGTTCTGGAGGTCGTAGAGGCGCTCGCCGAGGATCGACGGCTCGGACTTCGCCCGGTCGATGCCGAACCAACGACGCGCTCGCGCCGCGCTCTCATACTCCGCCGTGCCGCAGCAGATCGCCCCTCCGTCGCCCGTCGTCAGATGCTTGATAGCCTGGAACGAGAAGATCGTAAGGGGCGAGACGGCGCCGACGGCGCGACCACGGTAGGTCGCCCCCAAGGCATGGGCGGCGTCCTCAATGACGACGGCTCCGACCTCTGCGGCGATTTCTGCCAACTCATCCATGTCGCATGGGTAGCCGCCCCAATGCACGGGCATGATCGCCCTAGTTCTCCCGGTGACGCGCGCTCGGACATCGGCGGGGGACAGGTTCCCGGTCGTCGGGTCGATGTCGGCGAACACCGGGGTCGCGCCCGCCATGAGGATGGATGTGCCGGTGGCGACGAACGTCTGCGCGGGGAGTATGACCTCGTCGCCGGGCGCGACGCCCGCGACGGCCAGCGCAAGATGCAACGCCGCCGTGCCGCTGTTCACCGCGACCGGGCCGACGAGGCCAAGGTCCGTAGTCAGCGCCTGCTCGAACGCCTTGACGCGGGCGCCTTCGCTCAGCCAGCCAGACTCCAACGTCTCGGTGGCCAGGGAGATAGCTTTGGGCGCCACGTGCGTGTGGTAGAAGTCCATGCGATCCCTACGTGGTGCTGTCCCGCGTTCAGGCCCTTGGCAGGGACCATCCCGCCTTCTCGATGACCTCGCGGAAGCGTCGCTCCCAGGTGTGGTCCTGCCGCGCTCGCTCGTGGCCGCGCAGCCGGATGCGCTCCCGCCCGCGGTCGTTCGACAGGTAAAACCGAGCTTTCTCGACGATTTCCGCGATGTCGCGCACGGTCACGATCTCCGCGTTGCTGGCGTCCTCCTCGTCGGTGACAAAGGCGCCCTCCAGCTCGTCGAGTTCGGTGGACATGACGAACCCGCCGGCTCCCGCCACCTCGAACGGGCGCCGGCGACTCATCACGCTGAGGTTGATCGCGGCGCGCGCGTGTTCGTGGACCATGGCGTCGAACGAAAGCGAACCGTCCGGCCAGCCGAGTCCGTAGCACGCCAGAGGGAGCGCGCTAGCTGTAATGGCCTCCGCCACTTGCTCTCGTACGGGGTTGCGCTCCCCTCCCAGGCTCAGCCGCCGTTCGCTCGGCAACGCGAGTGGAACCGTCGAGTTGGCGTCAAAGGCCCACCGGCTTTCGATGACGGAGTCCGCGTGCCCAGCGGCGCCGTATGCCTGTGACAACGCTCGCGACGGCGCGACAACGTAGTCCACATACTGGGGCCAGCTCTGGGCTTCCTCGTCTAGGAACGCTGGCGCGGCGCCTGCCCACAGAAGCGTGCGTGTGTCGGTCTCCGCGGTGATGTCGCGCAGGGACTCCAGCGTCACGTCGAAGAGGGGCGCGATGGGACAGTACACCAGCAGGCCGGGCTTGTCGCGTCGCACCCTGTCCAGAAGCCGTTGTGAGAATGCGGCCGCGCCCAGCGTGTGCAGAATGTCCACGCAGTCGGCCACATCGAGTTCGATTCCATCCATGGCCAGCAGCGAAGAGACCATGTGATAGGTAAGGTAGCTACCGTCTCCGCCCATTGGCTCGTCCCTACCGAGCTTGCCCACGAAGAGGACGCGCCGTATGGGGTCGGATACGCGTCGCGTGGGCGCCGGTGGGCCGGGCGTGCGGTGGTCCCGAGCGACGTGCGAGCCATCGCGTAGCGCTTCAACGGTCGCATTCGCCGCGTCGATGCCTCCGTCGCCGAGGTAGTTCCACTGCCACTGCAGCCGATGCCGGCTGTCCAATCGCATTGCGGCGGAGTCGCCGCGAATGCCGATGGTCGTCGACAGACCCTCGCTGTCAGTTGGCGCCCATCCTTCGGCGTCGCCGTAGAGCTCCGACAGACTCGTCGACGTGGTTTCCGCGTACAGGCGCGATACACGGTCGTAGAGGTCCGTCACGTCGTAGGCGCCCAGATCCGCGGAAGCGTACCACCGGTCCATAGCGTCTATGTAGCCCGCGTACTCGTCGGGAGCCATATTGTCGAGGTAGTCGCTCAGGCGCTCGAAGTTCTCGAACTCGCGGTAGTCCACGTAGCAGTCGGGTGGGACGTAGCTCTCGATCGTCGAACAGCCGTAGTACACCGGCACGGTGCGGCTCTCGATGCAGTGAAGGAGCCGCTCGGAGAACATGCCCGCCGTCCAGAACGGATCGTGCGCGTTCTCGAAGCACACGGCGTAGCGGTATTCCGCCATCTTTGCCCGATTCGTGTCGAGGGGCAGCTCCCCGATGTAGTTCGGGAGATCCTCGAAGGGCGGCATCCCGTAGACGTCCATGCCGATGCTGGAGCGCTCGTGGAACCACCGTGCGATAGGCTCGCGTAGCGAGTAGATCTCACCTGGCACCGGGGATGTCTTCGAGCCGAGTATCATGCAGACGCGGTTCTGGCGCCCTTCGATTGGGTAACGCGCGAGGCGTTCCTCTGGTGTGGCGGCAACATCGCCCTTCCCACCTCGTCCGTAGGCGACGTGGTTGTACTTCCTGAACTTCGGGTCCAGCTCGGCGATGGGGTCCACGAGCGTGAACACGTGGTCGAACCAGTCGAGTATTTCAAACGTGTACTCCCGCGGTAGCACCACGACAGGCTCCGCCTGCAACAGAACGTCCGGGGCGCCCGTCTTACCGCAGTAGCTGTACGCGCTCTGGTAGACGTGGAGCGATGATTCACGGAGCGGCACGCGCGTCCAGGAGATGCGCACGTTCCCTCGTCGGAAGGACGTGATGTCCGGGTCGCTCCGGTGCCGATAGACGATGTCGATCTCGACCAATGGTTCCACCATCCTTGCGCGTGGCGCCTTCGCAAGCTGCGTCGCCGTAGCTTACTCCAAGTCGTGCGCTATCTGGTTGTGCCGCGCTGCCCCTTCCACGTCGCCTTGGGCGTCCAGCGCGCGGGCGAGGTTCAGATGGAACGCTGGCACATCGCCTCCCACTCGGATTGCCTGTCGGAACGCTTCTGCCGCCATCACGGGCTGAGAGCTCCGCATCGCGCACGAGCCGAGCGTGTTGTAGTAGGCGGCGACGGTAGGGTCCAGCCGTATTGCAGCGATCGCGTCGTCCCGCGCCTGCGTAAGGAGCCCCATCTGTAGGAAGGCGTGCGCGCGCATGTCCAGATATGTGGCGTTCCCCTCGTCGGCGCCTATCGCGGATGTCAACGGGACGATCGCGTCTCGCGTGCGCCCTGCGCGCATGTAGTGATCCGCCAGCAAGAACCAAGCGTGCGCATTCCCTGGGCTCTGTTGCGCCGCGCGTGAGAGCCGCTCGCGTTCCTGCGCGCGG
The DNA here is from genome assembly GCA_964473525.1 of uncultured bacterium. Classification (GTDB taxonomy): domain Bacteria; phylum Poribacteria; class WGA-4E. Next base: position 44,573 of record CAYYPK010000007.1, read on the forward strand.
ATCTGCAACGTCTGGAAGCGCTCCATCATCGCGCGGGACGCGTCCGCGTTCCCAGCGATGCGATAGAGCCGTCCGAGGTGGAAGTACGGTTGTGGGTCGAACGGGGCGAGGCGCGCCGCTTCGCGCAGCGGATGTTCCGCCTCATCGGTGCGCCGCAGTCCTAGGAACGCCTGACCGAGGTACCGGTGAAGCAGGTCGTTGCCCGGCCTCCATCGGCGAACCCGCGTGAGTACCTGCACCGCCTCCTCGAACTTCCCGAGCGTGACGTACTCCTGCCCCAGAAGCAGATGCGCGCGTGCGTTGTACGGGTCCACCTGGCAAGCCTTCTCGAGGGATCCTACAGCGGCAGCCGGGTCTCCGGCGTTCGAGTGCGTGGCGCCCAGGAGATAGAGCGTTTCGACGTCTTCAGGGTGGACCTCCAGCACGCTTTGGCAGAGGTCTAGAGCATCGTTGGTCCGCCTGGTCTTGCGGTAGAGTTGGATGAGGTAGACCGCTACCTCCAGACGCGCGGGTCTGACCGCCAACGCCCCTTCGAAGGCGCGGATGGCCTCGTCGTCGGCTCCGCGCACGGCCGCCGCGTATCCCTCGTGCGCGAGGACGATGAAGCGATCCCCCGCTTCCTCCGCCAGGGCGGCGCGACCCAGGGCGACCATCAGGCAGATCAGACAGAGCTGACGCGCTAGGGCCATTACGCTACTCGTGGGTAGGCACTTCAGGGGCGGGAGCTTCGAGGCGCTCAATGATGGAGACGGAATTCACCGTCATATTGGAGGACGTCGGCATGTTGAGACCCGGTATGCTCAGCTTCATGCCCATCACCCCATTGGACCTGATCTCGCCACTCACGGGCCAACCGTCCTCGTCGGAGATGTCGATGACGCCTGTCGAGACCATGTTGCGGAGACGCAGTTCCATATCCGCGAACCCGAGAGACGTCGTGGTCGGTTCTGACGGCGTTGTGACTTCCGCGGCCGCGGCAACCGGAGTCGTGGTCTGACCGTTGACTTCGTGATGTTCCCCGAGCGTCCATAGCACGCGGATCGCTGCCGGCCCCATCATAGGCAGAGAGATTGTGGATTCCGTCTCCCACTCCCCGGCGGCCTCCTCGGGGTAAATCGGCTGGAACGACTGGTACATACCCATCATGGACTCGTCACCAACGATGGTCTCCACCTGCTCCATCGTGACTGAGTCGGCGCCACCGGCGGCTAGCGCCTCTTGCACTAGCGGCGTGAGTCCTGTCACGTCCAGCACCTCGCCCCGTGGGGTGACGCGCATCGTGAAGGGTCGGTCGATGAGCTTGCGATATGTGGCCGCGTCGTCCGAGTCGTCATCCGCCGTGTCGACCCTGAAGCCACCCATCTCGCCCATGTCCACCTCGACGAACACGTGACGGAATCGCACCTCAACCGTCGCGTCTCCCGTGTCAGCGTCGACCTCTGCCACGCGTTGGTCGAGCGTGTAACGCATCGTCTGCGTCGTCTTCTGCGGGAACGGCATCTCGACATCCGTCACCGTCTTCAGGGTGTGCCGGAACGCGTACTGATCGCCCTCGGCAAACGACAGGCGAAGTGGCTCCGCCGCCTTGACCGTGGCGGACACGAAAGCTGCGAGAACGCACGCGGATATGCATACCCCGAAGGCGTGGCGCCGATGCGAAGCCGTCATAGAGACATTCCCCCCAAGTCTACGTGTTCGACCCGCCGCGCCAGTTGCTCGCACAGGTCGACCGTTCTTCCCAGATCGCTGAGAGAAACGACCTCGGAGGGAGAATGGGTGTACCGCGTGGGCACGCCGAGCGCCGCCGTGGGAATGTCGAGCGCTGGCAGGTACGTCCCGTCCGTGACGACGCCAACAACTACCTCGCGCTGCGTCGGGATATGCGCGTCCCGCGCGGTGTCCTCGATCCAGTCGACGAGGAACTCGGGCACGAGGAGGCCGTTCAACGAGCCGCGGCCGTGGAAATCCATGATCTTCACCGCTGGGCCGTCTCCGAGACGCACTTCGTTGCGTCCCGTCAGGTCCGGCGTGTCGGCAGCCGGAGTGATGTCCAGCGTCAGGGCGAGGTCAGGTTCGATCCGCCGCACCGCAGGAATGAGCCCGCGCAGGTGGAACTCCTCCTGCACGTTCGCGAGTAGGTGCACGGTAGCAGGCGGCGGGTTCTCGGCGAACCGCCTTGCAAGTTCGCAGAGCGCCCAGCAGGAGATTCGGTTGTCCAGGGACTTGCTCAACACCTTGTCGGCGCCGAGTCGGCGGAAGTTTGGCGCGAATGTGACGAAGGAGCCGGCGCGCGCGCCCATGTCCTCAGCTTCCGCCGAGGAGACGGCGCCAATGTCGATGTACCAGTCCTCTACCTGCGGGACGGTCCAGTAGTCCGCCTGCGGTGTCAGGTGGTGGGACGTCAGGCCCATCATGCCGGGGATATGCCCGTCTTCGCCCAGCACCACTATCGGCGTGCCGAGGATAACGCGTCTGCCGACGCCGCCGACACGCTCCACGCGCAGGAACCCATCGTCCGTCACGCCGCGCACGACAAGCCCTATCTCGTCCATGTGCGCGCAGAAGACGACGGAGGGCGATCCACTGCCGAAGGTGGCGGACACGTTGCCCTGCCAGTCCACGGTGACGGCATCATCGCCGCCGGGAGCGTGCCTGGTGAAGACTTCCGCCATCTGGCTCGCCATGGCGCGTTCTCGTCCAGCGGGGGCGAGGATGTCGCAGAGGGCGCGGAGTTCGGCGACGGCGGCTTCCGTCACGGTCTCAGATCTTTCGTCGCGGCGTAGATGCGTCGGTAGACGGCGCGGCGGCGGTTGTGTATGGCGCGCGTCTCTGCGCGCGGCTCGAATCTCGCGCCCAGCCTCGTCATCGCCTGCGCGGCGTCCGCCATCGTCTCGTGGCGTCCGTGCCCGACGGTGGCGAGCATCGCGGCGCCGAGCGCGCCGGTTTCCATCTCCTCCACGACTTGTGCGGGCATGCCTACGACATCGGCGCGTATCTGGGTCCACACGTCGCTCTGGGCGCCGCCGCCACTGACGACGAGCTCCCGCACGGGCTGCGACGAACACGCCTCGGCAAGCGCGATGATGTGCCAGACGGCGTAGGCGACGCCCTCCAGGACGCTGTATGCCATCTCCGCTCTGCCGTGGCGTCGCCCTATGTTCACCCAGATACCACGAGCTTGCGCGTCCCACACGGGGCTCCGCTCGCCGTCGAGATAGGGCAGGAAGATCGGCAGGTCGACGTCCGGCGTCACGCCCTTCGCCAGGTCCAGCAGGCCGTCGAACGAGGCGACGCCGAGGGCGTCCTTCGCCCATGCGAGCGCGTCGGCCCCACAGTTCGTGAGCCCGTAGAGCACGGAGTTCTGCTTGTCGAACGGCAGAGCGAGCAGCCCTTCGTGACGGATGCGCAGGTTCGGGACGCGAATGCCCACGATCTCCGAGGTGCCTGCGTAGTCGAACGCTGCGGCTTCGCGGTATACGCCCGTGGCCAACATCGAACAGAAGGCATCGATCCATCCGATGATGACGGGGATGCCGATGTTGATCCCGAGGGCCTCGCGCGCCTCACGCGTCGTGTATCCAGCGTTGCGGTAAGACCGGACAAAGCGCGGGATCTGCGACCTGCGGAGGCCGATGTCCTCGAGATAGTCGTCGTTTGTCGCGCCAGTGTTGCTGTCGACGACTCCGACAAACGATTGGAGGTCGGAACACACCTCGCCGCACAGTTGCAGAGCGATGTAGTCCTTCGCGTGGCACACCCACTGCGTGCGCGCCGCTACGTCGGGCTCGTTGTGCGCTACCCAGCGGAACTTCGCGGCGGGCATCGCGGGCGAGAACGGCACGGAGATGCCGAACAGGTCGTGGATGCGCGCCTCGTCGTATTTGTCACTGAGGAAGTGCGCCTCCTCGTGCGCGCGGGCGTCCTGCCACGTGATCGCGGGTCGTGAGGGCGCTCCAAGCGCATCTAGAAACGCCAGGGAGAAGTGCCCCGAGACGCCGACCGCGGCTACCGAGCCGAGATCGATGCCCGTCGCGCGGATACCCTCCCAGCATTCGAGCACCGATTGCCACCAGGCGTTCGGATCCTGCTCGACGTGGTCGGGAGCTGGCCGGTCGACGGGAACGACCGCCTGTTCGAGCGCTATGCGGACGCCATCGGCGTCGAACAGCCCGACCTTCGTCGCCGTCGTGCCGAGGTCGATGCCCAGGAAGTATTCAGGCAACGCGTTGCCCCTGATGTCGGGTCATAGAGACGGGGTATCCAGGGAATGCAGGATGAGGTAGCACCGCAGGTCCAGCCCGTCCTCGGGGAACGGGTAGGGCGCCTCGTGGGTCAGCATGATGATGCTCGGAAACCAGAACTCACCCGCCTCGTCGGGGTTGTCGGGATGGTCGACCAGAACGATACCCGCTTTCCCCTCGCCAAGGGCGCCGGAAGCGGCCATCCACTCAGCCGGATGCGCCTCGCGCGAGTTCGAGTCGTCCCGCGCGGACGACGTCACTTCGCCCGATTCGAGGATGCTCGTCGCCGCCCTCGCAGAGAAATGGAACGGCGCCTTCACCAGCTCTGTCAGCGACGGAATGTGCGAGTGCCAGTCGATCCGCCAGGACGACGCATCGACGCGAGAGTAGTTGATGGCCCGCGTTTCCTCGGCGATGAGTTCACCGTCGCCGTTCGCATAGACAAGACGCTCCGTGAAGCCGTCCGGTCGCACATCGGTGAACTCGACGTGGTGCATGGCTCCGCACGGGCCGTAGGGCGGCTCGTCCCAGTCGGACCATATGTTCGTCGCGCCGTTGTGCCCGTGGAGGCCGTACGCCAGGTAGAAGCCGGTTTGGTGCGGATGGTCGCCCGTGCCGGACCCTCGGACGGCGCTGCCCTCGGCGACGTTCAGCGGCCAGAAATAAGGCCGCCGCGCGCCGATGAAGCGGTACGCCCCAACGAGCGTGTCGCCCTCGAAGATGCGCAACTGATCGTGCGTCCGTTCGGTTCGGTAGTCGGACATCGCTCGCGCTACCCCTTGAACTTGTACGTGTCCGTTGCGAATTCGGCGACCGCTTGCGGCACAACACCGTGCGCGGCGTCGCTGACATCCAGCATGACGTTCGTAGGCGCGACTGCCCTGCGTCGTAGCCGAATGCGTTCGAGACGCTCCTCGCCCAATGCCGCGCGGGCCTCGGACAGGTCCGCCGTCGCTGCCTCGACGCGCCCGGCGTGGAAGGCGTCGCGGTCGATCAGGTCCATACGGCGCTGGCGCAACTGAATGTGCAGCAGGTCGCCGGTCATAAGGTAGAGGACATCGCCGCCCGTTGCCGCCTCGGGCGTCACGTGACCGATGGCGGCGCCGTACGACACGCCGGAAAACCGACCGTCACTGACAAGTACGACCAACGGGTTTAGCGCGTAGTTGTGGTTGATGTACTGCGTCGGGGTGAACTGCTCGGGCATCCCGAAGGCGACCGGCCCTTGGCCGCTGATGAAGATCGCCATCTTGAGCGTGCGTTCTTTCACCATCGTGTCGAACAGGTCATCGTAGTCCAGCGCTTTGGCGGCATCCCCCGCGGTGTGTTCGTCGCCTGCGTTGTGGTTCGCCATCGCGAGCATGTCGTCACGCGCGAACGCGTTGTCGTCGCGCAGTTCGTCGAGCAGAGAGACGTTCAGGAGCGCCTCGGTGGCGTCCTCTTCGTTCTCGTAGTAAAGGACGAAGTGCGCCTTGCTGTCGAACTCGTCAATCTGTGAGCTCTTCATGCCGGAGATCTTCACGACCGCGGACTCGATGAAGTTGCCCTTCAGCACATCCACGCCGCTGAACGGCCGGCGCGGCTTCGCGAGGATAACGGGGTTCTTCCGCACGCCATCGGCTGCCAGGTTCGACGTGTCCGACAGCCGCTCGCGCCACGACGTGCCGGTCACGGTGGGCGCGTCAAGATGCACGGGAATGTCGTTGCGCATGAGCTCGTAGAGGACGGTCTCCATGCCCCGGATGTCGCCGTCGCAGCACTGCTGTGCCAGGGCGTAGATGTCGCGCCCTTCGGTCAGCGAGTAGTCGAAGAGGTCCGGCACGGGGTGGGAGTAGAGAATCTGCTCGTAGTCGCCGAGGTCGAACCGCACGCCCGCGTGCGCCATCACGGCGACCAGGTGCATGACGAGGTTCGTGCTGCCGCCCGTCGCGGCGAACACGCGGACGGCGTTCTCAATGTTCTCCCGCGCGATGTTCCCGACGCTGAATGTTTGGTCGGCGCACGACATCATCATCGGGTCCACGGCGCCGTTGATCTGCTCCTGCGTCGGCGGCTCCGTGAGCAGCTCTACCGCCGGGTGGACCATGCCAAACGCGCTCATCAGGTTGCGCGAGGAGTTGCCCGTGCCGTTGAAGGCGCAGATGCCTCCCTTGCCGTCACAGGCGTGCACGGAGAGGTACTTCTCAAAATGCTGACGCTCAGCGTCGCTGATGACGCTCTCCTGCACCATGCGCTCGAAGATGCCCTGGAACGCCTGCGCGGAGGCGCATTGTAGAACGTAGGCGGACGTGCCGCGTATGTCCTCGGCGAAGTGCGCCTTGCCCATGCCCTCCGCCTTGACGGCAGCGTCCTCCAGCTCCGCGAGCAGGTCCTCGGGAATCGTGCCGCCCTTGAGGACGTGCGCCGGAGCAAAGGTGGCAAAGACGTGCGCGTCGCCGCGCGCCTGACGGGTAACATCCAACGCCGCGAGCCCGGCGAGGATCGCCATGGGCGTCTTGTCGCAGCCCTGGATCACGAACGCGCCGTGGTACGACTGCCCCTCCATCTGGTTCACGACCATGGACGAGACAGCGTTGCGCGACTGCAACGAGTAGCACATGCCCGCGTTGCTCTGCGCGGTGCCGTCGCACACGACGGGTATGCCGAAGCTGAACGGCACGCCACCCATCTTCCAGATGCGGTACGCCGCCTTGAGGATCGTCTCCCAGTCGACGACATGCGCGGGGTGGTCCAGCGATCCGCCGACGATGGCGACGCGCGGGGCGTTGGCGTGAAGGCGGTCGTAGATGGCGTCGAGGGGGTACTCGATGTCGTCGAAGTTCAGGGCGTAACGCGCGCGGTCGAGCAGTCCAGCGACGCAGATCGGCTCGTTCGCCTTGCCCTGGATGTTCTCGCCGTAGCTGTTCGCCCCCTGTACGATCCTGAGTTCCCGCATCCTGCTCCTCGACTGCCTGAACGCTCACTCGCGAAGTTGGCGTACTCTATCATGCGGGGTTTACCCGCATCAACGCGGGGTCAGGATGGCCACTAGCTTCGCCGGTCGGAACAGGATGACCGCAATCGGAGTCGTCTTCTGATGGCCTCCCAGTTTCGGTCGAGGTCGGCCAGATGCCCGCACACGCGTTATCCTTGGATTCACACACGTGATTGCAGCCGCGCTGGCGTCGAGACTATAGGTCCGCGAGGGTGTAGACCATTGCGCCGCACAGACACACTCAGGAACAGGGAGACCATGTCGCCTGCTGAGGGAGCCCGACGACTACCTGGCCGTAACGCATGGCAGCATGAGGTCGTTCCGATGCGCAGCAGGCCATGCCAATCCACACACGCGTGGCAGGCCCGCGATTGTGTTACGATCGGCGCGATTGCTGTTAAGGTCACGGACGACGCGTTTCTAAGGGCCGACCCCGCTGATGTGGTTGAACCAGGCCCGGCCGCGCAGCCGAGAGGAAGCATGACCGAACGGACGTGGCTTGCAGGATATCAAGGCAAGGCGAGGCGACTACATGGCTACCGGCGAACAGATCAAGTCGCTCATCCGATCGCATTTCAGCGACGACACCGAGCAGTTCCACACCGCCGCCCTTCAGGTAGCCGCCCACGAGGCGCTAAAGGGGCACGGCGCGTTAGCCCACGAGATACGTCGCATTGTCGACGACGCGCGCGGCAAGAAGCGACAGATCATTGAGTTTCCCCCAGATCTTCGGGGTCTTGTTCTCTCGCACGAGGCGGGCACGCCCAAGGCCGCTCTGGTGCTTCCGGCCGAGGCGAAGGAACGCATCGAGCGCATCGTGCACGAATACCGCCAACAGGATAAGCTCAAGCAGCATGCTCTCGCGCACCGCCGCAAGATCCTGCTGATCGGCCCGCCTGGTACCGGCAAGACCATGACGGCGCGAGTTCTCGCCCACGAGTTGCGGCTGCCGCTTCACACGGTACAGGTGGACAGGATGGTGACCAAGTTCATGGGGGAGACGGCCGCCAAGCTCCGGCAGGTGTTCGATCTCATCCAGCAGGAACCAGGAGTGTACCTCTTCGATGAGTTCGACGCTATCGGCGGAGAGCGTACCCTCGACAGCGACGTGGGAGAGATGCGACGGGTGCTCAGCGCCCTCCTCCAGTTCATTTAACAGGACGCTTCGGAGAGCATGATTGTGGCGGCAACCAACAGCCCCACGCTGCTCGACCGGGCCCTGTTCCGCCGATTCGACGACGTTCTGCATTACTCATTGCCCGACGAGGCAGACAGAGAGCGGCTGGTGCGGAACGTCCTGGGAACATACCTGGCCCAGAGGTTCCCGTGGAAGACCGTCTTGATGGAGAGCGACAAGCTCAGTCACGCGGAGATCGACCATGCCTGCCGGGACGCGATCAAACAAGCGATACTCACCGACAAAGCCAAGGTGGGCGCCCTTGCCGTGGGGAAGATGCTGAAGGAGCGGCAATCGGCGTTACAGGGCCAGAGGAGGTAGGGCGCCATGCCCGACGAGCAGTACCCGCACATATTCATCGGTGACGCGCCGAGTACCCACGAATACACCAGCCCGCGAGGAGGCGGAAGCCGTCCGCGTGTTCAGGACCGGGATCGGGAAGAACACAGCGCACGCCTGACACAACGTCTCGAACAAGCCTGGACGACAGGCGAGGGACTCGCCCAACGTGACACCGTCCCCGACGAGCGCCAAGGAGTCGACATTGAGTTCGAAGGCGCGCCGGGGTTCGATCTCCCTCTCGAGCGCCTAGAAAGCCGCTCTCAAGGCATCCAGCTACGACACGTGCGCACGGAAGGTAAGGGTGGCTCGAAACAAGTTCGTGCCACCGTCTACGTCCCACGTGGCAAGCGAGGCCACTTCCTGCAGAAGATCCAGGAGTACGCGGAGCACGAGACCCCCAAACTCGGCAACCCAAGGCACCAAGGACTCATCAACAACATCGAGGACATTCGTCATGCGGACCTCCCATCCTTCTGCCGCCCCAACGAATTCGATGACCTGCCAGGTGATGAGCCAGCATGGGTAGAGGTGTGGCTGCGCCGCAGCCAGGAGAACACTAATGTGCAGATAGACCCATTCTTCGAGCAGATGGCCGTTACCCGCGCGGAGGGGGCGTTGACGTTCCCCGAGAGAGAAGTAAGGCTTATCCACGCTACGCGCACAGACCTAGAGCGCCTCGTCAAGGCCTCGGACGACATCGCCGAGTTTCGCCCTGCGAGAGAGGTCGCTACCCTGTATGTGGAGCAGGAGAACCAGGAACAGGCACACCAAGTTGCAGACCTGCTGCGGCGGTTAGACTTCGTCGGCGATAGGGATGTGGCAGTCTGCATCCTAGACAAGGGGGTCAACAATGGGCATCCGCTGATCAACCGCGTCCTTGACGACGGGGATCTGCACACGGTTGACTCCAGCTGGGGCACTACCGACGACCCCGCCAAGCCACATGGCACGCTGATGGCGGGGGCCGCCGCGTACGGTGACCTTCTTAGCCTTCTCGACGGTAGTTCGCGCGCAGACGTGAGCCACCGATTGGAGTCTGCCAAGATTATCCCTCCATCGCCAGACGGCAATCCCAAGGGGCTCTGGGGGCACCTGACATGGCGAGGTCTAAGCCTTGCGGAGATCGGAGCACCCCAACGCAAGCGGGTCATATGTCTAGCAATAACCGCTCCCGAGACACGGGACCGAGGGCGGCCATCGTCATGGTCTGCGGCCTTGGACGCAGCAGCATCCGGGTATTGGGACGACAGGCGTCGTCTTGTTGTGGTGAGTGCAGGCAACACGAATCCGGCTGGCTGGCTGAGCTACCCGGAGTCCAACTACACCGACGAAGTGCAAGACCCAGGGCAGGCGTGGAACGCGCTGACGGTGGGAGCATACACGGAAAACACGACAATCACGGACCCCTACATGGCAGGTTGGACAGCGGTGGCGCCGGCAGAGGCACTGTCACCGTTCAGCACTACGTCAACGACGTGGCCTGCAGGGAAGTGGCCAATCAAGCCGGAGGTCGTGATGGAGGGCGGCAACGTTGCGAAAGGACCGAACGCCTCGGTGCTCGACCATGAGGATCTTGCGCTCGTTTCGACCTTCCATGACCCGGCAGAGGCCCATTTTGGGGCCTTCCGAGGTACGAGCGTCTCGGCCGCTCTGGCAGCGCGGATGGCCGCTCAGATTCAGGTGCAGTATCCAGACGCGTGGCCCGAAACGGTCAGGGCTCTGATCGTCCACTCCGCTGAGTGGACACAGGCCATGAAGGAGCAATTGGGTGTCCACGAAGAGATCACAAAGACGGGCAGTGGGAAGCTGCTTCGCGTGGTCGGCTACGGAGTGCCAGACCTTGGGCGCGCGCTCTACTGCGCGTCCAACTCGCTGACTCTGGTTTCCGAAGCGGTGCTGCAACCCTTTGCGAGGCGATCCGGGCGGCCTGTGACCCAGGACATGCACCTGTACGAACTGCCTTGGCCCAGGGACATCCTAGCATCTCTCGCCGAGACACCTGTGCAGATGCGGGTTACGCTCTCCTACTTCGTCGAGCCGGGGCCTGGAGAGGTCGGGTGGGACGGCCGTTACCGTTACTCCTCCCATGGTCTTCGATTCGACGTAAACGGGCCGCTCGAATCCGAGGAGGTATTCCGCGCTAGGGTAAACAAGCAGGCGCGCGAGGCGGGTCAGAGCTATAGGTCGGGACCGCAGGACCATTGGGTAATCGGCAGTCAAGCCAGGGATGTAGGATTGATCCACTCCGATATTTGGGAGGGATCCGCCGCAGAGCTCGCCGAGTCGAACAAGGTCGCGATCTACCCGGTCGTGGGCTGGTGGCGGGAGCGCGCCCACCTGAACCGATGGGACAGGCAGGCCCGGTACTCCCTTGTTGTGTCCATCCACACGCCGGAGGAGAGAGGGGATGTCGATATCTATGTCCCGGTGGCCGAGCAGGTCGGGACGACCGTGCGCGTCGAGGTTCCGGCCGGCGGAAGTCCTACGCGCAGCGCGTAGCCATGGGCGCACGTCCGGCCTCGGGCAGGCGGCGTCTAGGCCCGGGTCGGGCGTGTGCGATCCCCAGCCGGTGGATACCAGGCTGAGGCTGGCGGCCAAGCAGTCGGACCCCAGTCGGCGCTAGCCGCCTACGTCACCATCCCATCGTCCTCAACCACGCATCGGCGATCACCAAGTGCCCGCTGGCGTTGGGATGCACAGGCTCGGGGCAGAAGGTGTCAGCGGGACGGTGCCTCAACTGCTCCTGGTAAACGGCGTGCAGCGGGACGTGCAGCGCGTCGAACTCAGCCGCCATCTCATGCACCACCGCGATGTAACCCTCCAGCGCCGTCAGCACGGTGGCGGCGTGGCTGTCGGGGTCGGCGTCTGAGGTGATGTAGAACGGGTCCATGAGGATGATACGGGCGTTTGTCTTCTCCGCGGTAAGAGTGAGGAACGCGTGGTACGCCTCGCGGTAAACGTCCGGGGCGATGCGGTCGGCCGGCGTCGCCGAGAACGTCCGGTGAAGGTCGTTGATGCCGATCATGACGGAGACCCAGTCGGGTTGGTGCGCGAGCACGTCTTCGGACCAACGTCTCAGCAGGCCGGTGCTTACGTCGCCGCCGATACCCCGGTTGTGGTAGGTGATGTCCCGCTCCGGGTAGCGCGCGGTGATCAGGTCGATAGCGAAGCGGACATAGCCGGAGCCGAACGGGAACGCCTGGTCGCGGCGACCACAGTCCGTGATGCTGTCGCCGATGAAGACAAGCGTCTGGCCGTCCTGGACGAGGAAGGTGTCGGGCGTCTCGGTCATGCGTGATCTCCTGCGAGCCAGCGTCTCGCGCGGGGGTGGGAACAATACCGGATGGCGCCGGAGCTCAGGACGTAGGCCCGGTCGAGTAACTCACCGACGCAGATGACCTAGCCGGCCTTCCCTGGACGTGCTTGTCGTCGCTGTTCGCCACCTCTACGATCCAGAGTTCGCGCGGCCTGCTTCCCGACTGCCCGGATGCTCATTTCCCAGGATGGCTTACTCTATCACGCGCGTACGCTCGCATCAACGCGCCGTCTGACGGCGATGGGACGGACGCGACGGCCTACGGTGTCGGCACGCCTCTTGGCGCCGAGGTCAGGCGGCCCTACGCCGAGAGGCACCCCTCTGACGGATGTCCTTGCCAGCGGCCCAGAAGTCGCTGGCGATAGACGACCGACCTGCGCGGGCCAACGCGTCTGGCTGGTCGGGGCGTTGCTGATCCTCGTCGTCCGCCAAGGGCAGGCAGCGATGTTCCATGATAGATCCCTCACCCCGCTCGCCGAGACAGGTACCTGAGCGCGTGTCTTGTGGATCGCGCGGCGGGTGTCCGAGAGGCAAGTTCGGCGACTTGCCGCTGAGTGACGACGCCACCCACGGAAGGCGCCGCGTTCCCTTCACGGCTGTCCTAGCCAGTGGTACTGGCATGGACGACCGCCGTCTCCGACCGCGCAGCCGTTCCCGGTCGCAGCAACCGGCCGGTGTGTGCCTGACAGCATGGCACATACTAAATATTATATCTATAATCACTATATAAGGCGCCGGCAGGAGATTGGGCCGCAATGAACGGCAGCGCCTCACGGACACCACCCGAAGTCGCCTTGCCGGCCGCGCAGTCATGTGCAGAGGCCTTCGCGGGCCGTCTCGCCACTTGGCCCACAGCGAGGAACTTAGGAGGGGTCCGTGCGGCGCGCTCCCAAGCCCTTGGGCCCAGATTTTTGTGCGGCGAAGCCGCCCTTTGTCAAAGGCAGGCCGCTCTTAGGCGACGGAAGCGGCATACGCGCCAACGACGGCGCCTGTGTGTCTCGGTGGGGGTTGGCTGGGCCACAGGCGCCCATCCGAGGGTGAGATTTCGGCAGACGACGAAGACGACTGCTCTGACCGGCCGTGACCCGCGTGGACGGGCCGCAACGAATAGCGGGATGGAGGTGTGTCCTCATTCCGCAGCTTACCGACCGCAGGAGACAGAACGTGGCAAAGACGCACCATAGCCTGCCCGTGGGAATGTTCGCGGTGGGCCCCGACACCCTTGCGGAGCTCGAACAGGACATCGTGTCGATCTACGATGGGGATCCCGTCAGTACATACCAGGCGTGTAACGCAATCCAGTCGTACGGCGATTTCGCCTGGCTGCCTGTAACGAAGCGGCGCGTTGAGCAGAACGCGGATTACTGGATTGAGTACATCAAGCGGGTGGAAAATGCCAACGCTCTGGTGGATGGCGGTACCGGCGGCGGCAACATGACCGCAGTCATCTCGCGGAATCTCATGGGGCTCCGCCTTGGGGTCAACGAGCAGGACAATGCCGACCTCTGGCCGGTGTATGGCCTGAGCGCCATGCCCTATGTGATGGGTGAGGCGCGCCTTGGCGGGGAGCCCGAGTGGAACCTGTTCGAGCTACGAGAGTACGTCTACGCCATCATTGACGGCTTGACGCCCGCCCAGCGGAACCTAGTTGCAGGTTGGTGGGTAGACGACGAGGGAACTGAGAAGGCCGACCACACGACAGCCCTATTCATTGAGGTGGTCACGACCGTCCACAACGCACAGAAGGACCGCGGGGTCAACTGGCCGTTCTATTGGGCCGAGGAGACAGGGTTCCTTCAGTCTGAAGGCGGCGATCTGCACATGTCGGGCGGATCATGGACGTCGGATCTGCCGCCGAAGATGCGCGACTGGATAGAGGTGTTCTTTACGGAGGCGGACTTGCTGGATGCGACGCCGGTGTTCATGCCCTTCTACTATCCATGGGCCTCGAATAACTGGGAGAGCACGCCGCGGCCATACCTACGGTGGAAACTGTTGATGGAGGACCTGGAGGACAGGTACCCTCGATCAACACATGACCGTCTCAAGATCCACCCCGTACTTCAGGCGTCGGACCAGGCGTCTGGAGGCGTCGGCTCAATGCCGTCGCATGTCGACATGCACGAGCAGATCGTGGCGATGCTGGACCTGGACCGAGTCGATGGTATGTGGTTCATCGGCTGGGACCAGACGCCTAGGCCGGCGAATGAACTTGACGCCAAGAGGAACTGGACACAGGCAGGATCGGCGCGATGGGCCGAAGCGATCCAGAACGAAATCGGAGCGGGGACGGAGGGTCTCGCGAACGCCATCCCGGCCGCAACGGGGTTCGATCAGAACTTCCCGAACCCGTTTGTCAACGGTACGCACTTCGGCATCCGGCTGTCGGAACGCAGGAACTACAGGGTCGAGATCAGGGATCTGGCGGGGAACGTCGTACGCAATCTCGTCCCCGTCTATGACTCCGAGTCGCCGCAGGGGCAATACTGGTGGCGCGGCAAGGATGGATGGGTCACGGCAACGAACCCGCCACCGCCGGGAGAGTTCTACGGCACGGCCATATTCTGGGATCTCACGGACGACTTCGGTGGGCAGTTGCCCGTGGCGAAGTACTCCGCATATCTCTACGTGGACGATCCCGGTGGCGAAACGGAGTATGGCCCAGTCGAATTGAACTAGCGCCGTGCGTCCGGTTCACCCACAGCGGCGGGGGACAGGCGCCAATCCGAGCCACCGCGTGCAACGCGGAGATCGGTATAGTGACGCCGTGCGGAGCGGGTACGGCGTATCCCTTGCCAAGCAGTTACAGGAAGCTCCCCCAGGCAGCGCTCGCCATCAATGGATAGCGAGCGATGGTAACCATGGTGAGCACGCCGAGTTCTGGGGCGTTAGGCCGGCGGACCTGTGGACATGCTCGGAGCGACGCCAGCGAGGCGTACCGCCACGCGCGTCCACTGGTTCTACGCGGTCCAAGGGATCCATCTCGACGGACACTAGGGCGCTACCCAGAGGGAGACCGCCATGGCGCCACGCCGCCAGGAACACGCCGTTGGCCTGATCGCTATGTTCATCCTCGTCGTTGGCTGTGGGTCGGACGCGGACGACAATGTCCTTGACGATACGGCCCCGCCTACGCTAGCGGGAAGGATCGTGTTTACGTCGGATCGCGACGGGAACTCAGACATACACGTCATGCACGCCAGTGGCGCGGATCAGCGGAATCTCACGCGGACTTCCAGCCGAGACCGTATGGCAGCTTGGTCACCCGACGGCTCAAGAATCGCGTTCACATCGGATCGCGACGGGAACAACGAGATCTACGTGATGCGGGCCGACGGAACCAACCAGCACAACATTTCCAACCACCCCGCCACCGATCTCGCGCCTTCATGGTCGCCCGGCGGCGAGCACATAGCGTACCACTCTCAGCGCGATGACCGCATGGACATCTACGTGATGGACGACGATGGAGGGAATGTGCGCGTCCTCACGGACGGCAATCTCAATGGCTTCCCCGCCTGGTCACCCGACGGCAGAAGCATCGCGTACGACCATCTTGTCGCCGATTCGAGGGAGATCCTCGTCATGGACGCGGACGGCTCTAGTCTGCGGACGCTCAGTGGCTGGCGGCAGCACGACTCCCATCCCGCATGGTCACCGGACGGCTCGCACATCGCGTTCACATCCTCACGGAAGGGGCTTCCGGACGTATACATGATGGACGTGGACGGCTCCAATCAGCGCGACCTCACAAATGCTCCGGGAGCGAACCGCGCTCCCTCCTGGTCCCCGGACGGCGCAAGCATCACCTTCGCTTCGACCCGCGACGGCCCCTCCCAGATATACACGATGGACGCCGACGGAGCGAATCAGCGCAACATAAGTAACAACGTCTGGAGCGACTCCGATCCCGCATGGTCTCGGTAGCCGAGCAACGTGCGGTCAGGTTGCGCACCTACGGGACAGGCAGCGCCACATGCCTAGAACTCCCGCTTGTGCCAATCCTCGTCCCACAGGTTGAACGATCCCTCCTGGAACGGGTGTTCCGCGATGAGGTCTTCGTTCAGCGTGACGCCGAGCCCGGGGCCTTCGGGCAGCGGGAAGTAGCCGTCCACGACTTCCGGGTATCCGCCGCCGGTCGCGGCTTCCTTAACCCACAGTTCCTGGAAGTCGTTGAAGTGCTCCTGAATCTTGAAGTTCGGCGTCGAGGCGGCGAAGTGCAACGCCGTCGCGGTGGACACGGGGCCGCCCACGTTGTGTGGCGCGACGGTCATGTAGTTCGTGTCCGCCATCGCAGCGACCTTCTTCGCCTCCGACAACCCGCCGGATAGGGTGATGTCGGGCTGCAAGATGTCCGCCGCTTCGGTGACGAACAGGTCGCGGAATTCGTAGCGCGTGTGCAGACGTTCGCCCGTGGCGATAGGCAGGTTGATCTTCGCGGCGGCCTTCTTGAGGGCGTCCAGGTTGTCCGGCGGCACGGGTTCCTCGACCCATGACGGCTCGAATTCCTCCAACTGACGCGAGATGGACACCGCAGTCGCGGGCGAGAAGCGACCATGCATTTCGATGAGGATCTCGACGTCGGGACCGACCGCGTCGCGCACGGCTTCCACCAGCCCGACAGACCGGCGCGTCTCGTGCACGTCCATCTCGTACGTGCCGGAGCCAAAGGGGTCGAACTTAAGCGCCCGGTATCCACGCTCAACCACGCGCTTCGCCGCCGCGTGGAACTCCTCCGGCGACCGCTCGACGCGGTACCACCCGTTCGCGTACGCCTTGATCTCCGTGCGGCACTGCCCGCCGATCAGCTTGTACACCGGCTGATTGCACACCTTGCCGATGATGTCCCAGCAGGCGATTTCGACAAGGGCGATCCCGGATCCAGCGATCTCCCCGACGCGCCCATAGTCGTTGCGCGACAGGCGCAGGACCATGTCCTCAATGTTGAACGGGTCGCTGCCCAACACGTGCCGCTTCTTGATGCCTTCGAGATACCCGGACAGAGCTTCCGTGCGGTTGTTGATCCGCACCTCGGCGATGCCCTCGTAGCCGTCGTCGGTAATGAGCTTGAGGAAGGTAAGATTCCTCCAGCTCGTGCCGAGGACGAACACCTGCATGTCGGAAATGCGCACGGCCGCTCGCTTTCTCGGTGGTCTTGGGTGGTCGCGCGGAGGCGTCGTACCGATCCAGGCGAGTATATGGGGCGGGAGCCCCGCCATCAAGACGCCACACCCACGGGTGGGCTCCGGCTACGCCAATTGATGTGGCCCTAGCGCGAGGGTATTGTTGCTGGAAGAGGCCGCTGCTAGCAGCATGTGGAGGCGAGAGTTCTCGACCATGATCGACAGTCGGCAGACCACGCGCGCGCGCGTGCTTTCTCTCACCTCGCTGCTGGCCCTGGCGTTGGTGGGTGTGATCGTTGGATGCGCCCCCTACCAGGAAACATGGACCCATCCGGACCTCGCCGAGGCGTCGGCCGCGGCAGACTACGTTGCGTTGGACGCGGTAGCGCATCGCGTCATCCTGTTCGGGGACGGCGGCGCGTCGGACGTCGATCCGCTGGATCCCGCGCGGCTCATGGACCCCACGCTCGTGGCCCTCGCGAGCCGGGCCGGGGAGATACCTGACCGTACCACGGTCGCTGTCCTGGGCGACACGGTGTACCCAAAGGGCGTGCCTCCCGAGGGCGAGAGGCACGCGGCCGCGCGCAAGAGGGCCGAGGACGCCCTTGCCGCTCAGTTGGCGGCGATTACGAGCGATGGCGCGCGCGCCGTCCTCGTGGCGGGCAACCACGACTGGAAGTACGGTTTGGAAGGTGTAGGCAGGCAGGCGGACATGGCGCGGCAGTACCCAGCCGGCGGGCAAGCCGACATTCGCTTCGCGCCAAAGCCCGGTCTACCTGGACCCGAGACCATCGACATATCGAGCCACGTGCGCCTCATCGCGCTGGACACCGAGTGGTGGATTCGTGGCCACCACCAGCCGGGCGACGAAGAGCGGATCAGCGCGGAACTCGCTGCCGCTTTGGCGGACGCGGGCGGCCGTCGATGTGTCGTCATCGCGCACCACCCAATCGTCTCGCATGGGCCGCACGGTGGCGTCTACGACATGCGAAAACGCTTCGTGAAGCCTTTCCCGTCTCCGCTCGTGGGCGCTGTCCTGGGTTCCGCCATCGGCGGCGGCCTTTCCCTTCTGAAGGGGGAATTCTGGCCCCTGCCGTTCGTTCTGTACGGCGGCGCTCTCGCCGCGTACATGCCGACAGATGCAAACTTCACCGTCCTACACGGAATCGCCAGTCGCGGACAGGACATCCACACCCCGCCGTACCAACACATGTTGGCGACGCTCGGCGCTGCATTCGCCGAGAACAAGCCATTCGTGTACGCCTCGGGGCACGAGCACATACTCGAAGCCCTCGACGGCGGCGACATGGCGGACTATCTCCTGGTCAGCGGCGCGGGGTCCAAGAAGAGCTCGTTCAAGCACGGGGCCGGCACGCTGTTCGGAACGTACGGCGAGGGCTTCATGCTTCTCGACTTCCTGCGCGACGGAGGCGTCGAGCTGCGCGTTATCACGACGGACGACGCGCCGGAGGCTGGCTGCGTCGCGTTCACCATGCGACTCGAAGACTAACTTCCAGTAGACAGGGAGACGTTGAAATGTCCAAGACGCACCGCGTCGGCGTCATCGGGTTCGCTCATATGCACGTGAACGGGATGATCGACAGCTTCGCCAAGCTGCCCAACGTCGAGTGGGTAGCGTGCGCGGACACCGTGCCGGTCGTGCCGTCCATCTCGGAGGCTGACTCGACGCGCAAGGCGAACCTCAAGCGCGCCCTCGAACACACCGGCATCCCAACGGCCTACGACGACTATCGCGAGATGCTCGACTCCGAGACGTGCGACATCATCGTCTTCTGCCCGGAGAACGCCCGCCACGGCGAGGTAGCAGAGGCTATCGCGGCCGCCGGTAGTCACATGATGACCGAGAAGCCGATGGCGGCAAGCCTGGGAGAGGCGCTTCGCATGACGCGCGCCGCGGACGCCGCAGGCGTGTCGCTCATGGTGAACTGGCCCATCACCTGGTCTCCCGGCATCCGCAAGATGAAGGAACTGCTGGACGCGGGGACCGTCGGCGACACGTGGGAGGTGAAGTGGCGTAACGGCGCATCCATGGGGCCGCTCGCGTACGGCCAGGACATCACGGACGCCGAGAAGGGCGCCGAGTGGTGGCATCAGGCGGCGCCGGGCGGCGGCGCGCTGCTGGATTACTGCTGCTACGGCGCGTGTCTGTCCCGTTGGCTCATCGGCGAGCCCGCCGTCTCCGCGTTTGGGATGAAGGCGAACTTGACCAGCCACTACGGCGACGCGGACGACAACGCCGTTATCACCGTGCGCTTCCCCAAAGCCATCAGCATCCTCGAGGGCACGTGGACGACCTGGAACGTCGGCGTTCCGACCGGTCCTATCGTCTACGGGACGGAGGGAACCCTCGTCTCGACGTCGAAACAGGTGGGAGATCGGCGCGTGCCAGCGGTCGCGGTCCACACGTCTCGCGGCTATGGGGGCGGTGAGCCCGATGAACTCGTCGAAGGCGACCCGCTGCCAGAGGGGCGGACGACACTCGCCGAGGAGTTCATCCATCACATCGAGACGGGAGATGCGCTCCACCTCACGCTTGGCGCGGAGTTCAACCTCGAAGCGATGGCGATACTAGACGCGGGCATCCGATCCGCCGCCAACGGCCGCATGGAATCGGTGGATGACGCGAACTGGCGCATCGGTTACTGACCGCCCCAATCCAGACGCCCTTCGCCTACGAGAAGCTGTAAGGGAAGGACGAGACCGACTACCAGCGCTGCACGCGATGTCGACGTGTGCCCAGGCCCACCGTCCCGCCAAGAGGCAGGCGTCGCGCGACCACCCGCGAGCCATACGAAATCCGACGACTCTTACTCCGATTTAAGTAAACCCCACCGACGGGCGGTCCGTTTCCTGAGCACATCGCGTTGCGCCGCGCGTTGTCCCTAGTGGGGTTCGATCCATCCACCGGCGTCGCTTCCTCTTGGAGAGGGGCCACAAGCATGATCCACGCTGAGACCTCTCGTGACCTGTCCCGCGAAGAACGCAGAGACCGCTACCGCGACCTCGCCCGCGCGGTGATTGAACTGGCATGGCGAGACGCCCGCGCGGATTCACGCGCGACGGACATCGTCCACGCCGAGGCCCGTGAGTTCCTTACGGGAGACGCCGCCGAAGTATGGGCGGACATGGCCCAGTTCGATCTGAGACGACTGCGCCTCCTCATCGAGCAGGAGATGCCAGCTCCCTACGAGACCGCATCCCCCGACTCGGACGCTGCGCTCGCGCGATAGAGCCAGGCCGCCCCAAGCGCGCGGCCGGGCCTTTCATTCGCACGCATGATTACCTATCATGTAGCAGAAGATTTGTGTCCGTCGTGACAGACGGGCATGTGAGCGTGCGCTCTGTCGCCACGCTCACCTCGCGCGTGTGGTAGTCATGGGGCTAGGTGATATGCAGCGCCCGTTCGCAGCGTACCCGGCCCTCTGTCGTCGTGTGCATCGCCGATGCTCGCCCGCCACCGCGCCCTCCAGCGGCGCGAATAGACCCGCCGCCAACATCTCGTCTCCGATGACGAACGACCGGCATCCGCCGCGGATCGCCGATGGAGTTTCCACATGCGACGACTCGTATGCCTGGTAGCCGTGTGCACGCTGGTACTGCCGCTGGCGAAGGCGCAGATTCGCGTCGATCCGCTACGTGGAGGGTTGGGCGGAGCCGCGGTCGTTGGGCCGGATTTCGTCGCGACGCCTGGACACCTCGAGGATCGAGTTGGGAACAGCGACGGCGTGGCCAATCCCGGCGAAAGGATCGAGATCTGGTTCGCGCTCGAGAACAGCGGCGCGGCGCAGGCGCGAGATGTCCGCGCCACCGTGGAAACCGATGACCCGCGCGTGGACTTCCGGCACGTCAACCACGTGGACCCGACTTGGGATCGTGGTGACGTCAACATGCTCAGCATACCGACTCCCATAGCGTCGGACGCGTCGTCTGGCGACGTCGTTGTAGTGCTCACCTTCGTCGCGAGCAACGGCGGCCCCTGGCGCTTTGTCGTGACCTTCCCTATCGTCGCGCCATCGGTGCGTTTCACGCGCGAGGACACCGCCATCGTCGACCCGTACCCGGCAGGCGATGGAGATGGAATCGTCGAGCCGGGCGAACGGGTCCACGTGACCCTGACCCTCCGCAACAAAGGCGCTGACGCCGCGCCGACCGCCCGCGTGGCGGTCACGGTGCTGGACCCGGAAGCAACTGTTGTAGTAGGCGAGGCGACCCACAGAGAGTGGCCGTCGGGCGAGACCCGGCCGACCAGTTTCGTGATCGATGTCGGTCCTGACTTCGTCGCGGGAGACCTATCGCTGTTCTTCCACGTGAGCGCCGACGTGTGGGGACCATGGCAGTTCAGCGAGGTCGTACCGGTGGAGGTCCCCGACCCGGACTTCGTCCTCCGAAACACCTGGATCTACGACGCCGCCCCTGGCGGCGACGGTGACGGAGCCCTGGATGTCGCCGAGACAGCGCGGCCTCGCGTACGCCTTCGGAACATAGGCGCTGGCGCCGCGAGAGACGTCGAGGTGAACGTGACGGTGGACCACCCGGGGGTGACAGTCGGGCGGGGGCGCATCAACCACGGCGTTTGGCGCGCGGGCGAGGCGCGCAACAACTCCGCGCTCAGCTTTGAGGTCGCCACGAACGCGACGCCTGGGGATTTCATCGCGACCGTTGTCGTCACGGCGGATGGAGCCGGTCCGTGGCGGTTCGACGTCCCGTTCACGGTCGTCGAGCCGGATGTCTCCTTCGTGTTGGAGCGGGCGTGGGTGTTCGACCCTGAGCCTGGAGGCAACGGCGACCGGCGCGCGAACCGTGGAGAGCGATTCTACCAACGCGTGCGTGTGACCAACGCCGGGACAGACACCGCGTACGGTGTTTCCGTCGGCGTATCGACGGAGGACCAGGATCTGACAGTCGCTGTTGGCGAGCGAAGCTATGCCGGGTGGCCAGCAGGAGTCAGACGCAGCAACGGCGAGTTCATACTCGATGTCGCCCCCGACGCCCAGCCTCACTCCGCGACGTTGTCCGTTACGGTCACCACGGCTCAGGGCGGATCGTGGCAGTTCGCGCTTACCACCCCCATCCGCTACGCGTCTGTCGACTTCGACATCCAGACCGCGTGGGTCTTCGATCCTCAGCCCGGAGGGGATCGTGACGGCGAGGCGGAGGCTGGGGAGAGGGTGCTGCCGCGCCTCAGGCTGCGCAACGTGGGCTCCGCCGAAGCCCAGAACGTCCGAGTAGAGCTCAGCTCCGCTGACGCGGACATCGACGTCAGACGGGGCGAGAGCTCTCACGCCACATGGCCCGCTGGCCGAGCCAGGAACATCGCTGACTTCGTCCTCCGCGTCGATAAGCACGCGGCTGTCCGCGACGTAGAACTGCGCGCGACGATCTACGCGGACAACGGTGGGCCGTGGCGCCTCGTCTGGACACTCCCAATCGCGGGCCCTGCCGTGGACTTCGCGTTCATCGACGCTATCCCGCATAAGATTGAGGCCGGGGATTGGCGATCAACGGGGATCCGCCTCAAGCACACTGGGAGCGAGCCCCTCACGGACGTGACAGTCACACTCCTCACGGCCGACACGGACGTCACCGTGAGAACGGCCGAGGCGAACGTCGCTGCCTGGATGCCGGGAGAAACGGTGGGGCCGCTCTGGTTCCCTCTGCACGTGCACAACCTCGCCATGCCGCACACTGCCCCCATGGTCATCACTGTATCCACCACTGACGGCGGCCTCTGGCCATTCGAGTATTCCATCACCCTCAAGCGGACGCTCAAGTTCAAGCTCAGAACGTCGGCGATTGCGGACGCTGCGCCCGGCGGGAATGCAGATGGCGTCGCCAATCCCGGCGAGACGGTCTCGCCGACGATCGGCCTCTACAACGTCAGCCCAGCGCGCTCCATCGGCGTCGTGGTCACGCTGAGCACGGATGACCCGGACATCACAGTCGTAGACAGCATCGAGGAAGTGGATGAATGGCGTCCAGGGCGGACGTTGACGCTGTCGGGCTACTCGTTCCTGATCGCTGATGACGCCACGGCGCACGATGTCAGTGTGCAAGTGACTGTCACGGCGGACCACGGGAGCCCGCAGGAGTATTCCTTCACCTTCCCGATTGCGAGGAGGCAGCCGGACTTTGTCCTGCGCAATTCGTGGGTGTTTGACCCCGAACCGGGCGCGGATCACGATGGTCAGGCAACCCCCGGCGAGCGTGTGTTTCCGCGCGCGCGTCTCACGAACATCGGCGTAGGCTCCGGCACGAGCGTGCGGGTGGAGCTGGTGATCGCAGACTCAGACATCACCGTGGTAAACGGCGTCGTGACACACGACGTCTGGCCAGCCGGGGAGACCCGGAACAACAACGGCTTCATCCTCGACATCGCCAGCGACGCGTCTGCTCATGGCGTATCTGCGGTCGTTGTCGTGACAGCCGACGATGGTGGCCCGTGGCAATTCGTCATAGCGATCCCGGTCGCTGAGGCGCCAGCGGCGGCGACAGCGCTCCTCGCGAACTTCCCGAA
The DNA here is from genome assembly GCA_964473525.1 of uncultured bacterium. GTDB lineage: Bacteria > Poribacteria > WGA-4E. The sequence goes on from CAYYPK010000007.1 coordinate 68,281, forward strand.
TCCCTTCAACCCTGAAACGTGGATACCGTTCGACCTGTCGGAGGACGCGGAGACCACCGTCCATATCTACGACGGAGCAGGGCGTGTCGTTAGGCGCTTGGACCTCGGATGGCTACCCGCTGGCGCGTATCGACGGCGGGCCACCGCCGCCTACTGGGACGGCCGCAACGCGGTCGGCGAAGCTGTGGCCAGCGGTGTATACATGTACGAATTGCGCGCCGGAAACCACCGAGAGATGCGGCGCATGATCGTGCGCAAGTAGCGCACCGAGGGAGGAGTGAACATGTGGAATCAGCGCGTGAGGCGGGCGGCCCTCGTTACGCTCGTAGCCATCTCGACCACCGTGTCGGCGGCCACCATACAGGGCATTGATGCCGCAGGCGTGGGGATGGGCGGCATTGCGGTATTTGGCCCAGACATCGTCGCGAGGCGGGCATGGATCTCCGACCCGTCGGGCAACGGCGATGGGATGGCGAACCCCGGTGAGCAGGTAGTCCTGAACGTCCGGCTGCGCAACTCTGGAATCTCGGGCGCCACGAACGCGCGGGTCACCGTGAGCACCGACGACCCCGCAGTCGACATGTCCACGTACACCGCTAGGCGGTCCACGTGGCCGGTCGATGACCCCGCGAGCTACGCCTGGGGAGCTTCCATCAGTCCAGCGGCAGCCCCACATGACGTCACGGTCATCGCCACCGTCACGGCGGACAACGGCGGCCCGTGGCTCTTCGTCATCACCTTTGCTATCGCGCCGACGCCAGTGGACTTCGCGAGGGTGGACGGCTGGATTACCGACCCGGCGCCGGAGGGCGACAGCGACGGTCAGGCGGAGCCCGGCGAGCGCCTGCACATTGGGTCACGGTTCCGACACGAGGGAACGACAGACGCGACCGGCGTGCGCGTCACGCTCCAGAGCCTGGACTCCGACCTGTCAGTAGTGGTGGGCTCCGCGACACACGCGGACTGGCCGGCGGGCGAGGAGCGGGACACTGCGTTCGTCGTCGATGTCGCGTCGACGGCTTCTACCAGGGACGTGCCGGTGTTCATCACCGTCGAAACCGATGGCGAGGATCCGTGGCAGTTCAGCATGTCGATACGCATCATGGGGCAAGATCCAGACTTCGAATTCCGAAGCTTCTGGCTCTTCGACCCCGAGCCAGGCGGCAACCGAGACGGTCTTGCTACACCTGGCGAGCGTCTTCTCCCGCGCATTCGTCTCCGGAACGTGGGCGCAGGCGACGGCAAGGACGTTCGCGTCACGCTCTCGAGCCTTGACGCAGGTGTCAGAATCACGTCAGCGTCCGTGACGCACGCGACATGGCCCGCGGGCGCCGCGCGCAACAGCCTCGGGCTGGCGATGGATGTATACCCCTTCGCCTCCGCGCATACGGCGACGCTTGTTGCTACGGTGGTTACGGCAGATGGAGGCGAGTGGGAGTTCCCCATCACCCTCGACATCGGCGCGCCGACGATGGTGATCGAGCACCGCCGCTCGTGGCTCTATGATCCTGAGCCCGGCGGCAATCGAGACGGAATCGCAAGCCGCGGCGAGCGTGTGCTTCCACGGGTCCGCTTGCGGCAGGCAGGTCCCAGCACCGCCCACAACGTCACCGTCACCCTTGAGGTCGACGATCCCGACGTCTCCGTCACGGGAAGACCCACGACCTACGACGTCTGGAACCCGGGGTCCGCCCGCACGCTGACGAGCTTCGGAGTGGAAATCGCTCGTGACGCGGCGCCCCACGATGTCGCCGCAGTGATCCGCGTGTCCGCGGACAGCGGCGGGTCGTGGGAGTTCCCGTTCGTCTTCCCGATCGCCTACCGTCCCGCCGAGTTCGTCCAGCGGAGTGGGTGGGTGTTCGATCCGACGCCAGGTGGCGACAGAGACGGCCAGGCAGAGGCAGGGGAACGTGTGCTCCCGAGGATTCGACTCCGGCACGTCGGGGCGGAAGACGCCGCCGTCACGGTGCGGCTGACGACATCAGACCCGGATGTCACCATCGTTGCAGGCGAAGTCGCGCACGACACATGGCCTGCGGGGACGGCTCGGAACAACGTGGGATTCGTCGTCGACATCAGCCCGTTCGCGGCGCCCCACGACGTGGACTTCGTCGTCACGACGGATGCCGGAGGAGACACCCAGCAGTTCCAATACACTATCGCCATCGCAGGCCCGTTGGCGAAGCTCGTTGTCGCGGAAGCCTCGCTCCTCGACACCATAGGCGACCGAGACCGCATCATCGAGCCAGGCGAATACGTGTCGGCGAGTATCAGGGTGGTGAACGTCGGCTCCAGTCCAATAGTGGGCCTTCGCGGCACCCTAGTAGCAACAGATGCGGATATCAGGATAATGACCGAAACGGCCGACCACGCTGCTCTCGGGCCAGGCGACGCACTTTGGGTCACGACGCTAACGGCACGCATCCTAAATGCCGCTATACCTCGCGAGCTATCGCTTGTGGTGGTCTTCACCAGCGACAACGCCGAGCCGATCCGCGTTGAGTTACCCATGCCGTTGGGCAGAGACATCGGCATGCGGGTACAAGGGCTCGCGTACAGCGATGCCGGCGAGGGGGCAACGGCGATGGCGAAGCCAACCCAGGAGAGACCGGCGGCGTTCCCATGCAGGTTCTTAACGTGAGTAGGCGGGATCTCAGCAACGTCCAGGTCACCATCACCTTCGACAACCCAGGTGTCACTGTCGTCGAGGATCCGGTTCCAGTCGCACTGTGGAGGCGGCGAGCCTGGCGCTGGATGACAATCCCCATCCGCATCGAACCCGGCGTCGCGCCGGGGCCGGTCGCCGCCTTGGCAACGGTTACGGCGGACCATTCCGATCCGTACGAGCATCCGTTTACAGTCGAAGTGACCGCGGCGCCTCCAGCGTTTGAGTTCCGCAGCGCGTGGATCCGCGACCGCGCGCCGGACGGGAACGCCGATGGCGTTGCCAACTCCGGCGAGCGTGTCCTCCCTCGCGTACGGATCAAGAACATAGGAGATGGCCCAGGGCAGAACGTGCACGCGAGCCTCGTCATCGTCGATTCCGATGTCACCGTCGTGTCGGGCTTCGCGTCTCACAGCACGTGGCCCGCAGGCGAGGCGCGGAACAACGGGTTCATCCTTGACATCGCGCTGGATGCGACAGCGCACGACGTGCAGGCCGTGCTCAGCGTGGTCGCCGATGACGCGGGGCCGTGGACCTTCAACTTCACGATCCCCATCGTCGCCTCCGAAGGCGGTGTCGCGACATCGCTCCTCGCCAACTTCCCGAATCCCTTCAATCCCGAGACGTGGATACCGTTCGAGCTCTCGGACGCCGCCGAAACAACCATCCGCATCTACGACCCTCGTGGACGCGAGATACGCCAGCTGGATCTTGGGTGGCGACAGGCGGGGTCCTACCTCCGGAGGAATACTGCGGCCTACTGGGACGGTAGGAACGACCTGGGCGAACGAGTGGCCAGCGGAGTATATATGTACGAGCTGAGTGCAGGAACTCATCGTGAGACGCGGCGTATGACCGTGCGCAAGTGACGCCGCGTGGGAGGCATGAACATGCCGGGTCAGCTTCGGTGGCTGGTCTGTGTGGCTCTTGTATCGACCTCGGGCGCGGCGTCCGCCGTCACCATACAGGACATGGCCGCGGGAGTGGGGGCCCTCGGCGGCGTGGCTGCCGCCGGGCCGGACTTCGTCGCGAGGACGGCGTGGATCGTAGATGCAGCGGGCAACGCGGACGGAGTAGCGAATCCCGGGGAGCATGTCGTCCTGCACGTGCTGTTGCGCAACGCGGGGTCCGGTGATGCCTTCACCACGAGGACATCGCTCACCACGGACGACCCCTCGGTCGATATCACCAGTCGCACGAACCAGCGCGGTGTATGGCCTGTGAACGACACGTGGGCGAGTTCGTATGCCGTCGTCATCGACCCGGCCGCGGACCCTCATGACGTCACCGCGGTAGCGACGGTGACAGCCAGCAACGGAGGGCCGTGGCGGTTCATCGTTACATTCACCATCGCAGCGCAGCCGCTTGAGTTCGTGAAGTTGGACAGTTGGGTGGACGACCCGACCCCCGGCGGAGATGGCGATGGACAGGCCGCCCCTGGAGAACGACTGCACGTCGGCGTGCGCCTGCGGAACGTCGGCTCAGCCGATGGATCCAGCGTACGCGTGACGGTCGCGAGCTTAGATCCGAACATCGTCGTTGTGGTCGGCGAAGCGACACACCCCACGTGGCCCGCGGGCGAGGAGCGCGACACGCTGTTCGTCGTGGACGTCTCTCCAACGCTCGCGACGGGGGATGTGCCGCTCTTTATCTCTGTCGTCGCAGAGGGCGTCGACCCCTGGCAGTTCAGCATGTCGATTCGGGTCGTGGGCCGTGACCCGGAGTTCGAGTTCCGCAACTTCTGGGTCTATGACCCGGAACCGGGAGGAAACAGGGACGGCCTCGCCACTCCCGGCGAACGTGTGCGTCCACGCCTGCGTCTTCGCAACGTCGGAATCGGAGACGGGCAGGACGTGCAGGTCACTCTGACTAGCGCCGACAGCGGCCTTGCCATCGTCCAAGGTACCGTGACCCACGCGACGTGGCCTGTGGGAGCTGCGCGCAACAACGGCTTCGTTGTCGTTGTAAGGCCGACAGCGACACAGCACACGGCGACGCTTCTCGCCGAGGTGCGAGCGGCAGATGGGGCGTCGTGGCAATTCACGGTCACGATGGACATCCAGGAACCGCGCGTCGAATTCAGCCGCTTGCGCTCGTGGCTATACGACCCGGCGCCGGGCGGCAACCGCGACAGGCAGGCGAACCGTGGCGAACGCGTTCGGCCGATCGTGCGGCTGCGCCAGAACGGCCCGAGCAGGGCCGTCAACGTGCGCGTCACGGTTGACGTCGACGACCCTAAAGTGACCGTCGCGCACGGCGAAGCCCAATACTCGACGTGGTGGCCAGGGGAGTCGATAACACTCAACCGTTTCGCGATGGACATCGGCTGGGATGCCGTTCCACACGACGTGACGGTGGTCTTCAACGTGTCCGCGGACAACGGTGGCCCGTGGCAGTTCACACACGTGTTCCCCATCGTGTACCGGCCGGTGGATTTCGAAAGGCGTACCGCCTGGGTGTTCGATCCAGCGCCCGGGGGCGACAGGGATGGGCAGGCGGAGGCGGGCGAACGTGTCCTCCCGCGTGTCCGCATGCGGAGCGTCGGCGTGGAGGACACCGGCGCCGTCACGGTGCGACTGAAGACCAACAACCCGGACGTCACGGTCGTATCGGGCGAAGTCAGCTATGCCACCTGGGAAGCGGGCGTAGCCCGGAACAGCAGTGGCTTCGTCGTCGACATCAGTCGTCTCGCCCGGCCGCAGACCGTAGACTTCGCCATCAAAGTTGAGGTCGATGGAGGAGGGACGTGGTCCTTTCGCTATCTGATGCCCATCGTCTCTCCTGCCGTGCAACTGGCGGCGAAGAGAATGCTGGTCGATGATGGACGCCGCGGGAACAGGATGGCCGAGCCCGGGGAGACCGTGTCGCCCACGATCCGCCTCCTCCACATCGGCACGGAGACCGCCACCGGCCTTCGCGCGACGTTGGTCACGGCCGACAGTGACATCACGATCACTGATGACACAGCCGGCCCGGCAACGCTGAGCCCGGGGAGTACGTGGGAAATCAAGTCCTTCGCCTTAGTCATCGATCCGACATCTCTCCCGCGCGACGCGGTTATCCAGGCTCTTGTCGCTGCGGACAACGGGGGACCGTGGCGGTTCGACGTAACGCTGCCCATAGGAGGGACGTCCGGCGTGACCGTGCGCTGGGGTATGCTCACGGAGTCGAATCTCGGTGGGAACGACGACGGCCGAGCGAACGCAGGCGAGACAGTCGCTCTCAGATTCCGAGTGATCAACGACGGTGAAAGGCACTTGCGCGACGTGCAGACGGTCATCAGCACGGATGACCCAGATGTGACGCTCAACGCCGACATTGCGACGGTGGACAGTTGGCTGCCCGGCTACCAAGCCAGACGCGACTTCAGACTGACTGCGGACATCGACCCCGAGGCCGAGGGACACACGGTGGCAATAACGCTGACTATCACGGCGGACGAGGCCGACCCGCTCATCCACACGTGGAGGTTCCCTATCATCACGCTCCCGCCGGACTACGAACTCCGCAACAGTTGGGTGTGGGACCGGTCCTCTGGAGCAAACGCCGACGGAGATGCCAACCCTGGGGAGCGAGTACACCCACGCGTCAGGATCAAGAACGTAGGCCAGGGAGTCGCTCACAATGTCCGCGCGGAGCTATTGATATTCGACGATGACGTCGAGGTCGTCTCGGGGTCTGTTTCCCACGACTCGTGGCCCTCGGGTGAGGCGCGTAACAACAACGGGTTCGTCCTCGACATCGCAGACAGCGCGACCCCGCACGATGTTCAGGCCGTGCTCAGCGTCATCGCTGACGATTCCAGCCCTTGGACCTTCAGCTTCACGTTCCCCATCGTCGCCTCCGAGGGAGGCGTCGCGACATCGCTGCTCGCCAACTTCCCGAACCCCTTCAACCCCGAGACGTGGATCCCCTTCGACCTGTCCGAGGACGCCGACGTGACGGTGAGCGTGTACGACGCGCGCGGGGTTCTCACGCGCCGCCTCGATCTGGGACGCCTGCCGCCGGGAGCCTATCGAGGCAGATCGAGCGCCGCCTACTGGGACGGACGCAACGGCACGGGCGAACAGGTAGCAAGCGGAGTCTACCTCTACGAACTTCGCGCGGGGGGCTATCGCGAGATGCGCCGCATGGTCGTGCGCAAATGAGGGGGTGAGGGCGCCTTGATGCGTTCGCCGTGACGCCGGTGGCCTCGGACGCCGCGGGTAGCATCGTCGCGCAAGACACTATCGCCGTGTTGCGCTGGCGCAACTACTGTTGGAACTCCCAGATGATGCAGGCGATGGCAAAGCCGACGTAGACGAGCGACGCGACGCCCGTGAAGAACGTGTGTACCGGCCCCGGTCGCGCGGACTTAGGCAGGTACTTGAAGTTCACGTACAGCAGGAGCGGGACGTAGACCGCCATGGCGAACCCACCGATGTACGCGGCGCTGAAGAAGAAGCCCAACTCCGTGATGTTCCACTGCTCCATGACCCACGTCACCGTCGTGCCGACGACGATCCACGCCGCCGCGATGACGACGTACCACCACGACACGTCCCGCTTCCGCGCCGCCGGGATGTTCGAGTAGATGATGTCCGAGACGGAGCGCGCGCAACCGTCGATAAGGGCGAGTTGGGTAGAGAAGAGCGTCGCGACCCCGACAAGCAGGAAGATCGTGCGCCCCTTCGCGCCCCACACGGATTCGAGGATCTTCGCCTCGTCCCAGATGAGCGAGCCCGCCTGCGGTATGACCCCTTGCGGGTGCAGCACCGCCAGGGCGCCGAAGATGAACAGCAGCATCGTGACCGTGTTCAGCCCGTAGAACAGGAGCGTCTGCTCCTTGCGCACGTAATTGAACCAGTCGCGGAAGCGTCGGGCGTTCTCGGGCGTGTCTTCGTAGGTGAACCCGCCGATGGGAGTCTTCTCCGTGCGGCCACGGAGCGGGTTCGCGAGACCGGGCAGCCGCGCGCCCATGCCGATGTGCTTGTCACGCAGGTAGAACGTGTAGAAGAGGTTTGCCGTGCCGCCTGCGCCGGCGAACACCGTGGCGATGAATAACGCCTTGATGCTCATGCCCTCGGCGATATGTCCGACGTTGAGCGCGCCCTTCCCAAGTTCCGCCCAATGTTCCACCGTACCCACGGCAATCGCGACGATGACCAAGCCAACGACGACGATCACGATAAGCAGTTCGATGGTCTTCTCGACGCCTGTGTAGACGAGCTTCGGTCCGAAGAGCAGCAGGGCGACGAAGAGGAACGTCACGCCCGTCCAGAAAGTGCCGGAACCGAAGCCCTCGGGACCGACGAGTAGCGCCTTCAATGCCAACCCGGACGCCTTCGCCCATCCGGGGGCGATCCACCCGAAGACGGTGAAGCCGAGGAAGACGACCGCGAAGCCCTTCCACGCCCTCGCGAAGCCGGAGAACGCGGTCTCACCCGTGGCGATGGTCCACCGGGCGATCTCGAAGTTGATCCAGAGCTGTAGGAACACGCCAACGACCGCCGCCCACACCATCGACCCGCCGTATTCCGCAGCAATGCGTGGCCAGACGATGATCTCTCCCGCGCCGATGGACAGGCCTACAAGTACAGCGCCGGGACCGGCGAGCTTCCAGAAGGACGCCGTGCGTTCGGGCATGTCCGCCACTTGCAGGGGTGGCCGCTCGCCCACACCCTCGGTACCTGTGATCGCGTCTTCCTGCATACGCCCTCCTTGCCCCTCCTACTTGCCTATAAGCAGCCTCCGAACGTCGCGTGAGGCCCCCGCGCGTAGCTCGGACACGTAGACGCCGCTGCCGACCGACTCGCCTGCGTCGTTGCGTCCGTCCCAACGGGCGGCGTCGGCGGGAGTTACGTAGTATCCCGGCTCCCGCGTCCCGAGGTCGATGGACCGGACGAGGCTCCCCGCGAGGTCGTAAATGCGGAGCCCGACGCTCCCCGACTCCGCCAACTCGAACGGAATCCACGTCTCGGGATTGAACGGGTTGGGGTAGTTGGGCAGCAGCCGCGCCCGCGTCGGTCGGAGGTCGAGAGTAACGAGCTTGAAGGCGTCGCGCAACTCGGAGCTAGTAACTCGGAGGGGTCGCACGCCGCCGATGGGATAGCCATCCGGCGTCAGCGCGTCGACGAACAGGGGCTCGTCGGGCGCGACTACGGACGCGTCCGCGCGGGAGTCTACAAAGGCGGTGATGAAGCCACCCGTCGGTGTGATTGCGGCGGTAACAGAACGCGCACCACTGCGCACGCGCAGTCGCGTGCCGGTCGGAACGTGGAGCGAGTCCGCCACCGTTCCCGCGACGACGAACGCCCAGGCGTCCACGCTACTGGGCGTCTGCGCTGGCGCGCCCAAGCGCGCTCCGAAAGGCGGGCCCTCGATCGTCACGACGGTCTCCTCAGGCATGTTGACGACGTACCCGCGCGCTGGCTCAATGGCGAAGTCGGAGCCGAAGAGCGGCGCGTTGTCCCTACCAACGACCGCCTGCATGCCCCCCTGCTCCATGCGTACGCAGATGGTCGAGCCCACCGACAGCAGGTCGAACGCTGTCAGACCGCCTTCGCGCTTCGTGAAGTCCAGCTCGTGGGCGCCGAACGTCATGCGCCGCGCGTCCAGCGGCAGGGCAAACAGGCTGAGCCCCTGCGCGAGCACCGTCTCGGTGACGTACGACGGGTCGCCCGTAGTGAAGGTCGCCGATGTCCCGATGGACGGCTCGAGGAGCGTGTGGTCGTCGTGTACAAGGGCGACGTGCACCGTGTATGTCACTCCGTCGCGGAGCTCCTTCATCGTCGCGAATCTACCTGCGTCGGCGTGGTTGCCCCCGGCTAGACCGCTTTCGGGGAATGGCTCGTTGAGGCGCCAGTGCCAGTGCGCGTCGTGGTGCTGGATTGCCGCCGCAAGAGGCGCTTCTCGTGTGCCGGTGGCCAATGCCTGCCCGTCCGTGGGCGTCGTTATGTTCACGATCGGAACCGGGGCCACCGTGAACGTGACACTGTCCGTGCCGTTGGGGCTGAGAAGACGCCCAGCGTCGTCCACCAGAGCGGCATTGATCGTGTATGTCCTGCCCGGTTTCAGCCCGCTCTTCGTCGCTTGCCCCGACGCGTCGCCCACGTTGCCGCCCGCCTCCCCGGTCGTTGGGAACGAGGCGTTCGAGCGCCAGCGCCAGCCGCCTGCGTGCAGGTCGATGTCGACGGCGAATGTCACGGATGTTGTGTTGAAGGGGAGCGTGGCTCCGTCGGCGGGGTTGAGGAGCGTGATGCGCGCCGCATCCACGCCAAGGAATGGTGACCACGTAGGCGCGCTATCGAAATCCACATACACGTCCGGATTCAACCGGACGGGCTGTGATCCGTCTGGATTCATCACGTAGACGAGTCGCGTGAACCCGCCGTCTCGGGAGGACAGCGCGACCACTTTTCTTCCATCTGGCGACCACCCGGGGCGGAACCCTTCACCCCCGGACACGACGGGGTGGGGCCACACCACCTGCACGTACTTCAGACCGTCGACTGCCAGGAGGGCCCCGTCGGGAGACCACACGGGGTTGTCGAAGCCCCCGATGGTCGGGACGACCGTTAAGGAACCGTCGGCGACACGAATAAGCGTGGCCGTGGGGCCGATGGCGATCATGGTCCCATCGGGCGACCATGCGGGCGTTCTCTCCTGCAGCGAAGTGTGAGTCAGACGCCGCATGTCCGAGCCGTCGGCCCCGACGACGTAGAGCTCCGCGTTGCCATCCCGGTTCGATATGAACGCAACCTGGGAACTGTCCGGGGACCAGGCGGGGTCAGTGTCGTCCGCGCCGAAGGCCGGGTCCGACGTCAGCCGCACCACGTCCGAGCCGTCCACGTCGATGGCCCAGATCTCGTGGTTGAGCACCTGGCCGCCACTCGGCGGCATGTAGTCGGCGGAGAACGCTATCCTCGTGCCGTCAGGAGACCAGGCCGGATGATCGGCGTGCCGCACGATCCAATGGGCATCGGTTCCGTCGTAATCCACGATGTAGATGCCACGATAGGAGTGCTCGGTGCTCCCAACATATGCGATCTTGGTATTCAGAAGAGGGTCTGGCGGCATGTCGATGTAGGGTGACCACGCCGGGTCTCGGTCCACGGCCGCCGAGCTGGAGACCTCCGTGGTGACGAGGGTGTCGATGTCCAGCAGGTGGATGTTGTCGTCCCGCCGAAACACAAGCCGTGTATCGCTGGGCGCCCAACTCGGCTCCCGATCATCCGCCGCATGGGTGGTCAGCCGGCGCCTGGCTCCATCCTTGACGACAAAGAGCTCGTATTGACCGTCCTTCAGTTTGGCGTAGGCCTGAGCGTTACCGGCGTGGGACCAGGCGGGGTCGATAGCGAATATGGCTGCAACTGCTCCAGGCGCTGCGGCCCACACGGGGTGGGAACTGATCTGTCCAGAAGTGACATAAGAACCGTATCTGATGTGCGACGACCACGCGGGAGTCTGCGCCCCTGGCTCGGTACCCGTCAGCGCCACCTCGTTCGAGCCGTCGGGGGAGACCAGCCAGAGACCGGCGTTGATCGGGTCTCTATCCGAGGCAAAGACGAGCCGATCGCCGTGTGGCGACCACGATGGGTCACGATCCGCCCCGCCGTGAGATGTCACCTGCACGACGTTCGACCCATCCCGGTCCATGACGTAGATGTCGAAGTCGCCATCCCGATCGGACGCGAACGCGATCTTGTCACCCGTCAGGGACCAGGCTGGATCCACGTCGTTCGCCGGGTTGTTCGTGAGGTTCACGAGTTCCGATCCGTCCACGCGCATCAGGTATATCTCGTCGTTGCCGTCGCGGTCGGTGACAAACGCAATGCGGCTGTTCTCCATGAGCGTTTGAGCAGAAGCGACTTGCGTCGCGCACAGCAGGATGGCAAGAGCGCAGAGAGCCGGGACGGACATAGCGAAACGCATGGCGCGCCTTACACTGCGTCGGAGGGTGGCTGCGTGACAACACACGACTCAGGTGTGAGTCTACCACGGGATGTGGGCGTCGGCAGGTCTCTATCCGAGAACGTCCCGCGCGACACGCAGCCAGTTCCCGCCGAGCACCTTCGCCACGTCGTCGTCCGAGTAGCCTGACCCGCTGAGCGCATCCCCGACGCGGGCGAAGCATGAGATGTCTTCCAGCCCGTCGATGCGCGGGTCGAGGTCGTAGTCGAACCCGTCGAAGTCGGAGCCGAAGCCAACGTGGTCGATGCCGGCAGTCTGGATGACGTGTTCCAGATGGTCCATGAAGCGCGGGAACGTGCGGCATCCGCGGTCGATGAAGAACGGCACGACCGACAGACCGATGAGTCCGCCGTTTGCCGCGAGGCGCTTGAGGTGGTCGTCGGTCATGTTGCGCGGGTGGTCGTAGACGGCGCGGCAGTTCGCGTGCGACGACACAATCGGTTTCTCAGCGATGTCGAACACGTGGTCCACGCCCGCGTCGGAGACGTGCGACACGTCGACGATCATCCCCAGCCGCGCCATCTCCTTCACGACCTCGACGCCGAAGGGCGTGAGCCTGCCGCCTGTACTTCCCTCCCGCGTTGAGTCGGCAAGGGCGTTGCGCCGGAAGTGCGTCAGGACGAGCAGTCGCACACCAAGGCGGTGGTACATCCGCAGAAGCTCAATGCGTCCGTCGAGGAAGTCGCCGCCCTCCAACGCTACGAACGCCGCCAACTTGCCCTCTTCGTGCGCTGTAAGAACATCGTCCGCGCAGGTCGCGTGCAGCATGTCGTCGGCGTGCGCCTCGACCTCGCGGTGGAACAGGTCGAGCAGCATGAGCGCCCAGCGCGGCAGCGGCTCGACGTAGCGGCCGCCGTCGATGGTCGAGATGGCGAAGAACTGCGCCGTCAGACCCGTCTCTTTGACGAGCGGCATGTCGATGGCTTCACCCTCGACGCGTTGGGAGAAGCGCGGGCTGCCGTTCCAGACGCTGTGCAGCGTGTCCGCGTGGCCGTCGACGATGATGGGTCGTGGCATTACTGTTCTGTTCCCTGTGACGGCACGTCTATACGCTGGTTCGGGGCGAGATCGCGCAGCACGACGACAGAGCCGCCGGGGAACGTGACGCGCGCCTCGTCCACGACAGCAGCGTCGCCGATGCCAAGGTGCGCGACGAGCGAGCTCTGCGACATGTATCCCTGCCCGCCCTTGATAGTGACCGTCTGCGTGACGTCGCCCGTGACTACCTCGACGCGCGCGCCGATTGCCGACGCGGCCGGCGGCGCCACCTGTACCCAGCCTGAGGCGTTCCCGCCATCGTTGCGCAGCAGGCGCGCGGGGCCGTCGCTGTTCGTAACGACGATGTCCAGATCGCCGTCCAGGTCGTAGTCGGAGACGGCGGCGCCACGGCTGGAGCCAATCGCCGCGAAGCCGACGCGCTCCGTGGCGTCCTCGAACGCGCCACCGCCGAGGTTACGGAAGAGCTGATTCGGCTGCTCGTAGGTCGCCGTGTGGTCGACCTCGTGCGCGTTCGGATAGATGTGCCCGTTCGCCACAAACAGATCCTTCAGGCCGTCGTTGTCCGCGTCGAAGAAGACGGCGCTCCAGCCCAACGGCTCGAACGTGTGCACGCCCGTGCCGGACGTGTAGGAGACGTCCGTGAAGAAGCCGCGTTCGTCATTGTGGTAGAGCGTCGCAACCTGTTCCTGGAAGTTGGTGACGATGAGGTCGGGGCGTCCGTCGTTGTCGATGTCGCCCCAGTCGACGCCCATTCCGCTTTCCATCTCGCCGTGTTCGCTGAGAGCGGCGCCGACCATGAACGCCTCGTCCGTGAACGTGCCGTCGCCCGCGTTGCGGTAGAGGTAGTTCTCGACGGTGTCGTTGGCGACGTAGGCGTCCGGGTATCCGTCGCGGTCGTAATCCCCCCAGACAACGCCTAGCCCCTTGCCACCCGGGTTCGCGATGCCTGCCGCCTCGGACACGTCCTGGAACGTGCCGTCGCCGTTGTTGCGATAGAGGACGTCCGCCGCGCCCCGAAAACGCTTCGGGGTGCAGTGGACCGGCACGCCATCCACGAAGCACGGCGGCTCGTCGCGTGGGTCGTAGGTCACGTAGTTCACGACGTACAGATCGAGGTCGCCGTCGAGGTCATAGTCGACGAAGGCGCAACTCGTGCCCCACGCCGGGTCGTCGACGCCCGCTGCCTCTGTGATGTCCGTGAAGCTGCCGTCGCCGTCGTTCCGGTAGAGGACGTTGGGGCCGCAGTTCGTTGCGTAGAGGTCGAGGTCGCCGTCGCTGTCTATATCGCCCGCACAGATGCCGTGTCCGTAGCCCGTGTGACCGACGCCCGCCTCCTCGGTGACGTCCGTGAACGTGCCGTCGCCGTCGTTGCGATAGAGCGCGTTCGTCGGGTCCGGGCCGGGCGGCGAGTCGTATAGTCGCGCGCCGTTCACGAAGTAGAGGTCGTCATCGCCGTCGCCGTCGTAGTCCAGCCACGCGACACCGGAGCCGAGCGTCTCGATGAAGTGCCGCTGTCCCGATCTGCCGTCGAAGTGCCGGAAGTCGATGCCCGCCTCTTCGGTCACGTCTGTGAAGATCACCTCGGCCCGCGCGGCAAAGCACGCCCCCAGTGCCAGCAATATCCACCCACAGGCGCCGACCGCGCAAAACTCCGTTCCCTTGCAGGGGAACGAAGAAGCCGAGGGTTCGGCTCCTGAGCGGATGGGGTCGGGACGTCGCGCGGTGGGCTCACGGCGTCTCATTGCTGTGTCCCTCCGCGTCGAGTTCGTCCGCTCGTCGCGCTGCCGCGTCCGCTTCTGCGGCGTCCCCTGCCTGTCTCAGCGCGGCGGACAATGCCCGCCAGCACTCACCCAGCGACGGCCCGACCGCCGCCGCCCGGACAAGGCGCGGGACGTTCCCCCCGTAGAGGATGTCCTCGGAGGGGAGCTCATCAGTCGGATAGTGAGCGATGGCGGCGCGGTGCGCGTCGACGGCCTTCGCGGGGTCGCCCGCCGCGACGAGAGCAACGCCCAACCGGTGGACAGCTTGGTAGAACTCCGGGGCCGCATCGGCCGCCGATCGGAAGGCGCGCGCCGCCTCCGCCGGGTCGTCCATCAGCAGATACGCCTCGCCAAACTCAAACGACGCTTCGGGGTATGCCGCCTCGCCTCCCAACGCGCGAGACAGCGCCTCTATCGCGCCCTGAGCATCTCCCAACCGGCGCAATGCAGCGCCCAGGACCACCTGCATGTCGTCCGCCCCAGGTCGCAATTCCACGTACTGACGGGCGTAGAGCGCCGCGTCCTCGGCGCGTCCCTCCGCGAAGGCGAGCAAGGCGAGGACGTGAAATGCGCCGGAATCCTCACCGTCCATCTCCAGAGCGCGCTGAAGCAACTGCCCTGCGCGATCCGCGTTGCCCTGACGCGCCCTCGCTATCGCTTGCCGGACACGCCTCCGCGCCTTCACGCTGCGGAACTTGGCGAGAAGCGTCGCGCCGTTCTCACGGGCGCCCAGGCGCATTTCCGCGTTAGCCCACTGGTAGTAGGCGCTGGACATCTCGGGATCCAACTCGACGGCCTGACGGTACGCGTCCACGGCGTCAGCGTATCGCCCCAATCGCGAGAGCGTCAGCCCGAGGTGGTAGAACGCCAGGGGCTGTTCGGTGTTCAGCCCGACGGCGCGGGAGAACTCGCTATGGGCGGCGTCTAGGTCGCCCAGCCTGAGAAGGGCGAGCCCAAGGTGGTAGCGCGCGGAGAACGCGGCGGGGTCGATCTCCGCCGCGCGCGTGAGCGCGTCCGCCGCCTCTCGCAACTCGCCCTGGCGCAGGTGGACGATGCCCCGTTGGATGTGCGCGGGAGCGTGCAAGGGAACGCGGGAGATGGCCTCGTCGATGTGGCGGTGCGCTGCGGCGTAGTCTTTCTGGCGCAGGGCGATTTCCGCGCGGCTGAGCGCGCGGCGCGTGCCGGCATCCGCCGCTCCCAGGCAGACCATGGCTGCGAGAATGCACAGCACGCGACAGACGAGCGGCCGTGGCATGACACGTCTCATTGGGCGGCGTCCGTCTCCGACACTTCGGGCGCAACGGCGCGAACTACCCAGCTCCACAGCCCACCGTAGAGGAAGTGCCGCTGTTCCTTGACCTTGTACCCAGCGTCTGTCAGCGAGTGGCAGATGTTCGCCTGGCGGGGCGTCGTGACGACGATCTCGCGCACGCCCTTGTCCATAGCTGCCATCGGAAACCCGTCGTAAAGCCGGCGCACCGCGCGCGGGTTGCCAATCCGTATGCCGTAGGGCGGGTTCGTGACAATGGTGTGGTAATCGCCTTCGTCGACCCCGTCCAACGCCTCCGCCATGTCCTCCCAGGCTTGGATGTCGTCGGCTAGTCCCTGCGCAGCGAAGTTGCCGCGCATGCCCTCGACGCTGCGCGGATGCATATCGCACGCGCCGAGCTTCGTGCTGGACTCAACGACCTCCGCGAGCGCCTTCTCCCGCACACGGTCGAACGCGCCGTCGGCAATGCAGTGGAGACGCTCGAACGCGAACCCGTCATGGAAGTGAGCCGACGGGATGTTGCGCGCCATCATGCAGGCTTCCGTCGAGATGGTGCCGCCGCCCGCCATAGGGTCCAGCATGGAAACGCCAGCCGTGAAGGACGCCATGCGCAGCAGCGTCGCCGCCAGGTTGGGGCGCATCGGGGCGAAGTGCTGGAACGGGCGCGTGTGACGGCGGATGAGCGCGTCGCCCGTTGTGTTCACGGTGATGAGCAGGTGCGAGTCGCGCACCTCGGCGTAGAACTGGACGTCCGGCTCGTCGAGATTCGCACGCACGCGGACGCCGTGACGGGCTTGGAAACAGTCGACCACGGCCGCCCCGACGTACGCGCCGATGTCCGTGGACGTGAACTCGTGCTCCCCTGAGCGGACGCCTTTCACCCCGAACGTCTGCTCCGGCGTCATGTAGAGCGTGTAGTCCACCTCGTCGGCGCATGCGCGGATGTCGTCGAGAGACGACGCTTCGCCAACCCATGCCAGCAGGAAAACGCGCGTCGCCTGGCGAGTGAGATAGTTCAGCCGCACGACATCTTCGCCCGTTACGTCGGGCACGCGCAGCTTGGCGGGCTTGATGAGCTCCGCTGCGTAACCGAGCTCGGCGAGTTCTTCGCTCACGAGGTCTTCGAGACCCACGGCGCAGCCAACGACGGCGTCTGTCATCAGTATCCCATGCCGACGGCTTCCGCGGGGAGCTCCGCTGCCGGGCGGAATCGCGTGGTGTGGACTCCAAGCTCTTCTAGTAGCGGTTCGAACAGCGTGTGAAGCTGGTCCTGTGAGCTCTCCGGCCCTTCCCAGGGACGCGGGGCGAAGCGCATCGTGCCGACCGCTACGCTCTGTTCGCTGCGCACCTGCACGCGCCCGCTGTCGTTGTGGATGAACGCGGGCTGGTCGGAGTGTATCTCGACGTGGCAGGGCGGCTCGCCGTCCTCCTCGGTGGCGTCACCGACGTAGATGATCCACAGCGTGCGCGAGAAAGCGTCGTCGGAATAGGCGTCGCGGATAGCCGGGAGGTACTTGCGGAGGCTTCGCGATTCGCGGGAGACCTCCTTCATGTACTTCGCATCCAGAATCACGCCCATTTCCAGAAGCTCGCCCTGTCGCACCTCAATCAGGTAGTCGGGGCTGTACGGCAAGCCGCCGCCGAGGCGATAGAAGGCGTCGCCGCGCTTCTCCGCCTCGTCCTTCCGGAAGATGAGGGGCGTGTAGTACAGCCGCAAGGTGCGGCCCTCCCCGAGGCTGAACGTCACGTAGGAGCGGTCGATGTTGAGCGTGTATGATCCGACTTTCGCGGAGCGTTCGTAGAGCTCGCCGTACTCCTCGACGGGCAAGCCAGCACGCTCCTGCAGATAGCGCACCATGTTGAGGTAGACCCAGTATTCGTAGAGCTTGTCCGTGCCTTTCACGCGGGCCTGAGTCTCGAAATCGGCGCGGTCGAAGATGGCGCCGTGGGAGCGCAAGAACTCGAGGATCACGCGGTAAAGTCGCGAGTAGACGGGATGCCGCAGGAAGATGGACGTCGGGCGCAGGTCCAGCGTGTCCGTGCCGCCGTCCAGAAACGGCAGGTCTTGCAGATCCTTTCGGATGCTGCGGCGCAGTTCCTTACACGTCTCGACGACCGCCT
The DNA here is from genome assembly GCA_964473525.1 of uncultured bacterium. GTDB lineage: Bacteria > Poribacteria > WGA-4E. Next base: position 86,048 of record CAYYPK010000007.1, read on the forward strand.
CCATACGCTTACGCTTCGGAGCGTCCTCAAGCTCCCAGATGGACCTGCGATCCGACCGCGCGTTGTCACGCCACCAGCGGTCTTCGTCGAGTTGCTCCATCTGCGCCTCGACCATGCGCACGACGAACCGCAGGCGCATGTTGAGCCACCGCAGGAACGCCCCGATCTGCTCGTTCTCATGCAGCTCGCTCGTCAGCGTCCTCTGACGCACGTTGCAGAGGAAGGGTCGGTTCGACGGATCGTGCGGATCGACGCCGGACGCCGCAAGGTCAATGATGGAGCGGTGGTCGAGGTCCTCATGACCCCAACACGGCGCCCTTTGGCGTTCTACCTTGATGCGCAGAATCTGCTCGTTCCGCAGGCGATGGACGTCCGGTCGGATGCGCTCGAGGACGGCGCTGATCGCCTCGTGCTCCTCCATGCGGGAGAAGTCCGTGGTCACCGCTCGCCCGCGCCATCCAACGTCCGTCCGGGCGCCGACCACGTCGAGGATGAGATCCCGCGACACGCGGTCGATCTCCTCCACCATGACGTTGTATTGGTCCTCGGTCAGCTTCGACGGCAGGCAGGCGAGTTCTATCTCCGTGGTTGCCGACTCCCCGTCCATCGTGCGGACGATCTGTATCGGCACCCAGCCTCGGTAGTTCGCCAGCAGCTTCTGCGAGTCGAAGATGAGCCCGCTCGTCAGCATGGACGGCGCGAACTCCTTGTCTCCCACCCGCAGCGCGTACTGCGCGCCTGTTTCTGGGCTGCTGATGACGACCTCGATGCTGTCGAGTTCGTGCACCGGCTGCGCCACCTGATGGGCGCCCCCATCGGCGAACGGGAAGCGGAGCGGCATATCTCCTGGCGCCGGCGCTCCGCCCGAGTCGATGTATAGGAGAACTTCCTCGCTCACGGTGGACTAACCTTCCTGGATGCAGTGGAAGAAGTCCATCGCGTATTCGGATTCCGACATGCGCGCCAGTCGCCGCTGCGAGCGCGGGTATTCCTCTTCCGGCATGTGCATGAGGAGTTCTTGCAGCATCTCTCGGAAGCGTTCCGTGTGGCCGCGCAGCTTTGGCAACACGCGTTGGAGTATCTGCCGGTCGATCGCCTCTTTCTCACCAACGATCTCGTTCGCGTTGGCGACGTAGCGCACCATCGCCCGCATGACGCGAGGGCTGATCGGATAGCCATACTGGTAGAGGATCTTCTGCAACGGCTCGACCGCCTTGAAGACGGCAGCGCGCGCGGTGTCCGGCGGCCGCAGGACCGTCCACTCGCGGTATGTCGCGGCGGACACGGGCGCCGCCTGGCTCCACGCTACGTACGACCGCCCGATGGACTCCGGCTCCACGCCGCCCATTCCGAGATGCGCGGGTATCTGAAGCTCGACGACGTTCACGCGGTCCAGCAGTCGCGGGCTGAACGGCTTGGTCGTCTCGTCGATGTTCGCCGTACCGACAAACCGCACGCTCCGGGCGATGGGGAGGAAGCCATACTCTCGGTACGGGTCGTCTTCTCGGCAAAGCTCCGGGTAGAAGCACTGGATGCCCTGCTGGTCCTCAGGGCTTTGCAGGGCGCTCAGGAAGTCGGCGAAGTAGTGCTCGACGTAGGACAGGTTGATCTCGTCGAGGTTCACGACGTAGACGCCGGACGTGCCTCTCTGGTCCTCTTCATGGGCGTAGACGAGGTACTCGAAGAGCCGCGAAGGGGACGGTTCGAAGGCGTCTTCCAGGCTGTTGAAGTACCCCAGCAGGTCGCGCGTGTCCATCCAGCCCGGCCGCACGGGGATTTGCAGGAATCTGTCTGACGTGGACGCTTCGTCCACCGCGCCGTGGAGCGCGAGGCTGTAGAGCCTGGGCAGCGTGGATTTGCCGATGCCGCTGGGCCCAGCGAGGACGTTGAAGCGTTCCGACTTCATCGCCACGTGGTAGTTCAGCAGGTCGGAGTCGCTGAAGGAGTAACCGGCGTCGCGGCACTCGTCGGTCCACCGGGAGAGGAAGTCCGCCTCCTTCATAGACTGCTTCGATACGCCCGTCTGAACGAACTCGGGCAGCTCGAGCGTCCTCTTAGGATGCGGCGCGCGTGGGGCGACGCCGTTCGTCGCGACGGCCGCTTGCGTGGGTAGGGAGCCGAATTCGCGGAGCAAAGGCACAATTTCGAGGACTTCCTGGACGACCTCGGATCGACGCTCCTCGAATCTCTGCGACGCGTTGTCTAGCAGCTTGACCGCTTCCTGTTCCCGCCGTTCGCTCTCCTCACGCTGCTCGTCGAGGGACTTGCGGTGCTTCTCCTGCTGGCGACGCAGGTCCGCTGCCTGGGCGCGCTTCTCGTCGGCGAAGGTGTCGCGCGTCTGCTCTATCTCCTCTTGCAGCGCGTCGCGTTGCTGGAGGAGTAGCGTTGTCTCCTCGTGTACCTTGGACTCGAACTCCTCTAGCCGCTCGCTGACGTACTCCTTCGCGAGTTCCTCTTGCCGTCGCTCCAGCGCGGGGCGCAGCTCGTCGCGCGCTAGCAGGGCGCCCAGCAGCGGTCGCAACTCCTCCTCGTAGCCCTTGAGGTTGTCCAACAGCCCCTCTACGCGAGGCTTGAACCGTCGCAGATCCTCCGTCTCCTCGGCGGTGACCATCCCCGCCTTGAAGAACTTCTGTATCTCGCGACGTTCCGCATGGGTGACCATCGAGCGTGCGAGCTTCGTGACGACCTCGCCGTCGGAGAGCGCGTCGATGAGTTCGGCGCCCTCGAAGGCGCTCTTCAAGTCCTCCTGGAAGGCGAGCGTGTACGATTGCAGGTCGTACTCGCCCCAGTGCCGCCAGTCGGTGGCGATCTTCGTGTCGCGATGGATGACGTTTACTTGCTGCTCGAAGGCGTCCCACTCCCAGCGCCAGACGCGCTCCTTCTGCACCGCTTTTACCTGCAGGGTGCGTCGGCCGGTCTGCTCTTCCTCTTCGTCCGTGACCTTCCACGGTCCTGTCACTTCGTCGCCCGTACGGAAGTACACCGCGCCGCGGACAGGGCGATCAAGCGACACGCTGCCGGCGCGAATGAGCGATCCCGAGTCCAGGTGGCCGGGGACCGGGATGATCTCGTTGACGAGGCTGCGAAGGCGGTCGACCTTGCCGACCTGGTAGTAGTCCTTCTGACCGTCGTGCGAGTCGTAGGCAGGGGCGGCTTCGAGATGCACCACGATGAGGTTGCGCGGCACGGCGTGCTCACGGACGGATTCGATGACCCGCCACCAGATGAGCCCGCGGTTGGGGAACAGATCGTCGGAGAGAGAGCGTCCTTCCAGGTCGCATATAGGTACTAGGGTGCAGAACCAGTTGCCGTTGGTTACGAATGGCTTCTGGGCTACGGCGGCGAGGATCCGATCTCCAATATCGATATTAGGCGAGGACATGGCGGCCTCCGCGGAACATATGAACTAGGGTGTGGAGAGTGAACGTCGATACGCGGATACAAAGGCGCTCCCGTTCTGACGAAATGGCTTGTCTACTGCACGCTATGCGAGATGGCGTCCCAGAGCGGAACGCATTCATGTACGCCCGGCGAGAGGCGTTAGCCTACGTTATACGTTCTAACGGCAGAGGGCGCAAATGGCCGCTGTGCCTAGCGTGGGGTCACCGTTCGTTGGCGGGGACCGACAGGACACAAGCGCGCGCCCGCGATGTCATGCTGAGCCGGAGGCGAAGCATCTCCTCCGGGGACGACACCACGGCCCGGGCGCTAGTCGTCAGCGACACGGAGAACGGCTGCCCGCGTACCCCGAGATGCTTCGGCGCCTTCGGCTTCTCAGCATGACAGCCTGGCGGGAATGGGCGGACACCCCGGCGCTAGCGCTTCCGCGTGGCTGGTCTTACTGGACTGGCGAAGCTGGTGTACTTCGAGGAACTGGCCCAGAACCTAGTGAACCAGTCGGCGGAAGCGGCGGCCCTTGGGCGGATGGCGCGGGCTTCTGAGGAGAGCTTTTTCGCTGGGGATGATGGGGGAGCGGAGCGGGTATGAGGGTTATTCGCCCTCGTCGGGCGATAGCGCTGCTCTGATGGCTGCCTGCACCACGTCGTGGCCAGCGGACTCGTCCGCAGCAGGTAGCTTCGGGAACAGATCGTTGGTCGATAGCTGTGGACGCGGTCGCTGCAGCTTCTCGACGAGCGCGATCGCCCTCCCTGCTGTATCGAGGGCATCGCGGGCCATATGGCCGCGTGCGTCGAGCAGCTGCATCAATACCTTCCTGTCCTGTTGCCACTTGGATGCCCTCTGCTTGAGGTCACCGGAGCGTTGGTCTAGCGCGTGTTGTAGCTGTGCTTCCCGTTCCTTTGACTGCTGGTTGGCACTCATCAGCTCCTCGACGCGGGCTCTCATATCGGGACCACCAAGGAGTGCCAGGTTGTCGGCGTGCGCGCTTAGGCCAGAGATCACAACGTCCTTTTCGCGGAGTTCCACGTCTTTCTCGCGGAGCTCAGCGTCCTTGGCGGAGATGTCGTTAAGGCGGCGTTGCTCCAAGATATCGGCCTTCGACTTGAAAAGGCGATCCTGCATCCCGGCGACATTGAGCAGGTACCCTAGCCAGGCAAGCATTGGGGCTGTCTGTATGCCCTCGAAGATGACCGGAAGCCAGCTCATTCCGTGCCCTTCCGTTGGGATCCGCCAGCGCGTGCGGGAACGGTAGCGCAGATGGGGTGCGGGAACAACGCAGATGATCTCTATCGCTGTGTTTGGGTTGCCACACAGCGGGACTTCGGTGCTGTGGGACGTGCTGTGCCATGACCCGCAGTACGAGCGGTACATCTACGAGCCGCTGCGGCAAAGCGTGATGGACGCCCTCGACGACGCAAGTGCCAGCGACGCTTGCACGCTCTCTGGGTGCTTGCTCGGACGTCCCGCATCCGCTAATGTGCGCTGACCTTACGAACCCACGGATTCCGCCGCACGGAGACACACCACAATGCCCGAATTCGAAGGCAAGGTCGCGCTTATCACAGGCGGCGGCACCGGCATCGGCCGCGCGACATCGCTCCTGCTGGCGAGCCACGGCGTCCACGTCGCGGTGAACTACTCGCGCTCGCAGGACGACGCGGAGCGCACCGCCGCTGACGCCGAGGCAGCGGGCGTGTCAGCAATCGCCGTCAAGGCGAACGTCGCGGACGAAGCGCAGGTCCGCGCGATGGTCGACGAGACGGTATCGAAGCTCGGGCGGCTCGACTTCCTCGTCAACAACGCCGGCACGACGCACGCCGTCCCATTTGCCGACCTGGACGGCGTCAACGACGAACACTGGGACGAGATATTCAGCGTCAACCTCAAAGGGACATTCTACGCGAGCCGCGCGGCGATCCCCGAGATGCGCAAGAACGGGCGAGGTCACATCGTAAACGTCACGTCCATCGCCGGTCTCAACGGGCGCGGGAGCAGCATCCCGTACTCCATGTCCAAGGCGGCGATGATCAACATGACGAAGTCGCTCGCCATCGGGCAGGCTCCCGACATCCAGGTGAACGGCGTGGCGCCCGGAGTCGTCGAGACTCGGTGGATCGTCGGCTGGGAGGAGTTCACCTCGACGGCGCGGGAAGGCACGCCGATGGGGCGACTGGCGCAGCCCGAGGACGTCGCAAAGGCGATCTACGGTCTGCTGTTCAACGACTTCATCACCGGTCACACGGTTGTCGTCGATGGCGGGTGTCTGCTCTAGGGCGTCGCACAGCCGAGGCTACTCGTGTGTCCTCCGACCCCATCCTGACCTTCCCCTGCAAGGGAAGGGACTTCTGGGCCGCTGTCGGCGCCCTGTTGTGGGCCCATTGACGTGGTCGCGCGGTGGTCGTTGCTCGATATCCACGGGTAGCCACATGCTCACCGGACCGTCCTCAGCTGCTGGCGTCGGCATCCTGGCGACGGTCCTGCTCATAGGAGCGATGACCGCGACCTGCGCCAGTGGATCGGCTGCGGAACGCGTCACCGTGCGATACGAGCCGACGGACGAGATATTCCCGAACCCCGAGCGCGGCTTCTACCATCAGCGCACGGCGCGTGTCAGGGCCAGCGCCGCCGCCGGCGGCTACACGCCCCTGGACGCCGCGGAGCTAGCAAGCATTCGGGACGAAGAGAGCACGACGCTCCTTCTCCGCATGTACTACCTCGACCCGTTCGTGGACCGCCCCATTTCCGACGCCTATCTGACGTCGATGCAGGCGGACTTCGACGCCGTCCGGGTCGCGGGTGTGAAAGCGATCGTCCGGTTCGCGTACCGCGGCGGGCGCGACATCGAGCCATACAACGCGACGAAGGCGCGGATACTCGCGCACATAGACCAGCTGGCTCCCGTCCTTCGCGCGAACGTCGACGTCATCGCGGCGGCGCAGGCGGGGTTCATCGGTCGCTGGGGTGAGTGGTGGCACGGCTACGCGTCGCACGAGTTCACGCGCGGCGAGAGCGGCGTCGACTACTCGCACTACGCCGAGGTAGTCGCGGCGCTGCTGGACGCCCTGCCCGACGGTCGCTTTGTGCAGGTCCGCACGCCGCGCTACAAGCAACTGGTGGCCGGCTCCGAGATGCCGCTAACCCAGGACGCGGCGTACACCAACTCACTCCTCTCCCGGGTCGGACATCACAACGACTGCTTCCTCGCCACGGACACGGACATGGGCACGTACTCGGGCGATGCCGACCGCGACTACCTTGCCCTCGACTCCGTCCACGCTCCCGTTGGAGGCGAGACATGCCGCCCCTACGAGCCCCACTCGCTGTGTCAGAACGCCCTTGCGGAAATGGAGCGGTTCCACTGGTCGTACATCAATTGGGACTACCACGGCGAGGTACTCGACAGCTGGCGCGACGAGTGCCTCGATGAGATACAACGTCGGCTGGGCCACCGCCTCGAGTTGATCTCGACCGACATGCCGGCGGAAGTCGATGCCGCGGGGACCACGACCATCCGGGTCGTCCTGCGGAACGTGGGCTTCGCCGCGCCGTACAACCCGCGCGATGTGGAGATCGTGCTTCGCGATGTGGCGTCGGGCGCGGAGAAGACGTTCGCGGCGGAGGCCGATCCTCGCCACTGGCTCGCCGGTGAGACCCACGCCGTCGAGTGGGCGCTGCCCCCGGCCGCGGTCGCTGCCGGGTCGTACGAGCTGTTCCTGAACCTGCCGGACCCGCAGCCATCGCTGCGCGCCAACCCGGCGTACTCCATCAGACTCGCGAACGCCAGCGTGTGGGAGACGGAGACCGGCTACAACCGCCTTCGCGGCGCGTTCACAGTGCGTTAGCATCGGCGCGTGAGCGATTGCGCGCGTGTCACCTCACTGGCGGGAACGCGTTCACGGCGTCGCCGACCCGGACGATCCCAGCGGACAGCACGAAACCCATGACGCCGCGTTTGCCCTGCGCCGCGCGAATGAAGTCCGTGCAGAGACGTGGCTTGTCGTGGTGTTCTTCGAGGCGATTCCCGACCCCTGCGCAGGGCGAGTTCTCCTCCCAGACAGCCAGAATCGCCTGCGTGATGTCGTCCCCTTGGCCGTGCGATGGGAAGACGAGGCGCGACGTGGGAGCAAGGCGCGTGAAGTCGGGGATACCCGACACCGTGATGTTCTCGAGCAGACATCCCTGCGGGATGTCCAAACCTAGCGTGTCCTCGACTTCGGCGATCTCCTCGGCGGCCAGTCCGGTCCACGTGCGCCAGTTGAACACCTCGCACCCCTGCGAGAGATCGGACGTCTGCACATAGCGGCCGTCGTGGCCCGCCAGCTTTCTGGTGATAGCGGAGTGCAGGTCGCCCTCGGGGCCGTCCAGCCCGAAGCGAATCGACTCCACTGGCTTGCCGTCGATGGTGAGGGACTCGACCGTTCCAGTCGCGAGCGGCTCTGCGCGCATGGGCGTTCCTGTCCGTACTGCGGGAAGGGCGTGGAAGATGAGCTTACGTCACTATACGCGCGTCGGCCTCTGACGCCAAGAATGGCGGCGCCTACAGGTCGCTCCACGCGGGCGTCTCCTCGGCATCTGGGAGCGCCAGGATGTCGAGGCATGGCGACAGACGCTCGAACATGTCCGCGATCTCGTCGGCGATGACCTGGAGCGCGCCTCGGAAGTTCGCGTCTGTCGCGAGCGCGAGCATCTCCGCGTACGGTAGGTTGCCCGTAGCCTGGCTCAGTTCCGCGTTGCACACCGCGTCGGCGCCCTCGCCGACGAGCGCCAACTGCTCCACGATCCGTCCGTTGCGGATGCGCTGATAGCGTCTGTTCTCCGAGAGGGTCTTCCGCAGCAGCGGGGCGTGGCCCGGCGCCCAGGCGTCCGCGTGAAGGTCTGCCAGCCGGCCGCGCGGCCCCGCCACGCGCATGTAGTGGTGTTGGATCGGCTCGACAGGGGCGTCGACGAGGGCGTTCATCAGGCGCGGCCAGTTGAGGCCCAACTCCTCGCGACCCACCACGTGGTAGGAAACAAGATCCTGTATTGGCCGATTCCGCGGCGTGTATCGGCCGTCGAGCAGGTGCAGATCGACGCCAGGCTGCACGCCCTTGATGAGGGCGTCGCCGATGACGTGCGTAATCCACCCGAGTACGAAGGCGATTTGGCGTTGGGAGCCGCCGTGCAGTTCTCCCACATCTTCCAGCACGGCTGCGAAGTAATCGGGCAACGCTTCCCACTCGAGCGTTCTGTCACTCTCGCCCGCGTGCCAGCCGAGCGCCAGATGCGACCTGCCGTAGAACATGTCGTGGATGGTCTGAGGGCTGTAGTCCTCGCCGTCGAATGATAGAACCCAACGCGTCGTCGGTCCTCCGGTCATCGGGCTGCGTTCAAGGTGGCCAGCGCCGTAGCCGACCTCCTCTCCCGTGTCGCGGCAGACAGAGGCCGGGAGCGTCTGTATGTCGCAGCCGAGGTACGCGCCGGCCAGGTAGCTGGCGTGATGCTCGCGCGTCAACGCCGTGACGGGCAGGCGTCGTCGCGCCGCGGCCTCTGACGCCAGAATGGCGTAGGTCATGTGCCCGATGATGCCGCTCATTCTGACCCTCTACCCCGCCGCTTGCTCGTCCCCAATGCGTCGATCATCAGCTCCACGGTCGTGCGTCGCCAACGACACGCCCACGTACGTCAACACGGCGACAGTTGTCCCGACGTACACCTCGTGCCACTCCGTCATGTCCGCGCGTCGCGCGAAGTACCAGCCGATCGTCACGACGGCTCCAACCAGGACGTTCACCGTGGCTGCCAGCCGCGTGCCGCCGTCCCAATACAAACCCATCACCATCGACGGCAAGAAGCACGCCGCGTAGAGAGACCCCGCAAACGCCGTGATGGACACGATGTCGCCAAATGGGTTGAGCGCGAGCAACATGCCCGTCAATGAGATGCCGACGACGCCGATGCGCGTCCACCGAATCGCCTTCGGGTCGTCGTCCGGCACGATGACGATGTCTCGCCCGATGGAGGATGCCGCGACGAGCAGCACGGAGTCCAGCGACGACATCGCCGCCGACAGCAGGACGAGCAGGAAGAAGGAACTCAGCACAGGTCCAAGCACCTGAAGCGTGTCCAGCAGGTAGAGCGTGACGAGGTCCGTGTCGTCGATCGCGTCGGCGGGAATCAGCGCGCGCGCGAACGTCCCGAGCGGCAGCAGGCACAGGTACGTCAGCAAGACAAGCAGCGGCGAAATGAGACGCGCGGATCGGAGCGCATGGTCGTCGCGCAGTCCGTAGATGCGCGAGATCTGTCGCGGGTCCACGAGCATCTTCATGCCGCCCGCCAGGGACAGTCCGAAGACTGTCAGCATCGGCATCTTGCCCCGCCACGAGACGTAGTCGGGATCGACCTCCCGCACGTCCTCGAGAATGGCTGTCAGGCCGCCTCCCGCGCGGAGGACGCCAAAGAACAGCAGCACCGCGCCGACCGCCATCAGCACGCCCTGCGCCGCATCCGTATGAACGACGGCGCGCAGCCCGCCTGTCAGCGTGTAAGCCGTCACGACGCCAAAGATAAGCAGCGCCGCCACGCGATAGTCCATCCCCAGGAACTTCTGGAGCGCCAGCGCGGAACCCTTGTAGACGGCGACCAGATAGAGGGTTGAGGCGCCGAAGATGACGACCGCGGCGATGCGGCGAAGCGCCACCGAGTCGTACCGATGCCCGAGGAAATCGGCGAGGGTTAGCGACTCGTACTGTCTCGCGCGCGCAAAGAAGCGTGGGGCGACGAAGTACCACGCGAGATAGGCGCAGCTCACGATCGTAACGCCCTTGACGTACCAAATCAGCCCGACGTCCCAGCTCTTCCCGGCGTTCCCGATGAAGCTGTTCGTGCTGACGTACGTCGCGTAGAACGACAGGCCAATGACCCAGCCGCCCAGACGCGGGCCGATGTATCCGCTGATGTCCCGGCGGGCGTCGCGCGCTTTCCACGCGTGGCTCGCGAGCAGGGCGAGGTATCCCCCTACGAAGAGCAACCGAAGCCAATACTCCGAAAACCAGTCCTGCATCCTTATCCCCAGAGTGACGGCGCGCACGACGTCAGCGCCGCTATGATGCGCGGCCTTGCGTACGCGCGTCTACGGCGTGGTCAGAGCGTCGGGCATGTGGCGGGCCGCCTGACGCGAGGCTATGATCGGCAAGGACACACCGGCTCGCGCTCACAAGCACGCTCTGCCGCTATGGCCCCTCGGAAATGCGCATGCGACCACTATCCTGGATGCTGCTTATGACGGCGTTCGCCTCAACGACCCGGGCGGCGGACCTCGCCCCGTTCGTCCTGCCGTGGGACGACGCCAGCGAGAGCGCGACGAACATCGCCGACTGGCTACACGCTCCCGCTGGCAAGTATGGACACGTAAGGGCGGAGGAAGACGGACACCTCTACGTCGGAACCGAGCGGCTGCGTCTGTTCGGCGTAAACCTGTGCTTCGGCGCGTGCTTCCCGGATCACGAGGACGCGGAGAAGATCGCCGCGAGGATGGCGAAGTTCGGCATCAACGCCGTGCGGTTCCATCACATGGACATGCGGACGTTCCCCAACGGCATCCGCTCTGACAAATCAGGTGATACGCGCGCGCTGAGTCCCGACGCGCTCGACCGCCTCGACTACCTCATCGCCCAGCTCAAAGCGCACGGCATCTACACGAACCTGAACCTGCTCGTGTCGCGCCCCTTCAACTCCGCGGACGGCTTTCCTGACGAGATGGACGACCTCGCGTGGAAGGACACGCACATCGTCGGTTTCTGGAACGAGCGCTCGCAGGAGTTGCAGGAGGAGTACGCGCGCAAGTTGCTGACGCATTGGAATCCGTACACGGAGTCTACGTACGCGGAGGATCCAGCCGTCGCCATCGTCGAGATCAACAACGAGAACGGGCTGATCCACTCCTGGCTCGGTGGGAAGGTGGACACGCTGCCAGACGTGTTCCGCGAGGATCTACGCGGGCAGTGGAACGCCTGGCTAGCAAGTCGGTATGGCGACACTGACGCTGTGCACCTCTTCTGGGGAGTCAAAGAGGAGCCGTTAGGCGACGAACTCCTGACGAACGCGGAGTTCTCGGGCGGCGAGGCGTCCTGGAACGTCGAGCGCCACGGAACAGCGCAAGCCGACGTGGACGTGGACACGGGAGCGTTGCGCGTCTCCGTCACGCAGGCGAGCGACGCTGCGTGGCATGTCCAGGTGAACCAGGGCGGACTCTCGCTACACGCCGACCGCGCGTACACGCTGACGGTACGCGCGCGCAGCGACCTCGAGACGGCGGCAAGCGTCGCGGTCGGTCAGGCGCACGCGCCGTGGCAGAGCCTCGGTTTCAGCGGCGCCATGCGCCTTAACACGGATTGGCAGACGTTCCGGTTCGTCTTCACCCTGAACGCCTCCGATAACAACGCGCGCGTGAACATCTCGGGCCTCGGAGACGAGATCGCATCCGTGTGGATCGACGAGGTTTCCCTCCGACCGGGCGGCGTGGTGGGCATGCGCGAGGGCGAATCGGTCGACGCGGCGAACATCCCGCTGTTCCAGCGCGGAGACATCGGCGAGAGGACCGCAGAGGCCGGGGCCGACTGGATGCGCTTCCTGTGGGACACCGAGCGCGCGTACTGGCAGCGAATGTACCGCTACCTCAAGGACAACCTCGGCGTGCGGGCGCAGATCGTTGGCACGATCATCGGGAACGCCCCTGCGAACCTGATGGCGGAGCTCGACGCCGTGGATACGCACGCGTACTGGCGTCATCCGAGCTTCCCCGGTAGACCGTGGGATTCCGAGAACTGGACAGTCGACAACGTCAGCATGGTTACGGAGCCGGGCGGGGCGCTCGCGGGTCTGGCGAAACGCCGCGTCGAGGGGAAGCCGCACCTCTGCACGGAATACAACCACGCCGCCCCGAACACGTACTCAGCGGAGGCCCCGCTGCTGCTCGCCGCCGTCGCCGCGACGCAGGACTGGGACGGCGTCTTCCTCTTCTCGTACAGCCACCGCCAGGACAACTGGCGTACCGATCGCATCCCCAACTTCTTCGACATCGACCAGCACCCGCTCAAGATGGCGAACCTGATTTCCGCCGCCGCGCTCTTCCACAGAGGTGACATGCGACCTGCTGAGGACGAAGTCGTCGTCGGGCTGACGACGGAGGACGAGATCGAATTGCTCCGCCAAGACGGTCGCGCCTGGAATCTCGTGCACGCCGGCACGCTCGGCGTCGACAACGACGCCACGATCCGCCACCGAGTTGCTATCCGGACTGGCGCGGACTTGACCCTCACGGCGCCGGACGCCAGCGGACCTCTGCAATCCGACACGGGCGAGTTCGCATGGGACGCGTCCGTGGAGGGACGCGAGCGCGTCGTCATCGACACGCCGCGCACGAAGTCGGTCATCGGTTTCACGGACGGCGACGAGTTCGCCCTCGCCGGCGTAACGATTCAGCCGGGCGAGACGCGGCAGGGGTGGTCCACGATCAGCGTGACGCTCGTCGAGGGCGACAGCTTCGAGGGACCAGGGCGCGCGATCATCATCGCGACGGGCGACGCGGAGAACACGAACATGGGGTGGAAGGACGCCACGCGGACATCCGTGGGCAGAAACTGGGGAGAGGCGCCTAGCCTCGTCGAGGTAGTGCCGGCGTCTATAGCGCTAGCCGTCGATCCGTCGCGCGTTTCGGCGTGGGCGTTGGACGAACTGGGCGGCCGCGACCAGGAAGTCACGGTCGGCGCGGACGGCGACGATGGGTCGCTTCTGCGCGTGGGTCCACCGCACCGCACGCTTTGGTACGAGGTCGAGTTGCGCTAGCCGTTACGTCGGCAGGACGGCATACCGCACGTTGTTGATGTTGGGGCGCGCCATGAGGTCGTCGACCAGCGCGCGGGAGACCGCCGTGTCGCAGTTGACCATCATCACGGCGCCACCCGCTCGGTCGAGCCTGCCGACGGTCATGTCCGCGATGTTGATGCCGTGCTTGCCCAGCAACGTGCCTACCATGCCGATCATGCCCGGAGCGTCGTCGTTGAACACGAGGAGCATGGCGCCGCCGGGAATCGCGCTGCAGTGGTAGCCGTCGATCATCACGAGCCGCTGCTCCTTACCAAACACCGTGCCGGAAACGACCCGAACGCCTGCGTCTGTCGTGACGCGGACGGTCAGCAAGTTCGAGAACACGCCGTGGTCGCTGGAACGCGTCTCCGTCAGCCGGATGCCGCGGTCCTTGAAGAAGAACGGCGCGTTCACGAAGTTCACCATCTCCTCCAGCGCGGGACTCAGAATGCCCTTCTGTAGCGCTGTCGTGACGGCAGCGGTGTCCATATCGAACAGCCCGCCCGAGAACTCGATGCCGACTTCGTGGATGGTCGCGGAGCCTTTGATCTGCGCCTGAAGGCTGCCCAGCTTCTCCGCCAGCGAGATGTACGGGCCTAGCGCCTCGAGCGTCGCCGCATCCACGGAGGGCATGTTGAGGGCGTTCTGTACCGGCTCTCCGTGCAGGGCGTTCACGACCTGCTTCGCGATGTCGACGGAGATGTTCTCCTGCGCCTCTTTCGTCGAGGCGCCGAGGTGCGGCGTGGACAGGACGTTCGGCAGGTCGATCAGCCGTTGATCGACCCTTGGTTCCTCCTCGTAGACATCAAGCGCGGCGCCAGCGACGTGGCCGGTCGTGAGAGCGTCGTAGAGCGCGTCCTCGTCGAAGATGCCGCCACGCGCGCAGTTTACGATGCGCACGCCAGGCTTCATCAGCGCGAACTCCTCCTCGCCGAATCGATGGTGCGTCTCCCGCGTGTGTGGGACGTGCGCAGTGATGTAGTCCGCCTGCGCGAGTAGCTCGTGGAACGGCGTCAGTGTCACGCCGAGGCGTTCCGCTGCTGGCCGCGACACGTACGGGTCGTCCGCGAGGACGCGCATGCCGAAGGCCCGCGCTCGCGAGACGACTTCAGAGCCAACGCGCCCCAACCCAAGCGTGCCGAGAGTCTTGTTGTAGAGTTCCACGCCGACGAACGACTTGCGGTCCCACTCGCCCTTCCGCATGGAAGCGTTCGCGGGGGCGATATTGCGCGAGAGCGCGAGCATCATCGTGATGGTGTGTTCAGCGGCGGAGATCGTGTTGCCCGTGGGGCTGTTCATGACGATGATGCCGCGTCGCGTAGCGGCCTCCACGTCGATGTTGTCCGTGCCTACGCCAGCGCGCCCGATGACCTGAAGCCTGTCTGCCTTCTCGATGACCTCGGCGGTAACTTGCGTGCGGCTGCGTATAAGGAGCGCGTCGTATCCACCGATGCAGTCGAGCAGATCCTCAGCGCTGATGTCCGGCCGTGCGTCCACCTCGACGTCCGACTCGCCCTGAAGCATGGCGAGTCCGCTGTCGGCGAGCGCGTCGCTCACAAGCACCCGTTTGACAACATCGGTGGTGGCTTCGGCTTGTTCAGCGTCCAAGGCGGTGTCCTTCCAAGGCCCGAGTGACTGCTCCACGAAACACAAATGCCGCCGGAACGCGCTACGTTACAGCGTTCTGACGGCGCCTGAGGTACCCACGACTCATATTAGCACGCACGATGTGTGTCGGGTAGACGCCCCGGCGTAGAGGATCCGTGCGTCTGGAGCATGCGTCAGTCTGATAGCCTACCATGGTCTCGTCCGCTCGTTGGTGAGAAGCACCTGCCCGCAACGCCCGGACGGTCAGATGTCGGGCGCTCGCCGTGCGCGAAGACCACAGCCCCTGGTTCTAGACACACTCGATTGGACAGACAGTGCGAGCTCACATCTTTCAGCAGGCCGACCGTCCAAGCTGACCTACCAACGGCATCCACCCCCAGCAGCGCGGCCAGCGCCTGCGAGACGTCGGCCATCAAGATGCCTCTAAGGAGCCAGGCGATCAGATCCTCGAGGCGCTCGCGTGTCGAGGATGGGCAGGCAGCACATTCGAGCGGAACACGATCCCGATCCACTCCTGTCACGGGCGCGGGGAGCGCGCACGGGCACTGGCCGATACCGGCTTGCGCCCCCGGTTCGGAAGGCATCCGTGGCATATGACCTGCTGTCGACTCTCGTGGTCCAGCGCCGCATCACACGCAGCGAGGAAGCCGACAGGCTCGGATGCCACCGCGCCCGCCCACACCGGCGAGGCATATTCCGCTTGCGCGGCCCTGTGGGGTTGTGATATGTTGGGAGTGTGAAGACTGGATTCTTGCGGCGCCCCGGGAGGTGACGCCGCACAGACAGCGCAGGAAGGGCCCCGCCCGAACGCTGTCACGGACATGGAGGAATCGCCGTGGAACCACTCAATACACATCGGAGAGACGGCTGACCTCCTGCCGCGCGTTCATCGCGAACCCGCGCTTGCGGGTAGCTGCCTCCCGTCCGAACTGACTTCTCATCCCATCGCTACATCATTTCGCGCGGAGTCGTCGTCGCCCTGATACAGGCCATGTCGGCGCCCGCATCGTCGAACGCGAGTAGGCCTCGTCTCGCATTCGGCGCACGTCGCTGAATAAGTCGCAGATTCTGTCCACTCTCCCCGCCCGAGCGGAGCGCGTGCGCTCGTGGTGTCGCGGGGTCGTTGCGTCGCGACGGCTGGGGTTCGCCCCACGCCGCCTTGGCGCCGCCCAGGTGACGCTGCCTCCGCATCAGCCGGGCGCTAACAGCACACATAGACGATTGGGAGAACATGGTCATTTACATCGGCCCGCCGACCACGGAGCTCGAGCCAGCGGGTCCAACGCCAGAGGACATCCGGGTTCCGACGCGCGTGCGGGACGCCATCATCGTGGTCTGCTTCGTCGCGATGGGGATGGCGGTAGCACACGCATGGCATAGCCACAGCACGGAACAGACAGAGGTCGTGGCGACCGTTGAAGCGCTGCCGTAGACACGGACGCGTCGACCCGCCACCCAACCATCGGACAGGACGCCGCGCTCGCCACGCGGCGAAGATGCCTACCTGAGAGGGGTTTCGAGGGGAAAGATCATGGCAACGGAATACGGGTATGGAGATGAGTTCGAATCACAGGCGAGTCCAGCGTTTCGGACCTACGTGGACACGCTGCGAGACTACCTCGACGCGCCCGGGGCGCTCTGGATGGAGCGCGCCCGTGAGCTGGGGGCCGCCGCGCTGAGATCGGGGTGGCACGTGTCGCACGTCCTGGTGATGCATCAGGACGCCTTGGCGGCGTGCCTCGGGCGGGTCGCCTCGCCCGAGACGAAGAGGAAATCCATCCTACGCGCGTCAGCGTTCCTGGAGGAGGTTCTTGGCCCGTTCGAGATGCTGGGCGACCGCTTCTACGGGCCTCTGTTCGCCAAGCGGCCAAGCGCGATGCGGCTCGAGGACGCCGGGGTCGCGCACAGGATGGGTCGTGACCCGGAACACGGGCCCTGGACACCCACCGCGCGAAGATAGACGCGAGACCGACCCGCGTCGACCGCTGTCGGCGCGGGCGCCCACCTTCGGATACGCACAGACCGTACGTTGGCGCCTCCTATCTTGTATGGCGCCGTGCGTAGCCGGGTGCCCCGTGATATGCTTGCATGCGTTGAGACGTATGCCCCGCCTCGCTTCACCGGGCGGGTCGACATCACTGGGAATCGCGGATACGCAGCACCTTACGGGACGCGGCAGACCTGTATTTCGCCAACGCGGGCCTGCTCACTGCCATCGTACTGACCACCTATCTGCCGTACGCCGCGCTCGCGAACTGGGTGGCGTTGCACAGTGACTTGCCATACGATTTCTGGCTGTCGCTTGGCATCGGATTACCCAGGCGCATCGATTGGCCGCTCGACGCGGTAGGCGCCGCAGCCAGCGCCCTGGCCACCGGCGCCATCATCGACGTCCTCAGGAAGGCCAAGGCGGGCGTCGCCCCGAGCTATCGAGGATCCATGGTGGCTGCCGCGCGCGTCTTCGGTTGGCTGTACGTGGCGAACTTTGTCGTGCACGTCATCACGCTGATCGCTGCGCTTGCGCTTGTCATTCCCGCTATCGTTGTCGCGGTTCGGTACGCCTTCGTGCCATATGCCGTGGTCTTGGAGGGCGCGCGGCCAGTCGGAGCCCTTCGTAGAAGCGCAGAGCTCACCAGGGGCATCCGGTGGCGGATCTTCGGCGTGGGGGTTCTCCTCTTGGGAGCGCTGAGCGTACTGGCTTTGGTCATACACCTCCGTGTGACCGCGCTGCATGCGATTGGAGACGCCCCGGTCTCGACGTTCCTGGCGCACCTGATTGGCGATGGCATCCTTGGCGTTACCGGGGTCTTCGCCGCTGCCGTCATCTTCGTGTTCTACTGGGATGCGAAGGACGCGGCAGCGGCGCCGGAACACGCTTCTGACAAGCAGCCGGGGCAATCGCTCGATCCGGAATAGCCTCGGGATCCGTGCCTGAACTCCCAACAACGAGCGCGTCTAGCGGCGCGGATCCAGTAGTCCAGACCTGCTCTTCAGCCCCACGAGATTCGCCAGAACCACCACGGGGTCCTCCCGCACAACGCGCGGGCGTTCCTCTCAGCAGACGCCTACGCGCGTTGACCCAGCCGCCGCCGACTGGCTACCCTCTACGGACACTGGTCTAGCATGGGAGTCGCCACATGTCTTCCACGGACGCCGCCCGCGCAGACGATGCTCTCCTCGACGAGATCGTCAGCCGGCTAGTTCGGACGTACGACCCAGAACAGGTGTACCTCTTTGGCTCTGAGGCGCGCGGAGACGCTGGACCAGACAGCGACTACGACATTCTGGTGGTCGTGCCGGACGACGCGGAACCGGAAAGGCGTCGCGCGAAGGCGGGATACCAGGCACTCTGGGGCCTCGCACGCTCTGGCGATATCCTCGTCTGCACGCGCAAGCGGTTCGACAGCCGCGTCGGCGTGCCATGGTCGATCCCCAACGCCGTAGCACGCGAGGGAATCGTGCTGTATGGCTCCTGATCGGACTGCGCACCCCGAAGCAAGGCGGTGGCTCAGTAAAGCCGCAGATGACTTGCGGGCATGCGATGTGGATCTGGCCGCGATTCCTCCGTTGCTCGAGGACGCTCTCTACCATTGCCAGCAGGCTGCCGAGAAGGCCCTCAAGGGGTTCCTTGTCATGCATTCGCAGCCGTTTAGGCGCACACATGACATCGGTGAACTCGCCGCGTTGTGCGTCGAGCTTGATGCGAGTTTGCAGGCTGCCGTCGCCCCGGCGGCGCCCCTCACGGAGTACAACTCCGCCTTTCGGTATCCAGACACGCGCGACAGACCATCGCAAGCTGAGGCGAACGATGCACGCGCCATCGCTGGTCACGTGTGCGATGCGATCGACGCGCTGGTCTCTCAAGCGCTCGACCGACCTACGGGCAGCTAACTTGGCGGCCCCCAATACCCGAGCCCCGTCTTCAGCCCGACGAGATTCCACACGACCGTCATGAAGTACTCCCCGACGATCATGCCGACGAAGCACGAGCGCCACTTCCGGTAGGCGCCGAAGCCGGCGAGCTGTAGCACCGTCAGCTTAATGCTCCACCCGATGAGCGTCGAGAACCAGAGTCGCGCGGGCGCCCACGTCACCCCCAGCGCGTAACCCAGAGGATGCAGCGGCCACCAGAGGAATCGGTGTCGCATGAACAGCAAGAACGCCATCACCGCGCCGCCGATGCCAGCGCTCATGATGCCCGTCACGTTGGGAGCTGCTGGATTGTTGAGCAGGCGTTCTGGGCGCATGAGACCCCACCTTCCGACGTTGAATATCCACGCGGTTTTGCTCAGCCCGCCGCCGTGATAGATGGAGGTCAACGTCGCGAAGAACGTGACGATGCACGCGAACACGACCGCGACGATTGTCCACCGTGGAAGACGAAGACGCCGTGCGTCCAGTCGATGCATGTCCGCCAGCCGCCAGTTCTGGACGGAATACGCCATGAGCGACTGCGACGACCAGTTCGGTATGGACGACCGCACGTAGCTTAACTGCAACAGGTTGCTCGCGCCGAGAAGACGCGACCCGAACGCCATCGTGAAGAAGCTCCACGGCGTGAAGCCGACGTTCACCAGCAGGCAACCCGCGTTCGCGACATGCCACGCCGCCGTCGTCGCCATGATCCACATGAGCCCGACGAACAGGATCGCCATCCACGCCGACATGCCCATCACAATGCACATGCCGCCCCACGCGACGAAACCCAGCGTCATTCCCACGAGCGCCGCGCGGTACGACGTAGGTTCGCCAGCGTCGTAGCCGTCTTCGCGGGGCGGCCTGAGCCCCGTGCGGATGGCCGCTATCAAGTGTCGCCGCGCCTGCCAGAGCGACGCCGCCGCGAGTGTGAGCACGGCTCCCATCACCTGTTGCTGCGTGCTGATGGACGTCACCGCGAAGGCGGAGAACGCCACCTGCTGGAACTTGTAGAACAGGAAGAACACCCAGAGGCTCAGAGCTACGTCCAACTGGAGGAAGTACGTTACGCCGATCACGGACATGTACACCCGTGGGTACAGCGGCCAGTTGGTAACCAGGGCCTTCCAGGGCATGTTCGGGAAGTACGCATTGAGCGGGAAATGCGTCTGGAAGTTCGGCATCACCGGGTACATACGGTGCAACCCGCGCATGAGATGCGGCACCAGGCCGATACCCACGCCGACCCAGAATATCGGCGACCGAAACGTGTTCTGTAGCCCCCGTCCCGCCGGATCGGCGTGCGTGAGTTCGTATGTCACCTGCACCAACGGGAAAGCGTACCGTTCCCGTTCTATCCACTGACGGCGGACGACGACGCTCCAGCAGCCGACGGTAAAGAAGAACGCCAACCCCAACCCGACAGCGAACGCGCCCGGTCGAACCCAGGCGCCCCACCGAATGGGATCGCCTGGGTTCAGGCCCTCCCAGAAGTCTCGCACGGCCTTGGGGTCGGAGACGTAGAGCCACTCTTTCAAGTGGGGGAAGAGCATCTCCGTCCACTGGTTCTCCGGCGTCGCGTAGTACAAGGGCGCGGCGATGTACGGGAAGATGAACTCCATCAGCCCGTACCCCGGCACGGACGCCGCCGCGGACACCATCACCCATACGACGGTGAGTTCCGTGGTGGTCAGGCGTCGCTGAGGCCAGGCACGGCAAAGGAGCGGATTGACTACGAAGACGAGGACGATCAGGAAGAACAGGCTGATGAGCGGCAGGTGGTTCGCCACCGGCTGCCCGAGTCCGTTGACGTGCACATAGCCGTAGAGCGCGCTCTGAGCCGCGACCCAGAACAGCGCGAGCGGGATCGCCCGTCTGTAACTGCCCTGGGCGCGAACTTGCTTCACGGATGGTGGTCCATCACGGCGATTGAGAGAAGGAGGCACGTCAGCAGCCCGCCCGCTCGCAGGGCTGAGTGTAGTGCGCCTATGGCTTCTGTAGCACGCATAGCGGGAGCCCTAAGGCCCTCGGCGCAGACGCGCTGGCTCTGAGTCGCCGTGGTCGCGCCTTGCCCACGGCGCTGCCGGGTCTCGACCAGTGTCACGTATCCTGACGAGCTGTACGGACGCTCGTGGTTGTAGTCGTCTGGCGGGATGTTCGCAAGCGCCTGCATCTGCATCTGCATCTCGCTGACACGTCGTTGATCGCGCCGCCACCGACTACGAACGAGCCGTGGCGGAGTGGTTCTCTTCGTGACGCTCATCTCTGCCGTGACCCCCACCACCCGGCGTCTCAATCCGCACGACATCCCCCGCGCCCAGATGCAGCGTCACCTTGCCCGCCACGTCGGACGCCTCAGTATCTCGGATGACAACGTTGCGCCCCGTGGCGCCGGGCCTGCCGTCAGCCAGCCCATAGGGTGGATGCTCCCTCCGCTCCGAGATCACCGTCACCTGCGCGTCGCCCAGCAGCTCCACCTCACGGACAACGCCGTCGCCGCCACGATACGCGCCGCCACCCCCGGAGCCGCGCCGCACGCTGTATTCGCGGACACGGAACGGATAGGCGTACTCGAGCGCCTCGACGGGGGTATTCATCGTGTTCGTCATGTGGTTGTGGATGGCGTCCGCGCCGTCCTTGCCGGGACGCGCGCCCATGCCGCCCGCGATGGTCTCGTAGTAGGCGTACGGCTCATCCCGCGCGGGATTCCACCCGCCGATCGTGACGTTGTTCATCGTGCCCTGGCTCGCCGCCGGGACGCGTTCGGGGCACGCCTGCGCAAGCGCCCCGAGCAGCACGTCCGTGATGCGCTGCGACGTTTCGACGTTCCCACTCGCGACGGCGGCCGGATGCCGCGCGTTGACGACAGTTCCCTCCGGCGCCACGACGTGAATCGGAGCGTGACAGCCTGCATTCGAAGGGATGTCCAAGCCCATGAGCGCGCGGAACACGTAGTACGTCGCCGACAGGGCGATGGGGTAGACGGCGTTCACGTTCCCAGTGCACTGGGCGGCGCTTCCCGTGAAATCAACCGTCGCTTCGTCGCCATCGACAGTGACGGCCACCCGAATCTCCACCGGGTCGCCTGTCACGCCGTCGTTGTCGAGGCAGTCGGCGTATTCGTAGCGGCCGTCCGGCAACGTCTCAATGAGCCCTCGCGTCATGCGCTCCGAATACGCGAGGAGGGCGGCCATGTAGTTCGTGGCTTCGCCAGCGCCATACCGGGCGATCAGGGCGCGAAGGCGTTCGGCGCCCTTGTGATTCGCCGCCAACTGCGCGCGCAAGTCTCCCGCGCGTTCGTCGGGCGTGCGCACGTTCGCCAGCAGCAGCGACCATAGCGCCTCGTTCGTCTCCCCTGCCTCAACAAGCTTCAGCGGCGGGATGACGACGCCCTCCTGGTACAGCTCCCTAGACAGCGGCATGGACCCTGGCGACATCCCGCCGACGTCCGCGTGGTGCGCCCGATTCGCCGCGAACCCTACGAGCGTCCCGTCATCCAGGTGAATCGGCGTCACCAGCGTGATGTCAGGGAGATGCGTCCCGCCCCGGTACGGGTCGTTCACGATGGCGACATCCCCTGGCCCGAATTCCATTGCGTCGATGCACGCCTGCACGGACAGCGGCATGGCGCCTAGATGCACGGGGATGTGCGCTGCCTGCGCGATCATTCGCGCCGACGCGTCGAAGAGGGCGCACGAGAAATCGCGCCGCTCCTTGATGTTCGGCGAGTACGCCGTCCGACGAAGGACAACGCCCATCTCGTCGGCGACGGACGCGAACAGATGCTTGAACACCTCCAGCCGAACGGCGTCGTGGCTCATGGCGCTTTCACCTCCACAACCACGTTTCGCCATGCGTCGACGGAGGCGCGATCTCCGTCGCCAAGGAGGATCGTCGTATCGCGTTGCATGACCACCGCCGGCCCCTCAATACGGGCGCCAGCGTGTAGCGATTCGCCGTCGTGGAACTCGGTCTCGACGACGCCGGTCGCGAGGACCACGGAGCGACGCTCGCGCCGCGCGTCGGACGCATCGCCGGGCTCCGCCTTGATTGACGGAAGCACAGGCGTCGGGGTCTTTCCGACGGCTCGCACGCGCAGGTTTACGATCTCTACGGGCGTGTCCTCGTCGCTGTGACCGTACCTCTCGGCATGCGCCTGATGGAAGGCTGCGGCGTAGTCGTCCGTGAGTGGCACAGTGAGCTCGTAGGACTGACCGCGATAGCGCATGTCCAGTTGCCGTTGTACGGTGACGTCCGGGTCGGGCACGCCTTCGGCTGCCGTTTCCCGCCGCCCACGATCGACGAGGGGATCGAACATCTCGGCGAGCGATGCCACTGCCGTGTCGCCTGGCAGCATGACGGTGCGCACGTAGTCCTTCACGACGTCCGCGACGAGCATCCCGAACGCCGACAGCGTGGACGCTCCGTAGGGAGCCAGGACGCGGCTCATGCCCAAACCGCGTGCAAGGTCGCACGCGTGAAGGCCGCCGGCGCCCCCGAACGAGAGGAAGACGAAGTCCGTGGGGTCGTGTCCGCGCTCGACGGAGATGACGCGCACGGCGCGTTCCATGTGCGCGTTCACGACCTCGACGACGCCGAGGGCAGCAGTCTGGGCGAGGGTAAGAGACCCAGCAGCCTCCAGGCCCCCTCGGCGACCTAACTGATCCAGCGCCGCGGTTGCTCCCGCGACATCCAGAGCCATTTCCCCGCCAAGGAAGCTCTCCGGCGCGAGGCGGCCGAGGACGACATTCGCGTCCGTGACTGTCGGTTGGCAGCCGCCGCGTCCGTAGCACACTGGGCCGGGGTCGGAGCCCGCGCTCTCCGGTCCTACGCGGAGGGCGCCGCCTTCGTCTACGTACGCGATGGACCCGCCTCCCGAGCCCACCGTGTGGATGTCAATGACCGGGATGCGAATGGGCAAGCCGCCGATCTCGGACTCCGTCGTCACCTGCGGCTCGCCGAGGGAGAGAGACACGTCCGTGGAGGTGCCACCCATGTCGAACCCGACGACCCGATCGAACCCGGCCGCCTTGCCGACGTGGACGGCGCCGACCGTGCCGCCGGCCGGCCCCGAGAGGATCGTCCTCACAGCCTGCGTCCGCGCCTCGTCGGAGCGGATGCTGCCACCGTTCGACTGCATGACACGGAAGTCGCGGCCTTCGAGCGCCACTTCGAGATGCCCCAGGTAGCGGTTCAGAATGGGCGCTACGTAGGCGTTCACGGCGGTCGTGCTGGCGCGTTCGTACTCGCGGAACTCGGGCAGAATCTCGCTCGAGGCGGAGACCAGAAAGCCCGCGTCGCGCAGCCGCCGCGCGACGATCGCTTCGTGCTCGGGACGCAGGAACGAGAACAGAAGGCACAGCGCGACGGATCCCGCCTCGCTTCTGCGCAACGCCTCAACCAGAGCGTCGATTTCGGCGCCGTCCAGCGTGGCTAGCAGCGTCCCCTCGTGGGTCACGCGCTCCGTCACCTCGAAGCAGCGGCCCGGCGGCACGAGCGGCTCGGGGCGGTCGCAGAAGAAGTCGTAGATGTCCGTGCGTGTCTGCCTGGCGATCGTCAGCAGGTCGCGGAACCCGCGCGTTGTGACGAACGCCGTACGCGCTCCTTTGCGCTCCAGTAGCGCGTTCGTCGCCACGGTCGAGCCGTGGACGATCGCCAACCGGGAGTCGTCGGCGAGGCGGGCGAGTCCCTCCAGTACGGCGCGTGAGGGGTCGTCTGGGGTCGACAGAACCTTGAAGGTAGCGATGGAGCCTCGGTCCTCGTCGAAGAGGACGAAGTCGGTGAACGTGCCGCCGATGTCGACGCCGATGCGCATTTGCGATGCATTCCGTTCGTTGGCGGGAACTGCTACCGCAGCGCGGCGGGCCGGCTGGGGTCCACTACTCGAAGCCCCTCGGCGCGAGCTGCGGCGTTCAGCAAGCCGTCGGAGGAGACAACCACGAACTCAGCGTCATGAGCCGAGCGCGACGTCCGCTCTGCCTCAGTCGCCGCTGCCAGGTGGACGGCGTCGTACCCTCTCAGGAAGTGCTTGATGGCAAACCCACGTGCGGCATACAGAATCGCGGGAGTAGTGCGCACTTCAGTCCATCGGCCGGCGAAGTCGTCTTGGAAGTGGCGAATCGCGTCAGCGAAATCTGGGGCGACAGCGTCGCCAATCCTGCCGCGCCTTGCCAAGCTCGCGATCACCTCAACGCCCCCGACGTCCGACATGTGCAGGTCACCGGTCCCAGATGGCGCCAGGATCTCGCTGACGAATTCGCTCCCAGTTTCGTCCGCGTACCGCTTTATCACCGCACTGGCGTCTAGATAGTACACCGTCACCGCCGACGGTCCTCGATCAGGGTCTCGGAGACGGGCTTCCCCTCGACGCGGATAGGCGTGAATGGGCGTAACTTCTTCGCCGCGCTGGGGTCCGGCAGCCGATCTATGACCCCGTTCGCAAGGAGACGTCGGTGGTATTCAGATACGCGCGAGTCATCCTCTCTCAGACTGAGGCGCCGCAGGGCATCGCGAGCAGCCTCCAACTCCTCGTCCGCGAGTCGCTCTACAAGGTCGTGCAGCTCAGCTCGCGTCGTCGTCGCCATGTCAGCCTCCTCCCCTATGCAGGCGCGTAAAGGTCACACACCGGAATGGTATGCTCTGGCGTGCGCAAACGAAAGGACGCGTCCGAGCCGCCCTTGCGTGGGAGGCATACATCGTGTCAGATGGGCTCCGTCCGACGCCCGCGTCTCGTTGCAGGAGCAAGCGCATGGCAGCACTGTCCGACCTGACACTCCTTCGAGGACACGACACGCCACGCACGGCGCCGGTTCATCTGCGGGCGGGGCGCCTCGACATGGTGTTCGAGCCCGACACGGCGTTCCTCAGATACGTACGCGCTGGCGACGAGGAGGTCGTGCGTGGAGTGTACGTTGCGGTGCGCGACCACGACTGGGGCACGGTAGAGCCGTCGCTGTCCGGCCTCGACATAGACGTCCGCGAAGACGCCTTCGACATCCGGTTCGTCGCTGACTGCCGGCAGGACGACATCCACTTCGTGTGGCGTGGCGCGATCACGGGTTCTTCGAGCGGCGTCGTCCGGTTCTTGATGGACGGCGAGGCCCGCAGCCGCTTCCAACGCAATCGCATCGGCTTCTGCGTCCTGCATCC
This sequence comes from uncultured bacterium, assembly GCA_964473525.1. Taxonomy (GTDB): domain Bacteria; phylum Poribacteria; class WGA-4E. The sequence continues at coordinate 111,962 of CAYYPK010000007.1, forward strand.
TATGTCGGTCGCCGGCCGGGCCTGCTCCGTCGAGCGTGTCGACGGAGCCGTGACCGACGGCGTCTTCCCAGAACGCATCTCGCCACACCAGCCGTTCATGGACATCCGCGCCATCTCGCATGAGCTGCGCGCCGGCCCAACCGTCGAGGTGCGGATGGACGGCGATGCGTTCGAGATGGAGGACCAGAGGAACTGGACCGACGCGTCCTACAAGACCTACTGCACGCCTCTCGCCCTTCCGTTCCCGGTGACGGTGGAGTCGGGCGACACCGTCCGACAAAGCGTCACGATCGCCGCAAGCGCGACTACACCCCCTCGTGTGAGAGCCCGGACGGCGGATGTCACGCCAGTTGTCCAACTCAGTCAGGATGTCGTGGGGTCCATGCCATCCATCGGACTGGGCTCGCCGTCGCACGTCGCATCTCCGTCAACGGATGAGCTGGCGCGCCTGCGCGACCTGCGCGCGGGACACCTGCGGGTCGACATTCGGACTTCTGACCCCGGATGGCGGGAACCCGCGACGAACGTGGCACGGCTCGCAGCCAACATCGGCGTCCCATTGGAGGCCGCGCTTCTCGTGCCGCCCGGCGCCGCGGACGAGGCGGCGAGGAGCGTGCTGGACTGGGCGCGCGCCGAACGCCCGCCCATCGCGCGGTGGATCATCCTGCACGACGACATGTCCACCACATCGGCGGCGACTTTCTCAACGGCTCGACGGGCTCTCTCGTCGTACGCGGATGATGCGCCGTTCGGGCTTGGGACGGACTGCTACTTCGCCGAACTGAACCGCGGCCGCCCGGACGCGACCGACGCGGACTTCGTCAGCTACTCGATGAACCCACAGGTGCACGCCTTCGACGACGCCTCGCTCATGGAGACGCTCGAAGCGCAAGCCGTCACGGTGGACAGCGCGCGCGGCTTCGCTGGAAGCGCGGCCGTAGTTGTAAGTCCCGTGACGCTACGTCCTCGGTTCAATCCCAACGCAACCGGGGAACCGGTCGAGCCCGAGCCGGGCGGGCTGCCCTTCGAGGTGGACCCACGGCAGATGTCGCTCTTCGCCGCGGCGTGGACGCTGGGGAGCGTCGCGCGCCTGGCATCCGCAGGCGTTCAGAGCGCGACGTATTTCGAACCTACTGGGATGCGGGGTGTGATGGACGCGTCCGCATCTGCAGGCGTCCCGGCCGACTTCGCGCGAGTGTGCGGCGGAGTCTACCCGGTGTATCACGCGCTGCGAGACGTGTGCGCGTTTGCAGGTGACCACGTGCTACGGGCAGATGTCAGTGATCCGTTGGCGATTGTCGCTCTCGCCCTGGGACGAGCCGCTCGGGGCACGGTATGGATCGCGAACCTCACGCCCGTCACATGTGAAGTGAGGATCGACGGCGTGGAGCCAGGTCGACACGCCGTGAGAGCGCTGAGCACAGTGAATGCTGCGCGCGCCATGTCGGCGCCAGGGTACTCTCGAGAGGAGGCCAGCTACATAGTCTCCGACGACACGTCGGCCGTGTTAGACTTGGGCGCGTACGGGATTACTCAGATCAGCATCGACTCGATTCCGTGAGCGACTACGTGGTCGCTTTGTGCTGGCGGCAGCGCGCCGCCCTGGGTCAGCCTCGAAGACGCGACGAGAGGTCGTCCAAGGCGCGGCGCGCTTGCCGGTGCGTCAGTCCGAATTCCTCCACGACCGCCATCTCGATGCGCCGTCGCCCCGCCAGACCTTCGTCCGCCAACTCGACTATTCGTCTCTCCAGCGCGCTGAGCGACTCGAGGTATATGCCGAACTCTGTCTGCGCCGTCGCGCCGTCGCCCATTCGCGCGCGTCGCTGTTCGTGGTGGCAGCCAGACGCCGTCCCGGACAGGGGCAGATCATGGAGGGCGATGCCCTCCCCTATGTCCTGTTCACTGACAGCATGCTGAGGTGCGCCATCCGATGCCACGCGGAACGCCAACCTGGACGCTACCGACGGCGTCTGCCATCTGACGTAGTGCCTCGCGAAGGCCGTCAGCGAGCGCAGCCCCTCGAGCCTGCCGTCGGCGTGCCAACGCCGGAGAACATCGTACAGCCCAAAGGTCAGCTCCTGAAGGCAGTCGTCTCGATATGACTGGGCAAACCATGGCAGGTACAGGCAGTCGTCGATGAGCCCCCGGAGCTGCGTGGCGATCGCGTCGCTGGCGCGTGGATCCTGCCCATTCGACGCCGCGTGGAACTGCTGAATCAGGGAGGGAACGTCGGAGCGTACCGTCGGAGCCATCATCCGTGCACCTCGCTTTTGGCGCAAACGCGCGCAGACCGATCGTCCGTCGTTCTGGACGAAACGGTCCACTCACGCCTGACCTTTAGCTAGGTACGGATTCCAGGCAGAACTCCGACCACGCCTTGGGACGTGAAGAACCTTCTCAGAAAGACTACCGCATTCTCACAGCGTCCGCATGTCACAACGACACTTCTGGCAGATGTCCGCCGCCGAGCCCCGCACGCGATCGCGCGTGATGCTGCGTCCGTGCATGACGCGGGGTACTCCGCCCTCTGGAGAGGCGAACTTCCGCCCCTCGTCGGCAGCTCTCGCCCCTCGTCGGCAGCGGCTTCCACCCCTCCATAGGGGAAGTCCCTCGCGTCACCAGGTATGTATGGCGGCGGTCGCCTGCTGGGGCACTTTCTGCGCGCAAACGACATGGATTCGGGCCGATTGACAGCGACCCACAGTCGTTCTGCCCGTTACTGTGACACTGCCATCACCGCGACAGCCGCCGCTAGGCTGGCTATCGCGTCTCTTTCCGCGTCAAGCGAGGCGGATATGAGCTCCTGCACCTTGGCGCGCGCCTGCCCCGAGTATTCGCCCGCCTTCTCGGCCACACGGCATACCTCCTGGATCTTCTGCGTCGTCTCGACTTCTCGCCCGTAGGCCGCTATCGCCTCACCGAGAACGTCAGACACAGTGGGATAGACGTCGACCAGCTCTTGAAGGTACGCGACGGCGTGCTCCCTAGCTATGTGCAGTTCCCATGCGTGCCGCCGCGCCCGTTCGGGAGTGGCCACGTCGGCGTCCTGCGCTTCACGCCAGAGCTCGTACGCGTCAAACCCAGTGGCGTCCACCCGGTAGGCGATGTCGTCCGGGCCGAAGCGTGTCCCGTTTGCCAAGGCGACAGCGTTCCGAAGCGCGCGGATGTGCACGCCCGTGTCATCGAGAGGCTCCGCAGTGTCGCAGACCAGCACACAGAACCACTGTTCGATCTGCCCGAGTGCGTCGTATCGCACGGTAAACGCCTTGCGGCCCTGATCGACGTACTGATGGCGGACGGTGTACGTCTCGTCGGATTCGTCGTATCCGACCAGCAGACCCCAGATCTGAGCGCGGAGCCCGTCCGCCTCCTGTTCGAGCGACATTGGACTCGCTGCCATTGCCGGGACTCCTCGGTCGATGCTTGCCCGTACAGCTGCCCAGGCTTTGGCTCTGACCGCCTTCAGATCCTCGTCCGTTCCGGTGGCCTCAAAACGCTGGAAGCGGTAGCCAAGCTCCGGCAGCATGTCGAGAAATGTCGCCTGGCCCCCGTAGTCCACAAAGGCCTCCTGCCAGACAGCCCCGTCCCCGTTCCTCATAACGAAGCTGAACGCATGGCCCAGCACGCCCTGCAATCGCTCGTGCGACCATTGCGGCCGCCCGGCCCCCTGCATCACCCGGTGAAGGGCGCCGACGACGGTGGTATGGATGTGCGACGGGCCGACGTCCAGGTCTCTTCTCACGTTCTCCCCTTCTCCGACCGATGTGCTAGCGCTCGGCGGCGCTGGCGGCCGTGCATCCGCGACCACTTGGTGAACCGGTACGATCCGCATCTGCGCGCCATCCTGTGCTGGGAGCATCGCCAGGCGCACCGTGGCCCGTTCTGCCTGGTGGGCGCCGAATCCTAGCCACCCTACGATCAGCGTCGATGTCATTAGCGAGAATGCCGTACTCATGCGCCCACTCCCTACCGGTACCTGCCCAAACGCGCGCGCCTTGGGGCGCGCCGCGAACCACGCCATCAGTCCAGAAACGACGCCGAGTCGCCGGCGTAACGACTGGCACGCCCGCGTTAGACGAACGTGGACGGCGCCCCGCGATATTCCGAGGCGCTGCTCAATCTCCTTGGAGCTACGTTCCTCCAGGTAGTAGGACCGGAGCAACTCCTGCTCGTGCGGAGTCAGCGTCGCCAGGGCATCGACGACGCGCGCCCATCGCTCCCGATCCGACAGAACCTCATCGACAGGAGGCGTGGCGAGCGGAACCTCCGGCGCCTCGCCCACCAACGTCAGATCTCGCTTGCGATTCCACTCTCGCGCGACGTTTCGAGCCACGCCAGCGATCCATCGCTCCAGGTGGTCCATGTACTGCACGCGGCCACGGCTGGTGTAGACGGCGATGAGGACGCTCTGGACATAATCGTCCAAATCCCGACGCGCCCGCAGCCTGGTTGCCCCGATGCGTCGGATGAGCCCGATGTGCGCCAACACCAGCTGATGGAACGCATCAGCACGGTCGTCCATGGATGAGTTCGCCGCCTCCGGTAGACAACTGACCGTCGGAAGGGAATCCCTACAGACTTTCGCTGCCGATCTTAGCACTATGCTGCCTGGGCGTTGGAGGCCGGCATGCAGGCCGCCGACGGAGCGGCTCTCGTGTCGGCTGATGACCGGAAGGCGCGCAGGTAGGTCTTAGCACTTGTTTAGAGGCAGCGGCGAGAGCGATACACGACCTGAGCGCTCTCGTGCTGGCGGAGCGGCGGGAAGTGGCGGCCGATTGTCTCGCGTGCTACTCTCAGGCGGGCGAGGGCTTCGCGCAGGGAACTCCATCGGGCGTACGCCGCCCTGCCAGCAATTCGTGGGAACGGGCCATGCTACCGATTCACCTGGCAGCCATCTTGCGCAGGATCCGGGACGGCGAGAGCCCGGAGATGCCCACCCCTGACGAGATCGTTCCCGTTCGCGTGCTCCTGACCGCGTTGTCCGGCTTCGTCGCACTCGGCGCGCTGCTTTGGCTGTGGGCCGCCTTGCGGTAGGCGCCGAGGCGCCGCTCAGCCGGGCGCCACGGGATCCGGTTGCGCAGCCGAGGGGAGCGCGCTTGACCAAGGGCCATCTCGTCCACGCCTGCTCCTCGCACCGCGCGCGAACGCGGTCGTGTGTCCGCTGCCCTGACGCCCGACAACGCCTTAGCATTCGCCTCTGCGAAGCCTCAACAAAGACAGAAACGCGCTGAGCAAGGTGGCCTGGGCGCACATGAGGGCACACCGGTGAGACAGAATCAGAGCAGCGTAGCTGGTCATATCATGCCGTCGCAACAGGTGGTCGGTGGCGCCGCGAACGACCGGCTCCTCAACCTGTGGATCACTCGAAAGGCGATTGGACGAATTCCCAGATCCCGACGTCGGGCATATGGCAGTGTTCAACAGGATATACCGGCTTGAGGAATGGAGATGACTCTGGGTCCAACATCAGTCGGACGGCGAAGTGGTTGGTCGCACGCCCTTGGACAAAATACGCCATCCAGTCGTCGTCTGGGCTCGTCGGTGGAAACAGTGCCAGCAGGCCTTCGAGGTCGGCATCCTCTTGGGCGATTTCGGCGTCTCCTACCCGGAATCGCGATGGGAATCGCGCCCCATCGAACCCGCTATTCTCGAAAGCGGTTATCGCTGCGGAGACAGGTGTCAACGTCGTGCCATCGCGCCTGAACACCGCGTGAGCGAAGCCGAAGATCCGGCTGACTTCGCCGTCGTTGTGTTTCGCCCCGGCGAGAATAGGGCCCAACGCAATGACCTCGGAGCCATCCTCCAACGGGGCAGGGCCGTCGGTCTGTCGGAACGGCACGACGTATTCTACTCGGCGATCCGCCGATTCGTCCGCGCCGATGTTCGAGATCACATTCAGCAGAGCCAGGTCGCGGCGACTGATTGCGAGGTAGTCAGCGCCATAGGTCTGCAGAAAGCCCACTGCCTCCTCATCCGTCTGCGCGGAGAAGAGGTGTCGAGCCGCGCCTCGGATTCGGGAACGCGCGCTGGGTGGCGCGTAGTGATCCTCATCAATGACGGTAGCCTGGCGCGCGAGATAGTTCAGTTCGCTTCCATAATCCCACCACGCCGCCGTAACTGAACCGGGAGCAAGTAGGGGTCGGACGCCATTCGCGGAACCAGTTGAGGCTCCCGTGCGCATTATCGAGCGCGACGAAGGCGACCACAGCAGCGACAAGAGCTGTCGCGCTGACTCGTAGAAAGGGTCTCTTCAGCCGCTCGTGGGCCGCTCGGATCATCGCGACAATCCCGTGGCCGAAGAACGCGCAGAAGGCCGGCGCGAGGAAGAAGTGGTACCGTTCCGCTCCCCTCGCCACGATAAGCATGCTGGTGAACCATATCAGCCCGAACCATAGCTGCGATTCTGATTGCAGCGACGCAGAGCCGGAACCTCTCCAGCAGACGAAGGCGGTTCCGACGACGAGGCAAGCGATCGCTATGGCCAGAGGGGCGGTCGACAAGACAGACCCACGGTCGGGGACCGCGCCGCTGTAGAGAATCATCGCGCCGATGAGTAGCCAGACCGTCGCTGCGTCCAAGGTAGTCATTCTTGCGTTTTGGGCGAGTCGCGCGACGCAGAGCGTCGTGCCTACCGCGGCCGCCAAGAGCGAGAATCCGTACCACTGAACCCATCGCTCGAGCGAAGGAGCCCTGAGTTCGCCAAGGCTTTGCATGAGAGGACTCGTGCCGAGGGGGCTCGTCACATTCGCCCAAACGCCGCTCAGAGCAGTTCTTGCATCGGCTACCAGTAACGCGACCACGATCAGAGCGATCGGGGCTGCGGCGACTATGCTCTGCACGATCCGGGCGATGGGCACTGGGGCGCCGGGAGCGGGAGACGCCCCCTGTCGGCCTCCTCGCGCCGCCAGGTATGCGCCGATGACGAATAGACCCGCGTAAGCCGGTGCGATCCACGCCAAGAGTGCGAATGGAGCAACCGTGTAATACGTTGGGGCGGCCGCCAGACAGAGCGTGTGCATTGGGGCCCAGCCAAGCCATATGGCGGGACCGGCCGCGTCGTCGGGACGGGACAGCGATCCCACGATCAGTGTCGCTGCAACGACCCCGGCGAAGAGGCCACTCCCTTCCCACGTTAGGTTGAGCAGCCCTTGAGCAAGCCCGGTGACGACGCCCCACGCCAATCTCCTTCGCCCGTCGGAGGCGCCCATCGCTCGGAGGAAAGCATAGAACATCGCCGACGAAAGAAGCAGACACAACGCATCTCGATCTGCGTACCCCGGCGTGCTGCGAGGATAGGCCGTAGGGATGACGGCCAGGAGGACCACGGAGACCGCAGCAGCGATGTCATCCTCGAAGAGGCGTCGGACAACGCCGAACACAAGGGGCATCGTTACGGCCAGACACAGCAGAGGGTATATCCATGCCGCATCCTCAACCGTTACCGAGCGCACGATGGGCCGGGCCGCACGACATATCCCGGCGATGCAATAGGACGTCAGGCTCAGTTGGCGTGTCAGATCGCGTCCCTCAGGAACCCATCGCATCGCGTCAGAGTCGGGAAGACGCCCCTCGTCAGCGATGATCTGCGCCTGACGAACGATGCGGTAGATGTCAGGGTCTAGCCAGCCAGCCTGGATCTTCTCGCCTGCCTGCCACCGCAGACCGATGGCAAGCGCCACGGCGCCGAGGACGACAACAGACGCAATGATGCGGCGGTTAGGGCCTCTGTTCATCTGTCGTCATGGGATGGTATACCGGCCTTTGACATCGGCCCATGTAGTCAGATCGCGATTCGACGGACTGACACTCAACGAGGCGTTGCGATTGCGATAGAGGGAATACGCGCGGCCGGTCGGATTCGTACCCGATCCGTCTGAATACCGTGGCGCGTCGGGGCCTTCCTCGAAGCGCCAGAGCGCGACGGTGTGCTCATCTGCTTCGAGCGCCACATCCGGGTCGAAGTTGACCATAGCCAGCGGCTTACCACCGAAGATATCCCACTTCTCCACGGGATATTGCACCGCGTTCGAGATCCTGATGGGGCCAACACGAACGTGCGTCGCAGAGCGGATGACCTGCGTCGGATCGTGCGGAGCCCAGTCGCGCATCATCGCTTCAAACGACTCCCGTTCATGCGGCGCGATCCCGCCCACATAGATATCTGACCCCCACGCGCCCAGATTGAGGGTGTGGCGTACATCATCCCACTCAAAAGGGCGATGCCCGTAGTAACTCGCGACCGGAGAGCCGAGAACGTGCGTGGCGTCCACCAGATCAACGCGATCATCGGAGAAGGGCACGAACTGAAGGCTGAAGTGGATCCAGGTAGCCAGGTCTATCGATAGCATGCCGGCAGACTTGCGGCCGGTATCGCCACCCCCGTCGACGACACGCAGTCGATCGAAGAGCCGCAAGGTTCGGCCCATCGTGCCCACGAAGAACGCAAACGCGCCAGGGGCCGCTATGACCAACTCGCGGTCACCTTCCTCAGGCATTGACTCGACGAAGAACCACCCTTCGACTGTATAGCCGGTCGGCGACGCATGGGCGAGTTCCGTCGAGTTGCGCGCCGATAGGTAGTCGCCCTCGGCAAACGAGGCCCACGAGCCAGGCGGCGCCTGAGACCACGCAGATACCGTAACGAGCGCCGTGAGCAGAAGGCACGAGACCCTTGCCACCAGCCGCCGACGGCGTTCGGCACATCGCCAGTACCTGCCTCGCGTGGCTGCGGTGTCCCTCGACTGCATGGTCGTACTCCACATCATTGGGATGCGCGTCGCAGGCGGATGCCTCGCCAGGTGTGCCCTAGCAGAGCCCGGCGAGGCGCCCGAGGGAGGCTACGGGAAGCTGAACCCACCTGTGTCACTGTCGCTGTCCGTCTTAGTGCCCTCGCTCCCGCCCCACGCGGACATGTTCGTGCTGGCGTAGACAGAGTAGGAGCCGTCGTCTGGATTCGCTTGGAAGACGGAACGCACGTTAGTGTCAAAGACGTGCTGATTGGTCGTTCCTGAGTCCGAGCCGTTCTTGGAGCCCGGGGATGGGCCTGTCACGACGAGTTGCATGTACATGTACCAATCGACCTCTTCACCGGTAATCAGTGTCCAGCTGTGCCATGACTGGGTATCGTAGTACCACTCGCCAACATCCACCTCACTGATGCTGCACGTTGCGGAGACATTATAGCCAGCCGAAGCCCATGAGGCGATCAGCGCGAGAGCCACTGCCGAGAACGCCGTCCTTGAGACGAATCGCCTTACCATCCGAACCCTCCTGCTGCACGCCGCGCCACAAGCTGCGAGGCGTCCGCTGGATACGCGATACGCGTCCGAAGCTGTCCTGAGCTGTCCGCTCGACCTCAGTCGTGCGGACGGCGCCGCGTCGGAGGGGAATCACGGGACGCTGAACGAGTCGGAGTCACTGTCGGCATCCTGCACGGTGCCTTCGCTGCCGCCCCACGCGGACATGTTCGTGTTGGCGTAGACCGAGTAAGAACCGTCATCTGGATCGGGCTTGTAGACGCTGAGGACATCGAACTTGAACTCATGCCCGTCAGTTACCCCTGACTTCGGGCGAGAACTGGAGCCCGGTGATGGGCCGGACACGACGATTTGGCTATACATGTACCAATTGATGTCGTCTTCGTCGTTAAGGAGCGTCCCGGCATGGCTTGACTGCACGTAGTAATGGTCGGGGTTGTCGCCCACATTGACGTCGGTGATGTTGACGGTTGCGGAGACATTGTAGCCGGCCGCGGCCCATGAGGCGACCAGCGCGAGAGCCGCTGCCGAGAACGCCGTTCCCGAGATGAATCTCCGTGCCATTTCAGATTCTCCTGTTGCATCCAGGTCCGCCGCAGGATCGCGGCGAACTGTCGAGTAGCACGAACACAGCCTACGCGCCGAAAGCCCTGCCATGCCACGCCTTTCACGGCGCGGCGCGGCGTGCGTCCACAGCCGCTGATTCTCCTTCGAAGCCGTCCTGAGCCGTTAGGTCGACATTGATCGTGCGGCCGGTGGGAGGGCGCTTCCCCCCAGGCCCTGGAAGCCATACCTCCCGCTCCGTGACGCGCCGTGGTTGAGAGAGTTCTGTCATTCGGCGTATCTCTTGCGTCAACGCATGGAACCTCGCGCGGCCAAGTCGCGGCCCTTCTTGCGCGATCGTCGTGCGCATGTCGTACATCTGGCGAAGCTCCGAGGGCGTCTGGGGGCGCGGATCCGGAACGCCGATGTCATAGCGAATCCGGTAGTTCCAGCCCTTCGTCAGCAAGACGGTGTGATCGCCAATGTCGACCGCGCCATCAGCATCTAGCCGCTCTGGGCTCAAAGGGCCTACGACGATGCGGTCCAAGACGACATCCGCGGCCGGCGCCGGTCTCGCCTTCGTTAGCGCCCAGATCGCGAGGCCCGCCATAAGAACAGGGGCTATGCCCCACAGCAGGCGCGCACGCCGACGAGACACCATCGTCCCTCCAGGATCTCCTATACAATCGGACGCGCCCCCTGCCCGTGTGTCCCCTAGAAGACCTCGAAACTGTCGGTGTCAGAAGACGCATCCCAAACAGTGCCTTCGCTCCCGCCCCACGCCGACATATTCGTGGTGGCTAGCACACTGTAGTCACCGGCGTCTGCGGGGTTCTGGGCAAGGATGTACCCCCAATTCGGGAAAGCGTTGCCGTCGACAGTATCGCTGTCGCTTGTAGAGTGGGAGCGTGGTGTCGGTCCAGTAACGACGCCCTGGGTGTACATGTACCAAGTAATGTCATCTTCGTTGTTCAACAGCGTTCCATGGTGGCCGAAGTTGACCGAATACCGGCCAACGCCACCCCAGGCCGAGAGTACGGCTGCGTTCGCCCCAACGCTGTACCCAGCGTGGGCCCACGAACCCACCAACAGGGCGGCCACAACAGCCAACGTTCCCCGTGAGATGATGCGACGAACCATCGGACGCTCCTTTCTTTGCCCGACCCCCTGGCCGGGGCCTCGGCGCCGCGAGGGGTGCCTACATATAAAGTACACAAGACGGCAGAAGGTTACGCCGGGCTACGAGATATCGCCGCGATAGCGCAACAGCGTGGCACGCAGCAGCCGCCGCGCACGGTAGAGGCGCGCCCTGACAGTTGCCCTAGACAAGCCGGTCTGCGCCTCGAGATCGGCGTAAGTCCTCCCATCAAAATGGAAGCCATAGAGGAGGTCAGATTCCGACGGACCTAGAGAGTCCACCGCAGACATCAATAACCCGCACAGTTCACCAGCCTCCAGAGACTCCTGCGCGGATGCTGAGCCGTCCGCCACATCAGGCGGCTGCGCGACAGGGACATCCCGCCCCCGTCTGCGCCAATTGCGCGCGACGTTTCGGGCGATCCTGGCGATTTCTCGCTGGGGATCGTCCATGCGAAGGGGCAACCGCTCGCACCAGAGCCGCAGCAGTATCGCTTGCACGCAGTCGTCATGTTCGTCGGGCGAGGGCAGCCAGTGGCGGGCGACACGACGGATGTGGCCCAGGTTAGCGAGCATCACTTGCCCGTCACGGGCGTCATCGGGTCGAGCCATCGCCCACGAGCCTCCAGAGGGCCGGCGATCGGGGGAGCCGGCCGCCGCTACCCGGTGACACCCACCCCGGCCGATCCGGCCCTCGCTATGAATCAGCCACATGCCTATCTGCTCGGTGTACATATACCCAGCGGTATCGAAACGCACAAGGGTAATCTGACTCTTGTGTATCTACATGTGTCTGGCCCAGGCATGTCTCGGATGGCCATGCCTGGGCGGGGCGACAACATCTCGAGGCTCACGGGATGCAGGTTGGCTACGCCCCTCAGCCGATGCGCCCGGCTCTGCACGCTACGGCATAGCTTCGCCACGCCCTTCCCATGAGGGGAAAGACATGGAGATCCGCTCATCCTACGCTCGTGGAATCAGCCGTGAGAACGGCCGGAAGGCGTATGTACACAGGCGGTGGGTGGTGCGCCGCGAAGGACTTGAACCCTCAACCTGCGCATTAAGAGTCCGATGCTCTACCATTGAGCTAGCGGCTCTTGGAGCGGGTTCCGAGCCGCTGGCTTGCCTGAGCTTTCCGAGTCCTTTCCGTACTCCGAGCCAGTGTAGCACTAACTACTAGCGGGGCGAGCCGCTGGCGACCCACCCTCGCGCGCCCATGATACCAGCACATAGTTTCGCCGCAAGTGGCAGGGAGCGCGCGTGACCGCAGAGAGGAAACATGACACCCGCAAGGTGCGCCCAAGCGATATGGCGGAAACCTACGCGACGACGTCGTGATGACGAAAAGGGCACCGGCACGTCCCGCCCTCGACATCTCGAACGAGGCGCGCGAAGGAGAACAGGCGGCCACCGACACCCGAGAAGCCTGCAAAGAGGGGCTAGCCGACCCCGCACAGCGCCAGGAGCGGAGCTAGCAGGCTCCCCGCTTCATCCGAGGGGCCCAACGAGTTCACCACGCGCGAGCTAGACGCCGTCCGGGCGAACCTCCAGGACGCTCGTGGCGAGGTTAAACACCTCCAGGCGTTGCCACGTCCCAGTCGGAGTCGATCAAACGCTGACGACCGAGTTGCAGGGCTTGACCGCCATCGTCCATATACGCCGGATGTTGGATGTGCCGCTGGCTGAAGATGTCGAGGAACCGGAGAAGCCCGGCATGCTGGCAAGATGGCTCGGCGGGCGGCGGAAGCGGCACGTCAGGATCGGGCATGCGTAGCGCGCCCACCATGATGATCCCGTAGCCGTGAACGCCCAGCATGCCGTGCAGCGCGCGTCAGGGCGTCGGGGGGAACAGGCCTATGCGGAAACCAAGGTCGCTCCAGTTGCCGTCTGCATCGTTGTAGGCGCGATGCGACGAAGCGGCGTCTTCAATGTCGCTGTACGCGCCACCTCGAACAGATCGGTAGTGGTCTATGGTGTCGATTACCACAGAGTAGGGCGGCAGGTGCTTATTCAGGCACCACTCCCACGCGTTGCCGGACATGTCCAGCGCCCCGCACGCCGCCGCGCCCAGAGGATACGACCCCACCGTCGTCGTCGCGCCCATGCCCGCGTCGGCGGTGTTGGCATGGCCTTCCCGCCAAATCCCCCAGGGATACGCTCGCCTCTCGGCACCCCCCTGGGCCGCCCATTGCCATCCCCATTCCGAGGGCAGACGGACTCCCCAAGCGACGCCGTTGACCAGGAGGCCCCCCGATGAAATATCCGATTTCTTGGCTACCATGCGGGCGTTGAGCCACCGTGTGAACGCCACTGCCTGATACCAAGTTATCTCATCGCGGGGTGCGTCTGCGAGGTCGTTAGATTTAGCGCCCAGCCCCTGTTGCGGAGGCGACTCGCCCACGGGCATGTTGGCCCACCAGGTCATATCGCTGAACCCATCCGCCGCCTGGACGAAAGCGTCGTATTGCGCGTTGGTAGTCTCGTGCTTGGCGATGTAGAACGGATTGATGTCGAACGATCTGCCTTCGATCTCAACGCTGCCGCCGGTCGCGACAGGAAGAAAGACTATGCCCTCGCTCTCGAACGATGGGCCAATACCAGCGTCCGTAGCATCCGGCTCTGTGTCCCCTACCGTGACCTCCTCGGTGACCTCCAAGGAGTCTTGAAAGGTTCCGCCGCCAACACCCGACCATAGGACGTCCAGCACTCCGCTCCCAACCCGCACGCGCGCCTGGCGTCCGCCGTCAGTTACCTCTGCCAGGACGCCATCTACGGTGACCTGCGTGACAGGTCTGCTGAATGTCAGCAAGACCGCCCCACCCTCCTCGATCTCAGAGGAGACCAGTGCAGGCCCAAGCAGGCTTTCGGCGTCGATCTGATCCGGGATGTCGTCCGCGCAGCCGGTGACGAGCAGACCAATGACAAGCACCGACAGCAGTTGTCTCGACACGTCCTTCTCCACTTCTTCAGAAGCGCAACGAGAGCGCGGCTACCGGGCCTGATGGACAGGACGCTGTTCCCAGTGTCAGCGCGCTCTGGCGCTGCTGAGATGCTCCCCGCGCGCTATCTAGCGCGTTGACACCCCACAGAATCGCCACGGCGATCTGCGACGCCACTGCGAGTTTCCGAGCCGACTCCGCCTCGCTGTAGGCGTCCTCTTGCCGCGACACGATCTCCTGCAATTGAGCGGTCAATTCCAACTGGCGTGGAGCTGCGTTCGCAAGTTCGGAGCGGATGCTCTCGTAGTCATCCAAAGTCCTACGGTGACGGACTGTAGCGGCGACAGCCGTAGCCCCAGCCAGCGCAATGGCGACCTCGTATGCCACTCCGCGACCATTGTTGCCATTCAGGTGTTGACCGAGTCCAGGCAGCAGCAGAGATGCCGCGAAGGCGCCGCCAGGAGACGAGCCTCCAGCGGGTGCCTGCATGCTCGCCTCCGGTGATGGGCCGGCTATGCGCTGCCAGGTTGGGCGGAGTGTGAACGTCTGTCCTGCGCGGAGGTCTGGCGTTATGTCGATGGCCCTGTAACCGTCACGCCGCATTTGGATCGTGTGTTGGCCGGGTGGCAGCTCGTGGGGGAGTGTGGTTGGCACGTCATCCACAACCACACGAACTCCACTAGGGATGCTAGGATAGGCAATCGCCGTCCGCGTACGTGGGAGTGTGGGCATCGGTTGTGTGTCCGTTGGCGGCTTCAGAGTCACCTGTGCCGCGGTCGTGCCCGCTGGTTTCGCAGGCACCGGCACGGGACGCGCCGCCCCACTGATCGCCTGCGCCCTGATCGCGTAGTCGTCTTTGGTGATCGTTCCCGCCGCGAAGCCATCCAACTGCTTCAATAGCGCCGTCTCGTGGTCGTCCAATGCGTCCCGTGCAAAGGCGCGCGAGACGACCCGCAACGACAGGTTTTCCAGCTGGGGGCTGAACCCGCCCAAGAGAATGGCTTGGTTCCGCGCGTCTCGCCTTGCCACGGCTTCGTCTTGGATCGCCTGATGTCGTTCCAGATTCACCGCTAGCGGGATGTCTCCACGGACAGGGCCGTGGTCGTATCGCCGCGTCGGCGTCTGTGCCGTGGGGAACTTGGAGCGCGTGTACGCGGGCACTTCGCGCTCAAGATAGGTCGCGATCTCGTTGAACCCGATGATCGCGTCACCGTTCGCGTCCGCCTCGCCTTCTAGACCGAGCAGCAGAAAGTTGGTGAAGACGCTGCCGTCTTGTTCTTCCCAGGATACCTCAGACGCATCCGACGACAGCAGCAGCGGCCTGCCCTGGGCGTCGTCCCACGCCTGGTAGAAGCGACCGTACACTTCGTGCTGAACGCCCTTGGAACCGGCGGGCTTCACTCCACCCGCATGGCAAGCGTCCAAGATCGTGACAACCTTCTCAGCGGCCATAGACCCGACTTTGCGGGCAAGTTCCGCGTAGTCGATGCATGTCCCGTCGGGGTCGATTAACGCGCGAGGATGCGTCAGATACGGAATCAGGTAGGCGGGTGCGCCTTCGGTGTTGGAACCGTCCG
Source organism: uncultured bacterium (assembly GCA_964473525.1). Lineage (GTDB taxonomy): Bacteria > Poribacteria > WGA-4E. The sequence continues at coordinate 127,415 of CAYYPK010000007.1, forward strand.
GTCGGAAGCCGTGACCACTGAAGTAGATCAGCACCAAGTCGTTCGCGGTGGCCTTGTTCGCGATGTCGGTCAGTTCAATGCCGATAGCGTCCTTCGTCGCATCCCGGTCTTTCAACCTACGGACGTTCTCGGGCTTGAACCCGCCCTTCTGGGGGTCGGTCAAGAAGCCGTACAGCGCGTCCACGTCCTTCGCAGGGGCGCGTAGCGAACTGATCGAACCACCCTCGATGTCTGGGTACTGACCAACGCCGACAAGTAAGGCCCAACCGGTGCCACCCGGCGTGATGACTTCCGCCGGTGGCTCTACCGACTCTATCCGCAACGTCTTCGCGTCGGGCGTTTGGGCGGACAGGTGTCCAGTGATGAGGAAGACGACGGCGAGGGTCGAGAAGGCGCGCTTGGACATCTTGGGTCTCCGGCGGGCATCGTACGCCGGATACCGGGTCGGCTCAACCACGCGAGGGCGATGATATAGGCGCATAGGAGCCCCGTGACGGGCTTCCCGTGGCCCGGACGGGTATTACCCACCCACGCGAACGGAACACGGATACGGAACTTCGCACGCCGGCTGTCGACGCTCAACTGCTTCACACGCGCGATGGGGTTAGCGTCGATCACGCCGAGATCTACCGCGTAATTCATGACCTGCTTGAACTTCTGCGTCACCATGTTGAGCGTGCGCGGGGCGAATCGTTCGTAGTGCGCCCTCAGTTGCTCGACATGGCTCCGGTTGACGCCACTCAGGCGCGGTCCTGGGGCTGCCGCTTCCGCCCACTTTGCCACCAGACCTACGCATCGTTCAGCGTAGTCGTATGCCTTCAGGTTCTGTTGCGAGGGCAGGAACGTGTGCATGAGGTAGGAGGCGAGCAAGGGGTCGTCGTGTTGGCCGCGCTCTGTCAGCAGTTCGTCGAACAGCGTCAGCGCGCGCTCTCGAACCGTGCCGAGTTTGCGAATCGTCCGACGACCATCATCGGGCTTGATGTCGGCGATGTATTGGCCGTCCTTCAGGAACAGTCCTGAAGCCTGACGATGGGGCAAGAGTACGATGGGTTGGCGTCCACGAGCCATGGCTTTCCCAATCCTTTCCTGGATTAGGAAAGAATCAGGAAAACATGCCGCATTTTGCGGCGTTTCTGCCGTATTGACGAATTGGGCTAGGCGCTTGAAACCCGCTCTACGACAGGCGGTGGGTGGTGCGCCGCGAAGGACTTGAACCTTCAACCTGCGGATTAAGAGTCCGATGCTCTACCATTGAGCTAGCGGCGCGCCTGTCGACCGTGATTATCGTGCCAGACGCCACCTCGTTTGGCAAGAGAATCTCAGTCAGTAAGGGCGTTTGCAGGGATATGTCCTCCCTACGCATGCGTCAACACGGCGCCCTTTGTGTCGGCGAGCGGCAGCACGAAACGGAAGTCGCTTCCCGACCCCGCGCCATCGTCCACCCAGATACGGCCGCCGTGCGCCTCGACGATGCTTTTGGCGATGGCGAGTCCTAGTCCCGTGCCGCCCTGCTGGCGTGTGTGGACGTTGCTCACCTGGTGGAACTTGTCGAAGATCAAGGACCGCTCCTCAGGCGGGATGCCTGTACCCGTGTCGATGACCTGTATTGACAACTGCTCGCCCTCCTGACCTATCCGCACGCGCACGCTGCCGCCCTGAGGCGTGAACTTCACAGCATTGCTCAGCAGGTTCGTGACGACCTGCCCGATGCGCTCGCCGTCCGCCACGGCGTCCGGCACATCGTCGGCCGCCTCGAGGCTCAGCGTGATGTCCTTGTCGTCCGCCTGCGTGCGGATGTCGTCCATGCGCGTCGCTGCGACCTCCACGATGGACGTCGGCGCCATGCGCATCTCCATGCGCCCGGACTCAATACGCGACAGGTCCAGCAGGTCGCTGATGAGATGCGACAGCCGCAACGCCTGCCGCTCGACACGCACCAGCTTGTCTAGCGTGAGCTCAGGCACGTCGCCAGTCTTGCCGTCCAGGATGAGTCGCGTGTAGCCGTAGATCGACGTGAGGGGCGTGCGCAACTCGTGGGAGACAAGGGCGACGAAGTCCGACTTCATCTGCTCGATTTCCTTCTCCCGCGTGATGTCGTCCAGGACGTACACCGTGCCGATGGAGGCGTCGTCGCCCGCCGTGACAGCGCTCGACACCACCTTCAGCGCGCGCGTTTCGTCACCAACGGTGAGGGACACCTCGGTGGACACCGGCTGCGCGCGTCGTCGCGCGACGCGCTCTCGGGAGAACAACTCGACGACGACGGCTGGGTCCAACAGCTCGTCCACAACCTTGCCCGCAGCGTCATCCGGGAGCCCGAGTAGGTGCTCCGCTGCCGGGTTTGTCAGCACGATCTTCCGATCGAGGTCCAGATAGACGATGCCTTCCGCTACGCTGTTCAGGACGCTGCTGAGCTTCTTCTCCTCCCGTGTGAGGCTTCCGAGGGCCTCCTGCACCGTGCCGGTCATCTCGTTGAATTCTTCGACGAGGATGCCGATTTCGTTGTGCATCGTGATGGGGATCGCCTGCTGGTAGTCGCCACGGCGAATGGACTGTGCCGCGTCCGTGATCTGGCTCAACGGCCGCATCAGGCGGCTGGCGAAAACGACCGACGTTACGCCCAACGCCGCGATGGCTGCGCCAACGAACCACAGCACGCGCTGCCGTAGCGCCTGTGCCGACGTAAACGCCAGCCGCGTTGGCTCGGACACGACGACCGACCACGGCAACGTCCCCGCGGGACGCGCCATACCGTAGACACGCTCGGCTCCGTAGCCGTCCTTCTCGACGCTGTACAATCGTCGGCGCTGCGACGAGTTCCGGCGCGTCGCCTCCTCTGCCGCGCGGGAATAAAGCAACTGGGCCTTCTTCACGCCGAGACGCGTGATGGGCGGCGACGCGAGGTTCCCTTCGCGCGCCAACTGTGCGGCGATCTCCCCCTCGAGTTCTGAGACCGTCCTGTCGGTCACGGACACCGAAGATCCCGTGGGCAAGTCGATGTGGTCCAGCGCCACCGTGACGCTCGTGTTCCACTCAGGATGCCCGTCCACCTCCATGTACACACGGTCACCGTCGCGCAGGTCGCGCCAATCTGACGCGGAGGACGCGACCATGTACACCGCGCCGTCCCGCCCGTCGAGGCCCATGATGACGATGTCGCGCTCCCGGTCGATCCCGCCCGACGAAGATATGCGCGTGAGCCGCCCGAGTTCCGGCATGGCGAACACCGCCTTGATAGCCCCTAACGGCGTGCTGCCCTCCCGCACCTGAACCGATATCGTCAGGATCACCGAATCGCTCGCGTCGTCGTACGCGGTCTTGCCGATGTAGTTGCGTCGACTCTCGACGGTTTCCTTCCACCACGGCTCCTCGCTGACGTCAAAGGGCGCGTGCAGGTCACTCGACATCAGTAAGATGCCGCGCGCGTCCGCAATGACGTAGTGGACCATGCGAGGCGCGCGATCCGTCAGCGCGCGGCGCAACGACGCCATCCGACCGGCATCGAGGGACTGACCGGAGAACTTCCACGAGCGGTACAGGTCGGTCGGGTCGTGGCGCATCATCTCGGCAAGGTGAGGCTGCACCACATCGCGCGCGAGGCCGACCACGTTGTCCAAACGCGCCTGCGCCGGCTCCGTGGCGCGCCCCAGCAACTCGTCGGCCACCTCGTGCAGGTGCACGCCGACGGCCTCCTCCAACGACGACCGGCTCTGGTCGTAGAGACCGACACCTGGGAGGAACACGACCGCAAGCACGGGTGCCAGAGAGGCGAGAAGCAGCATGAGCACAAGCTGGCTGCGGAGGCTGCTGAGCCATCGGTAGACCGTAGGTACCCGCGTCGGGCTCGACGGCATGAAGCGTGTCCAAACGCCATGGCAACAGGACGACACGTCCGATTCTGCCTCTGACGAACGCCCGGAGCAATCCGTGTGGGCATCTCGACGGCGGCAGCCCTACCACATTGCGGGAGTGTCACGACGGGCTCACGCGTCTGCCCGCTGGCGCTCGGGTTCGTCGCGAAACCGCACGTACGCGAAGCGTCGACGCTCGGCCGCCCTCTCGTCCGACCGCCAGCGGGTCTCCGCGACCGTCGGCCATGCAGCCACGCGATCCAACGCAGAGCGCTCGTCGTCGTCGTCGTACTTATGGACGACGCACCATCCACCGGGGCGGACCATGCCCCGCGCGCACTCCGCCACCCACTCGACCGAGGCGGTGTACCGCGAGACGACGCCGTCGAACGCGCGCAGCCAGTCGTCCGGTAGGGCGCCCGGTTCCACCCGCTCGCATGCCACGGACACGCCGGACAGGCGCAACGTCGACTTCAGCGCGTGCAGAAAACCCGTCTTACGCGAGACCGACTCGATGAGGGTGAAGCGCGCCTGCGGGCGCAGAATCGCCAGCGGCGCCCCAGGGAACCCCGCTCCACTCCCAATGTCGGCTACGCGCGCGCCGTCCGTGATCTCCACATGATGCAGCGCGAGACACGAATCCACGAAGTGCGCGTGAACCATTTCAGCGGGATCGCGCACGGCGGTCAGGTTCATGCGCGCGTTCCACTTGTCGAGGAGGGCTGCGTAGTCCACGAACGCGGTCACTTGCTCGTCGCTGAGCTGGAAACCCGCCGCCACGAACGCTGTCGCGATGGCTTCCCTCATCGCCCTCAGCCGCCGAGAGTGTAGATGTAGCGCGCAAGCACCGACCCGACAGCTTCCAGGCTCTCCGCGGAGCACTTGTCGGGCGTGTCTTCGAGCGTGTGCCACGGTGGGTAGCTAAAGTCGATGAGGTCGATCGCCGGGATGCCTGCTCTGATAAGCAGGACGTGGTCGTCGGAGATCGCCGGTCCCGTGCGGGAGCTGAACTGCGTCACACCCATGTCGGCCGCCGTCGCCCACAGATCGCGCATGAGTTCGGGCGCGGCTTTGCGCGAAGTCGGCTCAATGGGAATGGAAAGGTCGGCGTCGCCCACCATGTCGAGCAGGATGGCGTACCGAGGTCTGGCCGGCGTGATGTTCTGAGCATAATACCGCGACCCGTGGAACATGTTCGCGGTCGACTTGCCCCAGTCCTCTCCGTCGAACAGCACGAACACGATGGGAACAGGCGGCGCCACGATGTCGAACACCCGCGCCAACTCGATGAGCACGGCGACGCCCGAGGCCCCGTCGTTGGCGCCGGGTATTGGCTTGTCGCGGTTCTCGGGGTTCGGGTCGCGATCCGCGAAGGGCCGCGTGTCCCAATGGGCGCATAGCATCACGGGCGATTCTGTGGCGTTCCCGAACGTCGCGATGACGTTGTGCATGGGGATTTCGCGGTCGTCGTCGGTGATCGAGAACGACTGTAGTTCCACGTGGTCAGCAAAGACGCCGAACTGTTCTACGAGGTAATCGCGCGCTTCGAGGTGGGTCGCGGTTCCCGGCACGCGAGGACCGATGGCAACCTGTCGTTCCAGCGCGACCATCGCTAACCCGCCGTTGAACGTCGGGAGCCCCTGCGCGTCCGCGATGCGGTCGTCCGCGACGCATCCGAGCAGCACCAGCGCAGGCAGCAAGAGGGCGACGACGGGTCGGCTACGCATCAAGTTACCTCGTTGCGTGCTTCGAGCGCCTGGCTGAGGGTCACTTCGTCTACGTAGTCCAGATCGCTCCCGATGGGCACCCCGTAGGCGATCTGCGTCACGCGGACATCGAGAGTGGTGAGGTGTCCCAGCATGAAAGTCACCGTCGCGTTGCCTTCCACGCTCGGGCTTAGCGCGAAGATGACCTCGGTCACTTCACTGTCGTGCAGGCGATCCAGAAGCTCCGGGATGCGCAGGTCTTCGGGTCGCACGTGATTGAGCGCCGACAGCAGTCCGCCTAGCACGTGGTACATGCCGTTGTACGTGCCAGTGCGCTCGAAGATCGGCACGTCGTCCGCGTCCTCGACGACGCAGATGACCTTGTGGTCGCGCTGTGGATGCTCGCAGATGCGGCACGGGTCGTCATGCAGTTCCGTAATGCTTCCGCAGATGGAGCAGTTCGTCAGCCGCTCGTGGATGCCACCGATGGCGTCACCCAGTCGCCGGGCGTCCTCGGCAGGCTCCTTGAGGATGTGAAACGCCAGGCGCTGCGCCGTCTTAGGCCCGACGCCGGGCAGCTTCTGGAGTTCCGTGAGCATCCGCATGAGGGAGTCGGGAAAGTAGCGCATGGGTCGCCTTCGAGTGTTTGGTCGTCCGAGGGCAATGATACTGACGGCGGCCCGGGCCGACAAACGTCGCCGCCGTCAAGTACGACCTCCACGTTCGACAGTCCACTGCGTAAGCAGGCAACCGAGTTCTCCTCTCAAATCACGCTTGTGCGAAGAGCGCCATTACGATAGCTTACTCGCGGATATCTAGGAAAGGTTCTGAACGTGTCCTTCAGCTTCAGGGATTTCGAGGCCGCTCACCGCCCGCAGCGTGTTGTCGATGTGGTCCCGCACGAGCTTCTCATCGAACTCCTCCAGAGCCACCACTTCCGCACTGGCGCAGGTGTGGTACTCCTGCACGATGACTACGAGAAGCCGGGCGAATGGGGCCGCGTAGACCCGTTCGACGACAAAGACCAGGATCGGCAGGAGAGCGACCCACCCCTCTCCAAGCACTGGAACCCTTTCTGCGCATTCCTCCGCAAGGATCCCAAGCTCGACAAGCAGTGCAAGGACTGCGATGTGAAGGCGGCTAGCGATCGACGCGACCGCCCGGACGCGGCGCGCGAGACGCATCGCTGCCATATGGGCCTGGAGGATATGTCGTTCCCCGTCATGATTGGAGGAAAGGTGAGGGGTGTCCTTCTCGCTGGCCAGATGATCCAGGACGACCAGAAGGCCAAGGATGTCATATGCGAGCTAGTGGACAGGAAAGCCGACCCCGAGCAACGATGCGAGTTGCGCCGCTTGGTGGCGAAGGAGGCCATCAAGCCGGACGAATACGACAGGCGCCAAGAGGCGTTCGGCCGCTTCGGAGTCGCGGTGCAGAGCACGGTGGATGCCCTGCGCAGCGCGCGAATCGAGACTGAAATGTCCCGGGCCACTGTATTGACCACCAAGCGCCTGTCGCAACTACGTAGAGAAGACCGGATTGGCGGGTTCTGGCACGGAGTCTCTGAGGTGAGCAGCGCACTTGCGGCGCTGCTGGATCTTCGCGTCGTCGTACTTGCCCGTGAGGTGGCGTCATACGCCGTGTGGGCAGACACCCACGCAGACCCCGAGCGGGGACAGCACGTCGAGCACGAGCATGTACCAGAGACTACAGACGGCGCGCTGAAGCCCTTGCCTTTGCGGGACGGACAGAATATCGGAGCTTGGGCGGCAATCGCCCCTGATGGCGCACCCGTGCGGGTGCTCCGCACCGACGTGTCTGCAGGAGGCGTTGTGCACACCTCATTCGTAGTCGCCCTAGTCGGAGACCTTCGTGAAGGGCTCGCCGAATTCGCCGCGTCGATTTGCCTAGCCCTCATGGAACAGATCACGGGAGACTATGTCGTCCAGGCCCTGCGGGAACAGCGCGACAACTTCATGACAAACGTGAGCTTCGCCGGCCACCTGATCCGGACACCCGCCATGGAATTGCTCTACGCACTACATCGACTCACCCCGGCGGTGGAAGCAGCAGAGGAGGACGATGGTCCGTTGGACAAGGCGGAGGCAGCCGTGAACCAGATATTGTTCGATGCGGCGATGCTCGAGCGAGAGCCCTTGGTGCCGAAGAGCTTCAACATCGAACTCCTGATGCATGACGTGCGCTACGGATTCGAATATCAGGCCAACAATAAAGGCATAGAGATTGATATAGAGTCATATGGAGGAGGGGATCTGTGGGTCGACGCAAATCGTGCGCATGTACGTAACATCATGACCCTTTTAATGGACAATGCGATCAAGTATTCTTATCGAAACCACAGGGTACGAGTGTGGTTCCGAGAGGAACGTGAGATGGCCATCGTGTCCATACAGAACTACGGCGTTGGGTTCCCGGCCGAAGATTACCAACGCTACTTCCAGATCGGAGAGCGGGCCGAAGTCGAGGATGAGGGTGTCCGTCGCCCGGGGTCGGGGTTCGGCCTACCACACGTGGCGGCATTGGTGAAAGGACAGAACGGACGCGTCGGCATACACAGCGTCCCTCCGGACGAGAACGCATCCCAAGCCGACCCAAGCCGGCACCTCATTACTGCGATGATTGGGCTGCCTCTGATGCGGACCCACGGTACCTAGTAGGGTAGATGTACGATGTGTAAAGGTTACCTACTCGTGATCGACGACAACCCGGCGCTGGTTGAGGGCATCGCGGCCGACGGCCGCGCGCTGGGGTGGGCCGTGGATCCACAACGGACTTCGCAAGGCGGGACGGAAGCTCTGGTCAGATGGGAACGCCAGGATCATGGGCGCCCCAATGTGCTCATGCTGGATCTCATGATACCGCTCCGCGAGGAAGATCTCGAGCCCCTGGACAAGCTGCGGAAGGAACGCGTGGAGCTGATGGCCCAGAGCCTGGAGCGGGGTCTCAACCGGGGAGACACATCGGCTGTCGACAAGGTCGCAGAGAGAGTGATTGGCATCGATGCTGAGGTAGCACAGTTGGTCAAGTACGATGCAGGCGTCAAGTTCCTAGAGAAACACCGCGAGACCTTCGAATCCGACTGGCATGTGGTCGTCTTCACCGCGCGCGACATATCAGCCTCGACCTTCGAGTTGCCTGGTCTGATCGCCCTTCGGAAGCCGGTGTTCCCGGACGTGCTCATTGATATCCTAGTGGGGCAGGAGCGCTAGCGTGAGACAGGCCATGTTACGCGCGCTTAGCCGGCTACGTTCAGGCATACGCGAGGGTGAATACCGCTGTATGTACTCGTTCCTCCGCCAGCTAGTCGCCATGAGCGAAGCGAAATGTGTCGGGGCCGTGCGGTATACGACGACGACAGGCCGCGTTGATGTGTTAGCGGAAGCCCCACTGCCAGCGTGCGACGATGGGCGCGCGCGCGCATCCATGGAATGCGTCCGACCCGGACTCGAGGACGTTCTTGGTGTTGAGAGCCGCTGGCAGAGGCCATATCTGTGGGACATGGTCCCACGTAGCGGGCCGCGTGGCGAAGACGAGGAAGAGGCATCAGTGCTGATCGGCCGCACTGGGGTCTCTTGGCCCTGGGTAGCGGACAAGCAAGGCGGCCCTCCGGGCGTTTATAACTACCTGGTGTTCGTAGACTCGGACATCCTTGTACCGCGTGGGCGGAACACCGAAGACGAATCGGAACGCTCCACGGAATACGTCCAGGACTTCATGTACGGGGACTACGTCAAGGAGTTCGTCACCGCTGCAAGGCTTTGGTTCGATTGGGCGTCCGAGCACCAGGCAGGCGTTCGCGCGCTGCTGAAAGACGGTGACAGCACGCACGAAGCGTTCATGGAGCAGCTATCGAGCAAGCATGTGTTGCCAATTGCCGTCGATGAATTCGCGGAGTTCCTCAGCGGATACTGCTCGGCATCTGCCGCCTCTAGGGTGTCGATGCCGGCCAGAATAGACGGTTTGGCCAAGATCACCGAGACATTCTGCCCTTCCGGCGAGTGCGGATGCTTCGGGGCATCCGGCGGGCGCGTAGGCGACGAAGACGGTTGCCCGCGGCTCTGCCATGCTACCGTCGACCGCCTACCGCGCCTCCACGTGCTAGGGCGTCTTGCCACGTGGGAAACTAGGTTTTGGGAGAACAATCGGAGTACGCACTGGGCCACCGACGAATGGCGGGCATGGCGTAAGCAAGGTTTGGAGGCACTGAAGGAGGCGGTGCAGTTCCTGTATGCCGACGTGGACTTCGCCGCCGCGAACAACTGGACGCTGCTACGTGCATTTACCGCCTACGCCATCGAGCGGCTCATCGTTGATGACGAGCACATCTCTGCCTGGACCCAGGGCGAACCACATGCGAGTACCCTGGAGTGTCCAGCGAAGCTCGCGGTGCTCGCCCGGATGCTCCTAACAAGCCCAAAGTGGACGGTAGAGACGATAGAGGCCCTAACAACCGTACTCGCCGAGTATGGCTACCGCGTGCTCAAGATCCCACGGCGCCTGGACATCGTCTCCCACCTGCGCCAGTCGATGCGCAGCGAGCCGGCGCTTCATGTACTGAAACCCTATTACCGAGATCACTTCTTCCATGCGATAGAAGTGTGTCTCCTTGGACACGCGTTGTTGCTGAGCCATGTTCGCCAGCGAAGCGTACCAGATCCCGACGACGAACTGGTCGCACACCTGGCGGACAAGCGTCGTACGAGCAGAATAGCATTGCTTCGCCAATGGTGGGTCGCAGCGCTCCTGCACGACACGGGCTATGGCGTTGAAACTCTCAAGGGTGCCCTCACGTTGATGGACTTCTTTGCTGCGCATCCTGCTGTTGACTCGTTCACGAGTGGAGTCCGGCACGGTGTTAGCAAGCTCGGAACAGCGTTCAACAGCTATCCAGATCTGGAGGACGAGACGGGCCGAGGACACGACCACGGCGTGGTCATGGCGCACTATCTCAACACAGTCATCGCGAAGCTGGGTGCGGTGTATAGCGATGATTACACACTAGCCGCCCGCGCGATCGCGTTCCACAACTCCCGCCTACCAGCCGTGGATGGCAAGAGCGACCCACTCGCCGCGCTGCTCATCGTGTGTGACAGCTTGCAGGAGTGGAGACGCGCTCACTTGGGCTTTGGCCGCGCGTCAGCCACGATACTTACGCGGATAATGGGAGCCGGCGAGGCTCCAGGTGGGGAGACGTTCGGGCCTGTTGACACATTCGGGTTCGGTATATCACCTCGCACCAACCCAGCGCGTTCGGCGGCGGGGTTCTGCTGGGATTCCGACAGTGTGCTTACAGTGGACCTTACCTACGCCGATTCCATCAACGAGAACTCAGGCGTGTTCTTTCTGTGGCTGGATGCAACATACAACCTCCAGCGCGTGGACCTGACCGAGCTAGACCTTGATGTCCAGATCCGCTATCGAACACCGAAGCCGAAAGGCCGGCGTAGACAGTACGACCGGCTACAGGACTGCGTCAGGGAAGTGCCGATCCTGTTCATGGATCGTTGGTTGGATCTGGCGCGGAACGGTCAGCCGGGCTCAGCGGTCTGGTATGACTACGACGAGCCTTCGCAGACCGAGACGCTCACATTGAGCGTGAAGGAGCTCAACGTAGAGAACCGCCGCGAGCCGGTCCTAGGTGGAACTATCGGCGACTTCTACGAGGCGCTGCGTGAGTGGCCAGGTTACTTCGACGATCGTAACTCCACCGAGGACTCGGGCGTGCGGCGCGTAATATGACGCAGGTACGGTCCATTCGGCCCTCGCCCTGGCATTCGCCAGCCGGTAGCAGTCGAACACTATGTTGGCGCCGCCGTATCGTACGCATCCTCAATCGTCTTCACGAGCAGCGCCATCGTCTCGTTGTACGGCGTGGGGATGCCCAATTCAGCGCCCATCGCCGAGACGGCGCCGTTGATGACGTCGATCTCCGTCCGCCGCTTGCCCTCGACATCCTGCAGCATGGACGCCTTGCCGCCGACCGCCCGCGTCAGGATGTCTGTGATGGTCGTCCAGCGCTCGTCGAAATCGAGTGGGATGCCCTGCGCGTTCGCGATGGCGACCGCCTCGGTGAGTATCTCGCGCATGAGTTCGCGCACGTTCGCGTCGGCGATGAGCTCGTCGGCGGTGAACCGCAGGACTGCGGATGTGGGCAGCGTGCAGACGTTGAGCGCCAGCTTCGACCATATCTCTTGGAGGACATCGCTCGTCGCCTCCGCTGCCAGGCCGGCGTCGTCCAGAGCGTCCGCGATCCGGGTGACACGTTCCGACACTCCCCCAGCGAGCTCCCCTAGAAACGTCACCCCTGTGCCCGTGTGTTGGACGTGGGCAGGGCCGAGGACGGTAGCGCTGTTGTAGCTGACCCCGACCGCGACGCGCTCGGACCCAACGATATCGGCGATGCGGGCCGCGTTTCCCCATCCGTTCTGTAGGGAGAGCGCGACCGTATGGTCCCCGACCATGGGGAGAGCAGAACGCACGGCTTGCTCCGTGTGGTAGCACTTCACGAAGACGACCACCACGTCGACGACGTCGACAGATGCGGGGTCCGTCGTAGCGGGAACGCGGATCGTCTCAGACCCTTCGGCCGCGTCGACGCGCATTCCCTCGCGGTTCACACGGTCTACGGCGTCGGCGTTCACGTCTACGAGGGTGACGTCGTGTTCGGCCTTCGCCAAGCGGGCGCCATACAGGCCTCCCATCGCCCCCGTGCCGCCTAGTATGCCAACGCGCATCGACGTCTCCCAGTGAGGCCGCTCAGTCATCCAGGCCCGATAGCGCATCGCCCATGCCAACGCCTAGTTGTTCCCACGCCGCTATCACGCGGTCGTCGTAGGGGTCGTCGTCGCTGTTCGCGATCGTCCCATGCTCTTCAAGCCAGCGGTAGATGCGGGCGACCCCCTTACGGAAGGGAATCGTGTATTTGAACTCGAGGTCAGCCCGAGCTGCGGTGTTGTCGAAGATGTTGTTGTACTGGAAGTTGATGGCACAGATATGCGCCCTCTTGGCGACGCGGTCCAGCAATTCCGTGGGGATATGCACGAGCGTCGGCTTGGGCGCGCCGATAGCCTCGGCAATGGCCTCGTGGTATTGGTTCCACGTGAGCCACTCCTCGCCGGTCACGTGGTAGCTCTTGTCGAACGTGGACTCGGCTCCGGCGGCGTGTACGAATGTTCGAGCGACATCGCCCCGATGGCACGAGCCCCACAGCGAGCTACCGTCGCCGTGTACGACGATCGGCTTCCCCTTGCGTATGCGGTCCAGGTGCGTTGATGACTCGCCAAAGCTGTGGATCATCGCTCTGCCCTCGCCGTACGTGTAGGCAGGACGGATGACCGTTGTCGGCAGCCCGGTTCGCTCCGCGTTGTCGGTAAGGAGCGCCTCTATCACCGCTTTGTGCCGTGCATAGTGCCACGGCGGCGGCGCGTGCGGTTCCTCCTCGGTGATGGGGTAGCGAGACGCCGGCTTCGCGTACACGTCCACCGTGCTGCACACGATCAGGTGACCCGTCTTGCCCTCGACGGCGCGTACAAGGCTGCGCGCCTCGTCGGGATGGAAGCAGATCATGTCAATGATGCAGTCGTACGAATCGCCCTGCTGGATCTGTCGCTCGAACGCGGCGTAGTCCTTGCGGTCTCCGGTGATCTGAGAGACGCCATCTGGCGTTGCGGCCGCCTTGCCCCGGTTGTAGTGCGTGACCTCATCGCCCCGCGCCAAGAAATCGGACGCCATAGGGGTGCTGATGAGGCCGGTGCCTCCGATAATGAGAACCTTCATGGCGCTCCTGCTTCGTTGCCGCTAGAGGACGTTGATCTTACCGGTGCGCCGGTAGTGCGCGATGAGGTTCCGGGCGCGTCGCCTGAGCTTCTTGTCGTCGTCGTGTTCCAACTTACGTATGGCTCCGACAACGTCGTCCTCGCGGCGCTTCGGCGAGCCGTCGCCGAGCGTGTGGAAGACGGCGCCTCGCACCTTAACGTTGTCGTCCTCGACCATCTCGATGATGCGGTCCCACGCGCGGTCGTAGTCAGCCTTCAATTGGCACGGGCACAACTCATGAAGCGCCTCAACGCGCACCTTGGGATCTGGGTCGTGGGTCAGGGCTATCAGTTCGTCCAGCATGGCGTCGGGTAGGGCCATGGCTCTGCCTCCTCGTCAACGCGATTCGGCCTTCCCGCAACGCAGGCTGCGCGCGTCGTCAGGCAGGCGCGTACATTCTACGTGCAAGCCATGGCACACGGAAGGCGCGAGATTTCGCTCTCCTTTCCGTGCGGCGCGCCTCTAGTAGGGCGAGGCACGGGAGCTGCGACGTGAGCAACGGTCTGTGGTCAGGGCGTAGCGACGCTGAGCTCGTCGGCCCAACTCTCTCGGGAGAGGCTGGAGCCTTTGGCGAGGTCTCCAGGCGCTATCGCTGACGCGATGCGCGACTTCGTGTGAGAACAGACGCAGCCCGCACGGGAACACGCCAACGCGCGGAGCCGGTAGTTGGCGTAGGGATCCGTTCACCCGGGGTGGCGAGGCTCTAAGCCTGGGTGCGATGTGCGCTCGCTAGCCGAGACGCGGCGGAAGAATCGTGTACGACCGTGACGCACGGCCTGCAGGCTGGTGTCCGAAACAACCCCCTCGGAGCTCCCGAGAAGCAGGTATCCGCCGGGAGCCATGGTTGCGGCGGTCCGTGTGAGAATCGCCGAGCGGAGTTCGGGGTCGAAATACACGAGCACGTTCCGCATTAGCACCAGGTCGAAGGGCGCGAACGGTGGCACGTTGTGCAGCAGGTTGATCTGGCGGAACTCAATTGTACGCTTCAGGTGTTCCGCGATCCTATACTGCCCGTCCTCACGGTCGAAGTACCGGTCGCGGACATCGTTGGCGATGCCACGCGCGATCTCGACATCATTGAAAACACCGGCGCGCGCGCGGGATAGGGCTTGGTTGGACAGGTCGGTCGCGATGATCCGCGCGCGCCCGTTCCCCAAGTGAGGAAAGTGGTCTGCCAGCAGCATCGCCACGCTATACGGCTCCTGCCCGCTGGACGCGGCGGCACACCATATGTTGAGGGGACGCGCGCGAGGCGTGCGCGTTAACTCCGGCAAGACATGATCGCGCAGCGCTTCGAACGGAGCCCCGTCGCGGAAGAACGCTGTCTCGCCCGTCAGCATCGCCTCAACGACCTCTGCCGCAAGTTCATCTGGCGGATGACGGCGTAGCGCAGCCACGAGATCGGTCAGGGTGCGCATGGCGTGGCGCTTCAGCACGGGTCGCAGGCGGGATTCGACGAGATACGTCTTCGAGTCATCGAGCACGACGCCAGACCGATCTCGCACGAGCCGGCGCACATAGTCGAATTCCGGGGCAGCTACGGGCATCGCATCCTCGCTAACGGGCGAAGTGCACGCGCCGCGTCACCTCTGGCGCGAGTTCGTCCAATGGCAGCACCTGCTTGGCAATGCCAGCGTTCGCGATTGCCCCTGCCATGCCCCAGACAACGCTCGTGGCCTCGTCCTGAACCACAAGCTGCGCCCCGGCCTCGGACAGGGCAGTTGCGCCTCGCAGCCCGTCCTCACCCATGCCCGTGAACACGACTGCGAGCGCTCGCTGCCGATAGACAGCCTGCACGGACTCGAAAAGCACGTCCACGGAGGGGCGGCAGGAATTCACCGGGGGATCCTGATTCAGACACAGCCGCACTGTGCTGAGTTGGCGCGCCAACACCATGTGATAGCCGCCGGGCGCCAGATATGCCTGCCCCGGCTGCAGCTCCACGCCATCGACAGCCTCTTGCACGGGTATCCCCGACACCCGCGTGAGCCTCCTGGCAAGCTGTCCAGTGAAGTGCGCGGGCATGTGTTGCACGATCAGGATGGGCACGGGAGGCGGAGGAGAAAGCGCGGCAAAGAAGTGGGCGAGCGCGTCCGGCCCTCCCGTCGAAGCCCCGATCGCGAGCACATCGACCTTGCCCATGGACCCGCTGCGAGTTGGCAGGCGCTTGACCGCCGCCGTGGTTGCGTGCGTCGGGGCGGGAGCATCGTCCGAAGCCGCCTTCCGCGCGGCGACAGTGCGAGCCGCCGCTGAATCAGACGTAGCGCGTGGCGCGCGAGAAGCGGTGGCGCGGCCGCCCGTAACCGCGTGGATTCTCTCGATGAGCTGCGCCCCAGCCACGGCGCGTTCGCTAGCGTCCCCTGGCTTGGCGATGTACCCCGCGGCCCCGAGGCGGAGCGCCTCGACCGTCTCATCCGCGCCCGCTGTCGTCACCGACGAGAACATAATGACGGGTAGACCCGGCCGATCCTTCTTGATGGCCTTGAGCGTCTCTAGGCCACCCATTACAGGCATTTCTACGTCGAGCACGACGACATCAGGGCGGGCCATATCGATCTTGGTCAGAGCCACCGCGCCGTTTGGGGCTGCCCCCGCGACCTCGAGTGACGGATCATCGTCCACGAGGTCCGACAGGAACTTGCGGATGACGACGGAGTCATCCACGAGTAGCACACGCTTACGGGCCATGGTTCGCCTTCGTCAGGGCCTCGGCGCGGTAGGCGCGACTGCCCATCCGCCGCCGGGACCACGCTAGCCTTGGCGCAACATACGAGCCAACTCACTCGCCAGTTCGCTGGCAGCGGTGCTCGCGCCGGAGGCGCCACGCTCCAGTAGCTGCGCAAGCCGCTCGGCGGTCTCCGCTGCGTCGCCCTCGATCGTCTCGTCCTCGACCCGGAACTGAGACACGAGCTGGGCGAACTCCTCCGCCATCGCGGCGAGCTGCGTAGCCTCGGTCTGCGCCCCACTCGCGCCGATCGCCGTGTCTTGCGCAGCCTGCGCGACGCCGTCGATGTTGTCGGATATCTCGACGCTTCCATCCGCGGCGAGGGTGATGTTCTGCGACATCTCACCTGTCGTCGCCGTCTGCTCCTCAACGGCAGTGGCGATCACGGTCTGCAGGTCGTTGATCTCGTCGATTAGGGAGCTGACGCGGCCCGTGACCTCCGTCGCGCCGTCGGTGTCCGCTTGGATGGCTTCGATCTTGCCGCTGATCTCCTCCGTCGAGCGCGCCGTCTCTCGCGCGAGATCCTTCACCTCGTTCGCAACGACCGCAAATCCACGACCCACCTCGCCAGCGCGCACCGCCTCAATAGCCGCGTTGAGCGCGAGGAGGTTCGTCTGCTCGGCAATCGAGGTGATGAGGTTGACCACATCGCTGATCTCGGAGGTGCTATCGCCCAGCTTGGCGATCATAGCATTTGCCTGCTCGGTCATCTCGACGGCGTCGTGAGCCAGGCGCGACGCCTTGCTCGCGTTGGCGGAGATCTCACCGATGCTTGCAGTCATCTCCTCGACGGCCACGGCAATGGTCTGCAGGCTCTCGCTAACGGTCCGCGCGCTCGTGGCAACGAGGTTCGCTTGCGCGGACGTCTGTTCCGCATTGGCTCCCATCTGCTCGCTGACGTCCATGAGCGTTGAGGACGCGGCGTTCATGGCGGAGCCGTTGTCGCGTATCACGCGCAGGTTGGAGCGCAGATCGCGAAAGAACGCCTGCAAACCCTCGCCCATCTGCCCAATCGCGTCGCTTCCAGAGACAACAACGTCCTGCGTCAGATCGCCGTCCTGCGAGGCCTGGACCACGTGCAGGATGCTATCTACCTTCTCCTGTAGGATCTGCGCTTCCTCGCGCTCGCGTACCGCCGCCTCCTCGCGCTCCCGCTCTAGCGCGAGCCGCTCGGTGACGAACTCCCACGTCGCCATGGGACCCATGTACGCGCCCTCGGCGTCATAGATCGCCGTGATGTTGAGGACCACCCTCTCCTCGCCAAACCGGATGTTCGCCGTGTAGGGCAGATTGGCGTCGTCCGCCAGGATTCGTCGCTGATGAGAGGGGTTCTTGTGGAAGATGTCGAGGTTGCTGCCCACAACCGCGTCGATGGGCACGGGGATGTGCTCCTGAATCAGCTCCAAGGACTTCTTCATCGCGGGGTTGATGTACTGAATGTCTAGGTCCAGGTCCGCCATCATGATGTTCGATGGCGCGTTCTCCACGATGGACTGCGCTTTGGCCATCTCGGCCTGCATCGCTAGCTTTTCGCTCGTGTCTGACCAACTGACGACGTACCCCAGCAACTCAGACTCTGGCCCGCTGATACGGTTGATGTGGGTTTCGAGCGTTGTATCCCCAAACGTGAAGGTGGCGTCGCGTGGGAGCGCCGCCGGGTCGCGTAGGATCGCCTCGATACGCGCGGGATCCGAGTGGAAACGGTGGATGGATCCGCCGATGATTTCGTCCACGCCCACGCCGAAGGCGCGCTGCACGTCGGGTTCGATGGTTTGGAGCGTGTCGCGCGCCATCGGGTTCGCGTAAATGAGATGAAGGTCCGTGTTCGCAATCATGGTGGGCATGCGGACGTGATCCAACACCGGGAACGCCTGCTCCACGCGCGCGAACCCATCCAGTGGAGGGGCAGCCGTAGGAACGGTGGGCGTCCCAACCGCGGGGCCGCCTGGGGCGCCGACCAAGTCACCGAACGGATCGAAACGCTCTGCCGACGAACGTACTCTAGCCATGGAACCCCCAACCCGGCGCGTGTCTACGACAGTCTGTCGATGCGCGCTTCGATCTCCCTCGCCAAGGCGCGGTATTGCGACGTGACGCGATGCTTCGGCTTCATCTGGAACAGTGTCTGCCCAGCCATCTGGCACTCTTGTACCGCGACGGAACGGGCGATGGTCGTATCGAACGTGAGCGACTTGCCGTCTGGCGCGCCAAGCGAGTCCTTCGCGTAGGCGACCAGCCCTCTATCGAACTTCGTCCACCGGCTGAATATCCCTCTCTCGACCCGGCACATCACGATCCCTAGCAACGCCGCCACCCCGTGTGCGGCGCCCTCGCGCATATGAGCCACGGCGTGCTTCAGCCCAACGAGTGACAGCGGCTCTGGAGTGGCGGACAGGATCAACCAGTCAGCGGCCAGGTACGACGCGGCCGTGGGCGGTGTCAGGTCTGGGGCGGTGTCCAGGAGAACATAGTCGTACTCCAACCGAAGGGCGTCGAGCGCCGTGCGCAGGTGGTCCTGGGGGCGCTGCCCGTCGCCACGCCAGTCGTCGATTCTGCTTAGGCGGGCGAGCGGGTCGGACGCAGGTATGAGGCCCACACCACTTGGTAGAGCCGCGCTACCGTCGCCGTTCCGTAACACGGCAGCGCCAGCCTGCTCGACGCCTATCAACACTTCGTACGATCCGTAGTATTCGGCGCCGTCGACTCCGAACTGTAGAGTCGCCCCCTGGTTCGGGCCCATGTCCCACACCAGGCAGGATCGTCCCAGCGAGCCAAGGGCGGCAGCAATGTGCACGCAGTTCGTCGTTTTGGCGACGCCGCCCTTCTGATTGCCGATGGCGATGACGACCCCGGGTCGCCTTTGCCTGTCGCTCATGGCCTTGGTCGCTTTGTGTCGCGGATGCCTATCACTCGAGCGCCGCCGCCTTCCCAATGTCCAGGACCAACAGCAACTGCGAGGTCAGCTTGTGCGACCCCAGGATCAGATCTCGCGCGACGCCCCGTAGGTTGTCCGGCGGCGGTTCAAAGGTCTCGACGCTCGCCGCGGTGACTTCACCGATTTCGTCTACGAGGAAACTCACCGCCTCCGCGTCCACCACGATGACAACATGCGCCGATTTCGCGCCGTCCTCGCGCGGCGTGAGTTCCAGGCGGCGTCGGAGGTCCACGGTTGTGACGATGTCGCCGCGCAGGTTGATGACTCCTGGCACAACGGGAGGCGCAAGTGGGACGTGCGTGACATGCTGGTCGACAAGAACCTCGCGCACGGCGGTCGCATCGACACCGAAGTAGTAGTCGTCGAGCATGAACGTGCAGTATTGCCGCGCCTGTTCCACAGGCTCCATCCGCAGGCTCCTACAGTCGCGTCACGGCGTCGACATCCAAGACCGCCGCTACCTCGTCGTGCACCACGGCTGTCCCTATGGCCTCGGGCCACCGTGAGGTGTCGGAGACCAACGTCAGCTCCTCCTCGACAACATCCTCGACCTCGTCGACAACCAGCCCCACGGGACGATCGCGATCCGCATAGACGATCAGGTTCAGCGAGCGTTGCTCGCGAGCGGACGCCTCGCCAGACCACCAAGCGTCGTCCGGCGAGCCGCCCAGTATGTCCTTGATGGGCAGCACGGTGCCCCGGTATTGCACGACAGGGCGATCCGCCTCGCGCTCGACCGCGGCGCGCGGAATCTTCTCCAGCCGAGGCACATCCCCCAACGGCAGAGCGAACCGATCGCCTCCGTGGCGGACCAGCAGCATCGCCTGGGTCGCATCCGAGGCAGTCGTCTCTGGCTCCTGTAGTTCCATGGCCGCCGCCTCATGCTCTGCCAGATCGGCGTGCTGTAGCAGCCCGAGAACATCAAGAATGAGCGCCGCCGTCCCGTCTCCCATGATGGTCGCTCCGGCGTACACCGGTATCTTGCTGAGCCCCTTCCCAAGCGCCTTTACGACGATCTCTCCACTATCCAACACCTGGTCGACAAGCAGCCCGAAGAGACGACCTTCAGCCTGTAGCACGACGATCGTCGACGGATCATCCGCAGCCACGCCGTCCCGCGGCGTCAGCGCCAG
Source organism: uncultured bacterium (assembly GCA_964473525.1). Taxonomy (GTDB): domain Bacteria; phylum Poribacteria; class WGA-4E. The sequence continues at coordinate 147,601 of CAYYPK010000007.1, forward strand.
TTCCTCGCGGAGCGAGATGAGTGGTAGCAGACGATCACGCCATCGGTACACCGGCGCGTTGTGCAGGTCTTCGATGCCGTGGCTGCCCTCGTCTCCCTCTCCCAAACGCACGACGGCGACGAGGCTCGCCTGTGGAATCGCATACCGGCCGCCGGCGCACGTCACCACGAGGGCAGGCACGATGGCCAGCGTGAGCGGAATCTTGATCTTCACCTTCGTGCCAACGCCGAGCTCGCTCTGGATGTCGATGACGCCGTTGATGCGGTCGATGTTGCTGCGGACGACATCCATGCCGACGCCCCGACCGGAGACGTGTGTCACCTGTTCCGCCGTCGAGAAGCCGGGATGGAACAGCAACGCGAAGGCTTCACGATCTCCTATGTCTCGCGCTTGCGCCGGCGAGATGAGGTGGTTCTGCACCGCCTTCTCGACCACGCGCCGCACGTCGATGCCTCCTCCATCGTCGGAGATTTCGATGTTCACCTGACCACCCTCGTGGTACGCGTGCAACACCACGACGCCCTCCGTTGGCTTGCCAGCCTGTTCGCGGTCGGCTGGCATCTCGACTCCGTGATCGATCGAGTTGCGCAGCAGGTGCGTCAGGGGATCGGTGATCGCCTCGATGAGGTTCTTGTCGAGTTCCGTTTCGGCGCCGCGCATCTCCAGGCGGATTTGCTTGCCGAGCTCGTGCGCCAAATCGCGAGCGACGCGAGGGAACCGGTTCCAAACCGCTCCGATGGGCTGCAGCCGCGTCATCATGACGCTCTCTTGCAGCTCTGTCGTGATGGTGTTCAGCGATTGCACCATGGCGGTGAGTCCCGGATCCGCAAAGCCGCCGGAGTACTGCAGAATCTGGTTCCGGGACAGCACAAGCTCGCCAACCTGATTCATGAGCGTGTCAAGGACGCCCACCCCGACGCGGATCTTGTCTGCCGCGGGGGGCGCCGGTGGCGTCGGCGCAGGCCGCGCGGCCGCAGGTTCTCCGGTGGTCGGCGAAGCGGGCGGTTCGATCGGCGATGACGGTGTCGCTACCGCGTCGCGCGCTGGCGTTGCATGGGTGATGCTCGACAGTGCTTCCACCACGGCCGCCTCGTCCAGCGGGCCTTCCTCGCCCGTAGCTTCGATGACCGAGAGCGCCTCGGCAGCCACCGCCGCCGCGTCGATCAGCGCGTCACAGGCGTCGTCGCCCAGCGGCTCAGCACGCTGTATGACCGCGCCCAGAGCGTGCTCCCAGACAAGCGAGAACTCCCCCAAAGCTACCAGACCCATGAACGCGCACCCCTCGCGAAGGTTCCGCGCGGCGTCTAACGCCTCAACAAGAACATCCGGCCTGCCCCCGCCCTGCCTCAGCGCGACGAGCGCGTGGTCCACGTGGTCAAGCCCTCGGTACGCGTCGGCTACGAACTCGGCCACGAAGTCGCCCAACTCGGAGGCTTCCGCGGTCGTCTCTGTCGGGCTGTCTGGTTCGGCGCGCGCGGTCGTCTCCACCGGGTCTGGCTCGGGAGCCACGACATCAGTCGAGGGCGCTTCCTCTCCCTGGAGCTCGTGCAACCGCGCGATGAGCTCAGCGTAGTCGTCCTCCGGCTCGGACCCGGTCGACTGAATGCTGGCCAGGGCGGTTCGCGCGTTGTCCAGCACGGTGAGAAGGGAGTCCGTCATCGCCTCATTGAGGGACAGGCTACCGTCGCGCAACTTGCCCAAGAGGTTCTCGCCGCTGTGGGCCAATTCCTCAAGCCTCGCGAAGCCCAAGAACGCGCAGCTTCCTTTTACAGTGTGGAAGGTGCGAAAGATGCTCGCCAGCGTGCCCGCGTCGTCGGGGGATGTCTCGAGCGCGACAAGATCTTGGTCTGCCTGGTCGAGCAACTCGTTGCTCTCTTCTAGGAAGTCGCGAAGGATGTCGTCGGCGTTCATGACGGGAGCAATCCTTCCCCTAAGTCAGATCGTCCACGCGATAGACACTGATCGGCTCTGCCTTGCCCTTCACCTGGATCGGCCCTAGCTGAGTCACCACGGCGGAATCCCGCATGAGATCGTAGGTGGACTCGCTGATGAGCACCGTGCCGTGTTCGGCGGCGCCCTCCAGGCGGGCGGCGACGTTCACATTGTCGCCGATCACAGTGTGGTCCCGGCGCAGGAGTTGCGAGCCGATGTCTCCCATGATGACGTCGCCCGAGTTGATTCCCACGCGCACGTTTATCTGCTTCTCGCGACCCTCGTTGAACTCGCGCAAGGCGTGGAGCATGTCGAGTCCGGTCATGACGGCCCGGCGGGCGCTTTCCGCGCGGTCGTCGTCGGTCTCGCCGAAGAACAGCGCCATGATGCAGTCGCCGACGAACTTGTCGATGACCCCGTGATGCTTCTGGAACAGCGGCGTCATCATGTCGAAGTACTCGTTCAGCAGTTGGACGAGATCCTCCGCCTCCATGCTCTCCGTCAGCGGCGTGAAGCCTACGATGTCGGTGAAGAAGACGGACACGAACCTGCGCTCAGCGTGCATCACGTCGCGCACATCCTGAATCGTGTCCGCTGCTGCCTCGGCGGCGGCGATGGCTGAGTCCGACAGATAGAGTTGCATCGCCTGCCCCTCCCGCTTGAGGCGCCGTTCGGCGATGAGCTTCTCGGCGATGACCACTACCTTGTCCGGCACAAACGGCTTGGAGAGGAAGGCGTTAGCGCCGGCGTGCAAGCCCTTCGTGCGGTCCAGGTCCGAGTCGGCCGCGGTGAGCATCACGACCGGCACGTCGTTCAGGTATTGGCGTCTGCGCACCTCACGCGTAAACGCCCTGCCGTCCATGACAGGCATATCGCAGTCGGTGATGATGAGATCGGGCAGCGAGTTGACGGCGAAGTCGAGACCCTCCTTCCCGTTCTGCGCCGCGATGACCTCAAACCCCTGCTGCTCCAATCCCTGCACGATCAGGTTGCGTTGTACACGGCTGTCTTCCGCGACGACGATGCGTTCACGCGTCTCAACGCCGTCGTGCACGTCGCCCAGGATATGATCGATGCGGCTGAGCAGCTCGTTATCGTCGACGGGCTTCGTGAGGTAGTCGTTGGCCCCAACATCGAAGCCACGGTCCATGTCCACACTGGCTCCGCGCGAGGAGAGAACCACAATAGGGATCTTCTGCGTGCGCGCGCCTTCCTTCACCTGACGGCACATCTCGAAGCCGTCCATGTTGGGCATCTCAATGTCGCTGATGATGAGATCCGGGAGGTCGTCAGTCGCGCGTTGCAGACCTTCGACGCCGTCCATCGCGTGCGATACGGCGTGCCCCGCTTCCTCGAGTATGGCGCCCACGTGCGCATGGATGACCTTACTGTCGTCCACGAGCAGGATGCGGAATGCCGCACGGTCCTCCGCGGCGTCTGCCTTTTCAGGCACAGAAGCGGCGGCCTCCACCACCTCTGGCGCAGGCTGTGGCGCGCGAGCGGGGGCGCCGGCTGCCGGCTCGGAGGGCGCCAGGATCGCGGAAACGGTCTCGCGCGCCTCCGCGCCAGGGCAGGGCACTGCAAGGAAGCCCGCCGCGCCGTGTTCAAGGGCTTCCGATTCGACTGCCGCGTCACGCGAGAAGATGACGATTGGCACGCCCTGGGTCGCCGGGTCGCTCGACAGGGACGCGCAGAGCTCGATACCAGATCCGTCGGGAAGGGCGCCGTGGAGCAGGCAAATCGCCACGCCCCCGCTAGCGAGTTCGTCACGCACGCTCGATGACTGCTCGACCGTTGTGACGCTGCCCTCGCTTGCGTCCAGCGAACGCGTGAGCGCGCGGGCGAACAGAGGGCTACCAGACGCCACTAGCACCGACGGCCTTGGAGGGACAGACTCTGGGTTCATTTCCCGCCTTTGACGCAGTAACACTACCGAGACAGTATGACCGACGCTTCTCAGTCGTGACCGTTCCGAGCTAGGAGCTCGAAGGTTGGCGCGTGCGATGGTCGGATGCTGGGCGTTGGCGCACGTGTTCCCATCACGTGC
>CAYYPK010000007.1:151589-257635 GCA_964473525.1 uncultured bacterium
CCCAAACGCCATGCCGGCCCCTTCCCCAGGTCCGACGCGCGTTCCGAGTCTGCCGACTGACCGGCACCGCCCCAAGTCACCGGTGGGCGCGATCACTGGCTGTGGGCTGCGTACACCTGCCAGACGCCGGACGGGCAGGATAGCTCTGCACAGCACTTGCCGCAAGTATGGAGTACGCTATACGGCCGGCAATTCGATGACCCCGACCGCCGACGGGCGGCGAGTTCGCGCGCTGGGCACGGTCATCCGTCTGACGCGCCTAGTCGTCCAATTCGATGGTATGCGAGAAGAACTGCTCGCCCTTCACGGGAGCCTGCACGACCCACTGCCCGCGGTTGTCGACAACGCCCGACGGGCACGAGCACCGCAGCTCCGTGGGATGGCAGTTGTCCACCGGGACGACCCACACCCCGCCAGCCTGCGCGCGCATCCGCAGGTTCGACTCGTGGTAGTTCCACGCGACGTCGGACCACTCGCTGGCGCTGCGTCCGCCGTTGATGGCGTGGAAGATGACCCGCGCGCCCATCTCCGACAACTGTTGGGTCAGATGGGGGTCGGGCATCGGCGTGCATCCCGGGTTCGCCCAAAGGTCGTTGCAGATGAGCGCGCCGACGTTGACGCCCTTCACCTCGAACGTGCGGAGCGGGCTCACGGCGTAGTGGTTGATCTCGCCCTTGGGTGGGTCCGTCATCGAGCCGCAGCGGAGCGTCTTGCTGTGAAAGCCTAGATACTCGCCGTCGGCGGTGTAGAAGCGCACCTGGTTGTAGCACTTGCCGTCGTCCGGCTCGACGAAGCACGTCCCGAGAGCCAGCGCGATGCCTGCCTCAGCCGCCGCTTCGACGACTTCCTTCAGCGCCGCTTCCGTCGCCGCCTGATCGAATTCGTGCGTGTATCCGCTCAACGACCCCTCGGGCGTGAGGAGGATGTCGGCGCCCTCGTCGAAGGCGTATTTGATGGCGCGCCCGATGGTTGCGGCGTGCGCGGCGATGTCGTTCCCCACCGCCATCTGCGCTCCGGCGACTTTCAGCTGCACGTCAGTCCTCCCGGTGATTTCCCGCGATCTAGAGGGCTCGGTTGTCTTCGGCGTAGTAGCTGTTGTCGCGCCGCCCGTCGGCGCCACGGTTCCACCAGTGCCACGCGCCTCGGAACAGTGTGCGGCGCTTCTCCGGCATCGCCATCACCATTTCGTGGGTGATATTCATCTTGTGCACCTGCACGTTGAAGTGGTTGTAGCAATTGAACACGCTCATCCGCGGGTACTCCTCGTTGAGCCACGCGGAGCCGAGATGCAGCACGCGTTCGCAGAACACGAGCAGTGACCCTGGCGGGCACGAATACGTCTCGAAGTACGGCGCATCGGCGTCGGACACATCGCCCGGTATAGCCAGGTTGCGCTTGTGGCTGCCCGACAGGAAGCGCGTCCCGACGCCGCCGTCCTCACCAACAGGATTCAGTTCCCACACGGCGCGCGTCTGACCGCTGTATATCTTGCCGTCCACGCATCGGTACTCGTGCGGGCTGGGCGTCGGGGAAGTGCCCGTGTGCGACTTCACGAACTGACGGTCGGGGTTCGCGCGGAGCCGATAGGTGAAGTTGCTCTCGCAGCGGAATCCGTACGCCTTGCCCTCGACATCCGGCGCGATGATGTCGCTGAGGACCTCCGCCAGAACGGGGTGGTCCAGCAGATCTTGCAGCGGGCCGCTTAGACCTGGTCGCGACTGGAAGACGGGGTCGATGGAGCCGGGCTCGTCGTAGATGAGATCCAGATGCTCCCTGCACGCGCTGATCTCGTCGTCCGTCAGCACCGAAGGGAAACAGACCCACCCCTTGAGGTCGAACAGGAAGCGACGCTCTTCTGTCCAGTGGTCGGGTGCGGGCGCGTCCTGCGGCATCGTCTCCTCCTAGCTCCAATACCACCCGGGGAGCCCATCTTACACCTCCGGCGCCTCGCGGCCATCCCGACTGACGTCAGCTAACCCCGAGCGAACGACGCCCGAGCTTGCGGTGTCGAACACGCAGGGGTACATGCCATGTTGGCGTACGCATTGCGCGTCATTATCTGTGGGTCTCTTGCTGTACTGACTGCGGGAGCCGAGGACGCTGGTCCTGTCCGTGTCCTGGCACGCTTTTCGGTGGATATTGGCTGGCCCCGCTGGTCTCCAGACGGCTCGACAGTCGGTTTCTGGGGGAACGCTTCGGACGGCCTCGGCATCCGCGTCGTCAGCCCTGACGGCGCTGGGCTCCGGCTCGTCACAGAGGCTGTAGCCCATCTGGGCGTCGGTCTATACGGGTGGTCGCCAGACAGCGCGTCCATCGTGTACACGCAGTATTGCGAGGAGGGGTTGTTTCTACACGATCTGAAGTCAGGCACACGGAGACGGCTGAGAGGGACACCATCGGCTTGGGGCAGCCCGTCGTGGTCACCAGACGGTAAGACGATCGCTCTCGCCTCCAGTGAAAAGGCGTTCCCGGGCATCTTCCTTGTCGCGGTGGATGGAACAGAGGTGCGCCGCCTGCCGTCGCCTACCGGGAAGCTCTGGTCTCCCACCTGGTCTCGCGACGGATCCAGCGTTCTCGTGTGCGCGGAGCACGAGACAGGCGCGCGCATATGGCGGACGATGGCGGACGGGTCTGGGCTGGAGGAAGCCATACGGTTGGAGGCGAGCAGCGGCCTCGCCACAGCGTGGTCGCCGGACGGTCAGTGGGTTGTCTACTCGCGGTCAGACCCACCGGAGCCAGGCTATCCGAGATCGTCCGGTCTCTGTGCCGTGAGGATCGACGGCGAGCGCGTGATCCGCGTCACGGATCATCACTCCACGTTGGACGACCACCCGTCGTGGTCACCGGATGGGAGGGAAATCGTCTTCTATCGAATCCCGGGCGGGTGGCGTGCTTCCCCTACGCCAACCCACATCGCCGTCATTGACGTGTCACGGCTGTTTCCGGATGTCGTCGAGGCCGTGGCGCATCGGACAGAGCAGGAGAGCGTAAAGCAACCATAGGTAGGACTGGACAGCCGCCGCTCCATGCGAGACGAAGCGACGGCTGGTCACTCTCGCATGTCTACTACGACCTAAGAACGGCGGCCAACTCCTGCCCAAGCGTATGGAGAATCTGCGCCTGCAGCTTGTCGACCTCGGTGTCCGTGAGCGTCCGCTCGTGGGACCGGTACTCCAGGGCAAAGGCGAGGCTCTTCTTGCCTTCCTCCACGTGCTCGCCCGTGTACACATCGAAGAGCGTGATAGCCCCTAGCAGACCCGATACCGCGCCGCGGATGGCGTTAAGGACATCCTCCGCGGGGGTGTCCTCATCCACGACGATCGCAAGGTCACGCGTCGTGTTCGGGAAGGGCGGCAGCGCGTCCATCCACCGCTCCGGGTCACCATGTTCCTCGAGCGCGTGGGCGTTCAGACTGAACACGTAGACGCGCTGTCCGATACCGTAGTTCTGAAGCACGTCGGGGTGCACCTCCCCGAGGCATCCGACTTCCTGGTCCCCGATCTGTAGCGAGGCGCTACGTCCTGGGTGCAGCGTGCTCGACGAGAGACGCTCGAGCGACCACTCGCTGACGCCTACCTCCTCCAGCAGTCCCTCGACGATGCCCTTCACGTCGTAGAAGTCGGGTCCGGCGTTGTCCTTCGACCAGTGCTTGCCGGACGGACCCGATATCGCGCCAGCCAGGATGAGCTGCTCGTCAGGCAGTTCCTCGCCGAGGTCGCCGGGGATGAACACGCGCTGTAGCTCGTAGAGCGCGACGTGCTCGACCTGGCGTCGATGGTTGTACGCCACGCTCTGTAGCAGGCTGGGTAGGAGCGACGTGCGTAGCACAGCCATCTCCCGACTCAACGGGTTCTCCACGGCGATCTGGTCCCGCATGGGGTCGTGGTTTTCGGGCAGCAGCTTCTGGTACTCGTCCGTGGCGTACCAGGCGACGTGGCACGCCTCGTACAGTCCGTGACGGTGCATCGCCTCGTGGATGCGCCGCTTGAGGCTCAGGAATGGGTCCAGCCGTGGGTCTGGAATCTCGCCTACCGGGATAGTCACGGGAATCTGGTCATACCCGTACACGCGCGCGATCTCCTCAATCACATCGATTTCGCGAGTGATGTCGGGGCGATACGTCGGCACGGAGACAGCGAGATCCTCGGAGCCGCTGACTCCGAAGCCAAGACCCTCGAGGATGCGCGTCATCTCGTCGGAAGGGACTTCCGTGCCGAGCACCTTGTTGGCGCGCGTCGGACGGAATTCGATCTCCACCGGAGCCGCCGGCTCGGGATACACGTCCACGACGCCCTGACACACCTCGCCGCCCGCGACTTCGGCGAGAAGCTGCGCCGCACGGTCCAACGCGGTGATGACGGCTTCGGGGTCCGCGCCGCGCTCGAAGCGGTAGGACGCCTCCGTCTGCATCCCCAGCGCCTTCGCGGTGCGACGAATGCTCACCGGGTTGAAGTAGGCGCTTTCCAGCAGCACGTGCTGCGTGCCTTGCCCCACCTCGGACTCAGACCCACCCATGATGCCAGCGAGCGCGACGGGCTTCTCCGCGTCCGCGATCACGAGCGTTTCGGAGTTCAGCGTGTGCGTCTTGCCGTCCAGCGTGTTGATCGTCTCGCGGGATCGAGCGCGGCGCACGACGATACGGTTCTCCGCCAGGCGGTCGTAGTCGAACGCGTGCAAGGGATGCCCCAGCTCCATGAGCGCGAAGTTCGTGACGTCCACGACGTTGTTGATCGGCCGCATGCCGCAGGAACGCAGTCGCTGCTGCAACCACGGCGGCGACGCGGCGACCGTCACGTCACGGATCACCCGTGCGGCATACCGCGGGCACAGGGACGGGTCGTTGATCTCGACCGAGGTAAGCTCCTCGGCTGCTGTCTCGCCCTCCGACACGATGATTTCCGGGAGCGTGTGCTCGAGGCGTTCGACCGTGGCGATTTCGCGCGCCAGCCCGTTCATGCTGAGGCAGTCTGGACGGTTCGGCGTGATGCTGATTTCCAGCGCGACATCGTCGAGGTGGAGCGCCTCGACGAGCGATGCTCCGAGCGTCAGCTCCGCAGGGAGGTCCATAAGACCGTCTCCGTCCTCGGAGATATCGAGTTCCTTCTCCGAGCAGAGCATGCCGTAGGAGCGCACGCCGCGAATCTCCGTCTCGGATATCTCCATGCCCGCCGGCAGCTTGGCTCCGACTGGCGCGAACGGCGCGATCATGCCTGCTCGCGCGTTGGGAGCTCCGCACACGACGCTGACGGTTTCCGCGCCCGTGTTCACTTCGCAGACGCTCAGGCGATCCGCGTGTGGGTGACGCGCCACCTTCTCGACCCGGGCGACGATGATGTCGCCGATGCCTTCGTTCAGCGGAAATGTCTCCTCGACCTCGACACCCAGCATCGTAAACTTCGCCGCGAGTTCGTCGGGCGAAAGCGTGGTGGCGACGTAGTCTCGGAGCCAGTTGGTACTCACCTGCATGGCTTGTGTACCTTCCGCGATGAGGCGTGTTGCGGCCGCAATTGCGGCCGACGGTAAGGCCGGTTCGGTCCCTGACGAGACGGAAACCAGGCGACACTGCGCCTAAGGAGGCGTCAGCTTATGTTAGCACAGATGAAGCAGATCTCAGGCAGGAGGACTTAGGCTGGGCGGGTACAAGAAAAAACCTTATGGACGATCGAAACCGTCCATAAGGCGCTATCCCCTAAGTCTTTCGCAATCAAACGTTACTTGACTGTCCCTCGTCTATCGGCCTCTCGGGCTGCATCCTTGAGGCCAAAATCGAGGAATTCTCAGACTTTTCGGCCGAGGCGACGATTACTCGTCGGCCTCGCCGTCGGGATTGCGCCGTACGAAGGTCCATACAACCTTCACGACGATCATGATCGCGATAAAGGCGTACAGAACCTTCACCGCTTGCCACTTGGACTCCGTCGTCGACGCGCCGCGTATCGTGTAGACGACCAGCCCAAGCGCCGCGAGGAAGATCAGCGTCTTGCGATTGATGCTTCTCACGCTGACCTCTTGTTCGGGGCACGACGTCGCGCGCGTTCACGACATCCGCGTTCATGCCAGATGTACCACGAATCAGAGTCGCAGCCCATGCAGCTCCCTCTTGAAGGGGCCGTTCCGAGCCGTGTACCGCGTGACGTTGCCGATGCCGTATAATGCGCCGAGTCCTTCCCCGTCGCGCCAACGTCCACGCGGGACCGGCAATGGTCGCCACATCAAACGCAACGCTACGAGCGTGCGTAGCAGTGCTCGTTACTCTCCTAACGGCGGAAACTGCCTCGGGGTTTAGCGGAAATGCACTGGCCGCGCGCCACTACGACGTGGGAAAGCGCGCGCTCCTGGCAGGTGACGCCGCAGGAGCCATGGACGCTCTCGTCCGGGCGACGGACCTCGACTACGGCCTGTCCGTTGCGCACTACGAACTCGGGATGCTGAACGCGGCGGGTAGCCGTTGGCGCGAAGCGGAGGCGCGTTTCCAGGCAGCGACGGGTCCAGAGCCCCCAAACGCCTGCTTCGCCGATGCGTATTTCAGGCTTGGGGAAGTGCAGCTTAAGGGCATCGCGGACGCCGCGTCCGCCGTCGAAGCGCTGGAGAGGTGCGTCGCCATCGAACCTGGTCACTCCTCGGCGAGGCGCTTGCTTGGCATCGCCTACGGGCGCGTGGGCCGTCGCGACGAAGCAGTCGTCGCACTGCGCCTCGCCGTCGCCGCGAATCCCGACGACAACGAGGCGCGACACGAACTGGGTAGCGCCCTGCTCCGCGTCCGAGCGTACGAGGAGGCAGCGGAACAACTGCGCGCCCTCGTCGACCGGGATCCCCTGCGCGCGGAGGCGTGGCTTAGCCTGGGTAATGCTCTCATACGGGCGGGGCAGGCAGAGCGCGGGCGTGAGATGCTCGCGACGCACCATCGCCTGGTAGAACAGGTCGAGGAGATTGCTCGTCTGGGCAGAGAGCTCGAGGCAAATCCGCGCGACCCGGAGTCGTGGTACCGCCTCGGCCGGGTCAGGATGGAGCGTCGTGAGTGGGGCGACGCGGCGCTTGCGCTCGACAGATGCGCCGCGCTGGCTCCCGACGATCCGCGAGGCTACGAGGCGCTTGGGTACGTCTACGGGCGCCTGGACGCGTACGAGCAGGCGCTCGCGGTCTATGCGGAGCTCATGCGGCGGCGGCCGGGCGTCGCGGCGTACCACAACGGCTTGGGAGTGCTGCTACTAAGGATGCGCGACGTCGAGAGCGCCATCTCCCAGTTTAGCGACGCCATCGGCATCGACGCGACGGAGCCGGGTTACTACCTCAACCTGGCGGCGGCGCACAGGCAGGCAGGCGACGAGAAACGGGCGGGCGAAGCCTACGCGACGTACCAGCGGCTAACCGGAGAGCTGAAGTGAACGCGCGCGGCGCCATACACACGTTGCCGGCGATACTCGCTCTCTCCGCGTGCCTGGGCGCGCCAGCGCTCGCTGATGGTTCTGACATGGTCCTCATTACCGGCGGCGTGTTCACCATAGGCAGCGAGAGGGGCGCGACGAACGAACGACCTCGACACACGGTAGAACTGCCGCCCTACAGTATATCTCTCACCGAAGTGACGAACGCGCAATACCGGGAGTTCTGGCTGGCAGTCGGCGCGGCGCGGAGCCCGCATACGCCAATCGACTACCCTCACATCGGGCCATGGCCACGGATCGCCGAGGACGCGCCTGACGCGCCGGTGGTGGGCGTGACTTGGGAGGACGCGGCGGCGTGCGCGGCGTGGATGGGTGGTCGTCTACCTACGGAGGCGGAGTGGGAGGTCGCGGCTCGTGGCGACGACGACCGCATGTACCCATGGGGAGCGGCGCTGAATACGGGGTCGGGGGCCGCGCAGCCCAGGGCGAACGTGGCGGGCAAAGAGGACGGGTACGCCTATGCGGCCCCCGTGGGAAGCTATCCCGGTGGCAGAAGCCCGTATGGCCTGCTCGACATGGCAGGGAACGTCGCTGAGTGGGTCGCGGACAGGTATTCCGCCACGTACTACCATCACGCTCCGCGGGCTGACCCCACGGGTTCTGGCGCGGGGTACTACCGGGTCGTACGCGGTGGATCGTGGGCGCACGACGCGCTGGACGCGCGTTCGGCTCGTCGGCTCTTCGAGGCGCCCGATGTAGGCCTGAGCTACGTAGGATTTCGCGTCGCACGCGACGAGTAGGTCGCTACGAACCGCGGTCGGTTACTTGTATCGCGCCCGCCTGTGCTCCGCGTCCTTTCGCGGCGCCGTGTGCCGGCGGGGCGCCGCGAATTGACTTGCCGCAGCTAGAATGCGCAGTTAGAGTAAAGCGCCTTGTAGCTCGCCCGCGCATCCGCGGTCGGCGCGCTTGAGGCCATGGGTTCACACCGCCCCTCCTGCGACCACAGAGGGGATACGCAGACACCAAGGAAGGCGGCTTGATGGTTCTACGGAGATCAGTGGGTTTGGCAGGGCTCTTGGCGGCGCTTCTCGCGACGCCAGCCCTCGCGCAGGTTACTTACGGCGAGCTCCCGGAGGATTTCGTCCTCTTCGTCAACTTCGATGAGGGCAGCGGCGACACGCTCGTCGACCACTCGTCCTATGGTCATGACCTTGAACTCGTCGCAGGCGGCTCCGACTGGGTCGACGACAAGGACGGTGGCCAGGCGATGGAATTCGACGGCGAAACCGCCTTCCAGGTGGAAAAGACAGATGTGCTCGCCAGTTTCACCGACACGATCAGCGTGGGCGCGTGGGTCCGCCCCACAGCCCTCGATGGCTGGCGCAACATCGTCGAGATGGATAACACGGACGGTGGAGACGAGGCGTGGAAGGTCGGCTTCAATAACGACAAGCCCGTGTTCACGACGTACAGGGTGAAGGACCACACGGCCGGCGGGTCGATGGCGTTGGACGAATGGCAGCACCTCGCGGTCGTCTACGATGGAACCAACGCCAACTTCTGGATCGACGGCTCTCACGACTCGGAGATCGCTGGCTCTGGTATCTTCGACACGAGCGCCGAGGATGTCATCGCGTTGGATGTCGGCTGGCGCCGTGGCTCCGGATCCTCGTTCATGAGCGGAACGATGGATCAGCTGTGGGTCTCCAACGAGGCGAAGTCCGAAGCGGAGATAAAGGAGCTGATGGGCGGCATCACGCTGGGCGTCGACCCCGCTGGCAAGACGGCGACGACGTGGGGTCTTATCAAGCGGCGCTAACGCGTTGTGAAGCATGGCTACAGGAAGGACGTGACATATGCTGAGGCGAATAGGACGCATGTGCGCCGTCGGGACGGTAGCGCTCGCGCTGGGTGTCAGTGGCGCCGCCCGAGCGGAACTCATCTTCCTCGCGGGATTCAACGACGGGGGAGGCGACACGGTCGCCGATGAGTACGGCGCCACCGGCACGGTCGTCGGGAACGCGGGCTGGGTGGACGGCAAGTTCGACGGTGGGTTCGACTTCGACGGCGCGACGGCGGTGTCATTCCCCAAGAACGACGCCCTCGCCGCGATCACCGAGCCGATGACCGTCGGCGCGTGGGTAAACCCCGCCGCGCAGGACGGCTGGCGGAACATCGTCGAGATGGACGGCGTCGCGGGCTCCTGGAAGCTCGGTTTCTCCGACGGCGGCGTTCCCGTGTGGACGACGTACTTCGTGAAGGACCACGGGGCCAACACCGCGATTCCGGCGGGTGAATGGACCCACGTCGCCGCGACGTACGACGGCGCGAGCGCGAAGGTCTACATCAACGGTGGGCTGGATGCGGACATCGCCGGGAACGGGTCTATCGACGTCTCCGTCGCGGATATCCCCACGCTGGACATCGGTTGGCGCAGCACGAGCCAATCGTCGTTCTTCCAGGGGCAGATGGACGAGGTGTTCGTCGCTTCTGGGGTGATGAGTGAGGGCGAACTCGCCACGGCAATGAACGGCCTCGTCACCGCCGTCGAGGCGCAGGGCAAGGCCGCCGTGCGCTGGGCGGAGCTGAAGACCACCCGATAGCCTCGCTTAGCTGAATGCAGGAACAATGGATCCCGCTTCCGCCTCAATCCGAGGTGGGGCGGGATCCGTTGCTTTCCGCCCCGCGCGGTCGAAGACCATCGCGGCCGGACCAAGGTGAGGCCGACATCCTCCCATCCATCCGCCGGTGTTGACTACCGACACTCCCGCCGCCAGCACACTCTGTTTCCACGCGCGGCGTTGACCTCTCCTGCGCCATTCCACATGGCCACAGACGGCTGCGCGACCTCTCCCAAGTGATGCGTTCAGGTCTGCGCCTGAGAGCAACGCCGTCGCGTGTCGAGTACGCACATTTGCTTGCGGCGGCGCGAGCCCCCACACCATACTGTATCGGGAGACTACTTTCTGTAAACTCGCTAGCGGCGGCGCCAGCGTCTGTTCCAGGCTGAGGAGGGAATCATGTGTACCACACTGCGCAACGCGGCTCTCGTCGCCTGGCTGGCGTTCTTCGCGCTGACGATCGGCGCGCGCGCCCAACGGCCGCAGTCGGAAGCGATACTGTTCGTGTCCAACCACGCGGACGAAGAGAGCACGTTCTATCTGATGAACTCGCACGGCTCACAGTTGCGTGAGTTCCTCCCTGGCATCCGAACCCCAGCCGCGCCTATGTGGTCGCGCAACGGCCGGCAGATCGCCTTCGTCCTCTACCCGCCATGGCCCGACCCCGGTGCGGTGCACGTCGTGAACTCCGATGGTAGCGGGCTCCGGGCGCTGGCGCCCGAAGGCGAACTTTCTTGGGGACCAGCCTGGTCTCCCCGTAGCGACAAGGTCGCGTACACCGCGCGGAGCGGCATCCGCAACATCCATATCGCCGATGTTCGGGGAAATGAGAGGCCCAAGGTCATCACCAACCGCGTCGATCCCGCGGGAGGATGGCGGCCGAGCGTCTCACCGACATGGGCGCCGAACGGTGAGCGCATTGCCTTCGTCGCCTACAAACACAACAACCAGCACTCGCCGCGGTACATCTGGACGATGGCTCCTGACGGGTCGGACATGCGCGAGCTAGTCGTACACGAGTCGCGCAACACCGGGCCGTCGTACTCCCCCAATGGCAAGCGCATCGTGTTCGTGTCGGATCGTGACGGCGCGTCAGAGGTATACACAGTCGGCAGCGACGGCGCTGGACTCAGGCGCGTGACGGGACTGGGAAGAGCTCGCCGCCCTCGCTGGTCGCCCGACGGCAAGCGGATCGTGTTCTTCACCAACCCCGAGGTCTGGCCTGGCGCCAATGACATACACGTCATCGACGCCACCGGTCGCAACCACAAGCAGTTGACCGACTTTGGAGCGCGGTCCACCTACCCGGACTGGTTCGATCCCACGGCCGAAGTGTCCGCCGCCGCGAGACAGCTCCTCATGTGGGGTTGGCTCAAGCGGACAGGCGGCGCCCTGTAGCGCCCGGGTTAGTCCCGCGCGGGCAGGCGCGTCACATGACCCTGACATCGCGGCCTGCTAGTTCTCGCTTCACGTGTTCTCGGCAGTCCGAGAGCGTCTTCAGATTGGGATGTGGACAGGTCTCCATGTCGAAGGAAAGATCCGCCGGCCCGAAGTCCACGTAGTCGATTCCCGGCTTCACCAGGTCACGGATGTTGACCACGGACTTGATGGACTCGATCTTGAAGCCGAGAATGCCGTTCTCGTTCCACCACGCAGCGTATTGCAGGCGGTCGCGCCGGCCTTCGATGCCATAGCCCACGAATCCGCCCCAGCTCCTCTTGCCTACGGGAGGGAAGTAGAAGGAGTTGATGGCCTCAACGACAACCGACTCCTCCTCGACCTCCGGCACTTTGACGCAGAATACGCCGAGATCCAGATACCCCTGTATCAGGTGAGCATATCGCGTGTGCTTGATGCGCAACTGGACAGGGACGTCGAGCTCCTCCGCCGCGGCACAGATGCGTACGATGTCCCACTCGGTGTGCGCCCCATGCTGCGAGTCGATGTAGATCATGTCGGAGGAATCTCGCTCAATGATCTCCTGGACCTGCGCTTGGGTGGACTGCATGGGGATGCGGGTAGTCGTGATCGCGTCCCCGGCGCGCAACCTCTGCTTCAGCGTCTGCTCTGGCATCACACGCCCCTTCCCATGGAGACGACCGCTACGTGACTGCTCCCAGTCGACAGCTGACAGTCACGATGTTTGGGGAGATGGTGGGGTCGTTGTCCCTCGCCATCTGATCCCTGGGCCGGCGTGAGCGCCGTAGTCCCGCGATGACCGAGGCCCAATCGCGAGACGAGTGTATGGCGGCGTGCGCTTCGCCACAACGAATCCCAGGATGTGTGGACTTGGGAAGCGGGATGGCCCGTGCGCCCAACTGCGTTCGAGATCGGTGCGCCGTTCGCGCGCTCCAGCGCGCCGAACCCTATCATCGGTTGTTTGCGGCCTCCTGCCGCGCGTGGGATCATCCGTAGATGCACAGTGGATAAGGAGCTCACATGGGCACATCGCGCAGGCGTACGGCCCTCCTGGCGTGGGCATTGGTCGACGCCTTGGTTAGCGCGGCGTACGGTCAGAGACCGCGCGCGGCGGCGATTCTGTTCGTCTCGGACCACGAGGCAGAGAGCCGCTTCTACCTGATGAACCCGTATGGATCACAGGTGCGCGAATTCCTGCCCCACGTCAGGTGGCCAGGCATACCCGTGTGGTCGTCGAACGGCAGGAAGATCGCGTTCGTCCTGTACCCCGCCTGGCCCGGTGTCGGCAGGGCGCACGTGATGGACGCGGACGGCGGAGGCCTACGCGAACTGACGGAGGTCGGCGAGTGGTCGTCGCATCCCACGCTCTCGCCGCGCGGTAAGAACATAGCGTTCCACGCGCTGCTCGACGGAATCGTCAACATATACGTCGCGGACACCAAAGGCGGCAAAGCCACGCCCATGACCACCCGCGTCGACCCGGCGGGCGGTTGGCGGCCAAGTAGCCAGCCTGTGTGGTCGCCTGATGGCGCGCGCATCGCGTTCGTCGCGTCGAAACACAACAATGGTCAGGCCGCGCGGTACATCTGGACCATGAATCCCGACGGCTCTGACATGCGGGAATTGGTCTAGCACGAGTCCAGAAACGACACGCCAGCGTATTCTCCGAATGGCTCACGGATCGCGTTCGTGTCGGATCGCGACGGGGCGAGCGAGATATACACCATCGGCAGCGATGGCGCTCGTCTCAAGCGCGTCACGGGCATGGGCGAGGCGCGCTGGCCTCGTTGGTCTCCCGACGGCGAGCAGATCGTCTTCCACAGCGGGCCAGAAGCCGGCGTGGAAGGACGCGAGATATACACTATCGACGCCAGCGGGCGTAACCAGAAGCAACTCATGGACTTCGGTGGTCGGGCGTGGTATGCGGATTGGTTCGATCCCGCAGCGGACGTGTCGGCAGCGGGCAGGCAGCTGCTTCTGTGGGGTTGGTTGAAGCGGCCGGGGTAGCGGCGCGTTGGGGCGCCTGCTAGCGGGAGGCAGGGACGATGACAGCAGGTAAGAAGCTGGCCCGCGCCGTTCTGTGTGGTGTTCTTGGTTGCATGTGCGCCCTCAACGCATCAGCGCGACCCATGATCGCGTGGTCAAGTGACCGAGCGAATCCGCTTCTGGAGGACCACCACGCCGGGAGCTACGACATCTACGTGATGGACGACCTTGGAAACGGGGTTCGCAGACTCACGGACGACGACGGCAGCGAGGAAATGCCGGCGTGGTCCCCTGACGGCGAGCGGATCGCGTTCTCGCACCATGATCTCGGTGACGATGGATCCAGCATATTCACCATGAACGCGGACGGAGGCGAATGGGAGCCACTAACTGAGCATCCGCGTGGCGGCAACATGCCGAAGTGGTCTCCAAACGGCAAACGGATCGCGTTCGCTTCGGGGCGCGGCGGCAACGCCGAGGTATACGTCATCAACGTAGACGGCTCCGGTATGAGGAACCTGACGCGGCACGGCGCTCACGATTCGTACCCAGCCTGGTCGCCAGACGGGGAGAGCATTGCCTTCTCGTCTGACCGCCGGAACGATCGGTATGCGGTCTACGTTATGGACGCGGACGGCGACAATGTGCGACCCGTGGCAGGCGAGCGGTGGGGCGGTCTCGCCCCGACATGGTCCCCTGACGGTCAGGAGATCGCCTATTGGTCCGCGCACGAGGCCACGGTGATCCAGCCGCTCCTCGGAGGTCCAGAACGCACGCTACTGGACCTCACGAAGCACGAGATGCATCCCGCGTGGTCTCTGGACGGACAGAAGATGGCGTTCGAACTGGCGGACGCGAACAGCATGAACATCTGGGTGGCCGACATTGATGGTCAGAACGCGGTAGGTCTCACTGACGACCTGCGCGTGTTCAACCGGAACCCCGACTGGTTTGATGCGTCTGCCCCGCGTATGAAAGATCTGGCAGTCGACGCGTTAGGCAAATTGCTGGCCCCTTGGGGACGCGTGAAGAGCCATTGAGTTGTGCGGGCCGCCGGCCTTCCCGGATATGGCGTTGCCGTTGTACACCAATTCATGGTGGCCCGGGTAGGGAGTGTAGGGTGGTAGGTCTGTCGCTCGTGTCCCAATACTCGCGGGCGGTTGTATTGCTCGGCTCATGGCGTAGGCAGGCGGCCCGGAAGCCCGCCCTGGCCTTCCCGCCCGTAAGGGCAGCGGCTTTCTTGGGGGTCAGACGGCAATGAGTGGATTCCAGTCGGCTCCGTCCCTCACCATCGCGCGCAGCATCGCTACGAACTTCCGTTCGCGCGCGATCAACGCGGCCTTCGTGGGCTTCTCACGAGCGAGGGCTGTTGATAGTGAGCCTTGATCTCGGCGTTGTGTCGCGTGGCGACCAACGTCGCTATGTAGAGCGCCTTCCGCACTTCGGCGCGGCGGCATAGCAACACCGGTGGACCAACGGTCTACCGCCCCACGTGCCTATACCACCACGCTCTGACTGTTCCCAGATCAAGATACAAGGGACTGGATCCGCATCACGCGGGGTGTGGGTCTGCCTGATCCCTCGTAAGGGGACGGAAGGGCACGCGTCCCGACGCTGGCAGGGCACAGCGCGACTTGCGGCAGAGACGACTCAACGCTGCGCCGCCGCGACACTAGTACTTGCGGTCGTGGTAGCTCGGTGTGACTTCTTCGGGCAGGGACTGATACGAGCGCATGACCCGACGCTCGAATTCGAACTGTCGCAGGCTGCCGCGTAGATCCGCCATGACCCGTTGGATCATGTCCTGGGCGCTGGCGTCGAGCTGTTCGATGGTCTTTATCAGCGCCAACCACTCCTCGCGCGTCGCTGCGGTGGCGGCGTTCTGCAAGGCAGCTACGTCGACGTCTTCACGTCCCCACGCGGCGAGAAGCTCGTCCTTGTACGCCAACGCCTCGCCGAAGCCGTCCCAGTTCGCAGCCTGCAACGAGGCGATCTGTTGCTCGGTGGCCGCTTTCCACTGGTCCAGCGTGTAGCGATAGCGAGCGGCGTCCGTGGAACCCTCTATACGAACCGGGGCCTGGTCGGACTGCGGCGTCGCCAACTGGGTGGTCCAGACGTGCGTGGAACTAGAGTACTGGCGCGATCATACGGTCTAGCGGAAATGGCTTACTGGGAGGCGGTGGACACGTCGGGAGCGGCGGGTACACCACCCTCACGCTGTGCCTTCTGTATCGCCTCGTCCCAGGTGGCGCGCAGGTCGCTCAGCAGTGTCACGACCTCCTCAAGAGCCTGGACATCGCGGCGTATATTCGCCTGGTTCAGGCGCCAGTTCATGTATTCGTACAGGCCGAACAGAGACTTGGCGATTTCTCCGCCATTGTCCATGTCGAGCGCGGCCATCAACTCGAGGATGATGTCCTGAGCCTTCAGGATGAGGTTCGTCTTCTCGGTAAGACTTTCCTCAGTCGCCGGCTCTTCCGCCATCCGCACCTTGGCCCGCTTCAGATAGTGAATCGCGCCATCGTAGAGCATGATGAGAAGCTGCTCTTTGGTAGCGGTTTCTATCTGCGTGCGGCGGTACGCCTGATAGGGGTTGCGCTTGGTGGTGTACGACGTCTGCTGCATTAGGCCGCCATTCCCTTTGGGCACGGAAGGCAGAGGTTAGTTAGTACTCTGCTCTACTATCGGCGCCCGTCGCTCGGAACTTAACATCGCCGTGCGGCCCGCGCAACGCGAACCGCATTCTACGTGGTCGATCTAGCCGAAGATTCCGCCGCCGCCGCCGCCGCCAAGCGCGCCCGAGAAGCTGGACGTCTGCGCCTGCATCTGCGCCATTGTCTGTTCCATCGCCAGGAACTGCCGCTCTAAGAGCGCGCGACGGCCTTCCAGCCGGGTCTCCATGCGCTCCTGGGAGTCCTGGAGCTGGTCAATCTCCGTCTGCAGGTAGTCCGTCTTGGTCTTGATCCGACCATCGATGGAGTCCGTGATGCCGTCCAACGTGCCGGTGCCAGCGGTAGTCGTCAGCGAGTCCATCAGCGTTTCGAAGAACGTCTTCACCGCGGACGGGTTGTCGTCGAGCTGCTCGGTCACGCGGGAACTATCTACCTCGAAGAGACCCGTGCCGGTGTTGATCGTGATTCCGAGCTGGGACAGGGACTGAATCGTCGTCAGGCTCGTGAACTGCTCCGTCAACAGGGACCGAAGCTCGCTGTCCGTCGAGATGAGCGTGCGGTCGCCGAAGAGCGGCGGCTGGCTGGTCGCCCCCTCGGTGAACTTCGTCTGGTCCACCGTGAACTGGCGCACCTCATTCATCGCGTCCACGAAGGTCTGGATCTCGGAGAGGTTGTTGCTGGAATCGGCGACCACCTGAACAGCTACCGTAGGTGTGCCCGTGGCGTCCTTCAGCGTCAGCGTCAGGCCGTCGATCATGTCAGTAATCGTGTTGCTGGACCGTGTGAAGGTGACCCCCGCCATGTCGATGGAAGCGTCCGCCGCAGACTGGTCCGCAGCGGTCAGACCCAAATCAGAGACCATCGAACCCGTGTCAGCGGTACCCGTGAACGACACGGCGTTGGTCGTGCCTTCCTCGGTGCCGGTCACGACGAGGCGGTAATCGGTACCCGCTCCGCTGACGTCGACGATCGAGGCAGACACGTCCAGTGTCAGGTCGTTGATAGCGTCGCGGATGTCGTTGAGCGAACTCGTTGCCGTATACGCGATGGTGTCGCTGTTCGAGCCGACGTCGATGGTCGCGGTGCCGGCGGTGAAGCCTTCCGCCGCGGTGGGATCCGAGTTCCCCGTCGAATCGCCGATGAAGATCGTCTGCGCCGCTAGCGAGTTGATGGTCAGGCTGAAGCTACCGAGGTTGCCTGACGTGCCACCGGTCACCTCCAAGACGTCTTCGTCGCTCGACGTCGCGGCCACCTGGTCCAGCGTGTCGTCGTCGCCGATCGTCGTCAGGGCGGACTTCAGAGAAGACAGCTTCGTGTTGAAGTCCTGGAAAAGGGTCTTCTGCTGGCTCAGACTGGCTTCGCGGCGTTCCAGCAGCCGCAACGGCCGGCTTTCGATCGAGATCAACTGATCGATGATATTGCCGGTGTCGAGCCCCGACTGGATGCCAAATATCTGAAAAGCCATGTTCGTGTCCTCCGCTATGTCCGCGCGTGCCGCCTAAACGACGCTATCGAAGAAGAGACCCATCGTTTCCTGCACACGGGACAGGAATGCGAGGAACTCCTCCGGGGGCAGCCGTTTTAGGACTTGCCGTGTTTCCTTGTCGAGCATCAGGACCATTACCTCTTCGGAGTCCACATCCAACTCGAAGACAACCCGCCGTTGCGGGAGCGTCTCCGCGAGGATGTTCGCGTCCTCGACTCCTTGCTCGAGATCCTCACGCCGGTACTCGGGCGAATGTGTCGTGCTTCGCACGGCATCGACGTGCATCGCCTCGAACGGTCGGTCAAACGGAACCTGACCGCTGTCGGGCGATGCGGGTACTCGCGGCTTCTTCGCGGCTTCTGACTCACGGATGGTGGAAGTGAGCTTGTCGAGCTGCTCCATTCGCATATCTCGACTCCCTCAGCCCTCATGTCCGCAGCAAGAGCGACACCGCACAGCGTCACGTGCGAACCGCAAAAGCGCCTCGCTCGCGCGCTGACCGCGCCACGCGTCCGATATAGGTTATGGTCCGAATGGAGAGCTCGGAAACTCGCCTACTTATAGCGGGGAAACGCCACGATCCATGCCCAGATAATCATGTCCATGCAACGACGCCGACGGTCGTTTCCCTACGAGTGATTCAGCCCACTCAGTTACCCTATCGGACGATGCCCCGGCCGACTTGAACCACTGTCAAGCGGCCGAAGCCGTAACACCACTGCCTAGAATTGCAGTAGCGACAGCGCGTTCTGCGGCAACAGGTTCGCCTGCTGTAGCACCGATGTGCCGGACTGCACCAGGATCAACGCGCGCGTCAACGAGGCCACCTCGGATGCGAAATCGGCGTCACGGATGATCGATTCGGCATTCTGCGTGTTCTCGATCTGCACCTGGATATTCGACACGGTGCGCTCGAGCCTGTTCTGCGCAGCGCCGACCTGCGTGCGAACCGACGCCAACGACACGACGCCCAACTCGATACTGGTCACTACCTGTATCGCGCTGAGTTGCCCACCGAAGTCCGTGGACGACACCCCCTCGAGGATGACGCCAGCGGTAACGGGGCCGATCGTGATGTTGATACGGTTGTCCGCCGCGCCCTCGTCGCCCACCTGGAAGGTGAAGCTAGTGCCCTCGAGCAGCGTCTGACCATTGAAGGTCGTCGTCGTGGAGATCCGGTCGATCTCCGCGATCAGCGCTGCCGCTTCCAACTGGACGCCACCTCGGCTGACGTCCGTAAACGTGCCGTCCGCGGACGCGATGGCGAGCTCCTTCAGGCGCACCAACATGCTGGCTATCTGATCCATGCCACCCTCTGCCGTCTGGAAGAGGGAGATGGCGCTCTGCACGTTGCGGTTGGCCTGTTCGAGCCCTTTGATCTTCGCCCGCATCTGCTCGGAGACGAACAACCCCGCCGCGTCGTCCGCGGCGCGGTTGATCCGAAGCCCCGACGACAGCCTCTCGACCGAGCGGCGCGTGCTGAGGTCGGAGGACCCCAGATGGCGACGCGCGGTCGTCGCTGTCACGTTATGGTTTATCCGAAACATCTATTTACTCCGCTGGTGAACTCACTCACCGACTGTCACAGCCGTCTCTGCGGGACTACGCCTGCGGAGACTAACTGATCGAGTTCAGGAGACTGAGGACGTTCTGCGGCAGCAGGTTCGCCTGGTTCATAACCGCAGTGCCGGCCTGAATCAGAATCTGCGCCCGGACGAGGGCGGAAGTTTCCTGAGCCATGTCGGCGTCACGGATGATGGACTCGGCGTTCTGCGTGTTCTCGATCTGCAGCTCGATGTTCGACGACGAACGCTCGAGGCGGCTCTGGAACGCGCCGATCTTCGCGCGTGTGGACACCACGAAGTCAATCGCCGAGGCGATCTGGTCGAGGAAGTCCGGCACGCTGTTGGTGTCCGTATACGCGTCACCCATCCCGTTGTTGACCGTGTTGCCACCCAGGCTGGCGAACTTGCTCGTGAACGCGCCCAGGAGCATGTCGGAGTTGACAGTGATAATGCCAAGCCCGATGCGATCCGTGGATGTATCCCCGATCTGGAACGTCAGGATGGTTGGAGGCGGCTGGAACAGTGTGATGCCGTTGAACCGCACACCGGTCAGGATACGACCGACCTCGTCGACCAACTGCTCGGCTTCCACCTGGATGCCATCGCGACGCTGGGAGTCCGTGTATGCGCCATCCGCAGCCTGAATCGCCAATTCCTTGAGGCGAATCATGATACTCGTGAGCTGATCCAGCCCGCCTTCCATCACCTGCAAGAGTGATGTCGCCTGCGCGATGTTCTGACGCGCCTGCTTGAACGCGGCGATCTGCCCCCGCATCTGCTCGGAGATGAACATCCCCGCCGCGTCATCCACGGCGCGGTTGATGCGCATCCCGGACGACATGCGCTCAATGGACCGCCGCACGTCGCGGTCGGTGCCGTTGAGGTGACGTCTCGACGTGAGCGCAGCAATGTTCGTATTAATACGGAACATGCGTGCCAATCCTCTCTTGTGAGTGGGTACCGGGTACCCGCCGTATACATCCCGGTACCACCGAGATGCGGTTAGTCATCCAATGCGAGACTCAAGCGAGACTCAAGCGCGACTGACGGCCGGACGGCGCCGCCAGGGTCTCGCCATGTGTAAGCAGCCGCTTTCCCTCGACTTTAGAACCGCCACCTCGGCCGGCGGATTGCGCCAGTATGGCGCGCCCGTCGGACGAATTCGCGGAGCCACCAAACCACGCGATCGGATACCGACCGCGTGGCCATATCCACACCTGCCGGAGGGCAGGCCCAACCCCATCGTCAGCCAACGATGCTATTTCACGAGGCACGAATCGCCTCGTTAAGCCTGACGAAGCCCGCGAGCGAGCTACGGTCGAATCAGAGCCATCGCCTCCTGGGAGATGAGGCTCACCTGAGTCAGCAGGCTTGTCGTCGGAGCCGACATGATCTGCTGCCTCGCCTTGGTCATCATCGCAGCGGCGTCTTCCACCGCGCGAACTGTTTGCGTCCTGGACTCCTCTTCCGCGGAGCCCGCGCGTCCGTCATCCACGACGACCTGTAGCCGTTCGCGGAACCCGCCAATCTTGTCCAGACGCGCCTGAATCGCGTCGATCGCCTCGCCAATCACTTCGGCAGCCGCTTGCGAGGATTCCGAGGTGCTGACGGCTTGGGCGTCCACGCCAGGCACGACGGTCTCCGGCCGCACGTCCGTCAACGCGAGATGGACTTCCCCGCCCTCGGGAGTCGCGCCCAACTGGAACGTCAGCGCGCGTTGCGCCCCGTTCAGAAGGGGTATGCCGCTGAACTTAGCGGTGCTGGACATCTCGTCCAGCTCGTGGCGCAGCTTGCTCACTTCGGTCTGCAGTTGGCGCCGTTCGCCGTCGGAGATGGACTCCTCCTGCGCCCGCTGCGACACCTGGAAGAGCCTCTGTAGCACCTGCCTGGCGCCGTCCAGTCCGGTTTCGACGATCTGCGAGACCGTGGCCGCGGACGCGACGTTGTGATTCGTCTGCCTCACCGCTCCCACCTCGGAGCGGCGCTGCTCTACGGGGGTAGGACCTCCCACGATGCGCATCTGATCCTGCGCGCTCGGCGACGCGTTCTCCTGCTGCGACGCATGCCGCGCGTCGAACTTCATACCCGTCAGCTGCTGCGTGACGGAGGGTGTCGCCGGCACATTGCTCTGTATACGAAACATCGTCTTGTCCTCCCGTGCCCGCTGGATCGTCGCTACATCAACCGCATGCTGCACGGCCTCACAGTCCAGCCAATCGAACCGTTCCGCCCGGCGTCGGGGTCTCATCTGCCGCACGTCGGCAGTCTTTCGTCTCCGCTGTTGCATCATGCGTGCCATTCCGTGTCATGCCGCTCCGGAAGCGGTGATTCCCTGGTTCGTGCTGCCTCTTCGAGGCTTCGCCTACCAATGATCCCTGTCGCCGGTGGGAACGGAATACCCACCTGCGCAGCCATCCGATCGACGTTCGGAACATATTTCCCGGACATCACGTCCGCCCCTGGACGAGTTGATGCGTGGCTGCGGCGATGGCGGCCAGTTTCTCGGTGTACGCCGCCACGTCGTCGCCAGGCACTTCCTCCGCCCTTAACCACTCAGCGGCGGAAGTGAAGTGCGCGAAGAGCGGATGACCCGCGGTCAGCGTTGTCGGCCAGCCGTCGCCTCCGATGCCAAGCTCCATCGACCTCTGGATGATGTCAGCGGTCATGCTGTCCGCGAGTTCGGTGTCTCCCGCTTGCAGGGCGGACAGCAGGCATACCAGCGCCGCGTCCCACTTGGACGGGTGCGCCATCCAGAAGTCCCGCAGCAACGTGGCGGCCTCTTTCGACGCTCCGTGCTGCAGGTAAAGGTTGATGACCCCCTCGAACGACTCGGGGGAACCGTCGCTGGCCTCAATGAGCTTGTCTGTCCATTTCAGGGCGCCGTCGACGCGCTGTGCTCGGAGCAGCCAGTCCACGTAGCACCCCATGAGCGCTGCCGACTCGGGGAACCGCCGCAGACCTTCCTCGATAGCGGCTTGGGCGGCCGAGGGCCGCTGCAGCGCGACGAGCGTCTGGGCGAGCCCGCGATAGAGACCCTCCAGGCACTCCGCCCGCGCCTCCGGCGACAGTTCGGACACGGTGCCAGAACTCGCAGTCCCAGTTTCGAGGCGCTCTGGGTCTCGCCCGCTGGAGATGCGTTCGACGGCGGCGTCGTGGACCCGAATACCCGTCTGAAGCGCCGACAGCGCGCGATCGTGCGCGCCCGCCTTGGCGTAGCAGTTCCCCATCTCGTGGTAGTAGGGGAGGTATTCCTCTTGGAGAGCCAGGGTCTTGCGGAACTCTTGCGCAGCCAGCATCCACTGATTGCCGCGCCTGTAGTACATCGCCATCATGGCGCTCATGTCGAACAGAACGCGGGCGAGGGGTATGGGGACGGCGTCAATGCTGATGCCGTGGTACTCCGCCTTCAGGAGATGTCCTCGCATCTCCTCCCACTTCTCCTCCTCATACAGGATCGTGGCGAGCAGGTAGTGACTCACGCCCATCTTGGGGAACGTCTTGATGACTTCCTCGTATGCCTCGCGCGCGGAATCCATGTCCCCGAAGTTCCGGTGGACAATCCCCTTAAGAAGGAGATATCGGTACATCTTGTCGACATCAGTGGTCACCTCGGCGACGTGTTCACCGAGGATATCGAGTTGCTCGAATGTCTCCTCTATCCTGCCCATCGCCGCGAGTTGCATGATGAGTTGGTAGCGGGTCTGTAGCTCCCGTGGGTTCTCGTCGAGCATCCGCGTCATGATGTCGAGATTACGAGCGTACTTCTCCGGCAGCGCCTCGGCGTCCATGTAGCCCACGTGGACGATTTCCACGGAGCTAGGCTGGATGTGCACGCCGTGATTGCGCAGGCTTTCGGTGAGCCGCTCGTGCACCTCGCCAACGAACCCTACGCCAGGCAGGTTCGGGAACAGTCGCGCTTGCAGCAGGTTCTGCTCGTTCGTCCACGAGGCGCCCAAACTGCGCAGGTGGCAGTAGAACGCGACGTCACGCTCTGGGTGGAGGGCGATGAGCGCCCGCAGGCGATCGACTTCCTCGGGCGCCATACGGTCGTCCGCATCAAGCCAGAAGAGCCAGTCGCTCGTAGCGTGGCGTATGGATTCGTTGCGCGCGGCGGAAAAGTCGTGGATCCACTCGAAGAAATGAACCGTCGCCCCGTGCTCGCGGGCGAGCTCGGGCGTGCCATCGACAGACCCCGTATCGACGACGATGATCTCGTCGAATTTGCCCTGCAACGGCCCGAGGACCGCAGGGATGTTCTCCGCCTCGTCGCGCACGATCATTATCAGCGAGAGCGTCGGACGACGATTCGATCCGGCGCCGACGTCTGAGACCGTCTCGGCGGGAGATGGGCTGTCCTGCTCGTATGCGGCGGTTTCGGTCATACGACTCGCGCGATTCCTTAATAGGGGACTATGTCTACGCTTGCGCGGGTGTTGGCTTGCTTCGCGTCCCGCCGGTGACCAACGCGCCCGTGAACCTGTCCGCGATGCGATTCGCCAGCTTGGAGAGGTCGCCGCGGCCAGACCGCCCAAGAGCCCCTGCCATCATGCGCAGGCCCTTCTCTACGGGAACATCGCGACGCACGCGCAGAACCTCGCGCAACTCACGATAGTGACCGATGACCGCGTCCAGGCGGCCAGCGTCCGCGTCGCGAGCCGCGAGCGAGAGACGCACGCCCACCCAGTCCGGTTCGTATGGCGGTTCCGGGGCGACTGGAAGTTCCTGCTGCGCGATTGCCACTACGTCATCCCTCAATGTCTGCCGTGCGCCCGCTTAAGCGGCTACGCGGATACTCGCCCAGGCAACAGACCGCAATGGGCGTGCCAAGGGACGACGGGGCGGCACAGTCCTGTCGCCTGAGGGATGACGGGGTGGCCGGAACATCAGAACCGGCGATACGGCGAACGGCGTGGGCACACCCTCGCAGCCGCCCGACAGGGCGTTCTAGGCTGGTTCCTGGGCGCCGCGACGGCGGGAAAGACAGGGAGCGCGAGGGATGTCGGGGGATACCGTGAGTGGGCGAAGTTCAGGTGGCGGGCGGTGGGCCGCGCGTCGTGGTGTCAGACGGGAGGATTTTTCCGGTATGGGCCCAATCAGGAAGACTTTTCCCGCCTTCTGGGTCGTACGGACCCGCTTCGACCGGGGAGCAGACCCAGCACCCACGCGCGGGCGCGTTCGAGTCCATCGTCTATGCTGCCGAACGCGTTCCGCACGCGCGGCCCAAAGCGGAGACGCACCGGCTCGCCACAAGCGCCGCACGTGACGTCCTGCGGCGGAAGATCGGGTCGTACGGGAGACGACGCTCCGCAGCTCTGGCAGATGAGGACGCGCACGCCGGGTCGGGCCGATGCACTCGAGCTCGCGGGACGGGACTGTCTGGCGCGCGCGCGCGGCCCAGAGGGCGGCGATTCCTCGCGGCTGAAATCCCCTGAACCCGCTTCGCGAGAGGCTTCACCGGCGGGGGACTCGCCTCGCTGGGCGCTACCGGAGGCGCGCGCGACGTCGTAGGCGGCGCGCTGCACTGGGTCCGATAGGACACCGTGCGCCTCTATCACCAGACGGGTCTGTGCCGCCGCGCGTTGGGCGTCGTCCTTGTTGTGGTCGGGGTGGTGGCGCAGCAAGAGGACGCGCTTCGCGCGATCGATGATCTCGACGCTCGCCTGCGGATGCACCTCTAGAATGAGGTAGTAGTCCTTCGCCGGGTCCACGCTAAAACCACTCCTTGGGGTCGGTCCATCGTGGCCGTTCACGGATGTGGCACGAAGGTTGCTTGAAGTGACCCATTCACGTGCCTCACGTGAGCTTTTGCTGCAAGAACATAGATGACGACGAGTGGGTCCAAACCCACCACGCCCAGGGATAGCCTGATGCAGAACGCCATGTTCGATAACACGGTGAACCTGTTGTCCACGACGATGGATTACTCGTTGCGACGCCATAAGGTGATCGCGGCGAACATGGCCAACGTCGAGACGCCGAACTTCAAGGCGCGCGATCTACCGTTCGACGCCTACCTGCAAGCAGGTTTGCAGCGTGTCCAGAGCAATCCATCCGCGCGGATAGCCTTCCAGCAGCCTCGCATGGTCTACGACACCACGGGCGAGACTCGTCTCGACGGCAACAATGTGAACGCCGAGAACGAGATGATCAAGCTGATGAAGAACACCGGCCGCTACTCTCTCGCGGTGGACCTGATGAAGTACAAGTTTACCACACTCCGCGAAGCCATCCGACTGGGTAAGTAGGTCACCCTCGGTCACGCCTCGATAGGCAAAGCTTTCCCGGCAAGAAACGCCGAGGGGAAAGGATTTCCCAATGCCCGACTTCAGTGCCATCGACATCAGCGCCAGCGCGTTGAGGGCAGAGCGGTTCCGCATGGAGCTGATCGCCCAGAACATCGCCAACGTGAACACCACTCGAACCGCCGAGGGCGGCCCTTACAGGCGTAAGGAAGCGGTGTTCAGCTCGATGTATTCGGACCAGATGGGCTTCGCGAACCACTACGACCCCACGCGCAAGCAGGGCGTCGGAGTGACGAACGTCCTGGTGGACCAATCCCCGCCAAAGCTGCTGTTCAACCCGGATCACCCGGACGCGCAGGCGGACGGCTTCGTGCGGATGCCGAACGTGAACCCCGTCTCCGAGATGGTGAACATGATCGCCGCCTCCCGCGCGTATGAGGCGAACATCGCGGCTATCCAGAACTACCGCAAGATGGCGGACAAGGCGATGACCATCGGACACGTCTAGGTGTCCGACCGGATCGCCCGCGCGTGATCGAGGTCTTGGCACGCTTCATGCTTGATGGCAGTTGCGCGATCGGCTCCCCTGTGGCGCCGACGCCCGTTACTTGACATCTGGTGACCCCTTCGTCGTGTTGAAGTGGAGCAGGTACTCATGACGGCTGAGAGCATATCCATAGCATCTCGGATTGCCGCATCACAGCTTCAGCCTGCCCAGTCACTAGAAGGCCATCCACCCCAGCAGGGGCGCACTACGACCTTTGGTGAGGTCTTCGCCGACTCCCTCCAGAAGGTGAATAACCTTCAGCAGGAAGCCGACGAAGCTATAGAAGGTCTCGCTACGGGGGAACGCGCCGACATTGCACAGACGATGATTGCTGTGCAGAAGGCGTCGCTCTCCTTTGAGATCATGAAGCAAGTGCGCAATCAACTCGTACAAGCATACGAGGAAGTCCTGCGGATGCCCGTCTAGTTGTGCAGGCACGTTTAGGGTTTCAGGTAGGGAATTCCCCCTCCGCGACGCTATCCCCGGGGGGATTCCCCACCTGTTATTTTCGCCAGACGGCTCGCGTTCTGGAGACGCCGGATGGCAGCTGTCGAAGAGCCCAACACCCACTCCACGGATGATGCATCCGGGGGAAGCGCTGACGCTGGCGCGCCCTCGTCGCTTCGCGGCCTGGCACGGCTGCTCGAAGCGCATCCGTCTGCCGGCAGTGGGACAGGCGCGGGATCCATACTGCGCGTGGGCGGCAAGATCACGCAGAGCGTCGGGCTCACGGTAGAGGCCGTCGGTCTGGACGCGGCGATGGGCGATCTTTGCTACGCCTACCCGCTACGGAATACGCCCCCAAGCATCCGCGACATCCTGACGGACCAGCCCAACAGAGTTTCGGAGCTCATCCTCGCGCAGGACGCCTTCTGGCTACAGGTAGTCGGCTTCCGAGAAGAGCGCACCATCTTGATGCCTTTGGGTGATATAGAGGGCATTCGGTCTGGCGACCTTGTCGTATCCACCGGCGCGTCCTTCCGCGCCCCGGTGGGACCGCAGTTGCTTGGCCGCGTCATCAACGCCCTCGGCGAACCCATCGACGGCAAGGGCCCCATCGAACCGAGTGAGTGGCGCCCGATCTACGCGGACCCGCCCGACGCGATCACGCGCGGCATCATCGAAGAGGCCATTCCTACAGGCGTCCGCGCCATCGACTCGTTGGTAACGTGCGGTCGTGGTCAGCGCGTGGGGATCTTCTCAGGTAGTGGCGTCGGCAAGAGCGTACTCATGGGCATGATCGCCCGGAACACCGAGGCAGACGTAAGCGTTGTCGCCCTCATCGGCGAGCGTGGCCGTGAAGTGCCGCAGTTCCTCGAACAGGATCTCGGCGCCGAAGGCCTCGCGCGCTCCGTCGTTGTCGTCGTTACATCGGACCAGCCGGCTCTGCTAAGGCTACAGGGTGCCTACCTCGCGACCGCCGTCGCGGAGTACTACCGCTCTGATGGCCAGAACGTCATGTTCATGATGGACTCCGTCACGCGCTTCGCCATGGCGATCCGCGAGGTGGGTCTGGCATCGGGTGAGCCGCCAACGACGCGCGGCTACCCGCCGTCGTTGTATGGCCGCCTCCCGAAACTGCTCGAGCGCGCCGGGCCATCGTCGGCCGGCGGCGACGGCAGCATCACGGGCATCTACACGGTTCTCGTCGAGGGCGACGACCTCAACGAGCCGGTGGCGGACACGATGCGCTCGCTACTGGACGGACATCTCGTCCTGTCCAGGGATCTAGCGAATCGGGGTCACTACCCCGCCATCGACGTGCCGCGCAGCATCTCACGACTCATGCTCCAAGTCACCGACGAGGAGCATCAGGCAGCGGCGCAGCGCGTGAAGACGCTGCTGACGACGCATCGCGACGCCGAGGATCTCATCCAGATCGGAGCGTACGTCTCCGGCACGGATGCCTTGGTCGATTACGCGATCGAGCACCTGGACGACGTGAACGGATTCCTCCGCCAGGACATCGCGGAAAGCGTGACCTTCGCGGATGGTATCGAGCAGCTGAAGACGCTGCTCCCTCCCGCGCCGGACGAAGACGAAGTCGAAGCCGGCCTCTAGGAGGACTCCCGACCGCGCCAACGCGGCGAGCCGGGGGATTGGGAATTGATAGTTCGACACCGTGAACGCGCGTTGCGCGTCACACGGTCGATAGTGAGTGGTCTTGGTGGGAGCCGCCGAGCCACGGCGAACAGTGTAGACCATGTGAGAACGGTCTCCCGACGGCGGGGACGCTCCTAGCGAGCGTCTCCGTCGTCGCAAGCCTACATAGAGAGGAAGGCCTATGGCGGTATCGGGCAACGCTGCTATTACCCTCATCGACCTACTACGCAAGCCACCGGACAGCGGCTCTGCGAAGTCCTCTGGCGCGACAGGGCAGTTCCAGGAACTGTTCCAGCGCGTCAGCGCGGACAACGCGGAGCCCGCGACCGCTTCCGACACCGCACAGGCGACGGACACCACCTCTCGC
The DNA here is from genome assembly GCA_964473525.1 of uncultured bacterium. Lineage (GTDB taxonomy): Bacteria > Poribacteria > WGA-4E. The sequence continues at coordinate 179,983 of CAYYPK010000007.1, forward strand.
ACGCCCGCGGCGAATCCCGCCGACGGCGCGCGGGATACGTCCTCTACAGTGCGCGCTGATTCGGGGCGCACGGAAGCGCCCGCCCAGCGTGACGCGACTGCCGTAGGCCGCGAGGCAATGCCACGCGAATCCCAGGCGCCGCCGACCACGCAGACGGTGGCCGCTTCGACCGACACGACGACGCCCGAGACCTCCCAGGCGCCAGCTACGTCCGCAGCCGACACGTCGGCCGCCGATGCGACGGCGCAACCAGCGAGCGATGCCCCAACGGACGCGGCTGTCGCGGACGGTGGGGAAGGTCAAGCCGCTCAGCAGGCGGTGGCCGAAGGTTCGCAGGAGGCGGCGCCTGTCGTCGCCGAGGTCGCGCCGGAAGTCGCGGTCGTCGATCCAACACTCGTCGCCGTTAGCGCCGAAACGCCCACGACGCCCGTCGAGGTCGTAGCTCCCGAGGCCGGCTTGGCCGAGGCAGCCACCCAGGACGCCTTAGTCGTCACCGCGGTTGCGACCGAAGCCGTCGAGGTAGTCGTTGGCGAGGAGGCAGCCGCTTCCTCATCGGGGCCGGCCGCTACAGCGCCGACTCCGACCGCGGATCCTGGCGCTGCGCGCGTGGTGGGGCAAGAATTTCCGACGGCTACGGCCGTACCGGAAAAAGTTTCCACCGATCAGCTCATCCAGGCCCTAGAGGCCCGGGTAGCGGCCCAGGAAGCCTCGCCAACAGAGGTCGCCGCCTGGCGACAGGCGATGTCCATGGACGCCGATGAGCCGTCGCTGCTCAGCCAGGTATGGGCCCGCGCGGAAAGCGGCTCTCAGAGCGCTTTCCTGCCTCTGACGGGGATGCAAGGGGCCGCTGCGGCCTCGCAATCCGCTACCGCTGGCGCGCCCCTGATAGGGACGGCAATGCTGGCGGCCGCAGGGGCTGGCGGAGCTGCCCAGGTTGGCACGCATCCTGCTTCTAGCGTGATGCGTTCGATGGGCGCCCAGACCGACGGCGCGACGCGGAGCGTGCGACCGGGCTTTGCCCTGGGAACAGGCTTGCCGCAAGCGTCCGAGGCGGGCTCGTCATTGGAGGCAGCGCAAGCGGCATTGTCGCAGAGAGCTGCCGACCGAGCGTTCCAGTCGCCCCGCGTGGTCATGGAACAAGCGCCACGTGTGGTCGATGTGCTTGGCGAGGGTACGACGCGATTCGGGGACACCGAGCAGGCTGTCCGTGACGCGATCGTGGCTCGCGAGAACCGGATGCACTCCTTCGTGCGCGCGCAGCGCGTTCGAGGGGCCGCGCCATCACCGGTAGCCGGTGGGGCCGGGAGCAGCGCCGGAGCGGAACAGGCTACGCCCATCGTTGGCGCGGCCACGACCTCTGCTCCTGGAACTGCGGCGACAGCGTCGGCGAGTGGCACGACCACTCACCAGACGTACACGCCACTCATGGAGTTCCTGGCGAACGAGATCAGGCGCAACGTCCGGTTGGGCAAACGTGAATTCCGGATTCAGATGAACCCGGAAGAGCTCGGGAATGTCGAGTTGGAGATGGTGATGGACGGCGACGCGCTGAGCGTGCGCATCAAGGCCGCGTCCAAGCCCTCTCAGCGCATCCTCGAAGAGAATCTCGGAGACCTTGCCAAGGCGCTCGAAGCGGTTGGCATGGACCTGGAAACCGAGATTCCCTGGGTGGCTGAACGCGCCTTGGCGGAAGCCGCGATAGCGGACGCCAACGCACAGCAGTCGGCTCCAGCGTGGATATAGACGATTCCTGACAACGACTCTATGACCCCACCCCTCAAGCGAGGGGTGAGCAGTGAGAGACTGAGTAATGCTGACTACGGAAGCAGTGTCCGGGTTGAGCGCGGCTTCGGGGGCGGGCTCGGCGTCACAGACGCTGGGTAAAGACGCCTTCATGCAGTTGCTCGTGACCCAGTTGCGGTTCCAGAACCCGTTGGAACCGATGGACAACAAGGACTTCATCGCGCAGTTGAGCCAGTTCACCTCGTTGGAGGAACTCGGCAGCATCCGCGAGTCGTTCGACGCTTCGTTGGCTACTCAGCGGACGATGAACCAAACCATGGCCGTCGGCCTCCTCGGCCGGGAGGTGGGAGTACCCGCCAACCAGGTCACTCTGGCGAGTGGAACCGAGGCGAAGGTTCACTACACGCTGCCAGAAGACGCCGACGTGCAGATCGAGATTCAGAATGTGTTGGGTACGGTCGTGCGTACCCTCACACCTGGCGCCCAACCCTCGGGCGACCAGGGGGTCGTCTGGGATGGTAATGACGACCTAGGCAATCCCTTGCCGGAAGGCAATTACACGTATCATGTCCTTGCAGTGGGCGGCGGGAACCGCCAGGTTCCCGTCCAGCCCTTTTTCAGAGGACTGGTCGATGGTGTCCGCATGACGGACGCAGGGATTATGTTGACCGTCGAGGGTCGGGAAGTTCCGCTGTCGCAGATAAGCGTCATTCAAGCAGCAGAGGCGCGCGACGGCGACGAGAAATAGGCTTCTACATTCACGCCGGTTGGACGCAACCGGGCAATAGCAACGACCTGTTAACGAGTGGCGTGTATGCCGGCCGCGGCGATAATCGCGCTCTCGCAGGCTGACGTTCCGTTGGAGGACGAGGGAATATGATCGGTTCATTCATATCGGGTTTGTCAGGGCTGAGATCGAACCAGACTCGGCTCGAGGTCATCGGTAACAACATCGCCAACGCCAACACTGTCGGCTTCAAGTCGTCGCGTGTTGACTTCTCTGACGTGCTCAGCCGCACCCTGCGGGGAGCCACGGCAGCGACCGCCCCTGTACAGGTTGGGCGAGGCACGAGCGTCGGCGCGATCAGCACCCAGATGACACAGGGCGGCTTCCAAGACTCCGCCAACGCCAGCGACTTGGCGATTCAGGGCAACGGCTTCTTCGTCGTCGCCGACGAGAACGGACAGAACTTCTACACGCGCGCCGGCAACTTCCGAACGAACACCGCAGGCGAACTCGTGACCGTCGAGGGCTTCAACGTCCAGGGCTTCAACGCCGCTGATGGGCAGATCCCCGTGACGGCGGTTCTCGACAACATCCAGCTCCCAAGAGAGCCTCTACCCCCGCGCGCTACGAGCATCCTCGGGTTCAGTGGCAACCTTGACGCCTCTTCCCCGGTCATCGGCACTGATCCGACCGGCGTCGAGCTACGGGTTGGTGGCGTTGACGGAATCGTCGGCACGCTCATTGATGGCTCGGTGACACTGGCTGACGACGGCACAGCCGTCAACGTGACTGGTCTCGGCACCACGTTCAACTCGCTGGCTGCGGGCGACACGCTCATCGTCGATGGTCGCACATACACGATCGCGTCCATCACCGACGACACGAACATGGTTCTCGACCGTCCGGCGCTGACTGGCACGATTGAGGGTGTCGCGGGGTCCAGCAGGATCACCGGTACGGGCACGTCCTTCGAAACTGAGTTGCGCGTCGGTGACACGATCGACATCAACGGCACGGACGCGGTCATCACCGCCATCAACAGCGACACGGAACTCTCCGTGGAAGTTGGGTTGGCAGCTGATCTCGCAGCCGGTTCGGCGCTCACGTTCAGCAATAACGCGGGTGTGGTCGCCACCGAGAGCCGCGCGGAATCCGCCGTTGCTCCGGTTGGCACAACGCGCCTAGCGGACCTGCCGAACAGCAACCTGACGGTGTCAGTCAACGGCAGCACGAACATCCTCGTAGAGGATCTCACGACGGGTGAGCAGATCGTCGTGACGATGACCGGCTCGCAGTCGGTGAACGACTTCGTCGAAGCCGTGCAGAACGCTGGCATCAGCTCCTACGCCCTCAACGACGCGAACTTCACGGTCTCGCAGTTGGACCCGGACAACGGTTCCGCGACGAGCTTCCGGTTCGTGGACTCGCAGGGCGCGCAGCACGTCGGCATCATGTCCTACTTCCGCACCGAGACCCCGGGACAGTGGGTCTGGAACATGGACATCCCGGCGGCTGAAGGTCAGGTGCAGGATCCAGCGAACCAGTTCACGACGAACACCCGCGGCACACTCACCTTCGACGACAGCGGCACGATGCAGAGCTTCCGCAACCTCGCCGGAGCGGACGTGTTCAGCCTCACCTTCACCGCGTCGGACAGCGCCCGTGACATCTCCGTGGAGATGAGCTCGGACACCGTCTCGACGATGACCCAGTTCAACATCGCCGGTGACGTGGTTCTCGCTGCCAACGATGGCGCGCTGCCCGGCGAGTTCCAGGGATTCACCGTAGACGCGAACGGCATGATCCTGGGACAGTTCTCCAACGGGGACACGCGTGTCATCGCGCAGGTTCTCGTGGCGGACTTCGCGAATACGACCGGGTTGGACAAGGCCGGGTCGAACCTCTTCTCCGCGACCGCCAGCTCCGGCGTCGCCGAACTCGCGACGGCGGGTCAGGGCGGCATGGGGCGGATCATCGCTGGGGCAACGGAACTGTCCAACGTCGACCTGGCGGAGCAGTTCACCAGCCTGATCATGGCGCAACGGGGATTCCAGGCCAGCGCGAACGTGATCACCACGAGTGACACGATCATGAACGACGTGCTGAGCCTGAAGCGCGGTTAATACCGTAGCTAATCCAACGGAATGACAAGGGGCTTCGGCTAACGCCGAAGCCCCGCTTTCGCGTCTGCCCACCGGCCTTGCAGCCATTCTCGCGCCCGGCCTCCAAATCCAGAAAAAGACCCGAATCTACCCTTATGCCCCCGTGAAAGCGAGGCTAAGCTAAGGGTGAACTGCGAGTGGACAAGGGAAGCGCCCTCGCAGAGAGTCGTGGACAGGAGGACCCTCCATGGGCCGTCTCGAGGAATTGGCAGACAGCATCATCAGTGGTAAAGCGGACGCGGCCGTAGCGGCTACCGAAGGCGCGCTCGCCGACGGCACGCCCGCGGCAGAGATACTCTCGGACGGCCTCATCGCCGGCATGCAGGTCGTAGGCGAGCGGTTCAAGAACCACGAGTTCTACGTGCCAGAGGTGCTCATCGCGGCGCGCGCGATGAAGATGTCCATGGCGATCCTGCGCCCGCAGCTCGTCGAGCAGGACTACGAACCCGTCGGCACGGTTGCCATCGGCACGGTGCGCGGCGACTTACACGACATCGGCAAGAACCTCGTTGCGATGATGCTCGAGGGCGCAGGATTCGAGATCATGGATCTCGGCATCGACGTCACTCCCGAGCAGTTCGTCCAGGCGGTCAAGGACGGGGCAGGCATCATCGCCCTCTCCGCGCTCCTCACGACGACCATGCCCGCCATGAAGGATACGGTCGAGGCGCTGGACGCCGCGGGCATCCGTGACCAGGTGAAGGTCATCATCGGCGGCGCTCCCGTAACGGAGACCTACGCGAACGACATCGGCGCCGACGGCTACGGCCCGGACGCCGCCTCGGCAGCGGAGATCGCCACCGAGCTGATAGCGGCGTAGACCCGCTGCCCGCATAGGATAAGGATCACGCGTCGAAGCAACGGGCAACTCCGGGGACGCCTACATGCGCGCACTCACCGTTCTGCCGGACGGTTCTAGGGCGGAGTCCGTAGAGGACAGCAACGTCCTGGAATCGCTCCGCCGCCACGGCACGATCCTCACGTCTCCATGTGGGGGCGAGGGAACCTGCGGCAAATGCCGCATCCAGATCGAAGAGGGCTCCGTCAACGCGCCGACACCCCAGGAACGGGGCCTTCTAGGGAACGCCCTCGGCGAGGGGGATCGCCTCGCCTGTCAGACGATCGCTCAGTCCGACGCGACGGTGCGGATTCCCACATCGTCCAGGGTGCCGAACGTCCGCGTCCTGACGGGTGGAACTCCTCGCGAGGTTCCGTTTTTTCCCAACGTTCGACGGCGGTCGTTCACGTGGGAACGGGACGGCTTGGCGGACGCCGAGTCGCTGGTCGATGCCGTCGCGGATCTGTTGGACGCGCGAGCCGACTTGCGCGTCGACCTGCCCGTCGTCCGCGAGCTGGCAACCGGGCTGGAATACGGCGAGACATACGAGGCCACCATCATCGGTGACCGCCTCGTGGCGGTGGCTCCCGAGGCCGCCGACGCGGACCCGTTGGGGGTCGCGCTCGACATAGGTACCACGACCGTCGTCGCGCAGGTGGTGAACCTGAGCACGGGCGAAGTCGTCGGCACGGACAGCCGCGTGAACGACCAGTCGCGCTTCGGCGGCGACGTCATCGCGCGCATCAACCACTGCTTCACCGAGGATCATGGACTCGACGAACTTAAGGACGCCGTGCTCTCCACCATCAAGGAGTGCATTGCGGCTTCGGGCGTCGATCCCTCTCAGGTGTACGAGGCGGTCGCCGTCGGCAACACGACGATGATGCACCTTCTGGCGGGTATCTCGCCAGAGTCGCTGGGACAGCTTCCCTACACGCCCGTCATGCGGGCGGGCGTGGACGTCCCGGCGGCATACTTTCCGATGCCGTTCAGCGACACGGCGAGCGTCCATCTCATGGCGGGCATCGCGGGATACGTGGGCGCCGATACCGTCGCCGCGATGTTGGCCGCGGGCTTCGACGAGCCCTACGAGGGCGTCCGCCTTCTCGCCGACATCGGCACCAATTGCGAGTTGGTTCTGCAACGCGGCGACGAGGTGGTGGCGTGCTCGACGCCTGCCGGACCCGCTTTCGAAGGCGCTCGGTTGGAACACGGCATGTTGGCCGGCCCCGGGGCCATTGAGCGTGTGACAGTCGGCGACACATGCGAGATACGCGTCGTCGGACGCGCCGACCCGAGCGGGATCTGCGGCTCTGGCGTGGTGGACGTTACGGCGCAGTTGCTCGAAGCGGGCGTCATCGAGATAACAGGAAGGCTTACCGACGCCGAGGACGCGCCAGCATCGCTCCCCGACGACATCCGGGACCGGATCGGAAGCACGGAGTACGGGCCCATCTTCGTCGTGGCGCGTCGTGAAGACGGAGAGACGGTCCATGTCACGCAGCGTGATATCCGTGAGACGCAGTTGGCCAAGGCCGCCGTCCGCACGGGGATCGACACGCTCCTGCACAGCATGGACATCCCGGCTACCGACATCGACGAGTTGCTGGTCGCGGGAGGCTTTGGTAGCTACCTCAACACCGCGAACGCCCGTAGGCTCGGGATGATCCCCGACATCGACGACGAGAAGATCAAGTACATCGGGAACGCCGCCATCGTAGGCGCCCGCTTGGCGCTGATCTCCGCAGAGATGCGCGCGCGTGGTGAGGCGCTGTCGCGCCGCGTGAAGCACGTCCAAGTGGCTCTCCTGCCCTCCTTCCAGGACCGATTCGCGGAGGCGATGCTCTTTGAGTAATGCGCCCAACGGCCCGTCCCGCGAGCCGGTGGCGAGGTGGGACGGCCGGGTCATCGTCCAGCGTGGCGGGCGGAGGGAGAGATTCCTCACTTCGTTCAGAATGACAGTGCCTAGATGCGTGGCTGCTTCAACAGTGGGTATGCCTCCTAGCGTTCGCCACACCGTCATTCTGAGGCGCCAGCCGAAGAATCTCCCACGCATTCGATCAGCCGTGTTTGCAGCCGCGCCACCATCCCAGGCGACGCGGATTCCTTCCCCTCACAGGGGAAGGTTAGGATGGGGTCCATCGCGGGTTCGGCCTTTGGCAAGCACGAACGATCGTCCTACGCCGCGACCCGTGCACACGGCCGCATTTCACCCGACTCCGCCCGAGCATCTCCACAGCCGCGAAGGGCGCGCCATTGGCCGCTAAGAAGAAGTTCGTCGTTCTGTCGTGCGAGGTATTCCGTCGTGAGTTCGAGGAACTCGCGCCGGCGATTCCGCACGACGTCCAGTTCGGGTATCAGCCGTTCGGGCTGCACGACACGCCCCACAAGATCGCCGGAACCCTACAGGAACAGGTCGACCAGGTCGAGGACGCCGACGCGATCCTCATCGGCTATGGCTTGTGCAGTCGTGGGTATGTGGGACTGACGGCGCGGTCGATTCCTCTCGTGGCTCCAAAGGCGCACGACTGCATAACGGTGTTCCTCGGCTCGCGCGACAAGTACATGGCGGAATTCACCGAGAATCCCGGGACCTACTACTACTCACCCGGATGGGTCGACCACCACGACCCGAAGCGTTCCTCGGTCGACGGCGATGCGCCACAAGCAGAGGCGGCAAAGGCGACGAAGTACGCCATGTACGTCGAGAAGTACGGCGAGGACAACGCGAAGTATCTGTTGGAGATGGAAGCGTCGTGGACGGCGGACTACAAGCGAATCGCCATGATAGACACGGGCGTGGGCGATATGCCGCGCTACCGCGCCTTCGTCGAGGATCTCGCATCGAAGAACGAATGGAACTACGCGGAGCTCGAGGGCACGACGAACCTCATGCACCGATTCCTCAGTGGTGACTGGAACGAGGATTTCCTTATCGTGCCACCGGGTCACGCGATCATGGACACGGTGGACACGGACATCATCCGCGCCGACGAACTCACGGCGTTCGCACCGGACACGGCATAGGCGCGGATTTCTGGGAGGGCTCCTAAGATGAGCCGCATCAACCGAATGACGTCGCGTGAACGGATCAACGCCGCGCTCGCGCACGAAGAAGCAGACCGGGTAGCGCTCCAGGACGGGCCGTGGGCGACGGCGCTCACGCGGTGGCGGGGCGAGGGAATGCCCGCCGACGCGAACCCGTTCGAACTGTTCGGCTACGAGATGGTCGGGTTCGGCGCTGACACGTCCGCCCAACTGCCTTCCGAGGTTGTCGAGGACGCCGAGACGCACACCATCGTGCGCAACGCCAACGGCGCTCTGGTGAAGAACTGGAAGGGCAAGACCTCCACGCCCGAGATGATCGACTTCACCATTAAGACCCGCGAGGACTGGGAGCAGAATCGGCATCGGTTCGAGATGAACGACGCACGCGTCAACGCGGACGGCGCTGCTAACTCCCACGCGCAGAAGGAAAAGGGCCACTGGGTCCACTACTCCGGCATCGTCGGATACGACAAGCAGCAGGCGATGATTGGGTCCGAGAACCTGCTCATGGCGTTTGCCGAGGACGAGGAGTGGGTCGCTGACATGTTCATGACCTCGGCGGACCTCATCGTAGAGACCGCGCAGGCGATGCTGGACGCTGGCTATCACTTCGACGGCGCGTTCCTCTACGACGACATGGGCTATCGCAACGGCACGCTGTTCTCCCCGGACCAATACCGTCGCCTGGCGATGCCCGCGCACGCCAAAGCGTTCGGGTTCTTTCGGGACCGCGGCCTGCCCGTCATCCTGCACTCCTGTGGCTGCGTGAAGGCGTTCATCCCCGACCTCATCGACGCCGGGCTGAGCTGTCTACAGCCGCTGGAAGTAAAGGCCGGGATGGACGTCGTCGAGTTGAAGGATCTCTACGGCGACGACCTGTCCTTCATGGGTGGCATCGACGTGCGCAAGATGGGAAGCCCAGACCCGGCGGACATCGAGGAAGAGATCCGCGTGAAGATTGGCCACGCCAAGCAGGGCGGAGGGTACATCTACCACTCGGACCACTCCGTCCCGGACAGCGTGAGCTACGAGCAGTACTGCCGTGTCATCGATCTCGTCCACGAATATGGCGCTTATGACTGAGTACACGCCTCGACAAGCCGCGGTAGACGCGCTGGAACTCCGGCAGCCCAAGGGCCTCGTCCCGACGTTCGAGCTGGAGTTCCAGCTTACCCAGGAAGCCTTCGGACGGAGCTACCACGGCGGGAACGTCCTGCAGGAAGCTACCGGCCAGAAGCGCGACGACCTCTACCACGAGAACGCCGATCTGCACGTGCAGGTAGCGGATACGTACGACTGGAACATCATCATGATCACGACGGGGCCGGGCGAGGACGGTCTTCGTCGGACGGCGCACGCGATACGCGACATCGTGGGCGATAAGTACCTGCTCGTGGCCCACGGTGACGCTACCTGGTCGATCCCCAACGGCGACACGATGATCGAATTCGCGGAGTCGTTCTTCACGCGCGAAGACGAGATGAACGCACGCGCCGACGCGCACGTGGACGGAGCATTGGAGCGCGCCCCGAAGGTGCTTAACGGCGCCCTCGACGGGTTCGCGCTCTGCGCGGACTACTGCTTTAACGACGGGCCGTTCTTCTCGCCGCCGATGTTCCGCAAGTACGTCACGCCGTACCTCAAACGGCTCGTCGCGGGATACCGGGAGATGGGCGCGTACGTCATCAAGCACACCGACGGCGACATCATGCCCATCCTCGACCAACTCGTGGAATGCAACGCCCATGGGCTTCACTCCATCGACCCGCAAGCGGGAGTCGACATCGCCGAGGTGAAGCGGCTGTACGGCGACAAGGTGTGCCTCTGCGGCAACGTGAACTGCGGGCTCATGCAAACCGGCACGGACGAGGAAGTCATAGAGAACGTGATGTACTCGCTGGAACACGGGATGCCGGGCGGCGGCTTCATCTTCACGACGAGCAACGTCGCCTTCAAGGGAATGCCCCTCGAGCGCTATGAACTCATGATGGACCTGCGCAGAAAGCACGGACGCTACGCATAGCATGGATGATGCTCCTTCCCCTCGCAGGGGAAGGCTGGGATGGGGTTGGGTGAGGCGTAGCAGGCGCCGCGACAACTCTCAACCCGCAGGACGGAGCGGGGCTAAGAATCGAACGGGAGAGTTAGCATGACGCATCGAGAGCGCTGGGTACGCACGCTGCATTTCGAGTCGGTGGATCACGTCCCCGACGAAGAATTCGGCTACTGGGAGAGCACGTTCCCGCTGTGGCACGAGCAGGGACTGTCGCCCGAAGTCACGAACAACGGCAACTGCGATCCGTATTTCGGGTTTGCCCCGAGGGCCGGCGTGCCGGTAGGCATTGGCATGACCCCCGGCTTCGAAACCAAGGTGCTCGAAGAGGGCGAAGACTATCGCATCATCCGAAACAGCGCGGGAGTGGTTCACAAGGTCCACACGGGTGGTGGAGACACCATCCCGCAGTTCATGGATCACACGCTCAAAGACAGGAAGTCCTGGGAAGAGGAGTTCCTGCCCAAGCTCGACATCTCGCTGGAATCGCGCTATCCCGAGAATCGCGACGACTGGGACGACCTCAAGGCGCGCCTGAACGCCCCCGACTTCGACCGTCCCATCGGCATCAACATAGGCAGCATCTTCGGCTGGCTCCGTGACTGGATGGGGTTCGAGAACATCACCGTGATGATGTACGACGACCCCGAGCTGATGCACGATATGATCGAGCATCTCGCGACGCTTACAACGACGGTCATCGCCAAGTCGGCGCGAGAGATCAACATCGACTACGCGGCGGGGTGGGAGGACATGGCGTTTCGGCAGGGGCCGATGATCTCCCCGACGATGTTCCGCGAGTTCCTCACGCCGCGCTACAAGATGATTACGGACGTGCTGCACGAGAACGACATCGACATCATCTTCACCGACTGCGACGGCCGCGTCATAGACGCCATCGACCCCTGGCTAGAGGGCGGACTCACGGGCATCTTCCCGTGCGAAGTCGGCGCGGAACGCGACCAGACGGACCCCATTGAGGTGCGTGAGAAGTGGGGCGAGCAGGTCGTCATTCTCGGCGGCGTCAACAAGCACGCGCTCGGAGCCGGCAAGGAGGCGATCCGCGAGGAGATCAAGCGGATTGAGCCCTACGTCAAGGAAGGTGGCTGGATTCCCCACGTGGACCATCGCTGCCCACCGACGGTGTCGTTCGAGGACTACCTGTACTACCTCGATCTGAAGCGCGACACGTTCGGAATCCCGCGCCCCGAGGAGTTCGAGTCGCGTCCCGAGATCAAGAAGATCAAGTCGCGCCCGGGATACTGGCCGAGCTAGCAAAGGCGGCCGCGAGGGCGAGATTGGGAACGTAACCTCAACAGAAGCTGCGTGGCGGACAGCCCCTGGCTATCCGTGTGAGTGCCGTATGCCCAGCTTGATGCTGTCCGCAGGGCTCTCGCCGATACGTCGGTAGGCTTCGGCGCACTCCTCGAACGGCACGATGGGGTGGACGAGTCCCTCTACATTCAGCCTGCCCTCGACCATGAGCGTGTGCCCCTCGATCGCGATGCGCAGGGGATCCCATAGAGGGTGGTCACGCATAGGCGCGCTCTGGTCTCGTATGGACACGAGGGTCAGGCGGTTGCGATGCCACTCGCCTTCAAGGCTGAGCGCGCGGGCGTCCCCGGCGTAGTAGGCGGACGAGACGACCGTTCCACCGTAGCCGGTCGCTCGAAGCCCATCGTTGAGGGCGGCGTAGTTTCCGCTCGTCTCCAGCGACACATCGACGCCGACGTTGTCGGTGGCGTCCTTGATGACGGCGCCTACATCGTCCGCGATGGGGTCTATCGCGATGTCGGCGCCGTGGCGCAAGGCCAGCTCGCGGCGGACGGGAATGGGGTCGCTCACGGCTATCCAGCGCGCGCCTTGCAGCCGGGCGATCTGCGCCGCCATTTGCCCTATCGCGCCGAGACCCATCACGGCGACGCGGTCACCCACGCGTATCTTGCTTTCGCGGACGGCTGCCAACGCGACCCCCGCCGGGTCCGTGTAAACGAGCGCCTCCGGCGACACGCCCGCGGGCGCCGCGTGGAACGCGCCCGCTGGACCCACGTGCGTCTCGCGAATAGGACGATGCGCGAACACGCGGTCGCCGGCCGCGAAGCGCGTGACGTCCGCGCCGACATCGGTCACGGTTCCCACGACGATGTTGCCGAGCGCGCGTGGGAAGCGGGATTCACGGGGTTCGTCGACGTGCATACGACGCTTACCGTCGAACGGAGCGGTGTCGTCCTTGGAGTCGGCGTGGTAGCCGCGCAACTCGGTGCCGTGCTTGGGAGCGGAGAAGTCGCTGCGCACGCGTATGTCGTCGGGGCCTAGGTCGGGCTCGTCGTACTCCCGCAACGCAGGCGTGCTTGGCGCGATGGCGACCAGTTCGCGTGGCATGTTTGTCTCCCGATGCGGTCGATGCAGTGCGAGTCCGCGCTAGGATGCAGGCCGCGCGGCAAGCCGACGGTCACCGTGAGTCGCACTGTAGCCGTTCGCGCGCGAGGAGCCAAGCTCCACGTCTCGGCGCTATGACTTGCTCCCTGATGCAGGTATACTCACCCGGCGTAGCGACACACGCCGTCTCGAACGGGAATCAGTGGCATGCAGAACCGATACGGTGGCGACAGCTACGGATTCCGACGGCGCGGACTGCTACCGGTCGCGATCAAGTACCTGCTCATCGCCAACGGCGTTCTGTTTGTCGCGGATTGGGTAAGCAACTACCTCGCCTTGCAGGGCGTTGCCCCCGGGGTGTACCTGGGGCTGTTCGAATCCACACACGGCCTCCTGCCGCTCCACCCCAACCTGAACCGCGGTCTTCAGCACGCGTATGGCATCTTCCAGCCCTGGCAGATCGTCACGTACATGTTCATGCACGCCGGCATCGGCCACGTGGGCATCAACATGTTCATGTTGTGGATGTTCGGCGTGGAGGTCGAGGAACGGTGGGGTACTCGCCACTTCACGATCTACTACTTCCTCTGCGGCATCGGCGGCGCTTTCCTACAGATACTCGTGCCTACGCTGCTGAAGCAGCCTCCCGTACCCGTGGTCGGCGCGAGTGGCGCCGTCGCGGGAGCCTTGCTCGCGTACGGACTGATGTTCCCCACGCGGCGGCTTGTGCTGTTCCCCATCCCTATTCCCGTGCGCGCCAAGTGGTTCGTCGTGATTTACATCATGGTCGAGCTGTTCCGCGGATTCAGCGGGCGCGGTGGCATCGCGCACTTCGCCCACCTCGGCGGGATGCTGTTCGGATACATCTACATCCGGTATCAGCAGCGGAAACGTCGGTTCATTCGGTGGTAGATGGCTCCGTTGGGTGAGAGGACGACTCGGCTAGGCGCGGCCGCCCGGTTCCGGAATAGTTAGCGCGATTGTGATCCTGCCCGGGGGATGCCTTGGGCAGGTGTCCATCTGAAACACCCCGCAGCGCCAGCCAACGTCGCCCCGCGTAGCCTGCTCCCAGTCGCTATTTCCGCCGCCCCGTCGCAGCTCGTCGGTCCATGGCCGCGACGACATCTGCGAACACCTCTGACACGTCCATCAGGTAGATCTCAGTGTTCGCGCCGTGAGGACCGTCCGGCTGGTCGCGGTCAGAGGTGAACGCAATCCACCTTCCGTCTGGAGACCAACTGGGGAACCAATCCGACCACCGGTTGCGGGTGAGCTGTACGGTGGTCCCGCCGTTGGCGTTCACGGCGCATATCTCGGCGTGGCCGTCGACAGAGCACATGTACACGATCCAGGCCCCGTCCGGCGACCAGGAAGCATACGCCGCCGGGCCTGCGGCGCTCCCCACCCACACAGTGCGGGCGCCGCCGTTCATGTCGATAACGCGCAGTTCGAAGGTGACGCCCCGGCCGCGGTGAAACACAAGGTGCGAGCCGTCGGGCGACCAGGCAGGATGCCCCTCGGAGAGATCGTCGTGTGTCAGACGGCGCACGTCTGCCCCCGCGCGAGTCATGATGTAGACGCCGTCTGCCCCGCTGGCCGTGGACGTGAAGGCGATCAGCGACCCGTCTGGTGACCAGGATGGCGCGCGATCCCAACCTGCGGAACCCTCCAGGGCCTCAAATCCATCGCCATTGATCCCCTGGACGCAGATTGCCCACCGGCCGGCGAGCCAGGCTTGGAACGCGACGCTGTGCCCATCGGGTGACCACGATGGGCGGATGCCACGGATTCCCGTACGCTGCACGTGGGACGAGGACGGAGCATCGATGTCGACGATACAGACCTGTGCGACACCGTCGACCCACGATTGATAGGCGATGCGGGCGCCGTCTGGGGACCACGACGACGTTCTGTCACCGGTGCTGTTGTAGGTCAAGCGGCGAACCGGTCCAGCGTCCCAGTTGCGATCCGCTGCGCAGCCGACACAGAGGGCAAGCCCTAGCAGCAAGCCGCTGCGAGAACGCGCGAGCAGGTTGCCGGCGACTCGCCTCAAAGCATCGCATAGCATTGGATATCCCCCGGTCAGCCGCTCGGGTACGCGTCCACCATAGTAGCCGACCACTACGGTAGAATGCGCGCGGCTTGCGCCACACCCCTACACAACATAGTCTCCTATTGAGATATATCCACGCCGCAGGCGTTGGCCGGGGGCCTCGCATGGTACGTGTAGGACGCATCAGGTCAGGCAAACGGCAGCCCAAAGGGAGGTCCACCCGCGCTTGTGCGGGCGTCGCTATGGCTCTCATGCTCGCATCCAGCGTGGCGGGAGCGGACCCGAAGGTTGCGTTCCAGGAAACAGGCGAGGGCTTCCGTATCGGCCAGAAGATCCGCGTGCTTGATCTCGCCGACGGCTCCATCGGCCGGTTCAACGACGACTGGGTGCGTGAGTCGTCCCCATCCTGGGGACCCGACGGCAGCGAACTTGCTGGGGCCGCGAGCCGGGATGGCGGCGTCGAGGACATCTTCGTCTCGCGCCGCGATCGACCGCGCAGGTGGCTCACGGACCATCCGGCGCCGGATATGGATCCGGTGTGGTCCCCGGACGGTTCGCGCATCGCGTTCGTGTCTCTGCGAGACGGTCCTGCGGAGCTTTACGTTGTGGACGCCGACGGTACCGACCTCGAACGCGTCACGGAGGATCCGTGGGACTCGCTAGCCCCATCGTGGGCTCCGAACGGCGCGCGGCTCGTCTACCGATCCAGGTGGGATGACGGCGATACCGCGCTGCGTGTGCTGCATCTTCTAAGCGGGCGGGACAGCGTGCTGAAGGACGACGAGCGCCGGCTAGGAGCGCCCCAGTGGTCCCCGAACGGCAGATACGTGGCCTACGAGACGTATGACATGGGGATCGATCAACTGCACGTTGAAGTGATGACGCTCGACGGGCTCGAGCAGTGGCGGCCCACGGCAGGCATTGGCCCACACAGCACGAGCCCCGCGTGGACCCCCGACGGCCGCATCTCGTTCGCCACGGGCAGCGTCACAACGCGCGACATCGCGGTCACCGACTTGCGCGGCGGCGCTGTCGAGATGCTCACGGATCGGCCGACGATGAAGGACGGCATCGCGTGGTACGACCCGAGGTACTTCGCCGTGCGGGCGCAGGAGGATCTCCTTGCGAAGACGTGGGGATGGCTGAAGCGGCCGGACTAGAAGGCACGGGCATGGGCTCGACAGCGGGCGTCGCTGGCTGCCAAACGCGTAGCCGTCCGACTTGCCGGCGATACGCCACGCCAGTAGTCTGTTGTGGCAGTCGCTGGAGTCGCCCGCCTGACACTGCGGAGAATGTCGTGCCTGCCTTCTCCAACCGAGAGACGTGGACGCCGCTCGCCCTGGCTGCCCTATGTGTCCTCTGCGCGAGTTGCGCGGACGATGTCTCCGACATCGTGCTGGGCGACACGAATCTCGACCCACCGCAGATAGCCTTCGTCTCTAGCCGGGACGGCTACGCGCGCATCTACGTGATGGACGACGACGGCGCGAATCAGCGCCCGTTGTCAGACCCGGACTACGGCAGTGACTCGCATCCAGCGTGGTCGCCAGACGGCTCCCTCATCGCTTTCGTGTCGTACAGGGATCGTCATGGCGCGCGTGGCGAGATCTACGTCATGGACGCTGACGGCGAGAACGAGCGCAACATCACGCAGGACGCTGACGTAAACGACACGACGCCGAGTTGGACGCCCGATGGGCGCATCGTCTTCGGGTCGAACCGCGAGTTCGCTGACCCGACGCCACGCCTCTACATCATGGACGCGGATGGCCGAAACGTGCAGAGAATTCCCACGCGCGACGACGAATCCGCGAGATTCCCGACCCCTACTCCCAACGGCAGGGATGTCTTCTACCGGAGCGGCTCGGCAGATGGGGGCGTCCTGTATAGGGTCGTCGGTCTGGATAACGGTCTAGCGCGAGACGTGTTCTTCACGGGACCCATCGGTCGCGAGAACCATCGACCGTTCGCCCTGTCGCGAGATGGCTCCTTGATCGCCTTCGTGGAAGACGGTTACGAACCCCGTGAGATCGTCGTCATGGGCCGCCACGGCGAAGACCGCCGGACTGTGGCGACATACGCGCTTGGGTTTGTGGACGCGCCCGCGTGGTCTGGAGACGGTCGCATTGCGTACACGGCGGTTTACAGACCCGGAAACGGCGCGGGCCGCGGCCGGGCGGACATCCACGTCGTCGACGCCGACGGAGGCAATGAGGTCGTGCTAACGCACACTCGCAGCTACGATGGGATGCCAGCATGGTCGCCCTAAGGGCAGCGACGATCAGGAATGCGCTCGTGTGGTTCGTCGCCTGCGCCGTCGCGATGCTGGGTCCGCTTGGGTGCGGCGAGGGCGCGCTCGAGTTGGACGACGATCCCACCGCGGACGTCGTCTCGCCCACGGCTACACAGATCGCGTTCGTGTCAGATCGCGACGGCTTCCTCAGGATATACCTGATGAACACCGACGGGAGCGACCAGCGACCCATCTCCGACCCCGCGTTTGGCGACGACACCTGGCCCGCGTGGTCTCCCGACGGTTCCAGCATTGCCTTCGTCAATGACGGAGACGGCGGCTCCGACATCTACGCTATGGATGCCAGCGGCGGCGGCCGCATGAACCTGACGAACAGCACCGACAGCTACGACACCTACCCGGCATGGTCGCCAGACGGAGCCTACATCGCCTTCATGTCGGATCGAGATAAGGCATCCGTGCGATCGAACGGTCTGTATGTCATGCAGGCGGACGGCGCCGCGCCGCGCCGCCTTGCTGACATCGGTGGGCGCGCCGCATGGTCGCCAGATGGTACGCGCTTAGTCGCGACCGCGCGCGTAATGTACAAGCCGCACACGCAGATCATGGACGCCACCGGGGCGCCCATAGCGCACATTGAGGACACTCCCGCTGGGTCGAATTGGGTCGCCTGGTCCCCAGATGGCCTGCGCCTCGCGATATGCTCCGACAACCCAGACCCTGTAGGCGCGTACGAGGACTGGCTGTGCGTTGGCGTGATGGACATCACGGGCGCACATCGAGAGATCATCACGAAGAACCCGCGTGGGAGCGACGAGGCGCCGACCTGGTCTCCCGACGGAGAGCGCATCGCGTACGTCGCCCACCACGGAAACACCGTGGGTTCGTTCTATAACGCGAGCGACATCCACGTCGTGAACCTGGCAGACATGAGCGTCGAGCGCCTGACGCACACCCGCGACTACGATGGGATGCCAGCATGGTCGCCCTAGCCTCCTCGGCTCCGCGCAAGCGCGCGCCGTGGGCGTGGCTCGTCGCTCTCGCACTGTGTCTTGTCGGCTGCGGCGAGGACGCCGAGGACATGGAGGATACGGCCGCTGCCGAGGAGCCGCAGTCCACGATCGCCTTTGTGTCTGGCCGAGATGGACACCGACGCATCTACGTGATGGACCCCGACGGCGGGCGTCAGCGTCCCCTGACCACGCCCGAATACGGAGAGGATACGCAGCCGGTGTGGTTGCCCGACGGCTCCACGCTCGCATTCATCTCTACGAGCAGCGGCGCGACGGACATCCACCTCGTTGACGCCAGTGGATCCAACCGTCGCAACCTGACGGATAGCTCGGACCTCGATGAGGCGACGATGGCGTGGTCTCCAGACGGGGCGAGGATGGCGTACGCCGCCCGAGGACTGGACACGGACGACCGCGTGTACATCCAGGATCTGGTCGGCGCCCGCCGCGAGGATACAGGACTTGAGGAGCAGAATGTCCGGCGGCTGGGCTGGTCTCCAGATGGCGCCTCGTTCGTGTACGCGTGGCAGCAGCACTTTGACGCGTGGCCCGTCGTCCGCGTCGTCGTCCGCGACGTGGACGGAGAGGGGGCGCATCCTGTCGACACAGGCGATGTGCGTGTTGAGTCGCCGGTGTGGTCCCCGACGGGTCACCGTATCGCAATGGCGGGAGCCGTCCTCAATGATCACCTGATTCTCGTCACGAATGCGAGAGGGACCAACCGACACACCTACCGCGTGAACACGGACGCGTCGACCTCGTGGCCCACATGGTCGCCGGACGAGCGTGAGATCGCGTACGCGGACGACCGTGAAGGGCTCCTCGTCACGGCGCGACACACCGGCCTCGGTCGTTCGGACATCTGGGTTGTGAACTTAGAGAACCGGACCCACCGGCAACTAACGCACACCCGCGACTACGATGGGATGCCAGCATGGTCGCCCTAGCCTCCACGGCTCCGCTCAAGCGCGCGCCGTGGGAGTGGGTCGCCGTCGTCGCACTGTGCCTACTCGGGTGCGGCGAGGACGGCGACGACGTGGAGGATATCCCGACTGACGAGGAGCCGGCGTCGAGGATCGCGTTCGTGTCCGACCGCGACGGGTATCGGCGCATCTACGTGATGCGCGCGGACGGCAAGCGACAGCGCCCCTTGACCTACCCAGAATACGGGGAGGACACGCATCCCGTGTGGTCCCCGGACGGCCGGACCCTCGCCTTTCTCTCCACCAGCGACGGCGAACCCGACATCTACCTGGTAGACGACACCGGGGCGAACCGTCGCCAACTGACGAACAACCGCAGGCTGACCGAAGCGGCGGTAGCCTGGTCGCCGGACGGAACCAGGCTTGCCTACGCCGCCCACGGAAGGAACGGCATCCCGCGCGTCTATACCAAGGACGCGGACGGCGGCCCTCCACAGGACACGGGCATAACCAGTAGGATCATCGCTGACGATATAGCACGGCTTGGTCGGTCCCCGGACGGCTCCTCGTTCGTCTACCAGTGGAGGAAGACCGGCGAGGCCCCGGTCCAGATGGGTGTCGTCCTGGTGGACGTCGACGGGGAGGCGTCTCTGGACCTAGCCACTGACTACTACGCGGCTGCCGCTCCAGCGTGGTCTCCCGACGGTCGCGACATCGCGATGGTGGCTTGGGACGACGGTCGGGCTCGGTTACTCGTCACGGACGCGGCGGGCGAGAATGCCAGGGAGTACGAAGCAAACTCAGGTGGATCGTCGTCGTGGCCCTCATGGTCGCCCGATGGCAGGGAAATCGCCTACGCGGACGCAAACGGCGGCCATCTCATCATCGGATCCTTTGCGTATCCAGGACGCTCCGACATATGGGTGGTCGACCTCCAGGATCAGAGCCACCGACAGCTCACAAATACCCGTGACTACGATGGCATGCCAGCATGGTCGCCTTAGCTTTGTGGCCACCGCGAGTCGCCTTTCCGCGCGCGTGGTCCATCGCTCTTGCATTGTGTTTCCTCGGGTGCGGCGAGGACGCCGACGACATGGAGGACATGCCGACTGACGAGGAGCCGCAGTCGAGGATCGCCTTTGTGTCCAACCGCGACGGGTATCAGCGCATCTACGTGATGAAAGCGGACGGCAGGAATCAACGCCCCCTGACCGACCCGCAATACGGCGAGGACACCCATCCCGTGTGGTCCCCGGACGGCTCCACGCTCGCGTTCATCTCCACGAGCGATGGCGAACCAGACATTCACTTGGTGGACGCTAACGGAGCCAACCGGCGAAATCTGACGAACAGCAGGGATCGCGCGGAGGCGGCGCTCTCGTGGTCGAGAGATGGCGCCCGGATAGCCTACGCAGCACTGGTAGCGCAGGAAGACGTGCATGCTTTGTTCGTCGTCGAGGTGGATGGGGTCTATCCACGCGTCCTTCTGGACTGGCTTTCGAACCCTCGCCGCATAGCGTGGGCTCCTGACGAAGGCCCCGTCGTGTACCAGGCCGGCCCGTCGTTCGACTCTTTCGGACAGCACGTCGTGTGGACGCGAAGCGTAGACGGCGAGACGTCCGAGCGGTTCGGCCCGCCAGCCGGCAACACAGGGGATCCGACGTGGTCGCCCAACGGTCTCGCGGTCGCGATGGTGGGGCCCAGCGTGGGGCTGACCATCACGGACGATCGTGGGGAAAACGCGCGGTTCATCGAGACGAACCCGGGCGGAACTCCCCGCTGGCCCAGCTGGTCTCCCGATGGGCGAGAGATCGCATACGCCGACGCCAACGGCGGCTACCCGTTCGTAGGGCACATCCGGCCCGGGTGGTCGGACATCTGGGTAGTGAATTTGTATGATGGGAGTCACCGACAACTCACGAACACCCGCGACTACGATGGGATGCCTGCATGGTCGCCATAGCTCCGCGGCCCGCGCGCCTCGCGGTTCGGCGCGCGTGGCTCGTCGCTCTCGCACTGTGTCTGCTCGGGTGCGGCGAGGACGCCGACGACATGGCGGACATCGCGGCCGACGAGGAGCGGCAGTCGAGGATCGCCTTCGTGTCTAACCGGGACGGCTATCAGCGCATCTACGTGATGGACGCCGACGGCGGGAATCAGCGCCCGTTGACCGACCCTGAATACGGCGAGGACACGCATCCCGTGTGGTCCCCAGACGGCACAACGCTCGCGTTCATCTCGACGAGCGACGCCGGGTCCGACATACATCTGGTCGACGCGAACGGAACCAACCGGCGCAACCTGACGAACAGCCGGGATCTCCGGGAGACCGCCATCGCCTGGTCGCCGGACAGCGGAAGCGTGGCCTACTTCGCCACGGCCCCAGAGGCCGACGGTCGCGGCTACATTCGCGACCTCGACAGCGTGTACCCGGAGCCCGCAAACCTGTGGGGATGGGACATCAATCGGCTGGATTGGTCTCCAGATGGGGAGTCGTTCGTCTACCGCTGGCGGCTGCCGACGGAGCAGTGCTGCCGGTCTGGCGTCACTGTTAAGTCCGTGGACGGCGCCTCCTCACTAGAGATCGGCACGAGGGTGTATCAGCCATCGTCGCCCGCGTGGTCGCGCAACGGCCTCGCCATCGCAATGTCGGCGGCCGGCCTCGACACCGGCCACATCCTCGTCACGGACGCCGAGGGCGCCAATCCACGTCTGTACCATCCGCCCCCCGGCAGTTGGGCCTACTGGCCCACATGGTCGCCGGACGGGCGAGAGATCGCGTACGCCGGCGGATACAAGGAGCATCACGTCACGGACACCTTCGAATACCCGGGCCGCTCGGATATCTGGACTATCAACCTGCAGGACCGAAGCCACCGCCAACTCACCAACAGCCGCGACTACGATGGGATGCCAGCGTGGTCGCCTTAGGGATCGGCGCTAACCGATGAGAGCAACATGGCGAACTGGGTTGTCTCTGCCGGCAGGTATTGCGCCGGTCGTGGCGTTACTCGCGCTCGCCGCGGGATGCGGCGAGGACAGGGACGCGCTCGAAGACGCGCTCCTAGAGGCTCGCCGGTCGCCCATCGCCTTCGTATCAGATCGGGACGGCGTGCGCCGCATCTACGTCATGGACGAGGACGGCTCCCGGCAACGTCCTCTGTCGGATCCCCCGCAGGGCGGAGATGCGCATCCCGCCTGGTCGCCTGACGGAAAGCAGATCGCCTTCGTCTCTTACCGTGATCACGCCGCGTACGGCGAGATATACGTCATGGACGCCGACGGCGAGAACGAACGGAACATCACGAACAGCCCGGACAGCCACGACACGCATCCGGCGTGGTCGCCCGACGGCTCCAGCATCGCCTTCGCGTCCGATCGCGACTACGGCCCACGCACGCTGGACATCTACGTCATGGACGCGGACGGCAGCGCGCCCCGGCATCTACTTGGGGAGGCCGCCGTCGACGCCATGTATCCTGCCTGGACCCCCGACGGCGCCCGTATGCTATACGTAGCGGCGTCTCTAGCGAACCCGGACGGAGGAAGCTATCGGGTCCTCGTGAACGACATGGACGGAACGCCCTCCCGCAGGGCCTGGGGCGTGAACGCCGCTGACCCTAGGACCTCTCTGTCCCCAGACGCGACAACGGTCGCTACGGTTGGCGAAAGGCTGCCTCCGTCCTATCACCGGGGACGGTCTCTGTACGCGCACGTTCTGACCATACAGTGGGAACGTGCGCTCACCGACGATCCACAGGTCGACGACGAGTACCCGTCGTGGTCTCCTGGCGGGAGTCGCATCGTCTACATGTCCAAATACCTCGACGACGATGGCGAACCCACCGGTCGCGTCGACATCCGCGTGGTGGACGTGGACACACTCGCGGTGACCCAACTCACCGACATCGACGGCTACGATGGCATGCCTGCCTGGGCGCCTTTCCGCTAGCCTCCGTCCTCTATTTCGCGCAACTTCACGCCCTCCCGTTGACCATCCTGCTCCGCGACGGCTACACTCTGAGCGGATAGTGGACCTATTTGGTACTGTTTACGGGAAAGCCTCTGATGATACGCCTCAGCAAGCAGACCGACTACGGCATCCTGCTGCTGACGCGCTTCGTAGACACGGGCGAGGCGACGACGCTGACTGCCCGCGCGCTTGCCGAAGGCACAGGGATTCCACTGCCCACGGTTAGCAAGGTGCTGAAGCTGTTGGCGCGTGAGGATCTGCTCGCTTCCCATCGCGGCGCGCGCGGCGGGTATAGCCTGGCGAAGCAACCCAGCGACATCCCCGTCGTGGACATCATCCACGCCCTCGAGGGCGGCGTCGCCCTCACCGAATGCGTCTGGTCGCCCGGCGAGTGTGATCACGAGATCACGTGCCGCGTGGGCGCCAACTGGCGGCTCATTAACGACGCCGTGGTCGACGCGCTGCGGAGGATTTCCCTCCTCGATATGTCGGGGCCGCTGCCCCACGAACTGATGCCCCTGACCCTTGGCGCCTTCACCGCGCCTTCGTCGACGTAGCCACCTGGGATTAACGATGGCCTCTGAAACCGAAGAGCTAGAACGCTTAGCCGAACAAGAGTACGAGTGGGGCTTCGTCACGGATATCGAGGCGGAGTCCGCGCCTCCGGGGCTCAACGAAGAGATCATCCGGTTCATCTCCGCCAAGAAGGAGGAACCGGAGTGGATGCTCGAATTCCGGCTGAACGCGTATCGTCGCTGGACGACGATGGAAGAGCCGAACTGGCAGTTCGTGAAGTACGACGAGATCGACTACCAGGACATCATCTACTACTCGGCTCCCAAGTCGCAGGCGGACGGTCCTAAGAGCCTCGACGAGGTGGATCCCGAACTGCTGCGCACGTACGAACGCCTCGGCATCCCGCTGCACGAGCAGCAGATGCTCGCGGGCGTCGCCGTGGACGCCGTGTTCGACAGCGTCTCCGTCGCGACAACGTTCAAGGACAAGCTGCACGAAGTCGGCGTCATCTTCTGCCCCATCAGCGAGGCGATACGCGACCATCCAGAGCTCGTACAGAAGTACCTCGGTAGCGTCATTCCCGTTGGCGACCACTTCTTCTCGGCGCTGAACTCCGCGGTGTTCACCGACGGGACATTCGTCTACGTTCCACCGGGCGTGCGTTGCCCGATGGAGCTTTCGACGTACTTCCGCATCAACGCCGCCAAAACGGGTCAGTTCGAGCGGACGCTCATCGTCGCCGACGAAGGCTCCTACGTGAGCTACCTCGAAGGCTGCACGGCGCCCATGCGCGACGAAAACCAGTTGCACGCCGCGAACGTGGAACTCATCGCCATGAAGGACGCCGAGATCAAGTACTCGACGGTCCAGAACTGGTACCCGGGCGACGAGAACGGCGTGGGCGGCATCTACAACTTCGTCACGAAGCGCGGCATCTGCGAGGGCGAGAACGCCAAGATCTCGTGGACGCAGGTGGAAACTGGCTCGTCCATCACGTGGAAATATCCAAGCGTCATCCTCAAGGGCGACAACTCGGTCGGCGAGTTCTACTCCGTCGCGCTGACGCGGATGATGCAGCAGGCAGATACCGGCACGAAGATGATCCATCTGGGCAAGAACACGTCCAGCACCATCGTGTCCAAGGGCATCTCGGCGGGACGCGGACAGAACGTGTATCGCGGCGAGGTGCGCATCAACCCCGGAGCCGAAGGGGCGCGCAACTACACCGTCTGCGACTCGATGTTGCTGGGAGACAAGTGCGGGGCGCACACGTTCCCGTACATCGACGTGCGCAACAACACCGCGCAGGTCGAACACGAGGCGACGACGTCGAAGATCGGCGAGGACCAGATCTTCTACTGCCAGCAGCGCGGCATCTCGGAAGAGGACGCCGTGTCGATGATCGTGAACGGCTTCTGCAAAGAGGTGTTCCGGGAACTGCCGATGGAGTTCGCGGTGGAAGCAACCAAGCTCCTTGAGATCAGCCTGGAAGGTAGCGTCGGCTAGCGGCTGGCCGCGGCGATCGAGCGCCATGTCGT
Source organism: uncultured bacterium (assembly GCA_964473525.1). GTDB lineage: Bacteria > Poribacteria > WGA-4E. The sequence goes on from CAYYPK010000007.1 coordinate 205,203, forward strand.
GTGGGGTACGAGACGCGTAGATCCCTTCCCTCGCAGGGGAAGGCTAGGATGGGGTCGGAGAGTCGGAGCTGACAATAGCGGCGGCAGTGTCGTAGGTGGCGGCGCGGGCGAGACGCCAACATACGGGAAAGTAAGAACGGAGAAGATGCTACAGATCAAGGATCTGCACGCGCGCGTAGACGAGACTGGCGAGGAAATCCTCAAGGGACTCACCCTGACCGTCAAAACCGGCGAGGTGCATTCCATCATGGGGCCGAACGGCTCCGGCAAGAGCACGCTGGCGCAGGTGCTCGCCGGACGCGAGACGTACGAGGTGACGTCTGGCTCCGTGACGTACAACGGCCGCGACCTGCTGGACCTGTCGCCTGAGGAGCGCGCGTGCGAGGGCGTCTTCCTGGCTTTCCAATATCCGGTCGAGATACCGGGCGTCAGCAACACGTACTTCCTCAAGGCAGCCGTGAACGCGCGCCGGAAGCATCGCGACGAGGGCGAAGTCGACGCGATGGACTTCCTGAAGCTCATCCGCGAGAAGGCGGCCCTGCTTGACATGGACACGGGGCTGTTGAACCGCCCCGTGAATCAGGGCTTCTCCGGCGGAGAGAAGAAGCGTAACGAGATATTCCAGATGGCGATGCTGGAGCCGCAACTCGCCATCCTCGACGAGACGGACTCAGGACTGGACATCGACGCGCTCAAAGTCGTTGCGAACGGCGTGAACGCGCTGAGAAGCCCTGAGCGCGCCGTCGTCGTCGTGACGCACTATCAGCGTCTGCTGGACTACATCGTGCCTGACTACGTCCACGTGCTGCACGACGGACGCATCGCGAAGTCGGGCGGCAAGGAACTCGCGCTGGAACTCGAGGACCGAGGCTACGGCTGGCTGGCGGACGGAGAAGCCGCAGGCGCGTCTGCGTAACACCTCGACGAAGCCGCGGCTAACAACGGCGCAGCAGGGATGGCGATCAGTATATGAACGACGCACGCGCTACGGCACTGGACGGGTTCCTAGCGAACGCACGCGCCCTCGAGGACGAGCTCGCGAGCGGGCCGACGTGGCTCGTGAATCGGCGACGGCAGGCGCTCGACCGACTCGCGAAGCTGGGGCTTCCCACGACGCGCGACGAAGACTGGCGGTTCACGAACCTACGCGGTGTCGCGGGGACGGAATTCGGCGTGGCTCCGACCCCCGACGTGGCAGCAACGCGACGGGCCATCGACAGCGTGCCATTCGCGGACCTGCGATGTGCAAGGGTCGTTGTTGTCGATGGGCGGTTCGTTGCGGAGCTCTCCGCGGTCGAGATGGACGGCCTTCGTGTGCTTGCTCTGTCGGACGCGGTCGCTGAGATGCCCGAGCTAGTCGAGGACCACCTCGGAGCCCACGCTGGCGTCGAATCGGAAGCCTTCAACGCGCTCAACACCGCGCTGGCGCGGGACGGCGTCGTTGTCCACGCGCCCAAGGGCGTTGCCGTCGAGGAGCCGATCCACATCTTGTCCGTGACGACGGGAGATGCTCCCGTGGCGACGCACGGACGCTACCTCATCGTGGCGGAAGAGAGCAGCCAGGTAACGGTCGTCGAGACGCACGTCTCCGTCGCGACCGGCGCCTATCTGACGAATCCGGTGACGGAGATCGTCGCAGGCGCCAACGCAAACGTCGACCACTACCGTGTGCAGGCGGAGTCGGTGGACGGATACCACGTTGGGTCCGTGCATACGTGGGGCGGTCGCGACAGCGTCACGTCCACGCACACGGTCTCCGTCGGCGAGGGGCTAGCGCGGAACGACGCAGTAGTCACACTCGGCGGGACGAACTCCGAAGCGCATCTCAACGGGCTATACCTTGTCGGCGAAGGTGGGCACGTGGACAACCACACGACGCTCGTCCATGCCTGCGAAAACGGGAGCAGTCGCGAGGTGTACAAGGGCGTCTTGGACGACGACGCGCGGGCGGTGTTCCACGGACGCATCGTCGTGGAGAAGGACGCGCAGGAGACGGACTCGTACCAGACGAACAACAACCTGCTGCTGAGCGATGAGTCGCGCGTGAACACGAAGCCGCAGCTCGAAATCTACGCGGACCAGGTGAAGTGCAGCCACGGAGCAACCATCGGGCAGATGGACGACGACTCCGTGTTCTACCTGCGTTCCCGCGGCATCGACCGGCAGGCGGCGGAGGGCATGCTCATCTACGCCTTCGCTAGCGAAGTGCTGGACGGCATCAAGGTGGACGCGCTACGCGAGCAACTCATGGGCAAGCTGTTCGACTGGCTGCCACAGGGCGACGTTGTGAGAGAGGCGCTAAGTTGAGCATCGCCACGCCCGGTCCTTGCTTCGACGTTCAGGCGGTAAGGAGCGAGTTCCCCATCCTCGAACAGGAGGTGCGGGGTAAGCCGCTCGTATATCTCGACAACGCCGCGACGACGCAGAAGCCACGGGCGGTCATCGACGCGCTGACGAACTACTACACGACGACGAACGCGAACGTGCATCGCGGCGTGCACATGCTCAGCCAAAAGGCGACGGACGCGTTCGAGTCGGGACGCGAGGCCGTGCGATCGTATCTCAACGCGCGTGACGACCGTGAGGTGATCTTCACGCGCGGCACGACGGAAGCGATCAACCTCGTCGCTCACGGCGTGGGCCGCAAGCGGCTGGAACCGGGCGACGAGATCATCATCTCGGCGATGGAGCACCACTCGAACATCGTCCCGTGGCAGATGGTGTGCGAGGAGACCGGAGCGAAGCTGCGCGTCATTCCCATGACGGACGACGGGGAGTTGCTCCTCGAAGAATACGCGCGGATGCTGAATCCGCGAACGCGACTCGTCTCCGTGGTGTACGTGTCGAATTCGCTTGGGACCGTGAACCCCGTGCGCGAGATCACGGCGATGGCGCACCAGGCGGGGGCGCTCGTCATGCTCGACGGGGCGCAGGCGGTGCAGCACCTTCCAGTGGACGTGCAGGAGCTGGATTGCGACTTCTTCGCGTTCTCCGGCCACAAGCTCTACGGGCCGACAGGCATCGGCGCGCTGTGGGGGCGTCAGGAACTGCTGGAAGACATGGCGCCATACCAGGGCGGCGGTGAGATGATCCGCACCGTAACGTTCGAGAAGACGACGTACAACGCACTGCCGGCGCGCTTCGAGGCGGGAACGCCTGACATCGCCGGCGTTGTTGGGCTTGAGGCCGCCGTCAACTGGGTTGCCGACGTAGGGCTAGATAACATCGCCGCGCACGAGGCCGATCTGGTAGACTACGCGGCGAAGAGCCTGAGCTTCAATCGGCGCGTGCGGCTCATCGGCGAGGCGAAGGAGCGCGCTAGCGTCGTCTCGTTTGTCATGGAAGCGGCGCACCCGCACGACATAGGCACTATTCTGGACAGCGAAGGCATCGCGGTGCGCACGGGTCATCATTGTACGCAGCCGGTCATGGATCGACTGGGGATCGCGGCCACGGCGCGCGCGTCTTTCGCCGTCTACAACACCCGCGAAGAGGTGGACGCCCTCGTGAGCGGCGTCAACAAAGTGGCAGAGGTTCTCGGCTGATGCTGGACCTGCGCGAGCTGTACCAGGACGTCATTCTCGACCACAACCGCAACCCGCAGAACTTCGGGAAGCCCGACGCGTCGAACCGCCAGGCGGACGGGCACAACCCGCTGTGCGGCGACAAGATCACCGTCTATCTCACCGTCGAGAACGACCGCATTGAGGACGTGCGCTTCGACGGCGTTGGATGCGCCATCTCGACGGCGTCCGCGTCGCTGATGACGGAGACGCTCAAGGGGCGGCCGCTGGGTGAGGTGGCACAACTGTTCGACGTGTTCCACGAGCTCGTCATGGGCAACGCCGAAGCCGCGCTCGACGGCCCCGACATCGGGAAGCTCATAGCGTTTCAGGGCGTGAGCGAGTATCCGATGCGCGTCAAATGCGCGACGCTCTGCTGGCATACGCTCAACGCCGCCATCGAGAACAAGCAAGACCCGGTAACGACGGAATAGCCGACCCGGCGCCGCATCTGGCGCCAGTCCCTTCCCTAGAAGGGAAGGTTAGGATGGGGTCGGGGCGAACACGCCAACCCGACGAACCACAAGGACGTACCAGGCATGGGCGAGAAGGCAGACCTGGCCGGACTGATGGGCGCGGCGCAGATCAAGGACGAGATCGTCACCGCCCTCAAGACCGTGTACGACCCTGAGATACCTGTCGACATTTACGAGATGGGGCTCATCTACCGCATTGACGTCGCCGACGACGGGAGTGTCGAGATCGACATGACGCTGACGTCTCCTGCCTGCCCGGTCGCGCAGATCCTGCCCATGCAGGCCAAGTCCGTGGTCGAGACCGTGCCGGGCGTGAAGGAGGTCGAGCTCGAAATCGTGTGGGACCCGCCGTGGGAGATGGAGCGGATGTCCGAGGCGGCGCGGTTTGAGCTTGGCATTCTGGATGTCGAGCCCGCGCCCGACAGCAGCGTGTAGTCGCCGGGGTTCGCGCAGAGGCTGCGACGTGGATCGAGGGCTCGCTTACGCCAGCGGAATCTCTATGAGGATCCCCGTGCCTTCGCCCTCCTGAGACTCGACCGTGAACTCCCCGCCAAGCATCCGTACACGCTCCTCCATACCCACGAGACCGAACCTCTCCTCGACTGGTCCAGCAGAGGTGCTGGCCACGTCGAACCCAACACCGTCGTCCTCGATCAGGGCGGATACGGCTCCGACCGTGACTGTGAGGTACACGCCGACGCTTGTCGCGTTTGCGTGGTGTACCACGTTCGTCAGGCTGGCGTGGATCACTCGGTACAGGCACGTCTCAGCCGCCGCTGGAAGGCGCATGCCGTCAGGGTTGTGCACGGTGAAGCTCGGCTCGAGACCTGCGCCCTGTGCCAGGGAATCAATGTCCCGCGCGAGCGCCACTTCGATTCCCAGGTCGTCCAGGTCTGACGGGCGCATGTCGAAGGCGATGCGCCGCACGTCCTCCAGGGTGCTGGCAGTCTGTGTGCGGAGCGCCGCGACGGTTGCCTCGGCCTCTGCATCGGCGTCCGCAACCGCCTGCTCAACGGTGCGCAGCCCCACCAGCAACGCGGTGAGTTCCTGACCAACGCGGTCGTGTAATTCTGTCGCGATGCGGGCTCGCTCTTCCTCCTGCGCGGTGAGAACGCGGTGTAGCAGTTGCGTCCTTTGCTCCTCACTTAGACGGAGCTGTTCCTCTGCCCTTCGCCGTCCCGCTAGCTCACCGTGCAACGCGCTGTTGGCGTTCTGCAGCGCCGTGGTCCGCTCGGCAACTCGGGCCTCCAGATCCGCATTCCGCTGCACTGCCTGACGCTGCATTGTGACCAGGTCACTGTTGAGCCGGGTGAACCCCCCGTACAGCTCCTCGGCGGTTGAGCCAAAGAGCAGGAATTCGTCGGCCAGCAGCACGCCGCTGACCCGGAACGCCACAATACCGTCGCGAACAGTCAGGTTGAGATCCCAGTCCGCTAGCGAACCTGTCGCCGCGAGTTCGGCGAGCATCCGACGGCACTTACCGTCGCTGCCTGCAGCAACCACCTGGAACACGGAAGAGACGCCAGGCTGGTCAGCCGGGAACGGGCCTCCCTGGCGCAGTACGCGCGCGATCTCGCCGTTTGGGGAGCAGAGGATGGCGAAGTGAGCGTCGTCCTTCTTCGGCCTCACCGTGGCGGTGGGAGCCCGGCGACACGCGCCGCCTCGGCGACAGCCTCGGCAGCATCTCTCGCAACCGCGTCGGCTCCTACGTACACCCGCAGCCGAGGCGCTACAAGAAATGGCCTGCCTCCGGCAAGCACGCCGAGTCCACCGTCGGCGTTGGCCGCCCTGACGGTCTCAATGAGCGACTTCGCACGGTCGACGTGCGCCATCATCGTGGCCGACACGCCCAGGACATTGGCGCTATGCTCACGTACGGCGCGGGCCACGCTCTCGTCCGGCATGCTTGCTCCATAGTAGTACGTGCGCCAGCCCGCCATTTCAAGAAAGTCGCATACCATCCGGACGCCGAGTTCGTGCAACTCCTCCTGAACGCAGACACCGACGAACACGCGCTCATGAGTCGGCGAGCCCACGCCAAGGATGCGCGGGTATAGCTGCGCCATCGCCACCTGTGTCGCTGCCGTGCAGTAGTGCTCTTGTCCCACGCTGATCTGGTTCGTGTGCCACAGTTGGCCAATCTCATGCTGCGTGCGCTGGAAGACGTGCAGGTAGAGATCCCGGACGGCAACTCCGCCAGTGTCCACCGCATTGACGACAAGCCGTATCGCGCGCCGCTGATCGGCCGCAAGCAGCGCTGCCAAGTAGGCGTCTGCCAGTTCGGCTAGAGGACTTTGGCCATCGCTGGGCGGCCCCGCGTCGGGATACGCGTGAAGGCGGTCAATCGCCGCTGAGATGTACTCACGCGCCTGCTCCGCATAGACCCCGTCTATCTTGGCCACGACGGCATCGCGCATGATCTCGACGCCCTTGATGAGATCGCGGTCCAGCACGCCTCGTGAGGTGAGCAGCGTGCGGACCCAATCCATATACTCTGTGAACAGGGCGACTTCGCCTGCGGCAAGCGCGTCGACCAGACGCCGCAGGTGCTGTCCCATGTCGCGCTGCAGGTGTTCGATGCCGCGCTCGCCGTAGCGTTCCACCAGGCCAGGACATCGGTCCACGTACGTCCTGCGAATCTCTTCGGCGAGTGCTCCGAAGTCTAGGGCGAGGCGGTCTGGTACTTCGTCTGGGGCGCTCATACTTTCCCATCTAGTAGCGGCCGCAATAGCTCCGACCCACAGCGTGCCGACCCACAGGCGGGCGCGCCTCCGAGTGCTGGCCTCCGGCATAGACGGGATACGGCTGGTAGGCGAACCCGCACGTCTGTCAGGAGATTCCCTGCATAGTAGCCCGAGCGGGCCCCGGGAAGCAACGCGCTACGACTCGGGCGCCGACCCAGCGCTGCGCGCGAGCTGGTCCGTCGCCCGGCGTGGGGACTCCAGCGCGGCAACCGAGGCCGTCGAAGATCTTCCTCCGTCCACGCCGCCTGGCGGCCGATCATGGAACGGAGTGTCTTCACAGTGAAAGTAGTCGAACCCGAGTGGAACGTGACGGTCACGCGACGGCCCGTCGGCGTGCACATACTGTGGGTGGCTTCCGGTCTGTCGACGCAACTCGAACCCATCGCGTCCAAGCGCCCGAACCAATTCACGGGCGGTGACGGATCGCAAGCGACTGTAGTCGATGGACACGGGCTAGACGGTGACGGCGACGCGGGAGACCAGCACCTCGTGTGACGAGTCTGGCACGGGAACGCCGTCCTCAACGAGGCCTTCAATGACCATCTGGACGACCTCTCGGATGTGGCGCAACGCCTCGTCACGCGTTTGCCCCCACGTGGCGGCGCCCATGCTCTCGAGTGCGGGGCAATAGGCGTGCCATCGGCCATCGTCGGGTTCCACGACGACATCGAAGTTGTAGGTGTTCATCGTGTCCTCTCCATGGCATCAGCATGGCGCGTGGTGGTGAGCGTGTCAACAGGATCGGTCACCTGGACCGTGCCATCCGGGGTCGTAGAGCCACTGACGCGTGACACACCGCGAACGCCAGCGGTGTCTCACTCCTCACGGGCGGACTTCTCCTGCGACCCGAGTACGCCATTCCGGTACGGCGGGGCCAGGCTGCGCAGGAGCATGTCGTAGGCCTACGACGCCTCTGCCTACGCGGTCTACTCGCTGACCCGTCGTCAACTCCGCTGCCAGGCAACGCTACCGGCCCTCTGCATCTCCGCTTGCAGCAACTGCCGCATCTCGCCGAAGGACGCCCCATTACCGTCGCGCAGATCGGCGCTCTCGGCGGGGTCGTTCCCCAGATGGTAGAGTTCCAGCGGCTCGAACGGCCGGTTGTGCAGCAGCTTCACGTCGCCCAGACGGACGGCGTGCTGATCCAGCCCGAGGAACTGCTGCCCGCCTTCCTTCCTGATCCAGTAGTAGACGCGCTCCGAGAAGTCCTGCGAAGCGCCGCGAAGCGTGGGTAGGATCGACTGCCCCTCAATCTCGTGCTCGACCGGCAGGCCGACGGCATCGCACAGCGTCGGGTAAAGGTCCATGAGCATGGCAGCGGTGTCGTTCGAGGCGCCGGCGTCCATCTCGCCCGGCCAGCGGACACACGCCGGGACGCGTATCCCTCCTTCGTACATCTGCCCCTTCTGCCCGCGCCATGGCCCGTTGTCCGCGCCGACGTTCATCTGCCCGCCGTTGTCCGACGTGTAGACGACGATCGTGTTCGACGCCTGACCCGTCTCGTCGAGGGCGTCCAGCACGCGACCGATGCCGTCGTCCATGTGCTCGACGAGGGCAAGGTACTCGACGCGCGTATCGGACGCCTCCGGCTCGCGCTCGCGGATGCGGTCGATCCACTCCTGCGGCGGCTGGATGGGCGTGTGCGGCGCGTTGTAGGCGAGATACAGGAAGAACGGCTCGGACTCGTGCTGGCGAGAGCGGATGAACTCCGCCGACCAGTCCGAGAACAGGTCCGTCGCGTGGCCGCGCGGGTCGATCGTCTCATCGTTGCGACGCATGTAGTTTCGGTCGTGGCGCAGATGGGTGTAGTAGTCGTCCATCATGTCGCCGAGGAAGCCGTGGAAGTGGTCGAAGCCACGCCTGCAGGGGTGGTTCTCCGGCTCCAAGCCTAGATGCCACTTGCCGATAAGCGCTGTGTGATACTCCTGCCGCTTGAGTATCTGCGGCAGTGTGACGGCGTCCTGCGCGAAGTACCCCCAGTTGTTCTCCGCGTGCGTGCGGATGACTCCTGGGACGCCAACGCGATCCGGGTATCTGCCGGTCATCAGCGCCGCGCGGCTCGGCGAACACACCGACGAGTTCGCGTAGAACTGCGAGAAGCGCATGCCGTCGGCGGCTATGCGGTCGATGTGCGGCGTCTGAATGTCCGGCGTGCCGTGCATGGACACGTCGCCGTAGCCGTGGTCGTCCGCGAGGATCAGGACTATGTTGGGCAAGCGGGGCATCAAGCTGTCCCTATCTACGGTTGGCGTTCCATCCGGTTGGCGTTCCAAAGAGCGGTAACGTACATCAAGTAGGCATCCGCAGCCAGGCGACCTTGACCGGCAGAGACCGCGGGCGAGGAAGCTCAGCCGATGGGGTCACCATCGAGAGCGTCGGACCCAGGCCAAGGCGTCCCGAGATCGTTCGCGCGCATCTTGCTCGTCGCCGGCTGCCAGAGGCCGCAGTCGCCGGAGTCGACGCGATACTCCCAGCTATCGCCGGTCTGCGCGATGCGCTCGGCCAGCATGTCGGCAAACTCAGCGACGATGTCAGCGCAGGCGGGGTCGTCAACCAGGTTGCACTCCTCCCACGGGTCGTTCTGCATGTCGTAGAGGAGCCACGGGCCGTCCTGCGTCGCAGCGTACATATAACGCGCGCTGCGCAGCGCGCGCCAGCCGGGCCACGGGACGTAAGCGTAGGGCATCGTGCAGTACGCGTACTCGTCGCGCTCGGACTCGTCGCCCGTGAACAAGGCGTGGGCAGCGCTTCGCCCGTCCAGCCCTGACGGCGCCGTCAGACCGGCAAGTTCCACGAGCGTGGGAAACAGGTCGGGCGTGCCGATGGGCCGGTCCAGCGTTCTGCCAGCGGCAATGTGACCCGGATAGCGAACGAGGAACGGCACGCGCAACGAGGCGTCGTACGGCCACCGCTTGTTGCCCTTGTAGCCGTGCGCGCCCAACATCTCTCCGTGGTCCGACGTGTAGACGCACACCGTGTCGTCCGTGGCGCCCATGGCGTCTATCTCGTCCATGAGTCGCCCGAACGCTTCGTCGAGGCTCTGCACGAGCCCGTAGTAGTTGGGAAGCTGTTTCGCAGCGTATTCGGCGGCCCGACCCGGAGGCACGTTCGGCGGGATGGGAGCCCCAGCGTACGGCTCCGCGTATCCAGCCGGAGGATCAAACGGCGTGTGCGGCGGACCCCACGACAAGAACAGGCACCATGGCGTGTTGCGCTCCTGGCATTCACGGATGAACTCCAACGCCTGGTCCACCTGCGTCTCGGGTTGGTACGCGTTGATGTGGATCGGCGTCGGATCGTCGCGGTAGTACGTCCACTCGTAGTATTGGTGGCTCCCGTTGAACGCGGCCCAGTAGTCGTCGAAGCCGCGCCGCGCGTCGTGGGGCACAAACCCCGCCGCCGGGTCGTCCGAGCGGTTGGCTGTTGGGTCGCCCTCCGGGAAGTGCAGATGCCACTTGCCGACATACCCCGTGGCGTAGCCGTTCTCCTTAAATACCTCGGCGACGCACGGCCCCGGCGGGACGAACGGCACGTAGTTCGTCGGGTACGCGCAGCGATGTGTGTACATCCCCGTCATGAGGCTGGCGCGGTACGGGCCACAGACCGGCGTGTTCGAAACAGCAACCTTCGCCCGCGCGCCTTCCGCCGCGAATGCGTCGAACCGCGGCGTGCGGACATCGGCGTTTCCGTAGCAGCCGAGGTCCGTCGCGCGGTGCTGGTCCGAGAACACGAACAGGACGTTGGGGCGATCCGCCACTACGTTACCCCCACTGCGTGAGGTCTAGAAGCACGCCCAGGTGGCTATCCTTGCGGCTGAGCAGGCCGTTGTACGCCTTCGCCGCGTCGGTCGCCGGGAACGTGTGCGTGATAAGCGGTGCGACGTCGATCTTGCCGTCCGAGATAAACGAAAGCATGAGCACCGTGGGGTCTGGGTCGCCAAACTCGACGGAGTTCGCGACGTGCCGCCCGTGCGCCCCGATGATGGACACGCCCGGGACGTGGACATCGAAGTACGGGTCTATCTCCGTTTTCCCGCGCGGGCTCCCGAGCAGAACCACCTGCCCACGTTCGCGAGCCGCTTTCATCGCCTGCGGGATCACCGACGGGTCGCCCGTCGCCTCGACGACCACATGACAGCCAGCGTCGTCGGTCAGGTGGTCCAGCATGTGACTCGTGTCGGCGACATGCGCGGGGTTGATCTGACTGTCTATGCCACACGCGGCCGAGATGTCGAGACGCTGCTGCATGACGTCGATGCCGATGACGCGACGCGCGCCCGAGAGCCCGAACAGTTGCGCCGCCAGGTTCCCCACAAGGCCCTGCCCGAACACGCCGACGGTGATGCCCAGTCTGGGGTTCGTCAGCCGGACGGACGTAAGCGCGATCTGCGCCAGAGCCGTGAAAGGAACGTGCGCCAGCGTCATACGAGGCGCCTTGTAAATGGGGCGGTTGGCGCGCAGCACCGTGTGCGACGCGTGTCCGCTCCGCGTGAAGACGATGTCGCCCGCCGCGACTTCCTTCACGTCGGCGCCGACCTTCACGGCGCGGCCCGCCGCCGCGTACCCAGGCCGGAACGGGAAACTCGCGTACGTGAACTCCTCGAGCGGAAACCCGATGTGCGTCTCCGTGAACATCGCCAGCTCTGTCCCGGGACTGATGAGACCACACAGGTTCTGGACAATGACCTCGTCCGCCTTGGGGTCGTCAGGGATGTCGAACTCCTCGATCTCGACCTTCATCTTCGAGGGGAACACCAGTCTTCGCGCCGTTGCCATGCGCTAGCTCCTTCCGACCGATCGGTTACTTTCCCGTCGTGTCCGTCACGAACAGCGCCCCGCTATGCAGGATCGGTTGGTGTCCGTCTCAACCCCATCCTGACCTTCCCTGCTAGGGAAGAGACTTGCGGGCGCCGCAACCTATGGCGCCGATGACGCGGACGAACGCTAGGCGTCGTCAAGCAGACGCTGCGCGGTCGTGCCTTCCAGCGACCCTCCCGACTCCTTGTACGACTTCAGGTCCAGGTCGGTAAGTTCGTAGGTCCACTCGTGCTGCATCGCGTTGAGGACCGACGCGCCTGGACTCTCCATCAGCGCCAACTCGTCCGGCGGCAGGTTGTCGACCCACCTCGGGAACTGCGAATTGGGCTTGGGCGACCACCGCCTCGTGGGGTCGACCGACCGCAGCTCGCCGTCGTCGCCGAGGGACGTGGCGAAGCCGTTCCGCGCCTCCCACGCGGTGAGGTCAGCGCGCAGCTCGCCGGCTACGCGTTGCGACTCGGCGTCTCCACCGCCCAACAGCAGGTTCGTCATCTCACGCGGATCGGCGTCGAGGTTGAAGAGTTCCTCGCAGCCGCCCTGGATGTAGTAGTTGTATTTCCACGTCCCGCGCACCATCGACAGCCACCGGTTGGCCCCGCCTCCGTGCTCGATGACGTACTCGTCACGGCGTTCGGCAGGGCCGCCGCTGGGGCGACCAAGCAGGCTTTCTCCAGGCAGGTCGGGCGCGCCGGGATAGTCGATCCCGGCCGCGTCCAGGAACGTCGGCATCATGTCGATCTGGCTGACGCGGTCATCCGGCGTCGATCCCGCCTCGATGCTGCCAGGCAGGCGCATGAGGAACGGCACGCGCGTGGACGCCTCGTACGGCTTGCTCTTCTGGAACAGACCGTGGTCGCCCATCATCTCCCCGTGGTCGGAGGCGAAGATCACGAGCGTGTTGTCGGCGATGCCCAGCGCGTCCAACGCTCGCAGTATCCGCCCGACGCCCTTGTCGATGAGGCTGATGGAGCCGTAGTAGAGCGCCCGGATGCGCTTGAGGTGCTCCTCGGACGCGAACTCGACGTCGGCGGTCGCCTTGTTGTCGCGGAGCGAAGGCGCCAGCGTCTCGCGATCCTGATCCCACGCGTACGGGGCGTCCACCTCGTCGACAGGGTACATGGACGCGAACGGTTCGGGCGCGTTCCAAGGCAGGTGCGGCGCAATCCACGACGACCAACAGAAGAACGGGCGGTCGTGGTTCTCGCGGAGGAAGTCCACCGTCCGATCGGCGACCCACGTGCTACCGTGATGCTCCTCCGGTATCACGGACACCTGCGGATGGTGGTACAGCAGGTTCCGGACGCCGTGCACCTGGCGAACGTGACCGTACCCATTCGCCTTGAGGTACATGAGGTACTCGTCCTCCTCGCGATGCGAGGGGATCTCCTCCATCAGTTCCATCGTCTGGAAGCCGTAGTGGCGTCGTGGCGGGACCCAGTGCATCTTGCCGATGGCGCGCGTCAGGTAGCCAGCCGACCCCAGCAACTGGGGAATCGTGTAGAGGTTCGGCTCTGGAGCGGGAGTGTTGTTGGCGAACCTACCGTGGGTCGCGCACCGATGCCCCGTCAGCAGCGAATGGCGCGCCGCGATACACACCGGCACGGACGTGACCGCGCGCGTGAAGTTCGCCCCCTCGGCGGCGAGTCGGTCCAGCGCGGGCGTACGGATGACCGAGTTTCCAGCGCACGCCATAGCGTCGTAGCGCATCTGGTCGACGTACAGAAGCAGGATGTTCGTCTGAGCCATACGTTCCCCTGTTCCCCACTGCCGACCGCGCGCTACTCGGCCTCGGTGGCTTCGCTCGCTGGCCGCAGGCAGTATTCGCACCTGGCGCGCGCCTCGAACACAAGCGCGCCGTCGTCCGTGATCGTGCCCGCCACGGATCCACCGTTCATCGTCACGGTGAGTCGCTCTGTCGCCCGGATCCGGCACTCACCAGCGCGCGTGGCGCGAACGCGCACCTCGGCAGCCTCGCCGTCCTTCCACGATATGTCCACCTCGTATCCACCACGCGCGCGAAGCCCCGTCACGCGTCCCGTTGGCCAAGCCGACGGGCGCGCGGGCAGTATGTGGATTTCGCCGGTGTGGCTTTGCAGGAGCATCTCCGCCATGCCTGCGACGCCGCCGAAGTTCCCGTCGATCTGGAAGGGCGGGTGCGAGTCCAACAGATTCGGGTTCGTGGACTTCGCGAGCAACGCGTGCAGGTGCTTGTACGCTTCGCCACCGTCACCCAACCGAGCGTAGAAACTGACCATCCACGCGCGGCTCCAGCCCGTGTGACCGCCCCCGTGTTCCAGGCGACGCTCCAACACCCGCCGGGCTCCTTCCGCGAACTCGGGCGTCCCGAGCGGCGTGATCTCCTGCCCCGGGTACAAGGCGAAGAGGTGGGACATGTGTCGGTGTCCCGGCTCCGGCTCGTCGTACTCCTCCGTCCACTCCAGAATCTGGCCGTGTTCGCCGAGCTTCATCGGTGGCAGACGGTCCAGCGTTTCGCGCAGTGAGCACGCGAACTCGTCGTCAGTGGCAAGCACCGTGGCTGCGGCGATGGAATGCTCGAACAACTCGCGCACGATCTGCGTGTCCATGGATGGACCCATGCACGTCACGCCGGTTTCACCAGCCTCCGTGGTGTACGAGTTCTCGGGCGACATGGACGGACCCGTCACGAGCGTGCCGTCCGGCGCCTCGACGAGGTAGTCCAGGAAGAACTCGCACGCCTCGCGCATGATGGGATACGCCGTGTCGGCGAGGAAGTCGGCGTCGGGATTGAAGGCGTAGTGTTCCCACAGATGCAGGCATAACCAGGCGGCGCCCATGGGCCACAGCCCCCATCTCGACGCGTCCGCTGGGACGGTGAAGCCCCACACGTCCGTAATATGATGCGCCACGAAGCCGCCCGCGCCGTAGTGGACTCGCGCCGTCTCACGGCCCGGCTCACGCAACGACTCCAGCAGGTCAAACAGCGGGACGTGGCACTCCGCCAGGTTCGTCGTCTCCGCTGGCCAGTAGTTCATCTGGAGGTTGATGTTGAGGTGGAAGTCGCTCTGCCACGGCGGATCCAGCCCCTCCGCCCAGATGCCCTGGAGGTTGGCGGGCAAGCCACCCGGACGCGAACTCGCGACGAGGAGATACCTGCCAAACTGGAAGTACGTCTCGAGGAGTTGCTGGTCCTCGGCCCCGTCGTTCAGGGCGGCGACGCGCTCGTCCGTCGGCGTGTTGGACAGGTCTGACCCGCCGAGGTCCAGCGTCACACGCCCGTGTAGACGCTGGTAGTCTTCGATGTGCTCCGCCCGGTGCTGCGAATAGGACCGGCTACCGGCGGCAGACAGTATCGCTCGGTTAGCGACGTGGGGGTCCGCCCCACGGAAGCTCGTCGCCCCTGCGATGACGACGTTCACGGACTCCCGCCACAACACGATGAGCCAGTCTTCGCCGTCCCGCTCGGTCACGGTCACGGATCCGTCGTCTGGGAAAGCTACTACCGAGGCCGCGTAGACAACGCCCTTCGAGTCGGCGTCGGCTCCCTCGGCACATCCGCTCAGTACGAGTGTGGCGTCATCAACGCATCGGCCGCGCGAGCCGTCCTCACGATCAAGGCGGATGGCAAGGCGGCGACGCCTTCCGTCCGCTGGCGCCTGGTCACAGACAATGCGCGTGAATACCGCCTGCGCCGGGTGTGACGCGAAAGTCTCACGGTAGTACCGTTCCGGTCCGACCTGGTAGCGCACTGCCGCGATGCCCGTATCCAGATCAAGTTCGCGACGGTACGCGGTCGTTTCCGACGGGTGGTCCATCGCCAGTCGCAGGCTGCCGAGCGTCTGGTATGGGCGTATCTTGCACGGGTCGCCCAGGAGGTCGGCGTCCGCGAGTTCCGTTGCCTGCGTCACACGCCCCTCGAACAGCAACTCACGCACCCGCGCGAGGGATCCCAGCGCGCGCGGGTTGTTGACATCCCTGGGCTCGCCTGCCCACAGCGTCTCCTCGTTCAGCTGCAGATGTTCGGACATCGGGTCGCCGTGGATCATCGCGCCAAGCCGACCGCTTCCAACGGGAAGCGCGTGCTCCCACTCGTCGGCGGGTTGGCGGAACCAGAGCTTCATGCTGGGTACTCGCGGGCGTGTTGAGCGAACTCGTGGGCTGGACGGGAGCGGCGTCGGCCGCTCCCGTCAATCTACCAGGCCTGCCAGCGCCCTACAACGGCCGGATCATGCGGGCGACGCTAACCCGCGTCCGCTGCGGGCAGGCGGCCGGAGGGTCGCGCGTTGGCTTTGAGTTGGGCATCGAACGCGGAGGCGACTGTCGTCATGACGGCCACCGTCGCGGGCTCCGCGTCGGCGAGGTTGCGCGACTCCGCCGGGTCCGCGGACAGGTCGTAGAGCTCGGCGGGAACCTTCACCGGATCCTTGCCCTGCGGACGCCGCGTCCATGCGAGATGTAGTTTCCAGTCGCCACGTCGCATCGCCGCGAGACGCTCGCCTCGATAGTAGTAGGTGTCCTCGCGTGGCGTGACATCCGCCTTGCCAGCCATCAGGCCGAGGATGTCTTCGCCGTCGATGACGCGGTCGGTCGGAACAGCCGCGCCGGCGATGCCGGCTAGCGTCGGGAGCAGATCAATCGTCCCGGCAGGCTGCGAACAGACGATGCCAGACGGAACGACGCCCGGCCACCGCATGACGCACGGCACGCGCATGCCCCCTTCGTAGGCGGAGAACTTGCCGTCTCGAAACGGGAGGGCGGAGCCACTGTCTTCCTTCTTCGACAGCCACGGCCCGTTGTCCGACGTGTAGATGACAAGCGTGTTGTCGTCCACGCCGACCTCCCGCAGCGTCGCCATGATGCGGCCGACGGACCAGTCGATCTCCTCGATCACGTCGCCGTACAGGCCGCGCTCCGACTTACCCGCGAACTCATCCGAGGCGTACAGCGGGATGTGGGGCATTGTGTGGGGCAGGTAGAGGAAGAACGGCTCGTCTGCGGACCCGCGGATGAAGCTGACGGCCTCCTCCGTGTAGCGCTTCGTGAGCGTCTTCTGCTCCGCTGGGCGCTCCACGATCTCCTCGTCCCTCATCAGCGGGACGTTGAAGGAACGGGAGCCTTCCTCCTCCTCGACGCCGTCCATGTCGTTGGAGTACGGGATGCCGTAATACCGGTCGAAGCCGTGACGCGTGGGGAGGAATTCCGGGTGGTGGCCGAGATGCCACTTTCCGATGCACGCCGTCGCGTAGCCCTCGCCGCGCAGAAGATCGGCGATCGTCACCTCGTCGGGGTTCAGGCCGATGTTGTCCCTCGGGAACAGCACGCGGGAGACTCCGACGCGTGGGGC
Organism: uncultured bacterium; assembly: GCA_964473525.1. Classification (GTDB taxonomy): domain Bacteria; phylum Poribacteria; class WGA-4E. The sequence goes on from CAYYPK010000007.1 coordinate 222,126, forward strand.
GTAGCAGCCCGTGAGCAGAGCGGCCCGCGACGGGGAGCATACCGATGCGGCAACGTAGAAGTCCGTGAACTTCACACCGTCCGCCGCAAGCGCGTCGATGTTGGGAGTCCGAATCTGAGGCGACCCGTAGCAGCCCAAGTCCTGATAGCCCTGGTCGTCCGCGAAGATGAGCACGACGTTGGGCTTCCGGGAGCCCGGCGTTTGGGCGTATAGCGGGCCTGCCATCGCGGCGGCGGCGAACCCACCGGCCGTCCTCAGGAACTTGCGGCGTGACCATTCCATCGTGCGTGCCCTCCCCGCGAGCCTGATCGGCGGACGCCTGCTGTGACCGTGGTAGAAGCTAGCTGCCGGCCGCCTGCCGACGCGCGCGCCTGCCCTCAATGATGTCCACCCACGGCTGCACGTGGCACCGCTGCGTCCACGCCGCGTGTAGGTCGCTCAGCTCCCGCGTCACGTCAGGATGCTCCGCGCTTAGGTCCGTAAGCTCCGTGCGGTCCTCGTCGATGTTGTAGAGCTCCCACTCGCCCGGGTATTTGCACACGAGCTTCCACTGACCGCGCCGGACGGCCCGGTTGCCCTCGTGCTCCCAGTAGAGGATCTCCTTGCCGTTGTCCTCGTCGTCGAAGGTCGGAGCCAGACTTACGCCCTCCAGCGGGTACACGTCCACGCCATCGCGCTCTTCCGGGTAGCCCACCCCGGCGAGGTCGAGACAAGTCGCCATCACGTCTGGAAGCTGACCGGGCTGATGGCGTAGGCCGGTGTCGGTAATGCCCTCTGGCCAGTGGGCGATGAGTGGCGTCGCGATGCCGCCCTCGTGGACCCAGTGCTTGTACTCGCGGAACGGCGTGTTAGACAGGTTCGCCCACGCGACGCCGTAGCTCTGGTAGGTGTCCTCGGGGCCGGGCATGATGCTGGACGTGTTGCCGTGCTGCACCGGATCTCCTGACCGAGTGCGCGCCGTCGCGATGAGGCTGCCCTGCCCCTCGCCCCGCCAGCCGAGCTCCTCGGCGCACCCGCCGTTGTCCGCGAGGAAGAGAACCAGCGTGTTCTCGAGCGACCCCGTCTCTTCCAGCGCGTCGATGATGCGACCGATGCCCTGGTCCATGCGGTCGATCTGCGCTGCGTAGGCTTCCATGCGCCGCGCGTTCCACTCCTTCTCCTCTGCCTGACCCCACGGCGGCTGCGTGGGGTCTCGGTCGCTCATCTCCCACTGCTCATCCAGAATGCCCGCCGTCCGCATGCGCGCGAGACGTTCCTCGCGCAGCGCGTCCCAACCGGCGTCGAAGCGGCCTTTGTACCGCTCAATATCCTCGTCGTGCGCGTGCAGCGGCCAGTGGGGCGCAGTGTAGGCGACGTAAGTGAAGAACGGCTCGTCCGCGTGGTCGCGGGCGTGCTCGCGGATGTACGCGCTCGCCTCGTCGCTGATGGCGTCCGTAAGGAAGAAGTCGTCGGGCAGGCCGTCGAGGTCGATAGCGTCGTTGCCGCGGGTCAGCGTCTTCGGCGACCAGTAGTTCGCCGCCCCCGTGATGATGCCGAAGAAGGCGTCGAACCCGCGCTGCATCGGCCAACTGTGCTTAGGGCCGTCGGGATCCGTGTGGCGCGAGATGTGCCACTTCCCGCTCATGTACGTGCGGTAACCAGACGCGCCCAGCGCCTCCGCGATCGTGACACAACGGTCGTTGAGATCGCCACGATACCCGTCCAAGTCGTCGTCGCTCATCATGTGGCCGACGCCCGTCTGGTGCGGGTGCAGCCCCGTGAGCAGCGACGCCCGCGACGGGCAGCATCGCGCGGTGTTGTAGAACTGCGTGTATCTCAGTCCAGACGACGCCAGCCGGTCGAGATTCGGCGTGTGGACCTCACCCCCATAGCACCCAAGGTCCGAGAAGCCCATGTCGTCGTTGAGGATGAGGACGATATTCGGTCGCATAGTCGTGTTCCCTGCCGTCCGGGTGGGACTTCAGCGGCTAGCCGTGGAGCCATCATAGCTGGCAGGACGCCCACGCGTAAACGTGCCGTTGGCGTAGCTCTGTCGATAGCGGATGCGCGAGGCCCGATGGACCTGCTTACCGGGCCATCGGTGGGAACAGGCTCGCGTCCTCGTCGTACCAAGCCAACGCTTCCTCGCGCGTCCGCGACCCAACGTAGTCCAGTGACCCGAAGAGGCCGGCCGCGCGGTCCGGGTCGCCGGTACGCTCGCACAGGAGGGCGGTAACGATGGCGTTGCGCGCGTCGAACGGGCGGATGGCATGGGCGCGCTCCGCCCATGTGAGAGCCTGGCTATCGTCGCCCTCCGTGGCCCACAGCTCAGCCAGACGGGACGACGCGTATTCGTCTTGCGGGTCCAAGGCGTAGGCCGCTTGCCACGCCTTCGCCGCCGCCGCTGTGTCGCCAGCGAGATACCAGCAGCAGCCAGCGTAGTCGCGTAGCGCGACGCGCAGGTGGTCGCGGACGTAGTTGGCGAACGCCTCGCCGCGTCCTGGATCGACATACCGCGCGTTCGCCAGCTCCATACGCAAGTCGCCCCGCCACCACGGCGCGGCATGCGCGGAACCGAGATACACCTGCCGACGCAGCCACCCCTCGGTTTCCTCGGGCGCGAGCCCCTCGTCCACCTGTGCGACGAGGGCGTCTGCCAACTGACGCGCCTCGAACCAGTCCTTCATCTCCACCAGACACAACAGGGCGTTGAGCGCGTAGATGACGTTCCCAGGGGCGTCTCGGCGCGCTTCCTCGAAGAGCAGTAGGCGCGCCTCGGGATCACCGCCGCGCTCCCACAGGCATCCACGGATGTTGGGAGGCACTGGCGCCACTCGGACAGAGGACACGCCCGGACGCGACACGTCCGGCGACGAGCGGACGAGATACTGATGCCGCGCCACGCCAGACGCGTGCGCCGCGCCGTTCCCGGCGGCCAAGTCCTCAGCGGCGGCAATGAGGTCTCGCATCCGGTGATAGACCGCGTGTTCGCCGAGCACTCGGTTTCTGCCGGCGAGGGCGATTTCCTCCGTGCCATCGCGATCCTCTAGCCGTCGGACGAGTTGCTCTTCGAAGTCGTCCGGGTCAAACCAGATCAACTCCGCTCCCACGTCAAACACGTCCTGGACGCCGTCCGTGGTCTGTGGCGTCAGGCATAGCGCCCCCATCGCCATCGTCTCGTACACGCGCTGAGCCATCGTGTGACCGTAGGCGTGTCCCGACCATCTACCAACGTACTCCGCGCCGACATTCAGCCCGATGCGCGCGTCGCTGAGAATCTTGTATCTCACCGCAAGATCATCGGTCTTCCCACGGATCACGATGTTGTAGTCGTTCCCAAGGCGGCGGAGCCGAGAGAGGATGTCACGGCGATACGCGTAAATAGGACCACCGTCGAGGCGGCCGATGAAGGCCACATCGACCGGCCGATCATGGTGGGGGTTCATCGGTTGGACCGTCGGCCCGGGGCGTCGTAGCGACGGTAGAGGAACGTGCATGACGTTGCGGCATCCTGCCTGACGCGCGAACTTCACGTCCCGTTCCTGACCGACCACGAGTAGGTCAAACAGCCCGAGACACTCGTGAACCGCTTCCAGGTGAGGGGCTAGATCCCCTGCCCAGCCGATGCGTGGGACCGTGGCGGACTCGATGCCGATGGGCAGCGGGTGGTGCTCGAGGATCGAGGCGACGATCAGTTCCGGGCGCCATCCGTCCGGCAGGCACGCCAGGATGTCCGTGAGGTCCGCCGTCGCCGGGTTGTAGTGGACGCACGGCGCAGCAGAGCTCCATTGGGCGACCGCCACCTCGGCGGACGGCACAACCGCGACTGTCTCCGCCCACGCGGCGCACACGTCCGCGAAGGCGCCAAACGCCAACGCGCGTGGCTTCGGAGACGGGTTCTCGTCGCGCGGGATGACAAATCGGCGTTCGTTAACGAGCGCGCCGAGGTCGGAATCCCCGAAGGGAACGGCAAGCGCCGCGTAGCCGGCTTCCACGGCGGATTCCCACAGCCGGAACGCCTCCTCGTAGCGCCCAAGCCGCGCGTGCGCGTCTCCCAGCAGGAAGGAGCACGTCGCTGCCTGCGTGATCCCGGTGGCCTCGCCGCTTGCGCGCGACGACCTGCGCACGCGGTTCAACTCCACGATCGTCGTCTTGAGCTCCTGCGTCGACAGACGCGGCAGCTCGGAGTAGAGGCTTTCAAGCGAGGGTGAGTGTTCGGACACGGCGCGTCTATCCTGACTCAGCCGTCGGACCTGCTGGCCCGGGGGTGTCCCTACGAGGCGCTACGCGTATAGATAAGCTTCCAGCACGCGTTGCATCGCCTCTACTTGCGCGATGCCACCGTCTGGGAACGAGTCGATGTATTCGACGGCGTATACCCCATCGTAGCCCACGTCCGCCAGCGCCTTCAGACAGGCCTTGAAGTCGACGATCCCCTCGCCCACGGGGAGTTGGCACCGGTCCCACGAGTCACCGCTGTCTCGCCAGTGCGTGTGCCGGACGTAGGGCATGATCTTGTCGAACGGCGCGCTCTGGTTGGGACCAGCGACCATGTGGCTGGGGTCGAACGTCAGCGCGACACCGGGGATCGCCTCGCAGAACTCCACGGCGGCGTCAGGCATCTCCAGCATCGTACGCGCATGCGCCTCGATCGCGAGCGTGATGTCGTATTCCTTGGCGATTGAGACGAGGCGCTCGAACCGTCGGACAGCGCGCTCCATGCCGACCGCTTCGATCGGAGGCACGTAGCAGATGGTCGAGATGTCGAACGCGTTGGCGAACGCGCAGATCGCGCGTAGGCGCGTCCCTTCCGGGCCGACATCGCTAATGCCCGCGCTGGCGTTCAGGGAAACCGCCGTCAGGCCGGCGCGTTCGAGTCCTTCGCGCGCCTGGTCGATAGCCTCGTTGGGGTCGTCGACCATCTCCGATGGGTTGAAGTGCGCCCATTGCTCGAGCATGGCGATGTCCACTGCCTGGAACCCGAGGTCCGCGATGTACGCGCACGCCCGGTCAAACGGCTCGGCGGTAAAGCAGAGAGTGCTGCATGCAATCGTCATGTCAACCCCTGATCGCGCGTGGTGAGATGTAAGCCGCCGTCCTCTTGCCGCGTGAGTGAAATGTTCCGCTGCCAGTGTTCGTCGTTCGCTTCCGGGTAGTCCTCCCGGTGGTGCGCGCCGCGACTTTCCGTGCGCTTCAGCGCCGACCGCGCGATGAGTTCCCCGACGAGCCGCATGTTGGCGTACTCGATCGCGTCGCGCCCGTCGCCAGCGGCAGCCGGCAGCGTCGTGAGCGCCTCGAGCGCCGTCTCGAGTCCCTCGCCGCTGCGATACACGCCGACGTCCTCCCACATAATGTGGGTCAGCAGCTTGCGCAGGTCCGCGATGTCCGACGGCTGGGTCTCCGCGACGGCTGGGCCATGCGGCGCCACCACCTCTGGCAACCGCTCCGCCTCGTCGGCCACGTATGCGAGCGCGCTCATGCCGGCGCGGCGCCCGAAGACGAGCCCCTCTAGCAGCGAGTTGCTAGCAAGGCGGTTCGCCCCGTGGACGCACGTGCACGCTACCTCGCCGCACGCGAACAGACCCGCGACGTTGGTGCGGGCATCCATATCCGTGCGTACGCCGCCCATCGCGAAATGCGCCGCCACCTGAACCGGGATGGTGTCGCGGTCGATTTCCAGCCCGTATTGCAGGCACGTGTCATAGATGGTTGGGAAGCGTTCCTTCAGGAAGTCCGCCGTCATGTGCGTGATGTCGAGGTACACGCACGGCATGCCGGTGCGACCCATCTCGTTCAGAATGGCTCGGGCGACGATGTCCCTCGGCGCGAGTTCGGCCTGGTCGTCGTACGCCAGCATGAACCGCTCACCGCGCGAGTTCAGCAGGTGCGCGCCCTCGCCACGGACGGCCTCGGAGATCAGGAACCGTGGGGCGCCGTGAAGGTGGAGGGTCGTCGGGTGGAACTGCACAAACTCCATGTCCGACACTTCCGCCCCCGCGCGGAAGCACATCGCGATCCCGTCACCGGTCGCGACGGAGGGGTTCGACGTGTAGCCATACACCTGACCGTGGCCGCCTGCCGCCACGATGGTGGCCTTCGCGATGATGGCGACGAGCGCGCCGTCGCTGTCGGTCGCCAGGGCTCCTCGGCACACGCCGTCGGCCGTGAGGATGTCCACGGCGATGGTGTGCTCCATAACCTCGACGTTCTCGTGGTCGAGAGCGCGGCTCACCAGGACGTTCTGCGTCTCCGCGCCAGTAGCGTCGCCGCGGTGGACGACGCGCCGTATCCGGTGCGCGCCCTCCATGCCGAACTTGAGATCCTCGCCGTCGCGGTCGAAGGCGGCTCCCCAGTCCAGCAGCTCTTGCACCCTACGTATGCCGTCCGCAACCATCGTTTCCACGACGGCCGGATGGCAGAGGCCGCCGCCGGCGCGCAGCGTGTCCTGCACGTGGAATTCGACCTTGTCGTCGCGGTTCATGGCGACGGCGATACCGCCCTGGGCGTAGAGGGTACTCCCCTCGTTGGGGTTCTCCTTCGAAAGGATGACCACGCGGCCGTGGTCCGCGAGTTCTATGGTCGCGCGTAGGCCGGCGTTCCCGCTGCCGATGACGAGGAAGTCCGTCTCAACCCGACGCACCGTCGCCATGTCGAATGGAAGCAGGTAGCGAGGACAGTTTCCGTCCGAGATTAGGCTCACCGCGTGGTTCCGTGGCGCATCGCATGCTGTGGAGAGAGGCCTTCAGAGAAGCATGCGAAGTGTACCCGCGGGGTAACGAACGGTCAACGCGGGTGAGCCCGTAAGGAATGGCTACGCCCTGGCGCAGTGCGGATTCGGAACCGCAACAGCTACGTGCGCGCCACGTCAACAAGGGCCGCCCAGGGCCGCTGGTGGACGCAAGGCAAGTCCTGGAGGTTTGGGGATGGTCGTACACGCGTGTCTCAGCTCGTGCTGAGGGAGCCAGGCACGTGCCATCCGCTCTCGGGCGGGCTCTAATCCGGCACTCGCGTGCCAAGGTCCAACGCCCGAGGACGACGGCGCGTGCCCCAGTCGCGGGCATCACTGGCGTCCGTTGACAGGTCGAGCCGGGCCGCCGCTCGCTTTCAACCGGCCGAGGACCGTGGCGAGCTTGCCTGCAGGCCGCACGTCCCTCGCCGGGTCAACCCAGTCAAACGCCTGGATGCGGCTAGTTGCACCCACATCCAGCGGCGGCTGCGGCATGCCGTTGATATCGATGATGTGAATAAGCCGCTCGTCGTCGGATGAGAGATGCGCTATGTGCTGGTCGTCGACCCACACCAACGAAAGCGCGCTCTTGGGATAGGGCGTCTTTGCGACAAGCCGAGCGTCTTTCCTAGGCTGGGCCCTGACGATGTAAATCCCCCAGTGGTCCGGGTCGCCGACCCCACTCATAAAGGCCAGATACGCACCGTCGGGTGACCAAGCCGTGCCTAAGCCGCCCAGAGTCGTAACCAACTTCGCCTGCTCCGCGGTGATCCGGTGTAGCATCGTGCGCGGGGCGAAGCCATTGCGATGGCTGGTGTACACGATGTCACGCCCGAGGGGTGACCACGCCACACCCGTTAGCCTCGTCTCCGGCTCGGGCGTGCTGTGTAGGACGCGAGCCCCGGCGCCGTCCGGTTCGACGATGGTGACCGCCGCGTGCTCGTCGGCCCCCCGCCCAACGTAGGAGCCGTACGCGAGGAGATCACCACGGGGTGACCAGGCCGCTCGTGTAGGCCTCGCCAAGTCCCCGAAATGTGTCAACTGCTCCAGCCCTGTGCCGTCCACACTGATGGTGAATAGGTCGATATCCAAGAAGCCCCGCGCCGCTCCGCTCGAATCAAAGACGATGCGACTAGCATCGGGCGACAGACTAACCTCGCCGATTAATGAGGCCCGTCCCAGACGAAAGCTGGCTCACGAGAACCGGCCTCCACAACGTAGATGTCGTAGAGCCCACCTTGCACGAATGCGATCGTGCCGCCAATCGCGGGTCCGCCGCGGGCGGGGGCCACGGCGGCCAGCGCCACGGCCGCCACGGCGCACGCGGCCCGCAGCCGCGCGCCAAGACAGCGGGCAGGTTGGGGGATCAGTGTCGAGGCGCCCCTGAACATGACTGCGCTCCATGCCTGCATCAGACTGCGATTGCCTTCCGGCCCACGTCCGCGAGCAGGGATACGAGAAGAGTATAATACAAACCTGGGCCACGGGCTACCGTGAGGAGCGTCAGCCGTGCTCTCGGACAGCTCTCACGAAGCGGGGCCGCGTTTGACTGTCGTAGCGTCGGCCACGATAATTCGAGCGTCACACCCACGACCTGCCTGGAGAGCCACCGTCCATGCGCTTCTTACGCCACCCGGTGGCGCGTTTCCTCATCGCCTCCTTCCAGGTGCTTTTCATACTCGGCGTGGTCTGCGCTCTGGCGGGAACGGCGCTGTCCGCCGCCTACGTGAACCGACTCGCCGACGAGATCGACACGCCCGAGTCGCTCAAGAAGCTCGACTACGGCGAGATCAAGACGTGGCGGCAGCATACGGAAGTGTATTCGGAGGTGGCGGCCCTACGTAGGGGCGTGGCGTTAGACCACACGGGCCGTCGCCTGGAGCGGCTCTCCTACGTGCGCATGGCGAACGACGTACTGAGCGAGCCCGGCTCTTTCCACCAGATAGTGTCGCCCAACGGCGACGGCATCATCGTCACGCTCCATCCGAGGCCCTTCACGCACCCACGCATTCGTCAGAACCCCGGCGTCTACCGACTCCTGTTCCGAAACAACCTGCTCCGTGAAATCACGACGGCGGCGGGCGACACGCGCGATGTCGTCTACCTGGAGCCGGAGTTGCTCGACGAGTTCTACAACGTTGACGAGGGGCTCGCGCGGCAACTGATTCGCCTCTCCGACACCCCGGTGAACCTGACGAACGCCTTCCTCGCTATCGAGGACAACGACTTCTACTCGCATTCGGGCGTGCACCCTCGCCGCTTCGGCGTGGCGATGGCGCGCAACGTAATGAGCGGCAACCTGTTCGGCGCTAGCGGCAGCACCATCACCCAGCAGTTGGCGAAGAACCTCCTCCTCACGCGCGACAAGACCATCCCCCGTAAGGTGAAGGAGTGGATCATCGCCCTCCGCATCGAGCAGCAATACTCGAAGCAGGAGATATTCGAGCGGTACTTGAACTTCACGGACTTCGGCCGACGTAGCGGCCGCACGCTGGGAGGCGTCAAGGAGGCGACGCGGTTCTTCTTCGACAAGGACGTGAGCGACCTGAACCTGCAGGAGTGCGCCCTGCTCGCGGCGATACCAAACTCCCCGTCCAGGTACTCTCCGGTACGGAACCCCGACAACGCCAAGAGACGGCGCAACCTCGTCCTCCGACAGATGCACCGGCGCGCGTACATCACGAACGCGGAGTACGCGGAGGCGCGCGCGTCCGATATCGAGCTCTCGTCGACGCGGCGTAAGACTCCCCGTGGCTTCGCGCCACACTTCACGTCGCACATCCGCCAGACGCTGGAAGACACGTATACGCCCGAGGATCTCTACTCCCGCGGTCTGCGGGTCTACACGACGGTGGATCCGGTGTTCCAGGAGATTGCGATGCGCGCCGTGAACGCGCATCTGCTGGTCCTAGATGAGGCGCTTGAGTACGCGCCATATCTGGCGAACCGACAGCAGGTGGTGGCGGGCAATGCCAGCCCCGATCGCCTCGAAAACTACCTTCAGAGCGCCCTGGTGATGATGGAGAATCGCACGGGGTATGTACGCGCCTTTGTGGGAGGACGCGACTACGCATACAACCAGTTCAGCCACGTGACGCAGGCGCGCCGTCAGCCGGGTTCCGTCTTCAAGCCGGTTGTGTTCACCGCTGCCTGGGAGCACGGGCTGACGCCTCAGGCCAAGGTCATTGATGAGCCGTGGTCCCTCGGCGACTGGACCCCCGAGAACTACATCCTGGGACGGTACTCCGGGGAGGTGGACCTTCAGGAAGCCGTCGTGCGCTCCCTCAACATCCCAACCGCGCGAGTGATGAACGAAATGATGGGGTCAACCGGGCCGCAAGACGTCGTCGATCTGGCGCGTCGGCTTGGAATCAGGGGCTACTTGCCTCCCTTCCCCGCCCTGGCGCTGGGTGTCGCGGAAGTGACCCTGATGGAGATGACGGCGGCGTATACCGCCTTCGCGAATCTCGGCACACGCGTGACGCCGGTCACGGTGCGGCACGTCGTTACCCTAGACGGACAGATACTCGAGGAACACGTCCCGGAGCGCATACCCTCGTTGGATCCGCAGATCGCTCACATGACGAACACCGTCCTGCGGCGTGTGATGGACAACCGTGTGAACGGCACTGGCAGACACGCGCGCACCGCTGGATTCACGTACCCCGCAGGCGGCAAGACCGGCACCACGTCCGACTACACGGACGCGTGGTTCGTCGGCTACACGCGCGACATAGTGACGGGCGTGTGGGTTGGCTTCGACGACCCTTCCAAGAAGACTGAACACGGCGGTTCCGAAGGCGCTCTTCCGATCTGGACCGAACATATGCGAGGCGTTACACGGGGTCTCCCGGTCGAATTCGACCTGCCGCCGCGGCGATAGGCAAGCTATGGACGCCAACGCGTCACAGCGTCTCTCGCGGGTGTGTCTGCTCGCGACCACGTTCCTCCTCATGGCCTTCCTGGCCGCGGCGCACGACACGATCATCCCGCACCATCTAGAGGATGTTGAGGACGTCGCGCACGCTCGCAACGTGCGTGGGTTGGCGCTGGTCATCACGATTGGCTTCACGGTCGTTCTAGCGACGGTCGTCTTCCTGGCCATGCGCTACGCGCCGGAGGACGAGAACTCGGTGGACATGCGCGAGGAACAGCAGCGACTAAGAGACGCGTTGCTGGCGACTGCGGAGGCGGCAAAGGGCCTCCTTGGCGCCGCTGACGGCGAACTGGCGAGCGCGGTCGCCCGGGCCTATGGCTCAGCGGCAGGACATGGCGTCCCACCGCGGCCCGCGCAGGTTCTGGGCGATGGCCAGCAGTTCGGCGAGGACATTCTCACGGCAAGGCGAACGGACGCGGGGCTGGGAGTCGAATTGTGCGCGACGACGGCGACGGCGGGCGCGACTGTCCGTATTGCTCGAGACGGCGCCTACTCTCTGACCGTGTTCGCCGTCACTACGCAGACCCCACTTGGGGAAGGATCCGAGCGATGATAAGGGCAACGAAACGCGCGGCGCTCATCACGGCGGCGTTGGCGCTTGCGGTTGGCTGCGCGCACGTTGATATGCCGACAGACGGCAGCCCCGACGGCATCCGTGTGTCAGGTGTGGGCAAGGTCACGGCGGACCCAGATATCGCGCATGTGCAATTGGGCGTTGATACCTTCGACGAGGAGGTCGGGCCGGCGTTGGCCGAGAACAACACGAAAGCCTCGCGCATCATTGAGGCGGTGAAGGCAGCGGGGGTCGCCGATGAGGACATTGGGACGACCGGGTTCAACGTCTCCGCGCAGCGCGACTATCGGCAGGAGGGGCCGGACAACATCGTCGGGTTCCAGGTGTCCAACACCGTCACGGTGACGATGCGAGACATCGACGCCGTCGGCGACGTGTTGCAGGCGGCGCTCGACGCTGGCGCGAACAACGTCCACAACTTCTCGATGAGCGTGGACGACGCCGACGAACTGCGCCAGGAAGCCCGCGTGAAGGCCATTGAGGACGCTCGGGAGCGCGCCGAGGTGATGGCTGAAGCCGCGGGGGTGACGCTCGGAGCGGCGACGAGCATCTCCGAGTCGTCCGTTGGCGTACCATCCCCCACGACGGTTAGGCTGGACTTCGCCGCCGCCGAAGGAGCCGTCCCTATCGAACCGGGCGAGCTGGAGCTTACCGTGACGGTGCAGGTAGTCTTCGCTATCGACTAGAGTTGCCGCGTTCAGTGCCTGGATGCGCACATCCGCCGCGCGGCCGAGAGTCCCTTCCCTTGCAGGGGAAGGCTAGGATGGGGTCGGTGGAAACCCCTTGCGTGGCTAGGTGTGCGCCTCGACCCCACCACAGGAGCAGTGAGCGTATGCCAGACGGAGAGCCGCGACCGCGCGTCGTGTTCATGGGTACCCCCGATTTTGCCGTGCCTAGCTTGCGGCTGCTCGCGGCGTCCGTGGATGTGGTCGCAGTGGTCACACAGCCGGATCGGCCAAGCGGCCGAGGCCGCAAGCTAACGCCGCCACCGGTGAAGGTCCAGGCTGAGGGGCTCAGCTTGCCCGTGCATCAGCCAGAGCGCGCGCGGGCAAAGGACTTCGTCGCCGCGCTCGCGGAGTTGGCGCCCGACGCCATCGCGGTCGTCGCCTACGGGCAGATACTCCCGACCTCCATCCTGAGTATCCCGGCCCACGGCGCCCTGAACGTCCATCCGTCGCTCCTGCCCAAGTACCGAGGCGCCGCTCCCGTGCAGTGGGCGCTCTGGAACGGCGACACCACCACGGGCGTCACGGTCATGCAACTGGACAAGGGCGAGGACACCGGGCCGCTGGTCCGCCAGCAGGAAGCCCCAATCGGCCCAGCCGAAACAGCGGTCGAACTCATGGCGAGGCTTGCGGACCTGGGCGCCGAAATGCTCGTGGATGTCGTGGCGCGCCTGCCCGTCGATGGGCTCACGACAACGCCTCAGGACGATGCCGTCGCGACGCACGCGCCACGGTTGACGCGGGAGATGGGAGTCGTAGACTGGACACTCTCCGCCGAGGCGATCCACAATCGTTACCGTGCGTGCGTGCCGTGGCCCGGCGCGCAGGCGACGCTGCCCGACGGTGAGGCGTTGCGGATCAAGGACTGCTCTCCCGTCGAACGGGATGTGGCGGAGCGACCCGGAGCGATCGTCGCTGACGACGGCCGCATGTTCGCGCAGACAGGGCAGGGCTCGCTGGAATTGCTGCTCGTGCAACCCGCGAACCGCTCGGCGATGGACATCGCAGGCTATCTGAACGGCCTTCGTGGCGAGATCCCGTCGGCGTTTCAGGTAGAGTAGGGCGCGCTGGAACACGCCTGGGAAGGGCGACCAGCGGCCGGCTTATCCGATCCAGGAGCGATCCCCGTGCGATGGCGGTGGTTACTGACGCTCAACGGCATCTTCACGATCAGCGTGGTCGTGCTCTGCCTGTGGGCGGGGTCGGTGCTGGGCTTCCTGTATTCGTGGATTCCCAACTATGTCCAGGGGGAGACCGTCACCATCCCGAATCTCGAGGGGCTGCCCGCCAACGAGGCTAGGCGCCGCGCTTTGGATCTCGGTCTCAACATCAACTTCGCGGCGACGGAGGCGCGTAACGACTCGTCGCAACCGCGCGGACACGTCCTCTCTCACGTCCCGGCTCCCATGCAGACCGTCAAGCGGACGCGACCGATCCGTTTCATCCTCAGCAGCGGCCCAGAGCGGGCTCCCGTGCCAGAGCTGCGGAACAAGACCGTGGGACAGGCGGAGTTCGAGCTGTCCATCCTCGGGTTACGGCTGGGCATGGTGTCGTACAGCCACTCCGAGCGGCATGCGACGCCACAGAGGATCATCGTGTCGACGCCCGCTGCGGGGGCCGAGCTGAAACGCGGCGACCGTGTGCATCTGCTCGTCAGCCTTGGGCCGAGACCCGTCGAGCTCACCATGCCCCGTCTGACAGGGCTGACGCTCGCGGAAGCGAGGACGGCGCTCGACAAGGCGCTCCTCTACGTCCAGACCGTCGAACGCACGCGAGAACCACGCGAGAAGCCGGATGTCGTGCTGGGGCAGGAACCCAAGGCGGGCTCTCGCGTGATGTCAGGATCCGGCGTGGCACTCACGGTGAACGAGAAAGCGGCGGCGAGCAGGTCACGTAGAGTCATCATTTGGCACAAGGTGTCTGGCGGCGAGGAAACGCGGCCAGGGCCGGATACTGGCGAGGCCGCTGCCGGTCCCATCGGGCCCGTGCCCGAGGACGAAGCTTTGAGCGACGGAGACGTGGTGGCTTCCACCGACGACCCCGACACGGGAGCAGGAGACGTCGCTGAGGCGCCCGCGATCGACGGCGCCCCCGATGCCGTGGACGGCGCGGAGACGCCCGACGATGACCCCGCGCAGAATCTCGTCCGCGTCGTGTTCCGCCTGAGGGACGACATTAGCCGCGGCGCCATACGCGACGTCATGGCAGCCCCTGGGGAGGAGATCTCCTTCCCGTGGAACGTCGTCGGCGAGGCGCTGCTGCGGGTATACGAGGGTGACATGAACGTGCCAGTGCGGAGGGAAACGCTCAAATGACCGACGGCAGTATCCGTATCGCCCCATCCCTGCTTTCGGCGAACATGGCGGAGTTGGGCAATGAGGCGAGGCGCGCAGAGGAGTGCGGCGCCGACTGGTTGCACATCGACGTGTTTGACGGCCACTTCGCGCCCAACCTGTCGTTTGGCCCGCAGACGGTCGCAGACCTACGCGACTACTCCGACATCACCTTCGACGTGCACCTCATGCTCTCGCGACCCTTGGAGCACATTGAGCGATTCGCGAAGGCGGGCGCAGACGCGATTACCGTACACGTCGAGGCGGAGGGCGACACCGGCGATACGGTGGCGGCGATTCGCGATCTCGGGTGTCGGCCTGGCGTGTCCCTCATGCCGGATACGGCCGCGAGCGAGGCGCTTCCGCATCTCGACGCCGTCGACCTCGTGCTGCCTATGACGGTTCGCCCGGGCTTCTCAGGGCAGAAGTTCATGCCCGAGGTGCTGCCCGTCATCCGGGAATTCCGCGACGCTATCTCTGAACGCGGGCTGTCCGTGGACATCCAGGCAGACGGTGGCGTGTCCCGAGACACCATCGCCGCCCTCGTGGAAGCGGGCGTGAACGTGTTCGTCGCGGGCTCCGCCGCGTTTGGCGCGCCCGATCTCGCGGCAGCCATCTCGGAGCTTCGCGAGGCCGCGAAGTCGGCGCGGGAGAACTTGCGTTGAGCGAGTCGAGGCCGACAGCCGCCTTCGTAACGTTCGGCTGCAAGGTGAACCAATACGACACGCAGGCGATGGCGGAGGCGCTCCGCGACATCGGCTATAGGATAAATCCCGTCGCGTCCGGCGCCGATCTGTACGTCGTGAACACCTGCACCGTCACCAGCGCGTCGGACGCCAAGGCGCGCAAGGCGATCCGTGCGCTGCACCGATTCACACCCGAATCCCACATCTTCGTTACGGGCTGCTACGCGCAGGCGGCGAAGTCCGAGTTGCTGGGCATCGACGGTGTCACGAAGGTGTTCGGAAATCGCGAGAAGTTCCAGCTCAAGGAGATGATCCGCGAGGCGGAGGTCACGCAGACGCTGTCCCGCGAGTTCGTCGGAGACCCAGACGCGCAGGTCGACCTGGGCGAATTCGGCCTCAGCATCGCCACGTTCGACGAGCAGACGCGGGCGATGGTGAAGGTGCAGGACGGCTGTAGCGCCTTCTGCACGTTCTGCATCATCCCCTACGTCCGGGGGCGAATGCGCAGCCGCGACCTGCCGGACGTCGTCGCCGAGGTCGAAAGGTTGGCGGCGCGTGGGTTCCGTGAGGTCGTCATCACCGGCGTGCAACTGGGCTCGTACGGCAGAGACCTCCGCCGTAAATGGGATCTCGCCGACATCCTGCGAGCCTTGCACGAGGTCGACGGCATCGCGCGTATCCGATTGAGCTCCATTGAGCCCATGGACGTGCCCAGCAACCTGATACGCGCGGTCGCGGAACTGCCGAAGGTGGCGCGCCACTTCCACATACCCCTGCAAAGCGGCTCAACAGCCGTGCTGGACAGAATGCGTCGCAAGTACACGCGCGAGGAGTTCCTGGATCTCGTCGCTGCGCTCTACGAGGAGATGCCAGACGTTGGGCTGACGACGGACGTCATGGTGGGCTTCCCCGGAGAGACGGACGCGGAGTTCGAGGACACCTATCGCGTCGTCGAGAAGTCCGCCTTCCATCGCCTGCACGTGTTCCGCTATTCTCCGCGCGAAGGTACGCCTGCGGCGGCATATCCCGACCAGCTTCCGCCGACGGACGCCATTGCGCGCAGCAAGGCCGTCCGCGAACTAGGGAAGCGACTGGAGCGACAATATCAGGAAGCGTCCATCGGCGCCGTGGCAGACGTGATGGTTGAGGACACCCGAGAAGGCCCGCGCGCGGAGTTGGCCGGATACACGGGCAGCTACCTACGCGTGCTGACAGACGCGAACGACGAGGACACCGGCTACATGCGCCGCGTCGAACTCGTGGGCGTAGAAGACGGCTACATGCGTGGACGAGTTGCGTCCCACGCGGGATAGGGACCGAGACGGGGGAGTACGACTGATGCGAACGGAACTGTCCGCCGAGAAGATAGCCGCCTACCAGGAGAACGGCTTCACGATCGTAGAGGACTTCTTGACGGCCGACGAGTTGGAAGAATGGCGAGCCGCCGTCGACGAGACGGTCACGGCGCGTGGATTCTACAACACGCCCGCGGAACGCGCCGGCAAGGGCGCTGGATACTACTCCCGCGTCTTCATCCAGTCGCTCAACATGTGGCAGGAGAGCGACCGCATCAAGAGCCTCGTCCTAGACCCGCGCATCGGCAAGATGTGCTGCGAGCTCGAAGGCATCGACGGCATTCGAGTTTGGCACGATCAGGCGCTCATCAAGGAGCCGTGGGCGAACCAGACGAGCATGCACCTGGACAACCCGTACTGGTCGTTCAGCTCGCGGCACGCCATCAGCATCTGGGTGGCGCTGGACGACGCGACGCCCGAGAACGGCTGCCTGCACTTCCTCCCCGGCACCCACAAGTCAGCGACTTGGGACAACGTCGGTATCGGACAGAACATGGGTGAGATATTCACCGTCTACCCTGAGTGGGCGACAATCGCGTCTGTTTCCGGCCCAATGCGCGCGGGATCGTGCTCCTTCCACAACGGCTTACTCGCCCACGGCGCGGGGGCGAACATGACGAACGGATACCGGCGCGCGATGACCTGCGCCTACATGCCGGACGGCTCCACGTTCAACGGTCAGCGGAACGTCCTCAAGGACGAGCAGATCGCGAAGCTCGAGGTCGGCGACCTGCTCCGCGATCCCGCCCAGAACCCGTTGGTGTATCCCGTGTCGGACGCTGGCTAGCATGGCGTATCGCGAGTGGATCCAGCTCCCGCCGGGATACTACTAGTGTGGCAGGATGCTCCCAGACATCGGTCTGGGGATGGTACACAGACTGCCGCCAGCCTGTTACCGAGGGCCGCTCTACAGGTTCAACCACCAGAGGCAAGGCGACGACCCGCGCAACTCTAGCGCCCTTGCCGGCATGTGGGCCGCTGAAAACGCTCAGTCCTCGGGGATTGGATGCGGGCAGCCTTGCGGCCACGTCTCCATCGGCTCGAACCCAAGCCACTTCCGCGCGGGTTCGAGATCGAGCACGGTCGGCCCGTTGCTGCGACTCGTGGCAAATACCGTTACCACAGGCGGCAATTCTCCCGCCTCGACACAGCAGGCGTGGAAGAGCCCCGCGTCGGTGGGGCTGAGATAGATCGCCTGGGACGCGGCGCTTTGCGATATTGAGCGTGTGTGATGCGGCTCTCGCGGCAACCACCCCAGGCGCACCACGATCATGGAGATGCCATGGCGATGCGCGTACATCTCCGCCATCGCCTCGCCAAAGATCTTGGTCACCCCGTAGTGATTGCGCACCGCCGTGCCGTCCTCAATGCGTATTAGACTCATGTCGCCGCCGCGGCGTATCCCACTCACGACCTGCACCGTGCTGGCAACCACGAGCCGCTCGACGCCCTCTTCTCGGCACGCGTCGAAGACGTTGTAAGAGCCGATTACGTTGTTAGGAAGTAGGTCTCCCATGAAGTCCGCATCGTCCGGCGTTGCGGCAAGGTGCACGACGGTGTCCATCCCGGCCACCGCCCTACGCACCGCATCGGCGTCCGCAAGGTTGCCCACGTGGACCTCGTCGACGTCACCCATCGCGTTGCGCCCGAACCCGCGGACGAAATGCCCACGGGACTGTAGCTCTTTACTCGTCGCGCGGCCGATGGCCCCTCGCGCGCCTGTGACAAGTACGCGCCTCTGCTTCGTCGTCATGGCAAGTCTCCTCCCTGGCAGGCCATGTTCCGAGCCGACCACACGAATCTAGCACGGAAACTCTATCGTCCGGTTCGTCCTCCTGTCATGCCCGCTGTAAGGACTTCCACGAAGCGGCCGGCTGGTATACGCTCCAGCACGCCCCGCACGCGAACGAAAGACGCCTAGCAGAACCAGGGCACAGCCCACATGCTCGTCATATGCAACGGAATGGGGCGCGGCGGATCCACGCTACAGTACAACCTCGTACGCGCGTTGATCACGGTCACCGACCGCGGGACCGCCCACGGGTACATAGTCGACCGGGAAGGCCACTCGCAGTTCATGTCCTTCGAGCAGCTGCGTGAGTGGGCGGACGCCCCCGAAATCCATCTCGTGAAGATGCATGCGGCACACGTGCAGCTAGAGGAATTCCTGCTAGCAGGGAGCACCCGAGTCTGCTACATATACCGCGACGTCCGAGATGTCGCCCTGTCCCGCCGCACCGCGTTTGGGGAGAGGGGGGCCAAGCTCGTACGGGGGCTCCAGCGGAACCACGATACCTACTACGTCCTGCGCGACGTGCGCGACAAGTTCGCGTCCTGTTTTGTCTGGCAGCGGTACGAGGAGGTAACGGTGGACCTGGCGCGGGCCGCCGGCGAGTTGGCCAATTTGGTCGGCTTGGAGATGTCGCAGTCGCAGATGGACGTGGTCGTAGACGCCTGCTCGCTCGATACGACCAAAGGCATGTGCGACGAGTTGCGAGCGGGGCTCGAAGACGCGGTGAGCAAGATGCGGGAAAAGAGCCCACGACTTGCTGCGCAATACTTGCAGCAGATAGGACGAGGACAAGGCCCGGGGGGCATCGTGCTGCTCGACGGAAGTAGTCTCCTGCTGTACAACCACATCGGAGCGCACGGTGGGGCCTCCGGGGTGTGGAAGGAGCGCCTGGACGACGCCACTCTGGAGATGGTCATGGCCAACCACGGGGAATGGCTCCGGGAGAACGGATACCTCGCGGAGACGCCCGACGACGAACACCCCTAGGGGTGTTGTCAGACGGGGCTGGGTGGCTGCATAGACAGTGGCCGTCTGCGAGGACGCGATGGGAGCTGCGGAAGCGGTCGAGATCCCTCCCGGATGCGCTTGGGCGTCCTGCTATGCTCCTGTCGGTGGACGTGTGCTACGTTGCTCGCGCCACCAAGTCCAGAGTGGCGCCGTCGTTGATAACGATGACTCAGGCTGCTTGCAGGGATGTCTTTCGATGCTATGGCGTGAGAGGAACTGGAAGACAGCTCTCCTGGCTACCGTGCCACGGTCTGGCACGAACTACTCGACGTACTGCCTGCATTACTACCATCACCTACTGTTGGGCGATAGCGATATCCCCTTGGTTCCTACGCGTAACCTCTTCGCGGATCGCGCGGAGAGCCTTGGGATCAACATGATGGCGATCGGCCATACTGTCTGCCCAGGGTTCGACGTCTATCAGGGCGAGCATCGCGCCGCATGGGACGCCCTCACGTTCTACATCGAAGGTCACAACTGGGCGGCACACGGGATCTCGCAGACAGAAGGGGCGTTCGATCCTTCGGTGAATCCCGACACGCGTATCGCCCTGATCTATCGCAATCCGCTAGACCAGGCCAGGTCGTTCTTCCGGCATGCCCTGAACCACGTAGACCCAGCGGTGCGCCATCGCATCGACGAGACCGGCGCCACCGTGGGAATACGATCGGTCAGCGACTACCTGCACACCGTCGGACTGGACGCGTATCTGAAGCAATACCTGACGTTCCATCTTCTCCAGAACACCTACCCCGACCAGATTCTGATGCTCCCGTACGAGGAACTGGTAGCACGGCCGCAGGCTGCGTTCACCACGATGCTGGAGCACTTCGGCCACGAGGTAAGCCCGGCGCGAGGACGACTACTGGAACGCGCCATTCACCTCGCTTCGATGGATTCCATGCGTAAGGTAGAAGCGGCGCTGGGACACACGATCGCTAACGATCAACGAGCGGCAGGTGAGTCGCACATGCGTGACGGGTCCGCTGGCGGGTGGAGGAAGCACCTGAGCGCAAGCGACGTTGAGAAGGTCGACGCGCGTCTACGGCAATTCGGCCTCAGCATCGGTGACTTCCGCACCGAGGTCTAACCCAACGAGTACCTCCGGCCGTCACGATGTCGCCCTCTTTGCGCGTGCGGCAGCGGGCATGTAGCCGCCCCGCGAGGTACCACGTTCCCTAGTCCATCCACAGGAGTCCGACGCCCGCCTCCACGATGTACTCCTCGTGCCGGTAGTCTGCCTTCAGCTCGTGCCACAGGGCATCGATCATCGGGGCATCTGGCGCGACGGACGTGCCCCACGTGGTCCGCACGTCAGGCCTCTCTTGCGCGATCTCGGAAAGTCGGATGTCGTGGAAGGCAACGATGCCGCCTGGCCGCACGAATTGCGAGAACGTGTCGAAGTCGCTCTTAGCGCCCTCGTAACTGTGGTCGCCGTCGATGAAGAGCAGATCAATGCTTCTCCCGTCGAGGATTTCCTCAACACGCGCGAGCACATCCGAGCTCGTGGAATCCCCAAGGACGCAGTGCAGTTGCTGAGAAGGCGCACAGAACTGTTGCAAGCGAGGCGCGTACTCCTCGGAGTACCCTCCTCCATCTGGACCTATGTCGACGCTGATGAGCAAAGCGTTGGGATCCGCGACCTGCGCCCATCCAAACAGGGAGCCTCCCCACGCGGTGCCGACTTCCAAGACCGTCATGGGACGCATTTCCGCCACGCGAGCAAGAGCGGGCACGTACTCTTCGCCACGTTGCAGGATACCTGTGATGAGCGCAGCTGACATGAACACGGCGTTGCAGTCTACCGGTTCATCCACATCCGCCAGCACTAGCAGCCCAAGCGTCCTCAATGCTGCAACGGCTTTGCGGATGCCTTCACGGCCATACAGGCGTAGAGACGACCCTGACTCGCAGTGCGACAATGGGCGAGGCGTCGCGTGTTGCCGCAGGATATGCGAGATCAGAGGACCACTCTTGATGTAGGACAGAGCCACGTGCACGCTCGAGGCGTCTGTCTCCGACCCTGTTGCCACCACAAGGCGAAGGACGTGGTAGTGGAATTGCGACGGGAGCTGTTCTGCCCGCGCGCGGACGAACCTCTCCTGGCCGGGGATACATGAGGCGTTCAGCCAGTCCCAGTCGTGTAGTCGCGCCCAGCGTGACGTCCTGTATAGGCTGTCCATGTGGCAGGCCCGCGGGTCAGGTGGCGTAGGCGAGCAGCGGGAACCGCGCCAACGGCGAGGCTAGGGCACGAACTGCGACGCGCGGCAGCCACCAGAGCCGACTCGTCAGCGGCGATCCGTGCGAAGTGGTCGGACCCGCGGGCCGCGCAATCGTCACGGCGCCATCATAGCCCGGTAGGACTTGGATTGCACCCATGGCCCAGGATGGGGCGGCCCAGCGATGGAGCATCGCTTCAAGGCGCCCCTCGACGCGATCTACTCGGCTGGCGACGCCGGAGAATGGTTGCATGCATCCATCAGATAGCAGGCTTTCCGCGTCTCGCGCCAGGTCTCCGCGAAGAACCGCCGCATCCCATAGCCGCCGCGCTTCATGGCTCGTCCGTGGCTCAATTGCACCATGACGCACGTACCCAACATGAAGCATGCGTGGCACGCGTGCGTTACGCGCGTCGCCCAGCGCCCTCTATCGCTGCGCAGGATTGCCAGTCGCTCCGCCTGAAACTCAACGTGCGCCTGTTCATCGTAGAGAATCTGATCGCACAGGCGCCGTAGGGCAAGGCAATCGGTCGCTTCCCGGAGCGCCTTGTAGTAGACCTTCGCGATGATCTCGGCGGTAATCAGCACACTGATAGAGATGTCGAGGCCGCCCAGGCGCCGGAGTTGGCGGAAGACGGTATCGAGGGACGTCTTCCTGAGTAGTGGGATGCCCGCCATCGTCAGGATCTTCGCGAGATCGCGGGCGTGGCGCTGTTCCTCTCGGATGAAGAGCTGGATCGCCTCCACGTACGCCGCGTCGCCTGTTTCGGCCGCGAACTGCTTGGCGCATCCGTAGAGATAGCCGCCCTCGGAGCTCTCGCCACGCTGGAAGCCCTGCACAGACGAGGCGATGGCTCGACGCTCGTCGTCCGTGAAGTCGACGCCTTCCTCCCAAGGAATGTCCATGAGGGACTCGGCGTTCGTCGCGAACCAGTCGCGCCAGTACTCCGATGGTCGGATAGGTGCCCTCGGCTTCCCAGGGGATATGCCTTGCGGAGTCTACGAGGTCATCGGGAGCAGCGGCGCCGCAGGTTGCCGCCTGGCCGCCACGCGCGGAACGACACGAGCCAGCGGACGGGCGCGGGAAGCTTGCGCGCCTAGTAAGGAACGTCGCCAGGGCGTTGACGATGACCGCCAGTGCCAGACCAGGTCGGGCGGCGCCGCGTGACTCGGGGATCGCGCTTTGGGTCACGCGTCCCAGTTCAGACATTCCTTCTCAGGGGTCGTCTGCACGCACCCCCTGACCGACCTCCCGCAGATGTACGCCTCAATCGTGCTCCACCCCCACTGCCGCACTCGCTCCCGTTGCCTCGACGCTCCCACGCCAACATCTCGGACGATGCTCTTCATGTAGTGGACAACGTACGCGCGGCGGAACGTGTCGGAGTCGTTGGAAGCGCTGCAATGCAGCAACGCGTTGTTGAAGAACACGAGCGAGCCCTTGGGTACCTCGACTGGCGTTGCGCTCGCCTCCATTTCAGGCGTCACCCCAGCGTGGTGCTGCACGGGCAGCTGCTCACGCATGGCCAACGCGAGGTGGTCTACTACCCCGGCGCGATGGCTTCCGGGAAGGACGCGCAAGCACCCGTTCTCAACTGTCGCGTCGTCGATGGCGAGCCACGTGCCGACAGAGGCGTCCTCGATTGGGGAGCCATCACTCGCCTCGTAGATATTCCTGAAGTACCACGAGTCCTGATGCCACGCGATTGGGCGGCCGGAGCCAGGGGGCTTGAGGAAGTACAGATCGTTCGGGCAGAACAGGTCGCTCCCTAGCAGAGGTCTGACAGCGTCGAGCCGCTGGGCCCCGCGCATATGCGCGCGGATCTCCCGGCTGAACATGTGCACGCGGAACAGGCTGTTCAGCGACGCCTCTCCGGTCTGCGCGGTGGCTCTGTCGTTCCGTCTGAGAATCAGCTCCTTCTGCTCGGAGGCGAGTTCGTCCGACGCTTCGACGTACTGCACAAGACTGGCGACTCGGCGCTGTAGTCGATCCATCTCGTCGGCGGAGTACGCCTCTCGACGCACGAAGAAGCCGTCTTCCTCGTACGCGTCACGCTCGGTTTGGGTCAACGCAAACGAACCGGCCGACATGCCCATCCTCCGTAGACCTGATCAGGCGACAGTATACGCGATTCGACTTCGGGCGGACTCAGACGATGGAGCGGGCGCCGGGAAGACGTCGGATGGCGTCCGACACGGCGAACGTCGCGACCAGCGTGACAAACCCGACGCCCGCGAACTTCGCCAGGCCCGGGGCGTCAACGGCGCGACACGCCAGCGACACGCCCAACAACACGGGCGCGTGCAAGATGTACGCCGCGTACGCGCTTGCGCTGAGGCGCGCTCCAGCCTTCGATGGTCGGTTCAGGCGGGCGCGGAACGTCGTGAGCAGCAGGACGATCATCGCCACGCCCATCGACTGCTCCCACAGCGTGGCCGCGAACGCCTGCCAGTGCCACCCACCCATGTAGATGTCGATGGGCCACCCCATCGCCTGGCCGACGCCAAACAGCACGAAGAAAAGCACAAAGAGAGCGCCAACTGCCCACGCGGCGCCACGCCGGTAGCTGTCCGGGATGGCGGAGAACCAACCACGGCGGTACGCCAACGCGCCGAGGGGAAACATCACGATGTACTGCGTGGCGTAGGGCGGCTGTATGTGCGGGAACGGAAGCGACCCGCCAGCGGGCATAAACACCCGCACGGCAAAGCTCACGGCGCCCAGACCCACCGCGAGGAGTGCCAAAGACGTGAACCGGGGAACACGCCCATCTCCACCTGCCTGCGGCGCACCGCCGCTGCGACGCCGCAGACGACGCACGACGGCATAAGTCGCGGAGAAGATCAGCAGTATCTCGACGAACCAGAGAGGGCCGACGCCCAGGCGTAACTCGGCCGCTCCCTCCCTGTACACGTCCAGCAGCGAACCCGAGTGACCCCACACGACCGTGCGTAGCGCATAGCCCATAGCGGGATCAATGCAAACGATGTAGACCACCAGTGGAATGCCCAGGCGCAGCAGGCGGTCGCGAAGGAATGCGCGCCCGCCCTTCCGGTCGTACGCGCCGGGAGTGAAGTAGCCCGCGATTAGAAAGAAGAAGCCCATGAAGAACGCCTGATTCGTCGCCACGAACAGCGTCAGAATCACATCGGTCACGATGCCGTTGTCGGGATTCTCGCGGTAGTACCAGCCCCCAGGCGCGCCGTACGTGATGGCGGTGTGGTGGAGGATGACCAGTGCGGTCAGCAGGAGGCGCAGGTAGTCGACGTAGTGCAATCGGGGAGAGCGCACGCCTGCGACGCTACTCACGGTGTTCTGGCCCTCACTGGCGCCCCGGTACTGTGGCGACGGCACGCCGGGAAACTACTCTCGTCCTCCCGTGTCGCGCAACTACGGCGACCACGTGGGATGCGAGTCAGAAGCCGGGTGGTCGGTCAGCTTCGTCACGACTGTGCCGCTGATGTCCGTGACGTAGATTCCAGCATCGCCGCCTCGCCTTGATGTGAACGCTACGCGGGCGCCGTCGGGAGACCAGGAGGGCATGGTGTCGGACTCAGGGTGGCGCGTGAGGTTCCTGGGGCTCCCACCGTCGGCGTCCATGACGTAGATCTCTTTATTGCCGTCTCGATCCGTCCGAAACGCTATGTGGTCGCCGGTGGGAGACCAGGCAGGACTGTAGTCGTCGTCGAGGTGGTTCGTCAGGTTGAGTTGCTTCCCACCGTCGGCATCCATGACATAGACCTCCGCCTTACGATCTCGTCTTGTCGTGAACGCGATACGGCGGCCGTCCGGCGCCCATGTGGGCATCGAATCCGACTCAGGGTGGTTCGTGAGGTTCCGCTGATTCGTGCCGTCGGCATCCATGACATAGACCTCGCCATTGCCGTCGCGCCAAGATACGAACGCGATTCGCGAGCCGTCGGGTGACCACGCGGGCTGACTGTCCCACGCGGGATCGTTTGTGAGGTTCCTCAGATTGCCGCCGTC
The DNA here is from genome assembly GCA_964473525.1 of uncultured bacterium. Classification (GTDB taxonomy): domain Bacteria; phylum Poribacteria; class WGA-4E. The sequence goes on from CAYYPK010000007.1 coordinate 247,449, forward strand.
AGTGTCCATCGTGTAGACCTCGACGTTGCCGCCGCGCCACGACGTGAACGCGATGCTGGAGCCGTCGGGAGACCACGCGGGTTGGCGATCCGGCTCTGGGTGGTTGGTGAGCTGGCGCACATTGCCACCGTCTTCGTCCATGACGTGGATCTCGTCATCGCCGTCTCGGTTAGAGACGAACGCGATGTGTTTGCCCGGTATGCCGTCCTCCGCGGCGGTCGCGTCGTCGAGCGAATCCTCACCACATGCGGCCAGCAGGATGGATAGCGCGATCAGGCTACGCAGGGTCATTCGAGCAGGACCGATCATGCGGGACGTTCCAGAGCGGGATAGTCTGGGAGCCGACGATGTCCTGGCAGGCGGCCTCGAAGCCACCAACTGGAGGTCGTATCCACAGACTACTGAAAATGGAGCGCGCAACGTGGACGTGGACATCGCCGCCAACGGACGGATGCGAGGGCAGTGCGCCCTATGCCCGTCTGTGGTCCTCCGGCAGCGGCACGGGCTCCGCGTCCTCGGTAGCGATACTCCAGTCCGCCAGCCGCAACGCCATGTCCGCCACGACAGACGCGTTCCCAGGTTCATCGACGACGTTCCGCAGCTCCCACGGGTCCGCGCGCAGGTCGTAGAGCTCGTCCTTGTCGCCCATGGGATCGTGGACGTACTTCCAGTCCATCGTGCGGGCCATCTTGCGGCGGCCTTCGGCCTCACGCGCCTGCAACGAGTCGATGAGCGTCCGCCGACCCCACGGCTGGGGCACGGCGTGCAGGTCGTCCAACGTGAAAGCGGGTCCACCGGCGCCGTATTCGGAGAACGTGACGTCGCGCGGGGCTTCATCCGTGACTGTTGGGAGCGCGCGGCCGTGCATGGCGCGCGGTATCTCAATGCCCTGCAACGCGAACAGCGTGGGCACAATGTCGACGAGGTTCGCCATGCTGCCATCACGCACGCCGGACGGGACGACCCCTGGCCACGAGATCACCAACGGCACACGCGTCAGGCAGTCGTAGAACACGCCGCCCTTGCACTGCATCGCGTGCTCGCCCATGAAGTCGCCGTGGTCCGAGCAGAAGACGACGATCGTGTCCTCACGCAGTCCCAGACACTCCAGGGCATCGAGCATGCGGCCGAGCGCGTCGTCTATCTGCCGCACCATGCCGTAGTACACGCCCATCATGCCGTAGACGTCCTCAATGCGATCCTCGCGCACGCCTAGGAAATGGTGCAGCACGCGGTTACGTTCAGGGGCGCTCTCGTCGAATTCGTCGTCGCGCCAGGGCGGCAGGTCGATCTTGTCGGGTGGGAAGAGGGCGGCGTATTCCGCCGGACACGACCACGGCTCGTGCGGATCAGGAATCGACACCCACAGCGCGAACGGATCGTCCCCGGCTCCCTCGCAGTGATCCTCGAGGAAGTGAATCGCCTGTCCCGCGATGAGGTCCGTCGAATGGTCCTCCGGCGGGTACTCCGGCGCGCTGTATCCGAACCGGGGATTCTGCGGCTCATGGCGTCGTAGCTTGTTCGCGGCGTTGAAGCCGTCGAGCGAGCGGTACCACGTAGACGGGTGCTTGCTGTCCCTAGCCCCGGGGCCTATCGGCAGGTAGGTATCGAACAGGTCGATGTCCTCCTGCGCCTCGAAGCAGTGGTTCTTGCCGATGAGCCCGAGCTTGTATCCGTTGTCGTGCCAAACGCGCGCGGCGTGGTTTGCTCCTCGCGGCATCATCGTCTGATTGCGCCGCGCGCCGTGCGTGTGCGGCCACTGCGAAAGCCACACCGACACGCGCGCCGGCACGCAGAGCGGATGCGGCGTGATCGCGTTCTCGAAGAGCGTTCCCTCGTCCGCGAGCCGCTCCAGCGACGGCGTCTCGCAGAACGTCGAGCCGTACAGGTGGCTCGATGTCGCCTTCTGCTGGTCGGTCATGACGAGGAGGACGTTTGGGCGCGTCGCCACAGGCTTTATCCCTTCACGGGTGCAAGTAGGTCGTCGTGGTCACTTCCCACGCCAAGCTCAACGAGGGTGGAGGCGCAGCGCCTATGCGATGATCTCGGGTATGAGCTCCCCGCCAGTCTGCGACAGCTGCTTGTACCTACCACCGTGGAAGTACGTCAGTTTGTGGTCGTCGAGTCCGAGCAGCCGCAGGATCGTCACGTGCACGTCCTGGATTGGGTGCGCGATCTCGACGGCGGTCTCGCCGATTTCGTCGGTCGCCCCGATGACGTTCCCCGCGTTGACGCCACCACCCGCGAACCACATCGCCATGGCGCCGGGGTTGTGGTCGCGACCGTAGGCGATGCCTCCGCCTCGGATGCCGTTGTCCGGGCTGCGACCGAACTCGCCGCACCACACGATAAGCGTCTCGTCCAACATACCGCGCTGCTTGAGGTCTTTGATGAGCGCGGTAATGGGCTGGTCGATGCTCTCAATGAGCGCGCCGTGCGCACGCTCCAGGTAGTCGTGCGAATCCCAGCCGCCGGAATAGAGTTGGACGAAGCGCACGCCGCGCTCGACCAAACGCCGCGCCGTCAGGCACTTCCGTCCGAAGGCGTCCGTCGCCTTGCCGCCGACGCCGTACATCTCGCGCGTCTTCTCGTCCTCGTTCGCGAGGTCCACCGCGTCGGGAGCCGCCATCTGCATGCGGAAGGCGAGCTCGTAGCTCTCCATGCGCGCGTCTAGCGCCTCGTGCTCCGGGTGGCGGTCGGCATGGGAGGCGTTCAGTTCCTTCAGCAGGTCCAGGCTGCGTCGACGATGATCCACGTCGAGGCCACCCGGCGGCTCCATGTCGAGTATGGGTGCGCCCTCTGAGCGCAGCGGCGTGCCCTGATAGTGCGCTGGCAGGAACCCGTTCGACCAGTTCCCCGCCCCGCCCTGAGGGTAGGCGACCTCTGGAAGCACGACGTACGCGGGCAGGTTCTCGCTGAGTGTTCCTAGCCCGTAAGTCACCCACGCTCCGACGGCTGGATCGCCCCCGAACTTCGCCCCCGTGTTCATGTGGTACATCGCCGTGGGATGGTCCACTGACTCGCCCACGCATCCTCGGTAGAAGCAGATGTCGTCGGCGACATCGCGCAGATGGACAAAGCGGTCGCACATGTCCGCGCCACCTGTCCCTGCCTTGACGCTGCCGAACGGGCTCTGGACGTAGTATCGCTCCCCCTGCGACATCGCCGAGAACGCCTTCCCCTCCCGGACGAACTTCGACAGGTGCAGGTCGGCGAGCTTAGGTTTCGGGTCGAACGTGTCGAGGTGGCTGGGTCCGCCCTCCATCGTTAGCCAGATAACCGACTTCACCTTCGTGGGAAGCATCGGCGCCTTGGGGGCGAGGGGTCCGAGAGACGCCGGCTCGTCGGCGAGAAGGCTGCTGAACGCGGTGGCGCCGATCGTCGCCCCGAGGCCGTAGAAGAACTCCCGTCGGCTCACTACGCGTCGTCCGAACTGGCTCAGGCTAGCGTGCCTTGGGTCTTTCACCAGCGCGCCTCCCATTTCACGTCTCAGTACACGTAGATGAACTCGTTGGCGTTCAGGAGCAGCAGGCACAGGTCCGACAGCGCGCGCGTTTCCGGCCCGACATCCCACGGCTTGGCGTCGGGCGCGTAGTCCTCGTACACGTCCAGCTTCTCAATGTACGTGAACGGTTCGCCCGCCATCTCCTCGAACATCTCGCGTTCTATCTCGACGGGCAGGGCTGCCTTCGTCGGCGCGCTCTTCACGTGCAACGCCGTCATCTCAGCGAGGTACAGGGACGCGCTTTCGAGCTCGTCTTCGGTCGGCATTCTGCCCAACGCGCGGCGGAACGTCCGCGCGATTCTGCCCGCTTCGGTCGCCCGCTCCTCTTCAACGCGAATCGCCATCGCCAACGCGCGGTCGTGGCTGTTCTGACTGTTCATCAGGGTAAGCGCCTGTGGCGTTACCGTGGACGCCTCCCGCCGTTCGCACGACAGGTCCGCGCTGGGTCGGTTGAACACCTCGAGGCCGGGGTCGGACATTCCCCGCTGCCGGTACGCGTAGATGGTTCGCCTGTTGCGCTGCTCCGGCGTGCGCGAGGGCTGGTACGCGGGAGCGATGGACCCCATGATGTGCCGAGGCTGCAGCGCCACCTCCATGTTGATCTCGGGGTAGATGGGTAATCCGCCCATCTCGGGGTTCAGCTCACCCGACGCGAACAGCATGCTGTCCCTCAGTTCCTCCGCGGTCAGCCGCCGCGGCGAGAAGTAGGACAGCAGCGCGTTGTCCGGGTCTACTTCGTCCGTCTGCGCGCTTCTGCCGTCGGACGAACGCCGATACGTCTCCGATGTCATGATCGCGCGGTGCATCGCCTTGAACGACCACCCGTGCTCGACGAAGTAGACCGCTAGCCAGTCCAGCAACTCGGGATGCGTCGGCGGCTCTGCCATGACCCCGAAGTTGCCCGCGCTAGCGACCAGCCCCCGCCCAAAGTGCCACTGCCAGATGCGGTTGACGATGGAGCGCGTCGTCAGGGGGTTGGTCGCGTTGGCGATCCAGTTGGCGAGAGCCAGGCGTCGCCCGCCCATGTCGTCCGGGATGGTGGACCACGCGCTCTCGGCGGCGCCTCTCACCCCATCAAGCGCTGTCAGCACGCCCGGCGACACCTCTTCGCCTGGCGCATACACGGAGCCGCCAACCAACACGTGCGACGCGCGCGCCTCGCCGCTCAGATCCTCCGGCGGCTGCACGCGGAAGGCGACGTTGTTTCGCAGGACATCCGGCCCGTTGTAGACGGTGAACGCGACCGGTCGATAGCGATCCAACTCCCATCGGAGCCGCTGAATGCGCTTGTGCAACGCCTTGACCGTGCCGAGGTCCTCGTACGTCAGCCCGAAGAGCCGCGGAGGCCTCTGGTCGTCCGGCAGCTTCTTCCGCTCGTTCTTGGGAACGTACTCGATCCCGCGTTCTTCCATCCATCGACGCGCCGCGTCTTCCTCTTTCGCGTTGATGACGTCGCGATGCTCCTGGGCCTCCGCGAGCAGCCGCTCAAGACGCGCCTTCCCGTCTTCAAAGCCTGCCAGGTTCTCCGCCGGCAGATGCGCCGTGTCGATCTCCGCTAGCTGCGTCGTCGCGAACGCCGCCTGCACGCGGTAGTAGTCGCGGGTGGGGATGGGGTCAAACTTGTGGTCGTGGCAACGGGCGCATTTGAGCGGGATCGACAGGAACGTCTCGCCCACGCCGTTTGTCACGTCGTCGAGGAAGAACTGCCGCGTCTCGGCGGCGACGCTCATTCCCGTCTGCTCCCACGGTCCTGAGCGAAGGAAACCGGTCGCGATCCTCATCTCAGGGTCGTGCGGCGCGAGTTCGTCGCCGGCGATCTGCTCGACGACGAAGCGGTCGTACGGCTTGTCCTCGTTGAACGAACGCACCACGTAGTCGCGGAAGCGCCATGCGTTCGGGCGCTCGAAGTCATTCGAGAATCCGCTCGTGTCAGCGTAGCGTGTGACGTCGAGCCAGCGCCTGCCCCACTGCTCGCCGTAGCGCGGGTCCGCTAGCAGGCGTTCCACAAGGCGCTCGTACGCGTCGGCGTCCTTGTCCGCGAGGAAGGCGTCGATCTCGTCAGGCGTCGGCGGTAAGCCGATCAGGTCGTACGTCGCCCGACGGATGAGGGCAGTCCTGCCAGCCTCCGCTGCGGGCGATAGCCCCTCTTCCGCCAAGCGTTGAGCGATGAACGCGTCGATGGGATTGGACGCCTCGGAGGCCGGCGGCAACGTGGGCCTCTGAACGGGTCGGAAAGCCCACAGCTTCTCGGTGTCGTACGAACGCGCGGTCCACTCTGGGGTCTGGCCGCCGCTGGTCTCGACGCGCACACGGCCGTCCGGCGCTTGGGACTGCGGAACGCTTGTAGATTCCACCGGCGTGGGAGCCGGTCTGTCGGGCGCGCCGTCCAGAATCCACTGACGCACCGCCTCGACCTGCTCCGACGTCAGGCGGTCGTTTTCCTTGGGCGGCATCTCCAGCGAGGGGTCTTCCCACGTGATCGCGCGCATGAGGAGGCTGGCGTCGGGGTCTCCCGGCACGACCGCTGGCTGCCCAGACTCGCCGCCTGCGAGCATCGCTTCGCGCGTTGTCAGGTCCAGCTCACCGCGCATGTCTTCCGGGCCGTGGCAGCCGAAGCACTTCTCTTGGATCGTGAGATACGCGTCAGGCCGCGCGGGCTGCGCCGTCAGACAGACCGCACAGAGAGCGCAGATGCAGGCGGCGAGCAGCTTGTGGGCTATCTGCATGGACGCGAACCCCGACCTCCTCATTTGGCTCCTCGCCATCCGGCCGCGCGTGCCGCAATCTCTGCACCCAGCGCGGGTGACGACGACCATATCACGACCCTACACGTCGTCGCACAGACTGGATGAGCGCCACCGGGCAGGTACCGGGCGAGGCACGGTAGCCCCCTTAATCTGTTGCCGGTCGTGCCACGCACTTGATTGCGGTAACAGTGGGCTCCAATATGTTGCATCGACCCGTCATCCGACCCCTGCGTGACAGAGACTCGCCCACCCATGACTCAGAACATGCCGAAGCTCAGTGTCGCGGCGCTGCTGCTAGCTTTCGCCACGCTGTTCGCTCCGTTGTGTGTCACGAACTCCCTGGCCAAGACCGGCAAACTAGACAACGACCTGCAACGCGCGCAGCAGATTCTGACGCTGCTGACCGCAAGCGGCCTGGAACAGGGCGAGCGCGATGCGTTGGAAGCGGAATTGGCGGGGATTGAGGCGCACGAGTACGTCGTGCCGGTGAAGCTCACGGCGCGGCGGTACACCGCGGGCAGCGGGTACTTTCCGGTCACCGTGTCGAAGGAGGGACTGCTAGAGCCAGCGCTTGTGGGTCGCCTCGAAATGCCTCGGGCGACAGCGCGGCGCGCGAAGTCACAGCTGAGTCCAGCGTACGCGTCGTTGAGGATACAGGTCGTCGTTGGCGCCACACGGATCGCTACTAAGGCTGTGGAATCCGTGTGGGTTACGGTCGACGCGAAGGTGTGGCGTGTGTCCACGGAAGATACACGGATACAAGAGATCGGGTCATCGACCACAGTTGAAGTCCAGGATGCGCCTCTGCCGGAGGCAAACGCAACACCATCGGCAGACGAAAAGTCAACAGGCAGCCACGCGCAGTCATGGACCGACGGCGTGCTGGAGCTTGCCCACCAGGGGCCAATCCGGCAGATCATGTTTAGCCCTGATGGAGGGACCATTGCCACATCGTCATTGGACTGGACCGCTCGCCTGTGGGATCCGGAAACGGGGGAGCTCCGATCTACGCTCCAGCACCAGAAGCCCGTTCTCTGTATGGTCTTCAGCGATGACGGTCGGTACATCGCAACTGGTTCCGACGATGGCGCCGCGAGGATATGGGAGGTAGATGGAGGACGACTCGTTCACACCCTCTCACACGGCGGCTGGGTTCGGTTCCTTGCGTATAGCGCCGATGGCCGCTATCTGGCGGCGTCCTCCGACTTCACGTCTGTGCATCTGTGGGACGCTGCCGCCGGTGAATTGCTCCATAGACTTCCCCACCCGGGCACAGCCTACGGACTGGACTTCCGCCCGGACGGAACGGCATTGGCGGTGGTCAACGAGAGCGCACGTACGCACCTTTGGGAGCCAGCAACAGGTAGCTACATAGCGCAACTGCGTCAGGAGAGCCAGCTACCTGGCGACGGTCACCTCGGCGATGTCGAGTACTCTCCTGACGGCTCCGTGATCGCCTCGGCAACCGCCCGCCAGAAGGCCGCAATCAACCTGTGGGATGCGAACACCGAGGAGCGGCTCGCAATCCTACAGCACAAAGCCGCGCCAGCTGGTGTGTATTCCGTCAACTTCAGCCCCACGGGTCGCTTCCTAGGATCTGCGGGCGGAGATGACACTGGTCGGGTTTGGGACGTGCGCACTTACGACAGCGTGCACGTTGTTCGGCACGATGATGACGTGTGGGAGGTGTCGTTCCACCCGGATGAGACATGCTTCGCCACGATCTCACAGGACGGGACGGCGAGGCTTTGGGATATGTCCTCGGGATCCCAACTTGCCGTGTTCCAAGACGAACACGAGAGACCTAGAGAGATGACCGGGGTGGGCGGCGCCAATCACCAGGTGGCCTTCAGCCCAAACGGATCGTACCTCGCCACGACATCTTCGGATGCACGCGGTCGCATCCGGAATGTCGAGCGATTCCTCCCGTCAGCGCCGATGGCTCGGGTGCAGGAAGGGGTACAGATCCCCGACCCCAACCTCGAGCGCGCGCTACGCGTCGCCCTGAATACCCCGGAGGGCACCCTAACACAGGCGATGCTCGCGTCGCTGGACGAACTCCGTGCCGAGCACCAAGGCATCAACGATCTCACCGGACTGGAGTTCGCGGTAGGCCTGCGAACACTCGGCGTCAGCGGCAACCCCATACAAGACCTGAGTCCCTTGGCGCGCCTGACACGCCTGGAACGGCTCGAATTCAGTCACTGCCAGGTCTCCGACCTAGTCCCCTTGTCACGTCTCGACTCCCTGGCGATATTGAAGCTGGATGCCAATCCCATTGACAGCCTAGAGGCGCTGCGAGGGCTAGAGTCACTCGAACACATACACGGCAACGGGATGCTGGTAGAGGATCTGACGCCGCTGTCCGGCCTCCACGAACTGAACTTCCTGTCGCTCAACGAAAACCAGGTTTCCGACCTCTCGCCTATCAGCGCGCTCCCTCGGTTGGTCACGCTGAACGTTCGACGCAACGGCCTCCGCGACATCTCGTCCCTCGCGACGCTGGTGAGTCTGACGAGGGCCGACCTTAGTCACAACCGGATATCGGACATTTCGGCCCTCGTTAACTTGCCAAGCCTGCAGACAGTCACACTTGGCGATAACCCGCTGCATACCACGGCGCTGCGTCAGGACGTGCTCGCTCTGCGCGATCGAGGCGTCATTGTCGACGGCGTGAACGTCGTGTTGACGTGGCAGCACATCGCCCAATTCACGGCTACCGTCGACGCGCTCGCGATCCCGTCGGAGGGGCGTGCGTACACAGCAATCCGGGAAGCCGGCCTCCACCGGCAGGATGTCCCGGGCAAGCCGTGGTCAGAACCATACCCAGGCTTACGCAGTAGCCGGATTAACGCCTTGGCCGCAGTTGGTGATGTCGTCTTCGTCGGTATTCATCCATCAGGCGCGAGTCCAGAGTTCGCGCAAGGGGCATACGTATCTCGGGATGCCGGAGCATCATGGTCGCGGGCAATCGATGGTCCCTTCAGTGAGAGCGTGCTGAGCTTCCACATAGACGGGAACACGGTGTTCATGGGGAGGAATAGCGGCATATTCCGATCAGACGATGGTGGAAGAACATGGGTCATGCACCACGTCAAGATCGCTGCGAATGGCATGGCGACGGATGTCGTATCCGTGTCATCCGAAGGCCGGGATGTGCTTGTGGGTGCGCGCAGCCTCGGCGGCGTATGGAGGTCGACGGATCGGGGCGCTACATGGTCCTCGGCAGGCTTAGAAGGTACCTACGTGACTAGCGTGGTGGAAGCAGGGGGAGTGCTCTTTGCGGCGACGCATGAAGGCATGTTCCACTCCGACGACAACGGCATCACCTGGGCAGACAGCCCCATAGGAGGCATCAGCGGGCTGTGGGAAGCAGATGGCGCGGTCCACGCCATTCAAGGATCAGGCGGGCTGTTCCGCTGGGCTCCTGATTCCGCCACTGAATACGGTCCGTGGGCCCGCGTAGGAGCAGAGCTGCCCCACGAAGGCACTGCCGTGCTAACGGCTTACGCGGCATCGCATGGGCGTGTGCTTGCTGGGACGACAAGCGGAGGAATCTACGAGTTGGTCTCGGGCGCGCCAACTGCTGCCGAGGCGCTAGCTGCCACCGTGTCGGAGGATGCAATAGGAGGAATGGAGGACGCCGTGGCGGTTTCGGCGTCCCCCGCAGTGGCACCTCAAGCGATGGCCGAAGCTCAAAACGCCATGTCAACTCGCGCCGTACCTGCCACCGCCCTAATCGTCGGCATCAACACATACGACAACCACGCGGACCTCGTGAACCCAACCATCGACGCCCAAGCTGTCGACAAGGAGCTACGCGAGGTCTTCGGCGTCGACACAACGATGCTGATGAACCCAACGAAGGTGGAGTTCCTGGCGGGAGGGTGTACATAGATCGGTGTAAACGACCATGGCTGATATAGCATGGGGGT
>CAYYPK010000008.1:0-224817 GCA_964473525.1 uncultured bacterium
CGACCCCCATGCTATATCAGCCATGGTCGTTTACACCGATCTATGTACACCCTCCTGTCCGCCGCATCACCTGTCGATGCGGTCCGGGTGGAAAGCACACAGGGCGCGGCCGGTACGACGGTGTCCGTGCCAATCACCATCTACGACGTGTCTACCCTCGGTGTCACCGGCGTCGACCTCAAGCTGACATACGACCCGGCGATCCTCACCCCAACAAGCGACGCGAACGGGACGACGGCGTTCACCTTTGGCGATGTCGTCACCGGATCCTGGTCGATGGAGCAGAACGTCTTCACGCCTGGCGAGCTCGAAGTATCCATGGCGGGCGCATTCGACAGCCCTCTCACTGGCGCTGGAGTTCTCGCGTACGTGGCGTTTGACGTGGACACTGCCGCGGTTACCAACACGACAAGCGCGCTAGGCCTCACGCGGGCGGATCTCAACGAGGGAGCCGCTTCATCCACACCGGTGGACGGCCTCTTCACGGTCGTCGAATTCATGTATGGCGACGTCACGGGCAACGGCGCGCTGAGCGGTTACGACGCGTCCCACAAGCTAGAGCACGTCGCCCAAGAACTCATCGGAGGCCACCACACATATCCGATAGAGACCCAGACGCCCGTGTGGGCCGCCGCCCCGCTAACGCACGACGAGGCGCACGCCGTGGCGGACGTCGACGGCGATGGCGTGTGCACCGCGATGGACGCGTCGCTGATCCTACAGAAGGCCGTCGGCCTCATCCCGAGCTTCCCGGTCGAGGGCGTCGGGGCTCCCAGCGCCACCCCCGTCGCTGGCGCATACTCCCTCCAAGCGATGGCGAGTTCGCAGCGACCAGGCGCGCGCATCGTCGTCTCGCTTGACGCCGTGGGCGTGGGGGATCTGTACGCAGGTGAACTCAGGCTCGACTATGACGAGACTCTCGTCAGGTTCGTAGATGTCGACGTGGCGCCGTCCGACGGGCAGCGTCCTATGCTGGTCCACCGGCTAGGCGACGGACAGGCGTCCATTGCCTTCGCCGCAGCACGGCCCATCGACACTTCGCGGTCTGCGCTCGAAGTCGCCTTCGAGACGCTGGGCGGCATGGCACGCGCCGAGGCCGGCTCCATACGCGCGTCGCACCTGCGGCTGAACCGTACGTTGCTCAATTCGGGGTTCGACTACGCATTCCGCGTAGAGCCTTACCGGGACCAACTGCTGGCGAACTACCCGAACCCGTTCAACCCAGAGACGTGGATACCATTCGAACTCGCCGCCGACTCGGACGTGACGATCCGCATCTACGGCATGGACGGAGGGGTTGTCCGCACGCTGGACCTCGGCGCGCGCGCGATGGGCGAACACACAAGTCGGGAGAACGCCGCCTACTGGGACGGAGCCAACGAACACGGTGAAGCCGTCGCGAGCGGCGTTTACGTCTACGAACTGACAGCGGGCGACTACCACTCGCTGCGGCGCATGGTCGTACGGAAATGACGTGCCAGAGATCACCGTTATTGGGTTACCTTGCGCATATATATATGAGGCGCCATACTCGCGACACTCGTCGCGTCGGCCACGAACGTGGCTGGACGCCGAATGCGGACGTCAACCTAGGGGCGCAGACATCCGGAGAGCCGTGCCCCCAGGCAATGGACAGACACGTGGGTCACTGTAGGCGATGCGTGGCCCTGGGGAAGGGAGCGGCGGCAATGGTAAGTCGATCGCGGATCGGACTGGGTCTCTGTGTCTTGGCGTTGCTCGCTTGGGCCGCGGCGTCCTATGCGGTCGAGCTGACACTGTTGGGCGCGGTGTCCACGGGAGACCCGAACAACAGCGATGTGGCGATTAGCCCGTCCGGCACGGTCATCGCAACATCGAGCACGGGCAGCGACCTACGCATCTGGGACGCGACAGACCCGACTACGATATCGCTCGCGGCCACCATCAGTTTCCCTGGCAGTCTCGCTCGGGCGACGTACAGCCCTGACGGCACGTTCGTAGCCACCGGCGGCTCCAACCAGACGGTCTACTTCGTCGACGTGACGGACATTGCCAACCCAGTCGAGATGGCCTCCGCTGTCCACGGCCATTCGATCTCCGGCATAGCCATCAGTTCAGATCAGAGCCTGATGGCGGTCAGTGGAGATGGAAACACGGCGGAGCTATGGGATATCAGCTCCCTGGCATCACCTGTATCTCTCGGGGAGGCCGTGGGACACCTAGGGCGGGTTGGGTCGGTGGCGTTCAGCGCAGATGGCACGATGTTGGCGACCGGCTCGGCCGACCTGGCTGTACGGCTGTGGGACATCACGACGCCTGCCTCTCCGGCAGCCATCACTGTAGTCGGCAGCGCGCACACTAATCACATCCCGTCGCTTGGCTTCTCGCCTGACGGCTCCGCACTCGTGAGCGCCTCGGCCGATGGCACGGCCAAAGCCTGGGATCTGGCCGGAGAGTACCCCCCAGCGCTGATGGCGGAGCTCAGCGGGGTCGGCGAGGGATACGCGGTGATGAGCGCCTCGGGCGCCAGACTGTTCACATCCGGCGCACAGGCCCAGGTGTGGGACATCAGTTCGCCTGCTACGCCCACGTTGCTCGCCGCCACGTCGGAGTTCTCGACCGCGGCGACACGGGTGCACGTCTCCGCCGACGCCACGAAGTTGGCGGCGCTAGGGGACGGAACGGCAGTCAGGCTGTACGGTGTCATCTCGGACGGCGTGGCGGCGGCATCTCCTGACCCGTTGGGTGTGGGCGTCGTCGATGTCGGCTCGACAGGCACGGGCATTCTGACCATCAGCAACACCGGCGCGGCGCCGCTGTCCGTCACGGATGTAGTCTCTTCGAACACGCAGTTCAGCGCCTCACCGACTGCGTTTTCCGTCGATGCCGGGTCGAGTCAGGACGTGGTCGTCACATTTGCCCCGTCAGTGGTTGGCCTGGAAACGGCCGACATAGCTTTCATTCACAATGGGAGTGGTTCAGACACGGCCGTGGCCAGTGGTATAGGGCGTATCACGCCACCCACAGGCGACCTCAACGACACGCGCATCGCGTACCAGACCGACATCGACGGCAACGACGAAATCTACATCGTCACTGTCGACGGGGCAGTGAACACGAACCTCACACAACACCCTTCCAGCGACACGGTGCCCACGTGGTCTCCTGATGTCAGGCGCGTCGCCTTCGCGTCGAACCGGGACGGCGATTACGAGATATACGTGATCGACACGGACGGGTCGAACCTCGTGCAGCTGACGGACAACGAGTTCGTGGACGGGGAGCCAGCGTGGTCGCCGGACGGGCTTAGCATCGCTTTCTCGTCGGATCGCGACGGCGACCGCGAGATATACGTGATGGGAGCGGACGGCTCGGCGCCGACGCGTCTCACGAACGAGGTAGGGTCCGACAACTTCCCGGCGTGGTCGCCTGACGGCTCGAAGCTCATGTTCCAGTCGGAGCGCGGCCCTGACCCCTTCGCGACATGGGTGATGCGGGCGGACGGGTCCGATCCCACATTCGCCTTTCCGTCCATCAGCGGACCAGGCTCCTGGTCGCCAGACGGCACCCGTTTCGCGCTCTACTTCCAGACGGGGGCATACTTCGAGGTCATCACGGTTGGCGTCGACAGGTCTGACGAGGTCCGGTATGGTATCCCCGGCAGTACCTGGGATCCGTCGTGGTCGCCAGACGGCGCGAGGTTCGTCCTCCAGCGCGCGGCTGGCGAGATCATCACGCGGGTGTCGGAGGATCCCGTCGGCGCGACAGTGGACATCACCAGCGGCGGGTCGAACAGCTCCGCAACCTGGTCCCAGTTTGGCGAGCCTGGAGCGTTCGGCGCCGCGAGGGTCACCGCGGGGTCGTGGCAGAGCCAGGCTGGTACTTCCTTCACGATCCCTGTCGACATCAGCGACGTCACAGGTCTGGACCTCGTTGGCGCCTCGTTGGTCCTGACGTACGACCCGACACTGTTGACGCCGAGGGACGACGGGCTGAACACGACAGCCGTGTCTCTCGGCGATGTCGTTGCCGCTAGCGCCGACCCATCAAGTTGGTCGGTGGCACAGAACGTATCGGCGCCCGGGACGCTTGACATCGCGCTGGCAGGTAGCATCTCCAGCCCGGCCGTAGGCGGCGGCACGCTCGTGACTGTCGTATTCGAAGTCGACTCGTCGGCGGCGTCTGGGGATGCGAGCGCCCTCGACCTCGTCTCCGTTGAGCTCAGCGAAGGCTTGATACCCGCGACCGTGGTGAACGGCGCGTTCACCGTGCTGGACCTGGTGTTCGGAGACGTCACCGGGAACGGGACGGCGTCGCCGTTGGATGCCGCGTGGATATTGGAATACGCGGCGGGTAACCTTCTCGTTCCCCCGGTCGTTACCCGGTTCCCAATCCAGGATACGGCGCCGACATGGGCTCCCGCGCCGGTGACCGACGCCGTGGCGCTGAACGTGGCGGACACCGACAACGACCTCGAGCTCGACCCGACGAATGGGACGGTGTCGAGCAACGACGCCTCTCTGATCCTACAGCGCGTTGTCAAACTCATCACGGTGTTTCCCGCGGAGCAACCAGCGTCCGCGCCATCACTTGCGTCAGTTTCCATGCCCTCCGGCCTGACGGGCAGCGCTTCCTCTCTACGGCCCGGCGACGCCGTCACGGTGTGGCTGCGCATGGAGGACTTGTCGGACATCTACGCTGGCGAGCTGCGGTTCGACTATGATGCGGAGTTGCTGATCCCTGCGGACATCCAGCCTACGGCCGACGGCGAAGCGGCTTTCAGATCGCTCTCGAAGCCCGGGCAGTTGGCGCTGACGTTCGCGTCCGGTCGGCCGTTGGCGAACGCGTCGTCGATGCTCAGCGCGACGTTCCATGTCGCCCGAGGGCTCGAGCGTTCGGCAGCCACGGCCGTGACCGTGTCTCGCGTCCGTCTGAACGGGCGCGCGTTCGGGGATAGCCTCACGCATCCGCTGAACATACAGCCGTACCAGTTCCTCCTCGGGGCAAACTACCCGAACCCCTTCAATCCTGAGACGTGGATTCCGTTCGAGCTCGCCGAAGATGCGGACGTCACCGTCCACATCTACGGTCTCGGCGGGAAAATCGTGCGCACGCTGGATGTCGGGTACCGGCCGAAAGGTGAATACCGCAGCCGGGGCCACGCGGCGTACTGGGACGGTCGCAACGAGGTCGGGGAACGTGTCGCCAGCGGCGCGTACATCTACGAGCTCCTCGCAGGAAGTCAGCGTGCCACGCGGAGAATGGTGATCGCCAAGTAGAGCCGGGAACCGTGGCCGGAGCGTGGCGCGGCCTCGACATCGCCGGAGCAGCGCGATGTCGAGGCGGCAGAATAGGCAAGCACTCGTGATCCAACTCGCGCGCGGAATCATAGCTGCGACGCTCACCGTCATATGCGCATGTGTGTGGGCGGCCCCCGTCGAGGTGAGTCTGCCCGACGTGCGCGTTGCGCCCGGCGGACGTGTCACAGCGGCCATTGAAGTCAGCGACATCACCAAGGAAGAACTCAGCGCGGCGGAATTCACGCTGCTATACGACCCGTCCGTGGTTTCGGTCACCTCGGTGACAACATCAGGCGGCCTGGCGCAGGGCTGGTTGATGTCGCACAAGACCGTCGACGGTCAGGTCGGTGTTGCGATGGCGAGCGCGCGACCAACATCCGGCAGTGGGGCCCTACTGTTCACTGAATTCGAGGCGCTGCCCTGCGCGACGGGCGTCACCGAACTGACTCTGGCGCGGGTGCGGCTGAATCGGAACATCCCCGTGACGGTTCGCAACGGTTCCATCGCCGTCGATGCCGCGCCGTTGACGGAGTTCGCGATGGACCTGCCAGCCGCCTGGGATCTGGTGTCCCTACCGGCGCCGGGCGACTCATCTCCCTTGGGCCGCGTCATCGCCACAGCGTACGGCTGGGACGCGCGGGCACAACGGTACGCGCTCCTCCGCTCCGTGGGGGCCGACGCCCTCCCGCCCGTCACCGGTGGCGCGTTCGTACGTCATACGGATGCGGATGGCGACCTCACCGTGCGCTTGCGACTCGACACGGATAGCTCCTGCGTTCGCGAGGCGTCCACTACGCTGTACCCCGGGTGGAACATCGTCGGGGCCCCAGCGGCCGATGGATCGCCCGTGTCGGTTGTCAGCCTGCGCAGCGACGGCTCGACTGGGTGGTCGTCGATACCAGCCAACGCGGTATTCGCTTACGACCCGGCGGACCAGAGCTACGCCCCCGCGAGTCAGCTCCAGCCGGGGCGCGGGCATTGGATCTACAACGGATCCCGTCGCGAACAGCGCGTCTCGCTGCCGCAGGCGCGTGATCTCACGGGCGCGAGCTCTTCGCCGCAGCGACGAGTCGAAGCAGCGCCGCGCTCCCTCACTGTCCGCCTCCGACTGACCACCGGCTCAGGCGATACCGACGAGGTGTCGCTCGTCATGAGCCGCCGCGCGCGCACCGGCTTCGATCCGCTCGACCTTCCCGCGCCTCCGCAGCCGCCCGGTCGACGCGCGCCCAGGTTGCGCGCGGTGGGCGAGTCCGGCCCGGCGTTCCTGCGGCGTAGCGCGCGGCCGATGACGGATGGCGTGGCCACGTGGACCATCGCGGCCGAGGGGCGGGACGATAATACGCTCGACTGGGAGACCTCGGGGCTGCCGGGCCGCTCCGCCGTGATGCTGTGGCCGGACGGCTCACGGATCGACCTGGGTCGTCCCGGCTCGACGACGCTGGCCGCAGGCGCGCGCCGGTTCGTCGTACGCGCGACCGTGGCGGCGCCCCACGGCACGCGAGTCCACCAGAACTTCCCAAACCCGTTCAACCCAGAAACGTGGATTCCGTTCGAGCTCGCCGAATCCGCAGACGTGCGCGTGCACATCTACGACACACGTGGACTACGAGTGCGCTCGCTCGACATCGGGTGGTTGCCGGCGGGCCACTACGTGCAGCGTGGCGCCGCGGCGCGGTGGGACGGGCGCAACACAGTGGGGTCGAGGGTAAGCAGCGGCGTGTACTTCGTCGAGTTGCTTGCCGGAGACCTGCGGCGGACACAGAGGATGGTCGTCGGCAAATGACCGCATTAGCTCTTACACGGCCGTTCTTCCATGGGACGGGCACAGGTCGCGGCGGCCGGAGTGACGTCGTCACTGTGGGCTGCGTCCTCCTGTGGGCGATCGTCTCGGCGACGTCCGCGGTGGAATTCGACGCGTCAGACGAGGTGACGACGCCAGGCGAGACGGCCACCGTGACGGTCTCCATGGGTGACGCAGCAGGCCTGGGAATCGTGGCACTCGGTCTGACGGTGACTTACGACCCGTCGTTGCTGTCGACCGTTCACGACACCGAAGGCGCCATGGCGTCGGTGGCCCTCGGCGCTGACGCGCCGGACGGCTGGCTACTGGAACAGAATGAACTGACGCCCGGCGCCATCGACGTTGCCATGGCGGCCGATTTCGCAAAGCCGTTGGCCGGGCCGGGGAATCTGCTCACGGTGACGTTCGTCGCGACGGACACCCTTGCCGGCCCGTCGGCGCTGAGTCCGGTCGCGCTGACCTTGGAGCTCAACGAGGGCGCCGTGCCCGCGACAGTCGTGGACGGGTCTGTCACGGTCGTGCGCAGCCTAGCGATTCCCGACTTCGCGTTGCGCAGCGCGTGGGTGTTCGACCCCGGGCCAGGTGGCAACAAGGACGGAGCCGCGAACCCCGGCGAGACGGTCTCGCTACGGATCCGCCTCAAGAACGAGGGGGACGCGGCCGCGCAGAACGTCCTGGTGACCATAGGCAGCGCGGATGGCGGCGTAGACTTCCCCGTCCCCACCGTGTCGCACGCCACGTGGCCGGCGGGTGAGGCCCGAAACAACGATGGCCTCATTCTGGCGGTACCCGCCGACGCGACGCCGGTTGATATCGTCATCGTGGTGGATGTCACGGCGGACAACGGCGGCCCCTGGCAGTTCTCGTATCCCCTCTCCATCGCCCCTCTGCCGGTCGTGTTCGTGGAACGCAGCATCTGGTTCCGCGACAAGCTCACGGGCAACGACGACGGGCAAGCGAACCCTGGGGAACTCCTCGAGATCAGGGCGCGGCTCAAGAACGAGAGTCTTGTCGAGGCGCAGAACGTGGTGGTGTCGCTGAGCAGCGCCGACGACGTTGTGATGGTGAACGGGCAGGTCACGCACGCGACGTGGCCAGCGGGGGTCGCGCGGAACAACGACGGTCTGCTAGTGGAGATCGGACCAACCGCGTTGGATTTCGTGACGCTCGTCATCGACGTGACTGCCGACAACGGAGGCCCGTGGCAGTTCACGTACGCGCTCCCCATCACGCCCCTGCCGGTCGTGCTCGCGGAACGCAGCATCTGGTTCCGCGACAAGGTGACGGGCAACGACGACGGTGAAGCCAACCCAGGCGAACGGCTGGAGATCAGAGCGCGGATCAAGAACGAAAGCCTGGTGGCCGCGCAGAACGTCGTCGTCTCCCTGAGCAGCGCGGACGAAGTCACCATCGTCAGCAGCCAGGTCACGCACGCGACGTGGCCAGCGGGTGTCGCGCGGAACAACAACGGTCTCCTCGTGGAGATCGGATCGACGGCGTCTGATTTCGTGACGCTCGTCATCGACGTGACTGCCGACAACGGAGGCCCGTGGCAGTTCACGTACGCGCTCCCCATCACGCCCCTGCCGGTCGTGCTCGCGGAACGCAGCATCTGGTTCCGCGACAAGGTGACGGGCAACGACGACGGTGAAGCCAACCCAGGCGAACGGCTGGAGATCAGAGCGCGGATCAAGAACGAAAGCCTGGTGGCCGCGCAGAACGTCGTCGTCTCCCTGAGCAGCGCGGACGAAGTCACCATCGTCAGCAGCCAGGTCACGCACGAGACGTGGCCAGCGGGTGTCGCGCGGAACAACAACGGTCTCCTCGTGGAGATCGGGCCGACCGCGTCGGGGTCTGTGACCTTGGACGTCGACGTCACCGCGGACAACGGTGGCCCGTGGCAGTTCACGTACTCCATGCCGGTAGTGGCCTCCCCCGCTGACTTCGCGATGCGAAGCGCGTGGTTCCGCGACAAGGTCACGGGAGACGCGGACGGTCAGGCGGAGCCCGGCGAGCGCGTGGAGGTCCGCGCGCGCGTCAAGAACGAGGGTCAGACGGCGGCCGAGAACGTCGTCGTCACGCTCAGCACTGCCGATGCCAACGTCAGCGCCGTTTCCGGCACGGTCACCCACGCAACCTGGCCCGCTGGCGAAGCGCGAAATAACGTCGGTCTGCAGGTCGATCTGGGTCCGAACGTCGGAGCGACGGTCGACTTCGTGCTGGACATCACTGCCGACAACGGAGGCCCGTGGCGGTTCGAATTCACGCTGTCAACGGCGACCCCCGCCGCGCCTACAGCACTCGCGGCTATCGAGGATGTCAATCGCGACGGCTCTGTCGACCTCGTCGACATTCTGACGGTCGCCTCGGCGCTCGGACAGCCGGCGTCCGCGTATCCGAGCGCCGACCTGAACGGCGATCAGTTGCTGGACATCGCGGACATGGCGGTTGTCGAACGCGCGCGCTCCGACGCTCTCGGTGGCGCTCCGTCCGTCGCTGGCAGCCGGTTGCGACTCGCTGAGAGATGGCTGCGCGAGGCGCGAGAGCAGCATGACGGCTCTCGCGTGTACCTCGAAGGGATTGCCGGCATAGAACGCCTGTTGCTCACGCTTCGCCCCTACGCGACGGCGCTCCTGCCGAACTACCCCAACCCATTCAACCCGGAGACGTGGATTCCCTTCGACCTGGCGGAACCTGCCACCGTTACCATCGCCATCTACGACGTCCGTGGGCGGTCGGTGCGGCGCATCGACCTTGGCCGTCGTGACGTGGGCAAATACCGCCGCCGTGGCGAGGCCGCGTACTGGGGCGGCATCAACGATGCGGGCGAGCCCGTCGCGGGCGGCGTCTACCTCTACGAGCTCCGGGCCGGAATCCACCGGCAGTCCCGCCGGATGATAGTCCTGAAGTGACCCGCCGTCGGCCCTCCGTCTGGCGCCATGCCGGTAGCGGCCCGCGACGCTCGCGATCGCGGAAGGCGTCGCCCTGACCCCTCCGCCTATTCGGCGACGCTTGCGGCCAACGCCACGTTCACGCAGACTGTGATACATCCATGTAACGCGCGCACGCGCCACTGGGAGTGCTACATGCGAAATCACACGGACGACCCCATCCATGCGCCGGGGCGACGATCGGTTCGTTGGACCGCAGTGACGCTGCTTCTGCTCGGTGTGACGGCCGCAGGGCTGACGTCGAACGCCACAGCTCAGACCGCGCGCCTCCCGAAACCCGGCCAGATCCTCTACCACTGGCTCGACGCGAGCCCCCTGCGCTCGCACATATACATCCAGCTGCCGGGCGAACCGGCGGCGCGGCGTGTCTACGATGAGCCGGGGATCATGTGGCAGGCAAAGTGGTCGCCCGACGGCGCGCAGATAGCCTTCTCCAACGAGGGCATCCACGTGATGGACGCCGACGGGTCGAACGTGCGGAAGCTCACCGATAGGGAGCATTGGTCCAAGATGCCACACACATGGGGGCCCGAGGACGGGCAGATCACGTTCTACGAACCCGCCGACGAGATGACCGGCGAGCTGCTGGTACTCGACGTCGACAACCCCGGGAACCAACGCTTCCTCTACGAGGGAGGCAAGGTTGACTCGGCGCCAGCGTGGTCGCCGGATCGCGGCCGGCTGGCGCTCTGCTGGCGGGAAGGGCGCAACCCGTTCGACGTCTACGTCATGGGCGCCGACGGGGGCGCCGTGACGCGGCTAACAGAAAACGCGCGGGCCCGGGATGTCGCTTGGTCGCCAGACGGGAAGCGCCTGGTGTACGCAGCGTGGACCGAGGACCCGAACAACGACGAGCGCGGCGGCAGCTTCTCGAATGTCTTCGTGATCGACGCCGAGGATGGCGCCGCGCCGCGTCTGGTAACGACGGCCGAATACCACATCGGCACGCCTGTGTGGCTTGCCGACGGGCGGTGGATCGCCTACGCGCTCTCTGGCGACGTGCACGTCGTGAACGTCGCGAGCGGTGAGATACACATCCTAGGCGTGCGGAGCGGGGCGCCCGCAATCTCACACTTCGACTGGCTCGACCCGTTCCGCGCGGTGTCTGCAAACGGCGTCCTGCCTTCGCAGTGGGGGCGCATCAAGGCGCCCGCACACGACTCGCAGACCCCGGCCGCGAGCAACTAGGAGCTTACGATGAAGCTGCGCGCACGTCAGGGATGCCGGCATCGCCTCGCCCGCGCGCTAGTCCTCGCGTTGATCTTCGCCGCTGGACTCGTCGGAGCCGCGCGGCATGCCGCTGCACAAGGCGCGGGCGTTCCCGCGCCGGGGCCGATCGTCTACCCGTATTGGGACGGGGCAACCAAGCGTGCCCATATCTACGTCCAACGCCCGGGCGAGCCGGACGCCCAGAAGGTGTACGACGAGCCCGGATCCGTCTGGC
Source organism: uncultured bacterium (assembly GCA_964473525.1). Classification (GTDB taxonomy): domain Bacteria; phylum Poribacteria; class WGA-4E. The sequence continues at coordinate 11,476 of CAYYPK010000008.1, forward strand.
GCGCGAAGTGGTCGCCCGATGGTGAGCAGATCGCGTTCGCAGACGACGCGATCTTCGTAATGCAAGCCGACGGGGCCAATGTGCGGCAGGTCGGCGCCCGACCCGGCGTGTTCTCGTGGGAGTCGTTCACATGGGGGCCGGGCGCCAACCAAGTGACGTACTACGAGGCGGAGGCCGACCACGACGGCGACCTGTGGGTCGCCAACGTGGACGGCGCCGGCGACCCAACACGACTGACGCGCGAAGGCGGCCTATTCCACGACCCAGTGTGGTCCCCGACCCGGGATCGCCTTGCCTACGCATGGCGACCGAACGGCATCACAAGCGCGCGGCTGTTTGTCATGGATGCCGGCAACGGGGCGGTGACGCCACTAATGCCGGATCTGTGGCCGTCGGACATGTCCTGGTCGCCCGACGGCCGCGATCTGATCTTCGTGGGCAAGAATGGCGTCGGCGGCCGCTCCGTGTTCGTCATTGAGGCAACAGAGGGCGCCCAGCGCCGGCCCATCACGGACTCGCCGTATTCCATACACTCCCCGGTGTTCCTGGGCGACGGCAGTTGGATTGCCTTCGCCGTGTCCGGCGACGTGCACGTCGTGCGCGCCGATGGCACGGACAGGCAGGCGCTCGGTGTGCTCAGGGGGCCGTTCCTCATCAACCATTTCGACTGGTACCGGCCGTTTCGCGCGGTGTCCGACGCGGGGAAGCTCTCGTTGCCCTGGGGTGAGATCAGGCGTCCGTAGCACGTGGACAGAGCGGGGCTCAAGGCATGAGCACGCCGCAGAAAGGAGTTGCGCATGCAGCCATCGCCCGTGCGCGATCCGTGGAGCCGGACGACGTCACGCGCGCTTGTCGCCGCCGCGGCGATACTTGGGACGCTAGGGCTGGCCTGCGTGGCCACAGCACAGGGAGCGCTCCTGCCCGCTCCAGGTCGCGTGCTCTTCACTGACTACGAGAGCGGGGCGAGGCGCTCGCACATCTACGTCCGACGAGCCGGGTACGACACGCCGCGCCGCGTCCACAGCCATCGAGGTCTGACTTTCGGCGCGAAGTGGTCACCCGACGCCTCCATGATCGCCTTCGATGGCCGGGGCATCTTCGTAATGGACGCGGACGGCTCACACGTCGAGCAGGTGGTCGAGGTAGAGGGCTGGGGGCGCCCGTGTTTCACCTGGGGCCCCGGCGATCGCCAGTTAACCTACTACAAGCCAAAGGCGCCGGATGCCGGGGACCTGTGGACGCTGGACGTGGACGACCCCGGTGTGCAGGAGGTCGTGACGCGAGGACACGAAGTCTACTCCTCCGCAGCGTGGTCTCCCGACCGCACGCGCCTCGCGTACACCGTTGGGAACGGCGCCGGAATGCTCTATGTGATGGACGCGAACGGCAGGAACATCACCCCTGTCCGTGGCGCCGCCGTGTCGGCTGACCCTTCGTGGTCGCCCGACGGCACCCGACTCGCGTTCACCAACTACGAGGGCATGCAGTCGAATATCTACGTCGCCGACATCGATGGAGGCGGCATCGCTCGCGCAGTCACGGACGGTCCGTACTGGAAGGAGACGCCCGCCTGGGTGGCGGGCGGCGAGTGGATCGCGTACGCGTTCTCGGGCGACGTGCACGTGGTGAGCCCGGCGGGCGGCCGGTCGCGCGCGCTAGGCGTGCAACACGGCGAAGTTCTCATCAACTACTTCGACTGGTTCGACCCGTCGCTCGTGGCGTCGGAGGAAGGAACGCTCAGGTTGCCCTGGGGCTTCCTCAGGAGCCGGAGACGCCAGTAGCTACTACCAGCGACCACGGGCCACAGAAGCGCCGCGCGCCGCTCCATAGTTCACATAGAGACATCCCAACAGGGGAGGAACCGCTACTTGATTGCACGCTACCTAGTCCTTTTCGCTGGCATCTGCCTCACCGTAGGAGGATGCTCGGAGATCCCCGTCGACCCAGTTGAGGGAGGAAGCGACCCAACGGTCGCGTATCTTGCGAAGCTAGAGGCGCAGGGCGCGATCCCCTCCGCGGACGTAAACCGCGACGGTGTCGTGGACATCCAGGATCTAGTGCTGGTCGCCCGGGATTTCGGCCAGCAGCTCGAAGCGCCGCAGGCGGATATCGAAGTGCGTGACCTGGAGATGAAACGCATCGGGAACGACGTCATCGGTCCGCGATGGAGCTACAAGCTCACATTGGTCAACAACACAGATCGCGCTTTCGCCCAAGTCTCCGTCGGCCTCTACCTCATTGACGCTGAAGGACTCCCAATTGACCAAGGCGGGCTGATCGAGACTCTGCAGCCATCTGAAAGTAAGGCCATTGTGGGCGTTGCGGGATTCTGGAACGCACCCGACGATGCGGAGCCAGCCACCTATGACTGGCGTGTCTTGTTCGCATTCTGACCGGGCTCGCACGACGCAGTTGAATCCACGACCCGCATCAGTAGACACCCACCACGACCGAGCTCTCCAACTGCGTCAGCAGCCGCAGGTTCTCCACGCCATCCCACGGGTATAGCTCGATGGGCAGGGCGCGCTCCGCCTCGTCGCGTTCGAGGAAGCGAGGCATGAAGAACTCCTTGGTGAGCGTCGTGAGCATGACGCGCCCGGTCTCGCCGTAGCCGACGGTCTCCTCGGAGTCGTCGGGATTCACGAGTTCGATGACGGCGCGCGGCTGCGGTGGGTAGTAGACGATGTCGTACGGGTCGCCAGCGCTGTACGGACGAGAGTGCGCCAGTCCCATGAGGGTGTTGCCGTAGGTGGGCACGAACTCAATCGTGGGGATGAGCTCCTCGCGGGCGAACCGGTTGAACTGCGCGTCCATCTCCGTGCCGCCGCAGAAGATGCCGCGTATCCCTAGCTTCTGCAGCGACACCTTCTCGCAGAGCGCCTCCAACAGCTTCGGTGTCGTGAAGACGCACTGCACGTTGTCGTGCGCGCGGAGTATCTTCAGCGCCTGACCGATGATGTGCTCTTTGTACGCGTCGAGCTCGGTCATCTTCCCGTCGCGGATGAGCTGGTTCACCCAGCGTGGGTCCATGTCCACGAAGAAGCAGATGCCGCCTCGGACCTGCGCCAGATGCTCAACGGCAAGTCGCAGACGCCGCGGACCCGTCGGGCCCAGCATGAGCCAGTCGCCGCCGCGCGGGAACCCCTCGTCCGCCAACGACTCGCTGAACAGCTCGTAGTCGGTGTGGAAGTCCCTGACGCTGATGCGGTTCTTCGGTAGGCCCGTGGAGCCGCCCGTCTCGAACACGTAGACCGGCTCGTTCTCGTACGCCTTGGGTACCCACTTCCGTACGGGGCCGCCGCGTAGCCACTCGTCCTCGAAATGCCCCAGCATCTTGAGGTCGTCGTATCCGCCGATTTCGCGGCGCGGGTCGAAGTCCAGACCCTCCGCGTAGTCGATCCAGAACGGGGCGCCGGTAGCGGGATCAAAGTGCCATTGCACCATCTCGCGGACGTGCGCGTCCAGCCGTTCACGCGACTCCTGCACCTGCTGGGAAAGTGGCGCGTCGATGATCGTCATGTATGGCGTGCTGCTTTCACTGTGCGTGGGCTCCCGGAACCCCCATCCTAGCCTTCCCCCTCGGTGGAGGGGGAAGGGACTCGTTCGCTGTGGGCGGGACGCTGGCAGATGCCAGTGGCTAGTCCGCCGCTACGGCGTAGAGGCGGTTGCGGCTGGCGAGGTAGAGCACGCCGTCCTTGGCGACGGGCGTCGTGTACATAGCACTGCCCATGTTCACCTCGTACAGCAGCTCCATCTCCTTGCCCTGCTTCAGCACCGCGATGTCGCCGTCTTCATCGCCGATGTACACCTTGCCGTCCGCGACGTAGGCGGAACCCCAGATGGCGGCGTACGTGTCGTAGCGCCAGTGCTGCTCGCCCGTCGCGCGGTCCAGCGCGTAGACGTAGCCGCTCAGATCGGCGGTGTAGACGATGTCGTCCTTCACCGCGACGGTGGCCATCGTGCGGTGGAAGTCATCACCGCCTATGTGCCACAGGGCGGCAGTGTCGGTAACGTCGCCCGTCTGCGTGGCGTCGATGGCGTACATGTGGCCGCCGCCTTCGCCGTGCTCGGGATCCTGCCCAACGGCGATGTAGACGACAGCCTCATGGATCACCGGCGTGGCGACGATGTTGTTGCGCGTGCCGCTGCCGCCCAGCTCCCAGACGGAGTCCTTCGGGTTGCAGTCGAACTTCCAGATCAGTTCGCCCGTCTCCGGCGCGAGCGAGTAGACCCACCCATCGCCGCCGGGGAAGATTACCTGCGGCGTGCCACCCGCGACGCCATACGCCGGGTTCGACCACTGCCCGTGGACGATCTCCATGCCTGGTGACGCGTCCTCCCACACGAGCTCGCCCGTGTGCTTGCTCAGGGCGATGAAGCTAGGCGCAAAGGGCGACGGGATCGCGAGGTGTCCTTCGTCAACGCCGTTGCCCGTGACGATGAACACGAGATCACCAACGACGAGGGGAGAGCACACCGCCAGGTTGTGCGGGAAGGCGTCGAACTCGCCCATCATGTCCGTGGACCAGATGTAGTCCGCGTCGATCTCCGAAGTGTCCGCCTCATCTGTGATTGGGCCGTCGTTCTCGCCGTCGCGGAAGCCGTTGAGGTCGGCGCAGACGACGTGCGCCTGGTTCGACACGTACCACAGCCGGTCGCCCTCGATGAACGGCGTGGAGCAGACTCCCTGCTGAGGCCAGTCGTTGACGCGTCCTGCCGGCAGCTTCGTGTGCGACGCCTGCCACAGGAACTCACCGTCCTCGGCGCTGAACGCCATGACGACGCCGCGATCACCGGTGTGCTTGGGGTTCCGCAGCGACTGGTTGTTCGTTCCGACGAGAACCATGTCGCCGATGAGCACCGGTCCGGCGTACGTCTGCGAGCCGAGCTCGACAGACCACTTGATGTTCTCGCCACTGTCGGGATCCCACTCCGTCACAAGGCCGGTCTCGTCAGACACCATGTTGCGTGAGAGCGTGCCGCCCCACATGGCCGTCTCCTGCGCCCATGCGGAGCCGACAATGAGCCCGCAGAGCGCCAGGGCGGGCAATCCGATGCGTGTGCCGAACTGTGCAATCTGTCGCATTATTCGCTCACCGTGATCTTCAGGTTGTCGTAGTAGATGTCGGCATAGGACACGCCGTAGATGCCGGGACTGCCCGTTAGATTCGGCACGGGATCCTCGACGGTGATCGTCCAGTCTTCGGGCTCGGCGTCGTCGCGCTTCCAGACCTTGCCCTTGACGACGGCGTTTTCGCCGACGACGTCCACACGCATCTTCATGGTATACCAGACGTCCGGTACCCACTCGTAGGCGACGTCCTGCGCCATCCGCAGGTCGGACGTCCACGAGCGCGCTTCGAGCTTCTGGTGGTTGCCCATGAGGTCCATGATGTAGCGGCCGGCGATGAGACCCATGTCCGGCATGTTGCGCCGGGGCCTCGTGCCCATCATGTCGGCCTGAACCGTGTAGCCGCTCATCGTTGGCGGGCCGAGATACGCCTGTGCGCGGTCGAGGCCGCGTGTGGCGCGTCCCTTGTGCAAGACGTGGTTCCCGTCCATGTCCTCGACGAAGAACTTATTGACCGCGCCGATCCAGAAGCTGGGGACGCTCGCGCGCTCCTCGGAGATCTCGATGCCGTCGAAGTCCTCCTCGTAGGGGAGCGTTGGGACGACGCGGACCCGCGCGGCGCCGGTCGATCCCAGGATTTCGCCGCTAATCGTGCCGGCGTGTGCCACAGCATCCTCCGCTATCGTCAGCACGCCGTCGGCGTCGATCTCGCCGTCGACCCCCTTGGTCGTCCAGGTCGCGGTTTCCTCGCGGACGAATTCGCCCTCGGCGTCGAAGCCGCGCGCGGTGAATTCCGCTGTCTCCCCGGCTCGGATGTGGATCTCGCCCGGCACGATCTGCACGTGCTGGATGAGCGAGTTGATCTGACCGATGTCCGGCAGATCCTCGGCCGGCGGCGGCCCGTCGGCAAGTTCCGGGAACGCGGCGTCTGGGTCTCCGAGGCAGAACAGACCGGCCTCCGTCGGCACGTATACGCGACCATAGGCCGCGATGGGTGAGCCGAATATCTCGGCGAAACGCTCGCCATCGACCGTGATCGCCTCGGCGTGGAGCGTCGTGGCGCCGTCTGAGCCGACTTCGGCGATGTGGAGGTTCCCGTTCACCTCGGGGATGTAGAGCTTGCCATCGGCGTAGAGCGGCGAACCCTTGCCCACAGTCGCTACCTCGTAGTGCCACTTCTCCTCGCCGGTTCCAGCGTCGAGAGCGTGCACGTTCGAGGAGTTGTCCACCACGAAGAGCGTACCCCACGCGTAGGCGGGCGACGTGTAGCCAGCGGCAAGACCATCGACCCTCCACACCTCGTGGGTAGCGGCGACATCGCCGGAGCCCGTCGCGTCGATGCAGACAACCCGTCCCATGGCGCTGCTGTCCAGGTTCTCCTCACAGTGCATCGCGTACACCTTGTCGCCCTCGACGACGACGGACGAGTTGATGCCTCGCTTGCTGAGACCGAAGCGCCACACCATCTCGCCGGTGCTCACCTTCAGGGCGTAGACGGCGCCGTCCGCGTTGCCAGCGATCAGTAGCCGCTGTCGACCTATCTCGGCGATCACCGGTACAGAGTAGGTGGTGTCTTTTGGCGGCCCGCCGGGCGTGGACGTCCAGATGACGTCGCCCGTGTTCTTGTCGAACGCGAAATAGCGGTGCCGACCCGGGGCCTGCGCGCCCCAACTCGAACTCAGATAGCTGATGATGACGAGATCGCCGACGACGACGGGTGTGTGCGTGCGTCCGCCATAGCCGGAGATGCGTCCGTATTGCTCGGTCAGCGACTTCTCCCAGACGACATCGCCGTCCTTCGAGTAGCAGACGAACATGCCACCAACCCCGTGCGCGTAGACGTTCCCGGTTTCGGGATCGCCCGCCGGGCTCGCCCATCCGACGCGGTTGAACGGGATGGTCGTGTGGAAGACGTTGAACCGCTTGTCCCAGAGCCGCTCGCCCGTCTTCGCGTCGAAGCAAACGACCTGCTCCTGCTCGGTGATGTCCTTGCCGACGCGCGCCTGGACGTAGATGCGCCCGTCCATGGCGATGGGCGTGGATCGCACGGTAACGTCGCCGCGCCAAATCAGGTTGTCGCCGTCCTGCGACCATTCGCTTACCAGACCCGTCTCTTCGGACGAGCCGTTCTGCGCGGGGCCTCGCCAAGTGGACCAATCCGCCACCCCTACCGTTGCGAGGACGGTTAGAAGGCCGACGCATAGGGTTAGGCTAAGGACGGACGGTAGCTTCTTAGGTCTCATGGGCCCTCCCACTTTATCTGCCCTGGTTAGACGGGGATCGGCCCCGTTGGATGAACCGTCGCCGGGAGCCCAGCTCAGGACGCGTCGGACAGCGCGCCGCCGATGCGCACGGCGGCTTCCGCGAGCTCGCGAATGCGGTCCTTGACGACGTCGGAGCCGACACTCATGTCGTCCGTGCCGTCGTCCTGGAAGTCGTCGCCCGTGGCGTACACGAATCTGGGGATAATGATGCACCGGAAGTCGAGCATAAGGCTGTTTGAGATGGGCATCACCGACATGTAGCTGCTGCGTCCACCCGCGGCGCACAGGAAGCCGACGACCTTGTTCTCCCACGCCTTGCCGGTGAGTTCGATCAGGTTCTTGGCCGCGGCGTTCACGTCGAAGCAGTAGATGGGAACAGCCACCAGGATGGCGTCGCACGTGCGGAGCGAGTCGGCTATGCCGCGCGCCTCGTCCGTCTCGTGCGCGCCGGGCGTGCCGCGAAGACCAAGGTCGTATTCGCGTAGGTCGTGGAATGCGACTTCGGCGCCCAACTCGCGAAGGCGATCGGCGACATCCTGAGCAAGCACATAGGAGCGTGTGATCGAGCGGAGAGAGCAACTGACAACGGCGACGTTCATCGGCGACGGATCCCCGGTGGCTGAGGCGTGGCACTGGTAAGCCACGATACGTTAGGTCCAATGGGGTGCAGGCGCAAGAACGGCCGGGATTGCCATGCCGCCAGCCGTTGCGTATCGTCACTCGGACGGCAAGCAGACGGGGAGGATTTCCTATGTCGACAGATGCGGTGCGCGTTGCCGCCGTGCAGTTGCTCACGGGCGAGGATGTGGAGGCGAATGCGGACGCCGCGCTGGGGTTCCTGGAACAGGCCGCGGGAGCTGGCGCGAAGCTTGTGGCCTTCCCGGAAGGATGCCTGTTCGGGTACACGTGCCGGACGGACTACTGGGACGCCATGGACCCCGCGCGCTTCGAGGCCGCGGAGAGGCGAGTCGCCGAGATGGCGCGGAACCTGGGGGTCGCCGTCGTCATCGGCTCAGCACACAGAGCGGGCGGCGACTGGTACAACGACCTCGCCATCTTCGATGAGTCCGGCGCCCTGAAGTACCGCTACGCGAAGACGTTCCTAGCGGGCGAGAAGTGGTGCCTCAACAACCGTGGCGAGTTGCCCATCGTGCGGTTGGCAGGCGTAGACTGCTGCTTCATCATCTGCCACGACGTGCGCTATCCCGAACTCGTCAGACTGCCCGCCGCCGCTGGGGCGCAGCTGTGCGTGTTCTGCTCGTGTGAGTCGGGGCTGACGTCTGAATACAAGCTGTCCGCCTACCGCGCCATGCCGATCTCGCGCGCCACGGAGAACGGCATCTATCTGCTTATGGCGAACACGCCCGCGAACCCGGACGACCTGCGCTCTGCTGGCTCGTCGCACGGGAACTCAAAGGTCGTGCACCCGGACGGGAACGTCCTGACCGAAGCCGGCTTCTTCGGCGACGAGATCGTGTACGCGACGCTGGACCTGAAGCAGGCCGGGGGCTCGACCGCGAGGCGCACGGCAAGCGAGAACACGATACTACGCGAGTGGTTCCAGCGCGGGACGGAGTTCGTCGTCCGGGTAGGTGACGCCCAGTGATACACAGGACCCCGCCCGCATGTCAGCGCTCTCGCTCAGAACCTACTGGCAGGCCGGATTCAGGGCGGCCCGTGGCGATCATGATGGCGAAGCGGCTGCCCGTTGCTTTCGGCCTTCCAGGATTTCCGACGGCGACACGCCGTCTATCTCCACGACCGCTACGTCCTTTGCGTCAAACCACTGAATGATGCCTTTCTGATCGCAGGTCGCGACCTTGAAGAGCTCTCCAGACTCCTCATGGGGGCGCGAATTGCCGAAGAACGTCCCCGGTCGCAGGGCCATGTACGCGCCGTAGCCCGGGCCGAGGAGCACGAACTCGGTATGCGAAGCCTTGTGCCTAACAATGACTGCCATCGGACTCTCCTGCTACTAGCGTGCGAACCGGGTCGTCGGGAAGCGCGTTCAATGATACCGTAAGGTTGTGCGCCAGGATCGACACTATCTGCGGGCCGAAAGAGTGGCCCGCGGCTCGGGGTCGCAATGCCGGCCGCTGGTGCGCTCGTTGCACGAGGGGCCAGGCGTGGATACCCGACACCAGGGGGCGAGGTATGGGTGTGCGGCGGCCGTACGCGGCGCTGGCGGCTGGCGCGCTTAGCGTGGTCCTGGGTTGCGCGCGCCTCGCCGAGGTGATCGGCTACAACGAGCCGACGATACCTGAGGGAGCAACCCTCGAGCACGTCATTGCAACCGACGCGTCGTGGAGGACGCTGGCTGCGTCCGACCCGCTCGGGAACCTCAGCGCGCGGGGCGACGTCAAGCGGCGTTGGGCGTCCACGAGTTACGACACCGACGAATGGCGGTCAGCGTTGGAGGGTCCAGGCGTCGGGAGCGGCTACCAGAAGTTCGAGGCGTTCGACGGCTGCAAGTGGGTGTGGTATCCCGAGCCAGGGTTCGTCTTCGGGAACGTGAACACCGTTCCCGCTAGCCGCCGGGTGGCGCACCTGCGCCGCGAGTTCTACAACGCGATGGCGCCAGGCAAGCTCGCAGAGGCGTATATCGACATCATGACCTCTGGACGCATCACGGCGCACGTCTTCGTGAACGGATGGCGGGCGCGTGCCGTCGAACTACGACCGCGCGCCCTCAAGTTCGGGGCGACGCCGGACCTGGCTCCGCGCCGTTATGTCTTCAAGGAGCACATGGTCTACGGCAAGAACGTCATCGGCATCGAGGCCGCGGCGCACATCGCCATTGATGTGACCGGCGAGCAAGCCACCAACTACGTCCGAGACGGCGTCATCGCGAAAGTCGTCGTGCGATAGGCGGACGCAGCCGTTGGGAATCCAGCAGCGCGTCACGCGGTCATCCTCTAAGCTGGCGGTCTCGTCATAGTTCGTGACACCGCTGACGGCGCGTTCGTTCGCCGCGACCCCCGTCGCCTGCGGAAGACGGACGCCCATGGCCGCCGTCACGAGCGACAGCACGGGGATGAGCCCGACGAGTTGCCAATACGGCCGTGCGTAGCGCCGTAGGCGTGGATGCGCCTGCCGCAAGGTGACCTTGCGGCCGTCGTCGACGCTGTGGCGTCCCATGCCGCGCATTACGGCCTGGCTCCGGCCCGGGTCATGCGGGAATCAGGCGGGTTGGGCACGCGACCTCCTTGTGATCCGATGTGCTTCTCTGAATCTCATTCTTGCTATAGAGGGATGGACGGCGCAAGGCGGCGAGAGGGTTAGGCCGGTGGCGGATCCCCGGCGCGCGGCGTAGGACATGCTGTCGTGGCGTCTGCCATTCCCATGCCGGGGAGCGTCGTAGCCGCGCGTTCGCACGGGACATGACCGCCAATATGGGGAGATGGGGCAGTGCGACGATTCCTAGCTATCGACTGGCGAGATGGATGGGGCAGTAATCTATCTCCCGGTAGCGCGGTAGATAGCTAGCGCGCCGGGACGTCTCGAAGCTTCTGGCTCGCACTCACCCGCCTCGGGGTTAGGAGGGTCGGGATCCCCGCGCGCGGCACGACATAGCCTAGAAGCCACGCGATGGGAAGCTGATCGTCCACCTGCTGGGAGGGGCCGATGCGTAACCGTCCGCGTCCGTAGACGTTCGCGCGTCATCGGCGAACGCGCGATACCCTAACCACAGCCCGACTGTCGCCCCAAGCGCGCTCGCCGCCAAGTACCGCGTGCGGTTATCCGCGTCGTCCGAGGATACGACATAGGCAAGACCCGCTCCTAACAGCCCTCCGGCCGCCGCGCCGGACGTGATCAGGAGACCTTGTCCTGTCGTGAAGTCTCGCCTTCGTGTGAGATAGTGCCCGACACCCACCCCAAGCACGCCGCCGCCCATCGCTGCGGCGGTGTACGCCCTGTTTTCCTCGGGTTCGAACATATCGACCAGGGCCAATGGGGCGTATGCTCCCACGGCATTCGTCGTCCGTAGAACCCACGCATCCCCCCGCGTGTACGACTGCTGATCTGCCAGCCACTTTCCGGCAAGGAGCCCCACGCCAGATCCAATCAGAATAGCTCCGCTGGCGGGTCTCACGGAGCCGTCGTCGTCGAGGAAGCCAGCCAGGTGTGCCGCACCAACCCCAAAGCCGATGCCAAAGTCGCCTCCTGCCGCAATTGCCTCAGCGGTTCCGGCGCTCATGCCCAAACTGCGCGCAACATGCACGCCGGAGATGATCTCGCCGAGGCTAGTCAGTGTCGTGAGTCTGGGTACCCCTCGGCCCAATTCGCGTTCGGATACCTTGCCGGTCAGCAGGCCATACACCAGCGCTCCATGTGCGATCCCTCGCGTTCCGCCGTACAGACTCAGACTGGCTTCCGCATCCGTGACGGCGCCGTCGCGCGTGGCAGACAGCGGTACGAGTAACCCGGCGGCGCTGGTCAGCATGTAGAGCCCAAGTACATGCCTCTGGTTGTCTACACCGAGCGCGGTAGGCACGGCATAGCCATAGAACCCTAACGACAGGAGGAAGGTCCCTACAGCCAGTGTCGTGCGTCCTTCTTGGTCCAGAACCGCGTCCGGCGCCTGCTGCCCGACTCGCTGTAGGATGGCCCCGCGAGAGCCCTGCCCGTCACCCGCGGACGTCGCCTGTCCAGCCCGCAGTACCTGGGCATTACTCACTGCAGCAATCCCAAGAAGGAGGAACACGATGGCGAGATTGCGGTTGTGGCGCTTCATGGACGTTCTCCTTGCTGACAGTGGTGTACAGCTGTCCTTGTTGACGATTCAGATAGAGTCGCTTCTCTTCACGCCTGGATGGGCCAACGATGGGTACATCGTCTTTGGGTCGTAGCGCTTCGGCGTACCGAGACAGATCTCGTTATAGACAGGGGCGGCGAAGTCCGGGCGCAGCTTACTGGTAGCGGCATTGACGACCACCCATCCCAGCGTGGCCCCGTTGCGCTTGCAGCGACGGCTCGGAGGCGATGGTTACCGACATGGGGCTGGCTCAGAAGAACGAGACTGCCGTCCAAACCAAGCACGCATTAGGATACGGGCGAGCCCACAGCCATGTCGTCGCGAACATAAGGCCGTGCTATCGGTAGTCCGACCCGCGCCCCTTCCTCCCGGCAGAAACGTAGCGTGTGCACCTTGGCCAACGGCACGAATCCGGCTGGCGCCCTAGAGCGCAACGAGGTGAGGAAGTCGAGAGGCGATGTCGTTCCGCCGATCAACCCGGGAGTGGCGGGACCTTGACCACCCGCCATAGGTATCCGATACCCCACCACGCCCACCCCATCACCACGGTCGTCACGACTGCCGCCAGTCCAGAAAGCGCGTTGGCGGCGACATCGACGAGGTCGTAGACACGGTTGGGAAGGAGCGACTGGATGCCCTCGTCGACCCAGCCCAACAGCGCCGTGACAACCACAGCGAGAATCGCTGGTAGTGGGACGCGGCGACCGTTCCGCCGACGTTCGAGAAGTGCCTGGTAGATGAGCTGTCCCACCGCTCCGTACTCCCATAGGTGGGTGCGCTCCTCAAGACCTGGGTTGGCGCTAAGAGTTCTCGGCAGCGCTGCCAGATATACGGCGGCGACGCCGAAAGCCACGCCGATCTCGCGGCGGCCAGGGCGCTTCCTCAGCCATTGTAGGACGACGATCGTACCCACCAACAGCACGACGACGGCGATCGATACCCGAAGCAGATTGCGCTCGCGTAGCGCGCCGGCCACCCTCTGCGCAAGCCCCAACGTGGACCAGATCGCCAACACGACCGCCACGGCCCAGAACCAGAGACGACGCTCCCGAGTGAGTGCTCCGGCCGGTCGAAGACCAGCTGCTGCGTGTCCGCTGGCGCCGGCAAGATTGCGTCCTGCGAGGCGCTTCGTGCGCTCCGTCGGTGACCGTTGCAGCATCAGCGGCACGATGACCATGACAACGATGAGCGCGTAGAACCAGACGTGGGCGCCTACTGTTTCCATGCTGCAGCGATATCAAGAGCCGTGCCAGAAGGCGTCTCAGGGCCGGAACGTCGTGGCCACGCACGTCTCCAGGATGCCGCCGGGGTCAGACGGAGGTGGGCTCAGTGGGTGCATGTCACCCCAAGGCGACAGGCAGTATCGAGCGTATACGTCGCCTGCGCTCTATGACTGGCGGAGCGCGTGATGTTGGTTCCTAGCACCCAGAGGGAGGGTTAAACGAACCCCCTCCATGCATCGACGCCGTTGAGACGCACGACCCCTGGACTCGATGCCCGCGTTAAGCATACCGCGACCCTGCGTGGCCCCGTGTCGCGTGGTTCCCTTGGTCGCCAGGGGAGGCCTTTCCGCTAAGCCCGTTCTGTCATGCTGCCTGATCCCATTACCCACCCGGCATACCAGATGCTGCGCCCGTCGACGCGATCCCAGGGACATGCATGGCAAGCGCGCGGTGTCCACCCACTTTAAGGCCGCCCCAGCATGTTGTGTCGTGGCTGGCGCCGCTCCCCAGCTACCACCCACACGCCTCTTGCGGAGGCCCACTACAGTTTCATCATCGGCGTATTGGTCGCCGGCAGCCCCCGTGTCCCGCACACGCGTCGGCGGATTCCCGGCGCGCCGCAGGTAGGGTATGCTGTCGCCGCTGCCGGTAGACCGACCCTGGGGATATCCATGCCGCCCACCGTGCTTGTCACAGGCTTCGAGCCGTTCGGCGGGGGAGACCGCAACCCGTCTGGTGAACTCGCCCGCGAGTTGGGCGAACGACACGGCCTCGCCGCGGACGTGAGGGCGGAGGTGCTGCCGGTCGTCTTCCGCAAGGCGAGCGCCACGATGCGCGGCCTTGTCGCTGACACTCGGTCGGACATCGTGTTCGCGATGGGGCTGGCGGGCGGCGCGACGACGTTGCGCGTCGAGCGGATAGGCGTCAACTACTTCAGCGCTGGACCCGACAACGAGGGAAACCGCTACGAGGACGAGGAGGTCGTCCCGGGCGGCCCAGCGGCGTACTTCTCGACGTTCCCGATCGCGCGAGTGTTGGCGGCGAGCCGCGAGCGCGGCGCGCCAGCACGAGACTCGCAATCCGCCGGGAGTTACTGCTGCAACGAAGTCCTGTACGCGGCGCTGCACGCGTGCGCGGAACTGCGGATGACGGCGCAGGTCGGGTTCGTGCACCTGCCAGCATTCCCAGAGATGGTCGGGGATGGCGGCGGCCCGAGCATGGCTCGTGACGTCCAGTTCGAGGGCTTGCGCGCGATGCTCGCCGCGCTAGTCGACGCCGAAGGGTCAACGGCGTAAAGGGGGAATCACGGAATGGAACGACTCGAGTACGGCGACACGGGGGTCGAGATATCGCGTCTCTGCTACGGCACGGGGCATCTCAACAACGTCTGTGACTCGCATGCCGCGGGCGGCGACCTGCTGAAAGCCGCCTACGACCAGGGCGTCACGTTCTGGGACACCGCCGAGATGTACAACAGCCAGTTGCACGTCGGAGCCGGGTTGGAGGCGGTCGGACGCGACAACGTCGTGGTCCAGACTAAGGCGGAGATCAAGACGCCCGAGGGCATGCGGGAGATGCTCGAGAAGTCGCTCCGCGAGATGGCGACGGAGTACATCGACATCTACTTCCTGCACGCCGTCGAGTCGGCGGCGGACCTGGCGGAGCGCGAAGGCGCCCTGAACGTGCTGTTGGAAGCCAAGGAGCGCGGCGTCATCGGCCACATCGGCTGTTCGACACACGTCTACGCCGGGCCGGTGATGGACGCCGTCATCGACCATCCCGAGATGCGCATCGTCCTCGCGACCGCTAACAAGGAGGGCCGCATGTTGGAGGGCGGCGGACTGGAGGGGCAGCTCGCACATCTTCGGCGCGCGCACGCCGCGGGTATGGGCGTCAGCATCATGAAGGTCATCGCCGCAGGCAAGATTCCCGAGGGCGAGATGTCCGAATGGATTCGTTGGGGATTCGACTGCGAATTCGCTCACGGCATCAACCTGGGCATGTGCAATTACCCCGAGATAGACCTGGACGTGCGTCTGGCAAACGAGCACGCCCGACAACGCCGCGCCGCATAGACAACCACTTGCCCGTCCCATCGGAGGCGCCGCATGTCCGGTTCGGATCGACTGAACTTCCTGTGGATCTACGGCGAGGATCTGTATCCGAACATCGCCTGCTACGGCACGCCCGCCGTGCAGACGCCGAACATCGACCGCCTCGCCTCCGAGGGCGTGCGTTACGAGAACGCCTTCGTCACGTGTCCCGTCTGCTCGCCCAGCCGGTCGGCGATCATCACCGGCACATATCAGACGAGCTTCGGCGCGCACCAGCACCGCAGTAAGCGCGACGACCCGTTGCCGGACGGCGTTCGCATCATCACGGACTATTTCCGCGACGCGGGGTACTTCACGTGCAACAGCCCCGGGCCGCCTTTCGACCGACGCGGCAAGACGGACTTCAACTTCCACGTGGACGAGCCGTTCGACGGGACGGACTGGAGCGAACGCGCCGAGGGACAGCCGTTCTACGCGCAATGCAACCTGCCGGACACGCACCGCGACTTCCGGCGCGACCCGGAGCGACCCGTCGACCCGGACGCCGTCGACCTCCCGCCGTACTACCCCGACCACCCGCTCACGCGCGCAGACTGGGCGGAGTACCTCGAGAGCGTGCAGGTAGTGGACCGCAAAGTCGGGCAGATACTCGACCGCCTGGACGAGGAAGGGCTCGCGGAGAACACCGTGGTGTTCTTCATCAGCGACCACGGTCGCGCGCACGTGCGGGACAAGCAGTTCCTGTACGACGGCGGCATCCGCGTGCCTCTGATCGTGCGATGGCCGGGCGGCGTGGCGCCGGGTACCGTCTGCAGCGACCTCGTCAGTGGCGTGGACTTCGCCCCAACGACGCTCTCACTGGCAGGCCTGCCGATCCCCGAGCACATGGAGGGGCACGTGTTCCTGGGTCCCGACGCGACGACGCGGACCGAAGTCATTGCCGCCCGAGACCGATGCGACGGGACCGTGGACCGCATCCGCGCCGTGCGCACGCATCGGCACAAGTACATCCGCAACTTCCATCCCCAGCGGTCCTATCTACAGTTCAACGCGTACAAGAGGCTGCAGTACCCTGTGCTGTCGCTCATGGAATCCATGCACGCACGGGGAGCACTCACGCCGGAGCAGGCGCTGTTCATGGCGGAGACGCGGCCGGCGGAGGAACTCTACGACCTGGACGCCGACCCGCACGAGGTCCGCAATCTCGCGGACGATCCGGCGTGCGCCGACGTGCTGGCGGACCTGCGAGAGCGTCTGGCAGCCTGGATCACGGAGACCGGGGACAGCGGCGAGGAACCCGAGGATCCTGCCGTCGTGGCGTACTGGCAGGCGCACATGGCGAACAACTGGTCCGAGGCGATGGGCAAGCGCGGTCTGGACCCAGACATCACCGCGGACGACTACCTGCGCTGGTGGCAAGACGCTTACGGAACCGCCTGAACGGCGGGTAGACATGGGGCGCATGAGAGATAGAGACACGCAGCTAGGCGAGTTCCTGGATCCGCCGCGCGAATTCGGCATGATGCCGTTCTGGTTCTGGAACGACGACCTGGACGAGCGGGAAATCCGTCGCCAGATTCAGGAGTTCCACGCGAAGGGCTTCGGGGGATTCATCCCCCACGCGCGCATCGGCTTGTCGCGACGCGTTGGCTATCTGACGGAGGAGTTCTTCCGCCTCATGCGCGTCGCCGCGCGGGAGGCGAAGCGTCTTGGGATGTACGTCGTGCTGTACGACGAAGGGTCGTATCCGTCGGGATCGGCGCAGGGACGCGTCGTCGCGGAGAACCCAGACTACGCCTCGCGGTGCCTCATTCCCGTCACGCACAAGATCGAAGGGCCCGCCCGCGGTTACTGGAGGCCGAACCCCAGCCGCGCGATGAAGGACCATTTGCTCTGCGCCGTGCTCGCGCGCGAGACCGCCGAAAACACGCTCGATCCAGACTCGTTCACTGTGCTGGAACCCCTCGAACACGACGTGCTGCACTACGACGTGCCAGACGGCTCGTGGCGCATCGTCACCGCGTGGAACGTGTTCAGTGGCGGCATCATTCGTGGCGTCTTCGAGGAAGACGACGACGGCCACGCGCTTGCCCCCGCCGCCGGCAACATCATGGACGAGGACGCCGTAGCCTGCTTCGTGCGCCACACACACGATCAGTATTACGCGCATCTCGCCGAGTACTTCGGGTCCACGATCGTAGGAATGTTCACGGACGAACCGAACCCGCTCGGTAAAGGCGCGCGTCGCGGGCCGAGTCCCAAGCCGTATGCGGACGGGCTCCTGGGGGATGTCGCGGACGAGTGGGGTGAGGACGTCGAACACTGCTTACCAGCCCTCTGGTTCGACTGCGGGCCAGAGACGGAGGCCTTCCGACAGGCGTACAACCGCGCGGTACAGGGGCGCGTCGCGAGCGTGTTCTACGCGGCGCAGAGCGAGTGGTGTGAAGCGCATGGGATCGCCCTGACCGGGCACCCCGCGCGCAGCGACGAGATGGGCGCCCTTCGCTACTTCCAATGGCCGGGGCAGGACATGGTATGGCGCTATGTCGAGCCGCGCGCCGCTTCCGCCTTGGAGGGGCAGCACAGCGTAGCCGCGAAGGGCGCCAGCAGCGCCGCGTCCATCGCGGAAAGGCGCCGCAACGCCTCGGAGTGCTTCGGCGCCTACGGGTGGCATCTCACGTTGGATGAGGTGAAATGGCTACTCGACTGGCATCTCGTGCGCGGGAACAACCTGTTCTTCTCACACGCCGCGTTCTACTCGATACGGGGCAGGCGAGCGTTCGAAAGCGAGCCCGACATCGCGGTGCACAACGTCTGGTGGCCGCACTTCGGTCTGCTTGGCGACTACACACGTCGCGTGTGCTGGGCGATGACGGACGGCGCCCACATCTGCGATGTCGCCGTGCTCACGGACCAGGATGCCGTCGGTTGGAAGGCTTCCTCGGAGCTCCTCACGTCTCAGGTGGACTTCGTCTACGTCGACAGCGGCGCGTTGGCGCGGGCGCATGTCCACGACTCCCGGCTGTGCGTTGGGCCGCACGAGCTGTCGATTGTTGTCATTGATGCGGACCACGGGCCGTCGGAGGACGACCTGACCGCGCTCGAAGCGTTCGAGGAGGCGGGTGGGATCGTGGTCCGCGAGTGGGAGGCCGGGAATCTGGGCTCTCACGTACGCGAGCTGCACGCGCCTGACGTGGCGTGGGATGGCGGAGCGGATCTGCGCGTGCGTCACTACAGTAAGGACGGAGCGGACTGGTACCTCCTCGTCAACGAGGGCGAGGACACTATCGGCGGAGCTATCACGCTACGCGCGCGAGGCCGTCTGGAGTCCTGGGATCCGCTGACGGGCCAGGCTCGGGCGTGGGGCGCCGTGGCGGACGAAGCCGGGACGACAACTTGCGTCCAGCTAGCGCGCCGCGAGTCCGTCCTCTTGCGCGTCGGCGAGGGGCACGCCAGCCTGGACGCCGCCCCTGTCGTCGTACCTGGCGACGGCGTCGCCGAGATCGGCGGGTGGGAGGTCCACGACGAAAACGACGGCGGCGTTGGGCCGCTGGCGCTGGGTGACTGGGCCCATGCGCCGGGATGGGAGACGTTCTCCGGCACTCTCAGATACAGCGCTGAATTCGAGATGTCCCAGAGGCAGGCTGACGCCGCGCGCTTCCTTGATCTGGGAAGCGTCGGAGATATCGCGGAAGCATTCGTAAACGGCAGGCGAGTAGGCGTGGCGGCGTGGGCGCCGTACATCATCGCACTACCTGATAGCGCCGACGGGGGATTGGTCGACGGCGCTAACCGCCTCGAAGTGCACGTGACCAACTCCATGGCGAACGAATACGACGGCAAGCAGCTGCCGTCCGGTCTCATGGGACCGGTGCGGTTGCTGGACGGCCACACGGGACACGAGTAACGCGATCCGGCCGCGTGGAAGGCGAGGAGCGCCGCATGAACATCGTCCTGATCATCATCGACACGCTGCGGTACGACTGCGTCGGAGCCAACGGGAACGCCGCCATCGACACGCCAAACATCGACCGACTCGCGGCGGGCTCGTGGGTCTTCGATCGCGCGTTCTCCGCCAGCTTCCCGACGATCCCCTTCCGCAACGACGTCATGCGCGGGCAATACGGCGGGCCGTTCCACCCGTGGAAGCCTCTGCCGTACAACGCCCCCGCGTTCGTGCGCATCCTCGGTGAGAACGGGTACGCGACGCAGCTCATCCACGACACGCCACACCTTGTGAATGGGGGCCACAACTTCGATTGGCCGTTCCACGGGTGGACGTTCGTGCGCGGCGCCGAGGTGGACCGTCCCTGGATCACCGACCATTACGAGCTCCCCGACAACTGGGCGTTCGACCCAATGTTCGACTGCCTGGAACTCCCCGCGCGTGAGGAGTGGGTACCGGACCACCCAAGCCTGGCGACGTACGTGCGCGCCAACCGCGACCGCAAGTCGTTGGATGACTGGAACTGCGCGCGGCTGTTCGACACGGCGTCGTCGTTCCTGGCGGACAACGCGGGACGCGACAACTTCTTCCTCTGGCTCGACTGCTTCGACCCGCACGAGCCGTGGGATGCTCCCGAAGAGTACGTGCTGCGCTACGACGATACGCCTGGGTACGACGGCAAGATCGACCCGCGTAGCTTCCAGGGCAACCGCAACGACAAGCGTCTGTCCGACGCAGCGAAGCAACGGATCAGGGCGCAGTATTTCGCCAAGGTGAGCTGGATGGACCGCTGCGTTGGGCGCTTCCTGGATGCCCTGGACGATTCGCCGCTAGCGGAGAATACCGCCGTCGTCCTCGTCGGCGACCACGGGACGAACGACGGTTCGACGGGCTTCTTCGGCAAGCGCGCTCCCGTGTCGGAAGCGGAGGCGCACGTCCCGCTGATGATCCGCATGCCCGGAGGCGACTCGGGCCGATCCGATGTGATATGGCAGCCACAGGACATGTTCCCCACCATCCTCGCCATGGCGGGCGTCGACGTCGACAGCCATCTCGACGGGTCTGATGTGCTGGCGGCCGCGCGGTCGGGCTCCTTGGGCAAGCGCGAGATCGCCCTGACGGGAGCCGCCGTCGCATCGTGGCGTGGCAAGGGGCCGGAAGACACGTTGTTCACAGCGTTCGACCGCGAGTGGTGCTTGCAGGTGGCTCCGTCCGTAGAACACTCACGCCTCATCCGCCTCGGAGAACTGGCCGACGTGGCGGAGGCGCATCCCGACGTCGTGGCGCGCCTTCACGAGGCTGCCCTCGCGGAGATCCGGCGCCGAGGCCTGGACCCGAAGCTGGCGGAGTGGCTCGAAGCCGGCGGAGCTGGCGCCTTCCCAGACGATCCCTACTTCTGGAACGGTTGGCCGGACGACACGGGCCACTACGCGTACTTCGCGCGGCTATATCAGGAAGACTGAGGAGACCGGACATGCCACTCTCGGCGGAGCTGCTGGAACAGTTCGACCGCGACGGATACATCCCCATACCTCACCGCCTGATTGAGCCGGAACATCTGGGCCGGCTGCGCGAGCGTTACGACGCGCTGTTCGCGGAGCGACGCAGCACCGTCGGACAGGGCATGCGGAACCTCGCGGTCATTGGCGAGTCGGAGTCGGACCCGGACGCCGACCGTTCCGAAGAGATGCTGCAGATCATGGAGATGTGGAAGCTCGACGACGAGTATCGGCAGCTGCTCCATCACGGGCCGCTGCTTGATGTCGCCGAGCTCCTCGTCGGCCCAGACATACAGCTGTTCCACGACCAGGCGCTCTACAAGCCCGCGCATCACGGCGGCGCGGTGCCGTGGCATCAGGACAACGGCTACTGGCGGTGCGACCCCCCGGACCTTGTGAGCATATGGATGCCATGGGACGACGCCGACGAGGACAACGGGTGCATGACGATGGTTCCCGGCAGCCACAGGGATGGAGCCGCGGGCCACGAACGCGCCGCAACGGAGAAAGGGCAGAATCCAGCGCTTCTCATGGCCGAGGTCGACGAGAGCAAAGCCGTCCCTGTTCCCATTGAGGCGGGATACGGGCTGCTCCACCACTGCCGCACGCTGCACTCGACGGCCCCCAACCGTTCGCCACGCGACAGAAGGGCGATGGTGCTGCACTACATGGCGTCAGGAACCCGTAACGCCGTCGGGACGGTCATGGTCGACAACCCCGTGCTACGCGGCTCCGGCCCGGATGCCGAAGCCGTCTGAGCCTCCACGAGACGCCGCGACGGAGACGCCACGGCGAGCTCGGCGCCGGCGTCCACCGAAAGGCGCGGCCGTGACGCACGCAGCGGCAGCTCGTCGGACGGCGCCCTGCACGCGCGCCGACAGTCGGCGCCCACGCGACAGGTCAGGCCCGGCCTGCGGCGGCCTCTACCCTACACACCCCAGCAGCGCCGTGAGCGCGGCCCACGACTGACGCACCGCGGCCAACGGCCCGTCTGGCGAGACGCCGGCGGTCTTGAGCGACACGACCCCATCGTAGCCGCCAGTTTTCAACGAGCGATAGCACGCCTCCTGGTCGATGAGACCTTCGCCGAAGGGCGCGGGGTGCCATGGTTGGAAGGATCCTGTCTCCGAGAACGCGGCTTTCACGTCGGCCATGGGTGTTCGCGCGACATCCCCCGCGCGGACCATCTTCGCTACGCCCGCCAGATCGTCGCACGCTTCAGCGGCGTTCTGGTGTCCGTAGTGCAGGTAGTTCCCTGGATCGACTCCGGCGCCGCAGTTCTCGCGGGCGGTGAGTTCGACCAGCCACTTCTGATGCCAGCTCAGGTACACGACGAAGCAGTGGTTCAGGATGGCAATCGTCACGCCGTGCCGCGCGGCGAAGTCAGCGAGTTCCTGCGTCTGCTCGACGAGATCTGGCAATAGGCGCTCGTAGTAGACGCCCACCGTTGCGTTGGATCGGTCGGGAGCGATTGGGTGCGCGTCGACGATGGGGAAGGTTAGGACCGTCCCGCCCAGTATCGCGCACGCTTCCACCTCGATCTTGAGCTCGTCCATGCATTGCTGACCCTGGTCTCCGAGGTTCCCGAGGCGCGTCCCGGAGCCGTACGCGGGCATCCTCACGCCAGCGGCCTCGGCGACCTCTCTGAGGCGCTCGGCGGCCCGGCGGCGGTCTCCGTCGACTTCCCACCGTCCGGCGTAGAATTCCACGCATTCCATGCCTTCCCGCGCCGCCAATCGCAGGACGGCCGGCATTCCTCGCGCACCTTCGGGGAGAACGCTCTCCAAGCAGTAGGTCATGATCGCTGGCTGCATACTGCTCTGTCCTTCGCGGGTTCGGCGCCGCTCAGAGGTGTCACGTCCGGTGGAGGGGCCACGACCTACGGCTGACGCCCCGCTGAGGCCGGTTCAGAAGCGCCTCCGTGGCAAGTCCACCGGTACCGTAGTCCACGCCTGGAGGCAGAACAACCGCAGCACGGCACGTACCGGCGCCCCGAGGCCGGCAGCCGGCGCCAGGTCGACCGCTGACGCGCCTGGCGCGGTACGTCGGAATGTGGCAACCTCCATCTGACAGGTTATAGCGCCGTATGTGTAGGCCACCGTCTCGCGCCGCGCGGCGCGGGCAGGACACCGGAGCGAGCGACAATGCTACGGGAACGTGCCGGCCGGCTAGCGAAGGCGATTCTCGCGCTCACGTGCGTGGCATGGTCGCTCTCCGCGCACGGGACCACAGACGCCGCGCCCGACCTGGACACCGCAGACGAGACGCGTTCAGCCGCGCCGTGGAAGCACGCGAGCCGACTGCGAGGCGATTGGTATGACGGCGTCTCCGTCGCACTCGTCGACGACCCCCACAGGGCTATCATCGCAGACAGTCTTGGCAAGGCAACGGTCTGGGACACGCAGAGGGGCGTGCGGCTATTCTCGACGCCTCCACTCTCTGGGTCTCGCCCTACCGTGGTGGCCGACGGCGCCGGTAGACGCATCGCTGTAGGCGTTGCCAGCCGGGACGGGAAGGTGACGGTGTGGGACACGTCAACCGGCGCCCGTCTGCACGAGGCGCCCGGAACCAGCCCGGACATCAGCCGAGACGGCAGCGTGCTTGCCGCGATCACCGCGTGGGACACCGTCACGCTCTGGGATGTAGAAAGCGGCGACGCCCTCGGGTCCATCATCAGCGGCAAGCCGGCCGCGAAGGCGGTGGCCCTGGATGCCAAGGGCGCCCGCGTAGCCATCGGATGGGCGGACAAGCGCGCCGAGGTTTGGGACATGCGCACCGGCGAGCGTCTGATGCTTGCGGAAGGGCACGCGGGCGCGGTCAGCTCGGTGGACCTCACCCCAGACGGGCCCAGACTAGCCACGGCCGCCGCAGACCACCGCGCCAAGGTGTGGGAAGTCGCCACGGGCGCGCTCGTAGGCACGTACGGATCGAAGTACAGGACTGTCCCTAGCGGCGTAGTCATCGACAGCACGGGCACGCGTGTCGTGACAGCGTTGCGCGTGGGCTTCGCCGACCTGTGGGACGTAGAGAGCGGCGCGCGTATCCGCCGGTATGGGAAGAAGCGGAGGCTGCGCGTCGGGGCGGCGGCGCTCTCGCCTGACGGCGCGAGACTAGCGGGCGTGCATCCCGGCGTTGGGTACTCCGTGTGGACAGTCGACACGGGCGAGCGCGTGCCAGTGTCCGAGTGCGAGAGCCGCTTCCGAGCCATAGCGACGCAGCTCAGTTCCGATGGCGCCCGCGCCCTCGCGTTCGCCAGATTTCGGTACGCGACGCTCCACGATGTGGCGACCGGTGAGGAGATACGATCCTTCGGGGATCCGCTAGACGAGGAGCCCGGCACGATTGCGTCTCGGGTATCTCTGCTTGGCGTGCGGCTCCTGGGAGATGGACGCCAATACCTTGACGCGTACTCGGGGCGAGGGGTAGCCGTGCGCGATGTCGCAAGCGATGATGTTGTCACGGCGTTCGACACGGAGCCGCAGACGCGCCTGCCCCTCATTCTGAGCCTGGACCACAGTCTCCTCCTCACCGGAGGCGCGGAGAAGCACGCGCACCTGTGGGATGTCGCCTCGGGCGCTCATCTACGGGCGCTTTCCGTCGATGGGGGCGCCGTGCGGTCTGCCGCCTTCGACGCCACGAACTCCATCGTCGTGACCAACGGTCAGGAGGGGCCTGTCCGGGTGTGGGATGTGGACACCGGCGCCATTCGGGCGACCGTGGCACACACATCAACCGCCCGACTCGCCGTTAGCGTCAGCCCCGACGGACGGTACCTGCTCCTGTCGGGCGGCATCCAGACAGCGATGCGCGGGGAGCCGCTCCAGCCGACGGCGTTCCTGTGGGATCTGGGCTCCGTCACGCAGATCGCGGCCTCGACCGAGACCATCGATAGTGTCGCGTGGGCCGCGGACTCGGCGCGGTTCTACGCCGCTAGCGTGGCGAAACGCTCAAAACGGGTCGTGGAAGTCTGGTCGCCGCGCGCGTTTGGCCGGTTGCTCGACATGCCCGGCGCCGAGGCTTGGATTCGGCCGGCCATCCATCGTGTCCCAGATCCCTCCGCCGGGAGCAATGGCGGGCGCCCCAACGTGGCGCTCACCCCGTCCGTCGGGGCAGGTACGGCGACCAGGGCTCACATGCAGGGCATCACGCGCCTCGCCGTGTCGGCGGACGGCGGGACGTTCGCCCATGTGGAGTCAGACGGATCCATTGATGTGTGGCGACGAGAGGCGCGAGAAGGAGATGCGGGCGAATAGGTCGGGACGAGCCCCGCTGACGGCGGCGGAGGCGCGTGGCCGATAGGCAGCAGACCCTGGTGATGGCGCCGATCCGCGACTCGTGGAACGTCGTCCCACCATAGGCAAGGCTAGGATAGGACGCAGCATGCGCTGGACTCGAACGCAACGGTCGATGGCCGGGTTGGCTACGGCAACAGCTCTCATGTGCGTCGCTTGGCCCATGAGCGGCCATGCGGAAGACGGCGGCGGGTCGGGCTCCTCGCGTAGTACCGAGCCACGGGCAGACGCGGCCGCGCCGTGGACGCTGATCCAGCGGCTACGAGGCGGTTGGAGTAGGGTGTCTGATATCGCGCTCGTGGACGACCCGAACACCGCCATTACCGCCGACAGCCGTGGGAGTATAACGGTCTGGGACACCGAGGAGGGCGTGCAGCTGTTCTCGACGCCGCCCCACGGTGGCGACCTGCCGAGGGTGGTAGCGGATGCCGCCGGCAGACGCATCGTTGCCAGCGCTACCAGACCGGGCGGGAAGGTGACCGTGTGGGATGCCTCCACCGGCGCCCGGCTACACGATTTCCGCGGTGTCTTTCCCGACATCAGCCGAGACGGCAGTGTCCTCGCCGCGATCACCGCGCGGGACACCGTCACACTCTGGGATCTAGACCGCGGCGATGCCATCCGCGCCATCGTCAGCGGCCAGCCCATCGCGAGGGCGGTGTCCCTGGATGCCAAGGGCGACCGCGTAGCCATCGGCTGGGCGAACCGATCCGCAGAAGTCTGGAATGTCCGCTCGGGTGAAATCCTGGTGAAGGTAGCAGGGCACGAGCGTGGTGTTACATCGGTGGACCTCACCCCGGACGGCGCGAGGCTCGCAACGGGCTCTGCCGACCACCGCGCGAGGGTGTGGGACGTCGCGACCGGCGCCCTCGTCGGCACGTACGGGGCGACCTACAAAGCCGGCGTGGTCAGCGTGCGCCTAAACAGCAGCGGGACCCGACTGGTCACGGCGTTGACACACGGAGTGGCGGACCTTTGGGACGTGGGGACCGGCAGGCGCATCCGTCGGTACGCGGGCGGGAAGCGCGAGCCCATCGGTCGAGTCTCGTTCTCGCCTGACGGCCGCAGGCTGGCAGGTCTGACGCGAGGGTTCGCGCCCGCGGTCCTGATGGCTGGCACCGGCGAACGCGTGCCGATGTTCACCAAGCACAACCGCTTCCAGACGATCGGCGTGCAGATCAGCAGCGACGGCTCGCGCGTGCTGGCATTCGCCCGCGAGGGCTACGCCGTGCTCTACGACGCCGAGACCGGCGAGGAGCTGAGGTCGTTCGGAGATCCTGCGAAGAACGCGCCGTGGGGAATGAAAACCGGCGGCGTCCTCCTCGGCGTACGGCTCCTCGGCGACGGCCGTCAGTATCTGGAGGCCTTCTCTGGAGGGTCCATGGCCGTACGCGATGTCGCCACGGACGAAGTTGTGAGATCGTTCGAGGAAGGCCCGCGCGTGTACCAGCCGTTCATCTTGAGCCCAGACCACGGCCTTCTCCTGACCGGCGGTATGAACCGCTACGCGCATATCTGGGACGTTGCCACGGGGACGCACGTGTGTGAACTCGCGGTGGATGAGGAACGCCTCCTGTCAGGGTCGTTCGACGCCACGAACGGTACGGTCGTGACGACCGCCCAGCGCGAGCCGGCCCGTGTGTGGGACGCGCGAACCGGCGAGCCCCGCGGCGTTGTCCCATCTCGGGCGGCGGGCTGGTACGCCGCTAGCGTGAGCCCAGACGGGCAGTACCTGCTGCTGTCAGGCCGACAGGTCTCTTCCGCGCCGGGGGAGGCGTCACCACCCGGAGCCCACCTGTGGGATCTTCGCACGCTCACGGAGATAGCCGCGCTCACGGAGTCGATTCAGGGAGTCGCCTGGGGCAGAGACTCACGGCTTCTGTACACTGTAGGACGCCAGGGCAGGCGCTCCGTCGTGAAGGCCTGGTCGCCTGATAACTTCGGCCGGCAGCCCGGCTTGCCCGACCGGGGCGCATGGGTACGCCCTGCCATCTATCGTGGCAGTTCGCCGCGGTCGATGTCCGGCCAAGCGGCTCAGGGCATCGTGTCGTTCGCTACGTCATGGGTCGGCGGGAGCGTACCGCCCGCGCGGATGCAGGGAGTCAGCCAGATAGCGCTCTCCACGGACGGTACGACCTTCGCGCATGTCGGGGTCGATGGGTCTATCGACATTTGGCGACAGCAGCCTGCAGCAGCCGAAGAGGCCGAATAGAGCGCCGGTCGCCCACGAGCTGCGGTGACCACCCATTTGCGCGGTGCTGACGGAGGACGAGGCGCATGATCACACGGAAGCAGTTCCTGAGAGTTTCCGCCGTCACGGGTATGAGCGCGATACTGCCGATTCGCGGCGCGCAGGCCGACGCGCCGCTGGGCGCGCGTGTCTCTCTGGTGAAATCCTCTGACCGCTCGGAGGCGATTTCGACAGCGATCGACCTCCTCGAATTCAACCCGGTTGGGAGGAAGCAGGTCGTCCTCAAACCGAACCTCAACAGCGCCGACCCGTTCCCGGGCTCGACGCATCCGACGACGTTGAGGTCGCTCGTCGTGAAGCTCGACGAGATGGGCGCGCGCTCCGTCCAGGTGGCGGATCGCAGCGGGATGGGCGACACGCGACGCGTCATGGAGCGCACGGGTGTGTTCGACCTCGGCGCGGAGCTGGGGTTCGACGCAGTTGCGCTCGACGAACTCCCGGACGACGCGTGGACGCACTTTGAGATGCCCGACAGCCACTGGCAGCGGGGCGCACACTTCCCCAAGCTGCTCGCCGAGGCGGAGAGCATCGTCCAGACCTGCTGCCTGAAGACACATCGCTTCGGTGGCCATTTCACCATGTCGCTGAAGAACTCCGTCGGCATGGCGGCGAAGTTCTCGCCGGTCGACAACTACAACTACATGGCGGAGCTCCACGGCTCACGCGACCAGCGGCTGATGATCGCCGAGCTCAACGCCCTGTACGAGCCGGACTTGGTTCTGCTTGATGCGATGGAGGCGTTCGTGGACGGCGGCCCGGACACGGGCAAACGCGCCGCGCCAGGCGTCATCATCGCCGGCGCGGATCGTGTCGCGGTGGATGCGGTTGGTGTCGCGGTCCTCAGGCTGATGGGCACAACCGCGGCAGTCTCCGCGGGCGACGTGTTCGATCAGGAGCAGATCCGACGCGCCGCGGAGTTGGGGGTCGGCGTCGGCTCGCCGGAGGAGATCGCCGTGGTCACGCCGGACAGAGAGAGCGCCGCCTTCGCGCGGCGCCTACGTCCGATCCTGGGAATGAACGTCGAACAGCTGAGCGTGGACTCGATCGGGAAGCTCGCCACGACGTGGGGACAGATCAGGAGAACCTAGGCCCCGCACGTCTCCCACCGGCCCGACTGCAGCTCGGCGGGCCCGCGGGCGAGCGGGGTCGATGACAAGCCAGGGCCGCAGGTCGCGCCAAGAAGCGCAGAACTCCCTGGACGCGGCGGTCGAGCATCGTCAAAGGGGCGCCCGGATGAACAGGCTTGTTCCTTGGCCCTTCGTGGACTCGAACATCACCGTCCCGTCTATTGGCCGTATCCGCTCCTGCATTGCCAGGATCCCGAAGCGGGTCTCGATGGGGCCAGATAGCACCGTCTGCACATCGAAGCCTACACCGTCGTCTTCGACGATAACCAGGAGATGTCCAGGGCGCTGGCGCACGACGATGCTTACGGCGCCCGCCTTAGCGTGCTGCTGTATGTTCGTCAGCCCTGCATGGACAATCTGATACACGATGTCCTTGGTCGATTGGGGACAGTCACTCGGCTCGTCGTCAGCGTGTACCTCGACCGCGAGGCCGTGCTGACCCTGGAAACGAACCGCGTCCTGCTCCAGCGCCGCGACGAGCCCGAGATGTTCCAGAGCGCTGGGGTACACATCGAACGACAGCTGGCGCACCTGCTCGAACGTCTGTTGGGCGGCCTCGCGCAGTCTCTCGGCCTGTCTTCGCACATCTCTCACGTCGTCCATCTGCGAGAGTACCTTCAGCCCCACCATGAACGATGAGAGGGCTTGTCCCGCGTGGTCGTGGAGATCTCTCGCAATCCGCGCGCGTTCGTTTGCCTGCACGGTCATCAACTGCTCTATCAGCTGGGATCGCTCCTCCTCTGATTGCAGCAGCTTCTCCATGGCCCTCTCTCGCTCAGCCAGCGCGCGCTGGAGCGCATGCGTGTTCCTCTGTTCCGTGATGTCTGTCAGGATTCCGTGCACGGTCCACTGTCCATCGGCAACGCGCTCAATGGCGACATCCTCGTGTAGCCAGCGAACCATGCCGTCACGATCAATGCACCGGTAGTCCTGGGCATATTCCGACCGGCCTCCGTATATGGCTGCATCCGCAGTGCGGTCCATGTCGGCTCGATCCTCCTGGAATACGCTCCGCTCCCAAGCAGTGTGGTAGTCCTGGCCAGGGAGGATGCTGAGGGGGAGGAATCTCTCCAGTTCGCTGTCGTTCCGTTGCACGGCGGTCCAGTTGAGCGCGCCGTCGACATCCTCGACGAAGCAGTGCCAGACCACGCACTTGGCCTCACGCATCAGGTGGCTGAGACGTCTCTCCTGCCACAGGATCTGCTGCTCCGCGCGCGCGAGTTGTCGCTGCCGTTCGTCAGCGGCGTGCCCGTGGTCGGTCGGCGCCTGGTCTAGGCTCAGTTTGTCGCGCATGACCTCGCCCACCTTCGTTGCGTTCGGACATCGCTCTGCGGAAGGACACCACAATCGGCAATGGCAGCGCCGTTGACTGACTCGCGGTCTGCCACTCACGGCTGCTTCGCTGCCTGGCATTGTCCCGTCGGCCGTCCGCGAGGACAACCGCGCCCGGATCGGCGGGCGAGAGGCCCATGCGCCGGTGGCGCCACACAGGCCTCACTGTACGACACAGCGTGGGGTCAGTCCTCACGGCGCAGAGGGCGCCAGCCGCCGTCTCCGAGCGACTGGAACCGACCCTCGGCGCACGCTCGAGGCCGCGCGGCCGGCCGCCTGGCGGAAGTAGGCTTCTTCCCTTCCGCCCTGCGTGTCCGCAGCGGCGACGGATGATAGCATCAGTGGCACGCCTGAAGTCGCTCGTCCCACTGAGGTACAGGAACGTCGAGTGCGCCTTACGCTTGACGCCATCTCGCTCCAATACGACGGCGCGGCGCCGCTGCTGTCAGACGTCAGCCTATCGATAGACCGCGGCGCATTCGTGCTGATTCGCGGCCCGTCCGGCGTTGGCAAGTCCAGCCTGCTGCGCTTGATGAACGGTCTGCAGAGCCCCACGTCGGGGCGACTGCTCGTGGATGGTCGTGACGCTACTACAGGCGACATCACGGGCCATCGCCGCCGCGTGGGATACGTGCAGCAGACGCCCGTGATGGTCGCAGGCAGCGTGGCGGACAATCTGCTGCTGCCGTTCAACTACCGGTCAGCGAGGGATCAGCGGCCGCCAACGCAGGACACGCTGGCCGCTGCGCTCGACCTGTACCGCCTCGGCGACGTCGCGCTGGATGCGGACGCTACGGTCCTGTCGGTGGGTCAGCAACAGCGCGTGGCGCTCGTCCGCGCCATGATGACCCAGCCAGAGCTCCTCCTGTGCGACGAACCCACGTCCGCGCTCGACCCAGAATCGCGGGAGATCGTCGAGGACAGGCTGGAAGCGACGAACGTCGACGATGGGGTCGGCGTCGTCCTGGTGACGCACGCGGACTACGAACCCAAGCGCCCGAAGGTGAGACGGTTGCGGCTGTCCGCGGAGCGAGGCCTGGAGGACGACGGGTGAGCGTCCTACCAATCGGCTGGCAGCAGCTTGCGTTGTGCGCGGCGTTCGTGGTCATAGCGGCGGCCGCGTCGCTGGCCCTGCGCCTGCGGCTCGAGCGCGACTTGCTGTGGGGGTCCGTGAGGACATTCGCGCAGCTGTTCCTCGTGGGGTACGTGCTGCATTTCATCTTCGACCTACGCAACCCCGCGCTCGTACTGCTGTACTACGTGTGGATGATCTTCTGGGCGGCGCGCGCGGTAAGAAAGCGTGTGAACGAGGACCGCGTGCGCGTCTTCGGCCCTACCTTCGTCTCGATGGTCGTCAGCTACGTCCTCGTGACAGCGTTCGTGACCGGAGCCATCGTTGGCGCGCGGCCGTGGTACTTGCCGCAGTACTTCATCCCCCTCGGCGGCATGATCATCGGGAACTCGATGAACGCCGTCTCCATCGGTCTTGACCGGCTGTTCTCTGACCTGCGCAAGCAGCGCGCCGAGATCGAACTAGCATTCTGCCTTGGGGCGACCTATCAGGAGGCAACGCGCGACCATCTACGGGACGCCGCGAAGGCGGGGATGATCCCATCGGTCAACGCGCTCATGACGGTAGGTCTGGTTTCGCTGCCCGGCATGATGACCGGACAGATATTGGCCGGGCAGCCGCCTTTGGAGGCGATTCGCTACCAGATCGTCGTCATGCTGATGCTCGTCGCGTCGACAGCGATCGGGAGCGTCATCGTGCTCCACCTCGTCCGGCGGATGTGCTTTACCCCTGCTCACCAGATGCGACTCTAGCTCACCAGATGCGACTCGAGCTCTCAGCGACTCGTGCGACGCGCCGCACAGGCGTCCGTCTTTCTTACATGGGAAGGAACAGAGCGGGGACCGGCCCGATCCACGTCGGCGTGGCGCTTCCTTCGTGAGGTCGTACGGCGGTCGAGGCGGTCACCAATCCGGTCTGGCGGCCCCGTGCAATCGCGCGACTACGGTCGAGGGCCGCGTGCCGCCGCGGCTACACATCGTAGCCGGCGCCTTCTAACCACTCGCCATACGTGTCCATGATCATGTCGAGCTCCGGCTTGGGCAGCGCGTCTCGCCAAACCCCCGACCTGCCTTCGTGGCGCGAGATGTGGTTGTACATCAGCTGCGTGTTGCGATCGACCATGAGAGAGGTGGGGTTCTGCTGCCCTCTTCCCATCTCCGCCAGCGCGCGGGCCGCCTGGGACGCGCCACCCGCGGCGAGCTCTTCCCGGACCTTCTCGCGTAGGGCCTTCCTGCCGACGGCGCACACCGCTTTGGCCGTGTCGAGTGAGCATGCGCTGACAACACGCAAGACCGCCTCATCATCGAACGGCAGTCCGAGAAGGTCGGCAACCTCGCGGACGGAGGCGGCCGGGTCCGCCATCACGTCCTCGTACCGCTGCCAGATGAACCTCTCGGGCGTTGCCTGCCGCAGGCTTTCCAGGGCGGCGTAGTTCCGGACTTCCTTCGCCAGCCCGTCTGCGAGCGCCTCACGTCTCCAGCCCCACGTCGAGATCATCGAGACCGCTACATCTCTCAGATCCCGATGGATGTAGCAGACACGTGCCGCGTCCTCCTGGAGGAGCTGCGGCAGAACTGGGTGCACCCCGTGGAGTTTGACCACGTGGTATGCGTCGTCGCGCCCCCATTCCGCCACGACTTCGTGGGGCTCGCCCCGCGTATGGTTTGGCGTGGTCGCGATGTAGCCGTGGGCTTCGCCTACCCCCGCCATGACTACCAGCACGCGCGCCCAGTTGAACTGGAGCGTCGAGCCGCTCCGTCCCATGCCATTGCATACGACCAGCATTGCGTCCGTCCGGGTCGGAGGAAGTGGGATGGCACTACGCTAGCACGGACAGCCGGGCGGTGTTAATGGGACGTGCGACCGCCATCCCGCAGCCGCCCCAGAGACCTCGAGTCATCGTGTCGCGTTCAGCTCCGGCGCCTCGCCTCGTCCGCCAGCGCAAGCAGGAAGCGTTGGACGGCGACGTATCGCTCCAGCGTTTCCGTGTCGTCGGCCTGCCGCGCCAGGCAGGCGACTCGAAGACACCACTGCAACGGGAGGCCTGTCACGAGTCCGCCGCGCGCAACATCCGCGGAGCCCTGCCAGCCAGCGTCTCGCAGGCCATCGACGTACGCATCTAGCGCTGCCTGGACGAGTTCGTCAGCGCCCGTGAGGTCATAGCCGAAGTACACGACCGCCTCAGCGACCATGTCCCCAATGTCTTCGCTGATCGCGCCGATCCCCGCGCAGTCCCAGTCCAACGCGACTGTCTGTAGGGCGCCCTCGACATCCGTGCGGATGAACAGGTTGTCGGCGTGGTAGTCGCGGTGGCACAGCGTCCGAGGGAACGCGTCCAGACGGTCGAGCATTCTGTCTCGCTGCCCCCATAGCTCCAGTGTCGCGCGGCTCAGATCGGGAGGAAGGCCCCCATGGTGGCCACCTTCGGCGCTGGCGCGGCCCAAGCCGTAGACGCACTGCGTGCCCCACATAGCGGCGGTGGATGACACCCAGCGTCGGCTGCTGAACCACGGATGGCAGGGCAGCTCCCGTCCCGCGAGATACTCTCCCTGCATACGCCCGAGGTCGGTCGCCACCTGGCGATAGTGCTCCAACGCCATGTCCTCGCCCGTCACTCCCGCAACGCGCTCGAGCCAGAGCCAGATCACGTCGTCCTCGACATCCGAGCGCAGTAGGTCAGGCACGGCGAGTGTGGGGCCGGTATCGTCCAGCAGGCCCGACTCGTACATCAGGAACTCGCGCCGCCAACTGTCGGGATCGTGTGGGCGCGCCCACTGGCGCTGCACTTTCAGCACCAAGGACCAGTCGACCAGCCTGCCGTCCGTCGGCCCGGCCTTCGCCGTACCTTCCAGTAGGTGCACTTCACCCACCGTGCCGCCCTGCAACGTGCGGCTGGTCCAGTCGACAACCTCGCCTTGTGGGAGCGAAGTGACAGAGCGTACGAGCGGGGCGAGAGTAGTGACATCAATGCCTGCGGGCAGCGAGAAGTCGGTCACGGAAGTCTCCTGAAGCGGGGAAGCCGCGCGCGTGTCCGTAATACCGTGGCGCGGATGCACAGAGTCGCGCTTCGACAGACGCGGGAGGAGGATTGATGGCGCGCGGGCGAGCGCAACGCCAGCCAGCCGCCAATGAATCGGCGCCGGCTCCTGGGATCCCGACATCGGCTGGAACGATGTGATCTGGAATGCGATGGAGATATATGGCCCCCGCACCATGCAGGAATAGCAAATCGATGTGGATACAATGTCCTACTGGTGGGAGGACGAGACCGACGCGAATGGGGACGGTCTGCGCGACTCAACGGCCTGGCGAGATCATGCGCACACGGCGTTCAACGACCACGCCTTCCCGGCCATGGCGGCACTCTCGTGCCACCAGGACTCCCAGCCGCGCCGAGTCAGGTTGCTGCCGAGCCTCTCACCGTCACTGGGAACTTCCCCAATCCCTTCAACCCGGAGACCTGGATCGCGTTTGCCCTCGGCAACGCGGCTGAGGTGACGGTACGCATATACTTATACTCCCTGAGCGGCGAGTTGGTTCGGTCCATCGAACTCGGGCATCTTGAGCCAGGCGCCTACTCAAGCCGCGACACTGCCGCCTACTGGGACGGCAGGAACGCAACCGGAGAGGCCGCCGCCAGCGGCGTGTACGCTTACGAAGTCACCGCAGGTGACGCGAGCCTCACGCGTCGAATGCTACTATCCAAGTGACGGGCGTGCTGGGAGCACATGTAAGCCGCGTTCGGAGGGAGGACCACCATTGCTAGCTGCTGACGACTACCGCGCGGTCTGGGATCGCGCCATCCACGTCGGCGCAGTGGCCTTACTGGTCGCGTGCGCCTTCGTGTCGGCCTGCGGCAGCGACGACGTCACCGCGCCGGACGGCGACGACCACCCGTTGCCGGACGCCAAGGTGGTGGAAGTACGCCTACCCACATTCTTACCAGGGATGCTCGTGTGGGGGAAGAAGATCCACGTCATCTTCGATCGAGACCCCGGCCCCGTGCGGTTCGAGCCCGGGCTCTATATTGCCAGCGACGAGATCGCGGGGTCTGGAGCCCTGCGCGCGTTCATAGTCACCAATCCTCCTCCGGCGCTCCTGTGGGGCAAGGCTGGCCGCCACGAGTTCGAATACGAGGGGATCGGCGTCCCCGACCCTCCGAGCCTGCTCCAGGCGGCGCCGGATCCGTTCGACGGCCCGCTGAAGGCCGCGGACCTTAACACCGACGGCCTCCGCCTTGTGTTCGACGCTGTGATCGACAACTCGGATCGACTCATCCCACTGTGGGAATTCACGCAGGCAAGCGTTAACCGGGAGGATGGCGCCGTCTGGACACCCGAGATCACGATCAGTGGTCAAACGGTCACCGTCTTGCCAGCAGAGGGGGAGGCGTTTCGCGCACAGCACGACTACATGGTCGTCGGCTTGTTGGCAGATCGCTTCACTGGCGGCCAGGCCACGTACGTCGACGTGCCCGTCAGCGTAGAGTGATTCCGTAGAGCGGCGTAGCGGCTTCGCGTGTGGGCGGCTGGCCGACACGCTGGGTGTGCGTCGGCTCCCGCGCCGATCCGCTCACAGTGAGCTCCCCAGCGTGGCCGGCGAGGGCGGCCCTGCCGCTCCTGGTTGGATGCGCGACTCCGCCGCTCGCCGCTGCATTGGCAGCCATCGCGCGTTGATGAGACGTGCGTCCAGTGCTATATTCGGAGCGTTGCCACCTGGCTTTTGCTCCGGCCCATCCGATACGATTCCGGTGGATAAAAGCGCTGAGGAGACGCGTGTGAGCGAGTTCGAGAACGTGACCCCGCCGGAAGCTGGCGCCCGCATCACGATGGGCGCGGACGCACTGAACGTACCCGACAATCCGATCATTCCCTTCATACGAGGCGACGGCACCGGGCCAGACATCTGGCGCGCGTCCGAAGCCGTCTTCAACGCCGCCATCGAGAAGGCGTACGGCGGCGACCGTAAGGTGGAGTGGTGGGAGGTTTTCGCCGGTGGTCTCGCCTTCGAGAAGTTCGGCGAGTGGCTGCCCGACGACACCGTGAAGGCGTTCACGGACTACCTCATTGGCATCAAGGGGCCGCTCACGACGCCCGTAGGCGGCGGCATACGGTCGCTCAACGTCGCTCTGCGGCAGATACTCGACCTCTACGTGTGCCTGCGCCCCGTGCGGCACTTTGCAGGCGTTCCGTCGCCCATCAAGCGGCCCGAGGACGTGGATATGGTCGTCTTCCGTGAAAACACGGAGGACATCTACGCGGGTATCGAATTCGCCGCCGGCACGCCCGAGGCGGCCCGCTTCCTCGCGTTCCTGAAGGAGGAATTCCCAGCGGACCATGGTCGCGTTCGCTTTGGCGCCGAACACGGCGACACGGTCGGCATCGGCGTGAAGCCCGTGAGCCAGATGGGCACCGACCGGCTCGTGCGCGCCGCCATCCAATACGCGATCGACAACGACCGGAAGAGCGTGACGCTCGTCCACAAGGGCAACATCATGAAGTTCACGGAAGGCGCTTTCCGTGACTGGGGATATGCCCTCGCCGAGCGCGAGTTCGGCGACGCGACGTACACGTGGTCGCAGTGGGAGCGGACGAAGGAGTCCGACGGCGAGGACGCCGCCAACGCGGAACAGGACGCCGCCGTCGCCGCTGGCAAGATCATCGTCAAGGACGCCATCGCGGACATCGCCCTTCAGCAGGTGCTGACGCGCCCGAAGGAGTTCGACGTCATCGCGACGCTGAACCTGAACGGCGACTACCTCTCCGACGCGCTCGCGGCGCAGGTGGGCGGCATCGGTATCGCGCCGGGTGGCAACATCAACTACAACACCGGCCACGCCATCTTCGAGGCGACCCACGGCACGGCTCCGAAATACACCGACCTGGACATGGTGAACCCCAGCAGCGTGATCCTCTCCGGCGTGCTGATGTTCAACCACCTGGGCTGGACGGAAGTCGGCGAGCTGATCGTGCAGGGCATCGAGCGCAGCATTGAGCAGAAGCGCGTGACGTACGATTTCGAGCGGCTCATGGACGGTGCGACGAAGCTGCCGACGTCGGGGTTCGGCCAGGCGATCATTGACAACATGGACTGAGGAAGCGGGCATGATTGAGCACGACGTCGTCATCGTAGGAGCGGGACTGGCAGGCCAGTCCGCCGCGTTGGCGGCCATCGCCGGTGGCGCTAAAGACGTGGCGATCCTCTCCAAGGTCCATCCCGTGCGCTCGCACTCCGGCGCCGCGCAGGGCGGCATCGCCGCTTCGTTGGGAAACGCCGACGAAGACTCCGTGGAGATGCACGACTACGACACCGTCAAGGGTGGCGATTTCCTCGCCGACCAGGACGCGAGTCTGATCCTCGCGGAGAGCGCGCCCGAGACGATCTACGCCCTCGAGCATATGGGCGTCGTGTTCAGCCGCACCGAGGACGGGAAGATCGCGCAGCGTCCGTTCGGAGGACACAGCAGCCCACGCGCTTGCTTCGCCGCCGACCGCACGGGACACGCCGTGCTGCACGGCCTCTTCGAGCAGGTCGTGAAGCACGACGTCAAGATCTACTCCGAGTGGTACATGCTCTCGCTGATCGTCCACGACAATCGGTGCCACGGCATCGTGGTGATGAACATCGACAGCGGCGAGATCGACGTCATCAAGGCCAAGGCGGTCATGTTCGGGACGGGCGGCTACGGTCGCATCTTCCTGACCACGACGAACGCGTTCGCTAGCACCGGCGACGGCGCGATCATCTCGTACCGCGCGGGCGTCCCGCTCGAAGACACCGAGTTCATGCAGTTCCACCCGACGGGGCTCTACCGCCACGGCATTCTTGCCTCCGAGGGCGCGCGCGGCGAAGGCGCCTACCTCATCAACGGCAAGGGCGAGCGGTTCATGGAGCGTTACGCCGCGGGCATGATGGAACTCGCGCCACGCGACATCGTCTCGCGGGCGGAGCAGACGGAGATCGACGAAGGGCGCGGCGGCGAGGAAGACGGCGACGCCGTGTACCTCGACCTGCGTCATCTGGGACGCGACCTTATCATGGAGCGCCTTCCCCAGATTTGGCAGATATCGCGGGACTTCCAGGGCATCGACATGGTCCACGAGCCCATCCCCATCCAGCCGACGGCGCACTACTCCATGGGCGGCGTGCCGACGAATGTGGCCGGCGAGGTCGTCTACGACGAGGAAGAGAACGTCCTAGCGGGCTACTACGCCGCTGGCGAATGCGCTTGCGTGTCCACGCACGGCGCCAATCGTCTAGGCACCAACTCCCTGCTGGAAGCGTGTGTATACGGCGACCGCGCGGGTCGAAGCATCGCGAAGTATCTCAACGGGGGATACGAGGACAAGCCGGCATCGCCGCAGGTGTTCTCCGATGCCGTGGCGCAGGCGACGGAGCGCGCCAACCGTGTCCGCGCGATGGACGGGCCGGAAACGCTGGGCGACATCCGCAACGACCTCAAGCAGGCGATGACAACAAAGTGCGGCGTCTACCGCTCCGAAGAGCCGCTCGCGGAGCTCGTCGGCGAGTTGCGGGACTTCCGAGGGCGCTACGAACGAGCGGGCATCAGCGACAGATCGCGGCGATTCAACACGGAGTTCTTCGAGGCTGTTGAACTCGACCACATGATCGAACTGGCCGAGGTCATGGCGGCGGGGGCTCTGGAGCGGCAGGAATCTCGCGGCGGTCACTCCCGGCGTGATTTCCCGACGCGGGACGACGAGAACTTCCTGAAGCACACTCTCGCTCACCGTACCGAAGACGGCACGCCGGACCTCACCTACAAGCCGGTGAAGATCATTCGGCACGAGCCGGTAGAGAGAAAGTACTGAGCATGCCGGAACCCATTACCATCCGGGTCAAGCGGTTCGACCCGGACACGGACGCGGAGTCGTACTGGCAGGACTACACGTTCGAGCCACCTTCCGATGACTCGACGCTGCTGGACTGCATCAACCACATCAAGTGGTTCATGGACGGCACGCTGACGTACCGCATGTCGTGTCGTAGCGCCATCTGTGGCTCCTGCGCCATGCGCGTGAACGGCGGCGGGCAGCTGGTGTGCAACTCGCAGTACCGCGACCACCTCGATAAGGACAATACCATCACCGTCGAACCGGCAGGGAACATGCCGGTGGTTAAGGATCTTGTCACGGACGCGACCGGGTTCTGGGAGAAGATCCGCGCGGTTGATCCGTACATCAAGACCGACGCGGCGCGAGAAGCCGAGGGGGAGCATCTTATGAGCCCCGAGGACTTCTCCATGATCGACGACGCCTCCACCTGCATCATGTGCGGCGCCTGCTACTCCGAGTGTACGTCGTACGAGATCGACAAGAACTTCCTCGGGCCGGCGGCGCTTGCGAAGGCGCAGCGCGTCGTTCACGACACGCGTGACGAGACCCAGAGCGAACGCCTCGCGCAACTCAGCGAGTACGGCGGCATGTGGGACTGCGCCCACTGCTTCGCGTGCGTCCAGGCCTGCCCAAAGCCCGTGAACCCGCTCTACCGCATCGTCGACCTGCGGAACGAGGCGCACAAGCAGGGCTTCCACGACAACAACGGCTCGCGTCACGCGCGCGGCTTCGTGGACATCGTCGAGGAGTCCGGGTGGCTGGATGAAGCCAAGCTGCCGATGAAGTCCGTCGGGTCGTTGAAGGAGTTCGTCACGGACCTCTTGCCGATGGGCGTGCGGATGGGTCTCAAGAACAAGTTCCGACCCAATCCAATGCACCTCCTTCCTGGTCGTCACCATCCGCCGGTGCCGAAGATGAACGAGGTCAAGAGGATCATCGACAAGACCAAGTCGGCCGCCGAGCCCAAGGACAAGGACTAGGGTGTTCTCAACGCGTAAGGGCATTGTGCCCCTAGGCCGCCTGCGACGATGTCATTCTGAGGAGCGCGGCGACGAAGAGTCTCTGCGTGGAGCTCGATGCAAGAGATTCTTCGCTACGCTCAGAATGACAGATGGTGGCGGCGAGGTGATGTCCGACGGCAGCATCCGTAGCGAACGCAAGGAATAGGACCAGTCATGGCAGAGGGAACTGAAGTCCAGGCGGGCGAGCCCGGGAAGAAATACGCGTTCTACCCTGGCTGCGTGGCCAAGGGCGCGTGCAAGGAATTGAACACGT
Organism: uncultured bacterium; assembly: GCA_964473525.1. Taxonomy (GTDB): domain Bacteria; phylum Poribacteria; class WGA-4E. The sequence continues at coordinate 51,494 of CAYYPK010000008.1, forward strand.
CCACGAAGCTCGTCGCGCGGCATCTGGGCATCGAGCTCGACGAGTTGCGGGAAGCAGCGTGCTGCGGAGCCGGCGTGACGGACGACGTAAACCCCGAGATGACGGACGCGCTCAACGCTCGCACGCTGGCGCTTGCGGAGCAGAAGGGCCTGACGCTGCTGACACAGTGCAGCACGTGTCAGGGCGTTCTCAACAAGCTCAACAAGGAAGTGCAAGAGGACGAGAAGAAGCGCGACCGACTGAACGAGATACTCGAGGACACGGGATACCAATACAACGGCACCATCGAGGTGAAGCACCTCCTCTGGGTGCTTGTAGACGACGCGGAATATGGGCTGACGAAGCTGCGCGAGCAGATCAAGCAGCCTCTCGACGGCTTGCGCGTCGCGTCCTTCTACGGATGCTATCTGGTGCGACCGTCGGACCTGCTCGGGTTCGACCACCCGCATCGGCCGACATCGCTGGACGAGCTCATCACGGCCTTGGGTGGCGAGCCGGTCGACTACGGCGGCAAGACTAAGTGCTGCGGGTTCCCCATCCAGATGATGAACCCGACGAACTCGTTTGGGATGGCGGGCACGCATCTTGCGGATGCACGTGACAACGGCGCCGACACGATGGTGACGCCGTGTCCACTGTGCCATCTCAACCTGGATGCGCGCCAACCTGACGCGGAAAGCGCTCTCCAAGAGTTGGGCAAGGGTAGCGGCCGACTGAACATGCCCGTGCTGCATGTGCCGCAACTCGTCGCGCTGGCGTTGGGCTACGACGCGAAGCAGTTGGGAATGGGCACGCACATCGTCTCGACGGCGAACGTCGAGGGCAAAGTCGCGGCCGCCGCGGGAGTCTAAGGGACATGGAAACGCGCAACGTCGTCATCATCGGAGCCGGGCCGTCGGGGTATGCAGCGGGTCTGTACGCCGGCCGCGCGCAGTTGGAGCCGCTGCTCATCACGGGTCGTGAATTGGGCGGGCAGCTTACGCTCACGCTCGATGTCGAGAACTATCCTGGCTACGGCGGCAAGGACGCTGCGGAGCTCATCGCCACGTTCCAGAAGCAGGCGGAGGAGTTCGGCACGGAGATCCGCATCGACTACGTCACGAACGTGGACTTCGAGAACCACCCGTTCACGATCACGACCGAGTCGGGCTCGGAGATCGCCGCGAAATCCGTCGTCGTCGCCACGGGGTCGTCGCCTCGCATGCTAGGCGTGCCGGGTGAGGAGCTGGTCGGCAAGGGCGTGTCGTACTGCGCGACGTGCGACGGCTTCTTCTTCCGCGAGAAGCGAGTCATTGTCGTTGGTGGTGGAGACGCCGCCGTCGAGGAGGCGCTCTTCCTGACGCGGTTCGCGAGTGAGGTGTTCATCGTACACCGTCGCGATCAGTTGCGCGCCAGCCCGACCATCCAGGAACGCGCCTTCAAGAACGACAAGGTGAAGATCATCTGGGATTCCGTCGTGGACGAGATCCTCGGCGACGACGATGTGGGAGTCCACGCGGCTCGGCTGCGCAACGTGAAGACGGACGAGGTGACCGACTTCCCGATCGACGGGGTGTTCATCTTCATCGGCCACTTGCCCAACACGTCGCTGTACGAAGGCAAGCTGGATCTGGACGACCAGGGCTACCTTGTAACGGACCGTGAACAGAGGACGAGCGTCCCTGGCGTGTTCGCTGGAGGAGACGTGCAGGACCACGTCTTCCGACAGGCGATTACCGCCGCCGCCACGGGCGCCGCTTCCGCGATTGGGGCGGAGAGGTTCCTCGCGGAACACGAGAACCGCGCCTATCCGGGCGACGCCGAGTAGACGCATCCGAAGCCAGACGTAGAGAAAGGTCGGCCCCAGCGGAGGCCGACCTTTCTCGTTTCTAGCCTGGATGTTCGCCTCAGCCAGCTTCCGGGATGGCGTTGAGGATGCGGTTCAGTTCCGCCTTCACGTTGTCGTTCCCCTCGGCGACGTAGAGGTCGTAAAGCTCCGCCTGGGTGTCCTGGTCCATGTCCGCCACTACCGTGGGCTGTCCGAGCGCCTTCGCGAGCCGGAGTCGGAGACCCCACTCAGGTTCCTCGGCGATATGGCTCAGCAGCGGAGCCGCCGCCAGCGTCCCGCACGAGGCGAGCGTCGTGATGACCTCGTTGGCGAGATCCTGGTTCGTCGTGCGGCGCGCAAGGCGGATGAGTGGGTCAACCGCGGGACGTTTGTCGTCCACGTTGCGGATGCCTCGCACCGTTACCGTTTGGACGTGAACGTCGGCGTCATCCAGCGTGCTTAGGAGCGCTACGGTGTCGCCCATCACGACGTGTGCGGCGACTCTCGCGCTGGACCGCACGGTCATATCTGGGTCGTTCTCGGCCAGGTTTTGTAGCGGCGAAATCGCTTCGTCGTCTCCGAGAGCGCCGAGGGCTCCCACAGCCGCCAGTCGCACGGTGACTTCGTCGGACTCGAGGTCGCTGAGCACCTTGACGACCGCGACCGCGATGGCATCAGCGTCGTCGATGAGGCCGATCGCGGTTGCGGCGGCGGCGCGGTACGCGGCGTCCTCGTCGAGGAGGGCCTGGAGCGTTGGGATCGCGGCGGATCCCTTAGCTGCTACTTGCTCGGGCCTGCCCAGCACGAGCTGTAAACGGGTGTCGTCGGCCGCATCCAATGTGGCGTTGCGCGCCTCGAGCGACCTCGCGGCGGTCATCCGCGTCGTCGCGTCTTGTGCGAGCGCCTGGGCGAGGCCGGCAGTTGCGGCGTCGTTGCGCAGCTTGCCCAGCAAGTCAACCGCCGAGCGCTGTAGAGCGGCGCTGTCTGACGAGACGAGGGATGTCAGCGCAACAGCGGCCTCGGTCTGGTGGAGCTGCTTGCCACGCCAGTTGACGGACGCCTCGGCGGCCTTCAGGCGCACCTGCTCGTCGGTGTCGGAGAGCGCCTCTCCGAGCGCAGCTTCGACTTGCTCGATGCCGCCCTTCTCCAGGGGCGCGTCCGCCGCCTGCGCTAGCACCTGGATCGCGCGCAGCCGCTCCGTGGCCGAACTGGACTTGAGGTCGTCTATGGCTTGGAGGGTGGCGTCCTTCTGACAGCCGAGAGCCAGCGCAAGGACGAGCAGTATGGAGACGGGTGACGACATAACGGCCGCGCGGCGTACAGACGACGACATTCGTACGCGCATGAACCAACCTCCTCGCGGATGAGTACCGATACTAACGTATGCGCACCGTGGTGATGCGCGGAGGATACCCGGTTAGGGCACTAGTGTAAATCACACTACGTCTGGGAATTGGCGCGGCGTGGAACAGCCACGTGGCGGCGGGACGGCCGGGCGGCCACCGCCCATGGCAGCAGACACGGATGTCCAGGGATGCCACGGGCGCGTCAGTCTGGGGTGCGGGCGGTCGCGGGAGCTACGCCAGGGATTCGCGCAACGCGCTGATTTGTGGGATGTCGCAGAGCGCGCGCACGGCTTCGGATGGCTGGTCATCCGGGTCGAGCGCCTTCCTGGCGACGCTCAGCGCCTTCTGCGAAGCCTGCTTCTCGCCGGAGCGGTCCAGCAGTCCAGCCAGGGCTCCCCAGATACGCGCGTGCTGGCCCTTGTCGCGCACGGCATCCGCCATGGCGTCGTGAGCCATGATTTCGTCGGCGATCGTCAGCGCCTGACTGGTCTCGCCACGACGCAGACACACCTCGGTCTTCAGTAGACGGATACGTTGCCTCAGCAGAGCGTGTTCGTCCGCGTCGCCGGAAGGAACGTCGTCAGCGTCCAGCCACCGCTCAACGCTCGTCAGGTTCTTCCACGCATGGTTCCACCGGCCTTGCTGCACCACCATGGCGGCGGACTCGAGGTTGCTCAACGCCGTCAGGCGTTCCTGCATCTCGGGTGAGAGCTCGTCGGGGGTCACTCGCGCGAGCGTGGACCGCACGCGGCCGAGCCACTTGCGCGCCTCGTCGCGACTCTCCGTCTGCACGAAGCAGTGGAGACCTAGCACCTGCGCGGATATCAACTGAGCCGTGCGCCCATCGATGTCCAGCGATCTCAGTCGCCATATGCGCACTGCGCCGTAGATAGGTTCCAGGGCTGCCTCGTAGTCACCCAGGTGGCAGAGGAGCGTCGCCTGAGCGATCAGGAATTCGGCCTTGATACCGGCAGGGACATCCTCGCCGCTGGTCGCTTCACGGTAGAGCTCGATGATGCGGTCCACGCGGCCTAGTTGGCGGTAGCAGTCCGCCGCCTGCCGGGTAGCTTCCGCCAGACGATCCGTGTCCTCGACTCGGCGTGCGCGGCTGGCGGCCTCGGCGTATGCCGTCGCTGCCTTCGCCCAATCCCTGTCCCGGGCGTAGGCCGTCGCCAGGGCGTCTGCCGTCAGGAGCCGTAGAGCGTCTGGGTATGCTCCGTCTGTCGTCTCGTCGAAGCTTGCGGCGAGTCTCTCGAACGCGGAGCGCCCCGAGCCGGGGCCTTCGACCTGCTCGGACAGCAGCGCGCGGTAGTATTCCGCCCAGCCACGCGCCTTTGCCGAGAACGCGTAGTCGCCGTTCGACTTCGCGCCGACTTCGTCCAGCAGCCGCGTGTAGAACTCGTGTCCTCCCTGCACGCCGCCTGCTCCGATCGGCGCCAGGAGTCTCTGTATGAACTCGTCTTCGCCGTCGGTCGCGACAGGTGTGTCGTCGGGCGCCAGTTCCCCGACAGCGTCCGTGGGCCGCCGGCTCATGAACGGCAGCGCGGCCGGCGTCTTGAGCAGGGCCTGCTTCTGTTGGCGCGACATGGGCTGAGCCAGGAAGTCGATGTAATCGACATCCTCATCGAAGAACTCCGCGCAACGCCCCTGTAGCTTGCGGGACGGGTTGCACTTGGCGGCCTCGAGTAGGCTGATGTACTGCGGTGTGACCGAAAGGTGTTGGGCGAGTTCTGTCATGCTCATACCCAGCGCCGCGCGGCGCGTGGTCAAGAACTCGGCGAACGTCAGCATGGTGTCCCTTTCAGCGGACAGAGTGGTAGTCGCCGACGCCACGATGTCGCGTCGCGATCCCTGCCCCTACTGTTCAATGAGATGCCAGCGTTCCGGCGGCTTGCCGGGCTGAATATTACCCGCATGGTCAAGAACCGACAAGCGGTTTTGGACGCTAAAATCGCCACTCCCAAGAGCGTGCGGCTACTCCACTACCTTCAGAAGGCGCTCGGCCGAAGTAGCGCGGCCGCTTCCGGTGGAGTTCTGCGCGCATTCGGCTAGATAGACGGCATTCCGCGCCGCCGCCGCCAACACGGGAACCTGCGCTCGCTCTCGGACAGAACGCCATACGCCTTCGTAGAACGGCCCCATCGAGGGCGGCGTTGGCGCCGACGTGTCAGAAAGCGCCGAACGCCCACCAACGGCCATCAGTCTTGGCAGCGCCAGGGGTGTGGATGCCCCTGTCACGATCAGGCCGATTTCCACGGCGGGAGGTTCCTCGAACCGGACAAGAATCGACATGGCATTGGGCGGGCTGCCGTGGCGCAGGTTCGGGGCCGCCGCCACCTCGACAAGCTCCGAGCCGTTGAAGAGGAGCGCCGCGTCAAACAGGTCGAAGCCCTCGCCGAACGGCCCCTCTTCTAGCGAATCTACCGCTCCGGCGAGCTTCACGAGGTCGACATTCCCAAGCTCGCCGCCTTCGATGCGCGTACGCGCGTGCACGATCGCGTGGTCCCATCGGCGCACGTGGGCGGCCGTTAGCACGAGTCCCTTGCGTCGCGCGAGGGGGATGAGTTGGTCGCACTGTGCCGCCGACGCCGCCATGGGCGGCTCGACGATCACGTGTCGTCCGGCCTCGAGGGCGCGGTGCGCGGCGTCGAACCTGCCGGACACCGGTCCTCCCGTGATGAACACCGCTTCCAGCTGACGGTGCGCGAGTAGATCGTCGAGGCTTTCGTAGGCGGCGGCGCGTGACCTGGCGGCCCAGTTCAGCGCCGCGGACGGCGCTCCGTCGTACGCCGCGACGATCTCAAACCGGTCAGGCTGCGCCTCCATCGCGGAGCGGTGAAGCGAGTTCGCGAACGAACCCGCCCCGATGATCCCCAGGCGTATCGGCGTCATGTGCGTGCGCTCCCTGCTGCCGACGCGTCGCGTTCGCAGAGGCGAACGCATGAGAACGCCGGACGCCAGCGTGGTCTAGTGACCACGTCGAGGCGCCCGGCGGCAACGCTATGTGCTATGTCATGGGGCGACGCGGGTAGTTCGTCCATTACCCCGCCAGGACGGCGTCCACCTTCTCGGCGAGGGCGGCCTTGGGAACGAATCCCACGACCTGCTGCGCGACCTCTCCGTCGTTGAAGATGAGCAGCGTGGGAATACCGCGCACCTGGTACTTCACGGAGAGCCCAGGGTTGTCGTCGACGTTGACCTTGACGACCTTGAGCTTGCCGTCATAGTCGCCGGCGAGCTCTTCCACGACGGGAGCCACCATCTTGCACGGGCCGCACCAGGGCGCCCAGAAATCCACCAATACCGGGGTGTCGCTCTTGAGGACGTCCGCTTCGAACGCGTCTTCTCCCGTTTCCAGTACGTCAGCCATGTTCCTGACTCCTCATTCGTGCCTGCGATGGGCGACGGCTCGCCCGCCGCTCTCTGTCCGTCACGATGCCCGTTCCGACCCCGGTGCTGCACGTCACGTGCCAACTTCCCGCGTTGGCAAGCCAACGCAGAAGAACCGACCACGCACATATGAAAGGATGACGGAAACCGACTCCACTTGTCGAGTGTATCTCGCCGCTGCGCACAGGCGCCACTTTCGTTTGACCAGCGGAAGAGGGCTTGGCTAGGATATAAGGGTTCTCAGCCGAGAACAGGGTGACCCCTTCGTCTAGTCTGGCCTAGGACACCAGCCTTTCACGCTGGCGACACGGGTTCAAATCCCGTAGGGGTCACCATCTTCCTTCCCGCAGCTCGTCTCGGGCCTTCCTCCGGCCGCCTGATATGCCAAAACGACACGCGCAGACGAGAGCTCGTGACGCGTCATGGCATGGCCCGGTGTTGTCCTACCATGTGCGTTCCTTGAGCAGTTCCTGAATTGCCTCGCGTGACACGGGCAGGTCGTCGATGTGGTCCTCGAGCCACGCGGAGAAGTCGCGCTCGATGTCGTCGGTCCATCGCGTGTCGATCTGCCCCGGCGTGTACTTGCCCTCGCGCAGGCGACCCTTGCCAAAGTCATCGCGCAGCCGCACCAACTCCGAGGTCTTCACGACCTTCTCCGCGAGATGCGGCGGGACGAAGACGACGCCGTCGTCCTTGCCCAACACGACATCCCCGGGCATCACGGTGGCCTTGCCCATGCGGACGGGCGTATTGACCCCAACGAGCATGATCGTCGGAGACGCGTACGACGGGTGCCACGCCCGCGCGAAGCTCGCGAACCCCTCGATTTCCTGGATGCCCTCTCGGTCGCGTACGGCGGCGTCGTGGACGACTCCGTTGCCAGAGTTCGCGTAGATAGCAGTGGCGAGGTTGTCGCCGATGACGGCGCCCTGATCGACCTTGCCGTAGACGTCCGCAACGTAGACATCGCGCTGGACAAGCATGTCGATAGGCCACGATATCTGGTCGCCGACACAGCCAGCGCGCTCGCCCTTTGCTTCCATGACGGTTCGCATGACGGGTCGGCGAGGCATGTACATCGCCGTGAGCGCGCGTCCTACGAGCGTCTCGCCGGGATGTGTTGGTAGCCATCCGTCCTCGTACTGCCAGCGGTACCCCGCGCCTTGCAGGACGCCCCACGCCTCGGTGACGGTCACGGCGGCCATGCGGTCCAGGATGTCGTCGGCGACCTTGGGCCGTCCGTCGTCGAACCGCTCGCCGTCCCATTCCGGGGTGTAGTCCGTGATCTCGTCGGGCGCGAGGTTGAGCGGCGCGAACCTCTCCATGCGATCTCCTGCCATCAGCGTTGCACCGTGAGAGCGTAGCCACCGTCGATGTAGGGGAAGGTGGCTTCGAGGTCGTCCGCCAGCGCGGCGCCAAGACCCGGCCGCCCGTCGAGCAGGAGTCGCCCGTCCTCGATGTGAGGCGGCTCGGAGAGTATGCCCATCTGAAGCGGCCCCTGGATCATGCACTGCTCCAAGACGCGGCCGTGCGGGAGCGCCGCCACCGCGTGTCCGTTCGCGAGGCCCATGAGGATGTTGTGCCAACTGTGCGGGCAGACGTCGACGTCGTACCGCGCCGCCACCTTCGCTATCTTCATGAGTTCCGTGATGCCGCACAGCCCTGCGTCCATCTGCACGATGTCGTAGGCGCCCGCGTCCAGGTAGGGGCGGAACTGCTCCAGAGTCGTGAAGCTCTCGCCGCCGGTGATGGGCATGTCGACGGCGGCGTTGAGGCGGGCGTATGCGTCTATCTCCGCGTGTGGGATCGGCTCCTCGAACCACGCGAAGTCGAGACGGTCGAGCTCCAACGCTATCGCGAGCGCCTCGGCCTCCGTTAGCCGGCAGTTGCCATCCAACATGAGCTCCATACGGCCGTCCACGGCCGCGTGCAGTCCGCGTACGAGTTCGAGGAAGCGGTCTACCGTCACGCCGTCCCACGCCCACTGCGTGCCGATGCGGAACTTCATCGCCGTGTACCCGAGTTCGATGTATTCCCGCGCCTCGTCTACGAGCTGCTCGGGTCGGTCTCGCCAGTCGTAGCGGCAGCCACTGGACGCGTAAAGGCGCACGCTGTCGTCGGCGGCGTCCGCCAGCAAATCCGCGGTTGGCTTGCCAGCGATCTTGCCGCGCAGATCCCAGAGCGCGCAGTCGATGCCGGCGACGGCGGCGTCGTATCGTCGGCCCCTGCCGTTGGGACTGAGCAGCGTCGCGGCATCGTCTGGGTGGAGGCCGATCAACTCCGGCGCCAGCCACTCTACGGTGTCCTGAATGCCGAGGGGGCCGCCGTACGCGCTGGCCTCGCCGATCCCAGCGATGCCTTCGTCGGTGTGGACAACGACGATGGCACAGTCCGCCTTCACCGTGCGATAGCTCGCGGTGATCCATTGCCGTTCCGGCTCGTGCATGCGCGACAGGCACAGCGTTTCGAGCTTCGTGATCTTCATCTGGCTGGCTTCTTCCCAAGGTGAGGGATGTCAGGCACAGTATAGCGACACGCTCCTGGGCGCGTAACGGCGCCGGCTTCCCGTGAGGATCGTACCGCGGGCGCGCACGGCTCCCTCACTCCAACCGAAGGCCCGGGAACTGACCAAGCAGACCGCGCCCGAGACACATCCGTCCGTTTGGCGGATCGCCGCATACCGCAGACTGTGGCTTGCTACGGTGGTGATGACGCTTGCGAACGAATGCGAACGCTTGGCGGTCGCGTGGATCGTGCTCGTCAAGACGGACTCGGTGTTCCTAACGGCGCTGTCGTTCGCGGCGCGGAAGGCGCCCACGACGCTCGTCGCCCCGGTCGCTGGCGAGATAAGCGACCGGATGCCACGCAGTCGTCTGCTGGCGGCCACCGCGCTCTACAAGGCGGTCGTCGTCGCGGCGCTCGGAGCCACGACCTTCTACGGCTCGGAGGACATCCCATGGCTGTTTCTCTTGGTGGCGTGCAGCGGGCTGGCGCAGCCGTTCGAGGTGCCATGCACGCAGGGACTCATCACCGACGTCGTCCCGCGGCCTCTCGCCATGAGGGGCTTGGCGCTTCAGTCGACCGGAGCGAAGACCGTCGGAGCGGTCGGCAGCCTGGTTGGCGGGCTCGCCATCGCCGCGTTCGGGACGGTGGCGCCCTTCTTCGCTGGCGCGGGCGTGTTCCTCGCCGCGGCAGCCGCGATGGCCACGATCCCATCAGCGCCGCGCGACAGCCACGCGACCGTATCGTTTCACCCGCGCATACTCGTGGAGGCGGTGACTGCGTTGGCGCGGCTCACCCGGCGTCCCGTGGTCGGCGCGTTGCTGCTGACTGCTTTCGTCGTCGAGATATTCGGCTTCGCGTTCGGCGCCGTAATGCCTTCGCTCGCGCGCGACGTGCTGGGAGTTGATGTCCGCGGATTGGGAGCTCTGTCCTTCGCGCTGGGCATCGGCGCCGTAGCGGGCATGGTCGCGCTCGCGATGCTGGGCAACCCGCGGCGCAAGGGCCTTCTGCTCACGGGCGTGACCGTCAGCTACGGACTGACGCTGGTGGCGTTCGCTGCCTCGGGCGTCTTCCCCGTGTCGCTCGCCATCGCTGCGGGCGTGGGCGCGAGCGCCGCCCTCTTCGACGCGCTCCAGTGGACGCTTCTCCAGCAGCACGTGCCGTACGATCAGCGCGGACGCGTCATTGCCGGGTGGGTCTTCGCCATTAGCTTTGGATGGGTTGGGCAGGTGGCCCTCGGCGCCGCAGCCCAGGCGTTCGGCGTGCGCTGGGCGTTGGCGAGCGCTGGCGCCCTTGTCATGCTGACTGGTTTCGGAGCCTTCGGGTTCCTGAGATCCCATTAGCCGTCAGCGCCCAGAGCAGCTTATCCTCGGCTCAGAGGGCGCCGGGTCGGGCGCCGTTCACAGGATGAGACGGACCACAGGCGGAGGCCGGTGATCCGTAGCGGGCGCGCGCCGCTGAGGGTAGTATGCCGGCACGCTCCACGAGCCTTCGCGCGACGTTACTCGGGCTGGCGTTGCTGCCGGTCACCATCTACTGGATGAGCGTCGCTGAGCTCAAGTACGACTCCCAAGCGACCGCCCTGCCGATCTTCGTCTATCCCGTGTGCGCCCTATTCGTGCTTGCGCTTGTCAACCTCCTCGCCCGGCGCGTCTCACCCCGCGCCGCGCTACGTCCAGGCGAGTTGCTGACGGTCTACGTGATGCTCGTCGTCGGGACGTCCTTGGGTGCGTACGGCATGATGCAGGATCTGTTCGCGGTCGTGACGCATCCTTACCGCTACGCGACGCCCGAGAACGAATGGCGCGAGCTGTTCTTCCACTACATCCCGCCCTCCCTGACGCCCACCGACCCCGTTGCACTCGACGCGTATTACGTGGGCGAGTCCACTCTACACACACGGCGCCATCTCACGGCGTGGGCGCGTCCAGCGGCTGCGTGGAGCGCGTTCACGCTCTTGCTTCTGTGGATCATGCACTGCATCAACGCGTTGCTGAGGAAGCAGTGGATCCGGCAGGAGCGGCTCGTCTTCCCCATCGTGCAGTTGCCGCTCGCGCTCGCGAACTCCACGTCGTTCCTCGCGCAGCCGCTGCTATGGGTGGGCTTCGGAATCGTCGCCGTCGTCGACATCGTCAACGGCCTCCACGTGTTGTTCCCCAGCGTGCCGGGCCTGAATGTGAAGCTCTACGACATCGGTCGCTTCCTGGCGGAGAAGCCGTGGAGCGCGATGGGCACGACGCGGACATCGCTCTACCCGTTCATGGTGGGCATCGGCTTCTTCCTACCGCTGGATCTGTCGTTCTCGTGCTGGGTGTTCTTCGTCCTGCGCCAACTCATGAAGGTCGGCGCCAGCCTTGTCGGTAGCCAGCGCCTTCCTCAGTTCCCTTACTTCCACGAGCAGGCCGCTGGATCCTGGGCGGGGCTCTGCGCTATCGCCCTATGGATGGGGCGGCGTCATCTTCGCGAGGCGCTAGCGCAGGCAATCCGCGGCGGGCGAGGGCCGGACGAGCCCATGAGCTACCGCACGGCGTTCCTTGGTCTACTCGCCGGGTCGGTGGGGTTGATGCTCTTCTGTCGCCTGGTGGGCCTGTCCGTGGCGTATGGCGGCGTGTTCTTCGCGCTGTACTTCGCGATCGCTGTGGCGGTGACACGGATCCGCGCGGAGTTTGGCGCCCCACATGGCATCTTCAATCACCCGCTGAACATCATGGTGACGGCGCTCGGCACAGGCGCGATGGGCGGACAGAACCTGACAGCCATGTCGTTCCTGTTCTGGTTCAACCGCGGGTACCGCCCGCACCCGATGCCCAACCAGTTGGAGGCATACAAACTCGCCAGCTCTGGCCAGATGGACGCGCGCCGGTTGCTTGCTGCCATGCTGCTCGCCGCGGTCGTCGGCGTCGTCGCCGTGTTCTGGATCGACCTGGCTCTCATCTACCGAGACGGCGCGACCGCAGGGCTCAGCTCGTTCCGACTGTGGGTAGGAAACGGCGCGTTCACGAATCTCGGCCGCTGGCTCTCGTACCCCCGCGACCCTGACTACCTGCGCGTTGGTTTCATGGGCGTCGGGGCAGCAGCGGTCTCGGTCCTGCATGCGCTCCGCCTTCGCTTCATCGCCTGGCCGTTCCATCCTGCTGGGTATGCCCTTGCAGTTAGTTTCGCGGTGGATTACTTCTGGTTCCCGCTCCTCCTGGCGTGGGCGCTGAAGTTCGCGGTGCTGCGAGTCGGGGGTGTTGGCGGCTACCGACGCGCCATCCCCTTCTTCCTTGGGCTTATCCTGGGCGACCTCGCTGTTGGCGGGCTGTGGATGATCTTCGGCGTCGCCACGGGGCGTCAGGTGTACATGTTCTTCATCTGACCGCGACGCTGCAGATTGCAGGCGACAAGGCCAGCGTTGTGCCTACACACGGTAGGCACTGGGCTCACGGCGGTCGTGCGCGACGGATCGAGCGCGGCGACAGCGGCACAACAGAAGGGCGACAAGCACAGGCATGCACATGAAGCCGCACGGGATAGCCCGTTTCGAGGGTCGGGCAGCCCTGGTGACGGGTGGGGCGTCTGGAATCGGTCGGGCCACGGCAGTGCGACTCGCCGATGAGGGCGCGCGCGTGATCGCCACGGACAACAGCGTGGAACTCGGCGCCGAGACCGTTGGCCATCCGCGTGACGCGGGCGGCGACGCGTCTTGGTGGCCCCAGCCCGTGTTGCGGCCTTGATGCATACTCCTTCACGGAGGCCCGGGTCGCCATGCGCGAGAAGCCGTGGGCAAGGACGCTGACGCTCAGTAGTCCACCGCGCGACCGCAACACTGACGGCGGAGACACAATCATGGCCCATGCCAAAGCACAAGGAATCCGGCTCGTCACGCTCTTAGGCATCGCGTTGACCCTGACCGGCTGTGGGTCCAGCGTCGACCCACGGCTCGGGCCACGCGTCGAGGCCCTGCGCGCGTATCGGACCGACCCCAACCCAGACCACGAGGCCGTCCGCGCCATGGTAGAGATAGGGGCCCCGGCAGTCCCAGCCCTCGTAGACCTCCTTCGAGACGAGGAGCGGTTCATCCGGCGTGGCGCAGCCTACGCCCTCGGTGGCATCGGCCCGGACGCCAAGGGCGCCCTACCCGCCATAGTCGACACCCTATCCGACGGAGCCCAGGGCAACTGGGTCGTCCGCCAGGCCTGCGTCTACGCGCTTGTGCACATTGGCCTGGAGGCCGACGTGATGCTGCCTACGATGTTCGCGCTTCTGGACGACAACAGCCTGACTGTCCGTGGCGCTGCAGTCGACGTGCTGCTTCCGTTCGGGACGCGCATTGTCCCGGACTTCGTTGAGATACTGGTGTCCAACGACCGGGACGCGGCGCGCATGGCGCAGAGCGCCCTCCGCAGGATCGGCGAACCGGCGGTACCGGCTCTGAGCCAACTCCTCCATTCCGAGCATGAGGGCACGCGGAACAGGGCCGTGGGATTGCTCCTCGGTATCGGATCACCAGAAGCCATCCACGCGATCGACCACATGTACGACGAGCGGCCCCCCAGCCCCTGACACCTAGGCCCACGGCGTGTCGCGCCAGGGCAGCGGGCCTGGCCGGAGCGGGCGCACGTTGCTTCGTCCTTGAGAGCGGGCGAACGGCGGGATAAGGTAACCCCAGGTTCGCCCTGCGGCGTACGTGGCGCCGCCGCGTCGCGCGGGCCCATCTCAGTCTCCTCCCAGAGGGAAGACGTGCGCAGTCAGGCGATCTGAGGCGGGCGACGGTCCACGCTGGAAGCATCTGCACCGCGTAGTCAGGATCTGGCCCGCAGCGCTCGTGGTGGCGCCTTCGCTGAACGACGACAATGGCAAGCTGCGGCGCGAGTCAGCGTTGTGTCTGCGCGTAAGGCAATGCGCTCACACCGGGCGAGCCGACGACACGACCCCACGAAAGCGGGACCGACATCCATGACGATGAATCCGCACGGGATACGGCGATTCCAGGGCCGGGTTGCCCTCGTGACGGGCGGGGCGTCCGGGATCGGTCGGGCCACCGCAGCGAGGCTTGCCGACGAGGGAGCCCGCGTGATCGTCGCGGACAACAACGCGGAACTCGGCGCCGAGACCGTTGGCCATCTCCGGGACGCGGGCGGTGACGCGTCGTTCGTGGAAGTCGACCTGGCGGACGACGCCTCCGTGCAGGCCGCTGCGCGCGAGGTCATCGATGAGGTCGGGTCGCTAGACATGCTCGTCAACAACGCCGCCATATTGCGCTCGGGGAGAATCGAGGACGGCGGATGGATCGACAACTGGGAGCCAGAGACAGCGATTGGGCTGCGCGGCTGGGTGCTCATGACGCAGGCGCTGCTCCCCGCGCTGAGGCAGACCAGCGGCTCGATCGTCAACATCTCCTCGGAAGGCGGCTTCCTGGGTCGGCAGGGCCAGTGGGTCTACGATGCCATTAAGGCGGCGCTCGTCTCTGTCACGAAGACTATGGCGGCCGAGTTCGTCGGTTACGGCATCCGTGTCAACGCCGTGGCGCCGGGGTGGGTCGTCACGGAGATGCACTTCGGACACGGAGCTGACGCCCCAGCGCGGAAGAAACAGCTCGAGGAGTCGCCGATCAAGTCGTGCATCATGAAGCGGACGTGCGCGCCTGCGGAGATCGCCTCTGCGGTCGCCTTCCTCCTGAGCGAGGACGCCTCGTACATGACGGGAACCACGATTCACGTCGACGGCGGCAGAGCAGGTATGTCGGTAGGCTAGCCGCTCTCGCCTTCAGTGCGCGACAGACGCGCGGTGATACAGAACCGAGGATTTGGACGAGATGAAGCTGTCCAGACGGCACTTCCTACGCTCGGCCGGCGCCTACGCAGCCGGCTTTGCGGGTCTCCGGACGTTCATGGGCGACCCGACCGCTCTGGCCCAGACGCCCGCGCAGGCGCGTCAGTACGGGTTTGGCGACCTCGTCGAGGATCCCGACGGGCTCATGGATCTCCCACGGGGCTTCTCGTATCACGCCTTCTCACGTGTTGGTGACGAGATGGATGACGGCCTCCTCACACCCGGTCGCCTCGACGGGATGGCGACCTTCGCAGGCCCCAACGGCTCCACCATCCTGCTGAGGAACCACGAGCTGGACCCAGACGACGGCCTGGGTCCGTTCGGGCCGAGGAATGAGTTGCTGGCAGGCGCCGACCGAGCGAAGCTCTACGACTTGGGAGGCGGCGCGCTCCCGGCTCCTGGTGGCGTGACGACCCTGGTGTACGACACGGCAGAGCGCCGTCTGGTCCAATCGTCGCTCAGCCTCGGCGGCACGGTGAGGAACTGCGCTGGCGGCCCCACGCCCTGGAACACCTGGATCACGTGCGAAGAGACGAACGACCGCACGGGAGCCTTCGGCTCGTTTGCGCGGGACCACGGCTACAACTTCGAGGTCCCGGCGACCGCGACGATGGGTCTTGCCACCCCAGAGCCACTGACGGCGATGGGACGGTTCAAACACGAAGCCGTCGCCGTCGACCCCCACAGCGGCATTGTGTATCAGACCGAAGACCGCGACGAAGGTCTGATATACCGCTTCATTCCAGACACCCCTGGCGTCCTCGCAGCGGGCGGACGGCTACAGGCGCTGGTTGTGAAAGGAATGCCGAGCGCGGACACGAGGAACTGGTCGGGACGCGTCATCGCTGTCGGCGAGCTGCTGGACGTTGAGTGGATAGACATCGCCGACGTCGAGTCGCCCGCGGACAACCTGCGATTCCAGGGGTTCAGTAACGGCGCCGCCCGGTTCGCTCGTGGCGAGGGGATGTGGTACGGGAACGACTCGGTCTACTTCGCCTGCACGGAAGGTGGCGGCTCGCGCATCGGTCAGATCTGGCGGTACGTGCCGAGCGCGGCGGAAGGCCAGCCCGGCGAAGCGAGCAACCCGGGATCCCTGTCGCTCTTCATCGAGCCCAACGACCGAGGACTCGTTGAGAACTGCGACAACGTGACCGTGACACCGTGGGGTGACCTCATCCTGTGCGAGGACGGCTCTGGCGACCAGTTCCTCGTAGGTGTCACGCCCGCCGGCTCCCTGTACAAGTTCGCGCGGAATGCCTCCAATTCCGACGAGTTGACTGGGGCGACCTTCTCGCCGGACGGAACCACGCTCTTCGTGAACATCCAGGAGCCGGGCATCACGTTCGCGATCCAGGGCCCGTGGCATCAGCACGGCGTCTCCGTGCGCCCCCGTGGTCTTGGTCTGACGACGCTGGCGTCGGTGAAGCGACCCAAGTTGCTGCAGAACTTCCCCAATCCGTTCAACCCGGACACGTGGATCCCGTACCACCTGCCAGAAGACGACGAGGTCACCATCGCCATCTATGCCCTCGGTGGCGACCTCGTGCGCACGCTTCGCCTGGGTGTCCAACCCGCTGGCGACCATCTCAGCCGCGCGAGTGCGGCTCATTGGGATGGCAGAGACGAAGACGGCGAGTTCGTGGCGAGCGGCGTCTACGTCTACCTGTTTAAGACGCCGCGGTACACGGCGATGAAGCGCCTGACTGTCCGGCAATAGAACAGCCCTCTCCTACTCCCTTGTCGATGCCCGCCCGCGCTGCCAGAATAGTCGCGGCCCGTACCCTCCGCGCCTGGGGTTTCGGATGCTGGATAAGGATGGCGACTCTACGCGCCTGGAGATGGCCCATGTCCTGTTCATGGACCTCGTGGGTTACTCGCGCCTCTCCATCGAGGAACAGCACAGTCGCATAGGCGCATTGCAGGAGCTTGTCCGTCTGCGCCCTGCGTACAAGCGCGCCGAGTCCGAGGGCGCGTTGCTCGCGCACCCAGCCGGTGATGGAATGGCGCTCGCCTTCTTCGGCGACCCCTCATCTCCTGCCCAGTGCGCGCTCGAAGTGGCGGGAGCCGTCGCTGAGCGGAGCGATCTGCCGCTCCGCATGGGTATCCACACCGGCACGATCCACCGCGCCGAGGACATCAACCGCGCGGCGAACGTGCGCGGCCCCGGAATCAACCTGGCGCAGCGCGTGATGGACTGCGGCGACGCCGGTCACATCCTCCTGTCCTACACAGCAGCCGACGCCCTCACCGACTCCGAGACATGGGTGCCGCGTCTGAGGGATCTCGGGGAGGCGACCGTCAAGCACGGCGTGACGATCCGCCTCTACTGCCTCACATATCGCGGCCTGGGGAACGCCGAGCGGCCTGCCAAGTTGGGTGCGGCGCCCTCCGATGGCGCGCCGCTTGGCAACCACAATCTGCCTTCGGCGCTCACGAGCCTTATCGGCCGCGAGGATGAGGTCGAGCAGATCAAGGAACGGCTTTCCTCGTCACGCCTACTGACCCTCACCGGCACGGGTGGCGCCGGCAAGACGCGGCTGTCGATGCGCGTTGGCGAGGAGATGTTGTCGGCGTTCGCGGACGGGGTGTGGTTCGTGGAGCTGGCGTCGGTGTCCGACCCCGAACTCATACCCGTCGCCCTGGCGGCTGTCCTGGACGTGCAGGACTCGCCGGAGCAGCCGCTGCTGACGACGCTCGTGCGCTATCTGGACGGGCAGCAGGCCCTCATCATCCTTGACAACTGCGAGCATCTGGTCGACGGAGCCGCGGATTTCGCGCGCGATCTGCTTCAGCGGTCACGTGGCCCTCGGATCCTCGCCACCAGCCGTGAGATTCTCGGCGTGAATGGCGAAGCTACGTGGCGTGTGCGCTCCCTCACCGTTCCCACGCTGGACGAGGAGAGTGGATCGGGCGATGTGGGCAGCTTTGACGCGGTACGGCTCTTCGTGAACCGCGCGCAGGCGGCGCGGGCGGGCTTCACACTCACCGCCGAGAACGCGCCGATCGTCGCAGCCATCTGCCGACGTGTCGATGGCATTCCGCTGGCGCTGGAACTCGCGGCGGCGCGCGTGCGCGCGATGTCCGTCGAGCAGATCCACGACCGCCTTGACGAGCGCTTCCGGCTGCTGACCGGTGGCGGCCGGGCGTCGCCCAGGCGTCAGCAAACGCTGTCCGCCCTCGTGGATTGGAGCTTCCGCCTGCTCGACGAGGACCAGCAGGCGCTGTTCTGCCGGCTAGCGGTCTTCATGGGAGGGTTCACCGCCGAGGCGGCGGAATCCGTGGGCGCCTGCGATGGCGTGGATGCCTGGGACGTCCTCGACCTGTTGATGCAACTCGTAGACAAGTCGCTTGTCGTTGTGGAGGAGGGAGTCGCGGGGCCACGCTACCGGATGCTCGAGACGCTAAGGGAGTACGGGTTGGATCGCGGTGTAGAGAGCGGCGAAGCGGACGACGCACACCGCCGGCACGCTGAGTACTTCGGGGAGTGGGTCGCGAGTCTGGTGGACGATTGCCAGGGCCCGCGCGAGGTCGAGACGCTCGACCGCATGGAGGAGGACCACGACAACATCCGACAGGCGCTCCGGTGGGCTCTCGACGGCGATTCCGATACCGCGTGCGTGTACATGCACGGCCTTCGCGTATTCTGGAGCGACCGCGGCTATCACACTGAGGCGCAGGAATGGCGCACGCGCGCGCTGGACGGGGCCAAGGGGAGCGATAGCGTCGCCGTCGCTCTGGTGCACATGGATCGAGCCATGACCGCGATGCATCTGGATCGTGTCGACCAAGCGTTGCCTGACGCGCAGGTCGCAGCGAAGGTATTGGGGGAGGCTGGTCACGCGGTTGGGGCGGCGTGTGGTGAGCTCGTGTTTGGTGTGACCGACCTGATCGGCGGGCGGCCCAATGAGGCGTATGAGCGCTTTGAGCGCGCGGTAACTCTCATCCGGGAACAGGGCACTCCCGCGCAGATGGCAAGCACGATGCAAACTCACGCCTGGGTTGTCCACCGTACGGGGGATAGCGCCCACGCGTGGACGCTCGTAGAGGAGGCCCTCGAAGCGTGCGTCACCACGGGACACGCTGCAGGGCAGGGCATGTGCGTGCAGCTACAGGGAGTCATCCGATTGGAGCAGGGGCGGTACGCGGACGCCCGCGCACACCTGGACGACGCCTGGGAGCTGCACGTCCAGGTCAAGAATCAGGACCACCAGGCGTACAACCTCTTTCACCAGGCGCGGCTGGCGGTCGCCGAGGGAGATTACGTGTCCGCGTATGCCTACACCAAGGCCTACCTGCCACTCGTCCGTCGCCTAGGACGCACGCAAGCGGTCTGTTGGGCCCTGGGCAACTGTGGGTCCGCAGCGGCGGCGTCCGGTCGTCACTCCACGGCTGTCGACCACTACCTCGCCGCGCTGAGCGTAGAAGGCGCAGAACCGCAGCACATGCCTCCGGTACGTCTGGGGCTGTTCGACTCCCTAGTCGCTCAGGGGAACTGGACCGACGCACGAGAGCAACTCGCGCTCGCTGTAGAACCGGCGTACGAGGGCGAAATCGGGGACGTACGGGCGCGTTGCGTGGAGGCGTATGCGCGGCTGGCCGAGCACGCGGGCGACTACGAATTGGCCGCGCGACTGCTTGCGGCCGCGACGGCGTGGCGCGCCGCCCAGCCGGAGCAACCTGTGTGGTGGGGCGACCGTTCGAAGTTCTGGCGCTATGAGTGTGATTTGGCCGAGGAGACGCGCGCGCGCGTTGAGCCCACGCTATCCGTGGCGGCGTTCGCGACCGCCTGGGCGGCCGGTGAGGCGATGACGCTCACGGAGGCCCGGTGTCTCGCGGAGTCGACGCTCGGAGAGGCGTGATGGCGTTGGCCCGTGATCCGTCATCCCCCGGCGCGTTGCGGTAGGAGGCGCCGGAGCTATCTCGGGACGGGACGGCGTGCCACCGCAGCGACGCCTTGACGCGAAGACGACGACGAACATGCGTAAGCACGCCCCTCGCCGTCAACGCACGCTAGCTGAGATGGCGGCCTACTGCCGCTTGATGCGCGCCCACGTCGTCGCGGTCTTGCCCGCCGGGTCCACGTCGAGCAGGACGCCGTCGATGATGTCGTTCACGTCCTTTGCGGACAGCGCGCGGGACCAGATCATCGCGTCGTCGATGGCCTGCATGGACTTCCGCGCGGCGCAGCATCCCCGGCTGTCACGCCCGATGATAACGTCCACGTCCGACGTGGCGATGCCGCCCGCCTGATCGAACGTGCCCATCTCCTCGCCGTCGATGTAAGTCCTGGTTATTGAGCCGTCGTAGGTGCCCGCGAAGTGATGCCACTCCCCAAGCGGCACCGACGCGCTAGCCGTGGTCTGCCACGCGACAAAGCCCGGCGACCAGATGAGCGGCTCCCACTCGATGGGATCGCCGCCGCCACGCCAGTTGCTCGTGTGGATCATCCACGTGTCAGCCTTGGTGATGATGGAGTTGTGCGCGTCGGGCATTGATGTCACCAACGCCCACGCCACAAGTGATATCTCGTCCGTTGGGTTCAGAGAGGCGGCGTTGGGCACCGAGACGAAGTTGTCCGGCGCGCCGTCACTCACCTCGACCGCAGAGCCGTTGACCCCAGGTATCCAGGCGACGTCGCCCTCCAGGCTGCCGTCGTTGCCGTTCCCAGACATGTCCTCCGCCGTGTTCCCGCTGTTCTCATCGAACGGCAGATAGAGTTCGAGGCCGGTCAGGTCCAGAGCCGTCGCGCTGACGGTCAGGAAGGCCATGCCGGCCACGGCAGCGGCGCCAAACATCGTTCGCACGTGGTCCATTGTTGTTCTCCTTCGAGGAGGTTCTAACACGCCCCATCCAAGGACAACAACGGTTGACACCCACGCCGAGTGTCGGTAGGTTGCGAACGCGCGGCGGGATGCGCCGTTCAGGGCGTGGACGGACGGCCGCGTCGAGCCGTCGCGCGAGTTCCCGTGCAAGCACACGCCGTCCAGCGACTCGGCCCCGACACTGGTCCAGTGTCTGTTGCGGCACGTGCGTCGATTTGGCGAACCACGAAGGGGGAGGCGGGGATCAGGCATGGGAGTTAGGGTCTACGTTGTATGGGTGGCTGTCGCGCTAGCGATGTCGGTGGTTGCGTCGCACGCACACGCCGACATAGCGGGAGACAGCATTCGCGCGATATGGCTGTTCGACAAGGAGGGCGCCGCCGAGGACGCCTCGGGCAACGGCAACTCGGGCGAGATAGTGGGGGCGTCAGAGTCGGTCACCGGAAAGTTCGGCGCCGCGCTTTCTCTCGACGGCGCGAACGACTATGTCTTGGTCCCGGACTCCCCTGATCTGGACACGGACCTCAACGACGGCTTCACGATGGTGGCGTGGGTCCGTGGCGAGTACATCAACGACTGGCATGGGGTGCTGACGAAGGCGGAGGACTGGGACAACACGATGAGCTACCTCGTTCAGCGGGACCGCGACTCGGCGTCGTTCAACGCGGGGCTGTTCCCTGCGGGCAATGCCGGCGGCGCGCTCTGGCTCGCGTCCACTGTGGCTCCCGAGAGCGAAGTTTGGTACCACCTGGCCGTGCGGTACGACGGCGCCGAGGTGGCTTACTTCGTAGACGGCGAAATGACGGCGAGCGCCGGACACGGTGAGGGAATTCAGGACAACGGCTCGCCGCTGGTAATCGGGGGCAACTACCCAAACGCCAGTCAGCTATTCCCAGGACTGATCGATGATGTAGGCATCTTCTCCACCGCGTTGGAGGAGGAGGACATCCGAGCGATCATCCAGGTTGGTCTCGCGAGTGCGACGGGAATCGCGCCGGTGCGGCCCGCAGGGAAGCTGGCAGTAGCATGGGGAACGCTGCGGCGGGACCAGTAGTGGCCCTCGGCCGCGTTCGGTGAGAGCACGCGCGCTCCGCGCGCCCGCCCGACACGGACTGCTGACACTCGTGACCAGCGCGCTAGGGTCGCGGTCGCGCATTATCAACCGCACTGGATCCAAGCCATGTCGACCCGATTCACGGTATGCACGTACAACGTTTGGGCGGACGGCCGCGCCGAAGAACGCGTCGAGCCGTTGCGCGAGTTCCTGCGTCGACACACGCCTGACGTCCTGTGCTTGCAGGAACTGAGAGGGTGGTCTCGTGATCTAATCGCGGAGGCGCTGCCCACCCACGACTGCGTGACCGACGCGTTCGACGGTTGGACGGTCGAGGGCAACATCTTCTGGAACCGCGACCTGTTCGAGCTGGTGGACCACGGCGCCGAGGACATCGGTATGATCGAGCCGTTACGCCGCCTCTTCTGGGCGCGACTCCGCAGCGGTGACCAAACGGCGCTTGTTTCCACAGCGCACTATACGTGGATCGGCAACCGCGTCGAGGCGGACGGCGGCCCAAGCCCTCGCTTCGAGCAAGCGCGCCGCACGGTGGAATCTCTCGACCGCCTGGCGGCCGACGACGAGCCGACGCTCTTCATGGGCGACCTGAACGACTTCGCGCACCCGATCCGCATCCTGCGCGAGGGCGGGTTGATGGACTCGTTCGGCGCTCTCGGCCGGTTCACGGCTCCAACGCATCCGGCGGCGCCGACCGCGTCCGGCGTGCCGCAGGCCATCGACTACATCATGTCGCGCGGGGCAATCCGACCGATGACGAGCGAGGTCGTGGACTTCTACGTCGGCGACATCGCTCCGTCGGACCACAAGCCGGTTCTCGCCACCTACTGCCTGACATAGCCGCCTGGCCCAACCGAGCTCTGACGAGAGGCGACGGGCCCATGCGCCCCAATATCCTCTACATCCACGGCCACGATACGGGTCGCTACGTGCAGCCGTACGGTCACGCGGTGGCTACGCCGAACCTCCAGAAGCTCGCGGAAGAGGGCGTACTGTTCCGCAAGGCGTTCTGCGCGGCGCCCACGTGCTCGCCTAGTCGGTCGGCGCTGCTGACGGGGCAGGCGCCACACAGCGCGGGCATGGTGGGTCTCGTGAACCGTGGGTACGACCTGAGCGACCACAGCCAGCACATCGTGACGACCCTCCGAGGCGCCGGGTATCACACCGTGCTGAGCGGGCTACAGCACGTCGCGCGCGACCCGAAGGACATTGGGTACGACGAGATACGCACCACAAGCGGTCGCGCGGGGGCCTCGCACGCGATCGAGTTCCTGAACGACGCGCCGAGGGCTCCCTTCTTCCTGGAGGTAGGCTTCTTCGAGAACCATCGAGTGTTCCCCGAGCCGACAGTGGACGAACGCTATTGCATGCCACCGGCGCCACTGCCCGACACCCCGAAGACGCGCCAGGACATCGCCGCGTACAAGACGATGGCGCAGGATCTCGACGCCAAAATGGGGGCGGTGTTCGCCGCCCTCGACCGCAACGGCCTTGCGGACAACACGCTCGTCATCTGCACGACCGACCATGGGCTCGCGTTTCCGGGGATGAAGTGCAACCTCACCGACCACGGCATGGGGGTCATGCTCATCATGCGGGGCCCAGGCGGGTTCCGCGGCGGCGCGGTCCACGATGCGATGCTCTCTCAGATCGACGTCTTCCCAACCCTATGCGATCTGCTCGACATCGACCGACCTGACTGGCTGCAAGGGCAGTCGTTCCTGCCAATCGTGCGTGGCGAAAGCGACGAGGTGAACGAGGAGGTGCTCGCCGAAGTCACCTACCACGCCGCGTACGAGCCAAAGCGCGCCGTGCGCACGCAGCGGTGGAAGTACATACGGCACTTCGGCGGACGTGATCGCCCCGTCCTGCCTAACTGCGACGACAGTCCCAGCAAAGAGGTATGGCTAGACGCAGGCTGGCAGCAACAGCGCGTTGAGGCTGAACGGCTCTACGCCCTCGCCTTCGACCCCAACGAGACGCGGAACCGCGTGGACGACCCCGACGCGGCGGACGTTCTCGATGACATGCGCGGCCGGCTGGATCGTTGGATGGAGCGCACGGACGATCCGTTGCTCGGCGGCGCCCACGTATACCCGCCTGCAGGCACATCCTACAACGACCCCGACGGTCTGTCGCCCAACGAGAAGCCCACGGTCGTGAGTGACTAGCATCTACACTCGAGTCTTGTCGCGGTCATGGCGAGCCCGGGGTGACAGACGCGCACACATGAGGGAATTCCCTACCTAAGGCCGCCGTCGGACGGCGTTGTTGACGGGAATGCGCAAAACTCGCACAACACATGGGGGTATTGCCCTACGCCAGGATCCCACAATCGACGATTGTCCTGATGGACAAGTCGTTCCGCCCGGCTTATGCTTCTATTGAAGACAGGGGTTAGGGAACCTACGGAGGGCCGGAAGATGGCCGTTATCCAGGTACTCATCGTCGACGACCATGCTGTGTTGCGCGCGGGGCTGCGCATGCTGCTCGACGCGGAAACAGACATCGAGGTCATCGGCGAGGCGCAGAACGGCGCCATGGCGATCGAAATGGTCGAAGACCTGACGCCGGATGTCGTCGTGCTCGACATCTCGATGCCCGGCCTCAGCGGCTCGGACGCCATCAGCACGATCCTCAAGGGCTGCCCGACGACCAAGGTTCTCATCCTCACGATGCACAGCGACGTGATCTACGTGCGGCAGATGTTCCAGCGCGGCTCCAAGGGGTACGTGCTCAAGAGCGCGGCTGACACAGAGCTTATTACAGCTATCCGCAAGGTCTACGGCGGCGGGGTGTACATCGAGTCCTCGCTCGCGGGCGAGTTCGTCACGGACTTGCTGGCCATGCCCAACTCCTCGAAGGGCGGCGCGCCTAAGGCGCTGAGCGACCGGGAACTCGAGGTGCTGGAGCACATCGCCTACGGCTACTCGAACCGCGAGACCGCGGAGAAGCTGCACATCTCCGTCAAGACCGTCGAGACGCACCGGCGACGGATCATGGAGAAGCTCGAGTTCGCCACGCGCGCCGAGCTCGTCCGGTACGCGATCCAGAACGGCATTCTGACTCGGTCGTAGAGGGAGAACCCGCCCTCTACTGACCGCCCGATTCCTTGACTATGTGGGGCCGGCCTACCTACAATCAGGCCAGATGCTCGCCTGACGCGCGCCTCCTCACGGCAAGGAGCAGAGGGATGTCCAGGAACCCCCTCGCGGACCTGATCGACGATTTGGTCTCTTACCTGCCCGAAGACATCGTCCGACATGTGGCGTCGGCGGAACGTGAACTGCTTCAGGGCTTCAAAGCGTGTGTGGACGAATGCGTGGACTGGGCGGTGGGGAACATCGACGCGTGTGTCGAGGCCTCCGAGGCCCGTCGCGAGGACAGGCGAGAACCCGCGCGGGAGGACGCTAAGGTCGACATCGAGGAAGACGCCGAACCCGACGCAACTCCTGCCTGAGCGAGGCACGATGCCCCAGCAAGACATTGAGCAGCGCCTCTTTACGGTTGAGGAGGCGAACGCCTGCATCCCGCAGTTAGAGGCTTGGCTTGCGGACATGCGGGAGCTGCGCGAACGCATGGAAGGGCTGCGTGAGCTCATCGAGCCGGTTCTGGCGCGAGCGCACCTCAACAGCGGCGGCCGCCCCGCCAGCGAGTTCGCAGCGGCGCTCCACCGATACCAGGCGATGACGGAGAGGATCACCGAGGAAGGTATAGTCGTCCGCGACATCACCACGGGACTCCTCGACTTCCCGGCGTGGCGCGACGGCCGGCTGGTGTGCCTGTGCTGGCTGTCTGGCGAGGAGGCCGTCGAGCATTGGCACGAGATGGACACGGGGTTCGCCGGACGACAGAAGCTTGGCGACCTGGACGACGACGCCTTCGGCGCCGCGAAGTCCGCGGCGGATGAGGTCTGATGGCGATAACGACGGCTCCCCTACGCGACTCCAAAGCTCCCTCTGTGGACACTGCGCACTTCATCGACACCGTGTGCGCCGCCGCGCTCGAAGGCGAAGCCGTCTCGCTGGAGGCCGCCGTTCGCCTGATGGAGCTGGACGCTACAGATGTCCCGCGGCTCCTAACGTGGACCAACCGCATCCGCGAGCGTCACCACGGCAACCGCGTGCACCTTTGCTCCATCGTGAACGCGAAGTCCGGTGGCTGCGCCGAGGACTGCAAATTCTGCTCCCAGTCAGTGCTGCACCAGACGGGCGTCGAGGTCTATTCGTTCCTGGACAAGGACGAGGCGCTCGAGGCGGCAGAGCGGGCGGATGGCGCGCGCGCGCAGGCGCTCGGGATCGTCGCGGCGTGGCGAGGACTGAAGGAAGGCCGCCTGCTGGATCAGGTGTGCGAGCGCATCAGCGACGTGGCGAATAGCGGGTCGGTTCGCGCGGATGCGTCGCTGGGGATCATCGAGGATCCCGCCGTCGCCAAACGCCTTCGGGACGCCGGACTATCCACGTACAACCACAACCTGGAATCGTCCCGCAGCTTCTTCCCCAACGTGTGTTCCTCGCACGGCTACGACGACCGCGTGCAGACGATCCACAACATGAAGACGGCGGGGGTGAAGATCTGCTCAGGCGGCATCATGGGCATGGGCGAGTCGCGTCGGCAACGCGCCGAACTCGCTGTCGAATTGCGCGAGTTGGACGTGGATGTGGTCCCTATCAATTTCCTGATGACCTTCGACGGCACCCCGTTCGAGGATGTTGACGACCTGACGCCGATGGAATGCCTGCAAGCCATCGCGGTGTTCCGCGTCGTCATGCCAACCAAGGAGATCATGGTCGCAGGCGGGCGCGAGCGGAATCTGCGCGACCTGCATCCGATGATCTTCATGGCCGGCGCGAGCGCCATGCTCATCGGCCACTACCTCACGTCGAGCAACCGAAACGCGGACGACGATCTGCGCATGCTCGAGGATCTCGGACTCACGTGGGACTGGTCGCCGCACTAGGCATGCGCTCTGCGGCGCCCTGGCCCAGCGTCAGCTCAGCGCGCCGGGCGAGGTGGTCTCGCGGCAAATACCGCTGGCCTCCGTCTTCATGACGCCACGCGCCTACCCGGCTATCGACGCGGATCGGCCGGTTTCGGCGCTCCGCAGTACCGCTTCCATCATCTCCTGTACGATCAGTCCGTGGCGCAACGGCGCCACGCACGTCGCGCCATCGAGCACACAGTCGATGAAATGGTCGGCGACGTTCTCCATGCCGGTCTTATCGCCAGGTATCTCTGGCTTCTCGACCTGGGGATCTCCGTCCATTCGATGTATCGAGAGCGGCCGCATGGACGCGCCCGCCTCCGTCCCGAACAGTTCGACGTTGACGGAATGCTCAAAGTGCGATGCCCAGAAGCTCTCCACCTGTATGCCCGCTCCATTCTCAAACGTGACGATGCCGCTCGCGTAGTCGTCGACCTCGAACTGCTGGGCGATGTCGTCTCCCGCTGGCTTGTTGAAGCCGCGTCCCAACGGGCCGAACTTCGCGCCTCCGACCGCCAACGCTTCAACCGGCTTCGGCGTGCCCATCAGCCACCACGCGGCGTCAAGGACGTGCACGCCCATGTCCCGGAACGCGCCGCCGCCCTTTCGTATGAAGCCGAGGCGTAGCTGATCGCCACGCCAGACGGGAATGCCGTTCCGGCGGACACTCCGGGCGCGTGCGTAGTAGAGCTCGCCGAAGGCCCCGTCGACCGCTAGCCGGCCGAGGTGTTGGCATCGCTCGCTGAAGCGGTTTGACAGCGACATCATGTTCACGACGCCTGCCGCCTCCGCTTCCTCGACGAGCTGCTGCGCGGCATGTACCGAGTCGGCGAGAGGCTTCGTGACGAGCACGTGTTTGCCGTTGCGCACGGCTTCCAGCGCAATCGGGACGTGCCATTGGTTGGGCGTTCCAACGAACACCGCGTTCGCGCGCGCGTCGCGGCACGCCTCGACGTGATCGGTGTACAGCGTTTGCTCGCCCGGCAGTTCCGCAGCGAAGTCCTCCATTCGATCGCGCTCGAGGTCACACAGGGCGACTACCTCGCCGCGCGGGTTCCTCGCTATCGCGCGTCCGTTCGGGCGACCGATGCCCATCCCAACGACGACCGCGCGCACCTTATCCACGTGTCACACTCACCATCGCGCCCTCCGTGATAGCGGACCACGCCCATCCCATGTTGTCCTGTCGACGCCGTCCCGGACTACCTATCAGACGCGACCTGTGGCATGTCGACGGGACGGCAGGCAAGACGCCAGCGCCTCCGTTGCCCATGGGGTAGCGGAATCGCCCGCGGACAGGGCCCCAGGCCGCCTCGGCGGCGCTCCTACTCCCGCTCACCATCGTCGCCGGCCGCGCCACGGAGAAGCTGGATCGAATCGAACCCGACCTGCATGGGGTTGCGCTTGTGCATCGAGCCACCGCCGGTGGAGAGGCCGAACCCGATGTACAGCCGACCCGCGGACAGCTTCGGCTGCACTGCCGCCCCGTCACGGGACACGGTCTCGACCGATCGCCACTCCCCCTCGCTACCGTATCGCGTCGCGAACCGGATGTCGTCGCCGTCACGCGTCACCTGTAGGTACAGGTCGTCCATGGTCGGGCAGTCAGGAACCGTGTTGTCCGCAAGCCCGTGGCCAGGCCGTATGCTCTTCTCGTCGTCCAGCGAGCCGTTCTCGTGGCGCCAGTACCAGCTGACGCCGGTGTCGCCATCCAGACGGTCATACCAGTAGCGATCCCACATCAGGGACGCCATCTTGGATGTCGTCGTCAGATCCTCCCGAACGACGAGGCCGAACTTCTCCGCGTTCCCGGTCGCGGCCTCCTGATACAGATACATGGATCCGCGTATGCGCGCGGAGAACGTGAAGTCACCCTCCGCCTCAACGTAGGCGAACCCACCGCGGTCCCACGCCCAGTAGTAGTCCCAGCCGTCGCCACGAAGCAGGTAGACGCCGTCGGCGGCGTACCCTCCGTCGGCGGAAAGATGCGCGCTGAACCACGCTGGCGTGTCGGAGCCCAGCGTGACTGCCTTGAAGGCAGGGGTCTGTCTACCTACCCCCTCGCCCGCGTGGTCATGGTCGTCGTGCGCGAGTGCGGGCGTTCCGTAGAACAGGCACGCGAGAAGCGCGGTCGCCGCTATCCGGTTCACTGGCACATTCTCCCAGGAGGACATCGAGGAAACGTCGTGCGTATCGTGACGACAAGGGATGCGTACTACGCGCGCGCCACGTCAAGAGAACGGGCATGGGCAAGACGGGGTTCCGCGCGTGGCGCAGACGCACCCTACGCTGGCGCCGAGAGACCGATGGCCGGCGGATCAACGGCCGTCGTCACCGTGCGATCGCGCGTCCGCCGCCGCCAAGTCGACATCGTTACGACCTAGATGTTGCCACTCGCCTCCGGCCAACGTAGAGTGAAGTGTGGGCATCTCCATCAGCTGGAGATGATGCGATAGGTAGGAAGATGGGGTAAGGCGCTGCGTTGCGGGCCGCGCCAACAGGGAGGAAGGCTGATGTCGGACGGACTCTCAGGGGGCGTCGTTCGCCCGTTACTCGGCGTGACCGCTGCGCTGATGCTCTCAACGACGGTGGCGGGCGCGCAGGACTTGAACATCGCCTACATCCCCGGCCGAGGGGCGGATGCGGGTAACGAAGAGATCGCGTGGGAGCGGTCAGGCCTCGACAAAACCAACATCAAGAACGACGGTGACTACGCGATCGACAACCTGAACACGTTCGACGTGATCTCGATCGGCGTCGTCTCCTTCGATCAGAACGAGGAACTCAAGGCGAACTTTGAGAACCTGAAAGAGTACGTCGATCAGGGCGGCTACCTGGTGACGATCGACTTCCAACAGGACAACTCCTGGAACCCGGACTACCTGCCCCATAAGCTAACGTTGCTCGATCCCGACCTCGAAGACGGCGTTCCCGTCGAGGTGAAGGACCACCCCATCTGGAAGACGCCCAACGAGATCACCGAGGACCATTTTGGAGCGGGAGTCTGGGGCGGCTCGGACTTCATGGCAGACGGGCCGCAGGAGGCGCCGCCACCATGGGAGCCCTTGCTGCTCGCGGGGGCCGACATGTGGCCGGTCATAGTTGGCGCGGAAGCCGGCAGTGGGTACGTGGTCTTCAACTCGTTGCAGGTCATGCAGTCCGCCGGTAACGTGGGCAGCGACCTGGTGATCGAGGTCATGCACAACCTCCTCCTCTGGCGTGGCGTCAGAGACGTCCAGGCGCGCGGCAAGCTCGCAACCGCGTGGGCGGCGGTGAAGAGCGAGCGGCGCTAGGGCGCCGCAACACGGGACGAACGGGCGTTCTGGCCGGCCCGCCGGACCTGGCTGCCGCGACACCGGCGCCTACGTGGGTCAGGCCAGCGACGCCGCCAGCTTCGCCAGCTTAGCACTCGGCGTGTCGGAGCGTTCCTCGGGTTCATCCACGCGTGTGTGATGACGTGGTCGTACAGAAGCGCTCGGTGGGCGTCCGCGAGCGGGTCGGCCCACGCGTATGCTTCTAGCTGGCGCGCCATCGGCTCGTTGGAGCATGGCCCTGCTCGATAAGTGCTCGCCGACCCACTCCTGTGCCTTGCGGAACCAGCCACGACGGTTGTAGGCGGGTCGCAGGCTGGATCCGTCGTGGCCGTCAATCTCTCCGAGGCGCTCCTCCGTGATCGCCCTGTGGCTGGCGGATTGGCCAACGGCTGAACCGCGAGCGTGTCGCGCCTACTCAGACGCCGCCGGGGTCATCCGACGCGTCGCAGTCTGCCAGGCGGTACACCCCATGCGAGACGCGCTCCGCGAAGTAATCGGCCCTCTACAGGCAGCCCACTGCCAGGGCGTGATCACCAAGGAAACGCTGGACGAGCTCATTGGCCGGCGCCATCTCTCGCCACCAATGGAACCTGCGCG
Source organism: uncultured bacterium (assembly GCA_964473525.1). Classification (GTDB taxonomy): domain Bacteria; phylum Poribacteria; class WGA-4E. The sequence continues at coordinate 82,142 of CAYYPK010000008.1, forward strand.
CGTCCAGGGCAGCGCCACATGGTCGCCCGCCGGCGCCCGCAGTATCATGGGTTCCGACAGGTGTGGGACAAGCAGTAGGAAGCGGGCAGTCCAGCCGCTGCACAGGTCTGCCATTGTTCGTGCGCGGCCTCCGCTTCCCTCTGGGCGTCCGCTGCACTCACGCGCGGACGCGCCGATAGGAGCATGGCGATGGATGACTGCATATTCTGCCAAATCGCAGACGGGTCCGCCGAATCGTGGAAGGTGTTGGAGACGGCGTCAGCCTACGCCTTCCTGGACATCCATCCGGTGAACGAATACCACACCTTGGTGATTCCAAAGCGGCACTACACGGACATATTCGATGTGCCAGAGGACGAGCTGCTCCAGGTCATTTCCACGCTGAAGCAGGTCGTCGATCTGTATCGAGAGCATGTCGGGCTCCAGAATGTGCAGATCGTCAGCAGCTCCGGCGCGGAAGCGCAGCAGGATGTCTTCCATCTGCACTTCCACATCGTCCCGCGTCATAGCGGCGACGGCCAGGACGTGCAGTGGTCGACACACGCGGACATGGCAGAGCGCTTCGAGACGTTGCTCGCCCGCCTGCCCAACGAGAGGTCTGGCGGAGCCAACTAGCGCAGCGCCTGGCAGCGGACATCGCGGGCGCTTAGCAGCGCCGCGGACGGGCCGCCCACGCGGTACGCATCGCGCGCCAGCGTCGCGAGGCCCGAAGATAGGCGCGACAACGACGTGTAGCGAGTTGGGCACGTGCGCTATGCTTATTCCTGGCTAGCCACGGTCGACAGCCGCTGGCGCGATGCCACAGCGTTCCCGACCGAGGCCAGGACCCGTTCGACATGCTCGTAATCTGTAACGGCATGGTGCGCTCTGGATCGACGGCGCAATACAACATCGCCCGCCTGCTAGTGGAACACGCCGGGATAGGAATCGGCCAGGCGGCGCTTGCCGATGTGTACCCCACCGGTCTTCCCGATGCCGGGGCGCTCGCTCGAGACAGCCGACATTTCGCTTTCAAGATACACGATCTGCACGAGTTCTCCGACCCCGCGTATGTGCTGCGTCTCGCCGCGGAGGGTAGGCTGAAGCTGCTGTACATCCATCGCGACATGCGGGACGTGTACCTGTCCCTCAAGCGCATGTGGCAGAAGCCGCTGCACGAACTCCTCGACATGCTCGACAGCGCGGTCAAGAACTGGCGGTGGGTGGCGCAACACGCCGATGAGACTTGGGTTCTTGTGCAACGGTACGACGATCTGATGGACGACATGGTCGCCGCCACCAGCGATATCGCGCATCATCTGGGCGTTGAGGCGACCGCGGCGGAAATGGGAAGGGTGGCGGCAAGCTGCTCCGTATCGAGCGCCGAGGCCAAGACCCGCGCGCTGAAGCGCGCCGTCGCGCGGGAGGCGATGGCGTTGCGGGCCACCGGACAGACGCACGACCCGGGGGCTATCTTCTGGGACAACCACACGCTGCTGCACCACAACCACATCTCCCGGACGAAAGGCCGGTCGGGCATCTGGCGCGAGGAGTTGACCGACGAGGAGGTAGACTCCGTCATGGACCGCTTTGGGGCCGCAATGGTGGAGTTGGGTTACGCGTGAGGCGCCGCGCCGAAGGGATATCGCTGAATGCTCGTCGTCTGCAATGGCATGCCTCGATCAGGGTCGACGTATCAGTACAACCTCGCCCGGATGGTCGTCCAGGCGGCGGGGCTAGGCGTGGCGCACTCGTACCTGGATCCTGGCTTCAACGACATGCCCGGGGACGGATGGCCGGCGGCAGTATTCCAGGAATGGATCGACGACGACACGTACCACGTCGTGAAGATGCACGAGGCGCACCCCGTTGCCGTGGGCGCCCTCGGCGATGGCGACGTGCGACTGCTCTACATCTATCGTGACATCCGCGATGTCGCCGCCTCCCTGAAACGCGTCCGTCACCGGAAGGGCGACTCTCTCCTTGAGCGCGTCGAGAGGGCCGTGACGCTCTACTACACGTTCCGCGAGCTACGCGACGCGGCGCCAGACTACGTCCTGTGGCAACGATACGAGGAAGCCGTCCCGGATCCCGACGAAGCAGCGCGGCAGGTCGCCCGGTTCGTCGGGGCGCCGCTGTCCGACGCGGCGATCGCGGATGTCGCCCAAGCGTGTTCCGTGGATTCCGCCAAGAAGCGCTGTGACGACGCGCAACAGCAGGTGGTGAATCAGTTCCAGGAGATACGGCGACACGATCCCGCCGCCGCGCAGGCGTGGTTGCGGCAGATACAGCAGGGCCAGCAGATCGTGCAGGACTCGGAGTTCCTCCTGCCGCACAACCACGTCTCGAACCGCAAGGGCGCTCCAGGACAGTGGCGCGACACACTCAGCGAGTACGAGCTAAGCAGCCTCATGGACCGGTACGGAGACTGGTTTCAGGAAGCGGGATATACGGTCTAGCGCGCCTGGCGCAGAACTTCCGTCAGGTGCGCCGCGTGACAAGCGCCTCGACGGCTGCAGCCTCGGGCAGCGGGATGTAGTCGAGTTCGGGGTCGAACGGCCTGGTCGGCACGTACCGAGCTGTGTCGTGAGCGTAAGTAGCATGGTCCAGATCCGCAGGGAGATCCCACTTCGCGCGGTACACCTCCCACGCCTCCACAATAAGCGCCGCATAGTCGGACGCCTCCCCCGCGCGTCCCTGGTTTCCCGTGTGGTGGATGAACACGTCATGCGCGATGCATGCCTCGAAGCCGGCGAGTCTCGCCCGGTGCGTGTAATCGTCGTCTTCATAGCCGTACAGGCCGAACCGGCCGTCACAGACGCCGATCTTGTCGACCACGCTCCGTTTGATCAGCATGCAGAACCCAACCAACCGTGTGGCGCGCTCGAGACGGTTGCGGTTCTGCTCGGTGATCCGCAGCGCCGCCTCAGCCATCTCACGCGTAGACGAGTATTCCACGCCGTGCCGCATCTGCTTACCGGAGATGTAGTTCGTGGTTGGGCCGACAAGCCCGATCTCGGGTATTCGCTCGCAGTGCCCCACCAGCGTATCAAGCCACGCAGGCGTCACGATCGTATCGTTGTCCAGGAGCAGTACGTAGTCGCCGTGGGCCAACGCCATCCCCTGCGCGCGGGCAGCGGGACAGCCGATATTGACCGGGTTCTCCACGAGCGTCATATCTGCGATGTCCGCTCCGCGCAGGTGCTCAACAGACCCGTCAGACGAACCGTTGTCCACGATGATCAGCTCGTGCGGTATTGGAGTGAAGGCCTGGATGCTCAGGAGGCACTGGCGGAGATGGTCACGCGCGTTGTGGTTGAGGATAAGGATCGACACCATGCAGTCATGACCTTCCGTCGCGCGGCCTATGGGCGTTCCGCCGGGATAGCTGGCTGGGAGCGTAACGCAGCCCGTGCTGGTCGGCAACACGGACATGCGCAGGCGCGGGCACGTCACGCGCCATTAGACCGCGTCCACCACCTCGACGCGCAGGCGTGAGCCATCTACGTTGACGCCCGCGAGCCGCGCTGTCGCGGCGCTGGCGGCCTCGTCGCAGGAGAAGTCCACGAAGGCGCAGCCGTTCACTCGGAGCATTCGGATGCCGACAACGTCGCCATGCTTGGCAAACAACGCGCGTACCTTCCTTTCAGGCGCGCCTGTTGGCAGATTGGCGACGAACACACGTCTAGCCATGTAACGATCCCCCACTATAACCCCATGAGCGTTCCGCGTCAGATGCTGGTAGCAACGCGCGGAAGGCAGCGATGTTCAGCAAGTTGCTTAGCTGTAACGCATGGCTGATCGCTCCGGCATCCGTATACGCCAACACCGGACGTGGTACGGCTCGTCGTGTCTGCCGGTCGCCGTCGCTTGGGGCGTTCCGCTCACGCCACGCGTTGACAGTAGACAGGGACCGCGCCACCTTCCAGAGTATGCGACAGAGCAACCGGGTGGACGCGTCCCACACTGGGAACGAAGGGTGCACATGAAGCCGCTGGCGGGCAGAATAGCCGTCGTCGCCGGAGCGACACGGGGAGCGGGTCGCGGGATCGCCTGCGCCTTGGGAGAGGCGGGGGCGACGGTCTATTGCACGGGACGCAGTGTGCGGGGGAAACCCGCGACGAAAGGACGCTCGGAGACGATTGAGGAGACGGCTGAGCTGGTCACCGAGCGTGGCGGAGTCGGCATCCATGTCCAGACGGACCATACGGACGCGGCACAGGTTGGAGCGCTGTTCGAGCGCATCCGTGGCGAGCAGGACGGGCTCGACATCCTTGTGAACGACGTGTGGGGAGGCGACGAACTCACCGAGTGGGGAACGCCATTCTGGGAGCTCGACCACCAGAAGGGGTCGCTCATGCTGGAGCGCGCCGTGTGGTCGCACATACTCACGAGCCGCTACGGCGTGCCGCTCATGCTCGGACGCTCGTCGGGTCTCATCGTAGAGGTAACGGACGGTCATACGGACGACTATCGCGACAATCTCTACTACGACCTGTCGAAGATGGCCGCAATCCGACTCGCGCACGGTATGGCGAAGGAGTTGGCGGGCAAGGGTATCGCCGCCGTCGCGCTGACCCCGGGCTTTCTAAGGTCAGAGGCGATGCTGGATCACTTCGGCGTCATCGAGGAGAACTGGCGCGATGCGGCGGAGCAGGACCCGCACTTTATTGCGTCGGAGACCCCGGCTTACATAGGTAGAGCTGTGGCTGCCCTCGCAGCGGACCCACGCGTGCAGAGCAAAGCCGGGCAGGCGTTGGCGACGGGGCATCTAGCGCGGGAATACGGCTTCCGCGACGCCGACGGCTCCCAGCCGAACTGGCCCGAATACTACGACGCGTTCAAGACATCGCAAGGCGGGTAGGGGTAGAGCCAGACGGACGCCTACCCGGTCAGCGTCACTCGCAATCCGCGGGGCGCTGCATTAACATGGAGGCGGCCCTACTCCCACCTTGGATACGAAGCCTTGCCGTCGTCACACCAAGCTTCCGGCCGCGTTAAGCGCCTAGCAATTCTGGGCAGCACGGGATCTATCGGCGTCAGCACGTTGGACGTTGTCGACACCCACCCAGAGCAGTTCGATGTCGTCGCGCTGGCGGCGAGCACCAGCGTTGATGCGTTGGACGCCCAGGCGCGGAAGCACCGGCCAGAACTCGTCGCAATGCACGACGAGGGAGCGGCGGGCGAGCTGGCCAGAAGGCTGAAAGGCGAGGGGATTGAGGTTGTCGCGGGCATGGACGGCATCATCGCCGCGGCCACCCATGCTGACGTGGATCTCATGCTGTCCGGGATAGTGGGTGGGATTGGCATCCTGCCGACGCTCGAGGCGTTGAAGCGCGGAGTCGACATCGCCTTCGTAAACAAGGAGGTGCTCGTTCTCGCGGGCGAGCTGGTCATGCGAGCGGCGGCGGAGAGCGGCGCGCGCATTCTGCCCGTAGACAGCGAAATCAGCGCCATCTTCCAGTGCCTTCAGGGCGCCGACATTGAGCGCGATCTGCATCGGATCCACCTGACCGCCTCCGGTGGCCCACTCCGGGAGACATCGGCCGACGAATTCGCAGGCATCACCCCTGAGCAGGCGCTGAACCACCCCAACTGGGACATGGGTCCGAAGGTCACGATCGACTCCGCGACCCTCATGAATAAAGGGCTCGAAGTCATCGAGACGCGGTGGCTGTTCGATGTCGGAATCGACCGCATCCGTGTCGTCGTGCACCCGCAGAGCATCGTTCATTCGTACGTCGAGTTCGTTGACGGGTCCGTCATCGCGCAGCTTGGCGTGCCGGATATGCGAGCGCCGATCCAATACGCTTTGACGCACCCGGCGCGGCTGGACACGCCTACGGAGCGGCTGGACCTGGTGAAAGCCGCCTCCCTCACGTTCGAGGAGCCGGACCTGGACCGTTTCCCATGCCTGCGATACGCGTTCGAGGCAGCGGACGCTGGAGGCACGATGCCAGCGGTACTGAGCGGGGCGGACGAGATAGCCGTGGCAGCGTTCCTCGACGGGGATATACGGTTTGACCAGATACCCTTGCTCGTCCACGCGACGATGCAGCAACATGAGTTGTGTATTCGCCCGTCTCTGGACGAGGCGCTTGCGGCCGACCGATGGGCGCGCAAGACCGCTCGGAGCATCGTAGAGACGTTGTAGAGGCGCGGACAGCGCGCCGACAGACAGGGGCGATTCCCGCGCTAAGGCGCGCCTGAGGGACAGGGCATGTTCGAGAACGTCTTCAGCATTCCGATAGCTCTCTTCTTTCTAAGCTTCCTGATTTTCATCCATGAACTGGCGCACTTTCTCGCCGGCAAGGCGGTGGGCATCCACGCGGAGGTGTTCTCCATCGGGTTCGGCCCGGCGCTGTTCAGCTTCACGCGGGGCACGACGGAGTACCGGCTTGCGGTGATTCCCGCGGGTGGCTACGTGAAGTTCCCTGGCGAGTACTCCGAGGACGAGGATGGGCGACTGGAGGGGGACTTCCATCAGTCGGCGATCTGGAAGCGCGCGGTAGTTGTCGCAGCGGGACCACTCAGCAACCTCGTGCTGGGAGTACTGGTGTTTGCGGGCCTCGCGATGTTTGGGCTACCCGACAAGAGCATGCCAGCCGTTGGCGATGTCATCGACACCGACGAGCAGGTGGCGACCTATTGGGAGAATCCCAGCTATCGGTCTCCGGCCGCCGAGGCGGGCATACTACCCGGGGATGTCATCACAGCCGTGGACGGTCGCGCGGTGCCGACATGGGAGGACTTCACCCACGAGGTGATGATCCGTCCCAACAAGACGACCGTGCTGAGGCTGGAGCGCGACGGCGTTTCGCAGGACGTCACCGTCACGCCCCGCCCCGTGCTGCGCGGAAAGATGACCATAGGACGCGTCGGGATCGCGGCGTCTCAGTCCCTGGTCGTGCTTGGCGAGGACGGCGAGAAACACGAGATCACCAACCTCGACGGCCGCGCCATCTACGGCTTCTCGCCCTTCTATGACGCGGCTCGCGACATTGGGTCGCGCGAGGCCACTTTAGGGCTAGCCAGCGGCGAAACGCGTCCCGTGAAGGTCCAGACGCGCGTCCTCGCGGCGGCGACTCCCGCGGACGACGTCACGGCAGGGGATGTCCTCGTCGCCATCAACGGAGCCGAGGCGCCCACTCTGGCCGACGCGCGAACGATTGTCCTCGGCGCGCCGACCGAGACGTTCGTCTTCACGTTCCAGCGCGACGATGGCTCCACCGCTGATGTGGAGACCTCATCGGAAATATCCGTTACCGTCACAGGCGTGGATGGTAAGCGCTATCCAGGCGTGAAGAAGATACGCCTCGGTGACACTCTCGTCGCTGTGAACGGCGTGTCGATCCAGGAATACGACGAGGTCCGCGAGCTGCTGCGGGGCGCCTCGCCGGTCGAGGGATCCATCCAGCTGACGTTCGAGCACCGCTCGCGGCTCCTCTTCGCGAAGTGGACCGGGAATGTCGGCGTGAATGCCGCGGTACGCTGGCGCGACGGTCATCTGGTCATCCCAGGTCTGACGCTGCGGTCGAACTTCTCCGACGGGCGGGGCTACCTCACCGTGGGCGATGTGACGATCGCGGAGCAGTTGGAGATGCTCGACGCGGGAACCGGCGATCCGTTGGATGTTGGCATAGCAGAAGCGAAGCTCCAGCACTACGGCCCGATCTCGGCGGTGGGTAAGGGAACGGAGATGACCGTTGCCGCCATTGACCAGATGATGTCGCTCCTCAAGCGCCTCGTCTCCGGCGAGGTGTCCGCGCGCTACATCAGTGGCCCGGTAGGGATCGTGAACATCACGCAGAAGACCCTCGCGCGAGGCGGTCTGTCGTGGGATACGTTCCTGTCGATCTTCTACCTCATGGCGCTCATCAGCGTGAACCTCGCCATCGTCAACCTCCTGCCCATACCCATCGCGGACGGCGGCCAGCTGGCGTTCTTCGCGTTCGAGGGGATTCGTGGTCGCCCCATGGCACTCAAGTGGCAGGTGGCGATCCAGCAGGTTAGCGTCGTGCTGCTCATCGGCCTATTCGCGCTCGTCACGCTCAAAGACCTCGTATACTGGTAGTGAGTCTACGGCGGCGGACGCTCCCGGCGGCGTGACTCGCGTTGCATGTCCGCCCAGTGTTCGGGCGGCATCTGTTGGCGTGCCTCCGACCCCATCCTAGCCTTCCCCTGCAAGGGGAAGGAACTGCGTGCGCACACAACCACCATGGTGGACCCCTAGTCGATGGACCTTCTCGCTCCGCGACGGATGACGCGCACGGTGCGGGTTGGCGATGTAGGCATCGGAAGCGCCGAGCCCGTGCGCGTGCAGTCGATGATCACGGAGGACACGTGCGACGTCGAGGCGTGCGTAGCCGCCGTCGCTCGTCTCGTAGACGTTGGGTGTGAGATCGTCCGCGTCACCGTCCCAACGATGGCGGCCGCGAGGGCTGCCGCCGAGATCAAGGCGCGCCTCGACCAAGAGAATCTGAGCGTACCCATCATCGCGGATGTGCACCACCAGGGATCGCCCATCGCCGTCGAAGTCGCGCGGGCAGTGGACAAGGTGCGCATCAACCCTGGCCTGTTCGTCTATCGCAAGCCGCAGGGGCGCGTCGTGGACTACTCACCCGCTGAGGTGCGCGAGGAACTCGACGAGATCGAGAAGAACCTGCTCCCCGTGCTGAACGCGTGCAAGGAAACTGGCGCCGCGATGCGCGTCGGAGTGAACCACGGGTCGCTGTCGGAGCGCCTCATGGTGATGTACGGCGACACGCCGGAGGGCATGGCGCACTCGGCGTTGGAGTATCTCCGCATCTGCGAGGCGCACGACTTCCGGGACACCATCGTGTCGCTGAAGGCGTCCCGCGTGCCCATCATGATGGCGGCGAATCGAGTCTTCGCGGAGATGGCGGACAAAGAGGGGCTGCGCGTTCCGCTGCACCTTGGCGTGACCGAAGCGGGAGACGGGCAATACGCGCGCGTGAAGTCGTCCATCGGCATCGGCTCCCTACTCGCTGCGGGGTTGGGCGACACGATCCGGGTGTCACTGACCGAAGACCCCGTGGAAGAGATCCCCGTCTGCTACGAGATACTTCAGGGCCTTGGCCTGAGGAAAACCACGGTAGAATATATCGCGTGCCCGTCGTGCGGACGGACACAGTTCGATTTGCCAACGGTGCTGGCGGAGGTGCGGGCGGCGACCCAGCACCTCGTCGGGCTGAACATCGCCGTCATGGGCTGCATCGTGAATGGCCCCGGCGAAATGGCGGACGCGGACTACGGGTATGTCGGCAAGGGCGGCGGATCCATCGCGCTCTATCGAGGGCGTGACGCGGTGAAGCAGGGAATTCCGCAGGACCAAGGGGTCCAGGAGTTGCTATCCTTGCTAAAGAAGGACGGCGTGTGGCGCGACCCGGCAGGGGACGCCACCGCGCCGACCACCATGTCGTCGGGAAACGCCTCGGCAGCCGGCTGAGACGACGACATCGCTCGGACAACACCGGCGACGCGATACGGCGCAGGGAACATGGACGACAACGATCCAGGACCGGTCCTGCACGGGCTAGTCGCATCGAATCGGGTATTGGTCGCGGACTCGGCGCGTGACAAGTGGGACGCCATCCGGCAGCTTGTCGATCTGTGCGTCGATGCGGGAGGCGTCACCGACGGGCTGAGAGAGCCCGCGTTGAACGCCGTCTACGACCGGGAGCGTCGATCCAGCACGGGTCTGGGGCACGGCTTCGCCATCCCTCACGGCGTGTTGGATGCGGCCCCCCGCGAGATAGGCACCCTCGGATTCTTCCCCAACGGCGTTGACTTCCAAGCCAACGACGGTTCGCCCAGTCATTTCGTTCTCATGCTCCTGTACCCAATGGACCAACGCGACGAACACGTACAGAACTTGGCGAACGCCGCGCGGCTGCTCTCCTCGGCAGAGCAAGACCTGGCGATACCGAAGCTCGAAGAGTCGGAACAGGTGTACGACTGGCTGGCGCGGCAGGAATGCGAAAGAGGACTATGAGCTTCGAATCCATGCGCGTGCTCGACGACAAGAACATGCTCGGAGACATTGAGGGGCTAGGGCGTCACTGGCGACAGGCGACCGAAATCGCCGAAGCGGCGGACCTGAGCGACGACCTGCGAGGGGCTCGCCAGATCGTGTGGGCTGGCATGGGCGGCTCCGCGATTGGCGGAGACCTGCTTGCCGCCACCGTGGGCGACGAGTTGGGCATACCGGTGATTCCAAACCGAAGCTACGAATTGCCGTCGTTCGTGGGGCCGGAAACGCTTGTCATCGCCGCGAGCTACTCTGGGAACACCGAGGAGACGCTCTCCTGCGTGGGGCAGGCGCAGGATGCTGGCGCGAAGCTCTTCTGCGTGACGACGGGTGGAGACCTGAAGGACGTCTGCGTCGAACAGGGCCTGCCGCACATCGTCATTCCAACGGGGATTCAGCCGAGATGCGGCGTTCTGTATCTCTTCACGCCCGTGCTGACGGTTCTAGCCCGCCTTGGGTACCTCTCCCAGGACAGGCTCCGGCAAGATGGCGACGAGACCGCGACGATGCTGCTCTCCAAGGCGGACGCATATGCCCGTGAGGATGGGCAGGCGTATCAGCTCGCGAAGAAGATGCAGGGCAAGATGCCCGTCATGTACGCGTCCACCCACCTGGGCGCGGCGATCATGCGCTGGCAAACGCAGGTCAACGAGAACTCGAAGATGCTAGCGCACTACCACCTGCTGCCCGAGATGGACCACAACGAGATCATGGGCTGGCAGTACCCCGTCGAGTCGATCCGCAACATGCACGTACTGTTCCTGCGCGACGCGGACGAACACCGGCGCGTGGGTCAGAGGCTGGACCTGACCGAGGAACTGCTGACCGAGGAAGGCGGGGCGGGAGGTCTCACGAGCGTTTCGTCGGAAGGCTCCTCGTTGATGGCCCGCATCTTCTCGCTCATTATCCTTGGCGACTTCACGAGCTACTATCTCGCCCTGCTGAACGGCGTGGACCCGTCGCCCGTCGATCGCATCGAGCGGTTCAAGAAACGCCTCGCGGAGATGCCCCGTTAGGCCAACGCGGCCCTAACCTCACGTACGCCCAGACCATGGCGCCCGCCCCGGGGTGTCAACGGAGCACGCCCATGGACGCGCGACGAGAGCTCGCCCGCGTCGCGGCCACGCTCAGGCGGCGGGCGGAGGCGCAACTGGCGCTAGGGATTCCGCAGTCACGGTTCGTCGGCCCATCCCCGTTCGCCCAGCCGCCTACCCCTGTTCCGGGCGAGGCGACAATGGAAACCGCCGGTCAGGGGTTCCTGGATATGCCCGCAGAAGCCAATCCGTTCGCCGGTCTAGCATACGACGAATTGAACCAGAGGGCGTCCGACTGCACGCGCTGTGATCTATGCCACACTCGCAAGAACGTCGTTTTCGGCTCTGGCAGCCCTGACGCGGACCTGATGTTCGTGGGCGAAGCGCCTGGTCACGATGAGGATCTACAAGGTCTGCCGTTCGTAGGGCGCGCCGGTCAGTTGCTGACGAAGATCATCGAGGCGATGCAGCTCACGCGCGACGACGTGTACATCTGCAACGTCCTCAAGTGCCGGCCGCCGGAGAACCGGAACCCACTCGCCGACGAGATCGCGCAGTGCAAGCCGTACCTCGCCCGACAGATCGAACTTGTGGCGCCGCGCATCGTGGTAGGCCTCGGGACGTTTGGGGCACAGTTCCTGCTGGACTCGCAGGAGCGGATATCACGGCTACGAGGACGGTTCCACGAACGCGACGGCATCCTCGTCATGCCCACGTACCACCCCGCGTACCTCCTGCGTAATCCTGGCTCAAAGCGCGACGTGTGGGAGGACATGCAACTCGTCATGGCGGAACTGAACCTGCCGGGCGCCGCGGACTCGTAGACGCCTCCCCGGTCGCCAGCCTGAAGGACGTTCCCGAAGGGAATCGACGACAGCCCCATGGCGCAGTACGCCGAAGTCGCGTTGCCGCTCCCGATGCAGCAGGAGTTCACGTACGCGATCCCCGACGAGCTCGCCGCGAACGCCACGCGAGGTAGCCGAGCGCTTGCGCCGTTTGGCCCACAGAAGCTCGAGGGTGTCATAGTCGGCCTTCGTGACGACGCGCCACCCGAAGCTCAGCGTATCCGTCCCATCCTGGATGCTCTGGACGGCGAGCCGTTCTTCTCCGACGCCATGCTCGATCTGTGCCGGTGGGTAGCGCACGAGTACCTCGCCTCCTGGGGCGAGGCGTTGGCGGCGGCTGTACCGGGCGGGATGAAGGTGACGACCCGACGACGCGCGTGGCTTGCCGACGGCGTCGGAGCTGACGCGTTGGAGGGCCTCCCGTCACGCGCGCCGCTTCAGCACGCCATCCTCAACGCGCTGCTTCGAGCCGACGGGCAGACGGTGCATCGGTTGCGATCCGCCGTGCGGGGCTCCGCCATCCACTCGCCGTTGGCGACACTGGCAGCGCGAGGCCTTGTTCGCGTCGAGCACGAGTTCGGGAAAGGCGCCGGCCCACGCAAGGTGCTCACGGCTTCGCTGACCCACACCCCACGACAGACATCGGAACTGCTGGAGGAGTTGCGCGCCCGCGCTCCCAGGCAGGCGCTCGCCTTGCAGTTCCTCTGCCGCGTGGAAGGCACGGCGCCAGTCGCGGAGGTCGTCCGTCAGAGCGAATCGAGCCACGGGACGATACGGTCGCTCGAGTCCAAGGGGCTTGTCGTCATTGAGGAAGCCGAGGAGTACCGCGGTTCCTTCGTGGACGAAAGCGGAGCGCTAGAACTCAGCACGACGCCTCTCGCGCTGAATCCCGCGCAGGCGGCAGCGGTCGAGGCGGTCGGAGAAGCCACGAGGGCGGGGTCACACGAGACGTTCCTGCTATACGGGGTCACGGGCAGCGGCAAGACGGAAGTCTACATGCAGGCCATCCAGCCCGTGCTGGACGCTGGCAGGTCGGCGCTGGTGTTAGTGCCAGAGATATCCCTCACGCCGCAGACGGTCACGCGCCTTGTGGAGCGGCTCGGCCGACGCGTCGCCGTGCTGCACTCACGCCTGTCGGGAGGCGAGCGGCACGACGAGTGGCAGCGCATCCGTCGTCGGGAGGCGGACATCGTCGTTGGGGCGCGCTCCGCGGTGTTCGCGCCCATATCCGAGCTCGGCATCGTCGTCATGGACGAGGAACACGAAAGCACCTACAAGCAGGATGATCCCGCCCCTCGGTACCACGCTCGCGAGGTGGCGCGCAGACGCGCGGAGCAGGCAGGAGCGCCGCTGGTGCTGGGATCGGCTACGCCGGCCCTGGAGAGTCTGCACCGCGTGCGAGCGGGTCACGACCGCTTACTGCGCATGCCGAATCGCGTCCTTGACATCGCCATGCCTACCGTGCGCATCGTGGACATGCGCCAGGAACTACAGCTTGGGAACGCGACGATCTTCTCCCGCGTGCTACGAGAAGGGATAGAAGAGGCGCTTGGCCGGAAGGAGCAGGTGATTCTGTTCCTCAACCGTCGCGGCCATTCGACGTACGTCTTCTGCCGCGACTGCGGCTACGTCGAGATGTGCCCGGACTGCCACGTCAGCCTGACGTTCCACCGCCGGCAGGATCTTCTCCTGTGCCACCACTGTGGCCACGTGCGGAATCCCAGGGAAACGTGCGCGGAATGCGCGAGCGAGCGCATCAAGCACCTCGGCCTGGGTACGCAGCAGGTCGAGGAGGCGACGCGCGAGATGTTCCTCGGGTCGCGGGTCAGGCGGATGGACGCTGACACGACCACCCGCAAGGGATCACACGGCGAGATACTGCAGGCGTTCCGCGACTGCGAGATCGACATCCTCGTCGGCACGCAGATGATCGCGAAGGGGCTCGACTTCCCAAACGTGACGCTCGTCGGCGTCATCCTCGCGGACACGACGCTCTACATGCCCGACTTCCGCGCGGCGGAGCGTTCGTTCAACCTGCTGACCCAGGTAGCCGGCCGGTCGGGGCGAAGCTCGCGTGGTGGCGACGTAACCTTCCAGACGTACCAGCCTCAACATTACAGCATCGTTGCCGCGTCGAACCACGACTACGACTCGTTCAGCGAGATCGAGCTCGCCCACCGCGAGGCGCGTGGGTATCCTCCCCACCTGCGCGCCGTCCGCCTCCTGCTGAGGGGCGAGGACCGACAGGACGTGGTAGAGTCAGGCCGACAGCTTGCGGCTCTCGTGCAGGAGCTTCGGCAATCGAACCCAGCGTGGCGTTCGGTCATCGCTAAGGGGCCTGCCCCCGCCCCGCTGTCGCGAGTGCGGGGCCAGTACCGCTGGCACCTGCTGCTGTGTAGCGCCGACGCGGAGCACGCTCGTTCGATGGCACGCGCGGCGCTCGAACAGCTCCGCAGAGGCCAAACGAGTGTCACCGTCGATGTCGATCCCATGAACGTCCTGTGATCGGCTGCTCGAAGGACTGGCGTCATCTCACGACCGCGAGTCATCGCCCTCGACCTGGACGGCACGCTGCTGACGACGGACAAGCGCGTGACGCAGGCATCCATCGATGCTCTCTCGCGGGCGCACGCGGATGGCGCGCGCGTCGTCATCGTCACGGGACGCAACCTGCCGATGGCGAGGGCAAGCGTCTCCGACCTGCCCATGCCTCTCACGTTCATCGCGCACAACGGCGCCGCCACGATGGACACAGCCGGCTGCGTTACCACCCGCCACCTGCGTAGGGAAACCGCTGCCACCATCTGCCAGGCGTTTCAGGACGCCGATTGCGAACCGTTCGTCTACGTGGCTGACGGCTCCGCGTGCCGTCTGTTGCACCGCCCGCCGGACAACCCAGCGCTAGCGCGCTACATCGCGGCAAACGTCAGCGTGTGCGAGCCCGTGGTGGACGTGATGGCTAGCGTGGACGGCGCGTGTGTGCTCCACGTCGTGGCGATTGAGGCGAGCGGGCGCGTCCGGCGGGCGCTGCGAACGCTCCCACGCTTTCCCGACGCCCGTCTCATGACGTCGGGCGGACTGTATGGGGGCGAATACTGGTTCCTCGAGGCCATCCACCCAGAGTCGAGCAAGGTGAACGCTCTCGAGACCGTCGTGCGCCGATGGGATCTGTCGCTCGAGGACGTGCTGGCTGTCGGAGACAACCTGAACGACAAGCAGATGCTGGAAGCCGTCGGACGCGGAGTGGCGATGGGCAACGCGCCCGATGAGGTGAAGGCAGTCGCCGACCACGTGACCGCGAGCAACGACGACGAGGGGGTGGCGCTCGCACTCGCGCACGCCATGGGCGTGTAGGAGCACAACTCGACCATCTGGCGTCTGCCTGCGTGGGCATCTGTCTGGGTGTTGGGTCGCTTTCGAAGGCCTCCTGGGAGGGGATCCTGCGATGACGATACCGTCTGTGCGGGCCAAGGCGCGCGCCGTCCCGCCTGATTGGGCGCTGTGGCAGCGACGGCTGATCGACGTGATGAACGAAGCCGGTCTCGCCTTCCTTGAGCGGTACACGCGATCCGACGGCACGCTCATATGGCGGGAGCACTGGCCGGGCATGGACGGCTCCGACGACGCCTACGAGAGCTTCTACACGTTCCCTCTGCACTACGCTCTCGGCGGACATGAGCGTTACCGCACGCTAGCGCGCAAGCAATGGGAGGCGATCACCTGGCAGTTCACCGAGTACGGCCAACTCCATCGTGAGTTCGACGCCTACTACGACTGGATGCACCACGGCGAGAGCTACCTGTACTTCTACTTCCTCGGCCTGTCCGAACCGTACGACCTGCGCGATCGGCAGCGATCCGTACGATTCGCGCGGTTCTACACGGGGGAGGATCCAGAGGCCCCCAACTACGACCCCGACCACCGAGTGATACGCAGCCCCATCAACGGGAGTCGCGGCCCGCGGCTCGAGATGACCGCGGAGGATTGGTCTACGCATCGGTGGGTGCTGAGCCACCCCATGTTCGGTCTCCCGTACGACGACATTCCCGGTGTTCCCGGGCCGTCCGCCGACTGGAACGACGACGCCGTCTTCGAGCGCATCCTCGAAGCAATGAATCGACGCATGGCGAAGGGCGACGTTCCCCTGAATTTGGCGGCGACATCGCTGCTTACCCACGCCTACATGGTCACGGGCGACGCCGCCTATCGTGACTGGGTGCTGGACTACACGGAGGCATGGTCGGAGCGCGCCGCCGCCAACAACGGCATCCTGCCAGACAACGTGGGCCTGACTGGCCGTATCGGCGAACACATGGACGGCAAGTGGTGGGGCGGCTACTACGGGTGGCGTTGGCCACACGGCGGCGCCATGCTCATGGAGGCCGCGACGATTGGATCGATGAACGCGCTCCTGCTGACAGGAGACACGTCTCGCCTGGACACCGCGAGAGCCCAGATCGACCATCTCTGGTCTCTCCGAGAGGAGATCGATGGAGAGCTTCGCGTCCCTATCAGGCGAACAGACGCTGGGTGGGAAGATCACCGCCCTATGTCACCGACGCTGCCCGTGAGCCTATGGCACATGTCGGAGGCCGACGACGATGCCGCACGCGTGGACCGACTGCCCAATGCGGAAGCGTGGGACGAGATGAACGACGTTCGTGGGATGGGTTGGGGGTCCGGAGCGGCGTGGTACCGGTTCGTCACGGGTCAGTACGACGACTACCCCGTCGCCGCGCTGTCGGCGAGCTATGCGGAGGTCGCGCGCGCGTTGGATTCAATCCGCAGCGACGCGGACGATGCGAGCGACATCTACATCCAGCACTGGATTGGGCGGAACCCGGTGCTTACGAACGCCCTGACGCAGCTAGCCACCGGCGCCCCGTGCCCGCTCTATCACGGCGGCCTGCTCAACTGCCGCGTCCGGTACTACGACGTCGGCGAGAGGCGGCCCGGCTTGCCGGCCGATGTCGCGGCGCTCGTGGATCGCGTCGAACGCGACTCATTCAGCGTCGAGATCGTGAATCTGAGCCCGCAGCATACTCGCTCCACGATCTTGCAGGCTGGGGCGTTCGGGGAGCATGCGTTTGCTCGCGTGGAGATCGACGGGCGTGAATCGATCGCGGTTGACGGGAGGTGGCTCCGAGTCGATCTCGATCCCGCCACGACCACGCGACTGCGCCTGACTACGCGGCGATTCACAAACGCGCCAAGCTATGACACGCCATGGCGGAGCCAGGCGGACGCCCCACGCATCCAGCCGCGCGATCCGCACGGCGATCCCGAGAATGTCATCTTTGAGTGGGAGACGGATCACCCGCGGCGAAAGGGCGGCTCATAGGACCGGTGGTCGTGCCACGCGGCCGGGGCCCTGTTGGGCGTGCGACCCCCGCAGGACATCACGCCATCGGGAGCCGGGATTGGTCTAGCAGTGACCCGTGCCAACGTCTGGTTCAGGACGTCGGCGCGGGCTGGAGCTGTTCGGTCACTCGTCTCGGCGAGGAGGTCGGCTCTGCCTCGGGCCGCTGGGTCGGCCGCCTCCGGGACGCCCGCCCGGGCGTCCACCACCCGGGCGCCCGCCCGGACGTCCACCGGGCCTGCCGCCACGTCCTCGCGGCCCCTGGATGGGGATGTCGTCGAGAGCGATGCCGACGACTTCGAACACCAACGCGGCGTGTCGGAAGACGACGACGGATCCCTCGTCATCCGGGTCCAGCGTGAGCTTGACCTCGAAGTGGCTGTACCAGTCGACGGTGCCGGTGAACACTTCGCCGCCGCGTAATGTAATGCGGATGGCCTTGTCGTTCTGCCGTGCGAAGGCCAGGTGGCGTGTGTCGATCTGGAAGCGCTCGAGGCGCGCCTTGATGGGCGGCAACGCCTTGCCCTGCACCACCTCGTCGGCCTCCATATGGTTCTTGACGAGGTCAGCGTCCTTGGCCTTGTACATGTATTTGATGGGAAGCTTGTTGAGCCGCTCCTTCTCGCCGTCTACGAGCACGTCGAAATCGTAGCAGAGGCGCTTCGAGATGACGCCTTCTACGTTGCCTTCGTAGGTCACGAAGACCATGTCGGTCTTCTCGCGGATCTGCTTGTCTACGTAGAGTCGCCCGAAGCCTTCACGCTGCTTGCGCCGCTCCTTGGGGGACAGTCGCTCGCGGCCTCCGCCTCGCCCGCGCCCAGGCCCACCTCGCCCGGGGCCGCCTCGCCGATCACGTGGCCCGCCACGGCTGTACCCGCCAGGTCGGCCACCGGGTCTGCCCGCTGGTCGGCCGCCGGGACGCTCGCCGCCCGGCTCCCTTGGTGGCCGGTCGCCCTCTGGGCGCGGCTCGGACTGGGACTCCGAACGCTGCTCGACGGGCTGTGGACGCCGGATAGTCCTGGTGCCGGCTCCCTCGACACGAGCGCCCGCCTTGCGGTTGGTAGGCGTCCATACACGCGTGTTGGACGTACTGGATTTGGGTCGTTGCTTCATGGCTGGCTGCACAGCTAACTGCTGCGTCTCCCCCTCTCACATCTTCAAAGTAGGCAACCTACACGCCGCTGAACCCTGGGGCCGGGCCAGACCTATCCCCACGACAACTATCGGCTGCCACCACTCATACTATAAACCATGAGCAGATCTGTTTCAACGGCCAATGGGCGCTTTGCCGAGGGCGCCTCGACGGACGCCTCATCTGGCTTGGGCGGCCATGCGAGGACGTGATACAATGCGGCTCCCTGGCCCGTGCTCTCCCCTTCCGCACGCTGGAGCGTTCCGTGGAGAAGATCAGGCGCCTCGTCTCGCTTCTCGACAGTGGTATTGACGACTACGAGGAAGCATCGGCGACGCTACAGGAAGAGCGGCTCAAGTACCTCCGCCTCTCCATCACGGATGCCTTTGGCGTCGACGAGAACACGTCGCGCGCGTCCTGGTTGGCGCACCTGCAGTCGCTGGAAAACAGCCTTAACTCAAGGCTCAATGCCATGCGGCAAGCCATCGTCAACGCCGGGGTAGACATGCAACCGGAGCTCGACGAAGGCATTCGGGCGCTCGCCGAACTGGGGGCCACGGACGAACCCGAGGAGCCGGACATGCCAGACGAGCAGGACAAGGTCTAGCACATGGAGTTCGGCCGCATCATTGGAACCGTCGTCGCGACTCACAAGGATCCATCGTTAGTGGGCTTCCGACTGGCGGTCGTGCAGCCCTTGGACGAACACGGAGCCGAACTCGACAGACCGCTCGTAGCAGTCGACACGGAAGGACAGGCCGCCGAAGGGGAGCATGTGTTCTACGTCACGGGCGCCGACGCGATGATGGTCGCGCCAGAGGGCCGGCCGCTCCTGCCGGTGGATGCGGCGGTGGTGGGCATTCTCCACGACGTGCATACGCCGCTTGCCGCCAAGGCTGACGGGGCGTCCCACTCATGATGCTCGCCCGCGTAATAGGCAAAGCCGTCTCGGTCGTCAAACACCCAGCGTACGAGGCGCGGCGCCTGCTGGTCGTGCAGCCGCTGTCGACGGAACTGACCGACCGGGGCAAGGCGATCATCGCGGTTGACTACGTAGGGGCGGGAGAGGGCGACACAGTCATCGTCGGCGCCGGGCCTGGCGTGGCGCGTCAGGTGTTCGGGCTCGGTCGCGCGCCCATCCGCGAACTCGTCATGGCGATCGTCGATTCCACTCACATCGAGCTATGACCGACCTGCGGCGCGTAGCGCGGTCGCCAAGCCGAATCCACACCAACGCGCCTAGCGCCCCGACGAGGTCCGCCACAAGGTCGAGAGACGTGTTGACGTACCCGCCGACACCCGTCTCTGGCATGGCTACGGTCGCAGCGAATTCGATGACCTCGTTGAGCGCCCCGACTCCCAGGCCCGCCATCGCCACGACGATGGATAGCGAAACCCAGCGTCGAGGAGGCGCGGCGAGCGACGGCAGCAGCAGGTGGTACATGACCGCCGTGGCGACGCCGAACCCTACGATGTGCACGAACTGGTCGTACCGGAAGATGCTGTACGTCTCGGAGATGGTGACCAGCATGAGCTTGTAGAGGACTTCCCCGCGCACGAGGACGCCCCCACCGGCCATGTGGAGGAGCGCCCAGGCGGTCAGCCCCCACAGCAGCTGGGTAGGGTAAGCGACGCGGCGGTTGGTCGTGACTATCAGCGCGAGAAACAGCACAATGACGCCGATGTACAGGACGAACTCGTAGTTGCGGCGCGACAGGAACATCAGCGTGAACGCGGGCAGGGCGATCAGGTGAACGACCAGCACGGGTATCTGAGCTCTGCGGACCATCGGCGCGCGGCTCTGGGACATGTCGTCTCCCTCGCGCTTGGATCGGCGGCTACCCTCTGGCGGTCGACTCGGGCGCCACTGTGGCACAGGACACGGTCGGCGCCAAGCATGGACTCCGCCGGGAACAGCGCCATGGCCAGGCACGCTGGCGTCGGCCGCTTTGAGCAGGAGTCCACGCCGCTTTGAGACGGATACTCGACACCCTTGGCGTTAGGCGAGGGGAGGGCGGGTCGACCGTCCTCCTCTTCTCGGGGTTCTTTCTCGTCGTCGCCGGCATCATCACGGGCAAGACCGCTCGTGACACGTTCTTTCTCGCGCGATTCGACGTCGAATTCCTTCCGCTCATGTTCGTGGCTCAGGCGGTGTTTGTGACCGCGCTCGTTCCCGTGCTGGCGCGGCTCTCGCGGGGGCTGCACCTGTCCCGGTCACTGGTCGTGGGGGCAGTCGTCGTGGCGACGCCCATCGCCCTATGTCGCTTTCATATCCGTGGGATGGTCGTCCCGGCGCTGTACGTGCTCGTCGAGATAGCGACGGTCGTCGTGACGACTCAGTTCTGGCTACTCACCGGCGGGGTGTTCAACTCCCGACAAGCAAAGCGCCTTTTTGCCCTCATCGCCAGCGGCGGATCGGCTGCCGCGATGGTCGTGGGGATGGGGGTCGACCCGTACGTAACGGCGTTCGGATCCGAGGCATTGCTACCTGCCTCCGCGGCGCTCTTCGTCGCTGGCGCGCTCGTCTCCTCCCTCACCCGTGAACGGCGTGGGGTCACGCGCGAAGCCCCGCCAGCGCCGTCAGTTCCCGGCGTGGCGCGCAGACGCCTGAATCCGTACCTTGTGTCCATCGCGGCCCTCATCGGCATCACCGCCCTCGCGACGACTATCGTGGACTATCTGTTCAAGATCGTCGCGGGGCGGGAGTACCCCGTTGAGGCTGACCTGGCGGCGTTCTTCGGGACGTTCTACGCGCTTACGGGCGTCATCGGCCTCGTCGTGCAGTGGTTTGCCACGGGGCGCGTCATACAGCGCTTCGGCATTCTCGGGGGGCTGCTAATGCTGCCCGTGAGCCTGAGCGTAGGATCCGTAGCCGCGCTCCTGCGACCTGTGCTGCTCAGCGTGATCGTGGCGAAGGGCTCCGAGCAAGTCGTGAAGCAGACGGCGCACCAGGCCTCACTGCAACTGTTGTGGGTTCCCATCGATACGACGCAGAAGCGTGTGAGCAAGCCGTTCGTGGACGGTCCCGTAAAGATGATGGCAGAGGGCGCCGCTGGCCTCTTCATATTCCTGATGGCGCCGCTGTTGGGGCTACGCTGGTTGAGCGCCGTCGCGTTGGCTCTCGTGGGTCTATGGCTGGTGGTCACGTTGCGGGCGCGGGCAGGGTACATTGCGTCTCTCGCCACCGGGCCGCGTCTCGACCTGAACGACTTGGAGTTGGACGTCACCGACCCGCACGTCACGGAGACCGTGGACAAGATGCTGCGGTCATCGGAGGAGACCCAGCAGATCACGGCGCTGGAGCTCATGGAGCAGGTAGCTCCCGAGCCGTGGGCGGAGTCGCTCGGGGAGCTGTTCCGTCAGGGATCACCGCTCGTGCGGGAGAAGACGCTCGCCGCCGCTGGCGACTCCCTATCGGTCATCAGTAACGAGGAACTCGTGGCCACGATTGAGCGCGGCGACCCCCTTGCCCCGCAGGCTACGCTCCTTATCGGAAACAGGCGGGCGCCGGGGGTGGCGCCCGTGCTGCGCCGCCTGCTCGAGCACGCCGACCCGCGCCAGCAGGCGGCAGCGGCCGTCGCGCTCCGAGGGTTGCGTGAGGACGATGACCAGGACGGCGAGCGCCTGCTGCGCGGACTGCTCGCATCGTCGGATCCCGCTGACCGGGAAGCCGCTCTTGACGCCGCGCGGCACGACCCGGAGTTCGTGCCGCAGGCGGTGCTGCTGGATGCTCTCGCGGGCGAATCGTCCGCTGTCCGATTGGCGGCCCTGCGCGTCGTGGACGCGGCGCCCAAACGGGTCCTACTGCCAGCGGTGGTCCAAGCCCTCGGCGACGTGGAGACGAGAGTCGCCGCGCGTGGCGTCCTGCGCGCGTTCGGCGAGGAAGACGCGCTGTACGACCTCAACCGCGCCTTCCGTAGGCCTGACACCACCCGCGACCTGCGCGTGGGAGCCGTGCGGACAATACGCGACTACGGGGGCGCGGCAAGCATGCGCTCGGTGCTGAATCTACTCGACCGAGAAGACCTGGCAGGCGACACGGAATCCGAGGTGGTAGACGCGCTCCTGGATCTCGCGCGCGCTACGCCCACGCCCAGGGGGGCGGATAGACGGGTCCTGGCCCACATACGTAGGCTGGCAACCAGGGCTTACTGGTACCGCGCCGCCGAGGCGCTGATATCCGACGAGGGCGCGGCGGGACGCCTCGCGCGCGACCACTACCACAGGCTAGCGCGTAGCGACACCATGACGCTCCTTAAGCTGTGCGTAATCGCGCGCCCCCAGACGCCGATAGAGACAATCGCGTACCACGTGGACACACAGGGCGAAGGGCTTGCAGACTCGCTAGAGGTTCTCGATAATGTCGTGCCGCGCGAGGCCCGTGATTTCGTGATGCCGCTCGCAGAGCCGCGCTCGCTGGAGGAGACCGTCGCGGCGGGTAGACGCCTGGGGCTCGACCTGCCCACGGAGCCGCACCAGGCGCTGCTGCCGCTGATCGAATCACGGCAGGTTCTGCTCGCCATCGTTGGGCTGTCGTGCGGCGGCGAGGCCGTGGCCGATGCGGTGGACTGGGACGCCGCGCCCCTCACGCGCGCCGACGCGGACGATCTGCCGGGCTACACGGCGCGGTACGCCGAGGGCCTTACAGGTAAGCCTTCACCGAATGGCGAGCAGCGCATGTATTCGGAACTCGAGAAGACCGCGTACCTGAAGTCGACGGACACGTTCCGGGACATCCCCGGCGAGGAGGTGTTCTACGTCGCGCAGGTGGCGGAGGAGCAGCATCTAGCGGATGGCGAGTCGCTTTTCGAGGATGGCGATCCCGGCCACTCCCTCTACGCCCTCATCGAAGGCGAGATACTCCTGCACCGAGGCGGTCAGGAAGTGAATCGGATGCATCCCTATGACGCCTTCGGCGAGATGGCGGTCATCAACCAGGCTCCCCGCACGTTGTCCGCCAAGGCGGTCGGCCCCACGATCCTCCTGCGGATCAGCGAGGAGGACTTCCTGCACGTGCTGGAAACTCGGGCGGAAGTAATGAAGGGCGTCATGGGGCAGGTGATGCAGCGGCTGAGCCGGCTCACGGACCTGTACGCCGAGGCGATCTCTGGGTAGCAGCGCAGCTTCAGGCGGCGAGTTCGTCCAGCAGCTTTCGCGCCGACACGAGCGGGAGCAGGTCGAAGCCCTCCGTGAAGTGGCCGATCACTCGTTGGAGGAGTTCCCGGCCCTCTCTCTGTCGGCCCTGGCTCTGGCGAATGCGCGCGATCCCCATTGCCGCAAGAAGCTCGTAGGTTAGTGCTTCTTGCTTCTCAGCGATGCTCATGGCATCCCGGAAGCAAGCCTCGGCGGCCTCGTATTCGGCTCGTGCCGAGAACAGACTTCCCTCCAAGATTGCTGCGCGTGACGCGGCCATCCCCTTCGAATCATCCGGCGCCGCCTCGTGGATCGACGCGATGTACTCGCGCACCTCGTGAGCGATGGTCTGTGCCGCGTCGATCTCTCCGACAGCCAGATACCCCTCGGCGAGGAGGATGCTGCCGTCGCTACTGCCGCCGGTCTCCGCCAGCTCCTGGCTCCCCTCCTCAAGGAGGCGCATGCCTTCCTCGACCGCTCCTTGCTCCACAAGCGCTCGCCCTTTTGTTACCAGACCGTGCGCCTGCCAGAAGGGATGTGGGTGTTCGTCGGTTAGAGCCAGCAGTTCGTCCGACAGGGCGAGCGCGCGAGCTGGACCGTGCAGCGTGAGCGCGAGTTCCGCGGCGAACGCGAGTCCTAGGGCTGAGGTGAACGGGTCGTCCAAAGCGCGCGCAAAGTCGAGAGACTCTTCCTGCGCTGTGGCGCCTGCATCAAGGAGCCCCATGAACGACTTGCCCATAGCGCGATACGCAAGCATGACGACGCGTGGATGTGGCCCATACCGGAGCGCCACGCTGTCCGCGGGTTCCCGGTCCACCGCAGCTAGACACGCGTCGATGTGATCGCCGGCCTTGCGCAACTGACCGAA
The DNA here is from genome assembly GCA_964473525.1 of uncultured bacterium. Classification (GTDB taxonomy): domain Bacteria; phylum Poribacteria; class WGA-4E. The sequence goes on from CAYYPK010000008.1 coordinate 106,543, forward strand.
GTTGCCGGTCGCCATGCCCAACATGAAATGCGCCGACACTGCGATCGTGTTGGCGCCGGTCCGCTCGGCGATGTCTAGGAGCTCGAGCCCGTACTGGTAGGACTCCTGGAGGTCGCCCCTGACCATCGCCGCCACCCCCGACGCCAGCAGCGCAGTACCGAGATCCTCCAGCCGACCGAGGTCGGCAGCCAGATGACGGGCGCGAGACAGGTGGCTGGCGGCTTCGGGCTCGGTGTAGCCGCCCGTGACCATGAGCGCGGCCGCTAGCCCCAATGTCAGAGCCAGCTCCTGCACATCGCGGTCGACATCCTCTGGAGCCAGCGCGAGCAGGCTGAGCCCTCGCGCGAAGTGCTCCCTCGCTTCAGCCATCGCAGACCGGTCTTGCGCGTTGGATCCGGCATCGAGCCAGTAGGTTACCGCGCGGTCGTGCAGCCCTGCCTCGGCGTAGTGGTGCGCGATGACCTCTGGCTGCGTCCGCGCGATATCAGGGAAAAGCTCCTCCATTGCCGTGGCGATGCGCCGATGGTACTGCTGTGCGCTGCTCTTCAGGAGCGACTGATACGCCGCGTCGCGGATAAGAGCGTGCTTGAAGACGAACGTCGCCGCCTGCCCAACGCCCCGGGGGAACACCAACTCCGCTTCGACGAGTTGGTCCAGCGCGCGACGCAACTCCAGTTCATCCATGGGCGAGACGCTGGAGAGGAGTTCGTAGCTGAATTCGCGTCCGATGGCCGCCCCGAGCTGCGCGACTTCCTTCACCGGCGCGAGTCGGTCCAGGCGTGCGGTCAGCGAGTCGTGAAGCGTCGTTGGGATGGCAAGCGGCGCCAATGGCGCATCGGCGGCGTAACCGTCGTCGCCGTCTTGCACGAGCCCCGTCTCGATGACCATCTTCGTAAGTTCTTCGACGAAGAGGGGCACGCCGTCCGTCCGCGCTATGATCTGCTCCATGACCTCGTCAGGTAGCCCCTTGCCCTCGGCGACGTGGGCGATCATCGGAGCCATCTGCGTTTTAGGGAGCCGGTTCAGCGTGACGTGGGACACGTGTGAACGCGGGCGCCATGGGGGCTGGAACACTGGCCGATACGTCAGTATCAGAAGCAGCTTCGTCGTCGGGGCGTGTTCGATCAGAAGGGACACGAACTCAATCGTGGACGGATCCGCCCAGTGCAGATCCTCCACCACGAACACCACTGGGCTGTGCGCCGCAAATGCGAGCAGATGGGACAGGACCGCATCTATCGTCTTGCGCTTCTGCTGTTCAGGCAGAGCGGCTGGGCGCGCGATGTCATCGGTGACCGGGATATTGAGCAGCGCCGCAATGTGCGGCAGGTCCGTCGCCACGCAGGATCCGGCCTCCGTCAGCGTAGCGCGGATCGCGGCGACTTGGCCCTCCGGCGTGTTGGCTGAGGCGCATCCACAGTTGGCGCGGATCATCTCAATGATTGGGTAGAACGCGCTGTTCTCGTGGTACGGGCTACAGCGGGCCTCGATCCACTTATGTCCATCCGTGGGAAGGGCGTCCTGGAACACCTGCGTGACGCGTGACTTCCCGATGCCCGCCTCGCCGTTCAGCAGAACCACCTGGCCTGAACCGTCCTGAACGAGGTTCCACCGGTCGCGCAGGAACCCTATCTCCTGCTCACGCCCGACGAACGGGGTCAGCGCGCCGCCCGTGTCTAGCCTGGTTTGCGCACCGCTCTCACGTCGAACGGCGTACACGTTCATTGCCTCAGGGATGCCACGCAGCGGCTGTGGTCCCAGGTCGTCGCAGTCGAAGAAGCCCTCCACGAGCCGGTGGGCCGTCGCGCTGATGACGAGCTCGCCGGGCTCTGCCAGCCCCTGCAACCGCGCGGCGACGTTGGGGACATCTCCCAGCGCGAGATCCTCGCGTCGTGCGCCGCCACCCACCTCGCCGATGACGACGAGACCGGCGTGCACACCGATGCGCACCTGCACGTCCACGTCCATCTCGTCGAGGAACCGGGCTCCCAACTCGGCAACCGCCCCGAGGATGCCCAGGCCGGCTTTCACGGCGCGCGTCGCGTCGTCCTCGTGGGCGGCGGGGTAGCCAAAATAGACAAGCAGACCATCGCCGAGGTACTGCGCCGTGTGCCCTCCGTAGCTCTCGATGACGGCGGTCGCCGCTTGCTGGTATGCGCGTACGACCTCACGCAGTTCTTCGGGGTCCAGCTTCGCGGACATCGCGGAGGAACCGACGAGATCGCAGAACATCACCGTTAGGTGGCGACGTTCGGCTTCAGCAACGCGGGGAGGATCGGGCTCGGCAGGCACAGGGGCCACTTCGACAGGGGACGGCGCGTCGGAGGCCAGGGCTGTCCCACACTGGTCGCAGAACTTCGCGGTAGGGCTGACTTGGGAAGCGCACTGTGGGCACAGGCGCCCCAGCTTCGTGCCGCACTCGGAGCAGAACTTCGCGTCGGGACCGTTGGCGTGGCCGCAACTCTGGCATGTCATGCAGAGGCCCCCGGGGCGCGACGACTTCACGTGGGTGTGGCGCCCCGGGCGGGTGTCGGGAGACGCGGAAGCTCCTGGCCCAGAGGCATGGTTCTTAGAGGTCGTTCGCAGCGCGGATTTCCGCCTCGGTGAAGGCGAAGTCCTTCCACTCGACTATACGCCATTCCTCGGCGCTCGTCGCGGGGTTCACGCGCTTCTCGAAGATGAATTCGGAGTCGCCCTCCGCGAAGGCGCCCGTGAAGCCACCTTCCAGCGTCCCCTCGGTGACGAAGAGCTGGATGCGGTAGTGGTTGTTCACGATGTACTTCGTGTTCTCCTCGTTCAGCGGGGTGAGCTCGGGTGGCTCGGAGATCTCGATTTCGATGTCCTGGAACTGTCCGAAGACGCGAATCGCGGCGTCGCGCTCCAGCGCGATGTCGTCGAAGATCAGATCGTCCGTGGGATCTGCGTCGGTGCCCATGTCGGACTGGTAGAGGAAGCCGTCTGCCCAGTACGCCGACATGTACAGCTCAACGTCCTCGGTCATGTAGCCCTTCTGCCACTTGTCGTTGAGGATCGCGCTGATTTCCGCGGTCTCGGGACTGACCGTGTCGAGCGGGTCGACATCGCCACACCCGAGCCATCCGATGGCCCCCAAGCCGAGGACGCCCGCCGAGATGCTAAGTCCTATCGCACGCCGGATCCGCTTCATGTGCCCTGCCCCCATTCGTCTCGCCCACTGCCCTAAAATGCGAAGTTCACGCTAAGAGTCGGCGCGGCGTTTTCCCAGTCGACCTGGATATTCCGCAGTTCGTGGCCTTGCTCTATCACCTGTTCGGCGCGTCGCTCCGCGTTATAGATGTTCGCGTCGATATACGCGTCAATCAAGCCGAACCCCCACACGCCCAGGGCCGTGAAGAGCAGAGCTTGACTTACCTTGAATCGCTCGTTGCTGGTCGCGTAGAAGGCGAGGGCTTCTGGTGAGTCCGCTCCGTGGGCTTCGGCGGCAGGTATGTAACCGTTGTCGTATATCTCTCGGAAGTCGCTATGCGCGACCCAGTAGCCAGCGAGGAGCCCCGCCGCGCCCAGGAAGAAGATGCTCCCCTGCACCGGCTGACGTATCTTGAACTGCCCCCAACCAGGCACGACTGCCGACCGCACCAGGGCGCTGTACGGATGGACAAGACCAAGCGCCTTCTCCTCGGCCCGGCGCGCCGCAGCGATGGCCTCCTGCTCGGCCGCGATGGCGGCTTGATCCGGCTCAGCCTCCGTCGATGGGCGGAACGTCTGGGCGTGCAACGGCCCGGCCGCCATGCACAGGAGGCCCAACAGCAGAAACAGCTTCAACGACTCAACTCTCCCACCCCAGGCTCCCGTCACGCCGTGTGTATTTACTCTACCAAGGCAGGCGGAAACCAGTCAAGCCGCGGTCTCCCGGGAAGCCGTGGGCTCGTTCCCGGTTCAGAGGTTGACGCCGCCATGTGGTCGGCCGCATATGGCATATGGAACGTAAGAGCGGCCAGTAGGGCCTCCCTGTCGGCGCTCCACGAACACATGGGATCAGGGGGAAGCGACATGCCACAGCCTGTGGTGCATTTCGAGGTGTCCGCGAAGGACGTGTCGGCGCAACGCGAGTTCTACACGTCCGTGTTCGACTGGGACGTGACCGTGCACGACGAGGCGAGCTACATGCTGCTGGGGACCCGAGAGGGAGACTCCGGTATCGACGGCGGGCTCTTCCAGAACGACGAGGGCCGGTCGTACGTCACCTTCTACGTGCAAGTGGACGACCTGGCTGCCTATCTCGACAAGGCGGCCTCTCACGGCGCCACGCCGATCATGCAGCCGACGGAAGTGCCCGGCGGCGGCAGCATCGCGCTGATGACCGACCCCGAGGGCAACATCGTTGGACTCTACAGACCCGCCCCGCAATAGGCCTTCTCGCGTGGCCGTCGGCCCTCCGGGGTCGGCGCCATGCGCGCGCCGTTTGCCGGTCAGTCCGGGCTGGGCAACGTAGGCATGTGCGGCACGGAGACGCGGTGTTCGACTCGTTCGCCCTTCTCCATGGCGCGGAACTCCCGCACGAACTCGAGGAGATTCGCGGAGGCGGCGTCGACGATGCGGCGGCCTTTCTCCTTGGTTGAGAGCGTCGCCGCCCCGGAGACGCCCGTCGGCGTCGCGCTGCTTGTCCATTGAACCAGCTTGATGGGTCCCCAGCCCTTCGTCAGGTCCACCGCCGTGAAGCGCGAGCCTTCGCGGCCGGCCGCCCCGCCGTAGTGGTCGGCGGCCCTGTCCATCTGGACCTTGGTCTCGTCAAGATGGAGGTACGCGGATGTCTCCAGCTCGCCCGCGTGCGCCGCGCCTCCCTGGCCAGAGTCGCGGACCTCCTCGAACTCCTCGATGACGAGGTTCGTCCACATCGTCGATGCGACGAGGCCGTCCGTTTCGAGCGTCGCCCGACGGGCGATGAACTCGCACAGGTGCTCGTTGGAGCCGTGACCGTCGACGATGATGATTCGGTCGAACCCAGCATGAACAACGCTCTTGCAGATGTCGAGGCAGTACTCGATGAAGTGGTCGTAGTGGACGTGGATGGTGCCGGGGAAGTCGAGCGCGTGCTCGTTGTAGCCGTAGGGGATGGTGGGCATGACGAGCAGTTCGCTGGGAGCGCGCTTCGCCGTCTCCAGGCAGACGCCGCGCGCCAGGAAGTTGTCGACGTCCAGCGGCAGATGGTGGCCATGCTGCTCCGTGCTGCCGATGGGCAGTAGGATCACCTTCCGCGCCTCGACCGCTTCATTGATCTCGGGCCACGTAAGTTCGTCGTAGAGATATGTGTCCAGAGACGACATGGACGCTCGTCCTCCGCATGTGCGTGCTGGTTGTTGAGAAGGCAGGCGGGGTGCAGTATGCTCCGTATAGAGGGAGAATGCTATGAAGGTACACGTGAACTGGAACGTCTTCGAGACGGTCGTCGGTAGCGCGATGATCGCTGAGATCCGACAGGAAGTCGGGCCGCTCATCGGCAAGCTGATGGAATCGGGCAAGATGGAGTCCCACGGCGTCTACGCCGACGGTCGCGGAGGATTCCTCGTCCTGAACGTCGACAGCGCCGGTGAAGTGCTGTCGCTGCTGTACCCGCTGCAGGATTTCTGTACGATCGAGACGCGACCAGTCGTGTCGTTCGAAGCCCTTGGCGAGTTCTTCGAGTCACACGCCCGCTAGACCCAGCGGACAACCGCTCTGGGCTGAGACAGCATGGCCTCACTGCGCGTGATGACGTACAACATCCACCACGGACGTGGCATGGACGACGTGGTGGACCTGCCTCGCATCGCGTCCATCATCGCCGCGGAGGAGCCAGACATCGTCTCCGTGCAGGAGGTCGATCGGGGGATGGCCCGCACGGATCACGTGGACCAGCCGGCGCAGCTTGCGCGGCTGACCGGCCTGGCTCCTACCTACGGCCCCGCGATCGTGCAGGAGGACGGCGCCGAGTATGGGAACATGGTTCTGACGCGCCTGGCAGCGCGGGAGCTCGCGAACGTGCCCATGCCCGGTGAGCCACGCGCGGCGCTGACGCTTTCGTGCCAGATGGCGGGCGGAGGGGAGTTCCTGTTCGTCGCTACGCACTTCGATACACAGGAGGAGCCGAGGTCGCACGCTCCCCGGATCATCGAGCAGTACCTCGCGACGCGTGCGCCAACGCCAGCGGTACTTGCGGGCGACCTGAACATCCGGCCGCACGCCGGGCTCATGGCGGAGCTCACGACGCAATGGGAGAACGCCACGGCCGGTCGCGAAGTCCCGACGATCTTCCCTAACGGAAACGGCAAACAGATCGACTACGTGCTATATCGCCCGGCGGCCGCGTGGCGGGTCCTGGCAGTCCGTGTGCTGGATGAGATGGTGGCGTCAGACCACATGCCAATGGTCGTGGATCTGGAGTACGTCGCCACGTAGGCGCGTTAGTCTCGGTGCTATCGCGAAGGCGGGCCGGGCGCTGTCGCCGGGCCCGCCTTCGGTAGGCACGTGTACCCACCAGCGTCGCCACGTACCGCTATCGCGACTTCTGTTCGCCCCAGGCCATCGCCGCCTTGCCTTCGGCTTCGACTGCCGTCAGTTCGTCGGGGCCATCGCCGTCGTATACGAACACGTCATCGAAGGACGCCGTCGAGAAGCCGCCGCCCGTGCCAGCGCCACCGTTGAGGCCCGCGAGCTGTGTCGCGGGACGCAGCCCACTGAAATCCGCGTAGGCGAACGTCGACATCCAGCCGTCGGGCTCCGCCGTTACCGATGGGTCGTGCTCGTCCGCTGACGCCGCCCAGATCTTCCCGCTGATGTCGCCGGACGCTGCGTCAATGGACGCCTTCACCCAATACCACTCGCCTAGCGCGACCTCGAATGTCTCCTCGGCCCGCGACGTGGGCGAGGCACGTGGAACAGCGCTAGCCGGCCGGGGGTCAGAGCGGCAGCCAAGTCCGTCGGCTACCCGTCAACGGGGCGGCGGCTCAAGGCTACCGTCTCACGAGATTGCGGAGCATGTTGCGGGGCGGAGGAGGAGGCGGACATGCGATACACATACTGCCGCGTTATGCGCTATGATAGAGGAGGACATCCCGGGGAACGGCGCATAGAGTGCGATTCCACGCAGTGCAGGCCGCCGACTACGCCCATGGGATGCCCCGGAGAACGCGACAGATTCAGAGAGGTGTGCGCACATGGCGTTTATCATCTGCGAGCCATGCGTCGAGGTTAAGGACTCAGCCTGCGTCGACGTATGCCCGGTGGACTGCATCCACGAAGGCGAAGATCAGTTCTACATTGAGCCCGACGAGTGCATCGACTGCGGCGTGTGTGAGCCAGAGTGCCCCGTCGAGGCCATCTTCGAAGAGGACGCCGTCCCGGAGCAGTGGACGGACTACATCAAGAAGAACTACGCCTACTTCGACAAGTAATCTTCAGCCGATAGACGAGAACACGCGCGGGCGCCCGGTGCCCGCGCGTGTTTTCGCGCCTGCCGACATTGCGTCTGCGGCCTGGCTCTCGCGCCGCCCTATGCCTCGTCTAACCGCTCGACCGCAGGCCGTGATGCGATGGCGCGCGGTAGTTCCCTCCGATCTGTCAATCTCAGTGGAGGACTCACTATGCGTCGCATAGTCGGGCGCAATCCCGTGCTGGAGGCGCTGCGGTCGGACGCGGGAAGAGTGCAGCGGATTGTCATCGCGGAAGGCTCCAAGCGGAGCACTGTTGACGGCATCCTGAATCTGGCGCGCAAGGAGAAGGTGCGGTACGATTTCGTCGAGCGTCGGAAGCTCGAAGAGATGGCGGAGACACCCAACCATCAGGGCGTCGTCGCGTATGTCGGCGAGGGGCCCACTCGCACACTCGAGGATCTGCGCTTGTACGTGCGGGAAGCAGACAGCGCGCTTGTCGTCTTCCTGGACCACATCGAAGATCCGCACAACCTCGGCGCCATCGTGCGAAGCGCCGAAGGGGCGGGAGCGACCGCGGTTGTCATCCCAACGCGGCGGGCGGCGGCCGTCACGGAGACAGCCGTCAAGGCGTCCGCGGGCGCCACGGAGCATCTACCTGTCGTGCGCGTGCCAAACATCGCGCGCGCGATACAGTCGCTCCAGGCAGATGGGCTGTGGGTCGTCGGAGCCACGGGTCAGGACGATAGCCGCTCCATCCTGTACACCGAGTATGACTTCACGAGTAAGACGGGCATCGTCATCGGCGCGGAGGACAAGGGGATCACCAGGCTCGTCGCGGAACGGTGCGACACGCTCGTCCACATACCGATGCACGGCTCCGTGGACTCGTTGAACGCTTCCGTCGCCGCTGGCATCATCCTGTTCGAGACGCGCCGACCCAAGCCAGACGACGACGCCTCCTGACCCACGCACGTTGGCGGTGCCATGAACCGCACGGAACGACTGCTAGCGCGACCCGCCCCCGTGAACGGCCTCAGCACGCTCGGGGACCAACTCTCCACCTTGTTAGGCGACGCTGACGAGGGTTACTTCCTCTTCCGGTGGGAGGTCGACGGGCGCGTGTTCGTGCGCCTCCACGTGCGCCGAACCGACGACGGCATGGAGTACGCGTGGGTGGACGAGAACGACGCGGCCGTCGTCCGCCGGGATCCGATGCCGGTCCGCGTCATGGAGGACCTCATCAAGCGACAGCTCATCGAGCCCGGCGGCGAGACGATTCTCGTCTATCGCGACGGCGAGGAGGAGCCCGTGCGCTCGCTCTACGCCATGATCGCGGTCGGAGACGTGCTGCTGTGCGTGTGGGAGGCCCCCGCCCCGTGAGTCTTCAGGACGATGCGCCGTTCGTCACCATGGTCGTCGCCATGAGCGCCGACGGGAAAATCACCACGCGGGACGACGCTGGCCCCAGATTCACGGCGCCTTCGGACAAGGCGCTCCTCCGCCGGTTGCGTGGCGAATGCGACGCGGTCGTCGTCGGCGCCGCCACGATCATCAACGACGATCCTGCGTATCCCCTGCCGGTCGACGTGCGCCAGAAACGGCGCGACGCAGGACGTCGGGACACCCCAATACGCGCCGTCGTGAGCGGACGCGCCACCGTCCCGCCCACGTCGCGTATGTTCCACGGTCACGAATCTCCCGCCCTCACGTTCGTAGGCGCGGCAGCAGTAGCGTCCGCCGTCGCCGCTCTGGCCAAGGTCTCCGACGTAGTCCCCTCGGATCACCCCACGCAGGTGGCTCCCGCGCTGATATTGGGCACGCTTGCCAGCCGTCACGGGGTACGGAAGATCCTGCTCGAGGGCGGAGCTGAGCTGAACTTCTCCTTCCTACAAGCCGGGCTCATCGACGAGGCCTATGTGACGGTTTCGCCGTGGTTCGTCGGCGGCCGTGGGGTACCGTCGCCGATAGGTGGCGAAGGGTTGAACTTCTCCGAGATCACGCCGTTGGAACTCCGAGCCGTACGGGTGGAAGATGGCGAAGCGTATCTGCACTATCGAGTGGCGTCGATCCGCTAGCCGAGCGGTATGGCGCGTGATAGCATCATAGTCAACGTTTTCCCCGGTACGGTGAAACGGTCTCGATTCAGAGAGATAGGGCGCAGATGTCCGGCAGTGGGTACAGCGTAGCGATCATCGGAGCGACGGGAGCGGTTGGCGGGGTCATACGGTCCATCCTCGAGGAGAGGGACTTCCCCGTAGCGTCGCTGAAACTCCTCGCCTCTTCACGCTCCGCCGGCAAAGAACTCACGTTCCGTGGCAAGCCCGTTAAAGTCGAGGAACTCACCGAGGACTCGTTTGGGGGCGTCGACTTCGTCCTATCGTCGGCAGGTGGCGGCATCAGCGAGCGTTTCCTGCCGCCCGCGGTCGAGGCCGGGGCGGTGTGCATCGACAACACGTCAGCGTTCCGCATGAACGACGACGTGCCGCTCGTCGTGCCTGAGGTGAATCCACACGCGGCCCTCAAGCACAACGGCATCATCGCGAACCCGAACTGCTCGACCATCCAGATGGTTGTCGTCCTGAAGCCGCTGCACGACGCCGCGGGCATCAAGCGTGTCATCGTCTCGACGTATCAGGGCATCGCTGGCGCGGGCGTTACGGCGATGGAAGAGGCGAACAAGCAGATTCGCGCAGTGCTGGACGGCAACGAGCCGCACGACAGCGAGAAGTTCGTGCACCCCATCGCCTTCAACTGCCTGCCGCAGATCTCGCACGGCGTCGGCTCGGACCCCTTCGACGAGGACGGCTACAGCGACGAAGAGGCGAAGATGACCGCCGAGACCGTGAAGATCATGGAGGACGATGTGCCGGTCACGGCGACAACCGTGCGCGTGCCGGTGTTGGTGGGGCACTCCGAATCGCTCAACGTCGAGACGGAGAAGGCGCTCACGCCCGGCGAGGCGCGCGATGTCCTCTCCAAGGCGCCCGGCGTCACCGTCATCGACAATCCAGCGAAGTCGCAGTATCCCCTGGCGATACACGCCGCAGGGAAGGACGACACGTTCGTCGGTCGCATTCGCAAGGATCTGTCCACGGACAACGCGCTGAATATGTGGGTCGTCGCCGACAACCTCCGCAAGGGGGCGGCGCTCAACGCCGTCCAGATAGCGGAGTTGCTCATCGACGCGTAAGCGCGTCCAGAGCCGCGGCGTTACCCCTTACCGCACGCATCGCGTCTCGCGCGTCGACCGCGACGCGTCAGGCAGGGGAGAACGCTCATGAAGCGAACGTCCGCGATTCTCTGCACAGCCATTGCCATCGCCGTAGGGTGGGCGCTAGCTCCGTCGGCATCCGCCGAGAGCTACGCCCTCCTTGTCGGCGTCAACGACTACCGTTCGATGGCGTTCCGCGACCTGCGCTTCGCGGAAGGCGACGCGCAGAGCGTGCGCGACACCCTCATCCGCTACATGGGCGTCAAGGAGGAGAACGCCAAGATACTCCTTGGCAGGGAAGCCACGCGCCGCAACATCGCCCTCGCGATCAAGGGTTGGCTCACCGAGAGCGCCTCCTCGCCCGACGACATCGTCTTCTTCTACTTCAGCGGCCACGGCACGTACGCCATCGACGATGGCGACGACGAGAGCGACGGCCGCGACGAACTGCTCTGCGCGTGGGATAGTTCCCCCATCCTCGACATGACGTACGTCAAGGACGACGACCTCAATCGCTGGTTCAGGGAGATTGAAGCCACGACCAAGGTCGTCCTGCTGGACTGCTGCCACGCCGGCACGGGTTCGAAGGCGCTGTACCGCGGCGACAACATCATCAAGGAAGCGGGCATCGACTGGACGGAGATCCAGAGCGCCTCCATCGACGCCCGACTGAGGGATGAGCGCGAGATCGAGGACACGCTCACTCGCGAGGGGATCGAGGTACGGACAACCGCATTCCCCACGGCGTTCTCGGATTACACAGACTCCGAGGACGTCATCGAATTCGCCGCGTGTCGGGCCGACCAGGTGTCGCTCGAATCCGCGAGACTGAAACATGGCGTGTTCACGTACTTCTTCAACGAAGGGGTGCGCGGCGCCGGCGACCTCAATGCGGACGGCGACATCACCCTGGGCGAGCTACAGACGTATGTGACCGCCAGCGTGAAGGCCAAACGCTTCAAGCAGGATCCGCAGCTGAACGGGCCTAACGCGAAGACGTTGGTCGTGAAGCCTCTTCCGACAGCGCCAGCGGCGCCGGTCGAGGAACCTGTAGCGGAGGCGCCCGCGCCCGCTCCGCCAGCCCCGCCGCGGCCTGACCCGCCTGGCGTGGCGGCCGCCCCGGCGAGCGCTCCCGCCGAGGAGCCAGAGCCAGCGTCCGGCGCAGACCCCGCAACTGCCACTCCAGCGACGCCGGCGGCGCCCGTTGTGCAGCCTCCGCCGCCGCCCAGGCCCGAGCCACGTCCGCCGCGTGTCGAACAGCCATCGCGACAAGAGCCCGAGCCTGTAGTCGAGACCCCGTCCGTTCCCGAAACCACTGTTGTGTCACCCGAGCCGGATCCCGAAGTCCGTCCGCCGGCTCAGATCGACCCCGAGCCAGAACCGGCGCCAGTGGCGGCCGAGCCATCCGTTGTGCTGCCCAAGCCGGAACCCCAGGTACGTCCAGAGCCTCAGCCTGACCCCGAGCCAGAGCCAGCGGTCGTCGCGCCGTCACCACCGGCGCCTCCAGCCGCTCCGGCGGTGATCCCTGTCAAGCCGCTCCCTGAGCCGCTGCCTCCCGTCCTGTATCCCGACCACGTCCTCTCGGTCGACGGCGACATGGTCACACTGAACGTCGGGGCGTCGCACGGAGTCGTCGACGGGGCGGTCTACCACGTGTATCCGGCATCGCTTGTAGCGAGCGCGGGGAACAAGATTGACGATGGCCTGACGCCATCCGGGTCAGTCCGTGTCACGCGGGCGTGGCAGGATACGAGCGAGGCTACCTTGGCGGACAGCGCGTCCCACGCCACGGTCAACGACGCCGTACAGCTATACCAGCGCCCTCTCAAGGCAGACGAGCTCGTGCTCCGGCTGACGGCGTTGCGCAGTCAGAAGGGCGACGAACTGCCGGCGTACCGTGTCCTCGTAAATCGCCTGCGGGAGGAAGTCGCGAGCTTGCCGTTCGTGCGCATCGCTGGCCCGCACGACGTGGCTGACAGAGCGCTACTGGTCTTCGCCGCGGTCGGAGCCGACGGCGCGCGGCACGTGCGGGCGCAGATTGCCGATGTGAACGCGCTGGAAGCCGTGGCAACAGTCGATTACGCGGTGCCGGAGGAGGATTCCTGGCTTGCGGCCGCGAAGGCGGTCACGCGTGAGCTGACGCCGCGCTTCCACGCCGAATTCGCGCGGAAGACGCTCGACGCGTTGGACAACCCGGCCTCTCCCATGCGCGCGCGTCTGGCAGGGCCTGACAAGGTCGCGATCGGTGATTCGGTGCAGTTTTCGATGCGTCCCAACCGTGACTGCCACCTGCTTCTGATCAACGTGGCGACCGACGGCAACCTGTACGTCCTCTACCCGAACGGTCTCGAGGACGCGCGCCGGCTGGCGCGAGACGAGGCGTTCACGCTCCCACGTGAGTTCAACATCACGGTCGCGGAGCCCGCCGGTATCGAAGTGGTGAAGGCGATCATATCGTCCGACCCCATCGCGCTACCCGCCACCACGGACGAGCTCCGAGCGTTGCAGTTGTATCAACTGCCTCCCGAGGATTCGGCGAAGTTCATCCAGGATCTCGCCTTGAAGGTGCTCTCGGAACGCCCCGTCGTGGACTGGGCGGTGGAGACGCTGTCGTTCCCGGTCGGCGAGTGGGCGTCGGACACGTCCGCGCTATCGAAGGATCCCATGGAGGAGCTCATCCTCGACTAGGGTCGGCGCAGGCCTCGCACCGCGCGACACAGACCGCCCGGACTTGACGATGACGAGTCGCCGCATCGCCTGGTACGCGTCCGCGCGGATCACGCAGATGTAGATGCCGCTGGGAACCGGCTCGCCGTGCGAGTTCTTGCCGTCCCAATGCGCGGCGCGGCCGCGTCTAGTGTAGCTGCCTCCGGGCCTCCTTCCGAGTGCCAGCACACGAGCCAACCGACCGCCGGTGTCGCATATCTCGATGGGCCCATCGGCTTCCTGGTTCAGCAGGAAGGGGATCCACGTCTCTGGGTTGCCGGGGTTTGGGTAGCTTCTGAGAAGCGCATTCTCGTTCGGCGTCATCTCCGCCAGGAGGGGAGGCAATGTGACATACCCGCGTCCGACATGCTTGCCCGTGAGTTCCTCCGACGAGACCCCACTCGCCCAATCCGCGGCCGAGACGCTCACGCTCACCACGTCGCCGGCTCCGGCTACACCGCCGCCGCCCACCTCCAGGAACGTCGCCGCGTAGCGGCCGTCGGATCCTGTGACGGTCGTCCGTAGGTCGCCCGTGGCGACATTGCGCACACGCGGCTGCGGCTGCCCCGTGTCGGGGTCGATGACCTGGCCCGTGGTGACAAGCACGGGCGTTGTGGCCGTAGCGCCGTCAAGTAGACCGGCCGTCGCATTCGCGACGGATATGGAGATGTCACTCCAGGCGCGACCCTCGATGCTGATGCTCTTCTCGCCGGACATCACGGCGAAGTAGCCCACCCCGCCCTCGATACGTGGCCCGCGCGCCGACGGTCCTGGCAGGTGCGCCCTGAACAACCCCTCGGCGGGCTGGTGGACGATGAGATGCAGAAGCGGGTCGCCCATGTGCTCGGCGAGATCCCTCATTCGCCAATCGGATTCTGGCCGAAGCGGGACGCCGAATAGGTTCAGTCCCGTTGCGAGCCTCAGGTCACGCTCCCAGGCCGGTCCGTCGAATGTCACGACCGTGGGTTCGTTCAGGATGGCGATGTAGGCTGCTTCACCCGCCACCGGCGGGTCAGCGAGGGAGGCGCCCGCATGGCCCGGCACGTGGGTCACGAAGCGTCGCCGCGGTTGGTCGTACGAGACGACGGCGTCCACGGCCGGGCCGATGTGCTTCGCGAGGTCGTTCACACGCCACGTCGAGGAGGGTCGTAGTGGGACGGCGAGCAGGTTCACGCCGCGGCGCTGCGTCTGTGCGGGCCGCCGCCTCTGCGAACTGCCCATATCAGCCACGTACCCTGAGGCCCTCCGTAGTTCCCAGACGTGAGGTCGGCCCACCGGTCAACACCGTGCGTGGACTCATCACTTGCGTGCGACGCCCGAGCGGCCGCGGTGCGAGCCGCACGGATGTCCGTATCGAGAGGCCGGGCTGTATGCACGCCGCCGTGTTAGAATCCAGGCTGCGCGTCGTGCGCGCGGGTACCATGGAGCACTTGACCCCTTCGGCTCATGGGTGAGGTCGTCAAGGTGGCACTTGTGGCGGACGGGTCGCATCTACGGGACCAACGTTGCGGCTCGCGATCGCACAGGAGAGAAGGATGCCTCTCAATATACTGCTCATCGAAGATGAGCCCGACATCCAGACGGTTGTGAGGCTAGTTCTGGAAGCAACGGGTGGGCATCGTGTTGTCGTCGCGGACAATGGACTACGGGGTCTGGAAGTCGCGCGAGCTGAGCGGCCAGACGTGATCCTGTTGGACGTCATGATGCCGCGCTTGGATGGGCACGAGTTGCTTCGCCTGCTGAAGGCCAGCGACACGACCAGGGGTATTCCGGTGGTGTTCCTCACTGCCAAGGCGCAACAGAAGGACATAGAGGCCGGCCTAGCGCTCGGAGCGGACGCGTATCTTACGAAGCCTTTTGACGCCCAGGCACTGTGCGATCAGGTGGCGGAGGTCGTGCGTAAATCGGAGTCTTCCTAGTCTATTAGCGACTGTGGCTCTGGCACGCTGGACCTCGCCAGGTGGATGCTCGTTCTCGTCGCTAACCAGCGTTCTGCTACATGCCCGAGCGCAGACTGGCTTGGATAGCCGCTCTCCACGGGGCAAGTTGCTCCGGCCGGGCACAGGACCCACGCGGCGCCTGCTGTCCGAGCCGTAATTGGTCTGTGGCGGCTACAGCCGATTGGGGCGCCTCAGCAGTACTTTCGCCTGTCCGGCGCCGGGGGCATCTCCGCTTGGCCGGCGCCCTTTCGTGACCGTTCTGGACATCTAGTGAGAGAGTGTGTCTGGACTCCTTCCCCTCGCAGAGAAGGCGGGGATGGGGTTGGGCGCAGATCCACGGACCGCGATGCGGAAGCGAAAGCCGTGCTCAGTCGTCCGGCCCCGTCTGTCGCTGTCCATCCCCGGGCCGCCCACGGCCACCGGCAATCTCTTGACCTTGCCTGCGGGGATAGGCAAGCTACTGACTCTCAGTGGAGCTAGGAAGCCGTGCGATGGGATGCTCTCCGCGCGTCCGCTACATCCGGTTCGCTGTTGCGGTCGTTTTGGTGTGCACGCTCAGCTCGACGGCCTCGAGCGCGACCTCGCGAAGCCGACCCGCCCATGCGCCATCCCTAGCCCCGTATCTGCTTCTACACGACGTCCCGCCGGATGCAGCCTTCCGCGTAACGCGTGCGGCTGGCCAGTGGTCGTTCACTCGGGTGACTCCCCGCGACGTGCTGTTGGCGCCCGGCGACGCACTTTGGGTAGTCGTGTCCCCCTCCCGACTGCTGCGCGTACAAGCGCAAGGGGAGGTGGAACTTCGCCGAGCGCATGTCGATGCTAGCGCGCTACGCGACGGCGTCCACCCAACCACCTGGGCAACGACACCTGTGGGGATTTGGCGCGCGTCAGGCGGGGGGTTGGTGGCCCGGGCCGGTACGGCAAGGACCGTGTTCGAGATACGGGCGTCGCGCGCAGGGCGCGTGACGTGCCACGAGGTCACACCCACGCGCGACGACCTGGCCTGGGAGGAATTCGAGCGCGTATACGCCAACGCGCCTGCGTCGCTCGGAGAGGCCGGCGCGCAAGCATGGTCCCTACCGCCCTGGGCAGCCCCGCTGCCGTGGTCACACACCGCATCGGCTATCAACGCCGAGAAGCACTATCGCAGAGCGCAGCTCCTCCGCCGCGCGCTCCGGGCCCGCAATGGAGTAGGAGACTCCTTCTCGCGCCACGACGTGCGCGTTGGATGCGAGGATGACCACGTTGCGCTCCCAGATGGCAGGTACGTCCGGGTGCGGTCTGGCGATGCCGCGGAGTTCGTCGCACAAGGACCTGCCGTGCTGAAGGTCCGGTCGCGTCTCGATCGCGGCGGCTCCTGGGCGGGCCCACGGCCAGCGTACACGGTCGACGTAGAACGCGACCACCTACTGGAGATGCGCTCCTATCACTTGACTGCGCAGGACACGGAGGTACTGACCTCGGCGGTCGGTCGCGTCAGGAGTTCTGTTCTGGTCGTTCCGCCAGGCCGGCGTCGCTACAAGCTGACGGCGGACGCAGACGTACTGGTTCGAGTGGAGAACTACACAAAGAAGACGCACGTTGTCGACGCCATCACGCGCGCGGAGGACATCACTCATCACCTACAGGCAGCACACCGTCGCGCCGCATATCTCGCTCAGATGGACGCGCGCGACGATCGCGCGCGGTACATCCTCGCTGCCTCCCTGACACTGCTCGGAGAATACGGGGCGTCCTACGGCGGCTGGCGCGCGTTAGCCGACGCGGCCACGGATTCCCTCGTTCGCGCCGGGGCAACGGCGCACGTGGCGCGCGCGCATTGGCGGAGACGGGAATACGAGCAAGCCCTGGCAGCCGCCACGAAGGCTCACGACCTGCTCGACGCCATTCCCACGGACACACTCACAGGAACGCTTCTAACCCACACACTCGCCGTTAAGTCGGACGCGCTACGCGCTCTAGGTAGGCACGACGAGGCGGCAGCGGTGTACGGTGACGGCTCCTACAACCTAGCCATTTCCCTGGAACGCGCTGATGCTCTCGCGTGGGCCCTCGATAGCAGGACGATAGGCGCGTACGACGACATCATCGCGCGGTATCCATACGACGCGGCTCCGCGCGCGCGTCGGTGGCGCTTCTGGTGGGACGAAACCGGGTGGCAGAGCATGCGCCCTACGGTGAACCCGTCGGGCCGCACACACCGTGCGCTGGACCGGCTGCCTGAGTCGCTGGGAACGCAAACGGCCGCTTTCCGCCGCATGGCCCTCGACGTGCCTTACAGCCTCAATTCTGAGAACGCCCGCGCGGAGATCGTCTGCGATTCGTTCGCCGACCGGCCCTGGATCCTGGAGCTACGCACGCCGGACGGCACGTGGCCGGTTCCCGTCCTCCAGCCGAGGGAGCGGCTGTCAGTGCCGCTTCCGCGTGAGGGAGCCGTAGTCACCGCCAGGGCGCCGGACGATATCGGTCCCGTGCGCCTGCTCGTGCGCGGTGGCGGCGCTGTGGCGATGGAACCAGCTTGGGTCGAGCGTCAGTATGTCCCAATCCCGGATACGCGGAGCGTTGCGTATGAGTTCGACGTTCCTGGCTCCACGTACGTGCGGATTCTCGCCCGCGGAGCAGGATCTGGTGAGACCTCGCTTGAGGCTGTCCTGGACGGGCGGGAGCGGACGCCAATACACGCAGTGCACACCTCCGAAACCCCCGAGCCCGCAGAGTGCCTGATCCCGGTGGCCGCAGGCCACCATCGACTGTCGATCTCGCGTTCCGGCGATGCTCGACAGGCGCTGTGGCTCGCCGTGGCCATTCGAGCCGTCCAGCTGCGTCAGACAGAGGCGGCGCCTGCTGAGATAGCGACCGGCGCCCGCGCCGCCGACATAGCTGCGGAACGGGCGCCCGCCACCTCGATTTCGGCGCCACCGGCGGACCCGAGGGATGCGCTAACGCAGCCCAGCCACTCTTCTTCAGGCCAGGCACGTTCCGACGTTCCCACCGATAACGCGCGACCAACCGTGGACGACCTCATGGAACAAGCCGCCAAGGGGCCACTGTCGGCAGCGGCAGGGACGCTGCTCGGTCGCGCCCTGCGCGAAGCCGGAGCGACAGACCAGGCAGTCGCGCAGTTGCGCGCTGTTCTTGATGCGCGCCCCATCCACCCGCGCGCGCGGTACGAACTCGCCGTTACGAAATTCGTGCGGGGTCAACTAAGAGAGGCGCTAGACCAGGCTGCGATCTACCTACGTAGCGATCACGCCGATGGTACGCTGCGTGTACAGGCCCGCTACGTCATGGCTAACTGCTCCGCGGCGCTCGGTGAGATCGCCGCAGCGCGTGACGCATACACTCTGTTGCAGGACGAGGCCTCTGGGGATGCCCCGGAACTCATAGCGATGAAGCGTCAGGCGATTTGGGAACTGCGACGCCTCGACGCGCGAGAACGCCTCGAAAGCCCTGCGGCGTCTGCCGAGGAATATGCACACCTCGCCGATTTCAACAGGGCATGGTCTGAGGCGCCTCACGTCCGTTGGCGGGCGTCCGTTCGCAGTAAGCTGGATGTATTCGACCTGGACTGGGAACGTATCTCCGGAAGCCAGACGACCGCAGTGTCGTCGCTCAGGATCGCCTATGACATCGGCGGGTCAGCGGGGCCTCCGTATCTCAGAATCGCCGATGGCGATACCGCAACTGTCGGTGTGACGGGACCAACACTCCTGCGTGTGGAGCTACGCGGCATCGTACCGACAGAGGACAGCGCGAGCGACAGAATAGCGGCGGATGTTGCCGTGAGCGTCAACGGGGTGGAACGGGACCTGTGGACTGTGCGGACGGGTGACACGGCGCCGTCGATAGTGTTCCCGGACTACCCGGACCTGAGACCCGGGCGACGGCGCGTCCGCTACGTCGAAATCCCTTCGGGCTCGCACACTGTGCGGCTCGACGCGCGGTCAGGCGCTGCCGCTGGTCGCCTCTATGCGCTGCGCCCTGGGCCTGAAGCGTGGTTTGCGGGTTCTGACCGCAATGCGACGCGATCCCGGGAGGTCAGGGACCGGGTCTGGAGGTACGACGCGCTCACTTCAATCATGGCGGACAGGCGCGCTGACCCGTTGCTGGCGCTACGCGCCGAGGTCGCCCTTAACAGTGAACCACCCGCAGACGTGGCGGCTGCCGCAGCCGGCGTTGCGCCCGGCGCAGCAAGCTACCTGATGGCCACCTGGCTGACCAACAATGCCGGCCGCTCGATGGCCATCGGCGCCGCGAGCACGGCTGTCGACAGTCTGCACCCTGCTAGCGATCTCCTCCCGGCCGCGATCCTCCTCTTAGCGAGATGTCAGGATGGAGCCGACGCGATAGCCACGTACCGACGCTACCTATCGCTCCGCGCGGACGATGGAGTTGCGGGTCGGGAACTCGCGTCGATCTACCAGGCGTTGGGAGACGGAGCCACGGGCCAGAGTGACCGCACCGGGCTCTATTGCCAGGCGCTGAACGAATTCGAGCGCCTGTCGCTGTCGCACCCAGAACTGCGTGGCGTCGAGGAAGGGCGGCTGGCGGCTCTGCGCGCGACCGAATGGCAGTCGATATATGCTGTCGAGAATGCGGCGGGAACCATGCTGGTGGAGCTGGCGCGCCACGAGGAAGGGGTCGTCCCACCGTGGGGCGGGTACGGGTGGCTCCTCGTGGCCCCCGGTGAAGGAGTGCGCTACGCGTTCGCGCTGTCGGACCAGGCTTCGCTACGGGTCGAAACAGCGTCAGAGGATGGAGCCCCCGGCGCGGTCGAATGGGTCCTCAACGAGTCGTCGTCGGGAGTCGTCGAGGCAGCAGGGAGCGACGTGAAACATGCCGAAGTTCAGACGGTCGGTTCCGGCAAGCACGTGCTCTCGATACGAGCTCGTAAGGACGTGTCGTCCAGACAGTGGGTACGCGTCCTGGCAGACCGCGACGTGCACTCCACCGCCGATCCGACGGAGGATGGGTGGTGGCCGACGCTCCCAGTCACACGCGTGACGATGCAGGTGGCCGATGCAGCTACGCCCGCGACCGTGCATGTGCAAGGGCCAACCCGCCTCCGCGTGACGACGCGCCTGCTAGGCACCGCGGACTCGCTGGACGGGCCAATACATGCGACAGTCACGCACGGGGGCGTCGTTGTCGCGCGCCGGGACATCTCTCTGATACCAACGTACAGCGACCAGGATGCGCGGCTCGTGGTCCTGCCGCGCGGAAGCGCCCCCGTCTCCCACGCCGTCGAGACAACTATCCCGGTTCCGGTAGCAGGCTTGTGCCGCGTCGAGATCGGCCCGCAGAGGCGGGGCGCGTCTGCAAGGATCCTGGTGAGGTTGCACGCGCGGGTCGCGAAAGCGGCAATCAGCGCGCAGACCGGTCTGCCGCCGAGCCCGCTGTCCTGGAGAAGACCGGTGGCGAATGCAACGCCACGCGGGGCGGGTTTCGCTACGCTAGGCGAGACATCGTGGCCGGAGCCATGGTCGTTGGGAACGTTCGAGTCGCAGTTCGGCTATGGGCAGCGGATACAGTCAGGCATCGACGAGGACGACTACCCTCGGTATGCCGAAGTCACCGGGCGTCACCGCATCCGCGTCGGAAGGTCGGTGTACCAGCGCGCAGGACTGGCCGTCCGCAAGGGGCGCGGGTTGCCCCCAGTGTTCTCGGCGGAGGAATCGCTGGATGTTCCCTTGCCTGGTAGAGCGCGTTTACTCGCACGTGCCGACATCGACATCCAATCGGCAGGAGGCGCAGCGCGACACGCAGCGCGGGCGAGCTTGGAGACACGGAGATCGCACACGATCGCGCCCACTCTCCGACATGTGACGCGTTTGCGACTGTCAGCACGGACCTTCTCCCTCGACAAGGACGAGCGGAGAGCCGTGCCAGGGTTGGCTACAGACGTGTTCTCGCTGTACGGCTTGCGACACGATCGCCAGTTCGGGGTAGAAAGCCTACTGTGGTTCGAGCCGCTTCTCGACGTAGTGCTCTACTCGCGGACACGGCTGCGCACGAACCGAGGTCTCGGCCCGCTTGACCCAGACTACGCCTATGCCCGCGTAGGCGTGCGCAAGCTGTGGCGACAAGGCATCGACGCGCACGCGTATTACCAGATTCGGCGTTGGTTCGAGGACGAGCACAGACGGGAAGCGAGCTTCGAAAACCGTGTCTATCTGCGCCTGCAATCAGCGGCGTGGCGTGGAGCCAGCCATGTGACAGCGCGCGCTATCGCCGTGTACACCGTCGGGAATCGCGAATGGCTGTTCCTATCGGGCCTGACGTTCGCCTTGCCGTCGGGACGGGGTCTCGGTGACTATGCCCCAGGAGCGATCGACTTCCGTCGCTTCAAGGCGCGCCGACGGAGCCCCATGGCCGGCCCGTGACTTCATGACTGTCAAGGACCACATTCTACCCGCCATATCAGAGTTCGACCGGCGGATACAGATGCCGCTCGTCGACGCCGTCGCCAAGGAGGCCGAAGAGCAGGCGGACTACCATCTGCCCGTCGACGGCTTGCCCAGTTCCGTGTACGCGAGCGCATCCATCCTGCACAAACTGATGCTGGTGATCCAGTCCTACGACCAGTCGCGCGTAGCGGCTGAGCGAAGCTTCCTGACCCTAAGCCAGCGAGTGGCTGCGGCCTCCGCAGCCGGCGAGCGACGGGTCATGATCCTGGACTTCATCGACAGCCTCGCGCCGCACTCGCCGCGACGGCGTTCGCGACGGCGCGTTGCAGCCCCGTATCTCGACCTCGACGTAGCGGAGGAGCTGTACCGCAAGCAGGTCCTGCACGGCGCGATGAAGCAGCGCATCGCCACTGCGGCCATCGGCAGGATATGTCAGGACATGTTGCGCAGCCTGACCAGCGACAGCAGCTTCGAGGCGGCGTTGCTAACTCAGGTCGTCGAGGCGTTGGGGATAGAGCGTTTTGTCATCGAGCGCGTGGGCGCCTCTAGTCGGTGGCAGAACAAGGTCGCCGCCTTCGACGCGTTGGGGCGTATCCTGCGCGCGATACCAGGCGGCCACGTGTTCGGCCTGGTAGATCTCGGAACGAGTCGACTCGTCGCGAGGTACGCCCTTGACCCGCACGAGCCCTGTTGGATCCAGATATCCGCCCTGCGCTTGCTCGTGGACCTCAGCCCTGACGATGCGCTGGACGCCTTCCGCAATCGGCTAGCAGACACCGCTGGGCCCCCGGACAACCTCTTCGTCAGGAAGGCCATCGTTGAGGCCGTCGCGGAAAGGTACCGCGACGCGCGCGGTCACGACATTCTGGTGCAACTGGCGGAGCGAGTCGATCCCAGCGAATACGTCAGGATGCGCCTCGTGCAGGCGTTGACAACGTTCGAGACCGAGGAGAGTCGCGACCTACTACGCCAGTTTCTTCAGGATCCACAATTCGAGGCACGCCCGCAGGTGCGCGCGCAGGCGGTGATCGGGTGGGCGGTCATCAGCCGCAACGCCTATGTCTCGGGAGACGAGGAGGCGTCGCTCGAGGCGGCCACGATGCTCGCGTGGGCCGTTGCGAACGCGGATGAACCCAACGTGCAGCGGATCGCGTCGGAGGAATGCGTCGCCCTCTGCGAATTCGCTAGACAGATGAAGGGGTCGCCCGTCATCGACGCGGTGGCAAATGTGCTCCTCGAGGCCCTCGAAGAAACCGTGGCGAAGCCCGACGTGGATTTGCGGCTCCGGCGTTGGGCCGGTTCCGCGTGGGGCAGCATCCTCACGCGGCGGCTGCCCGAGTGGGACGAGTGCGCCCCTACCCTGCATGCTCGGATCGAGGCCGTTCGTGAGGGCGGATCCCTGCGCCTAGCCCGCAGCGAGGCGCCCGTCGATGAGGCGGTGTTGGGCCGGATCCTCGCCGAGCTCTCGCGGCACAGTCTCGGGCTATACGCGTCGTATCGCCGCAGCCATGTGCGGATCGTCCGTGGCGACCGCATGCGGCTATCCCTATGGCGCGTTCTGCACGAGGTGCGCCGCCTGAGCCCTGACAAGCGACAGGGATTCCCACACACGATAGGGCGGGTCTTCAGGGGGTCGATCCGCGCGCACAGCGAAATCCTCGGCGAGATCACGCGGACCAAGGTACCCGGCGAGCGGTACCACATAGAGGCGGAGGACACCTGGCGGCGGTACGTCCCGCTCGTCGACGACTACCTGTCGCTGTGCCTGCTGGGTGGCGTGGGCAACGTCGCCTGTCTCTATAGCTCTACGGGAGTCACTACGGTGTCCGGGCCGGCTCGTTGGTTCGACCGCCTTGCAACCTTCGTCCGACTCTCTTGGAACTACGCGCGCGTAGCGGACCTACGGAACGCGGGGCCCCGGGAACGTGGCGTCGGGGGCGTCCATGAGTACCTTCGCGTCATGCGGGAGAAATACGGCATGACGACGACGTTCACGCCCTACACCTACGACGATGGGGAACGCGTACGACAGCTTCACGACCCCACCATTAAGGAACCCATGGCAGAGGGATCACCAGTCGCCAAAGGGCAAGCGCAGGCTCACAACATGATGGGGCCAGATCCCACTCGGGCCTGACATCACACTGGACATCGGCGCTGACGCACTCATGGACTTCCTCGGATACATACACGTTCTCAGCGCGAACACGCTGGCGGAGCTCGCTCTGATCACGGCAATCGCCTTCGGCGCGTTCATGTGGCGCGCGATGGTGAGAGCGCGCCAGCTACGCCACGCGCGCGCGCGAATACCGCTAGTTGTTGGCGGCTGGGGTACGCGGGGAAAGTCAGGAGTCGAGAGGCTCAAGGCTGGACTGTTCCACGCTCTTGGCGCGGAGATCCTGGTCAAGACGACCGGAAACGAAGCGATGTTCATCCATTCCGTGCCCGACCAGAAGCCGATGGAGATATTCCTGTTCCGTCCGTATGACAAGGCCACCATCTGGGAGCAGCACGTGGTGACGAAGCTTGCTGCGGACCTTCGCGTACAGGTGCTCACGTGGGAGTGCATGGCGCTCAACCCGCGATACGTGCGCATCCTGTCCAACGTCTGGATGCGTGACGACATGGTCACGATAACGAACACGTACCCGGATCACGAGGACATCCAGGGCCCGGCAGGCGTGAACATCCCACACGTCATGACCGAGTTCATCCCGCCGAATTCAGAGTGCTATACGGCAGAAGAGCAGATGCTGCCCATCCTAGAGGAAGGCGCGCGACTCAAGAACACGACCCTCAACTCTGTCGGGTGGCGAGACACGTTCTTCGTCACCGACGACGTGTTGGACCGCTTCCCCTATCAGGAGCACCCCTCGAACATCGCTCTCATGGGGCAACTTGGGGAGCGCCTGGGCGTTGACTACGACTTCACTGTGAAGGAGATGGCGGACAACGTGGTCCCCGACATCGGTGTTCTGAGGACGTATCCCGCAGCGCGCTACCGAGGCCGGTTGTTGGAGTTCACCCTCGGGAATTCCGCCAACGAGCGACGGGGCTTCATGAACAACTGGGTCCGAACAGGGTACGCCAGCCACGACGACCGTGAGTCTCCAGACGTGTGGATCACGACCTGCGTCAACAACCGCTCAGACCGCGTGTCTCGGTCCAAGGTGTTTGCGAGCATCCTCGTTGGCGATACGCGCGCGCACAAACACTTCCTGATCGGGACGAACCTGTCGGGGCTGGTCGGCTATCTACGTGAGGCTTTGGCAGACCACCTCGCAAACGTACACGTCGTTCCGCCAGACGCCGCAGATGACGCTGACGCTGACGCCGCAGACGCCAGGGTCATGGAGTTACTCCACGAGAGGAAGATCGAAGCGGTAGATGTCGAGGCGGTGGAGCGCAAATACAGGGCGATGTTAGTCGGCTCCGGCATGGCGGCCGACATTGCGAGCGAAGAGGTCGCAGAAGCCAACATTGCCCAATTGGTGGAAGACGCTACGTGGAACGACGCCGACATTGAGGTAGTCAACTCGCCGAATGCTACCGACGCGCAGGCCGAAGCCGCCCTCGAAGCTATCGGACGCCGACTGGTCTCGATGGACTTGGAGCCGGACATCGCCGAGGACACTGTGGTCTTCCTAGGCCGATACGCGCGTACACTGAGCAGTGTGCGGTCGCTACGTGGCTACGTGCGGGAGGCGCTATCCGGCGCGCCTTCGCCTTCCGCCGTCACCGCAGTAAGCGACCGTGTGCGGGAGTTCCTCAGTCGCGCGTTCATGCGGTCGTTACACTCCATCGACAACGCCCATGCGACGGGAGACCAGATCGTCGACGAAATCGCGCGGAACACGCCCCCAGGCCACACCATACGCATCATGGGCTGCCAGAACATAAAGGGCACGGGTCTCGACTTCGTGTACCGGTGGGTATCCTACGACAAGGTCCTTGAGCGGGCGCCCGACCTGCTGGCGTCGTCGGAATCCGCCCGATTGGAGGCGATGCGATGGTACGCCGGCTACAAGGACTATGGAGTCATAGGAGCGCCGGCCGCCCTCGACGCGTTGACGCAGGCGAGCGCAGCCAGGCCCAACCAGACCGCTGCCGCGCGACAGCAACTGGAGGTCGCCATGGCTCACGTACGCGACCAGATGGAGCAGGCTGGGCGCTCGCTGGGCGAAACGAGCAAGCGTGGCGTTGCCTCACACGTGTTCGAGATCTTCGAGCAGGTGCTGGAAGCGAGAGATAGCCGCAAACGCCGAATAAGGGCAGATGGCGTTCTACGAGAACTCGTTCGCGAACGCATATCGCATGCGCGCGCTGAGGTGGTTCTCCGTGACCTGACGAAGAGGCAGAAGGGCGGGTGGCTCGAGCGGGAAGTACGCGCCCGATTCGCGCGCACGCGCAAGGTCAATCGCGCGGGTGAGGAACCTGCCGAACGCCGGATGTAGGGCGCTCAGAATGCTGGACGCATACCACACAGATGCTGCGCGCGGTCGGTGGCGCGCGCCCGTTCTCCTGTTCGTGGGGTGCGGTGTGATCGCTGTGGCCTTGCTCTGGCCGTTGCGCGACTCCGAGCGCTTTCTGCTCGACGCCCACTACCGATGGCGTGGGCCACATCTCGTGGACTCACAGATCATGCTAGTCACCGCCGACGACCTGTCGCTCCGCGCGCTGGGTCCCCCGCCATGGAGCGCAGAAACATACGCCCATCTGCTAACGACGATCTTGGCCGGCGACCCCAAGTTGGTGGTGTGGATGCTGCCGATGGGCCCAGACGCGGAAGCGGGGATGGTCGAGGCGATTGAGGCGGATCTGTCGAGGACGCTCCGGTCGACCCTGTACCTCCCCGCGCTCCTGGAGGACCACCCGTACGACGTGTCCCGCTCTTCGATTACCGCTCGCCATCCTGGTCTGGAGGCTCACGCTGTCACGTCAGCGGTTACACACGTTGCGACGCACGGCGATGGCGTCGCCAGGTTCGCCTATCTGGGGTATGAAGCAGGTGGCGACAGCGGCGCGATGCTGGAGACGGTCGTCGCCGCGAGGCTCGGGGCTGAGCCAACGCGCGCGCCTACGGACGCCGACGGTCGTTTCCTGGTTGGCTACGCGGGGCCTCCCGGGACGTTCCCCCGCGTACCGCTCGCGCATCTCCTTGACGGTCAGCTAGACCCCAGCCTTCTGCGTGGCAAGATCGCAATCGTGGCGCCCGCCGCCACGGCGATCGAACGGCAAGTCATGACACCCACGTCAGGCCGCGAGCCCATGCCAGTGGCGGAAGTGTTCGCAAACGTCCTGAACACGCACCTGGAAGCGCGCTACGTGTGGCAACCGTCCCGCGCCACGCTCGCGGCGGCCGCCGCGCTATACGGCGTCTTCGCAGGGGTGCTGTTCCTGCGCCTCGAAGCGGCGCGAGCTGCCGTAGCGGCCCTCGCGCTGCTCGTGGGGGCGCTGGTCTCCGCGCATCTGTGCTTCGTGTACGCCGACATCTGGCTTGACACACGGCCCACACTCGCCGCAACGACGTTCGCTCTCGTATGCGCCGTGGCCGTTGATTACCGTCGGCTAATCGCTACGTCCTCGGAGGCGGCGCGCGAACTGTCCGAGGGCTCGCCGGGCCTGCATCGACACTCTCAGGCCGCCGACTCCGACGAAGCGGTTTGGCGCGAACTTGCACAGGCGGCCAGCATGTTCCTGGATGTCGAGGGGGTCGCCTTCCTCGAGCGCGAAACAGACACAGACCGGCTCACGCTGACCTATCGACATCCCGAGGGCGGCGACTCGCCATATGTGGAGACCCGCTACTCTCTTACGCATCGCCACATTGCCCATGTCGCGCAGGGATCGCCGGCGCTCGTTCAGGGCTTCGTGTCCAACGCGGGGGTGGATACATACCTGGTACCCCTGATGAGCTTCGGGCGACTTGTGGCGGTGCTGGCCCTCAGCCGACAGACCGCGCGCGCATACTTCGAGGAGCGAAGGGAGTCCATCGTGCACCTCGGCGACCAGATGACCGCAGAGCTCACTCGGCGTGGGACAACGCGGCACGCGCGCGCCAGGTCGTCTACCGTAGCGAGGCTGTCTTCGCTCTTTGTGAGGCGAGCGACCGGACCCGACCTGCCAAAGCTGGCGCATTCCATAGTGGAGGAGCGCCAGCGCGTCGAAACCGTGATGAACAACCTCGGAGATGGCGTTGCGTTCTACGACCTGCTCGGACGATCGGTGCTCTACAACGATCAAGCCCTAGACATGGCGGCCCAGCTCGAGGGTGACGCGGACATACGCCTTCTGCACGACGTGATGTACGCAGTCGTCGCAACCGCCAGTCCCGACCAGGGTGCCGAGGCCAGCCGCGGGCTCGCGCACGAGATGATTGAGAACCTGCTCGTGCGCGGTCGGAACACCAGTTTTCTCGTTGAGGTCGGCGGGGAGCGGAAGAGGTATTACCAGGTGGCCCTGACCGCAGTCCGACGCGCCGACGGCGCGGGCGTGGTTGGGATCGCATGCGTCCTGAGCGATGTCTCCATATACGAGCAGATCACCGAATACAAGGACGTCATGGGCGCCATCGAGTCCCGAGGTCGCAACTACCTGACGCCCATACTGGGATACGGGCCGATCCTGCTGGGAACAGATCTGACGGAACAGCAACGGCAGATGATGGACGCGATCCACCGAAATGCCGTGGACCTCGCCGCTACCCTCGACGAGTTCAGGAACCACACGGAACTGCACACAGGCCCTGCGGGGGCACACAATGCCGCCGCCGGTCGAGCGCCGATCGACCTCATGGAGATGGCGCGCGACGTCGCCGCCTGGAAGCGGCAGGACGACGTCAATGTCGTGGTGATTCACCAGGACGAATTGGTCGAACGCGTTTGGGGGGTACGCAGCCTCGTCGAGGCTGTCATAGCGCGGTTGGTCGACATGCTATGGGAACACCTTCCTCCCGAATCCGAGGTCCGGCTCAGGGTGGAGTGGACCACGGCTGGGTCGGTGAGTGTCGAGGTATACGAGGAGGGCTACGGCGTGCCTCAAGACGCGCTTGACGCCGCCATCAGCGAGCTGTCCGACGACAGCGCCGAACCTGTCGAGGTCGGGCCCTCTGACCTGGGGAGTCTCACTCTCCGCCAGATCCGCCACATCGTGACGGATATGCACGCCGGCGAGATCACCTGCGAGAGCCATCTAGGCCGCGGAATGAAGTTCTCAATGTCTTTCCGCACCGTTCTCTAGGGGTCGAGTCGCCGACGCCATGAAACAGACCGTGCTTGCTGCGGGATTCCTCCCGCTGGCCATCTTCCCCGAGAACGGGCTCGCGCATTCAGCGCTTCCCCCGATCTTCATCGGTCTGATACTCCTGACGTTCTTTGCCGAGGCGTACGGCTGGGTGTACACCGCCCTAATCATCCCTGGGTATCTCGCGCCGGTGTGGATCGTGCACCCGTGGGCGGGCTGCGTGGTCGTCGTTGAGTGCGTGATCACGTATGCAGTGGTTCGGGGCGTTTCGGACTATCTGTCCAGATTTGGTCTGTGGGACGACTTCTTCGGCCGCGACAGATTCTTCGCGTTCGTGATCGTCAGCATCGCAGTGCGCCTTGTGTGCGAGACGTGGCTCTTCCCGACCATCGGCGAGGCGGCAGTGAGGGCCCTTGGCGTCACGTTCGACTACCACAACCGCCTACACAGTGTAGGGTTCGTCATCGTCCCGCTTCTGGCGAACTCCTTTTGGAAGCCTGGCATCAGGAGGGGCCTCCTCCCTGCCGCGTTCGTGATGGCATCGACGTACGTGGTCGTGCGCTATGTGCTGATTCCCTACACGAACTACTCCGTCGCCCGGTTCGACCTGTTGTACGAAGACGTAGCGCGTGGCTTGGACTCCGGTCCCAAGGTGTACATCATGCTGGTCGCCGGCGCATGGATGGCGTCCCGCGTGAACCTGAAGTACGGCTGGGACATGGGCGGCATACTGGTGCCGACGCTACTCATGCTCGCATGGACCACCCCGACGAAGATCGTGGCCACCGCCGCCGAGGCCGCGCTCATCGCCGTGATAGCCGCCTTCATCCTCAAGCGCCGCTTCCTCGAGTCCACGACTATCGAAGGACCACGTAGGACCCTCATGGTGTTCTCCGTCGGTATGCTGCTAAAGCTGATCGTGGGACACGCCGCGTCGTTAGCGGGTGTGGGCTTCCGCGCGACCGACCTGTACGGGTTCGGGTACCTGCTGCCGACTCTCCTCGCCGACAAGATTCTGACGAAGAACAGCCTGGGCATCGTCATGATTCCGGTGCTCCGCACGTCGCTAGTTGGGTTCGCCTTCGCCAACGGCGTCGGCTTTGGGCTGTACGTCGCGTCGGACTATCTCACTGCGGCGACGTCTAGCACAGAGGCTGCAGCCACCATCGAGGCACGCCACGCGTCGCTGGCTTCCGTCCTCGCCTTGGACCGAGCGCGCATTCTGCCGGGGTCGGCGCGAAACATGTACGACAGACCTATGGCGCGGGACCTGGCGACCTTCCGTGGCGCGTTCGCGACCCTCCGAGACGGAGAGGGACCCGCGTACGCTGAGGCCCTCACTGCCCTGGCGGACCTGGACATGCACGTCTTGCGCGTTCAGGACGACGAGACGGGCATTGCTTCCCTTTGTGTCCGCGAAACCGGAACACCGTCGCGGCGTCCCGCGGTGGGGTCTGACAGGGATTTCGGAGCCGATCGGCGCGGGCTCCACGGGTGGGGTATCTACATCCTCAACGAGAATCCGCAAGCGGACATTGTGATAGAGGCGCCACGACCTCACGCCGAGTCGCTGACCCTGGATGCGGCAGAGGCCCTGTATTCCGCGCTGGGCGCTCGAGCTCTCCTCATCGCGGGCGCCCACCCCGCCGCCGGCCGAGACGGCTCCTCCGATGTCCTTCGGGAGCGCGACACGGTCTACCACGAAGCGCACCTCGCCTTCCGCGACACCACGATCCTCCAGGTCCGAGAAGCGTCTGACGGCTCATCGGAGCTGTGGGTAAAGCGAGGAATTCCCGCCGATGGACTGGACTTAGCGCGCCTCCGCGACGCTATAGGCGAGTTCCGCCTCAAGTGGGAGGAGGCCGGGAGCGAGGATGTCCAGCGCAGAGACAGCCGGGGCAGCTTCCTGACACTCTCTCTCTCGCGAGCGGCGCGTCGCAGAGCCGTCACGTCCCACTCCCAATCGCGAGTTGGTGTGCTGGAGACCTCGGCGAGTTCGTTCGGCCCGGTCGTCGAGCATGTCCGCTCGGGCGGTGATGTCTTTGCGCCAAGGGGATCCAACCTGTATGAGCCTCCCACGATGGCCGAACTCCTCTACTTCGACGAAGCGGTCCTCGCCCCAATAGTCGCGTTTCTGCGAGCGTGGCAGCCTGGCGCGGCGTTGGACGAGTTGGACGTCGTCGCCGTTGCCGCGTCTCGCTTCGGATACGAGGTGCGGGCCGACGAATCGGACCGCTCACTCCTCATCGTTCTGCGGGAAGGTCCAGCGGGCGAACAACCACGTCGGTATTGGGGAACCTACGCGTACCGTGGTGGAGAAGCCGACGCGCTTGTCGTAGAGGTCCCGCGTCCGAATGGCGAGTTCGGCACGCTGGAACTAGGCGCGCGTCTGGCCGACGAGCTGTCCGCACGCGCGTTGTTCGTACCCGGCGCTCATTGGGCCGCCAACCAGGATGGGGCGACTGACTGGACAGCCGACAGCAATGCCGCCACCGTGTTCCACCTCGCGCACCAAGTGATCCTGCGAGACAGCGCTTGGGAGGAGGAGCCGCTGGTCGTGCAGGTCCGCGGGTTCCGGCCGCGAGATCGTCAATGGCAGGCGACGGGTGGGTCTACCTATGTGGCGGCCACGAGGCACGACGTTGTTCTCAGTCTGGGCATCGAAACGCCCCCGGAGTCGGCGCCAGCTCACGGCATCGCGGAGTTGGAGGTGGCCCTTCTGACGCTTGGATACACGGTTGGCTACTTCGACGGCGGCCCGGCGCACATCCTGTTTGGAGCGCGAGACAACGCGCAACTCGGCTATATGACCAGCCACGGGGCAGGCACGTTCGCGCACGTTTGGGTGTCTGAGCGCGTACGCTCCCACTACCGGCAGGGATCGCTGCCGGACTCGTTCGCGGACCTGGCGGCGCAGACCGGTCTTGCCCAAAGCCACGCCAACATTGAGGACTGGCTCATGGCGCGTCCGGCGCCAACAGCCGCCGATAGCTTGACGAGCGACATCGAGTTCACGAGCGAATTCCTGCGGCTCGCGAGAGCTTACAGGCGCAGCGGCAACGCAGCCGTCGTCGTGAGACTGCTCGATCTCGCGAACGCTGCCGGCGCGTCCTTGTCCCTGGTAACCGAGCGCACGTCGGGTCACGCGCATCTGGCCGCGTGGCACGGTGGAGGCGTCGTAATCCGCATGACCGGTGAGTCGGACCTTGATGGGTCGACACTGCACGCAGAGCTCCTCGACAGCGAGGCATTCGCTCGCTATGCGAGGGGCGACGGCGAAGCACTGATCGTGCGCCCTGGCGCTCCCGACTGATGACCTACCAGCGCGTCAGCTCGTCCACAAGAGCGACGAACGCATCGAACGCCCCTACATCTTCCGCCAGCAGATCGCGCGCCTCGCGCGAGAGTTCCAGGTGGATGAAAGTGTCATCAGTGTGACGGCGGATGTGTCGCCCCTGTTCGTTCGTGGTTGCCCCGAACGCGTGTGTGTCGCGAGGATAGATCGCGACCGAATCGGGACCGAGGATCGCGGCGAGCCCATCTGCGACGCGGGCGATCAAGGTGGATTTGCCGACGACATCGCTGCCGTCGCTTAACACGGCCGACACGGCGTCCGACAGCTCGCCGTGCTTCTCGCGCGCGTAGCCGTGGATCTGCAACACCGCCGTATCCGGCCACTCGGCGCACATGGCCTCGGTCACCGCCTGGAAATGTGTGAGCCGTGTATGCGCAACATCGGCGTCGGGAGTCACGTGGCGCTGCGCGGTGTTTAGACAGAGCCCTCGCGCCCCGGAGGCCACGAACACGCGCCTTGCGAGCTTCCCGGTGCCGCGGTCGTAGTAAGCGTGGGGCGCTTGCAGGACGACTGAGCGAGCGCGCTGTTGGTCGGCTTTGTCCGCCCGGAACGCGTAGAACCCGCCGCCTTGAGGCTCCGCGTCTTCGCGCAAGACGCCAAACGTCTCGTCCGCGATGAGCAGACGGTCCATCCGGAAGCCGAGGGAGCGCAGACCCTCCAAAGCGTTGGTCGCATCGTCCCCTAGCGACAGACGTGTGAGGTCTCGCATGCGCGTGAATTCCTTCGCAGACGGCTTCACGAACTCTTGGGAGCGGACCTCGCGAGACCAGCGCCGCAGGATCTGCTCAGCATCGGCTGTTACACGCCCGCTGATAAGCGCGGCGACGAGGAGGCAGATCATCTCATGGCTCCTTGTTCGGCGGACACCCGCCACGCGCGCACGCGGTCAGATCCTGGCTGTTCGGTTAGGACGAAGAATCGCACCGCCGCAGAGCCGCTGCCGCGCAGCTCAACGCGGACGGCGTGCTCGCCTGCCGGGAGGTCCTCGCGTAGCGGGAACAGGCATGTGCGTGACTGGGAGGGATTGTATATCGCAGCGTCAAGGAACACGCTGTCAGAGGGTTCGGCAGAGACGCTGTATTGGCGGGTTAGCGGCGTATAGCCGGTCGAGGCGCCGCCTGTGACCGCACTTCCGACGACCGCGCGCACCGTGACGTCCTCCGCCGGCTGTCCCTTGATGCCCACGGGTGTGACCACGATATTCAGCGTCACGGACTCGCTCGACTGCTTCGGCGCCCTCAGTGTCATCGGCGCGCCACCATCCAGCAGATGGACGGTGCGTAGACGAAGCATCCGCGCGTCCATCGTGAGCATTGGCGTTTGGTCCATGTAAGCGACGCTCCGACCGTCCGGCGCCCCGGAGAGGCGCTCAATACGCAGCATGTGACGCCCAGTAGCGATGTCTGGCGTCACCATTCGCCCGATCGCCGTGAGAGGCGTGTAACTGGCGAGCGGAGCCGCGTCAAGCCAGAGCCGTATCGGGGACGCCGGCCGCGACGCCTCCGACCCGACGCCGTAGAGCAGCCGAACCGCCGTCGGGACACTGGTGTCGGGCGCGTCGTGGTTGACGACATTGATCAGCACGTCTTCATCGAACGGAACCGCTGCGTACGTAGTCGGCGTAGTGTCGGCAGCCCGGGCTTCCCCGACGAACTCCACTAGCCGAAAAGCCTCCATCGGATTCTCGGGGGAGAGGGAGACGCCCCGCGCTCCCTCCCGATCCGGCGCCGGCTGCCTGGTTCTCACGTAAGGCCTAGCAAGCTGAATCGGCGTGGCGCCGTGGTTGGCGTCGGCTATAGGCAGCGGCGCCCAGATGGTCCTTGTCGTCGGCGCGACTACCTCGACACTCGCGCCGCCTGAATCCCTAGCGCCTGGAACGTTGGATAGCACTGGCGCGTTGTCGGATCGCGTGTGGGCGCGCGCGTGCAACAACCCAGACGACCGCAGAACAAGGCGAACGGCGGCGACCGGTGGCCTCAGGTACCACACGCTGGCGAGACTCGGTCGCTCGCCATATCCCCCTTCGTGAGGGTACGACGCCAGAGGATCGGGTTCCCACCCAATCGCAAACGACCCTCCCGCCAGGTGGCTTCCTTGGGCATCCGAGAACGTGTAGCAAACCTTGGTCGTCCCATCTGCAGTTGGTTCGCCCGCGGACGTTCGGAGGGTTAACCGCAGGCACGTCGAGCCGTCGTATGGAGGCGACAGAGACAGCTCCATCTCTCCATCCACAGCAGACGCGTAGCTCTGTGCGGTGACCTGGGGATATATTGGCTGCCAGTCGCCCTGGCGAGCGCGTGCGGGCCATCCACGACTCGGGTCCATAGCAGCGGGGTCGGACAGCGCGAGCCGCAATCCCACCGCCCGCTTCTCTGTGTTGCGTAGGTACACCGTCAGTGGACCGCGAGCTAGGGGGATTCCTACCGGGCCGGCGTCGCCAGCGCGACTCCGACGTGGGGCGCCGACCGAGGTGAGTTGCTCGATGTCCAACATGCCGTCCGCATCGACCAGCAGCGTGCCAGGCCCGATGACGTTGACGACGGATTCGCCGCCACGCGCGACGGCTGAGGGAGCGTCGTCGGCCACGAACAGGCGGAGAAGCGCCTGCCTGGCCCCGGCGAACTGCACCTCAATGGCGTAGTCGCCCGCACGGAGATCCGTCCCCAACGGAATGACTACACCGGGCATGGGGCGAAGGTTCCACGCTGCTCCGGGGGACACGACCACACTATTGCTGATCCCGCTGGCGGCCAGATCGAACACGTAGCGGCGGCTTAGGTCCGTGCGTCCGAGTGAACCAGTCGCGGTCGCAACGCGCTGGCCGACTGGACGGACATTTACAGTTAGCTGTGGCGCGGATCCCGGAGCGCAGAGGTAACCGGCAACGTTGACGGACATGGCGCTGTTAGACGACTTGACCGCTCGGTAGACGGTGGTCCTGCTTTCCGACAGCGCATCGTATGTACGCCGCATGCGACCGCGCCTTGAGGACCCATCGCGCACGTGGGTGATCCACAGCGTCGCGCTAGGAGCCGACGGCTCCACCTCGACACTCACCAGTGGCTGTCCTGCTGGGAGACCGTATAGGGCAACTATCCCGGAGGCGTCGGTCAGCGGCTGCGACATGTACACGACGCCGTCCACGCGAACTGCCAGCGTAGCTGGTGACGAGTCTGCGCGCGAATATGCGACACGGACGTCTCCTGCCAGGGCGTGTGTGTCTAACTCAACAGGCGCGCCCTGGCGTATTTGGAAGTAAGCCGACCCAACCGCGTACGCGGTCTCACGCAGGGAGAGGTCCGCCTCCTCGAGGACGCCTACGCGCGTCGACGGCTGCTCGGGCTGGAGGCTGAGCCACTTCCATACCCGAGGACGGTCGGGGCGCGTCCGCGCGGCGTCGACCCGTCGACGCGGCGTCACCACGGTTACGATGTCCCTGGCGTGCAGGAGCCGTTCGGCGTTGGTTGGCTCTATCCGGCTCCACCGGGAGAACGTAGACACGGATGCGTCCACGACGGCCTCGTCCTCGTCCGCACGCACATACGAAACCGGGGATGCGCCGTCCGTGAGCTTGGCAAATCTGATAAGCGTGTCCGCGCCGTCTGCCCACACCCGCAGGATGCCGCTCTTCGGCGGCCGGATGTACGCATACGTCTCGGGCGATATTTCTCCAGGCGTCCCACTCACCACCGCTGCGCTGCTGCGCCCCTCGGTTGGGACGTCCATGCGCCCGGATACGCCACCCGTCGCCATCCAGAACTGCACGGCATGGGAGCCAGCGTAGCCGGAAGGACGACCTCGCACGCCAACACGCACTGTGTCGCCGGCCTCCACGGCAAGGCGCGCCGGGTCGAACGCGGACGCGCGGTAGTAGGTCTGCCTGACCGTATCAGTTGGTAGCGGCGTAGGGCGCTCATTGGGGGAGAGAAGATACCTACCAGCGACGGTCGCGGTGGGGCCCTCAAGTAGCATGCGCAGGGAAGCGCGCGTGCCATCGGTTTCCGCCTGCACCGTTACGAGGCCGGTGGGAATCGCCATGCGAACCGGGCGGGATGGCGTGATGGACTCGATCGCGGAGCCACGGGCGCCGGACGCGGCCAGCGTGGCTATATGGGGCTGCGCGGGGGCGTTCGCCTCGATGGTGAGTGTTCCGGGCCCCACCAAGTTCACGACGGCGGGGTCCTCCGGTCCAACGACAACGGAGGCGTCGTCCATCACCACGAACCGGGAGGCGACTTCGACCCCTTCGGAGAGGGCTATCCTCAGGACATATTGGCCAGGCGGCATCTCGGCTGCAACGCGCGGGCGGAAGGTGGCTCGGTAGGGGTATGGCGCGTCCGACGACGGCGCGAAAGTCTCCGTTTCCTGCCAGTTGGCAATGGCGTATTTCACCTCGGCTACCGCTGGCGCGCCAGAGGGACCGTGCAATGTGTCCACGCTGATGCCACGAGCGACCGGCTCCCGCGCGTACACAACGCAGTTCAGCGATGCCCGGCGTCCCGGCTTCTTGTCGACGATGACGTATACGGGGCCGTCCTCAAACAGCCGGTAGCACGTTCGCTTTCGCCACTCGTTTACGCGCTGCGAGCCCGCCGGGCGTCGGTTGATGTAGAGAAGCCCGGCGCCGTCCGTGAGGCTGAACGCGCGTGCGCCGCGTTCGACGTGCGGGAGGGTCCATATCCCGTCCTGCCTGATCGCGGAGCTGCGGAGAGCGGGGCGTCCGTCGATTCTGAGAACGTCCGGCAGAAGCGTCCCTGCCGCTCCACGCGCGACCAAGGACACCGGTGTCGGAGCGAGGTTCTCCGGGTTTACGGTGTCAGCAACTGTCACGACGGCCTCGACGCCTGGCCCCCACTCGTAGAACGTCGAGTCGCTGCCCACCGTGGAGACATCTTCCTCGGGCGTACGCTCGAGCAGGACTACCTTCCCATGGGACACGACGGGCGCAACTGCACGCGCGAGCCGGACAGGCGACTCCACATCGACATCATACGGATCAGACACTGCCCGCCAATGACGGCACTGGTAGCGTAGTAGCACCCGTCGATCGGCCTCCGCCAAGGCGTCGTATGACGTCGGGCGGAAGTAGAACCACTCACGAGGGCTCGCCGCGCAGTCCTGCCGCACGACAGGAGCCGGCACTGCGTCCGCCACTTCAATGACCCGTTCTCCAGGCGCGGACGCATACAGCGCGAACGCGACGTTATCCGCCGCCGTCACCCGCAGTGTGGCGGCCGAAGGGGGGATGGCGAAGTCGTACGCATGTGACGCGGTGGGTACGACGTCTAAGCGTTCGTCCACATACGTCTCTGGCGCGAGCGCGCTGTCCACGTTGTACATGCCACTGGATACGACGACGCCTCGCGCGTCCAGCATGGTGTACCGCACGGAGTAGGTAAGACCTTCGGCGCCTTCGGACGACGGAGCCAGCGCGCGGGAGCGGATCCGGACAACTCCGCCGGAAAGGGCGTTCGCCGAGATGTCCGCCTCAATGGCCGCGTCCGACGCGCGCGATTGCCCCAGGTACATGGCAACAACACGCGCCTCCGGCTCAACACGCGTGGACCTGCCATCCCGCATCGCATAGAACTGCAGTGCCATGGATGCGGCGGCAGCAAAGGTAACAGTATGTTCCCCAGCGGGGATCGTGATGTCGGAGGATGCGGCCCCGCTAGCGATCACGAGGCCTCCGCGCTCGATACGAGCGTCGGAGCCTGCGCGGACCCACTCTATCTCCACCGGATCCTCGACCGTCGGATTCCCACGGAGTCTTACTGCTCCAGGCCCGCGCACGTTGATGACCGTGTGTCGATCGGGCGCCGTCGTCACTCCGTCCCACCCCTCAGCGGCGCGAACGCCCAAGGGTTGGGACTCGGGCAAGGCCACATACGCCCGGACGATAGTGAAGTCGCGGCCTGGGTTGCCTTCCGCAGCCGTGCGTTCCCACGTGTACTCTGTAAGAGCCATCTTCTCGGCGTAGGTGAGCATGCTAGGGGTATACACGTTGTGCCTTGCTAGTTCCTCCCTTTCCGCCTTGCGGAGTTGCCGCCACGCGCCGCGTTGCGCGCTCCCGTCCCTGCGGACACGGTTGTAGAGGCGGACGATCCCTGTGTCGGGGCCGCTCGATACAAGTGTCAGTTCCAGGGTAGCGACTGTTGGAGTTGCTGGGATGAGCACCGTAGTGGTGCGCCCATCCGTTGGCATGGAGCCCCTCGGCGGGTAGAAGAACGCGGCCTCCCACGCCGACCCGCCGCTTGCGTCCACAACCTTCGTCGCTTTGCTGCTCGCCCAGTAGGTCGCCTCTTGCACGACGATCCCCTGTTCGTCCAGCAATCGAGCGGCGATGCCGTAGAGGTATTCCGGCGCCGGGGCAGACGCATTGACCGTCGGGACCAGCAGGTGGGAGATGACCCTATATTCAGTATCGGTAGGCTGTACGCGCACTCGGAGAGACCTGTCGGTCGACAGCTCGTAGCAGACCAACTCTTCCGCCGCCGCGAGCTTGGCTCGCATGGGTGTCGGGTTGCCGACGCCTAGCTCCCGCAGGTAACGGATCGCGTAGAACGCGGCTACCCCGACGGCGATGGCGAGCGCGGTCAAGGCTGCGAGACGCCGTCGCGAGTGCATGGCATCCACTTCGTCGTGCTGCTATCGGCTGCTTCTCGAGAGGGACTCAACCGGTATGAGCATGTTCGGGGCGGGCGCGGGAGGTCGCGCGGACCGACCACAGGGAGCTGACCAACTGCACGCGGCATGAGTTGCGAGCGGCTCCCCGCGGGCTGGACGACTTCCCTAGCTAGCGTACGACCGAGTCGGAGGCTAGCTCAACAGGAAGACACTGCCGCGTCGAGCAATACCCGACTGGGCGCGTTGCTGCCGCGATGCATGCTTGGCTCCAGCGTCTCCGGACACACGATACCTCAGCCCACCAACCCCTAGTGCATGACTCCCGAATGGGCGTTGTACGCTTCGGTGACGGGTTGTAGAGGTTGTCATGGCACTATACATCACGTCGCTGAACGAGGTGGTCAGCGTCGAAATCGACCGGGGCCGATCGTCCGGCGAACGCGACTGGTCGAGGCGTTGTCGGGTGTTGTGGGCTTCTGCCGACCGCGCGCGTGTCGCCGACAGCGCCCGGAGTCGAGGGTGCATCAGCGGCTACCGCCCGCCCGATGGCGCGACCGGGTCGCCTATAGCGCCCTGTTCGGTATACACGCTGAAGGTGGCGTGGGGATTCCCGTGCTTGTCGTGCCAAGGTTCACACGCCCTCGCCCAGACGATCTGTTGCTCGTCCAGCTTACGGCGGTCGTGTGGGACATGCCATTCGTCGCATCTCGTTCTGATGTCCCTGGCGAGCCCGTCGAATCGCCATGTGTCACCATGCTCGGTGGGGCAGAAGTCCTGTTGCAGGATCGCGAACGCGTCTTCCGACAGGAGGAAGTGCCTGCCCCCGCCGGCCCGCTCGACAACCCGCTGTGCCTTCGTGACGGCAGCACCGATGATGTTCTCGTTCCCGTTGGCGTCCAGCTTGCGATAGAAGCAGCCGATGTGCAGTCCCGCCCGGATACCAAACGGCGCGTCCTCCCCCATCCACGCCCACTCGCCGCAATACTTGTAGAGG
Source organism: uncultured bacterium (assembly GCA_964473525.1). Taxonomy (GTDB): domain Bacteria; phylum Poribacteria; class WGA-4E. Next base: position 146,413 of record CAYYPK010000008.1, read on the forward strand.
TGAACGGCGAGCCCGAGCATAGCTTCTACCAGGGGTCTGCGCATCGCCACACGGAACTCTGGTTTGGCGTTGGATATATCATCCCCGTAGGGCCACGGGTAGGCGAGTATGAAGCCATCCCCCGTTGCCACATACGTTGGACTCGCGTCTGTGTAGTCTGAGGGCCGCCGGTTCTCATCGCGGTCTGGATACGGGTATCCACTGTGCCAGTGCACGACGGGAAAGAACCTACGGACTTCCCGCTCCAGCGCGTCGATCATACCCACAGTCGTGTAGTCGTCGCCATGGGCGGAGAAGCCGACAATGTCGACAACAAGTATCGGACCGTAGTTCGCGTGGGTGGCGAAGTAGTCCCGCATGGCGCTCATCCTCGGTTCAGTCGCCGCGTAGTCGTTCGCGGGCAGTCGACGGCGAAGCAAACCGGCCGCGCGACCATGCGTTCGCCATCGTGCTCCACGCGCGCCCGTGTAGGCGGCCCTTCAAGAGGATCCCTTGGAACGACCAGAGCGCGCCTCGCCCACAGGATCATACCCGGATCGCGATTCCCTGCTCGACGAGGGCGCCGCCGGGAGCAGTCGGTGCGCCCAGCGCGACACGGACCCGCTCACCATGTGCCTCGACGAACGGCCGCAAGTGCTCGATGTCGTGATGCACGTAGCGGCTCGTCACTGAACTGCCGACGTGGCACAGGAGTCGTCCGATCTGCTGCTCAGTCACTCCGTGCTTCGCCAGCTGCGACGCGAAGAAGTGGCGCAGGTCGTGGAGCGTCGACCAATCCAACCCGTGCAGACGCCGCACGACCGAGCGGTAGCTTCGGGACAGGTTGTCGATGCTCTTGGGCTGGTCCGTCGCTCCGCGCGCCGGGAAGAACAGAGGCGTCGGCGTGCGCTGCGACAACACCTCCCTCGCATACGCGGATACGGGGACCTCTCCCCACCGGCTGTTCTTCATCTTCCCCGGGGGTATGCGGATCACATCGTCCTCGACTTCATCCGCAGTCAGCAGGCGGACGTTGGACGGTCGCAGCCCGGTAAGAGCCATGAACAGGAACAGGTCGTGGGCGTCCGTGTTGCGCGCGGCTTCGAGAATCGTCACGACGTCACCCATCGACAAGAAGCGCCGACGTCGGTTATCCACGGGGAGTTGCTTCACGCGCGCGATGGGATTGGCGTCGAGGAGTTCCATGTCCGCGGCGTAGAAGAGCGCCTGCTTGAGCTTCTGGGTCATGTGGCTGCGAGTCTGCGGCGCAAGGTCAGCGTAGAACGCCCGGAGACGTTCGACGTGTGACCGGTTGACATCGCGGAGTCGCAGGTCGGCAGCTTCGGCATCTAGGAATCGCGTCAGCCATCCAACGCACTTCACGGAGTAGGTGTAGCTCTTGAGTCACTCCTGCGACGGCAGGAACGACCTCGTCAGGAAGTCGGCGAGCAACGGATTCTCGCCGCCGTTCTCCACCTCGTCGACGACCTCATTGAACAGGACCATCGCGCGGTCTCGGTCAGCCCCGAGCTTGCGTATGATCCTTCCGCCAGAGTTGGGCTGAATGTCGGCGATGTATTCCTTGCCGCGCGTGAACAGCCCGGACGAGCGCCGATAGTCGAGCTTGACGATGGTTCTGCGCTTTGCCTGCATTGCCTGCCCTCCGCTGACAGCTTTCAGATCCCGTGGCGTGGACCCTCGAATCCTGCTCCCTGACCGGTAATTCCAGCTTAAGGGGCTTTCAGGATTCTTTCACGTTTAGCGCGAATAGCCCCTGAATGGAGGGTAAACCAGCGCAAAGCGGCGCACAGCGGCGACCTCGGTTTGAGCCGTCTACTCGCCGTTTACCTAGTGTTCATGCGGGTTTGAGGAAGTACGCCCGGAGGGACTCGAACCCCCGACCTAGAGTTTAGGAAACTCCCGCTCTATCCTGCTGAGCTACGGGCGCACATGGGACGCACCTAAGTATGCCACGCTCCCGCCAAAGGGCAAACCGGCGCGGCCGTCTCGGCGCCGTTCACACCTGATGGCAGTCCGTCGGACGTTGCCCCACGCTGTCATTCCGAGGAGCGAAGCGACGATGAATCTCCCGGCGCCACTGGGCTGCAAGACTCTTCCTCTCGCTTGCTGATGCCGGGTGGCATCGCTCGTCCCTCAGAGTGACAGACGGTTGAATGCGGCCCTGCCCACGGCCACCGCCTGTTAGGGGACACCGCCGTCTCAGCCGCCGTCGCCCTGGCTCCGTGGCAGATCTCGGCACGACCAAGCGCGGCTCGCCAGCGCGGCCTGCATCGCGGCCTCCTGTTCGGCCTAGTCGCCCGAAACGAACTGCGTCGCCGCTCCGTAGACAGTAATTGCGCGGAAACTCGCAGACGTCTTGACGACTCGCTACAACGTCCCATGTCGGACCTGTGGGTACGGTGGTATTCTTGAGAGGCCGCCGCGCGCAAGCACGGCTTTGCACGCGCCGCCTCGGGAATCGCGCCCCTCTGAGTGTGTAGGACGGCGCGCGTGCGACGCGCGGGCCCGGCGCCAGACGCATCCACCCAGCCCACTTGCCGAGATGGGTTGCGTCACAGGAATCAAACGCATCCGTATCTTCGTGGAAGAGACCCCATGAACGACCCTGATCAAGCTGCACCGGAGCAGTCTGCCCCGGCGTTCGAGACCATCACCGTCAGGGGCGCGCGCGAACATAACCTTCAGGACGTCCAGCTAGAACTACCCAAGAGCCACCTCATATGCTTTACGGGCGTGAGCGGCTCAGGGAAGTCCTCGCTAGCCTTCGATACGCTGTACGCGGAGGGGCAGAGGAGATACGTCGAGTCGCTATCCGCGTACGCCCGGCAGTTCCTCGGGCAGATGCAGAAGCCCGACGTCGACTTCATCGGCGGCCTCTCGCCGACGATCTCCATCGACCAGAAGTCCACCGGTTACAACCCGCGCTCCACGGTGGCGACGATCACCGAGATATACGACTACCTCCGACTCCTGTTTGCTCGCGTCGGCGGCATGTTCTGCCTGGAGTGCGGCACGGAGGTAGGCGCACAGACACGGGACGAGATCGTCGATCAGCTCCTCGCCCTACCCGAAGGGCAGCGGCTACAGCTCCTGGCGCCCGTGGTGCGAGGCCGCAAGGGCGAGTACCGCGAGGAGCTCGAAGACGCCCTCAAAGCGGGCTTCGCCCGCGCCCGAGTCGATGGGCAGATGCACGAGCTGACCGACACGATTCACCTCGACAGGCAACTGCGCCACGACATCGAGATCGTCGTCGACCGCATCGTCGTTAAGGACGGGATTCGCGAGCGCATCGCCGAGTCCGTCGAGACGGCCGTCAAGCTCTCGGGTGGCCTCGTCATCGCCGACACGATGGACGGCGAGGAGATGCTGTTCAGCCAGCACTACTCGTGCCCCTCTTGCGCAACGAGCTACGAGGAGCCGTCGCCGCAGCTCTTCTCCTTCAACAGCCCCAAGGGCGCGTGCCCCGAATGCAACGGCATCGGCGGCACGAACCAGGCGTCCGAGGGCAAGGTCGTTCCCGACCCCAGCAAGACGATACGCGAAGGAGCCGTCCTGACTTGGGGTGAGCTCAAGGAGCGCAACCCGGTCGCGGAAGGTCTGGCCGACCACCTGGACTTCTCCCTCGACACGCCGTGGAAGGATCTCACGAAGAAGGCGCGCAAGAAGTTGCTGGAGGGCCTCGGCGACCGACGCATCCCCGTGACCGTCTACCGTGACGGCAAGGCAAGGCAGCGACGATGGCGGTTCGGAGGCATCCTGGGCAACATCGAACACCGCTACCGTGAGACGAGTTCGGAAGGCGTTCGCCGCCATTACGCGAAGTACATGGACACCCTCGAATGCCCCGAATGCGAGGGAACGCGTCTCTGCCGCGAGGCGCACGCGGTGAAGCTCGGTGGCCGCACGATCTTCGACGTGACGGGCATGAGCGTCGGCGACGCGCAGGAACTGTTCGAGTCCATCGAACTGACAGCCCGCGAGGCGACCATCGCGGAACAGGTGCTTAAGGAAATCCGCGGGCGCCTCTGGTTCCTCCGCAACGTCGGCTTGCACTACCTGTCGCTCAATCGCACCGCCCCGACGCTGTCCGGCGGAGAATCGCAGCGCATCCGGCTCGCGAGCCAGATCGGCACCGGCCTCGTAGGCGTCCTCTACATCCTCGACGAGCCGAGCATCGGACTGCACGCCCGCGACAACAAGAAGCTCCTTGATACGCTCAAGCACCTGCGAGACATCGGCAACACGATCATCATCGTCGAGCACGACGAGGAGACGATGCGTGAGTCCGACTACATCGTCGACTTCGGCCCAGGCGCGGGCGTGCAAGGGGGCGATGTCGTCGTCGCAGGCCCACCAAGCAAGGTCATGGCGGAGCCAGCGTCCATCACGGGTCGCTACCTGTCGCACGAACAGCAGATAGCGGTGCCGGCCGAGCGACGCATCCCAGACGGCGACTGGCTGACCATCAAGGGGGCGCGACAGAACAACCTCAAGGGCCTCGACGTAGCCATTCCCATCGGGCTGTTCACATGCGTCACGGGCGTGTCCGGCTCAGGGAAGTCCTCCCTGGTAAACGACATCCTGTGCAAGACCCTCGCTCGTGACCTTATGCGCGCGGAGGATTCCCCAGGCGACCACGACGAGATTGAGGGCATCGAGCACCTCAACAAGATCATCACGATAGACCAGTCGCCCATCGGTCGCACGCCACGCTCGAATCCGGCGACGTACGTCAAGGTGTGGGACCAGATCCGCCAGCTCTACTCGCAGATGCCGGAGTCCCGTGTCCGTGGCTACAAGCCCGGCAGATTCAGCTTCAACGTGAAGGGCGGTCGTTGCGAGGCGTGCCAGGGGCACGGCTACAAGAAGGTAGAGATGCAGCTGCTCGCGGACGTCTGGGTCAAGTGCGAGGTCTGCAACGGCACGCGGTTCACCGACGAGACGCTCGACATCCGCTACAAGGGCAAGAGCATCGCCGACGCCCTGGATATGGACATCGCGCAGGCGCTCGAGCACTTCGGCGACATCCCTAAGATCGCGCGTAAGCTGAAGACGCTTCACGATGTCGGCCTTGATTACATCAAGCTCGGTCAGCCCGCCCCGACGCTTTCCGGGGGCGAGGCGCAGCGCGTAAAGCTGTCGAAGGAGCTCAGCCGCGTCGCCACCGGGCAGACCCTGTACGTGCTCGACGAGCCGACCACCGGTCTGCACTTCGAGGACGTGCGCAAGCTACTGGAAGTGCTGCATGAACTGACGGACCGTGGGAATACGGTGGTCGTCATCGAGCATAACATGGAGGTCATCAAGACCGGCGACCACATCATCGACCTCGGCCCCGAGGGCGGCGAAGAGGGCGGATACCTCATCGGCGTCGGCGCGCCCGAGGTGGTCGCCGAGATGGATGCCCTGGAAGGGGAGCCGGCAACCGAGACCGGCAGGTTCCTCCGAGCGGCACTGTTGGCAGCGGCTTCCGATGCGCCTCCCGCGCTACCCGACGCCGGCCCGCTTAACCGCGCGGAGTCCATCACGTCGATTCAGGTGCGAGGAGCGACGGAACACAACCTGAAGTCCATCGACGTCGATATCCCGCAGCGCCAGATGGTTGCGTTCACGGGCGTGTCGGGATCGGGCAAGACGTCCCTTGCGCTCGACACGATCTACGCTGAGGGGCAACGCCGGTACGTCGAGTCGCTGTCCGCGTACGCGCGGCAGTTCCTCGGCCGCGTCGAGAAGCCGCACGTCGAGCACATTGAGGGCTTGTCACCCGCTATCGCCATCGACCAGAAGGCGCCCAGCAAGAGCCCGCGCTCCACTGTAGGCACCGTCACGGAGATATACGACTACCTGCGGATCCTCTACGCGCGCGCTGGTACCGCCCACTGCCCGAGCTGTCGGGAGCCGGTCGGTAGCCAGACGTCACAGCAGATCGTAGACAGTATCTTCCAGCTGCCCGAGGAAAGCCGCCTGCACGTGCTGGCGCCGGTAGACCTCGCGCGAGGCGAAGAGTACGCGGAGATATTCGAACGCGCGAGCAAGTCGGGATTCGCCCGCGTCTGGGTCAACGGTGAGGTGCAGGAGCTCGAAGAGAAGCCTGAGTTGGACCGTCGCATCAAGCACGATGTCGCCATCGTCGCCGACCGCCTGATACTGCGCGAGGAGGATCGCTCGCGGCTGGCCGAGGCGGTCGAGGTGGCTCTTCGCGAGGGTAAGGGCGTCGTCCGCGTAGAGGGCGTGCACCGCGACGATGACGGCGAGGATCAGCCTCTGTCCGCCTCCTATAGCGAGCACTTCGCCTGCGTACCGTGCGGCCTTAGCTTCAAGCCCGTGACGCCTCAGAACTTCTCGTTCAACAGTTCGCTGGGCATGTGTCCCCGCTGCGAGGGCATCGGGCGCGTAACGGGAGCCGACGAGAAGCTTGTCGTGCCCAACCAGAAGCGCTCGATCCGCACGGGCGCGGTCGTCGTGTGGGGCTCGGTCACGGCGAAGCATCCTCTGGCGAAGTTCCTGGCGGGTCTAGGCAAGGAGCACGGCTTCTCCCTGTCGACGCCGTTCGAGAAGATCTCGGACGAGGCGAAGGACATCATCCTCTACGGCCGGCGCAAGCCGTTCGATTTCGGCGCTGGACGCGTCCGGTTCCGAGGGGCGGTCGGCATGGCGGATTGGCTCCACGTGCGCGGCGCGTTCACGCGCGAGGTGCGGCCGTTCCTGCGCCAGGTGGACTGCCCGGCGTGTCACGGCACACGGCTGATGCCGCTCGCGATGAACGTCCGCATCGGCGACCAGAACATCATCGACGTTACCCGCATGACGATCCGCGACGCGTACACGTTCTTCCGCTCCGTGCGCCTCGAAGGTCAGCGCGCGCAGATCGCCCAGGAACTACTGTCGGAGATCGGGACTCGCCTCCAGTTCCTGCTGGATGTCGGTCTGGAATACCTGACGATGGCGCGTCCCGCGCCGTCTCTGTCCGGCGGCGAGGCGCAGCGCATCCGGCTGGCGTCACAGTTGGGCTCCGGCCTGACAGGGGTGCTGTACGTTCTCGATGAGCCGACGATCGGCCTACACCCGAGAGACAACGACCGCCTCCTCAAGGCGCTCGCCAGGCTGCGGGACCTGGGGAACACGGTCATCGTGGTCGAGCACGACGAGGCCACCATCCGCATGGCGGATCACGTGTTGGACTTCGGCCCACGCGCCGGCCGCCATGGCGGCGAGATCGTCGCGGAGGGTTCAGCGGACAGCATCGTCGAGGACAGCGAGTCCCTGACTGGCAGATTCCTATCGGGCGCCGAGACTATCCCCCGGCCTCCGAAGCGCCGGAAGGGGCGAGGACCGTCGCTGCGCGTGGCCGGCGCGACACTGAACAACCTCAAGGAAGTCGATCTGACGATCCCCCTCGGGACCTTCACCGCGGTGACAGGGGTCTCGGGCTCCGGCAAGTCGTCGCTCATTGAGGAGACCGTGTACCCAATCCTGGCGAAGAAGCTGAACGCCGCGCAGACTCGACAGGCTGGCCCGCATGCCTCGGTGGAAGGCCTGGAGCATCTCGACAAGGTCATCAACATCGACCAGAAGCCGATTGGCGAGACGCCGCGGTCCAACCCGGCGACGTACACGGACGTCTTCACGGACATCCGCAAGCTCTTCGCCGAACTGCCCGAGGCGAAGGCGCGCGGGTTCGACTCCCGAAGGTTCAGCTCCAACCTCAAGTCCGGCCAGTGCGAGACGTGCTACGGTCACGGCTTCACGCGCATCGAGATGCAGTTCCTGCCCGACGTGTGGATCGAGTGCGAGACGTGCGAGGGCACGGGCTACAACCGCGAAACGCTCGACATACGCTACGCGGGGAAGAACGTCGCCGACATCCTGCACATGACGGTGGCGGACGCACTGGACCACTTCATCAGCATCCCTCGCATTCGCCGCAAGCTCGAGACGCTGCGCGATGTCGGCCTCGGCTACGTGCAGTTGGGTCAGTCCGCGACGACGCTCAGCGGCGGCGAAGCGCAGCGCGTGAAGCTCGCGAAGGAGCTCGCTCGCCGCTCCACCAGCGGCACGGTCTACCTTATGGACGAGCCGACAACGGGGCTTCACTTCGACGACGTCCGCAAGTTGCTCGACGTCATCCATAGGCTTGTGGAGCAGGGAAGCACTGTCGTCGTCATCGAACACAATCTGTCGGTCGTTGCGTCTGCCGACCATGTCATCGACCTCGGCCCCGAGGGCGGCGAGGCTGGCGGCCACATCGTAGCCGAGGGCACTCCCGAACACGTCGCGACGGTGGACGCTTCGCACACAGGCAGGTTCCTGCGCCCGATGCTTGGGGTATAGCTGCAAGCGCCGTCGCGATGGCGCGCGCCATGCGGCGCGGCATTGCCGTCCCCAGGAGGGCGGTCGCGTGATCAGTCGCGGCAGAAGTCTCGACCGGTGGTGTCTGCGTGCGAACGCCGGCCCGCCGAGGCGCCGAGCCTGTTGCACCCGACACCGGACGCGGAGCTGGCCACCAGCATCGCGTTCCAGTAGCCGGGCGAATGCTTCCCCGGCGCTTCAGCGCGGCCCACACGGCTGTCAGTCCGCCGTTAGCCAGCATGGGTCACGTGGGCGTCGCCCTCCTTCCAGATCGTCGTACCGAGAGGCCTTCGCGGACGCGTCCATGCGCGCGGCCGCCTGTCCTACACCCGCGATACCGCGTTGTCCTGTGCGCAAGCTCCCCTACGCCGCATGCGGGATAATCCGCAGGAAACTCCCCACGCGGCAGGGGGAAATACCTTACCGCGCTCTTCCGAATCCTTTCGCGCCCTCCCGCAACTCAAGCGTTCTGTCTGACGGCACAGACCGTCGGCCGCGTCGATAATCCTCATAGCTGCGCGGGCCGGCGGGTCACGTCGTGTGAACCGCCTGCTACATGGGACACGCGCAACGGCAAGTGAGGGAGGCACGCTCATCAGGACTACAACGTTAGGCACATACACTGACGCGCTGGCGGGCCATCGCCGGCGAACCGACGCCGAACGCGTTGCCGCCGATGCCTCTCGCCACATGATCCGGTCGTCTAGGCGCCGGCTCGTCACCAACATCTCCGACGCGCTTGTGCTGACGGCAGAGCGGATCCACGGGAAAGAACTCTAAGATGCGACAGAACCTAGCCCTCCTACCGAAGGCCGAGCTAGTCGACACGCTACAGACGGCGCTGAACGTCAGCGGGACCGACTTGAGTGGCGTTGACCTCGCTGGGGTGAACCTCTCTCGGGCGAACCTCACTGGCGCGCGCTTCGATAAAGCAGATCTGAGCGGCTCATACCTGCAGGGAGTCATCGCGCGACGCACGTCCTTCGCGGGATGCAACTTCCGCGGCGCGGCGTTACCAGGCGCGGCGATGGCGTCCTCCAGCCTCCGCGGCGCGGACCTGCGATCCGCCGATCTTCGCTGGGGCAACCTGGTCGACGCGAACCTGCTGGGCGCGGACATGACCGGCGCGCAGCTGTTTGAGGCGTCGCTACACGGATGCGCCATGAAAGGCGCGAATCTCGGCGGCGCGCAGCTGGAATCAGCGGACCTGGACAACGCCAATCTGCGAGAGGCAGTCCTGCCCAATGCTGTGCTGCACAGCGCCACGTTGCGCAAGGCTGACCTGCACGACGCCGACCTGCGACGCTGCGATCTCCGCGGCGCGAACCTGACAGGCGCGACGCTCACCGGGGCGCAACTGGAAGGCGCCGTCTACGACGCCGGCACGCGGTTCCCAGAGGGCTTCGAAGTCGACGGCTTGGAGATGATCTTCCTCGGATCGGACGCCGACCTTTCCCGTATCGACCTGCACGAGTTTGAGTTCCGCGGCGAGGATCTGTCGGCGGCGGATGTGTCGCGGGCGAATCTCTCAGGCTCGGACCTCCGTGGCGCAGATCTGTCCGGCGCGAATCTCGCCAGCGCGCGGCTCCGCGGTGCGCTCTACGACGCCGAGACCGTATTCCCCGAAGGCTTTGACGCCGATGCGGCGGGAGCCTACGCGGTTGTCGAGGGCACTGTCATCCGGTCGGCGGAAATGCCGTGGAAGCACCTCAAGGAAGCGGCGCTCAGCGGCTCGAAGCTAGCCGGCGCGGACCTAACAGGCGCGGATCTCCAGGCCGCGCAACTCAACTCAGCGGACCTGTCGGGCGCAGTTCTCTACAGCGCGAACCTGAGCGGCGCTGGTCTGCACGCGGCGAACCTGACACGCGCGAATGCGCGCGGAGCCATTGTCCAGCGCGCCGACCTGCGACGCGCGGACCTGCAAGACGCAGATCTCTCCTGGGCGGACTTTGGTCAGGCGGACCTGCGCGGAGCCAATCTCGCGGGCGCTTCCCTCGAGGACGCTTCCTTGATCGGCGCGCGCTACGACGATGCGACGACCTTCCCGGCGGGCTTCGATCCCTCCGTTGCACGCATGATGGACGGCGAAATCGACGTGACCGCGAACGCCCCCGACGCGAACGCCCCCGACGACGCCGTCGAAGCCGTCGGACTGACGGCAGCGTATCAGCGACACGTCGGCCCGCGCGCCCGCGCCGTAGCCGCACATGGCATACTGATGCACGCTAAGCTCATGGCTGGCCCCGTGGGCCATTACGCTGGAGCCGGAGGGTTCGTCGCGGCTGTCGCGGCGATAGGCGCCGTGTGGCTCTTGACGAATACCAACCGCGCCGTTGCTGAGATCCCCAGCCCCGGAGCTGCCGTTGTGTCCACTACCAACGCGGCAGAGATAGATGGCGTGGCAGGAACGCTCGTTCCTACGCTGACGGTCGCGGAGCCCGTCGTCACGACACCGCCGGTCGAGTTCGACGTTGAGACAACGCACGTGACTGGCTCGCAGCCGATCGCTCCGCTCGCCGACCCCGCCCCGGCCCGTCAGCGCGCGCGCCGCGTGGCCAAGCCTGGCGTCGTACTCGTATCCGCGGATGCCTGGATCCCGGCGCCGACTCCCTTGGTAGCGCCGGGCGCGGGAGCTGGGACGGAAGATGCGTCGCTCTCCGATTCGCCGCAGGACGTAGCGCCTGCGGACATCACTGAAGTCACCGGCTCCGAGCCTATCGCTCTGGCAATCACCAATGCGGGTCCCGGACTGGGTCGCTAGCAGCGTCCAGCGATCCCCGCGCGGTCACCTTCGAATCCGAGATGCGCGGACAGCGGGAGTTCATAGCTCCCGCTGTCCGTGTTCGGCGGCCCAGGGCCGTGTCCCGTGGTCTTGTCACCATCGCGCGGCGCCCACGATCGACGGGCCCACCCCTCGCCTGCCTTCGCGTGTCTCTCGCAAGCCGCACATTGCGCCCAGTCCTCCCCGCCAATGCATTCCACGCCCCCAACGCTGGTATACTTGACCGTAAGTCTTTGGCGGGGCCATAGACGTTCCATGGACTGCCCCAGGGGTGTGCGCGCCCACCGGCCGGACAGAGGCCATACACGAGGAGGTCCCGAGCCCTGGTTACCCCATCGCCTAACTGCCGTCGCGACGGCGTGCGGCGCCGTCTGCTGTCCGTCGGAGCGCTGCTGCTGATTGTCACGGGAGCGCGCGCGTCGGCGGCGGAGCCCGTGCGCATCGTATCGTCGGACGCATCCTCCATCGTGTTGGACTTCGCCCTGTCGGGTCTACGCGAGACCATCGATCCCGAGGGACTACCTGCTCTCACGTTCGACGGCGCCTCAATCGGGCACTCGCACGGCCACGACGGAGACCCGGCCAGTGTCGGCGCCCCAGCGGCGGTCGAGCTTCCCCACCTAACGGTTCCCCTGGGTCTGCCACCTGATGTCACCCCCAGCGCCGCCCTGGTCACGTCGGAGACGGAACGCGTCCCGCTGAGCGAGTTCCCCTTCCTCGCGGCCGCCACCCAAGTTCGCCATGAGGAGTTCGTGACGGCGAGCGTGGCGGGCTATGTGCGGGACCAGTACATCGCCCGCGTGACGATACGCCCGGTGGCGCTTGTCGGCGGAGCGCTCGAGGTTACGACGCGGTGCCGCATTCGGGTGACGTTTGGGTCCGTCCCGGCGGCCCCGGCGTTCGGGCGTCGTCCCATGCCGCGTTCGGAGGCGTTCGAAAGCCTTTACAGGGGCCTGCTGGTTAACTACGAGCAGGCGCGCAAATGGCGGAAGGGCCGCATCCGACCGCGCACAGCCCCGTCGGCATCCCAGGCATCGACCGGCCGGGTGCGTATGCGCATTGACGAGACCGCGCTCTACCGCGTGACAGCATCGGATCTAGCAGCCGCTGGGGTGGACGCCTCCGACATCGATCCGAGGACGTTCCGCCTGACTTACCGCGACGATGAGGTGGGGATCGACGTCCTCGGCGCGGAGGACGGCGTGTTCAACGGCTCGGATCGCGTGATCTTCCTCGGGCAGCGCCTCGGCCACAGCCGCTTCACGAAGGAGAACGCCTACCTCCTGTCGTGGGGAGGAGACGCAGGGGTCCGGCCTGCCGTGAAGGACGCGACGCTGTCCGGCGTGGAAGTACAGATGCCCACGGCGTACCGAGGGGCCGACTTCTACGAGGTGGACCGGATGCACGCGGACCTGGCGCAGGTCGTCGACGAGCGGGCAGATCACTACTTCTGGACCTCATTCACCGGCGGCGCGCCGAACAGGGCGGAGTGGGAGAAGACACTCACCGTCAACGCCCCCACGGAGGCGAACAACATCCCCCGCTCCGCGCGGCTGCGGATTGGCTTCCAAGGCGGTCGAGCGGCTTCGTTCCCGCATCGCATGCAAGTCAGCGTGAACGGGCGGCAGATCCTGGACACAAGCTGGCGTGGGCAGATCCAACACTTCAAGGATGTCGGGTTCGACCAGTCCGTGATCGGTCCCAACATGAATTTCACGTTGCTGAACCTGGACCAGAACAACACTGCCAACAACACCGACGGCAAGCTCCCCGAGGAACGCGTCGATGTGTATCTCGACTGGTTCGAGTTGGACTATTGGCGGGAATTTCGCCACAAGTCGCGCGGCGTGCTGGTGTCCTCGCATGTGTACCCCACGCTGCGCGCAGGGCCGGTGAGATACGAGCTCACAGGGTACCCGAGCAGCCAGATATTCGTGTACGAACTCGGCGACGACGGGATTATCGGGAAGTTCGCGAACGTGCAGACGGTGGCAGGCGGCGACGGCAGGCAGAAGGTGAGGTTCCAGGACGTCCACAGTGTCCCGACGCGGTACCTGGTCGCGGCCAACTCGGACATTCGTCGGCCGCTCGAAATCCAGCTCGCGCCGCTGTCAGGTCTGGGCAGCCCCTCCATCGAGGCGGACTACCTCATCATCGCGCACGCGACATTCCTGGACGCGGCACAGGAGCTGGCGGACTACCGCGCTTCGCAGGGCCACAAGGTCAAGGTGGTCGACATGGAGTCGGTGTACAACGACTTCAGCCACGGCGTCTTCAGCCCGTTCGCCATACAGAACTTCCTACGTCTCGCATATGTGCGCTGGGAGACGCCACCGGAGTACGTCCTGCTCATCGGGGACTCGCACTATGACTACAAGAGTGGCGAAATCCACAAGTACTCGGAGATCGGCATCAACCGCGAGCACTACCCCAACTTCGTGCCGACGATCCATTCGTGGGGTGGCAACGCGAGCGGCGAGACGGCGATGGACCACCGCTTCGTCACGATAGAGGGCGAAGACCCTCTGCCCGACATGTTTATCGGACGCCTGCCCGTGCAGCGCGCCAGCGAGGCGCGCGACATCGTACGGAAGATCATCGCCTATGAGTCCAAGGCGGAGGTCGGCTTGTGGCAGACGCGCATGGCGCAGGTGGCCGACGACCAGACGACGGGTGTCGGAGACCGCGTCTTCCAGGACAGTCGCGAGTCGCTCATCCAGACGGTCATCCCGCCCGCGTACGACGTGCAGAAGATATACCTCAAGGAGATTGGCACTGGCGCCGCGACCAAGGCGCAGATCAAGAAGGCGTTCACGGACGGAGCCCTCGTCATCGAGTACGCCGGCCACGGTGGTCGAGACATCTGGGCCGACGAGGACATACTCAGGCTCCCCGACACTGTGTGGTTGAGGAACGGTATGCGTCAGCCGCTCATGATCGCGACGACGTGCCAGATGAACTTCTTCGACAAGCCGGAGCAGTTCGGCGAGCGTTCCATGGGCGAGCAGTTCCTCCTCGGTCAGGGGCGTGGCGCCATCGCGGTCATCGGCGCCACGCGCAAGACCTTCGCGAGGTGCAACGCCATCTTCGACACGTTCCTATTCCCCGAGATCACCTCATCGGACACGACGGAGGTAGGGCCCATTCTGACGCAGGCGAAGATCATGGACTGGGTGACCAATCAGTCCATCATCTGCCTACCGGGCCTCGAGCAGTACGCGCTGTTCGGCGACCCAGCGTTGCGTCTGGCGCGCCCAGAGCTGCTGGCGGATGTCGCCGTTGCTCCACTGGCGGCAAACCCGGGACAGGAGGTCACCCTCCTGCAAGGGTTCCTGTACGACCCGCTGACCGACCCACCGGCGAAGGCCGAGGCATTCGATGGGAACGTCACTATCACCGTCAAATACCCGAACAACCTGGACTCCGTTCCCGGGAACGACCTACGGCCTACAGTCAGGGGTGGCACGGTCTTCGGCGGGGAGTACGGGGATGTGCCGTTCACTGTGCCCGCTGGCGTGGAGCCTGGCGAGGCGGCGGCGCGGCTCTTCGCGCAGTCAGGGGACATCACGGCGATTGGCGGCGCGCGGTTTTCAGTGCGCCAGTCGAGGATCAACAGCCTGACGCACCGCAGGTCCGGGGAGTTCCTGATCGTCGAGGCGGAACTGGCGAACCCAAGCGGCATAGTCGGCGTGCAGAGGGTCGATCTGGTCTGGCGCAACAACAGGGACTTCAAGCGCATCGACACCCCCATGGAGCACCTGGGGGCTCTGAAGTACCGGAACGCGGAACCGATCCCCCTGCCCGGCCTGGGTCGACGGATCATGTACACGCTCGTCGTTACGGATCGAACGGGTTCGGTGGTGGAGTCCGACGAGCGGACGTTCCAGATGCCGCTCGGGCCAGACCTCGCCATCCTCGAGATCGGTCGCACGCGCATCCCGGAGATGTCCTACGGGTATGAGCAGGAGATCGACAAGTGGGCGTTCCGAGTCGTCGTCGTGAACCGAGGTGACCTGCAGCCGGAGGTCGCGGCGGAAGTAATCGTGGCCGAGGGCGACGCTGACGTCGACGGCAACTGGCGACTGGACGAGGAGGCAGACATCCTGTCGCGGGCCTTCGTCGAACTCGACGACTGGACGACGGGCCTGCCAGCGACTGGCGAATTCCAGCGCGCCACGGTCATCTTGCCGGTGGACCCGCCACTGGTCGCGGGCGTGCACGAGATCACGGTGTGGATTGATCCGGCGTCTCCGACCGAACCCGACGACGACGACATTCTTGGTCGCGTCGGCGAATCGAAGGAATTCAACAACCGCACGCGCAAGCCGTTCGCAATCAACAACTTCACGATAGGCGACGCGCCCACCACGGCCTATAGCCTCGACCGTACCCTGGAAATGGAAGTGCCGGGTGGCGCGGCGGAACCGACGACGCTGTCTATATCGCTCGACCGCTTGCCGGACGAGGAGCGCTTCGGGAAGCCCGAGTCCCCCTACACGACCGTGCCGTACCTTCGCCTGACGAGCGCGACGGAGACGGCGTTCCGTCTCGACCTTCAGTCGGGTGAGACGGAGCTAAACGAACCCGCGCATCTGGAGATCAACTTCGACTTCGCCACGCTACGCGAAGAGGCGGTGGCCGACCTGGACACGGGCGCGACGGGCGCCGCGAGGCTAGCGCTGGAAAGGCGGGCCGCCAACGCGGCGTTGGCCCGCCTCGGCATCTACGAATGGCTGGACGAAGAGGAGTCGTGGCGTCGACTGGACTCGAAGGTCAAGGCCGACGAGAACGGCGACCCGTTGGAATCGCTCCACGTGACGCCGCCGGTGTCTGGAGCGGGCGGCGAGCATCAGCTGAAGTTCCAGGAGATATCCGTCGACCAGACGACCGGGCCGTCGGGTGAGTGGGTCGTCTTCTTCGTGGCGCCCACCACGTACGAGGTGCTGTTCCTTGCGGAGGGGGCGAATTCCTATCAGCGCCTGACGGCGCTTGGGAACCTGGATGAGCCGTACGCCGACGCCTCCGTGGCGTTACGTCGTCTCGTTGTGAAGAATGGCGACCCGCTCGCGCTCGGGACTGAGGGGTCGCCTCCCGCCAAGCTGGGAGAAACGCTGGGGTTCACAACGGCGCCATCTGAGGAGGGAGTCGTCACCGTCACGCGCACGTGGACCTCCAACGCGGGAGACGGAACGGCAGAGGTGTCGCTCCGCGCGAGTGTCACCCTTGACGACGCCCCCTACGGCGAATGGGTGCTGATGGTCACGGACAACCAGCGGTACGAGCTCAGGACCGCTACCGGCACGCCCGTGTTGAACGCGGCCGGGGCCACAATACGCGGGGCAGTGAACGGGCCGGACCTGATCCTCGCGCGCGAGGGGCTCATAACGCGCGTCCTGGAGGGGTCGCGAGCGTTCCAGTTTGGCGACACGTTCCGGGTCCGTGTCGGCCGGGTCATGACGGCGGAAGTCGACACGCCCCGCATGGGAACCTACACCTTGCTACGCGACATCGACGCGACCCCACCGACGGTGCAAGTGTTCGTCAACGACCTGGCGCCGCAGAGCGGCGAGGTGATCCCGCCGCGGCCGACGATGACGCTGCTGCTCAGCGACCCCAACGGCATCGACGCCAGGTCGTTCCGTTTCGAGCGGCAGAAGCTGGGCGAGACGGAGATGGAGGAGGTGGATCCATCGACGTTCACTCTGAACCCCAGGCCGGTAGACCAGATGTCGGTCAGCCATCGGCCCATCCTGTTCGTCGGCACGTATCTCATGCGCGTCCACATCACGGACCTCGCTGGCGTGTCGGCGGAAAGTCTGCAGGGGCCGTTCGAGGAGTTTGTCTTCCTGGTGGAGGAGGATCCAGACCTCGAACCACCGACGTTCACGCTCAGCTACGAGAACGGCGTCATTGGGGACGGGCAGATGCTCACCGAAACGCCTCAGCAGTTGACGCTGCACGTGCAAGACAGCCACGCCCTGGCCATGGACGAGCTCGCCATCACGGTCGGCCACGTCGGCGTGCCTCCCGAGGAGATCGAGCCCGCCGAGATCACGTTTGACCGACTGGCCCCCTCGACCGCGACGGCGACCTGGCCGGCGGACCTGACGAACGGTGAGTACGAAATCCAGGCGAGCATTGCCGACACGAGCACGAACGTTGGATTCCTCGGAGCTGGCGAGGATACGCCGTTCCGCATGACCATCGACGAGCCGGTGCACTTCGAGGGGCTCGTGCTGAACGCGCCTAACCCGTTCAGTCCCTTCGACCCGGTAACGCGCGGCACGTTCTTTACGTACAATCTTAGCCAGCCCGCCGAGGAGGTCTCCATACGCGTCTACACGGTGGCCGGGCGTCTTGCGCGCGTACTGGAAGACGCGTCCGCGGAGCGCGGCTACAACGAGACCTACTGGGACGGCCGCGACGATGACGGCTCCCTGCTCTCCAACGGCGTGTACTTCTACAAGGTGCGCACGGAGTCCGTATATCTCGACGCGGAGAGGACCGAGGAGCGCGTTGGGAAGCTCGTCATCCTGCGTTAGGCGCACGGCGGTTCGGCCCTTGTAACGCGAACACCGGCGCCCGATCATCATCGACGCGCCCGACGTATCCTTGGGATCCACCATGACGGACACAGGCCGCCCCGCGGGATCGACGACAGAGCTGGAGATGCCAGCCGGGGGCCGCGTGCTAGTGCTCGGCGATGTCATACTCGACTCGTACCTACGCGGGCAGGTGACGCGCATATCGGCCGAGGCGCCGGTGCCCATCCTCGAGGTCGACTCCGAGGAGTACCTGCTGGGCGGGGCCGCGAACGTCGCCGCGAACCTCGCGTCCCTCGGGGCGTCGTGCGACCTGATAGGGGTCGTCGGAGACGATGCGCCGGGGCGTGAGTTCCGAAAGCTACTAGCTCGCATGGGCGTGTCCGACGAGAGCCTCGTCACGGATCCGTCACGACCGACGAGCCACAAGACCCGGGTCGTGGCGCGAAACCAGCAGATGGTCCGACTGGACCGCGAAAGCCGAACACCCGTCGGTGAAGCGACGCGAGACTTGGCGCTTGATCGACTGCGAGACCGCATCCGGTTCGCCGACTCCATCATCATCGAAGATTACGACAAGGGACTGTTAGACGAGGGGCTCATCGTCGCGGCGCGCGATATGGCGCGCGAACGTGGCATCCCCGTCGTGGTGGACCCAAAGCTGGAGAACTTCTGGCACTACGGGGGCGTGACATGCGTCACGCCGAACGTTCACGAGGCGGGGGCCGCGGCGGAGCATCGCATTTCGACCTCGGCCGACCTGCGGGCGGTCGGCGCCCGGCTGCTGCGGGAATTGGCGCTGGATCACCTCCTCATCACCCGTGGCGCGGACGGCATGGCTCTCTTCGAACGCGACGGAGCCGACGTGACGCTGACGCACGTGCCCGCTGTCGCTCGGGAAGTGTTCGACGTGACGGGAGCCGGAGACACGGTCGTCGCGGTCTACTCCCTCGCGCTCGCCACGGGCATGGCGCCGGTGAACGCGGCGCGCCTGGCGAACTACGCGGGCGGCCTCGTCGTAGGTCATGTCGGGTGCGCGTCCGTCGACCGCGTGGAACTCGCGGACGCAGTCGAACGCAACGCCGTCGCGGACATGGCGCACGTGCGCGTCGAGACGGTGTAGATGTCCGACGGCAGCGAGACAGCCGGCCGACCTTCCATCCTCCGAAACGCCACGGTACTTCTGCAGGCGCACCTCGTCAGTCGCGCGCTCGCGCTCGTGGCCTTTCTCGTGCTCCCGCGCTACGTAGCCCCTGCGGAGCTGGGGTTCTACTTCGTCGCCATCGCCGTCACGAACGTGCTTGGTTCGCTCGCGGAATTCGGAACGCGCGACCCCCTCGTCAGGGAGTTGCACCTGCGCCCAGGGGACGCGGCGAGAACACTCGGGGTTGCGTTTGGAATACGCGCTTCGTTCGGGCTCGGCATCCTCGGGGCTTGCTGGGTCGTCATCGAGATTCGCGGCTACGGGGCGTCCCTCGCAACGATGATCTGGTTGCTTGCCGGCGCCGAGGTCGGGAATGGGATCGCGCGCGTCTTCCACATGGTGTTCCGCGCGCGCGAGCGCCTTGGATACGAGTCCGCGCTCGTGTTCATGGAGCGCGCGATGACGCTCGTGGTCGGGACAGTCTTGGTGATGGCGGGTGTCGGCGGCCTCAGGCTCTTCTGCCTTGTTGCCCTGTTGGCGGGGGCGACGAATATGGTCGTGGCTGGGCTGCTCGCGTCAGGGCGTTTCGTCCGAATGGCCCCGCAGTTCGCGCTGTCCGCTTGGGGGCCGTTCCTCGCCCTGTCCGCCCCGTTCGCCGTCGCGAACGTCCTGAACCTCGCGTACCTGCGCGCGGATCAGATTCTGCTGGAGGAGTGGGGGTCTGGCGGCTTCGAGGCGGTTGCCTGGTACACCTTCGGGTACACCTGGGTCGCGGCGCTGGGCACCTTCCCGGGAGCGCTCATGGGAGCGGCGTTCCCCCGCTTTGCGTCCCTAACACAGACCGGCGGCAGCGACGCCACGCGCGGCAAGTTGGCGAATCTCTACACGCAGACATGGAAGGTCGTCCTCGCTACGGGCGTACCAGCGGCGCTGTTTATCGCCATCTGCGGTGGCAGGCTCACGCGCGCGTTATATCCCACGGACATCTACCCGCCTGGGACCATCGACGCGTCCTTCCGGGCGATGGCTCTGTACGCCGCGCTCCTGTTCCCGGCGACGATCATCTCACACAGCCTGCGGGCCGCGAACCGGTGGAAGGCTGTCATCGTGCTGGTGTGTGTTGCGTTGGTCGTGAACGTCGGGGCGAACGCGTGGGCGATGCCACGGTACGGCCACGTCGGGGCGGCGTGGGCCCGAGGCGCCAGTGAACTCGTGTACGTAG
Organism: uncultured bacterium; assembly: GCA_964473525.1. Classification (GTDB taxonomy): domain Bacteria; phylum Poribacteria; class WGA-4E. Next base: position 166,452 of record CAYYPK010000008.1, read on the forward strand.
GTCTGGGCGTGGGGTACAGTCTGCGACATCTCAGCCGCCTGTCGGAATACCGATTCCTACCGCGCCTCGCCGCCGCGTGTCTCGGTCTCGCTGGTGTGCTGTTGGCGCTCGCTGGACAGCCCCTGTGGATGCAGATGTCCGCGGGCGCGGCGGCGTACGTCGCCCTGGTCCTTCTGTTCCGCCCGCTGCGCAGAGCGGACCTGAACTTCGGGGGATCGGATCGTCCGTCGGACAGAGGCGCATCGCGGACCTGATGGTGGGAGCGACCCTCTACGGCCGGGCGTCGAGCTCCGTCCTGCGACTCTCCATGCCGCGCAGCAACCTGACGAGGTCGGTCGGCTTCGTCGCTGACGCGCGCGGGTCCGCATCGCCGCGCTCGAATCCCGTCGCCTCCTGGAACGCGGCGACTGACGGATACTCAGCGTGTCCCGGCCGCCACGGGACACCGAGGAGGAAACGGGTCGGGTCGGTCGACTCGGTGTAGACGTTCCCCGTGATGACCATCCCCTGCTGGGTGGGATCGTAGAGCTGCTCATCCGTGTCCTGGAGATGCTGCTCGTAGGCGTCCGCCGTCGCGAAGCGTTCGCGTTCGGCAGGATGCCAACCGAAGAAGGCGTTGTCGTACCACAGCGCCAACTGGTAGCCCTCGTTGCGGTCGAGCGTGTTCCCCGTGATCCGGTGACCCCGGTTGTAGAACGGCACGCCGTCCAACACGCGCGGCCCCTGCTCGCGTAGCGTGATGCCGTCCTTGTTCTCGTAGAGCGCGTTCCCGGCGATGGCGCAGTCCATGGACTCGGCGATCTGGATGCCGCCGACCGCCCAGTTCGTCTCCTCCACCTGTATCCCACGCCCTACGCCGTTCCCGAGGAACCAACTGTCTTCGACGGTGATGTCGTGGCTGATTTCGATGAAGACGCCGCTCTGCTCGTTGTTCACGAAGCCGCAGCCGGTGATGAGGACGTTCGCCACGTCAATGTCCAGCCAGAGCCCGGGGCCGCCGTTGCCCCAGAACATGCAGTCGCGGAACACGCCGCCGTCCACGCGCGCCATCTTGAATCCGCCGGCCTCCCATTGACGGTTGATCGGCTTCCATGAGTTGCCCTGCCACAGGCAGTCCTCGTTGAGGAAGCCGTCGCCGCCTGCCCCGCCGCCGACATGACCGTTGTCGCGCACTACGCACTCGCGCATGACGCCGCTCACAGACACGCCGCCGCCCGACATCTGCTCAATGCGGCACCGCTCAAGGACGTTGTCGGCGCCGTGGAGCCACACGGCGCCGCGCTGGGGAAACGACGCGCCGTACCGGAACGTGAACCCGCGAACGTGCACATCGTGGACGCCTTCGCGGTTCATCCACGGGTTCGTCCCGAAGATGAGGCCGCGCGACGACGCCTCCATCACGACGCCGTCCGAGTTCGGATCGGCGCCGTCGGCGAGCAGCGCGTACAGGTACCCGTTGTCGGTGTCGGCAGTGAACGCCCCGGCCCATGTCGAGGGGTCGTCCCACACGGGCATGGCGCGTCCGTCTTCTGCGCCTTCGAGCGCTGGCCACGCCGCCCGCAGATCGTCCAGCGAGCTCACGGCAGCCAGTTGGCGCCCCGAGGCGATCACCTGCTCGGCGCGCCCCCACACGGGAGCGTCGTCAGGGTGGTGCTCGATCGGAACCCCGTCAGCCGTGTGGTTGATGATGAATCTGTGGGGCCATGGCGCGCTGTAGATGGGCTCTTCACCGGACACGCGTTCCCAGCCCGTGAGCACATCCGCGCCGGTCAGAACGACGCCGGATTCTGCCCGAAACGTGATGGGCCGGTCGGCTTCGCCGCTGTGCTCGAGGATAACCGCCTCGCGGTAGACGCCGGGCATCACTCTGACGGTGTCGCCCGCTCGCGCGACGTCAGCCGCGTGCTGGATCGTGCGGAACGGACGGGCGCGCGAGCCGTCGTTGGCGTCGTCCGCCACTTTCGAGCGCATGTCGACGACGTATTCCGTCGCGGTGGCCGAGCCGACTGCGAGGCACAACAGCAAGGTACTGAGAGTGGTTCTCGACACCCGTGGGCTCCCATGGCTCCGGCGTCTCGCATGGCCGCAGCGACTAACGCGGCGGCTGCGTCCGCTGTTGTATCAGCGGGTCGTCGGGAAACTGTCGCTCCGCCTTCTCGAACACTTCGGCCGCCTTGTCCGGTTCGCCCGCGTCGAGATACTGCTGACCGAGTTCCATGTAGCGCCACGCCATCCAGTTGGACGACTGCTCCGCGTAGTCGTCGAAGTCCTGTAGTCCGCGATACGGCTCCCCTGTGACGTTCTCGAATTCGGCAGCCATAGCGCGGTATTGGTTCAGAGCCTTCTGGTGCTTCTTCACAGGCTCAGGCGTCTCTGGAGCCGGCCCTGTCGCGTCCGGGGCATGAAGGCGAGGCGAGGGATCTTCCCCAGGACTTGCCGTGCTGGGCACCGGTGGGGGAGTCGGCATTTCGGGCGCGTCGGTTGCATCGCTCCGTTGGGCTGGCGCGATGGGCTGTACGCCGGTGCCGGTCTCGAGGTAATGGACGGCGAGGAGGAGACCGCGGTGCCCCGGGTCCGCCTTGAGGCCCTTCTCGTAATAGGAGGCCGCCGTGTCCGGGTCGCCCAGCCGTTCATAGGCCCGACCCATGTAGGCATAGCCCGCTCCACGGTCAGGATACGCCTCGAGAAGCCGGTCAGCGTACTCTATGCTCTCGAACGGCTGCTCCATCGCCGTGCCCCCGGCTAAGTTCGATAGAGCCTGTCGATTGGCTGGATCTATCTCCAAGACAGCGAGGAACGCCGCCTGCCGCTCGTTTCGCCGAGCGATAGGCAGCTCCCCTGCCCACAGAACCAGTGCCTCCACCGAGCGTGGATCTCTCCGTAGCACTGCTTCCGCGTGGTGGAGAGCCCACTTCTGGCTACCGCCCTCGACAGCCCAGTACTTCGCGGCCTCCAACTCCGTCATACCTTCGGTCATCACCGCGTCCATCAGAGCGTCGGGCTCCGTGACGTGGTTGCCTGGAATGCTGTAATGCCGAAGCAGAAGGTCGAGCTTCTCGTCCTTACTCAGGGACGGGTCGTAGACAGACTCCTCAATCGGTCGCCGCATCCTCGCCTCGATCTCTGCGTCCGGCAACTGCCCTGTACCGTGGTCCTCTGGATCCACCAGCGACGCAACGGGGTCTACATCGTTTCCCTGCTCGTCTCCGGTGGTGGTGCCCTCCCTTGACGCCCGGGCCTTGGGCGGCTCGCCTGTGTCCCCGACGACCGGGGCTGCGGCATCGTCGGCTGCGGGCCGCTCGCGAGGCCCGCAGCCAGCCAGCGTCAGTCCAACGACGCACGTTACGACCAGATACACGCTGTTGCGACCCACTGGATCGAACCTCTATGGTTATGACGTTACGCTTGATCCTCGCACAGACGCTAGTACGGCACTGCGAGGGCGTACGTCAGGTCATATTCCAGATTATGGTTGTGCGACCCATCAGTGTATCCGGTCACACCCGGCGGGGGCGCTGCCTGCATGCCGCAGTTGGCGAATGTACAATGGTCGAGGGACACGCCATGGCCAATCTCATGGCCAATCACGCTCTTTACGAAGTCTATGTCTTCTGGATTGTCGATGACGTCGGGATCGAACGTGGGAGCCACCGCATCTCTGATCCTTCTAACGTAGACGTCGATGCGGTACACGGTGTAAGGCACGTAGACCAGTGGGTTCCAGCTGACCGCCGCGCCACACCCAAACCACGCGAGGGCGACCATCGCGCCAACCATGTAGCACGCGCGCGTCCAGGCCCTGCGCATCTGCGCCAAGTCCAATCTCAACAGATGCCTTTGCGACCTAGAGCCGGTCCTGCCGCAGGCCCGCCCACGTGGTCGTTGCCAGCCCTTCCGGCGACACGGCTTGCGGCAGATACGTCGTGACCATGTTCTGGAAGAATAGCGTGGCCTTTTCCTTCGTGTTGTCGTCGTTGCCCACCTGCGCGTATTTGTCCGGGGCGATGCACATCATGACGAATAACCCGCTGCCGTGTTCCGCCTCGCCGATGACGTTCTTGCCCGCGGAGGTGGCGAGGACGTCGAAACCTTCCAGCGTCGCGAAGACCTCCCAGACCGTGGGCCATCCCTGGTGCCCCCACCCGACAAAGTCGTCGTCGGTCATCTTGTGAGGCGCGTTGAACAGCGGGTGGTCCACGTCCTCAATGGTGAAGGCAGGCTGGTCGGGGTCGCTGCGTACGGCGGTCAGCCCGTTGGGCAGCCAGTCGACGTTCGCCTCGTTCTGATCCGCCTGCGTCGGCTCGATGACGACTCCACCGCTACTCACGAAATCCTGTAGTATCTGCGCGTTGTCGTCGAGTCCCACGTGCACGGCGCCGTTGTTCGTAGCCATGCTGCTGATGATGAGGAGCACGTTCCCGTTCAGGTTGAGCGTCCCGCCTTCGACGTCCTCGGTAATGTCGTCGTAGGGCAAGCCCATCTCGTCTAGGCTCGGGGCCACGGCTGCGATCTGCGTCCACTCATCCGCGACATCCACGATGGCGATCTCTTCCGCGATGGCGACAACGGCAACGACGCTCATCAGCGCGATGCAAAGTCGGATCCTCATGCTGCGTTCCTTACCCGATGGACGAGACATACCGTGGGGGCGAGACCTGGCCGGAGTATAACACACGGCGCGGCGGCGCCTTGCCGCTCCCAGGCATGTACGCTGTACTGTCGGCGCCTCTCGCCCGTGGCGCCCACATGCTAAGGAGGAAAGCATGGCTCGGCTCTCGTCGGACGACGTCCAGTTCTTCAAGGACAACGGGTATCTGGTAAAGCGCGGCGTGCTCAAGCCGGAGCTCACGGAACGCGCGCGGGATCACCTGTGGGAAAACGCGCCAGCACAGCTCGACCGGAGCGACCCGGACACGTGGGTGGGGCCGTTCGAAGAGGAGAACGAGGACAAGGCTGACCGTCGCAGCGGGTACCGCTGGAACTTCCGGCGTCCCGGTGGCGAGGAGTGGATGATCCGCATGCTCGCGACGGACCCGGACGTGTACGGCATGGCGGAGGAATTGGTAGGCGAAGGTAAGCTACAGGAACCGAGGCGCATCCGAGGCATCTACTGCACGCTACCGTACGGCGACACCGAGAAACGCGCCACGGGATGCCATGTGGACGCGCACCCGTTCCATCTCGGCGTCGTTGGGTACATAGACGACGTGCCACCCGGAGGTGGGTCGTTCTCCGTGTGGCCCGGCAGCCACAAACGCTTCTACCCCGTGTTCGAATCGCAGTACAAGTACGAGCCAACGGACGATTACGATGTCGTCCGACTGGAGACGAACGAGGCCGAGCCGGTCGACTGCAACGGCAACGCGGGGGACATCGTCTTCTGGCACCACCGCATCGGCCACATGGCGGGGCACAACTACTCGCGGCAGATACGGCAGGCGGCGCTCTACGACTTCCGAAAGATCGACCTCGAGGAGACGCAGGAGGAGCCTCCCTGCGAGGACATGTGGCGCGACTGGGACGGCGTGCCCTCGTAGCGCGCGTTACGTCGCGCTCGCCAACAGCTCTCGCAGGTCGCGCCAACCGTCCGCGACGTTGTCTGGGCGGTCGTCCTCCATGCCGAAGATGATCTCGTCCAGGCAACGGCACAGGCGGAAGACGTTGGACTTCCACCGGCAGGCGGCGGGGTCGGTGTGGCCGTAGAGCGGCAGTACGCGCTCCAGCAGGTCGTCGCCGTATTGACGGTGCAGATAGTGCAGGTCGTAGTCGGGGTCGCCTACCCAGATGTCGCTGTAGTCGATGATGCCGGCGATGCGCGACGCCTCGCTGTCGTAGAGGACGTGGCGCGGCTGCAGGTCGCCGTGGATGAGCGCCGGCTTGTACGCGTCGTGTCCCTCCTCGAAGTAGCGCGCGAACAGTCCCTCGCAGACAGCATGTTCCGCTGCGGACAGGTCGCCGTAGATGAGCTGCTCCGCCTGCCTGCGGAAGTCGCGGCACACGTCGTCGGCGCGACGTTCTCGGATGCCGTATGCGTACGCGTCCTCGACGGGAATGCCGTGTAGGACGCGCAGGTAGTCGGCGAACTGCGCCGCGATGGCGTCCCGGCGCTTGGGCGGCATACGGTCGTAGATGTCGTCGCCAAACGGCTCGCCCTGGATCATCGGATAGACGACGAACGGCGCGCCGTCCTCGGTCTCACCGAGGAACTCAATGTCCGGTGTGCCGACATCTAGCTTCTGGACGAGGATGGGCAGGAGTTGGCGTTCCCAGTCCATCCGCATCGCCGACTCGTCGTTGATGCCTATGCGGATGATGCGCCGCTCGTCGGCGGCGTACGAGCAGAAGTCGGAGCCCTGCCCGCAGAACCTCATGGTGGGATTCCCGATGTCCGGGAAGACTGCCCGGAGGACCACTGTCGCCTCGTCCGCCGTGTATCGCGGCGTACGGCCGTCGTCACCGTGACTGCTAGTCGCCATGCATCCTCCTGTGTGCCTGCCATCCTAACCGAAGCCGCTGAGGCGCCGCAGCCACCGTTGCTAAGCCACGCAGCGTGACATAGCCTGCGGGCGACGCCGGTCCACGCGCGATCTTCGGAGGGAACACGGTGGCTGACACATCATTCCGCGCGCTCGTAGTTCGTGAAAGCGAAGGCTCCTACCGACGAAGCGTCGAGGACCGGCCGCTTGACTCCCTGCCGGACGGTGACACGCTCGTGCGCGTCGACCACTCGTCTCTGAACTACAAGGACATGCTCTCGGCGACGGGCCACCCCGGCATCACGCGCAGCTACCCGCACACGCCAGGCATCGACGCAGCGGGCGTCGTAATGGAGACCGCGTCCGAGGACATTGCGGTCGGCGCCGAAGTCGTCGTCACCGGTTACGACCTCGGGATGAACACGTCCGGCGGCTTCGCGGAGTTCGTGCGGGCGCCGTCGGAGTGGCTCGTGCCGCTGCCCGACCGTCTGACGACAGCGCGCGCGATGGCGTACGGCACTGCGGGATTCACAGTGTGCCTTAGCCTGCTGGCCATCGAGGATGCCAACGCGCCGCCCGGACCCGTCCTCGTCACCGGCGCAACGGGAGGCGTCGGTGGCCTCGCGGTGATGCTGCTCGCGAACGCGGGTTACGAGGTGTTCGCCGCCACCGGACGTGTTGGACACGCGGACAAGCTTCGCGGTCTCGGAGCGCGCGAGGTAATACACCGCGACGACGCTCTCCGCCCGCCGGAGCGACCGCTTGTGCGAGGCGAGTGGGCGGCTGTCGTGGACACGGTAGGCGGCGACTACCTCGACTCCGCTATCCGGTCGACGCGCCCCAACGGCGTCATCACCTGTTGCGGCATGGTTGCCTCGCAACGCCTCCACACCAGCATCCTTCCGTTCATCCTTCGCGGCCTGCGTCTACAGGGCATCGACTCGGCGGAGAGATCGCACGAGGAGCGCACGCGCGTGTGGGAGCGCCTCGCGTCGGTGGATGACGAGGGCAAGCTCGAAGCCATCACGACAGAGTGCGACCTCGACGGGCTGGACGAACACATCGAACGCATGCGCCGCGGTGAGAACGTCGGTCGCGTGCGTGTCGCGATCCGCTGACGCCCTGGGGCGCCACCAGAGCCGTTCGCCGCGCGAAAGCGTCGGCCTGTCCCTGCCGTGTCTTGTGTCCTACATTTGCCTGCCTTGCCTCACGGAAGTAGACTGGCTCCAAAGGCACGACCATCGGCAAACGTGGGCCAGGCCATGCACATCCGCGCGCGCAGCGTCGCCATCACTGCCCTGTTCGCGCTTCTCATGCCGCGCGGCGGCGCAACGGCTCGGGGGTACGTGCCTGTCCCGCTGATCGAGGTGGGCAAGCCCGAGCTAGAAGACATCACGTACTCCCCGGACGGCAGCATTCTCGCTACCCTCACCACGGACTGGATCGAATTGCTGGACGCCGAGACGTTCGAACCGGTCGCCCGCTTTGGCACGGGTGGGCGCGAGATCCAGTACTCGCCGGACGGGTCGGAAGTGGCCGTCTTCCGCTACGACCTGCCGTGCCGTATCTACAACGCGGCCACAGGCGCCATGAAGGAGGAACTGCCCGTCACGGGGCGGGCGTACGCGTTCTCGCCCAACTGGGGGCGCCTTGCGTACGCGGACCACGAGACGGTGTACGTGTGGGATCGCGCGGCGGGCGCGGTAACCGCTACGCTCATTGGGGATCCAGAGCCGATACTGGCGTCCGCGTACGGGAACAACCCCCCGGACAGGCTGGGCGTGATGATCCTCGCCTTCCATCCTGACGGCGACCGGCTCCTGGTCGCATCGCCTCGGGCCACGCTCGCGTTCTGGAACGTCGACACCGGAGAGCTGCTGCGCCATTACGACATCGGCACGTGGGTCTGGCGCCTGGCCGTCCAACCGACCGGCGGGGAGTTCGCTGTGCTCACCGGTGGCGGCGCCCTGTTCATACGGCAGTTCGACGATCTCAACCCGAGGCGTGGGTCTCGGCTGGTGGACATCAACCGCACAGGCCCTCTGGAGTACGGCGCGACAGGCGAACACCTGTGGGTTACGGGCAGGAGAGGTCCGCTGTACCGCGTCGACCGCGATGGCGAAGCGATCCCGACGGACTGGCCCCACGAAGACAGAGAAGGCTACGCGCCGTGGGTCGGCTCCCTCGCCGTCGACTCGAGGCGAGGGGTCGTGGCCTGCGTAGCGGCAGACCGCATCGGCGTGTGGGACGTAGGCGCCATGCGTCTGAGACACCTCGAAGACCAGGCCTGGGGCGCCGGAACTCGCGTCGGCTATGCAGCTTACATTCCGCGGTACGGAACGATAGTCACGCTGGGGTCAACCGCTCGCCGATGGCGCATGGACATGCCCGCGGAGTTCAGCGTGCAGAGCTTCCCCCCGGCGCACAACGGCGTCGACATCACCCCTGACGGCGAAGTAGCGGCGATGTGGCTAGACGAGCTAGGCGAAGTTCTAGTCTTCGAGACGAGGACGGGTAGGCAGCAGGCGACGATCCCAGTCTTCGGCGGCTCCCGTTTGGCCATTTCGCGGTCAGGCAGGCTTCTCGCCACGGAGCACTTCGGCAGGACGGAAATCTGGGATGTCGCGCGGGGACAGCGGGTGACAGAGCTGGACACCCGATCCTCAGGACCCGGTGGGTTCGCCTTCACCCCGCGCGAGAAGCGCGTGGTCGTGGCAACCATGGAGTCCGTCCGGAATCAGGACATCGACGACGACGAGCTGATGAGAGCCTTCCCAGAAGCGCTGCACATTTGGGACATTGTTGATGGCGAATTGGTGACGACAGAGCCGCGGGGAGGGCCGTTCGCAGCTACGGAGCGTGGTGTCATCTACGTCATATGGGAGCGTGTGAGTCCGACAGACGCCCGCTTCGAGGTGCGGCGGGTTGGAGCCGGCGCGCCCCTGAGTGCGATAGGTCCTTACCGGCTTCCGCACCGGGGCAGTATCTATAGTTTCGTCGACATCGACCCGTCGGGGAGGTACGTGACGATCCACGGCGTCGATACGGCGACAGACGAGAGGGTAGTCCGGTTCTTCGCCACGGACACTGGCGACTTGCTCTCGACGCGTCCCCGGTCCTCTTCCGTGCAGTTCACCGCGGGCGGCGAGTACCTGTTCGCCAAGGGCCCCAACGGCGGCCGCGCGCTCTACCGCACGGAGGAGTTCCTGAACATCCCGTCAGACGAAATCACGCCGCGCAATAGGGCGCTGGCCACGTGGGGCGACGTCAAGCGTACGCAGCTACTCCCGAACTATCCCAACCCGTTCAACCCCGAGACGTGGATTCCCTTCGACCTCGCCCAGCCAGAGACAGTGGAGGTGATCGTGTACGACGACCTCGGGCGCGTCGTCCGCCGCGTGGATCTGGGACACATGCCAGCGGGAGCGTACCGAACCCGCGAACGCGCGGCCCACTGGGACGGGCGCAACGACGCTGGCGAACGCGTCGCCAGCGGAGCCTATTCCATCCAACTGCGCGCCGGCGTCCACCGTCTGGCGCGTCGCACCTCGCTGGCGAAGTGACCGCCATCGCTACGACCTACCGGTGACTGCCCGGCCGAACGCAGGCGGGCGCCTACCTGGGATCTGCTGTGTGTCGTCTCCCTATTTGCCCGCGTCACCCTACGCAAGTAGCATCGAGAGTGAGGAGATTCCGCCCCCGTGCACGCCGAGGCCCGCCTATGCGCGCTGCGCGCCGTGTCGTGTTGCTCGTCGCCCTACTCGCGACCGTTGTCACCAGCGCCAACGGCGCGGGGTACACGCCCGTACCGCTGATTGAGGTCGGCAAGCCCGAGCTTCTGGACATCGCGTATTCGCCGGACGGTAGCGTCCTCGCAACGTTGACGACTGACTGGATTGAACTGCTCGACGCAGGGACGTTCGACCCGGTCGCGCGGTATGACCTCGCCCATCGCGCGAACAGTGAGAGCGCGATTGAGTTCTCGCTGGACGGAACGGAGATAGCGGTTCATGGCATGCGGAAGCCATGCGCCTTCTACGACGCCGCGACCGGCGAGCTCAGGGATGCGGTCCCAGTGACACCGTACACGTACGCGATTTCCCGCGACTTCCAGCGCGTAGCGTATTCCGAGGGCGACGTTGTCGTCGTGTGGGACCGCGCTACACAGACGGTCATCGCCGAACTCACCGGCGACCCGCAGCCTGGACTGCTCGCCGTAAACACGCCAGACGGGACCATAGGTACGTCGGTGTTGGGGGTCCGCCACCTGGCGTTCCATCCAGACGGTCTTCGCCTGCTGGTGGCGTCCACCCGTGAAACGGTTGCGCTCTGGGACACATCCTCTGGGGAGCTACTGCGGCACTATCCCTTCCGCAGAACGTGGATCAGCGCGATGGCCGTGCGACCCGACGGCAGGGCATTCGCGGTGCGCACGTACGCGGAACGGCGGTTTATATGGCGGTTCGATGACGGGCAGCCCTGGGAAATCCCCGCCCTCCCGCAGATGGGCCTGGTCCACTACGATGCCGAAGGCAGCCATCTGTGGACGTCTGGCAGCGAAGGTCTGCTCCATCGGGTGAACAGCGAGGACGGCGCCGAGGTTGCCGGCTGGACACATGGCGAGCCCGACGAGCACGCCCCGTACACGCAGGGAGTAAGCGTCGCCTTGCCGCGCGGCCTGGTGGCGTCCCATATGGTGGACCGCGGGGGCAGCCGCATCGGCATATGGTCGATCGCCACCATGCGCCTCGAACGCGTGATCGACCACGGCTGGGGAGCCGGTATTCGCACCGGCACCGCGGCCTACCTCCCGCGGCACGACCAGGTCGTCACCGTTGGCAGCATCGCCCGTCGATGGGACGTCTCCGAGCCCGACGCATTCACAGCGTGGGAGTTCCGCGCGCGCACCTACAACACTGTCGTGAGCAGCGATGAGAGCATCGCGGCGACGGTCGTTTGGCCGACCGCAATACGGGTGTTCCAGCCCACGACAGGACAGAACCTGGGCCGCATCCCCGTGAGTTCGTCTGCGGGGATGGCGGTTTCCGCCACGGGCCGATTCATCGCGACGCTTGGCATCACTACTGGCGTCTGGAGCGTCGGCGGCTTGCAGAGAATAGCCACCCTCGACCCGCCCAACGGTGACCTGCGCGCCACCAAGTCGGCATTCACTCCGGACGAACGCCGGCTCGTCGTCCGCAACGCCTCCCGGTCGGGCGAGGACGGGTCACTACAGGTGTGGGACATTGAGGACAGCGCGCTACTGATGACGGTTCGTGGAGGCGGGCCGTTCGCAGCGACGGAGCGCGGCATCATCCATGTGGCGCGGCAGGAAGGAAGTTGGAAGGACGCAGCCTTCGAAGTGCGTCGCGTGGGCGACCCAGCGCCGATCAGCGTCATAGACCCAATGCGCGCGCCGTTTCGTGGGTCGGTATACGGCAATACCGACATCGACCCGTCTGGGAAGTACGTGACGGTGCGCGACGAGAACCCGGCGACCCATGAGCCGACCGTTCGCTTCCACTCGGCTGCAACGGGCGACCTGCTGGGAACGCGTCCGTACGCGCTGAACATGCAATTCACCGGCGGTGGCGACTACCTCTTCGCCAAAGGCCCCAACGGCGGCCGTGCGCTCTACCGCACCGAGGAGTTCCTGAACATCCCCTCAGACGAAGTCACGCCGCGCAACAGGCTGCTTGCCCAGTGGGGAGATGTCAAGCGGACGCAGCTACTTCCGAACTACCCGAACCCGTTCAATCCCGAGACGTGGATTCCATTCGACCTAGCGCAAGCCGGTCCCGTGGAAGTCACCGTGTACGACGACCTCGGGCGCGTCGTCCGCCGCGTGGACTTGGGGCAACTGGCAGCAGGCGCATACCGAACGCGTGAGCGCGCCGCTTACTGGGACGGACGCAACAACGCTGGCGAACCTGTAGCGGGTGGCGCATACTACATTGAGTTCAGCGCGGGTGCCGTCCGGCAGACGCGTAGAGGAAGCCTCTCAAAGTAGAGAGGAGTGAACCCGCGTCCCTGGGTTACAGCACGGGACAGGCGCTGGCTACCGTTGAGCACGCGTCCCCTGTCCCCTTGACCCCGGGAACCGTCCCATGTCCGACCGGCCTACGGATGGGCGCACCGTAACCTACGCGCCGAAGCGCGACCGCTGGATCACGATGGTGCTTTGGACGTGCGCACTCGTGGTTGCAGCCGGCGCGTTGGCCGCAGCGGCGGACGAGGCGACTCGCCCTTCGCTCAAACTCGCGATCGCCGCGGCCCAGGGGGCTGTCATCGTGGCGTGCATCGCCCCGATCTACACCCTCTCGTACGTCCTGTCGAGTCAGTCACTGCGAGTCGCTTGCGGGCCTCTCGGCGTGAATATCGCGCTCGAGCAGATAGACGCCGTGGCCCCTGGCATGAAGACGGGGTTGTCTGTGGGACTGTCACTCGCCGTCAAGGGGCTCGTTGTCCGGCGCCGGGGGAAGCGGTGGAAGGTCTTCATATCGCCGTTGACCCAGGGCGACTTCCTCCGCGACCTCGCGGATCGGTGCCCTCACCTCGCTCTGAGGGACGGGGCGCTCGTGCCGGCCGACGATGCCTAAGCAAGCATGCGGAGCTGCGGCCGCTCTCGCCCCGAGGCCCGCCGTATCGCCGGTATATGTAGCAGGTTGCGATTGATCGCGCTTCCCACGATACTACAGGCAGGGTGGAAGGTCTGCTAGGACATCGTTACAGTCCTTCGGCAGTGGACGCGTCCTGGCGGCGCACGTCTTCACGCCCTAAACCACGGAAGCCGCGCATGGTCGGAAGCACTGCCGGTCGGGTAAGCTACGCGAGGAGGGGCGACCCGGAGGCGATGACCTGGCTATGGGTGTTCGCGTTCGTCTTCGTGTCGCTGGAGGCCGTTCTCGGCCTCACAGCGTGGGACACGCAGACACCTTACACGCCGATGGTCGGTACCTGGCCCGTCTTGGTCGTCTTGGTCCCGCTGTATTGGCGGGTTCGACCACGGGATTGCTGGCTGTCAGAGGACACGTTTGGCGCCCCGTCCGGCCCGGTTACGATGCGTGTCCCACTCACCGACATCGTGGCTGTCAGATGCGCGAAAGGACCTGTTCCTAGCGGTCTAGGTAGCGCTTTGCCCGCCCCGCAACTAACTATCCGCTGGCGAGGATCAGACCTGTTCATCTCGCCGCAACGCCCGTGGCAAGTGCTGCACGGCCTCGAGGCGCGATGCCCACATCTCGTGCTGGACGGGGCGGGACTACGCTTACGCGACCCAGTCGACTTGGGTGCGCCTCAGCGCGGCGAGGCAGTCGCACAGCCGGCGTAGCTGGCCGTAGTCGTCGGTGCGCAGGAGCTCGACCGCGCCCGCGCCCCCGGCGTCGCGCGTCAGACAGGAGGCCGATGCAAAGCACAAGCCGCGACGCCGTGGTCGCGACATACGCAATTGAGTACGATCTCCGCAGCCAGCTGGTGGCCGGACTCTCCGCCGGAGCGTGGGTGCTCTACTGTGGGTGGTTGGCGTTCGAGGCCTTCATGGCGCCCGTGGGCACGTCAAGCGCCGTTGGTAAAGTCGCCCGTGTGCTCCTCTTCGCCGGCCTTGCCGTGACCTGGCTACACGCGCTCATCCGACCTCCCCACCGCAACACACGACATGCCGTGTCAGATAGCGCATTCAGCGTGGGGAAGGGGCCTCTGCGCGTCCGCATTCCTCTCGACTTGATCGAATCCGTGATGCCCGCGAGGGCCCGGCGAGTGGAGCGGCTGCACTCCGGGCCCATGGCCGGGGAAGGGCTCCGCGTCGCTGCTAGGGGAAGGCGGCGCTCAGCTTACATAACGCCCGAAGGTCGCGAAGCGTTCTTGAGCGATCTTGCAGCACGATGTCCGCGTTTGGCACTGCGTGCGACTTGTACGCTCCGCAGTCCGTGTATGGCGTCAAGCCCGTATCTCTCGCTGCGGGAGAGAGGCGCCGCCGTCGGGCCGCGCGTAGCCGAGGCAAGGCGACGACGACGCCGACCTGTGTCGGTTCCTCGGTGTGTACGCTCAACATGGACCGCGTCCAGAGGTGGTTCTGTCCAAGACCGAGGGTAGTACTATGCCTCAGCAAGTCGCCGCGCCGACATATACCGCCCACCTGCCCAACGTGACCTATCCGCCTAGAAGGCACTGGGCCAGGGTAGTCCTTTGGGTCGTCCTATACATGCTTCCACCGTATCTGACCTTGGGCGGCGGGTTCTCGGCAGCGTGGTGGGAGGAGGCGTTTCGCCCTGATCCTGCTCCGCCAGTCCACATTGTTGCCATAGTGCTCGCCTTCGCGGGCGTGTCCGTCTTCCTCGCCGCGTGGCATATCGCCGGGCTCAGGTACCGGATATCGTACTGCACGCTTCACGTAGGCCGTCATCCGCTGGCGTGGGCGGTAGCACTCGACGACATCCAATCGGTGACACCCCGAAAGCGGCCTTTCTGGCCCACGATAGACGGATCGCTGGCGTGGCACGGCCTCGTCATCGAGCGGCGCGGGTCGAGCATGCCCGTGTTCATCTCCCCTCGGCTCCAAGGAGACTTCCTGCGCGATCTGGCTGACCGATGCCCACATATCGAGCTGCGCGACGGTGGCCTGGCGCCGCGGAAGTGACTTCGTGGAACGCGTTCGGGCGCTCGCCGCCCGACCCGAAGGCAAGCAACCGCGCGCCTGCCGATTGCCTTGCCGCGCGGCCTGGAGCCCACGATTGCGGCGCGTTGGAAACACCCTCGCGCATCGGATACACTTCCCCGCGTAAGCGCAGGTGTCAACTGTGTTTGCAGCGCGTCGCGCCCTCCCATTCCGCGAAGGATTCCACGGTGAGCGATCACGAGAAATGGACGGTCGTCGACGGTGGTGTATCGGCAGCCCAGGGGTTCACATCCGCTGGCGTCGAGGCGCGTATCCGTTACCGTGACCGCCCGGACCTCGGGATCATCCTCTGCTCCGAACGCGCCGCCGTCGCGGGAGTCTTCACGAAGAACCGGTTCGCCTCGCCAACGATCCAGCACGACCGCGAGCAGATCGAAAGCTCCGGTGGACATGCCCGCGCCGTCGTCGTGAACGCAGGCAACGCGAACGCGGCCACGGGCCCCAGGGGCTTGGCGGACGCGAAGGCGATGACGGACGCTACAGCCTCCGGCCTGGGAGTGCCAGCCGACGAGGCGCTGGTATCGTCCACAGGCGTGATCGGCGAGCATTTGCCGATGGACGCGGTGAACGCTGGCATCGACGCGGCAGTTGCCGTAGTGAAGTCCTGCGGCAACGGCGACTTCGCGCGCTGCATCATGACGACCGATACCGTGACAAAGGAGTACGCCGTCGAGATCGCCGTGAATGGCGAGCCCGTGCGCGTAGGTGGATGCAGCAAGGGCTCTGGCATGATCGCTCCCAACATGGCGACGATGCTCGGGTTCGTCACGACGGACGCCGCCATTGAGCCGACGCTGCTGCAACAGATGTTGCGGCGCGCCGTGGCGCGCTCCTTCAACCGCATCAGCGTGGACGGCGACGAAAGCACGAACGACACTGTGTTCCTTATGGCGTCGGGCCTCTCGCAGCCCATCGAGACGCACACGGAAGCGGCGCGTCAGTTTGAGGCGGCGCTCGAGCAGGTGTGCCAGGAACTCGCCAAGAAGATCGCGCGCGACGGCGAGGGCGCGACACGGCTGATCGAAGTCCACGTGACGGGCGCCAGAAGCGAGGAAGACGCCGAACGCGCCGCGCGCGCCGTCGCGGAGTCCAGCCTGGTCAAGACCGCCGTCTACGGTGAGGACGCGAACTGGGGCCGCATCGCCTGCGCCCTGGGGTATTCCGGCGCGGAATTCGCGCAGGAGAACGTGTCTATCGGGATCGGCGCCATCGCACTCGTGGGTGGCGGCGCGCCACTGGAGTATTCCGAAGACGAGGCCACCGAGCAGCTCAAGACGGACCCCGTGCGCATCGTGGCGGACCTTGGAGCCGGTTCGGGCGAGGCGACCTTCTGGTCGTGTGACTTGACCGAGGGGTACATCGAAGAGAACGCGTCGTACCGGTCGTAGGCGCGTCGCTGGGAGCAACAGACCGAGAATGCCTGCCGACATGGAAGCCCTGCAACAGCGCGCCGAGATCCTAACCGAGGCGCTGCCTTACATCCGCGAGTTCGCCGGTCAGACCATCGTCGTGAAGTACGGCGGTCACGCGATGGCGGACGAGCGCCTCAAGCGCGACGTGATGTCCGACCTCATCCTGATGAAGTACGTCGGCATGAAGCCCGTGCTCGTCCACGGAGGCGGGCCTCAGATAAACGCCCTCCTGGAACGGGTCGGCAAGACGTCCGAATTCGTCAACGGCCTGCGGGTCACCGACGAAGACACCGTGTTTCTAGCGGAGATGGCGCTCGTCGGGCAAGTCAACCGCGAAATCGTGGGCATGCTGAACCATCTAGGCGCCAGCGCGGTGGGGCTCAGCGGCAAGGACGCCAACCTCATCCAGGCGCGCAAGCTCTACGCGCGCGTCAGGGAGGGCGAGGACGAGGGCGAGCCGCTGGACATCGGGTTCGTGGGTGAGATAACCCGCGTCAACTCGCACATCATCACGGTGTTGGAGTCCGAGGGCTTCATCCCCGTCATCGCGGGGACCGGTGTCGGCGAGGGTGGCGAGACGTACAACATCAACGCCGATACGGTCGCTGGAGCCGTAGCAGCGGCGCTAAGCGCCGCCAAGTTGATCCTCCTGAGCGACATCCGCGGCGTCCTGCGCGACCAGGACGATCCGGGATCACTGATGTCGTCCATCCGGGCGGCGGACGTGCCCGGGCTCCGCGAACAGAGCGTCTTCAGCGCCGGTATGATTCCCAAGATCGAGGCGTGTGTCACCGCGCTGGAGGGCGGCGTGCGCAAGGCGCACATCATCGACGGGCGCATCTCGCACTCCCTACTCCACGAAGTGTTCACCGACGACGGCATAGGCACGCAGCTCACGAGAGACTGACGGACGACCACCGACGACCAGCGGCGCCCAACCGGATGAGGCACAGTCCATGACGAACGCATCGATCAAGGCCGAGGCCACCAAGTACATCATCAACACGTATGGGGAGGCCCGCACGCTGGCGTTCGTGAAGGGCGAGGGAGCCTACGTGTGGGACGCCGACGGGACGCGTTACCTCGACTTCCTCGGTGGCATCGCCGTAAACGCGCTTGGACACTGCCACCCGACGGTCGTGGACGCGATCACGGAGCAGGCGAAGACGCTACTCCACTGCTCGAACCTCTACTACATTGAGCCGCAGGTGAGGCTGGCGAAGCTGCTCGCCGAGAACTCTTTCGCGGACAAGTCCTTCTTCTGCAACAGCGGGGCGGAGGCGAACGAGTCCGCCATCAAGCTCGCCCGCAAGTACGCGCAGGACCAGGGACACGCCGGCAAGTACGAGATCATCACCATGAACGAGTCGTTCCATGGGCGGACCATGGCGACCATCACGGCGACCGCGCAGCCGCGGTACCACGCCGGGTTCGAGCCGATGCTCGAAGGGTTCACGTACGTTCCCTATAACGACCTCGACGCCGTCCGCGCAGCCGCCAGCGACAAGACGTGCGCGATACTCGTCGAGCCGATTCAGTCGGAGGGCGGCGTAAACGTCGCCGAGGACGGCTACCTCGAAGGTTTGCGCGAAATCGCCGACGCCAACGACGCGTTGCTGATGTACGACGAAGTGCAGACGGCGATGGGCAGGCTGGGAACTCTTTGGGGGTACGAGTCATTCGGAGTGACCCCCGACGTCGTTACAATGGCGAAGGCGTTGGGTGGCGGCGCGCCGATTGGCGCCCTGCTGACGACGGACGCGATCTCGCAGAGCCTCGGGCCGGGAACGCACGCGTCGACGTTTGGCGGCAATCCGCTCGTGACAGCCGCCGCTCACGCGACGCTGAAGACGATTCTCGACGAGGACATCGTCTCGCACGTCGCGAAGATGGGCGCCTACCTCGAAGCGGGCATGCTGGGGTTGGGCGACGAATTCGACTGCATCACGCAGGTGCGTGGACGAGGCCTTCTGAGGGGTCTGGAGGTCACGATCGACGGCAACCCGGTCGCGGCGAAGTGCATCGAGAACGGGCTTATCACCATATGCACGAACCACAACGTCCTGCGGTTCCTGCCGCCGCTGAACATCGAAGAGGCGCACGTGGACGAAGCCGTGGAGATCGTCCGCAAGTCGCTCCGCGACGCCGCGTGAGGCCCCTGGGAGCGACGGCTTACCCAGATGTCGCGACGCGCCAGGCCACGCGAATCCCTTCCCCTAGCAGGGGAAGGTTAGGATGGGGTCGGATTCCCACACGCGTCTTGATATGCCTGCTGTCCGCGTTTCTGCTAGTCGCAACTGGGGTCGTCACTGCCTCCGCGTCGCCTCAGGACGACGTCGCGCTGTCCCGCGAGAATGCGCTGGTCCGCGCCATCGACCGCGCTAGCCCTGCGGTCGTGAACATCAACTCCACGCGCATCCGCCGGCAGCGGGTGCACACGTTCTTCGACTGGTTCGAGCCGCGCACGCGGACCCGTGAGCGTCGGTACCGCAGCCTCGGCTCCGGCGCCGTGTTCGACGCCAAGAACGGGTACGTCCTGACCAATCAGCACGTCATTCAGGGCGCGGACGAGATCGAAGTTCGTCTCCAGGATGGTCGTGAGTTCCAGGCAGAGGTCGTGGGATCGGACCGCTTCTCGGACCTCGCGGTACTGAAGATCGACGGCAAGGACTTGCCCCAGGTCGAGTTGGGATCCTCCAACGATCTACGCATCGGCGAGTGGGCCATCGCCATCGGCAACCCGTTCGGGCAGATGGTGCGCGACCGCAAGCCGACCGTGACCGTGGGTGTCATCAGCGCCACTGATCGGGCCGTTACGGTAGGTGAGCGGACGTACACGAGCCTCATTCAGACGGACGCGGCCGTGAACCCAGGCAATAGCGGAGGGCCGTTGGTCAACGCCGCGGGTCAGGTCGTGGGGGTGAACACGTTCATCTTCACCGAGAGCGGCGGCTCGCACGGGGTCAACTTCGCCATCAGCATCGACGTGGCGCGCAGGATCATGGCGGAGCTCATCGACAACGGCCGCGTCGTCGAGGCGTGGATGGGAATGAACTACGCCGACGTCGGCGAGGAGAACGCGGACGGAGCGATTATCACCTACGTGCAGCCTGGTGGCCCCGCCGACGATTCAGGGCTGGAGGCCGGCGACATCATCACCGAGTTGGATGGCCATAAGGTGTACAGCCGGCGGGACGCGTTCAGCGTGTTGCGGCTCACTCACAAGGACAGCAAAGCCCCGCTCACATATGTCCGAGGACGGAAGACGCGCGAGGCGACGCTGGTCGCTGGCGCCGAGCCGAACGCGTACTCATTCTACGGGGCGTACATCGGCGACGCGGGGCAGTCGAGCGGCGCCGTCGTGGAGCGCATACAGCGTGACACCGTGTTCGAGCACGTGCTCCAAGCGGACGACGTGATCTATCGGATATCGAACGTGAACATCGAAGAGGCAGCCGATCTGCGCGCCATCGCCAACCAGATAGAGCCTGGCAGCGGCGTACGGCTCTACTTCGTCCGACACGGTCAGCGGCACTACTACGACTTCTCTATCTGACGTGGCACTCACGGCTAGGGAGGGGCGGAAACGATGAAGCTTGCGTACGGCATACTCGGCGTGTTCGTGGTGATCGTGGCACTGTGGATGTGGCAGGTGCGGCCGGAGGTCGTGAAGCAGGACGTCACCGACCCCGGCGGCCCGAACGTCATGTACAACCAGGCGAAGACCGTCGCCGACCTGCGCTTCTCACAGGCGCAGAACAACGGCAAGTGGGATGTCGCCATCGCGGCGTACACGGACGCCATCTCCATCCGCCCGGAGAACTCGGAAGCGCAGAACGACCTCGGCGCGTCCTACTACCAGAAGGCGCTTGGGCTGTTGGGAGACCCGATAGAGGAGGATCTACGGGCGTATAGCTCGGATCCGAAGGACTCCATCGACTACATTCACGAGCGCCTGGGCGAGGGCGGCAAGTACACTTGGGAGGTGAACGACGACGTCATGCTCCTCCTCGAGGACTACATCGCCGAGCACCAGAACTTCCTATACGCCCGGACCCCCGTGGGCATGTACCATCAGGTGACATTCATCAGTGGCGCCGCCGTGCCGGCGCTCAAGCTGGCGGAGATCCACCTGCGCCGGTCGATGGACATCAAGCCGGACTACGCCCCGGCGTACAGGAATCTCGGGGCGATGTACATTACCCAAGGCCGGCTAAGAGGCGGCACGGACATACTCGATCAGGCGCTGCAACTGGAGCCGGGTGACAGCGAACTCTACCAATACATCCAGCAGCTCAAGGGCTATTAGCGCGTCGACGCGCGGGGTCGGGGATCTGTTTGCCGACCCATGGCGCGCGTACACGGCGCTCTCGTTGCTCCGCGAGGCGGCGAGGCGGTACACGTCCTCTGTCGGAGCGTGTCTGCCCCTGAGCGTCGGGTTCGCCGCGCTCGGCCTCGCTCTCGGAGCGGCGCTCACCTACGTCGTGACGACGTTCGGCGGCGTCACCGCGCCGGCGGAGCTCGTGCGCATTCAGGCGTCGTCCACCCTCCTCGCCATGGTGTTGATGACTCCGGCGGGTCTGGCGCGAGCAACCCGACAAGTGCTGCGTGGCGTTGGCGTCACCGACGCAATCCCCCGTGTTCGGTACTATCGCGTTGCTGGCGCTGGTCTCTTCCTCGCCATTCCGGCTTCGGTGCTGGTCTCGGCGTTTCCCGTAGGCGTAGTAGCCCTGTTCTTCTACGTCTGGTGGATGTTCGCTCCGCATGCGTCGCTGCTAGAGGGTGACGGTGGAAGGACGGCGCTGCGACGCAGCCGGACGCTCTTCGTAGGCGAGTTCAGCGCGACCGCGCTGCCGGTGGTTATCACATTCGCGCTGTTCCTGCTGGCGCTGACGATGGCTCAGCGTCTCGTGCCGCCGGGCCCGAAGGGGTTCGTCCTGGACGAATCCGGCGACTACGTCCGCGCGCTGGCGGAGGGCGAGACGTACAACGAGCAGACACGCATGCTGTTCGTGCCGACCGGCCCTGCCGACCCCGCCGATCCGACCAACCCAGACGAACCAATGGGCAAGCTCCAGTCCATGCCGCCGGAGATAACATATGATGGGGAGGCGCGGACGTTGACGCTCCCCGCGCCGGAGCCGGTTCCCCTCTCGACGACGTTGCTATGGGCCGGGCCGCCGCTCCTTCTCGCGGTCCTGCTGGATCCGATACGCTGGTACGTCATCACGCTGCTCTACTTCAACCTGCGGCTGCGTCGCGAGGGCCTGACGGTGGAGCAGCTGCGTGAGGAACTGGCCGAGGAGTTCGTCGAAGATCCCAGTGAGGAGATCGCATAGCAGATGGCGACCGACACGGGCTTCCTCTACACCGACGCGTTCCTGGACCACGACACAGGCTATGGACACCCAGAGCGCCCCCAACGCCTGCAAGCCATCCTCGGAGCCATCGAAACGAGCGACGTCGCCGCAGGGCTGAATCGGATCGCCCCACGACGCGCCACGACGGACGAACTGGCGCTCGTGCATCACCCCGACCACATAGAGGTCATTCAGGCCATGTCCGCGCAAGGCGGTGGCCGGATCGGCTACGACACGCCCCTATCGGCGGAGTCGTACGACATCGCGCTTCTCGCCGCCGGAGGCGTGCTATCAGCCGTAGACGCCGTCCTCGACGGGACGGCGCCGCGCGCGTTCGCCTGCGGCAGACCGCCGGGGCACCACGCGACGCCGACGCAGGCCATGGGCTTCTGCCTCTTCAACAACATCGCCGTCGGAGCGCGGTATGCGCTACGCAAGAAGGGCCTCGGGCGTATCCTCATCGTGGACTGGGACGTTCATCACGGTAACGGTACGCAGGACGCCTTCTACGAGGACGGCGACGTGTTCTTCTTCTCGATCCATCAGAGCCCGCTCTATCCAGGCACCGGCATGAGTCGCGAGCGAGGCGTTGGCGCGGGCGCGGGGTCCACGCTGAATGTCCCCGTCCCAGCCGGCAGCGTCGACGAGGACTACTTCCGTGTCTTCAGCGACACTCTTGCGCCTGCCGCGCGCGAGTTCTCACCGGACCTCGTGATGGTCTCCGCGGGCTTCGACGCGCATGAGGACGACCCGCTGGCCGGCGTGAACGTCACGACGGAAGGCTTCGGGACGCTTACGCGGCTCGTACGGGACATCGCCGACGAACACTGCGGCGGGCGGGTCGTGTCGACGCTGGAGGGCGGATACAGCCTGCATGGGGTGTCGTCATCCGTCGTCGCGCACCTGGAGGCGCTTGCGGAGTGACGAACCCGACGCGCGTTGAGGGCAATGCGAGCGACCGCGACCGCGACGTCCGCATCGTGTCGAAGCAAGAGGTAGCCCCGGGTCACTTCCAAATGCGTCTGGCGTGTCTGGACGCGGTTCCAGAGGTATCGCCGGGTCAGTTCCTGCACCTCTGGTTGCCCGGGCGCGCTGACCCACTGCTTCGGCGTCCCTACACGGTGTACCGCACGCACGAGGACGGCTTCGACATCCTGTTCCAGGCGGTCGGCAAAGGCAGCGCGCTCCTCGCGGGCATGGACATCGGGGCGACGCTACGGGTCGCGTGGCCGCTGGGCGAGGGCTTTGCGCCGCCACCCGACGGGGCGACAGCGGTCGTCGTGGGTGGGGGCGTCGGGATGGCGTCGCTCTACCTGCTCATCGAACGCCTCGCGCAGGCGTCCGTCCCGACGTTGGTCCTGCTTGGGACGCGTAGCAGCGACTACGTGCTGTGCCGCCAGGAAATCGAGGCGCTGGGAGTGCCGCTACGCATCGCGACGGACGACGGTAGCGAGGGCTTCCACGGGTTCGTCACGGAACTCGCGGCCAGCGTGTTCGACGAGGAGAAGCCGACCGCGCCGCACGTGTACGCATGCGGGCCGACCCCCATGATGCGGGCGCTCACGGAAGTCGTCACGTCGCGCGACATCCCGACTCAGGTCGCGCTGGAGAACCGCATGGGGTGCGGGTTGGGCGTCTGTCTCGGCTGCGTTGTCCCGGTGAGGACCGGCGAGGACGTTTCCTACCAGCGAGTCTGCATCGAAGGCCCGGTGTTCGACGCCCGGAATGTGATCTGGGAGTACCGCGTGTGACGGACCTAAGCGTAGACATCGGCGGCATGGCGATGGGGAATCCCGTCATGACCGCGTCCGGCACGTTCGGCTACGCGTGCGAATACGCCGAGTTCGTCGACCTGAACAGACTGGGCGCCGTGGGGCTCAAGAGCGTGACCGTCGAGCCGCGTGAGGGCAACGCCCCGCCGCGCATCGCCGAGACGGAAGCCGGGATGCTGAACAGCATCGGCCTCCAGAACGTCGGCGTGGACGCGTTCATCTCCGAGAAGCTGCCGTACCTCCGCGACTATGACACGCAGGTGCTTGCGAACCTGTCGGGACGCACGGTCTCGGACTACGTCGAACTATGCAGGCGCTTTGAGGACACCGAAGGCGTCCACGGTCTGGAACTCAACGTCTCTTGCCCGAACGTCGACAGCGGCGGCATGACCTTCGGCGTAGACGCGGGTCTCCTCGGCGAACTGGTCTCCGCGTGCCGGCGAGCGACGACGCTCCCACTCATCGTGAAGCTCTCACCCAACGTGACGGATATCGTCGCCATGGCGCGCGTCTGCGAAGGCGCTGGCGCCGACGGTCTCTCGCTCATCAACACGCTGTTGGGTATGTCCATCGACGTGGACTCTCGGCGCGCCAGCCTGTCGCGGGGAGCGGGCGGCTTGTCTGGCCCAGTGGTCAAGCCGGTCGCCGTGCGCATGGTGTGGCAGGTGTACAACGCCGTGGACCTGCCCATCATCGGCATGGGCGGCATCTCGACCACTGAGGACGCGCTGGAGTTCATTGTCGCCGGCGCGACGGCCGTCGCCGTGGGCACGGCGAACTTCGTGAATCCCCGCGTCACGATGGAGATCGTGGCCGGTATCAAGGCGTATTTCGAGCAGCACGACATACCAAACGTCGCCGCCTTGCGCGGCTCCTGCATCGTTGGTTAGCCGACCGCGTCGTCGGCTGGACAGGGCGTGACAGATGGACACGGGACGACTCCTGCCGGGAAAGACCGCCAGATGGCGAGGCGTTGGCGCGTGGGTACTTGGTGTCGCTGTGGCGGGCGCGATGCTCGTTCCGCGGGCCGAGGCAATACGGGCGCGCGTGTCGCTGCCGAACGGCGACGTTTACACTGGTGAGTGGCTACGCTCCGACGGGTCGCAGTTCCTCATCCGGCTGGACGACGGTCAGCAACTGCAGTTGTTCCTCCCCGCTGGCGGCGCGGTGCAGTTCCTCGGCGAGGACGGCGATGTCCGCCCCGAGGCGACTCAAAGGCTCCGCGCGGCATGGGACGCGCTGGAACTGGACCTGCCGGTCGTAGCGGAGGCGAATCTGCGCGAGGCGATCTCGCTGTCTCCCAAGCTGGCGGCGGCGCACTACGAGCTCGCCGTGTTGCTCGAATCGCAGGAGTCGTCCGAGGCATCGCGACACTACGTACTGGCGGCTCAGTTGGATCCTGCCGCGTACCCGATCACCGACAAGATTCAGGAAGAGGCGGCGGAGTATCTCGCTCAGGACGACTACGTGTCCGCGGCGGTTGCGCTGGCGGCGTTCGCCAAGGCGTTTCCTGCCGACCCGTACGCGCCAGAAGCTGCCCACAACGCGGCGCGGTACTTCGGGGAACACAGCGGCTCGGCGCCGGAAGCGCAGATGCAGGCGCTCGCGGCGTACGAGTACGCGTTGGACACGTTCCCCATGCACCCCCTCGCCGAGGAGAACGTCTTCGCCCTCGGCAAGCTCTACGGCGAGACGGGAGACCACGGCCGCGCGGACTTCACGCTCTCGGAGTTCCTGACGCTCTATCCGGGAAGCCCCTACGAGACGCAGGCGCACCTCGCGCTCGGGTATGCCCGGCTGGCGATGGGTGACACGGACGGCGTCAAACGCGAGGCGCGCTGGATCATGGACCACACGAGCGACGAGCAGCTCCGCGCCGAGGCGCTGGCGCTGTCGTCGGAGGTCGCGTGGGTCGTCTTCAACACGGACAAGGGTCTCGGTCACAACACCGTGCGCGCGGTCGCCACGGACGGCCCCGAGGTATGGATCGGCACCGTCAGCGGCGTCACGAAGCTGGACCTGAGCTACGGCGCTCCCTCCACGATGGACATAGGTGGACTCGCGCGCGAGACGCCCATCCGCTCCTTCGCGATCAGCCCGACGCACGTGTGGGTAGGGACGGGTGGTCTGGGGCTACTCAGGCAGGATAAGGTGACGGGCGACGTCACCGAGTACGGACCTATGGACGGGCTCCCGGGTCGCGGCATCGACGCCATCGCCATGGACGACGCGGAGGTGTGGGTCGGAGGCGTGGACGGGCTCGCCAAATACACGCGGGCGACGGGCAATTGGGAGACGTTCACCGTCGAGCAGGGGTTCGAGGGGGTCCACGCGACCGCGTTGGTGCTGACGCCCGAGTCGCTGTGGGTCGGCACGAAGTCGAAAGGCGTGTTCCGGTTGGAGCGCGAGTTGATGGTGTGGGAGACCTATTCGCCGCGCAACAGCGTCGTGGGAGGCAACTCCATCACGAGCATGGCGGCGACGGACACGGGCATCGTCGTCACGTGGTACACGACCGTGACGCAGGGCTTCCGCTCCAATGCTCAGGGCTACTCCGAGTGGAGCGACGCCGACCAAGCGTGGACGAACACCCCGATGGGCCGGGACGACATCGCCCCCGAGGACATCTTCGGCGCCTACGCCGAGGGCATCCTGTGGATCGGGACCGGCGGGTCGCTCATGCGTCGCGCGGCCGACGGCTGGGGCAACTACGAGTACCCCATCGACATCCGCGGCTCGCGCATCCATTCCGTGACGCCAGACGGGCAGTACGTGTGGATTGGCTCGGACGCGGGAGTCGCTCGCGTGGACACGCTCATGTTCGAGCGCGCGCCGGACGAGCAGTAGCAGCGGTGCTGTCGGCTCACACAGTCCCTTCCCCCTTTCAAAGGGGGAAGGCTAGGATGGGGGTTCGGCTCCCAGCTCATGCCGGCGCGCAGCGCGCACTACTCCGCTGCCTTCTCGCCAATGAAGTAGACCGCGCTAGCGATCCGCGCGGAGTCCGGCCGCCGGACGAGCCAGAAGTCGAGCAGTAGCAGAGGCGCCGTCACCCAGCCCACTGCAAGCGCGACGAGCTTCGCGATCCACAGATTCCCGAACGACAGCAGCAGCCCCACCCACTCCCTGAAGACCCAGTGCAGCGCGGCAGTCGGGCCGACGCAGTTCCCTGCGTCGATGCGCGCAAAGCCCTCGAACAGATCCTCGAAGCCGTCGAGCGTCCATCGCTGGTAATCCGTCGGCGACGGATGGTAGCCCTGCAAGAACGGCACGGCGGCGCAGACGACTCCGCCCGGCTTCAGGACGCGGCGTATCTCGTCCACCATGCCGACCGGGTCTTGGACGTGCTCCAAGACGGCCTCGACGATGACGGCGTCCAGGCAGCCGTCAGTAAACGGCAACGCGTGACCGTCACCCACCACGTCCGTGGTCGGGACGGGCGCGATCTCCAGGTTCAGCACGTGAGCTGCGCGTTTGCGTTCCCCGGCTCCGAGATCCAGCACACGCGCCGACGGTCCCCACTCGCCTAGCAGGCGACGTATCTTGCGGTCCCAGTAGGGAGCGGCGTAGGGGCAAGAGGCGAAGAAGTAGAGCCACGGGTGGCGCTTGATCCAGAACTTCAGGCGTAGGAAGGACGACGAGGTCTCGCTCACGGCCGCTCACGTTCCCAGGCGGCCTTCTCCAGCAGCGTCAGATACGACGACGCGACGTTGCCCCACGCGTATTTCTGCACGCGGACAACGCTCGCCTCGCCCATGAGGCGTCGCCGTTCCACGTCGATGAGCATCTCTTCCATGTGGCGAGCGAGTTCCGTCTCCGAGCCGACGGCGAAGCGGCGACCGTTGCACCCGTCTTCGACGAGTTCGTCCATCCCCTGCACGTCCGTGGCGATGACCGGTAAGCCCGTCGCCATGGCTTCCAGCACGACGAGGGGCATCCCCTCCGCGTGGGAAGCGAGGACGTAGGCGTCCGCGGCGGCGTATCTGCGCGAGAGATCCTCGTACGGCACCGTGCCGGCGAACCGCACGATCGAGGACAGCTCGAGTTCGTCGCAGAGCGACTCCAACGCGCCTCGCTCAGGCCCATCGCCCACGATCTCCACCTCGAACGCGAGGTTCGCGCGCGACCGCAGCAGGGCGGTCGCATAGATGAGCGTGTCGAAGCCCTTGCGCGGTATGAGCCGTCCGACCGAGAGGAACCGTGTGGGCGCGTCCGCCTTGCCGCCGCGCAGTTGTGGCGTGAACCGCCCCAGGTCGATGCCGTCAGGGATGACGTCGATGGGTTGCTCCGGCGCCGTTTGCAGCGCCAATTCGCGCAGGCCCTCGCTGCACGCGACGACGGAGGACGCGGTCCGCCATATCTCCAAGATGGCGGGCTTGAGGATGGCGTAGAGCTGCTCGTAGTACGGCGGGTCCGGGTTCACGCGGGGCACGTCGCGGCCCCCCAGGAACACCACATACGGTATGTTCTTGAACTTCTTGAGGAGCCACGCCCCGAAACCCGACGGGATGCCGAAGAACACCTGCACCGCGTCCGGCTTGAACTTCCGCACTCGCCACATGGCTACCCACGTGGAACTGATCGAGTAGGCAAGCATCTCGTGCACCTGCGCGACGTCCGGGTTCGCGCGGAGGCATGGCACGCGCTCTATCCGGTATCCGTCGCGCGTCTCGAACCGCGGCAAGTCCCGGTACGCCGCGGTCAGGACGAGGACATCGTGCCCTCGGGACGCGTACTCCTTGGCGAGGTGCGCCGTGACATGCCCTCCCCCGCCGCCGACGGGCGGAAACTCGTGGTTGAACAGCAGGAACTTCATCGGCTGCTAGCGTTGTCCGCGGAGAAGTAAGCCACCGTGGCGGCGAGGAACATGCGGGTGCGGTCTACCATCTCGTCCAGCGTGATGGACTCCAGGTCGCTGTGCGCGCCGCGCCCGTCGGGGCCGAACCAGAGCGCGTCCGATCCGCCCTCGCGCGCGAACGTCGCCGCGTCACCCACCGAAGGATAGCCCCTTATCTCCGGCTCGACGCCCTTCACCAGTCTAAACGCTTCCTGCGCCGCCGCGATGACCGGAGCGTCGTCGCGAATCTCGTAGCTCGGGCGCACCAACTGCCACCCAATCTCGATGTCTACACCCTCGCTCGCGGCGATGGGCGCCAGGCGGTCTCGCATCTCATCCTGCACGGCTTCGAACGTGTTCTCTGGATGCCAGCGCCGCGTACCCATGATCATCGCGGCGTTCGGGAAACGGTTGTAGAAGTCGCCACCGTGCGTCTGCCCAACAAAGACGGTCTCGGGCCGCAGGAGCGGGTGCTCTCGCGTCGCCAGCTCCCGTCGTAGCGACTCGATCTCCGCGACGAGGCGGGCAGTTGTCACCAGCGGGTTCGGCGTGCCAGCGGGGGTCGAGTTCTCGTGCTGCACGTCGCCTGGGCGGGTGATATTCACGGTGTAGATGGCCATGCCGCGGCCAGCGACCGCGATGAGGTCCGGCGCGCCTTCCGCCACGAGCGTCGCGTCGCCTATATGCCCATCCGCGATGAGAGCCTTCACGCCTTGCGCGAACCCCAAAGGCGCTTCGTGCCAGCCGTGCGTCGTGAAGAGCAGCCTACCAGCGAACGGGAAGCCTACCTCGGCGAACACGCGAGCCGTCTCCGCCATGATGGCGAGGCCGCCCTTCATGTCGGCGGCGCCACGACCTGTCAAAACGCCATCGTCGACCCGTGGCTCTGGGTGTGGAATCGGGACGGTTCGTGTCGAGCCATCCTCTAGCGTCTCGATCTTCCCGATGACGTCCGCGTGACCGTCGAAATGGAGGGTGCGCCCGTCGCCCGACCCCGCTAGGTACGCGGCCATGTTAGGGGCGTTCGGGACGGGGTTCGACACGGTTACGTCCAGCCCGGCGTCTCGGTACATGTCCGCGTAGAGCGCGGTGACGGCTTCTGTCTCGCCCGTCGGGCTGGGGGTGTTCACCAAGTCCCACGCCGCCGCCATGAGGCGCTCCGGCTGGATTGCGGCGTCCAGTTTGGCGAGCAGCGCGGATGCGTCCACGGACCTGACCCCTAACCATGTGCGCAGGCGGCGCGAGCGGCGACAGCCTACACGTTAGCGCCGCGCTCTTGGCTGCGCAACCCGCGCCGACGGGAGCCTTCGGCGACCCGTACGCGACCAGACCGTGACGCTCGCGCGCCACGGCCTGGGAGACGCATCGGGTTCTATTGCCTAGACGTCACACGTGTCGAACGCGGCCTTGAGAGCCTCGAGCTTGTCGCCCTTGGGACTGAACTCATGGCCCACGTAGAGATCGTAGTCCGTGTCCGCGATGGCCTGCATGACAGGCGGATAGTAGATCTCCTGCGTCTCGTCCATGTCGTTGCGGCCTGGGTTGCCGGCAGTGTGGTAGTGTCCGAAGTGCTCGTGGTTGTCCCTGATCGTGCGAATCAGGTCACCTTCCATGATCTGCATGTGGTAGATGTCGTAGAGCAGCTTCACGCGCGACGAGCCGACGGCTTCGCAGAGCTGCACGCCCCACGGTGTGCGGTCGCACTGGTAGTCGGGGTGGTTGACCTTGCTGTTCAGCAGCTCGACGTTGAGGTTGATGCCCTTCTCCTCGGCGTACCCCTTCACCTTGTCGAGCCCCTCGGCGCAGATCTCGATACCCTCTTCGTCGCTGAGGCCGTTGCGATTGCCGCTGAAGCAGATCAGCCCTGGGATGCCACGGTCGGCGGCGATGTCGATGCTCTCGTGCAGCTCTTCCTGAATGCGCGCGTGGTTGCTGCGCACGTTCAGGCCGTCCGGCAGCGAGTCGTGCCCGCACATGCTGGCGACGACAATGCCGTGCTTCTCGGCGAGTTCGCAGATGTCGTCGAACGGCGCGCCGCTGCGTCCCCACAGTTCGATGGCGGCGTAGCCGATTTCCGCGGCGCTGCCTACGAGCTCGTCGAGGGTCTGCTCCCCGTGATACAGCGGGTAGCAGAACGACTGCTTGATCTTGCCCATTTCAGTGCTTCCTTCTGTGTGGCTGGGTGTCTACCTGAGCGCGGTTGGCGAACGTGCAGCCGCCCTGGCGGCTCCATGAGTCGAACCGTTGGCCCCTGACGGGTCGGTGAGGGCGAGCGCCTCGGCTCCTATGTCATTCTGAGCCGAAGGCGAAGAATCCCTGCGGCAAGACGCCACACAGAGATGCCTCGCCGCTTCGCGCCCCGGAATGACGGTCCGCTAGCGCCCGTTGTGGGCACCCCCTCGGCCTCTACCGACGCCTACTTGATCTTGACGGACGCGCCCTTCTCGGCGGACTCGTAGATCGCGTCGAAGATCTTCATCAGCTTGAGGACTTCCTGTGACGGCACGGGCGAAGGCAGGCCCTTACGCACCGCGTTGTGGAACGACGGGAACTCCTTTGGCGTCCGCTTGAGGGGCGTGAGCTCCTCGTCTTTGAGGCCCTTCTTGCCGTCGTCGCTGTAGATGGTGACAGGGTTGCCTAGCGAGGCTCCCGCCTTGTCGCCGAGGATGAAGTCGCGACCCACGTCTCCGATGTGCGCTGCCCACGACGTCTCGACGGTGATCGTCGCGCCGTTGGCGAACTTCACCTGACCAACGCCGAGATCCTCGACGTCGAAGCCGTCGGGATCCCACTTGCCCCATCCGCCTGTGAAGATGGTGGGATCCTGCGCGAACTTCTGGTACGTCGCGCCGAACGCCTCGACGGGGTCCGGGTAGCCGATGAGGAATAGCATCAGGTCGAAGCTGTGGACGCCAATGTCGATGAGCGGCCCGCCGCCCGCGATTTCCTTCTTGACGAACGTCGGAGCGCCGGGGATGCCGCGCCGACGCAGAGCCATTGTGCGACCGTAGTACACGTCGCCGAGCAATCCCTGCTCAATGCGCTTGCGGAGCGTCCAGGAGTGCGCGTTGAACCGCGACTGCAGGCCGATCTGCAGCACGAGACCGGTCTCCTCCGCCGCTTTCACCATCCGCGCGCCGTCCTTGGCGTTGCCGGCGAGCGGCTTCTCGCAAAGCACGTGCTTGCCTGCCTTAAGCGCCGCGATGGTCGGGTCGGCGTGGAAGCAGTTTGGCGTGCAGACGCTGATGGCGTCCAGCTCGTCCATCTCCATCATCTTGTTGTAGTCGGTGAAGACGTGGTCGATGTCGTTGCGCTCGGCGAACGCCTTCGCGCGCTCCTCGGAGATGTCGGCGCAAGCGATGATCTCGACGTTCGGGACGCTGAGGTGTCCGGGAACGTGCTTGCCTTGGGCGATGCCGCCCGATCCGACGAATCCAACGCGTATCTTCTTGGGCCCGGCCATGGGGTATTCCTCGCGATGCTGACGTGTGTCGTGAGCGACAGGAAAGCTGCCGCGTATCCTACGGCCACGGGGAAAGCCGCGCAACGAGACGGCGCGAAGCCGACCGCGCTCTCAGTCGCCAAGCATCCAGTAGGAGCTGTGTGGCTCGCCTTGGCGCAACGAGCGGACCTGCCTATGGGTCGCATCCGGATGACTCATGAAGCTCTGCCCCGCGGGCGATAGCATGTAGTCTGCGTAGTGCTTCAGCGCCAACCGACGGTACTCCTCCGCGCGCGCGGCGTCCTGTGCTGGGTCACCGGTCTGGAACGGCGTCGCCTCCTGTATGTGGGAGGCGTGAGTTAGCAGCATCCACAGGCCGCCGTATATCCCCGCCAGAGCGCGCCGCGCGTAGGCTACCTCCGAGGTTTCGGAAGCCCCGTACCTTTCGATGTACGCGCTGAGCGACGCGATCCACGGGTCGACGTTCTCGGGGGTGTTCAGTCCGGGTTCAAGCGCGTAATACTCGGCCGCCGCGCGGTGTTTCGTGTCGGGGTACTCCGCCAGCAGACCGCGCGCGAAGGCGTGCCCATACCTGAACCTCCCGGCTGGCTCATACCAGCGGAAGCCTGCCCCGAGGCGGTTCAGCTGGCTCACGACGTCCCATTCGATGAGTCGTCGTTGCCATGCGCGCCGCGCTTGGTGGCCTTCCCCGGGGAGCGCCGTGCTCAGCCTCGTACCGAGTCGGGAGCCTGAGCTGCGCGGCGATCCCGGCACAGAGGCGTTCAGCCAGCCACAGAGCTTCCTCCTGAGCGTCGGATGGCTCGTGGCTCGTGAGGAGCGGCGTCAGGGCAAGGTACGCGTGAATGAAGCGGTCCTCGTACACCAGGGAGCGCGCCTCGTCGAGGGAGCCTGCCACGGCATGGCTCGTGAGCAGCGCAAGCGCGATTGACATGGCGACAAGCAGTGGCGCGCGTTCCATGACGGCTCCCAGGCTCGGTAACGGCTGTTTCTGCTCCGCTGTAGGCATAGCAGAGCCAGGGATCGCGATACGACCGGAAGCTACGTGTGGAAGGGATGAAGCGGGCGGACGTAAAGCGGCGGCAGTGCCACGCCACCTGAGCCCGGGCACACGAAAGCGCGCCCATGGCGAGGCGCGCTTTCGCGTTAGACAGAACGGTCGGTTAGACCTATTCCTTCGCCTTCGTCGTGAAGGAGATGTCCACTTCCGTCACGTTGCCACCAGCGTCGGTGACTTCGCCGGTGACCGTGTATTCGGTCTCGTTGACGACAGGATCGTCCGGGTTGGCAGCCAATGTGACCGTGCCGTCATCGCCACCAGTCGGCGTCCACGATAGCGGGGAACCGCCTGCGGCGAATTCGATGTCAACGTCAAGGATCGGCTCGTTGAAGTTAAGCGCGAGGCCGTCGGCCAGGTCAGCCGGGTCGACGTCGGTCTTACCGTCAACGTCCGGGTCCGTGCCCTCGAGGACAGCGGGATCAGTGTCCGGCGCGGTGAGCGTGTAGTTCACCGTGGCGGATCCGCCGAGATCCCAGGCGACGCTGTTGGCCGCAGCCGTGACAGTGAACGTCCGCGCGGCGCCCGCGCCGTCAGCCGGCGTGCCATTGACGGTGACCGCGCCCGGATCCTTGTCGAAGGTCAACGTTGCGGTCGAGCCCTCGGGAACGGACGAGCCGTCTGCCGGGTTGGCGCCCGTCAGCACAGCGGCGGTGTCGTCGCCGCCGTCGTCGTCATCGCTGCTGCAAGCGACCATCAACGCGGAGAGTGAGATGACTAGCGCTGGCGCCATGAACAGCGAGAGCCATCGAAGAGATTTCCTCATGATGAGCCTCAGCTCCTTACCTTAGTTCTCGTTGTCGTTTCCCCGCCCACTCTTGGGATCAAGGAACCCCAGTTGGTCGAGTTTAGCCGATTTCTAGGAACTGAACAGTTCCAATGCGCCGAGCGCAACCATTGCACTCACGACGCCCGAACCACATATCGATGCCAAGTCGGTTCGTGCCGCGCGAACCTTAGCACGGTACCATACACGACACAACACCGCAAATCGTTACCGGTAGTCCACCGAATAGTGGACGAACGCCTGAGCTATCGCTCCGGCGGGCGACTCTCGCCGCCGCGCTGCCCCGAAACGCCCACACGAGTCAGCGCCCATCGGCGCGGCCATGCGGACTCCCAGGTCAGCCGTAGGCAAGTGTAGCAAACCCCGGTATCGGTGTAAAGGGCATTTATATGCCCTCAAAATCCGCTTCCCAGGGGCATCCACAAGCGCCGGGGCCGCGACCCAGGCCGTGCAGCGCGGCGTAGTCTGGCACAGCCGCGCGCGCGTCGCAACCCCCTCCCAACTCCACGGCCTCACGCGCGTCTCGCCAGTAGGCGCGCGCGCGGCGTTGGCTCTTGTCAAAGAGCAACATTGGGTTAGGGAACTCCGTCTGGCTGTCTAGATGACTCAGCCAGTCGGAGATGCTGACGGCATCGTAGGAACGCCTGCCGCGCGCGACAAGTTCCGCCGTCCCCTCTGAGGCCACGCTCAGCGCAGCTGGATCCCAGACGGCGACGTCGCGGCGTTGCGCGTCGGCGAACCGCGCCGTGTGCAGGGCGCCATCCTCACGGCCGCTCTGTATCAGCATGATGCCCCGGCACAGGCCGCTGATGATGCGATTGCGCTTCACGAGATGTCGCGCGCGGACATCCGCGATCAGGCGTTCCGACACCACGGCCCCAGCTCGGCCGACGTCAACCCCCAGTTGGCGATGCTCCGGCGGGTAGATAGACGTCAGGTCGTGGCCGACAACCGCGATAGACGCCCACTCTCCAGCCGCCGCGCCGTCGATGGCGGCTCGGTGCGCCGCGGCGTCCGTGCCGCGCGCTAGACCGCTAACGACGCACCAGCCATCCTCGCGGGCGACGCGCGCAACGTGTTCGGCAGCTTCGACCGCCTCTGGACATGGCCGCCGTGTGCCCACGATCGCCAGGGATCGCTCTGGCATCAACCCGTCGAGACCCCAGCTCAGCAGCAGGGGCGGCGCGTCAGGGATCCTCCGCAAGGCGTCAGGGTAGGATGGTTCGTCGCGGAACCGCGCGGTCACGCCACGCCTGCGCAGCGCGTCCCACCGGAGTCGTATCGCGTCGAGCTGATCGCGTTGCCCAATAACGCGCTCCGCCATGCCAAGCGACACGCCGAACACCGACACCAGCGCCGTGACATTGGCGGCCATCGCCTGCTCGGCTGTGCCGAACTCCCACAGAAGCCTCTCGAACCGCGCGGCTCCCATCCGCTCAATGGAGACCAGCGCTAGCCGCGCGATGCGCTCATCCTCGTCGTACGGCGCGTTCATGTGCGTTGACCCCACGTAGTAGCGATGCGTGAGACTACGCAATTGTCGCTCGCGCGTCAACCCGCGCCGCAGGCGATACGCAGGGGCCGGGTCGCACGGACACGGTGCGGCGTGCAAGCAGGGATAGCCGAAGAGCGGGGAGCGCCCTCCATCACCGACAGCCACTGCGCTATCGCATGGCTGATCGCGTCCTACGCAAGATCGCTTGGTTTCCCACCTGTCAGCTCCGGTTCCGAGCCAGCGAAGTACTGCTCGAAGCGCATCTTCAGTACGCCGAACGCCTCGTCTGGGTCGTCGGCGAACTCGAAGAGGTCCAGGTCGTCACGGGAAATCGCTCCCCAGTCGACGAGGGCCTCGAAATTGACGACGTCGTTCCAGTACTCGCGTCCGTAGATCAGCACGGCGACGCGACGCCG
This sequence comes from uncultured bacterium, assembly GCA_964473525.1. Classification (GTDB taxonomy): domain Bacteria; phylum Poribacteria; class WGA-4E. The sequence continues at coordinate 202,195 of CAYYPK010000008.1, forward strand.
AATCTTGCGGGTCTGCATGAGCGTGAGCAATTCGAACAGCTCGTCGAACGTGCCGAAGCCACCTGGGAAGATCACGAGCGCCAACGCCGGCGTCACGAACCACCACTTGCGCATGAAGAAGTAGTGGAACTCGAACGCCAGGTCGCGCGGGACGTAGGGATTGACGCCCTGCTCAAAGGGGAGGCTGATGCCCAGGCCGACGGATTTCCCACCCGCGTCGGCGGCGCCGCGATTCGCGGCTTCCATGATCCCCGGCCCGCCTCCACTGCACACCATGAAACGCTCGTGCGCGGGCAGCGTCGTGGACCACTCGGTCAACCGTTGTGACAGCTCGCGCGCGTCCTCGTAGTAGGCATGTAGACGGTGGAGGCCCTTGGCCTTCGGGTCACCCGGGGGCATGCCTTCAAGATCCTCGGTAGCGGGGATACGCGCGGACCCGAAGAACACCACCGTGTTCCGTACGCCCTGCACGCGGAGCTGTCTGCGAGGCTCCAGGTACTCGGACAGGATGCGGATGATGCGGGCGTCCGAACTGTGCAGGAACTCGAAGTTCTCGTACGCCTTCGGAGGTACGTGGTTCTCGTGGTCGGTGACGTCGTCAAGATCCTCTGGCATGCGGCGCGCCTTGCTTGGGTAGGTGACCGGACGCGCGGCGGAGGCGCGCTAGAGGACGTCTTCGCGCTCGTGCGCGCGCATGATGCCCGCCCACTCGTCCTCGGTCAGTTGCTCGGAGTGTTCGTCGTCCACGAGCATGATAGGGATGCCGTTCTCAATGGAATACCGCCGTCGGGTCGCTCTGTCGGTCGATATTAGCTTCTCTGCCTCCTCGTCGTACACCAACGCCGCCTTGGACAGCGGGCAGACGAGAATCTCTAGGAGGTCTTCCTGAATGGCCATATGGGGCCTCCGGGTGTGGGCGTCGACCGGTTACGAGTGTAGAGGCGTGAACACCGTGGCGGCAAGCCGTGTTGAGGCAATCACGCCTGCGGTCTACCATCCCCACGGGCAGGTGCATGGAGCTGTGGATGCGCGCGGACGTCATCGTCATCGGCGGCGGGATCATCGGCATGATGTGCGCCTACGAACTGAGTGGGCGTGGCGTTGATGTGATTGTAGCGGAGAGGAATGCGCGCATAGGGCGTGAGGCGTCGTGGGCGTCGCTGGGACTGTTGCGGCAGCGTGTCACGAGCGCGGACCCGTACGGCTGGATAGCGCGATACAGCGCGGACGCCTACCCCGAACTCGCCGCGTCTCTCCATGAGGAGTCCGGCATCGACCCGGAATACCGGAGACGTGGAGGGCTCGAGGCCGCCGTCACGCGCGAGAAGCTCGCCTCCTTGGAGAGATTCTACGCGTTCCACCGGTCGCGCGACCTTGCCGTCGAGTGGGCGCCGCCGGGAGATCTTCGAGAACTGGAACCCGCCCTGTCGCATGCCTGCCTCGGCGGGATCCGCTACGCGGACGACGCGCAGATACGACCGCCGAGAGTCCTCCGCGCGTTGGAAGCCGCGATTGTGGCGAGGGGCGGGCGCGTGGTCCAGGGTTTCGAGGCGTCGCGCGTCGTGGCGGGGTCAAGCGTTGCGGTCGAATCGGATGGCGCGAGCCTACATGCGGCCACGGTCGTGATCGCCGCCGGAGCGTGGTCGAAGTTCCTCGGAGACTCGGCCGGCGTCCTCCTGCCAGTCGCGCCGGTGCGGGGCCAGGCGTTGCTCTACGACGCGCCGCCAGTAATGCTGCGGCATGCATGCGGCGTTGAGAAGACGTACGTGGCCCAGCGAGACGACGGCGCCCTGCTCGTAGGCTCTACCCGCGACGACGTTGGTTTCGACTCCGGCACGTCGCCGGAGGGCATCGCGGAACTGAGGCGGCGGGCCGCGATGGCTTGCCCCAGCCTCGCCGAGATGGAGCCGGTCAGGGCGTGGGCTGGGCTACGTCCCGCGCCAGCGAGGCGGTTCCCGTACATCGGCGAGCTAGATCGGAACGTGTGGGTGGCGACCGGACATTTCCGCTATGGGTACATGCTGGCGCCGGGCACCGCGCGCGTCGTGGCTGACGGCATCACGTCGGGTGACACGCCCGTGCCGCTGGACGACTTCCATCCCGACCGGGACCGGGCGCGCGTCGAGGAGGATCAGTCGCGGTTGTAGTCGCGGACGGCGTCGCGCATGTCCCGCGCGGCGTCGCGAGACTTGATGGTGTCCCGCTTGTCGTATTCCGTCTTGCCCTTGCCGAGCGAGATCTGCACCTTCACGTAGCCGTTCTTGAAGTACATCCTCGTAGGGATAAGCGTCATGCCCTTCTGATCCACGCTACGGGCGAGTTTGCGGATTTCGTCCTTGTGGAGCAGAAGGCGTCGTGTGCGGTCAGGCCTGGGGCTCGACAGCGTGTCGTGGTCGTACGGCATGATGTGTAGCTTGTGGATGAACGCCTCGCCGTTCTCCACCCGGGCGAAGCTGTCGATGATGGTCACCTTGCCTGCGCGACACGACTTCACCTCGGCGCCACGCAGAGAGATGCCCGCCTCTATTGGGTCGGAGAGGTGGTACTCGTACCGCGCCTTGCGGTTCACGACGATCGTGCTGGACTTCTTCTGGTCAGCCATTCTTCTGCCCCTCTGCGCGTCTGAACTATACGTCGCCTGCGCAGATCTGGCAAAGCCGGCGGTGTAGGGTCGCCGCGGATCGGCGGTGTTGGCGCGGGTGTCTCTGACGGCAAGCCAGACCCCGGGCGCGCCAGAGCGGGGCAGCCGCCACTGACCCCGCGCGCCCAAGTCAGGCCGGGCCGCCGGCAACCGTTCACGCTGTCTTCATGCGCTCTTCACGCGGATCGCGCATCCTATGGCCTAAGGAAGGATAGGTCTGATGAAGCGCCCCAAGATCGCCGTGATCGAGGACGAGGCGGACATTCTGGAGGTGATCGAGTACAACCTCTCTCGCGAGGGCTACCGCACTCTCACGAGCCGTGACGGCGAGGCCGGGCTGCGACTGGTGCGGAAGAAGGCTCCCGACCTGGTTCTCCTGGACCTGATGTTGCCCGGGCTCGACGGCATAGAAGTCTGCCGCCGGATCAAGGAGGATCCGCTTACGCGGTCCATCCCCATCATCATGGTCACCGCCAAGGACGAGGAGAGCGACGTTGTGCTTGGCCTTGGCGTGGGAGCCGACGACTACGTCACGAAGCCATTCAGCCCGAAGGAGCTACTCGCGAGGGTGAAAGCCGTCCTCCGGCGAGGGCCAATACGGGCCGACGACAACGCTGGCGAGCGGATCGTTCGGGGAGACGTGGTCCTAGACGCCGATCGACACGAACTTCGCGTAGAAGGCGAACCCACTGCCCTAACCGCGACCGAGTTTCGTCTGTTGCACTTCCTTCTGTCGCACCCCGGCCGCGTGTTCACCCGAGACCAACTGCTGAGCCGCGCGATAAGCGGGCAGGCGGTCGTCACGGATCGGAACATCGATGTACACGTCCGGTCCATACGCCGCAAACTCGGGCAAAGTCGGGATCTGATCGAGACGATTCGGGGCGTCGGCTACCGCTGCCAGGACGAGGAGGGCTAGCGGATGTTTCGCTCGCGGTTCTTCCTGAAGGTCTACGCCGCGTATGTGGCGCTAATCCTCCTGGCAATCGCTGTTGTGGGAGGGCTCGTCGCGCGCAAGGTAGAGGAGCGGTCTCAGGATGCCGTTCAGAGGTCGCTTGGTGACCAGGCCGCCCTCGTGCGGGAGCTATCGGCCTCGGCGATGGATCGAACATCTGGCGTCCCGTTGCAGGCGCGCATTGGGGCTTTCGGTGACTCCGTCAGCACGCGACTCACGGTGATCCGGCTGGATGGAACCGTCATCGCTGACTCGCGCGAGGATCCCGCCGCGATGGACAACCACGCGACGCGTCCCGAAGTGCTTGCTGCTCGCGCCGAAGGCTATGGGACAGCGGTTCGGTTCAGTGACACGGTCGGCACTCGCATGATGTACGTGGCGGTACCTGTGGTGAAGGAAGGCCAGTCGATCGGATATGTGCGCGCCTCCCTGCCACTTTCCACTATCGACGAGCAGACCGGCAGACTGCGGGCCATCGTGGCGCTGGGAGGCGGTGTGGCCGCCCTCGTGGCGCTCCCTCTCGGCCTCTTCCTGGCGCGGCGCCTCACGCGTCCTCTGACGCTGATGACGTCCGTCGCGGAGTCGATGGTCGAGGGACACTACGACCGGAGGGTGAACATCACTGGTCGGGACGAGGTAGGGCAGTTAGCGCATGCCCTCAACCGCATGGCCGAGAGCGCGCAGGGCCGTATGGAGGCGATCGTGACGGATCGGAACAAGCTCCTGACAATCCTGGGGAGCATGGTCGAGGGAGTCGTCGCGGTCGACAAGACGGGAGCCGTTCTACACATGAACGCCGGCGCGGCGGATGTGCTTGGGGCGTCGTCGGATGCATGCCTCGGGCGCGACATTCGCGACGTCACCGCCCTGGAACAGGTCTGGGCCGCCATTGACGCGGCGTTGTCTGACGGCGAGGAGGTCGAAGGGGAAGTGGGAGTCGCCGCGCCTGCGGGCCGACGGGTCGTCGAGCTACGCGCCTCGCCGCTGCGCGACAGCGAGGGCGGCCTCGTGGGGGCCGTAGTGGTGCTGGATGACGTCTCCGAGCTGCGCCGGTTGGAGACCGTCCGGCGGGACTTCGTGGCGAACATGTCCCACGAACTCAAGACGCCGATAACGGCAATTCGCATACTCGCGGAGACGCTGGTCAGTGACAAGAAGATGGCGGGCAAGCAGCGTCGGCGCTTCCTATCGAAGATACGCGACCAGTCTACGCGGCTGTCGTCCATCGTCACGGACCTGCTGGCGCTGTCTCGGCTGGAGTCAGAGAACCCACTGCTGGAACGAGAACCGATCGACCTTCGAAAGGTGATCGCCGTCTCCCTACACCCGCTGCTACCGGACGACGACGACGAATTGAGCGCCTCAGTGACGTCTGAGCTTCCTGACAGCCCCGTCACCGTAGTTGGAGATGACGAAGCCCTGGCCCAGGCTACGCGCAACCTCCTCGACAACGCGCTCAAGTACACACCCCAAGAGGGACGCGTGTGGGTTCGACTGCGTGAAGAGGGGAGAGACGCGGTCATCGAAGTCGAGGACACCGGCATCGGGATCGAGCCGGCGCATCAGCGCCGCATCTTCGAGCGGTTCTACCGGGTCGACAAGGCGCGTTCTCGGGAACTCGGCGGCACCGGGCTGGGCCTATCCATCGTGCGCCATATCGCCCTGACACATGGCGGCTCCGTCGCGGTCGACAGTGAGGTCGGGGTAGGCACCACCTTCCGACTCACACTCCCCCTAGCTCCCCGCCCCGCGTAGCAGAGCGCTTCACGCTCCCTTCACGCTCCCTTCATGTGGCGCGCGCACACTGTTCCATGAGCAGAGGCTGCATGGCGCTTCTGCGTCGCGGGAGTCCGCCGCGATAGCGACACCGTCCAGTGGAAGGAGCAGCAACATGCGCACGCGCAGCATAGCGCGTCTGTTTGCCAAGTCGCCCTTCGGACCCACGCAGATACATATGAAGAAGGCGATCGAGTGCGCGGAGCAGTTGCGTCCTCTCTTCGACGCGGTGTTGCGCGAGGACGCCGCGGCTTGTGAACGGGTAACGAGGCGGATCGACGAACTGGAGGACGAAGCGGACGCGCTGAAGAACGAGATCCGCGACCACCTGCCACGGTCGCTCTTCCTGCCGGTAGACCGGCGGGATCTCCTGGAGCTGATACACATGCAGGACTCCATCGCCGATTCGGCGCAAGAGGTGGCGTCACTCCTGTCCCTCAAGCGCATGTCGCTCCCTGAATCGCTGCACCCAGCGTTGCTCGAATTCGTGGAGGATGTGCTGGTGACGTGCGGCATGGCGCGCGCGATCGGCGAGGAGATGGACGAACTCGCGGAGACGTCTTTTGGCGGGCCCGAGGCCGAGCGCGTGTTGGACATGATCAACCAGCTGAACAACAGCGAGACGCGGTCAGACGTGCTTGTAATGGCGGTGTCCCGCCAGCTATTCGCCCTGGATGCCGAGATGAACGCGGTGGAACTGATTCTGTGGCGCCAGGTGTTCTGCGCGGTGGCGGAGGTGGCGAACTACGCGGAGCGCATGGGCGGCAGAATGCGGCTGCTGATAGCCAAGACCTAGTCCGCCGACGCGTGCGGCTACGACTGACCTCGGTTCCTCGATGGATCGGAGATGCGCATGGGTGTTGAGACAACGGTAATCGTGGCGATGGCGGCGGTATTCGGGTTCTACATGGCGTGGAACATCGGCGCGAACGACGTCGCCAACGCCATGGGGACCTCCGTTGGCTCGAAAGCTCTGACGCTAGTGAAAGCGATCATCATCGCTGGCGTCTTCGAATTCGCGGGAGCCTTCCTCGCCGGGTCGCACGTCACGAACACGGTGCGCAAGGGCATTGTCGACATCAGCCTGTTCAGCGAGATGGACAACGGCGCCCGCATACTGATGTACGGCATGCTGGCCGCCCCTCTCGGCGCCGGAGTGTGGCTGCAACTGGCGACGTACTTTGGCCGGCCGGTTTCGACCACGCACTCGATCGTGGGAGCCATCGTTGGTTTCGCCATCGCGGCGGGCGGCGCTTACGCGGTCGAGTGGAGCAAGATATGGATGATCGTCATCAGCTGGGTAGCGTCCCCTCTGATGAGCGGGAGCATCGCCGCCGCTACCTTCCTGGCGATTCAGCACCTCATGATCAACGTGCCGGACCCCGTGAAAGGCACGAAGCGGTGGGCTCCCTTGTTCGTGTTCCTGGTGCTGGCGATTCTCACGCTGGTAACGCTGTTCAAGGGGCTGAAGAACCTACATCTCGACATGTCGTTCGGGTCGGCGTTGCTGTATGCGAGCATCATCGGCTTCGTCGGCGCGGGCGTTGGTGGCGTCCTACTGCGGAGAATACGGGCCCCAGAAGCAGCGGGCGGCGGCCCAGTGCGGATGGCGATGATGGCCGACGACCTTCGGTCGATGGTGCGGCACGCACGACGACTGCGGGCCAAGGCCACCGAGGAAGCCACCGAGCACGTAGACAGCCTCGAGGGGAGTCTGGACGCTCTGACGCATCTGGCGCGGGAGAGCGAAGCGACCATCAGCACACGCCCGGACTTCCTGTATGTCGAGAAGGTGTTCGCCTACCTCCAGATTCTGAGCGCCTGCTTCGTCGCCTTCGCACACGGAGCCAACGACGTCGCCAATGCCATTGGACCGATCGCCGCCGTAGTTTCGCTGGCGGGAGGCGGCATGGAGGCGTTGTCAGGGAAGGCGCCCGTGCCGGTGTGGGTGCTGTTGCTGGGCGGCGTTGGCATCGTCGTGGGTCTCTCCATGTGGGGATGGCGCATCATCAAGGTCATCGGCGAGAAGATTACCGAACTCACGCCCACACGAGGGTTCTCGGCGGAGTTCGCCGCAGCAACAACCATCGTGCTCGCGTCGCGGCTCGGCATCCCCATATCGACGACGCACACGCTCGTTGGCGGCGTCATGGGCGTTGGTCTTGCTCGGGGTCTTGCTAGCATGGACCCAAAGGTGCTCCGCGACATCTTCATCTCGTGGCTCTTGGAGCTACCCGTGGCTGCCGGGCTCGCGGCGGCGTTCTTCTTTGCTATCAAGTGGATGTTCGAGACGTTCGGGGGGTAGTGTCGCAGCCGCGCGGGACGATGGCTCGGGCGGCGCCCGACACCTATGTCGTCAGATAGGGAGCTAGCCACCCAACGCGGTACGGCGCTTCGATGTGACAGCGACCCGAAATCCCATCGGATCTTTGATGCCCGGCGCGATGTGTATCACCGATGGCAGGTTGGCTGACGCCCATAGCTGCGTGTGGCCTACCGACTGCCGCCATGCGAGGCCAGGAACCTTGCGACGCCGCCCGCGCCTACGTGTTCCGCCCACGTGAGCGGCGTGTCTCCGAAGGTGTCGTGTTCCGCGTTCACGTCGGCGCCTTGCGCCACCAGATGTTCCGCCACGTCCACGCGATCCGTGCGGCAGGCTGCGAACAAGGCCTCGTTGACGATCTCCTGCCGGTCGTCGGTCTTAGGGAGGTGTGGGAGATACCCCAGGTTCGCCATGTTCATCCGGTGAGAGCCGGCATCAGGCGTCAGCGTCCCGTCCGGGGCGAAGTACGCCTTGACGAGATCCAGCCTGCCTGAGCCGGCGGCAACCCACAGGCAGCTGCGGTGCACGCGGCGAGCGGCGAGCCGCTCGATGACTCCGCTCGCCTCGGCGCCGCGGTCCATGATGGCGGCTTCCAGCGCTGTCTGGTGGCCGATGGTGACGTCGCCGATGGTCGCGCTGGCGTCCAGTAGCGTGTGCACCACATCGTCGTCAGGATGAGGTGTCCAGATCGACACGATCATGAGCGCGTCCGTCAGCCCCTCGTCTATGAACCGTGCGAGCAACTCGCCATCCACGCCAGGAGACGCAGGCGAGCCCGTCAGCGCGGCCGCGCAGTTCTGGGCAACGGCGCGTCGGTCGCTGCCGAAGCCTAGCTGCCCGAGCCCGTCGCCGACGACCATGCGCCAGTGGTGCGTGTTCTCCCGCAACAGCGTGAGCAAGTCATCGGTCGCGCCCTGGTCGCCGGCGCCAATGCGCGCGCAGAGCGCGACTACGTGTTGCTCGACGGCCTGCCGAGAGCCCAGCGACTCGACCAGGCCGGCCCAGCTCGGGAACGCGTGCTCCCGCGCGACTACCTGTTGAGCGTCCTCCACCGTGACCTCCGCAGCGGCGATTTCGCCGTCGGTCGCATCGAGGAAGCGAGGCGCGTACGCGCGTAGCCGCCGTGCCGCCGTCGGGTCCTCGACGCCGTGCTGCCGCAAGATCTCACGCGCGCGCTCCTCGTGCGCTTCGACAGTGTAGCGACCGCCGCTGAGGCCGCGGTCTCCCGGGTATGCTTCGAGCCCCTCGACGTACTGCTTCATGCGAGGCCAACTCGTAAACCCGTACTCGCGAGCGACCACGTGCTGCGCGTCTGCCAGGGCGAGGCCGGCCGCACGTAGATCGTCGTCGCTGGCTCCTGCGTGCTTCGGGAACGACGCTCGCGCGCGCTCGAACGCGTTGGCGTCGTCAACGCGCAAAGCTGTCAGCAGCTTCTTGGCTTGGTTACGCAGGTGGGCGAGACTCGGACGGGCAGGCAGGCGACTGTACATAACAACCCTCTCTACACGCGCCCGTTGTCCGCCTCGCGGGCCTACGAAGAAGGTTGTGCGTCGTCCATGGTCATCGTCAGGTGGGCTGCGCCCTTCCCGCGGACCGGGGGCTCCCTGCGAGCCACTGTCTCTTGATACGACGTTGGCCGCGTAGCGTCAAGGACAGACGGCGCTGCCACGCGTGCAACGACCGGCTATGGCCGGTGGGCGGCGTCGCCCGTCCATCGAGGCTGGCACGTGGCGGCCCGTCTCTCTCGCGCCGCCATGCACGCCGCGTTCACCTCGGCGCCATAGAACAGCAGGAGCGACGTCATGTAGAACCACAGCAGCAGCATGATGATCCCCGTGATGGCTCCGTACACGCGGGGAATGCGCACGGAGATGGACAGGTACGCGCTGAGCCCGGAGGTCATCAGCAACCACAGGACGCTGAACGTCACCGCGCCCGGCCACACCATCCTCAGTCGTAGGCGTTCCGAAGGGACGATGGCGTAGAGCAGCACCATACTGGCCGTCATCGAGAGGAAGGAGACAGGCCATCGGAGCAGGGCAAGCAGATGCGATAGCGACCCCGACAGCCCCAGCGGCTCCTCGATGAGCCGAGCCACGCGAACGCCGAACACGAACAGGTTGAAGCTGACGCTCGTCGCGACACCGAACACGATCACCATCGCCAGTGCGATTAGCCGGCGCGACAGCAACCTCCTCGCCCGTTGCTGGGGATAGGTGATGCTCAAGCCCTTGAGTACGGCGTTCAGGAAGCCTGACGCGACCCACAGCAACATCACCGACCCGAACGTCAGCGCCGCTGGCAGGCGCTCGGCCATCAGGTCGCGTAGGCCTCGGTCGAGCGTCGCGGCCATCTCTGGCGGGAAGTACGCATCGGCTATGAGCCGGAGATCATCCCAGAGCGCCTCCGAGCCGAGACGCTGAAAGATCGCCGCGAGAATCAGAAGCGCCGGGAATACCGAGAACAGCGCGCTGTATGCCATCTGCGACGCTCGCCCGAAGCCATCGTCCCGCACGGTCCTAATGAGGGCTGCCACGAGCAGGCCTACGACGCGTTTGGGCAGATGGGTTGGGCGCATCGGTGGTCCGTTTCGCGAGCGGCGGCGGTTCGATTCGGCGACGACGGGAGACGCTCAGTTAGGGTACTGCCGCGCCTGACCCGCCGCCACCCTGGCTACCGCGTTCTCAGGTCGAGCTTCCACCACACATTTGGCCGCTCTACGCCTTCAGCCGCGGCCCGATGGCGCCGATAGGAGTCCATGAAGTCTCTTTCGTTCCGGGAATCGGAAACGGGATTCTTCATAGAGTTGTTGTCAGGAATCAAGCCCTGCGGGCATTGCCCGTGGGGCTTCTTCCATCGCTCGAATCGGCTATGGAACCGGGCGGCAAGGCGTCGCGAGCGGCGTGCCGGAGCTAACCCGCCGTCGCCGGTGCGCACGACCGAATGACCTGCTCGTACCGATCCCGCCAAGGTGTCAGTTCCGCTTCGGTGGACGGCCGTAGATCGTCCAGCATCTCCGCGAGAGTCGCGGGGGAAAGCTCCCCTACGGACACCGAGCCGATGCCCGGGAACAGCTCTGCCGCCGACCCACGGACATCCACCGACACGTTCAGAACTCGCGTGCCAGGGAGACCGTACGCCGGCAGGCTGCCGTGCAGGCGCGCCGACACTACCGTGTGCGCGTAGGCGTACTGCCGCAGGAGCGTGTAGCAGTCGCCGTGGTACAGGAGGTCTTCCGCGGGGATGTGCCCGCGTAGCGCCTGGAACTCCTCGTAGCCGTGACAGAGCGTCTTGGCGCCCTCGTCCCTCTGCTTCATCGCCGCATAGATCCCGACCCACTGCTTGACGTATGCCTCGCGGCGCGCGGCGCGGCTTGGCTTGCGCGGCGCGTCGTACCCGGGCGCGTACCGTGGGTGTGGCGGCACTAGCAGCGAGAGGGGCCGCTCGTCGGCAGGCGCGATGCCCCAATGCCGCGTTGCCCACGTCGCGGAACACGGTAGGTAGTGGTTCTCAATGCCCATGGCGTTCAGGAGCGCGTGCGCGTACGGGTCGCGCACGGTGAAGCAGAGGCTCGCATCGACACGCTGACGAATGATGCGCATCGTGCGCCGACTGTTCACGCAGTCGGATACGTACTCGTCGATGCCGATATGGGGGTGTGAGAAGCCAGCGCCGCCCGCCATCGTCATCACCTTGAGGCCGTAGGGTAGGATGTGCCGCCGCCACATGCCGTCGTCGTACCAATGCTTCCACCGGTCGTAGTTGTTATACTGCGGCATGCCGCCATAGACCGCGAACGGAGCCTGCCGCAGCTCCTCCTCGTGACGCCGGAATCCGTCGGGGACGAAGCGGTCAATGAGCAGCCACGTCTGAGGCCCAAGCGCCGCCTCGACAAGACGCTGCACGCCGACGCCGATGAATGTGTCACCAGCGTTCTGACCGGTGCGCACGGTAGTAGTGATGAGAGGCAGCATGGCGTGGGACCGAGTTCTGGGAGGCGTGAACGGCCTGTGTCCAGGCCGCACGGCGATTGCAACGATAGGGGCGATTCGCTATCATTATATCCGATCCGAGTTGACCTCTTTCTTTGCCGTTGGCGGACCTTTAGCGCTTGCCAGCGGCTTTTCTAAGTACGCCGCCGCCGGTCCCATTGCCGTCCGCACGACCCGCCCGTATAATGCGCCCCACCACGCGACACGGCTTATGCGACACGCTCAGGAGGACACGGAAGCTGATGACCGAGCACGCCTGCCCATCATCGCGTGCACAGAAGCGCTGGGTTGGGATTTGCCTTGCGGCGTCGACAGCGTTCCTGGGCGCCTGCGGCACTAGCGACGACACCACGATCAACGAGGTTCGGAAGCGCCTCGCGACCGGCTCCTCGGACGGCGTGGAAGCCCTGCTAAAACAGGGGTCGTGGTATACCGACGCCCTGGCGTCGTCGGTAGCGACGGCCGTGGAGATGCCCGACAGCGCATGGCCCGCCGGGCTCCGTGGGGTGCTGAATGACCTGACGAAGGCCGACGCGGACATCCTCGCTCTGGAGGCGCAGGCGCGCGACGAGGACGTCGATGACAGGTCGCTGCGCCGTATCCGCGCGCTGAACGACGCTCGAGATCTCGCCGCGGAGGGCATCGCGGAATGGCTGTCCCACCAGGACGCGGGCAAGCTTTCCACCGAGACCGACACGGTCGTCGAGGCGGCGCTGCTGGCCCACAAGTCGCAAGATCCGGCCACGCGGGCGCACGTCGCGGCGATCGTCGAGTCCCTCGGCGCCAACGCGTACGACGCGCTGGTAGCGGCCCTGGAGCATGAAGGGCCAGCGATCCGCGCCGCAGCCGTCCGACATCTCGGGCTGTTGGGAGATGACCGCGCGCTAGACCCGCTACGCGCGCGCATCGGCGCCGAACAGTCGTTCAACGCTCTCTACGAGCTCCCCCTCGCCATCGCCGGTCTGTCGCAGCCGGAGACGGTGGACGCGCTCATGTCGATGCTCGCGTTGCGCGACGACGGCTCCTACGTCGTTGGGTCCGGTCAGGCGCGCGCGGAAGCCATCGACCAGTTGGCGCACAAGCTCAGTTCACAGCCGGATCGTGTCGCCGACGCCATACCCGTCTTGCTCGAACGCCTGGGAGACGACAACGCATACGTCGTCACGCGGGCGCAGGCGGCGCTCGTGGCGTTGGGTTCCGCGGTCGTGCCCGGCGCGCTCACGCTCGCCGACGGCGGGTGGCAGACCGTGCGGCTGTCCGTCATCCCCACGGTGGACGCTGACCGCGAGGAAGCTCGACGCGTCGCGGTGTTCGGGCACGCAGTCAACGCGCTCGTAGCCCTCCGCGAACCGACGGTGATGAGCGGCGGCCAGCGAGGCGAGGCGCTGCGCATCCTCGACGAGGCGCTCGCGGACGAGGATCTACGTGGCAGAGCCTCGACGGCCCTGCGCGGCATGGGAGGCCATGCCGTGCCGCTTCTCGTAGCACAGCTCGATTCGGACGACGTGCGAATACGCGTGACCGCGGCGCAAGCGCTTGGCGCCATCAACAACCTCCACGCGGTGGACCCGCTCATCGCGCGCATGGAGAACGAGCGCGAAGCTGAGGCCCTGGCGGCAATGGTCGCCGCGATACAGGCGATGCGGGCCCGCGACGCCATTCCGACAATCGTAGCGATCATGGACTCGCCGCGCGCGAGGGATTCGCGCGTCCAGGGAGCTGTCGTCTCTGCAATCGCGCGGATTGGCGACTCGAAGCGCTATCCCGATGAGATGGCGCGCGCCATCGTCATCATCCGCGCGCTCGTGGATCGCGAGCAGGCGATGTCTAGTGGCGCGCGCGAGTCGGTGCGCAACCTGGCGCTAACGGCGCTAGGAAAGCTCAAACCCGAAGGTGTGACCGAAGACCTTCGCAAGGTGCTGTTGGACGAGAAAGAGCCCGACACCTTGCGCAAGACCGCCGCATGGGCCTTGGGCGAACGAGCGGCCAAGTCCGTCGACGCCGCTCCCGCGCTCGCGGAAATCCTCACGATCCGCCGTGAGGAGCAGCGCGACTTCCTGAGGCAGCTCAAGAAGCTCTATAAGAACGAGCAGGGCCTGAACGAGCGTTGGCAGTCCCTGGGTTGGGACGCTGGATATCGCAACTTCCGCGAGGTGAAGGTCATTCCAAGCCTCGTTCGGACGGAAGTCGTCCACGCGTACCGCAAGATCAAGGGCGCTGACGCTGCCCCGTTGCTGATTGAGGTGCTAGAGGACGACCAGCGAGCGGCCGTGCGGGAAGCCGCGGCGAGGGCGCTCAAGGAGCTGGCGAAGGGGCGGGAGGCGGTCATCAAGGCAATGCGGGAGGATGAGGTCGGGGCAGTGCGCGCCGCTGCGGCGTTCGCGCTGGAGACCGCCAAGGGCGACGATGGCGGTGAGGCGTCCATTCCCCACCTGTTGCGCACGATACGCGAGGACGACTACGAGACCGCGCGGGTAAACGCCGCACACACGCTGCGCGAGATCAAGCTGCCCGCGACGCTGAACGGCTTGGCGGAAGTATTGCGTGGCACGCATCTCGACGACGATGAGGAACTCTCCCCAAGCCTGTTCGCGCGGGTGAGCGCTTCTCTCGTCATCGTGGCCAAGCACCGAGTGCCGCTGGATGGCGCGGTCGCCGCCGACGTCATTGCGGCGGGGCTGACGCACCGAGACGCGCGGGTGCGCGCGCAGTGCCTTTATGTCACCGGCGCGGTCGCCGGCACCAACGCGGTCGCCGAAGCCACCGAACTCATGACAGCCGACCCAAGTCCACGCGTGAAAGAACTCGCCGCGCAGACGCTAGGGAGGCTGAAGCAGCGGTCGGCGATTGGCGATCTGCTGGCAGTCGCGGCGGACGAATCCGAATGGCATCGGGTCCGCAACGCCGCGTTGTGGGCGCTGGGTCAGATACGCGCGACGGAGGCGGAGGAGGCGTTCACGCAGGCGCTTGACTCAGCACATCCGACACTGCGCGCAACGGCCGCAACGGGGCTGGCGAATATACGCGCGAAATCGGCGGAGGCCGCGCTCATACGCCTGGCGAAGCGTCGCCAGGAACCGGCAGCCGTACGGACCGCCGCCATCGCCGCGCTCGGGACCTTCAAGACCGACGGCGCGCGCTCGACGCTGGTCGAACTCCTGGCGCGTGAGGTCGGCGCGTTGAGGACGGCAGCGATGGCCGCGTGCGGAGTTGCTAAGGCGGGCGGAGCGGTTGACCACCTGTCCGAGGTCGTCGGCGACCGTGGCGAGTCGGACGGCACGCGCGCGGCGGCCGCGGGCGCGCTCGCCGCAATCGCGCAAGAGCCCGGCGGACGGGCGCTAACCGCCGTGCTGATGGACCCGACGGAGCTGACCGTCGGCAAGATCGGCGCGGACGAGCACTACGTCTATTGGGAGGCGGCGAGTCGCGCGACGAAGGCGTTCGCGCCGAGCCCTGAGCTGTTGCCGTATCTCGAAGACCTCGTCAACGACACCTGGCACTCGATCCACGTCCGCCGCCAGGTCCCCCACGCGATGGGGATGGTTGACGACCCGGAAACGACCCCCACGCTACAGCGCGTGCTGGAACACGGTGACCTTCACGTGCGCCGCTTCGCTATCCAGTCGATGGGTCTGACGCGCGACCCATCGCTGGCCGCCTCGCTAACCGACCTGCTGAAGAACGCGCGCAGCGTCGAGGAACGGCGCGACGTTCCGACGGCGTTGGGCAACTTGGGATCGGCCTCCGCAGTGTCCGGGCTGTCGGAATCGCTGGCGACCGATGGCGATGAAGCCGTGCGGCGCAACGCGGCAACGGCCCTCGTGAAACTTGGGGCCTACGACGCCGTGCTGGCTAAGCTTGGTGATGAGTCCGCGAGGCTCAGCGTCCGATTGGCGGCGCTCCGGGCGCTTGAGGACGCAGGCGTGAAGGCTGTCGCTGTCGCGTCCGCGGTGGAATCGCTTAAGAACCATGGACATGGACACATCGCGTTCCACGCGCGGGCGGCGCATGCCGCGTTGATGGGCGTCGATTTCGGAGGCGTCTGATGGGCAAGCACGCGCACTGCGCGCGCATCCGGGAAAGCGGCATCATCGTCATCGTTCGCGCGGACTCGTCCGGTGAGCTCGTGGACGTGGCGAAGGCGCTGCAACAGGGCGGTGTGGACATCATCGAGATCACCATGACGACGCCCGGAGCGTTGCAGGTGATTGAGGATGTCCGTAGCGCGTGCGGCGACGATGTCCTCGTGGGAGCCGGGTCCGTCCTGGACGCAGAAACTGCTCGGGCGACCATCCTCGCCGGCGCCGAGTACATCGTGTCTCCCGTCCTCTCCGAAGGCGTGGTCAGCCTGGCGCATCGGTACCAGAAGGTCGTCATGCCTGGCACGTTCACGCCGACGGAGATGTTCCGCGCGCACGAGATGGGCGCCGACTTCGTCAAGGTGTTCCCGGTCAACACGATGGGACCGGGGTACCTGAAGGACGTCCTTGCCCCAATGCCGCACCTCGCCATCGTCCCAACCGGCGGCATTAGCCAGGACAACATCGCCGACTACATCGCGGCCGGAGCGGCGGCCGTCGGCGTCGGCAGCGCGCTCGTCAAGAAGGACTGGGTGCGCGATCAGAAGTTCGACCTGCTGACGTCAGCGGCGCGCGAGCTGCGCGAGACGGTAGAGGGTGCGCGGGCCGGGTAGCGCGTTGCCCACATCATGTCACCGAAGTCTCACCAGAGCTGCCGCGCTCCGGGTCGCGGGCGTGAGGTTCCGCATGGAATCTCTGAAGGTCGACTTCCCCGGTCGCCTCGCTGCTGTGGTGAAGGGCCTCGTGGTCATGGGCCGGTCCCACGATGAACGAGAGCGCGCGCGGCGCGCTGTCGCCGAGTTCATGCAGCGCCATGGCCCGTCGCTAACGGAGAGCTACCAACTCGAGGATGTCGAGTGGGCCCGCCAACGGATCGAGTCGAGCGCCGGCCCGGTTGTGTATTGGCGGAGGGAAGCCAGCCTCCTCGGTCTCTTGCCTGGCGTGGGCAACGTGTGTGTCACCAGCCGTTGAGTCGGAACTGAGCCACGCCATTGCGGACTCGGAGGAAGCCTGTCTACTCGCGCGGTCGCGGGTTCTCTGAGCGTGCGTGGGCCAGCGCGGAAGGAACAAGCGGTGAGCGGACAGTGGTCAGTTCAACGGGCTGCGGCGTGGATGGCGCGTGCAGGCTGGACGCGCGGCTTCAACTACGTCCCTAGCACGGCGGTCAACACGACGGAGTTCTGGCAGGCGGAGACGTTCGATGAGGCGACCATCGCGCGTGAGTTGGGATGGGCAGAGGACATCGGTTACAACAGTTGCCGAGTGTTCGTGCAGTATCTCGTGTGGGAGGCAGACCCACTTGGGATGTTGGCGCGCCTGCGCAGGTTCCTCGACATCGCCGACGCTAGCGGCATCTCGACGATGTTCACGCTCTTCGACGACTGCGCGTTCTCCGGCAAGCAGCCGTATCTGGGCGAGCAGGACGCGCCGACGCCAGGAGTCCACAACAGCGGGTGGACGCCTAGCCCCGGCCACAAACGCGTCGTTGATCGCGATGCGTGGTCGTCGCTGGAGCAGTACGTCACGAGTGTCGTGGCGGAGTTCCAAGACGACGCGCGGGTGATCGCGTGGGATCTCTACAACGAGCCTGGCAACTCGGGCATGGGGCCGGCATCCGATGCCCTTGTAGCCGCCTCGTTCGACTGGGCGCGCGCCGCTAGGCCGACCCAGCCTCTGACCGTCGGCGTGTGGACCCCGGAACTACCGGCGCTGAACGAACTCGCGCTACGGGAGTCGGACGTCGTCAGCTTCCACAACTACGGTGACGTCGCCAGCCTGCGGGCGCAGATAGACGAACTCGCGGCGTTGGGGCGTCCGCTCCTCTGCACGGAGTGGATGCGGCGACCGATCTCGCTGTACGCTTCGCACCTTCCGATCCTCAAGGAGCGGGACGTCGGGTGCTACGCCTGGGGATTGGTGAACGGCAAGACGCAGACGCACTTCCCGTGGGGATCGCCCGAGGGAGCAGGGGAGCCGGACGTGTGGTTCCACGATCTGTTGCAGGCGGACGGATCTCCCTATGACGCCGACGAGGTCGCGTTCGTTCGGCAGACACAGCGCGGCGACGCGTAGCCTCGCCATCTACTGTACCCATCTTCCTAAGAGGAGCGCCGGATGCCAGAGCATCGCTACCTGGCCGGGCTACCGCGCGGCGACGGGGCCGTGCATCTCTCCTGGCGCCTGCTGGCGTCCGACGCGGCCGATGTTGGCTTCCACGTCGAGCGCGACGGGGAGCGCGTCACGACAGAGGCCGTGACGGACTCCACGAATTGGCTCAACTCAGACGCCAGCGGCGGACAGAGGCGATACCGGGTGACGGCCGTTCACGGCGGCGCGTCCGAGGAGATCACGGTTGACGCCTCCGCCGACGCCACGCTACTGGCGCGGGACATCGCCCTCGACGAGTCGATCGACGACGTGCCCGGAATCGTCATTGGCGATCTATGCAATGACGGCAAGCTTGGATACGTGCTGCGCGCCGTGCGCGACGGTCAAGTGTGGATCATCGCCTACCATCACGACGGTGGTCTGCTCTGGGAACGCAACACGAACCTCCCTATGGCTGGTGGTTGGGACGGCTCCACGCTGCACGTGCCGCTCCTCTGCTGGGATGTGAACGCCGACGACCGCACGGAGGTCGTGTACCACTCGCACGTCGGCAATTACCCGCATGAGACGCACGGCATCCCGAGTGATGGGTCGCGGCTGTTGGCGGTGGACGGCGAGACAGGCGAGACCGTGTGGGAGGCGCCGTGGCCGTCCATACAGCCACGCGTGATGATGACCGTTGGGCATCTGCGCGGCATGGGCGCTCCGGCCAGCATCGTTGTCCAGGACGAGACGTACCGCAACGTCGTGCTGACCGCCGTGAACGGCGCCACCGCTAAGGTGGACTGGCGCGTCGAGCAGGAACGGGCCGGCGGGCACAACCTCGACATCGCCGACATAGACGGCGATGGCGTTCAGGAGGTCATCTGCGGCGGCGTCTGTTACAACGGCGACGGCACGGTACGGTGGGAAGCGGAGCCGTTCGGTCACACCGACCTGTCGAAGCCCGGGCGCATCGTACCGGGCATGGACGGCATGCAGATATGGTACGCCGTCGAGAACAACAACACGGGCGTCTACCTCGTGGATCAACACGGAAAGACGCTGTGGAAGGAGCCGTTCCGGCACGCGCACTACGGCTGGCTGGCGAGGCACGCGCCTGGCGTCGGCGGGCTGCACCCTCACACCGCCGAGGACGGTCGCCACGAGTACGGCGCCGTGGATGCCGGCATGCGCGAGTCGGGACACTTCCCGGTCTACCTGCCGGACGGCTCCCACTGGCTGAACCTGACCGACTGGGAACGCAAGAACTTCGTACCCGTCCACTGGGATGAAGGCCCCGAGGTGGTCTTCATTGTCCGCAAGGAGGACAAGCGGGTCGTCCGGCTGTCCGCTGACGGGGAGATGACGGACCTGGCGGACGGCAACCTGCCCGAGGGCGGGAAGTACGAACGCAACCTCGGCTGCGTCGACGTCCTGGGCGACTACCGCGAGAACATCGTCACGGTGGACATGGAGCGCAGGGCGCTCATCGTGTTGGCGAACCCGACGGTGAGCACAAGCCGCGGACACTCGCCGTGGGACGACTTCGAATACCGGCACGACCGTAGCCAGTTGGGCTCCGGGTATTACATCTACATCTCGCCCCCAGGTACTGTCGTGTAGCGCGCCCACCGGCCCGGACGCGTCCACTGAGAGGATTGACCGCGTATGCCCTCTACCACCGACGCTCGCCCGAACGTCGTCCTCATCATGGCCGACGACCTGGGGTACGAATGCCTCGGGTCGTATGGTGGGGAGTCGTACAGCACGCCGCGCCTCGACGATCTCGCCGCCACCGGTGTTCGCTTCACGCACGCATACGCCCTGCCTCTCTGCACACCCACACGCCTGCAACTCATGACCGGCAAGTACAACTTCCGCAACTGGCGCGCGTTCGGGATCATGGATCCCGACGAGAAGACGTTCGCGCATCACATGGGCGCGGCGGGCTACCGCACATGCATCTCAGGCAAGTGGCAGCTCTATAGCTACAACCCGCCCGACTACGAGCCGGAGTGGCGGGGAAAGGGTATGCGTCCAGAGCAGTCGGGATTCGACGAGTATTGCCTCTGGCACACGGAGCACACCGAGGACAAGGGCTCACGGTACGCGGATCCGGTCATCCAGCAGAACGGGGAGTACCTCGACGACACGGAGGGCAAATACGGCCCCGACATCTACACGGACTACATCCTCTACTTCGTGGAGCGGAGCCAAAACGAGCCGTTCTTCGTCTACTACTCCATGGCGCTTACCCACGGTCCCTTTCAGCCGACGCCCGACAGCGACGACTGGGAGACGAACCGGCACGCTGGTGGCCCGCGGTACTTCGGCGACATGGTCGAGTACATGGACAAGCTCGTCGGCCGCATCGTTGACAAGCTGGATGCGCTAGGGCTGCGGGAACGGACACTGATCCTGTTCTACGGCGACAACGGCTCACCACGGGAAGTCACGACGCTCGTAGATGGAACCGAGATCCAGGGCGGCAAGGGGCTTTCGACGGACGCCGGTACGCGCGTGCCGCTCATTGCCAACTGGCTCGGCGTGTCTCCCGAGGGCGCCGTGCTGAGGGATCTGGTCGACACCAGCGACTTCCTGCCAACGCTCATGGACGCCGCCGCCACCGACCTGCCAACGGATGACGTGTTCGACGGTCAGTCGTTCCTGCCGCAGTCGCGCGGAGAGCGAGGAAATCCACGCGACTGGGTATTCGCCCACCACGACCCGTTGCCGGGATGGGGGAAGGACGGCTTCCGGCTGCAACGATGGGCGCAAACGCATCGTTGGAAGCTCTACGACGACGGCTCCATGTACGACATTGAGACGGACGTGTTCGAGCAGAAACCCATCACCGAGGATGCGGACCACGCCGCGCCCAACTCCGTCCGCGAGATGCTGCAGACCGTGTTGGACGACATGCGCTAAGGGTTCCGTTTTGCTCCTCGCGCGGCCTGGCCGGTAGTATTCCTCGTGAGCCACCGTTCCGCATATTTGGGACTGCATACCGTGCCTCTCGTTATCGTCGGATTGGTCGTCGGCGTGTTCGTCTGGGTCGCCTTTATTGACGCCATCGCGAGCGGCGACTCGTAGAAACACTCCGCCCGGTACTTCCAACGCCTGGGAATGCCCGCATGAAGATCGCGGTCGGATCAGACCATCCGGCGTACCACATGAAAGAGGCCGTGAAGGCGCATCTTTCAGCGCGCGGTATTGACGTCGTGGATGTGGGCACGGACAGCACGGAATCCACACACTACCCGCAGTACGGCGCCGCCGTTGGTGAGCTTGTCGCGGAGGGCTCCGTGGACAAGGGCATCGTGATGTGCGGCACGGGTATCGGCATCTCCATCGCCGCGAACAAGGTGTCAGGCGTGCGCGCGGCTCTCTGCTCCCACGAGTCGCACGCTGAACTGTCGCGTCAGCACAACGACGCGAACGTGCTCGCGATGGGCGCACGCTTCACGGCGATAGAACATGCGCTCTCCATCGTCGACGCCTGGCTCGAGGCGGAATTCGAGGGCGGACGCCACGTGACGCGAGTGGGCATGATCACCGAGCTTGATGAGCGGTAGCAGAGGCTCTCGAACTCCCTCGGACGCCTAGACGACATGCCGACGGCTTCCCGACCCCATCCCAACCTTCCCCTGCGAGGGGAAGGAGTTCGCTCCGTTCTGTGCTGCCTGTTGCTGGGTCTCGCTGCCTGTGGCGGCCCCGCTGACCGCGAGACCCCCGGACCAGAACATCCTACGGATCCGCCAGTGGCTCTGCGGTTCACCGAGGTCGCCCTGGACGTAGGTCTGGATGCGGCAGCGCATCAGGGCGACGGCGTGCTGGACTACATCTCCGAGACCGTAGGCTCCGGGGCGGCGTGGTTGGACATCGACAACGACGACGACTGGGATCTGTACGTCCTGGACGGCCCCGACCACCCCAACCGCCTCTACCGCAACGAAGGCGGCCACTTCACGGACGTGACGGACGCCGCGCGCGTGGGTCACACCGCGCATGCCATGGGCGTCGCCGCGGCGGACTACGACGGCGACGGCTGGACAGACATCTTCTTCACCACGTTCGGCGCTTCGGACGTCCTGTACCGCAACCTCGGCGACGGCACGTTCGAGGATGTCACCGATGCCGCTGGCGTCGGCGGCTCCTCCTCCGACTGGGGCACGTCCGCCGCGTGGGGCGACATCGACAACGACGGCGACCTGGACCTGTACGTGGCGCGCTACATCGACTTCACGGACCCCGACGACACACCCGGCGTCTACGCGGATGAGCAGGAGTACGGCTCCGTAACGCTGGCGCCAGATGCGTATGCCCCGCAGGCGAATGCGCTCTACCGTAACGAAGGCGGCGGCTCCTTCACGGACATTACGGCGGCGGCCGGCGTCGCCGACGCGCCGGGCAAGGGTCTCGGTGTCGCCATGGCGGACTACGACAACGACGGCGACCTGGACATCTACGTCGCCAACGACGTCACGCGCAACGCGCTGCTGAAGAACCGGGGTGACGGGACGTTCGAGGACGTCGGGTTCCTCACCGGAACGGACGACCAGCGCCAGGGCATGGGCGTTGACTTCGGCGACACGGACGGCGACGGCGATCTCGACCTGCTCATCACCAACTGGCAAACCGAGATGAACGCGTATTACCGCAACAACACGCTCGGCCCAAAGGGCGACCGGACGTTCGACAGCTTCGACGACATCGCCTCCGAGGCAGGCCTGGGCGACACAAGCCTCGGGTTGACTGGTTGGGGC